>NZ_JAGHZV010000004.1 GCF_017745215.1 Sphingomonas sp.
AACGCCTCCGCAAATCCTCGCTGCTCCATCCCACACCTCCGATGCTCCCTCCCATCGAATCAGATCACACATCGATAGTCACCCTCTTTCGCAGAGACCTCGCGCTCGCCGGGATGACGGTTGAGTGGCCAAGTCAGCATGACGAGTGATGGGTGATCAGCCCAGCGGCGCCACCGCGACATTGTCGATCAGCCGGGTGTTGCCGATCTTCGCCGCGGCGAGCAGCCGCATCGGTCGCGCCGGATCGGGGGCGCCCAGCGTCTCGGCATCGGCGAGCGCGACATAATCGATCTCGAACCCCGCGGCCGCCAGCGTCTCGCGCGCCTGGGCGAGCGCGGCCTCGGGATCCTCGCCCGCGCCGATCGCGCGCTCGGCGGCGCCCAGCGCGCGCGGCAGCGCCACCGCGCGTGCGCGCTCGTCGGGATCCAGGTAGACGTTGCGCGACGAGAGGGCCAGGCCATCGTCCTCCCGCTGGGTCGGCACGCCGACGATCTCGAGCCCCAGGTCGAGGTCGCTCGCCATCCGCCGGATCACCGCGAGCTGCTGGAAATCCTTCTCGCCGAACAGCGCGACATCGGGCTTCACCTGGCCGAACAGCTTGGCGACCACCGTCGCCACGCCGTCGAAATGGCCCGGGCGGTGCGCGCCCTCCAGCACGTCGCCCACGCCCGATACCGAGACGTTGGTCGCGAAGCCCTCCGGGTACATCGCTTCGACCGGCGGCAGCCACAGCAGGTCGACGCCGGCTTGCGACAGCATCCGCGAATCGGCCAGCTCCTTGCGCGGATAGCGGCTGAAATCCTCGCTTGGCCCGAATTGCCTGGGGTTCACGAAGATCGACGCGACGACGCGAGTCCCCGGGCGCCTGGCGGCCTCGACCAGTGCCATGTGCCCGGCGTGCAGCGCGCCCATCGTCGGCACCAGCGCGATTCGCTCGCCCGCCGCGCGGAAGGCGGCGAGCGCTTCTCGCAACTCGGGAAGCTGACGGACGGTTTGCACGCGTTAACACTTTCGATATGACAGGAAGCCGGGCCTTCTATGGGGGGCAGGCCCGGCAATCAACACCGGACGCCACGGCAATGCGGCGGACGGATCAGCGAAGGGATGTGCAGGCGTTGGGCGACGAGTCGAATCGGCTTCACGTCATCGTTTTCGCGAACGAAAAGGGCGGCACGGGCAAGTCCACCACTGCGGTGCACGTGGCGATCGCGCTGGCGGCCAAGGGCGCGCGCGTCGGCTGCTTCGACCTCGACCATCGCCAGCGGACGATGGGCCGTTACCTCGACAATCGCGCCGCGACGATCCAGCGCACCGGCCGCGAGCTGCCGATGCCGCGCTACGACACGCACGACGGCGAGAATATGGCGCGCTTCTCCGACACGCTCGACCGGCTGAGCGAGGGCATGGACTTCCTCGTGATCGACACGCCGGGCCGCGACGACAAGTTCGCGCGCATCGCGGTCACCAACGCCGACACGCTGGTCACGCCGATGAACGACAGCTTCGTCGACTTCGACCTGATCGGCCAGGTCGATCCCGAGACCTTCCGCGTGCTGCGCCCCAGCTTCTACTCCGAGCTGATCTGGGAATCGCGCAAGCGCCGCGCCAAGGCCGATGGCGAGACGATCGACTGGGTGGTCCTGCGCAACCGCATGCAGCATATCGAGGCGCGCAACATGAAGCGCGTCTCGGATGCGATCGACCAGCTTTCGAAGCGCGTCGGCTTCCGGGTGATCTCGGGCCTGTCCGAGCGCGTGATCTACCGCGAGCTCTTCCCGCAGGGGCTGACGATGCTCGATTCGCGCGACTTCGGCGACATGGGGCTCGCGCACGTCGCGGCGCGCCAGGAGCTTCGCGAGATGATGGCGGGGCTGGCGCTGCCCGAGCCGGCGCTGCCGCTCTTCGCCTGAGGAGGCGCTCACATGGCCAAGCTGCTGCTGGCCGTGCTCGTCGCCTGGGCCGGCTGGTATCTCTGGGTGGGGCCCAAACGCTATCGCGGCGGCAGCGTCACCGGTGATCGCCCGCGCGAGGCGATCCCGCCGCGCGACGGCGGCGATGCCTACAACCATAGCCATGCCCGGGCCGAGGCGCGCGCGCTGCTCGGCGTGGGCGAGACCGCCGGCGAGCCCGAGATCCGCGCCGCGCACCGGCGACTGATGGCGAAGGTCCACCCGGACCACGGCGGCTCGGAGGAACTGGCGCGGCGCGTAAACGCGGCGCGGGACCTGCTGCTGGGGGATTAGGGCGGATCGCGGCGCGAGCTCATTCGCTTTTTTTGATTCCCGCGAAGGCGCGAAGGCGCGAAGAGGTTCGTCTCCGCATCAGCGGCTTCGACCGCATGACGTCGAAGCCCGCTCGGCCGCCGCGGTCATGCGAGCGTCAAGAGCGACTCCAAGCCTCTCCGTGCCTTCGCGCCTTCGCGTGAATCTAACTCTTGTCCTTCTACCTCCCACTTCTTCCGCACCTGCGAAACAACGCCGCTTGCAACTTCTCCCGTCCTCGCGGATTAGGCGCCCACATCGCTTTCCGCGGAGGGATCATGACGCACCAGTTCAACCCCACGTCGCTGCGCGAGTACGACATCCGCGGAATCGTCGGAAAGACCCTGAGCGCCGAGGACGCACGCGCGATCGGCCGCACGTTCGGCACCCTCCTCCGCCGCGCCGGCGGGCACCGCGTCGCGGTGGGCCGCGACGGCCGCACCTCCTCGCCCGAGATGGAAGCGGCGCTGGTCGACGGCCTGACGAAGAGCGGCTGCGACGTCGTGCGCGTCGGGCTGGGCCCCACGCCGATGCTCTATTTCGCCGAGGCGACGCTAGAAGTGGACGGCGGCATCCAGATAACCGGCAGCCACAATCCCGCCGAGTACAACGGCTTCAAGATGGTGTTTCAGCACAAGAGCTTCTTCGGCGAGGACATCCAGAAGCTGGGCCGCATGTCGGCGGAAGGCGATTGGGAGGAAGGCGAAGGCACCGTCTCCGACGCCGACATCATGGACCTGTACGTCTCGCGGCTGCTCGAAGGCTATGACGCGGGGCCTTACCGGATCGGCTGGGACGCGGGCAACGGCGCCGCCGGCCCGGTCGTCGAGAAGCTGTTGAAGCTGCTGCCGGGTGAGCATCATGCGATCTTCACCGAAGTCGACGGCAATTTTCCCAACCATCATCCCGATCCCACCGAAGAGAAGAATCTGGCCGATCTGAGGGCGCTCGTCGCCGAGAAGCAGCTCGATTTCGGACTTGCCTTCGACGGCGACGGCGACCGGCTGGGCGCGATCGACGGCCAAGGCCGCGTAATCTGGGGCGATCAGCTTCTCTCCATTCTGGCTGAACCTGTGCTCGAGGCGCTGCCGGGCTCCACGATCATCGCCGATGTGAAGGCCAGCCAGGCGCTCTACGACCGCATCGCCGAGCTCGGCGGGCACCCGCTGATGTGGAAGACCGGCCACAGCCTGATCAAGTCGAAGATGAAGGAGACCGGCGCGCCGCTCGCGGGCGAGATGAGCGGCCACATCTTCTTCGCGCACGAATATTACGGCTTCGACGACGCGCAATATGCCGCGATCCGGCTGATCCGCGCGGTCCATTCGATCGGCAAGTCGCTCACCCGGATCAAGAGCGAGATGCCCGAGCTGGTCAACACCCCCGAGATGCGCTTCCAGGTCGACGAGAGCCGCAAGTTCGCGATCGTCGACGAAGTCCTCGACCGGCTCGAGGCCGCGGGCGCCGAAGTCAACCGCACCGATGGCGCGCGCGTGAACACCGCGGACGGCTGGTGGCTGCTCCGCGCCTCGAACACGCAGGACGTGCTGGTGGCGCGCGCCGAATCGCACTCGCAGGAAGGGCTCGACCGGCTCGTCGCGCAGATCGACGGGCAGCTCGCGCAGAGCGGCGTGGCGCGCGGGGAGAGCGTGGGGCATTGAACACGGCCCGTTGGAATGCCAGTCTCGCGTGAACGGCTGGCGATCCGCTGCCGCCGCGCAGGGAAGAGCAAAGCGACGTGGCAACCGCTGGCGAAGTCGACCGTACGCCTGTGGACACGGCGGCGAGCCGGCCTCGCGCCGATCGGCACGCGCCGGTCTTTCCGGCTTTTCTGACGGCAAGGCCACGCCTGCCCGCGCTCGATGGCTGGCGTGCGCTCAGCATCGTCTTCGTGCTCCTGCTGCATATCCAGCCGGCGGACGGCTTCGATCCCGAGGTGGGCCGGGTGCTGCGCTGGCTGCCCGACGGTGGGTTCGGCGTCGAGATATTCTTCGTGATCAGCGGCTTCCTGATCACCTATCTTCTTCTGCTCGAATGGAATCGCGCCGGGAGCATTTCGATCGGCGGATTCTACCTGCGACGGGCGCTTCGCATCCTGCCCGCCTATTGCGCCTTCCTGGTGGCCGTGACGGGCCTTTGCCTGTTCACGGCATTCGGGCTCACCGGCTGGCAGGTCGCTGCGCTGCTCACCTACACGGCCAATTTCGATCCCACGATGCCATGGACGGTCGGCCACATCTGGTCGCTCTCGGTGGAAGAGCAATTCTATCTGCTGTGGCCGGCCAGCTTCCTGCTCCTCCTGTCCAGACCGTCCCTGTCCAGACCGTCCCTGTCCGGGTCGCTCTCGTCACCGATGCTGGCCTGCCTGTTGCCGATCCTGTTCGCCCCGATCGCGCGGCTTCTTTCCTATTTCCACCTGGGCGGGCCGTTGTTCGCCACCTATTCCTTCTTCGCGCATGCCGATCTGCTCGCCTTCGGATGCCTGATGGCGCTGCTGTGCGGCTATCACGGCGATCGGGTCGCGATGTTGCTGGAGCGCCATCCGCGGGCGCTTGCCGCGGCGGCGATCGCCATGATGCTCGTGCCGCACGTCCTCACTCGGCTCGCAACGGGTGGGATCTTCACCGTGCCCTTTCGCGGGACGTTCGACGGGATCGGCATTTCGACGCTGCTGCTGCTGAGCCTTCGCCACGCCGACCGGCCCGCGGTACGCTGGCTCGACTGGCCGGCGGTCCGGCGATTCGGGACCTGGTCCTATTCCATCTATCTTTGGCAGCAGCTCTTTCTGACGCCCTCTGCCGTCTATGGCTTTGACGCGCCGCCCCTGCCGCTCCGCCTGCCGTGGAACCTTGCCGGAGCGATCGGCGCGGCGGTGCTCTGCCATTATCTGATCGAGCGACCGTTTCTCGGGCTGAAGGACCGGCTCGGGCGCAGGCGCCACCCTCCGATTCCGTGAGATATCGCGGGATTCGCGCCCCGGCGCTGGCGCTTGGGCGCCGAAGCCACCATATCGGGGGCCATGGCCCCGCCTCCCCAGATCATCCGCGTCATCGACCTCGAGACCACTGGCGACCGCCCACCCGCGCATGCGGTGTGCGAGATCGGCTGGCAGGACGTCGCGCTCGGGCCCGACGGGCGCTGGGAACTGCAGGGGGAGGGAGGCAACCGGCTGGTCAACCCGGGCCGCCCGATTCCGCCGCTCACCATGGCGGTCCACCACATCCGCGACGAGGACGTCGCCGACGCGCCCTATTGGCACGACGTCGCGCGGCCGATCCTCGACCCCTGGCCGCGCCGCCTCGCGCTCGCCGCGCACCGCGCGACCTTCGAGGAGCAGTTCTGCACCCCCGCGCTGACGCGCGGCGCCGACTGGATCTGCACCTGGAAGTGCGCGCTGCGGCTCTGGCCCGACAGTCCGGGCTTCTCGAATCAGATGCTGCGCTACTGGCGCCGGCCCGAGGGGCTCGAGCATGAGCGCGGCCTCCCTGCGCACCGGGCCTTCCCCGACGCCTATGTGACCGCGCACCACCTTCGCGACATGCTCAACGAAGCGAGCGTCGCGCAGCTGGTCGAATGGTCGAAGCAACCGGGGCTGCTGCCGCGCGTGCGTTATGGCCCGGACCGAGGCAAGGAGTGGAACGAGATCGACGAGGAATCGCTCGCGGTGTTCCTCACCGACCGCGACGAGGACGTCCGCTTCACTGCGCACACCGAATACCAGCGCCGCCGCGGCGGCGGACCGGTGGGGCGCAGCTCCGCGCAGGAACTGCTGCTCTAGCGCCGCCCGGCGATCAGCCAGCGCAATCCTTCGAGCACCGCGCCGTACACCAGGTGCGACGCTGCATCCGCCGGCTCCCCGCCTCCCTCGGGCTTGAGCGTGCCCTCGACAAGCGCCGAGGCCGCGACCGCATAGGCTGTGCCGAAGCCCGTGCTCGCGTCCGCGCTATATTCGCTGAGCACGCCGTAGATCCCGCCGATCACTCCGCCCGCGACATAATGCGCGGCCTGGATCCGCGGATCGGGTTCGGGCACCGCGACCGCTTCGCCTTCGGCATGCTCGATCAGCTGCTGGGTGCCCGCGCGGAACGCCGCCATCGCCGCGGACGCGACCACGCCGGCGGCGACGCCCGCGATCAGGCCGAGGAGGGGACGCGGCTCGCCGGCCATGGCGGTCTCCTCATTGAACCCGCGCGGCCTTGACCTTGTCCTTGGCCAGATAGGCCTGGACGCTCTCAGGCCCGGCGAGATGCCCCGCGCCGACCGCGATGAACACCGTTCCCGGCGTCTCGAGCCGCTTCTCGATCCACTGCGCCCAGCGCTGGTTGCGCTCGGAGAGCAGCACCTTGGCGATCTCGGGCGTCTCGTCCATGTCCTCGTTGAGCAGGCGGGCCAGCGCATCGGGATCGCCCTTCGCCCATTCGGCGACCATCTGGTCGAGCGTGCTGGCCAGCTTGGGCAACTGGTCGATCGTCATCGTCAGGAACTTGATCTGCGTCGCCTGGGGGAGCCCGGCGAAATAGCCGAGCTGTTGCTCGGCGGTCTCGAGCCCCTCGATCGGCTTGCCGGCGTCCTTGGCCGCGCCGGTGAGCACGCGCTCGGCACCGCTCGCGGGGTCGTAGCCGTATTTGGGCAGCGTCGCGACCGAGAGCGTGACCGCCGGGAACCAGGGCGCGAACTTGTCGAGCGCCTGGGGCGGCACGCCGACGCCGGTCAGCGCCGCGGCATAGGGCGCGCGCTTGTCCTCGGGCAGCTGCTCGGTGACGGTCGGGCCCTCGGGCTTGAACGCGAGCTTGAGGATGAGGCCCTGCATCGTTGCCTGGTCGGGCTCGAGCAGCTCGAGCACCAGCTGGTCGCTCTGGTCGAACGCCGTCTTGACGCCCTTGTCGAACCAGCGCAGCCCGGGCTTGAGCACATGGATCGTGCCGAACAGGTAGATGGTGGTGTCCTTGTCCTTGACCACCCACAGCGCCGGGCTTGCGGGTACTTCGGCGGGCGTGGTGGTCGGCACCGGCACTTGCGTGGTCTGGGCGAAGGCGGCAGGCGCAAAGGCGAGGGCCAGCGCCGCGACGGCCTGGGGCAAGAGCTTGAGCATGCGGGGGGAGTCTCCTGGGGCCAAGTGCCTTAGGTCTTTATAACAGGTTCGCCGCGGCTTTCCAGCGGCGCAAGCGAGGAGCGAGGAATGGCGGAGGAGGCGTTAAGGCCGGGTGAAGTGGTCGCGCGGCCCGGCGAGGGCAAGTTCGGCACGCGGATCGAGGCGTCCGGTCACGGCTGGGTGATGGACGAGCCGGTGCCTTATGGCGGGCTCGACGCCGGGCCGACGCCCTATGACGCGTTGCTCGCGGCACTGGGGTCGTGCACCTCGATGACGGTGCGGCTGGTGGCGCGGCAGGAGTCGATCCCGCTGGAGTCGATCACCGTGCGGCTGCGTCACGACCGCAACCATGCGCGGGACTGCGCGCAATATGTCGAGGCGGGGACCAGGCTCGAGGCGATCTACCGCACGATCACGCTCGAGGGGCCGCTGAGCGAAGCGCAGCGCAAGCGGCTGATGGACGTGGCGGACAAATGCCCGGTGCACCGCACGCTGACGGGGATCCTGCATATCCACACGGAGGAGGCTGCGGCGGGCTGAACCCCGACCGTTATCCGGCGAAAGCGGGGACCCAGGGCCGCCAGCGACGTCCTCCATAACCCTGGTCCCGGCTTTCGCCGGGATGACGATTCAGTGGGAGGGCGCTCGCTTCCTGAGGCCCGCCCCCTGTCCTACACTCCCCGAATCTGCCAGAAGACCGGCATGCGACCGAGTCTGTCCCGACCTCTTCCTCGCCGCGCCTGATCGCGCGCCAGGAAGCCAAGGTTTTTCGACATGACTGGTGTCAACCGTGTCAACCTGTCCAACAGGGATCGCTCCCATGTCCTCCTATTCCGATCGCCTCGCCGCCCTTCGTGACCAGCTCAAGCGCGAGCGCCTCGACGGCTTCGTCGTGCCGCTCACCGACGAGCATATGTCCGAATATGTCGGCGCCTATGCCCAGCGCCTCGCCTGGCTGACCGGGTTCAAGGGCTCGGCCGGCACCGCCGTGGTGCTCCCCCAGGAAGCCGCGATCTTCACCGACGGGCGCTACACGCTCCAGGTCCGCCAGCAGGTCTCGGCCGACGACTGGGATTATGTCTCGGTCCCCGCGACCAGCGTCGCCGGCTGGCTCGGTGGCCACGCGCCCGACGGCGGTCGCATCGGCTACGACCCCTGGCTCCACACCCGCGCCTGGGTCGAGGAAGCGCGCAAGGCGCTCACCGAGAAGGGCGCCGAGCTCGTCCCCGTCGACACCAACCCGATCGACGCGGTCTGGCCCGACAAGCCCGCGCCATCGGACGCCACGCTCGCGGTCCAGGACGATGCCAACGCCGGCAAGACCTCGGCCGCCAAGCGCGCCGAGATCGCCGACTGGCTCCACGAACGCAAGGCCGACGCCGTCGTCCTCGCCGCGCTCGATTCGATCGCCTGGGCGTTCAACATCCGCGGCACCGATGTGCTCCACACCCCGGTCGCGCTCGCCTATGCCGTGGTCAACGCCGACGGCACCGCCGACCTGTTCGTCGCGCCCGAGAAAGTCACCGACGAGGTCCGCCAGCACCTCGGCAACGCGATCCGCATCCACGACCGCAACGCCTTCGCGCCGGCGCTCAAGCAGTTCGCCGGCAAGCGCGTCGCTGCCGATCCGGCCAGCTCGGTCTCGGCGATCTTCGACGCGCTCGACGCGGGCGGCGCGAAGATCCTCAGCCTGCGCGACCCCGTCCTCCTCGCCAAGGCGGTCAAGAACGCGTCCGAGATCGCCGGCCACAAGGCCGCCCAGGCGCGCGACGGCGCCGCGCTCAGCCGCTTCCTGCGCTGGTTCGAGGGTGCGGCGCCGCAGGGCGGGCTCGATGAGCTGATGCTCGAGGACAAGCTCGAGGGCTTCCGCCGCGAGACCGGCGTGCTCAAGGACCTGAGCTTCTCGACCATCTCCGCCACCGGCCCGCACGGCGCGATCCCGCACTATAAGGCAACCCCCGAGAGCAACCTGCCCGTCGAGCTCGGCCAGCTCTACCTCGTCGACTCGGGCGGGCAGTATGCCGACGGCACCACCGACGTGACGCGGGTGATGCCCGTCGGCGCGCCGACCGCGGAGATGAAGGACCGCTTCACCCGCGTGCTCAAGGGCCATATCGCGATCGCCACCGCGATCTTCCCCGACGGCACCACCGGCGCCCAGCTCGACGGCTTCGCGCGGCGGCCGCTGTGGGAAGTCGGGCTCGACTATGCGCACGGCACCGGCCACGGCGTCGGCAGCTATCTCTCGGTGCATGAGGGGCCGCAGCGGATCGCCCAGCCCTTCTATCCCGGCGGCCAGGCGCTCGAGCCGCTGCGCGCGGGCATGTTCCTCTCGAACGAGCCCGGCTACTACAAGGCGGGCGACTTTGGCATCCGCATCGAGAACCTCGTGCTCGTGGTCGAGAAGGCGATTGAAGGCGCCGAGCAGACGATGCTGGCGTTCGAGACGCTGACCTTCGCCCCGATCGAACGCACGCTGATCGAGCCCGCGCTGCTCAGCCCGCAGGAGCGCGAATGGCTCGACGCCTATCACGCACAGGTGCTGGCGATCGTCGGGCCTCAGCTGTCGGGGGATGACATCGAATGGCTGAAGGCCAAGTGTGCGCCGATCTGACTTACTTAAGCCCCTCCCCTTCAGGCGCATCAGGTCGGCCATGCCCCCGGCATGGCCTAAATAGCACGGGGCGCTATTTGCCTGATGCGGGGTTGGGGTGGGGCATGTCCACGGGCGCGCCGGTCTCGGTGAGACTTACACCCCCCACCCCCAACCCCTCCCCTGAAGGGGAGGGGCTAGTAAGGGCGCGCGCCTGGGCCTTGCGCTTGCGCAGGTTGGCGCGCAGCTGCTCGGCGAGGCGGGCCTGTTTGTCGGCGTCTGGCATGATGAAGGGGTTAGTCGCATCAACCCCGGGTTGACAATCGGGGTCGGCCCTGCACATAGGCGCCTCCCGCCCGGCCTCAGGCCGGCGAGTGCTGCCGTAGCTCAGTGGTAGAGCGCATCCTTGGTAAGGCTGAGGTCGTGAGTTCAATCCTCACCGGCAGCACCATTTTCCCGCTTCGACCAGCCCATCGGGCAGCGGGTGCAGCTCGACTTGCAATGTAGGATTTGGCCTGCTTGGCTTGCGCGGCTGGAGCAATCCGGCCGCTCCTTGAACTTGCGAGAGACCAAGCACTGGAATCGCCGCGACGGGTCGTGACTCTTGTGACTTTTGCCCCCTCGATGGCGCCGCGAATCGGATGCTAGAGGTTGGTCTGCTCCGGCGGCACGCCTTCGGGCAGCTTCGCCGCGCAGCCGGGGTTGCGGCGCAGCGTCTCCGCCGCGCCGACGCCGTAGCAGGACATCGACAGCGACCCCAGCGCATAGCCGCGCACCAGCGGCTCGGCGCCCACCCCCTCGGCCGCCGCGAGGCCGGCGGTGTAGAGCAAGGGGATGAAGTGATCGGGCGTCGGCACGGCCATGCGATAGTCCGGATGCTCGGCGAGCCGAAGGACATCGCCCGGCGCGTTCACCAGCAGCTCGGCCGCGGCATCGTCGAAGCGCTCGGCCCAGTCGAACGCCGCCTCGGGCTTGTCCCAGGCGATGCGGCGCAGGTTGTGGACGACATTGCCGCTCGACACGATCATCACCCCGGCATCGCGCAGCGGCGCCAGCTTCGCCGCCAGCTCGAGGTGATAGCCGATCGGCTGGGTGGCGTTGATCGAGAGCTGCACCACCGGCACGTCGGCCTCGGGGTAGAGATGCGCCAGCACCGACCAGGTGCCGTGATCGAGGCCCCATTGGTCGCGGTCGAGCCCCACCCAATGCGGCTTCACCACCTCGGCCACTTCCGCCGCCAGCTCGGGCGAGCCCGGCGCGGGATAGTCGAAGTCGAACAGCGCCTGGGGGAAGCCGTAGAAGTCGTGGATCGTCCGCGGCATGTGCATGGCGGTCACCGCGGTCGCGCCGAAATACCAGTGCGCCGAGATCACCAGCAGCGCGCGCGGCCGCGGCAGGTGCGCGCCGAACGCGCGCCACGCCTCGGTATAGCCGTTCGACTCGAGCGTGTTCATCGGGCTGCCGTGGCCGATGAACAGGGCGGGCATCCGGGTCATCGCGTGCCTCCTCAGCGCAGCTTGAGCACCATGTCCTGCTGCTTGCCGGTCCCACGAACCTCGACGCGGTCCTTGAAGAAGTCGAGCCGCGAATAGGCGGTCTGCTCGGTGTCGAGCATCGCCTTGAGGTTGACGTAATGGATGCCCGCGCGCTGGGCGTAGTTGCCGTCGTGGTTGTGCCCGTCGAGCCAGATCTTGGCCGAGGGATGCCGCTCGAGCAGCGCCATGATGTCCGGCGCGTTCCAGAGGTTGACCTCGAGGCTCTCGGGGAACAGCGGGAAATGGTTGAAGAGCATCACCTTGAGCCCGCGCTTGTCGGCCTCGGCGAGCTTGGCGTCGATCCAGCGATACTGCACCGCACCAATCCCGCCGTTCCACTTGGGCTTGTCGGGGTAGAGGGTCGCGCGCGCCGCCAGGCTCAGCTTCAGCTGCGGGCTTCCCTCGGGCCAGCCGAAGGTGCTGAGATCGTCGCCGTCGGTGACCAGGAACATCCAGCCGTGCGTCTCGAAGGCATAGTAGCGCGCCGGCATGCCGAGCCTGGCGGGCACCTCGGCCTTGTGCGCCTCGTCGACCGAGAAGTCGTGGTTGCCGAGCACGAAATGCCACGGGTGCTTCAGCTTGCGCGCGATCGGGAGGAGCACGTCGTAGCTCGCCCAGTCCTTGTCGATGAAGTCGCCGAGCTGGACGACGAACTCGAGCTTCTGGCGGTTGTAGTCGGCCACTGCCTCGGCGAGCTTCTTCGGGGTCAGCCGATAGAGCCGCGCGCCGTTGCTGTCCTCGTCGGCATATTGCGCGTCGGCGATCGCGCCGATGCTGAAGAGCGGTCGCTGCTGCGCCATCGCGGGCGTCGCCGCCGCCGCCAGCCCGAGGAACGCCGCCAGCACCGTGTAACGCATCGCTCGACTCCATGACGCGAGGGAAGACTCGCGCCCTCTATGCGGCGGCGCAGCGATTGTCATGCGCGCTTCACAGGCCGGGCCTAGCCATGGCCGGGACTCGGGCGCTCAAGCCGGGCGGGGAGGCAGATATGACGGCGCCGGCACGGCGGCCGCGCCCATGCTCCCTGGGGGAGCCGGCGCGGTGAACGAATTCACGGCGATCGCCGCCAGGCGGCATGCCGAGCGCGATGAGATCGCGCTGCGCGCCGCGCTCGAGCGCTTCGTCGCGGGTCGGTTGCGCGATCGCGCCGACGGCGAGGACATCGTCCAGGAAACCTATGTCCGCCTCTACGACTATCGCCGCACGCGCAGCGTCGCCGACGTCGGCGCCTTCTGCTTCGCGGTGGCGCGCAACCTGGTCAACGACCATTTCCGCCGCCATCGCACCGCGCCGCAATCGGCCGAGCTCGCCGAGGACATCGCCTGCCCGATGCCACGCGCCGACACGGTGCTCGACTATCGCCAGCGAGTCGACATCCTCGTCCGCGCGCTCAAGGTGATGCCGCCGCTGCGCCGCGAGATCTTCCTGCGCCGCCGGCTCGACGACATCCCCGCCGCGACGATCGCCGAGGATCTGGCGATGAGCGTCGCGGCAGTCGAGAAGCACGTCAGCCGCGCGCTCGCCGACCTGCGCGCCGCACTCGAGCGCCGCGGGCTGCCGCCGGGAGGCCAGCGATGAGCCGCCGCGCCGAACGCCGCCAGGCCGCCGCCGCGGGGATGCGCGCGACGCTCGACGATCCCGCGCTCGCCGAAGCGATGACGCAAGTCGCGCAAATCGGCCGGCTCTCGGACGGCGACATCCATGCGATGCGCGAGGCGCGGCGGCGCAACCTCGGTGCCGCCGGAATGGTCGCGCTGGTCTTCGCGGTCGGCATCGGCGGCTGGCACCAGGGCTGGTTCGCCCCCGCGGCGCCCCTGCCCCAGCATTTCGAGACACCGCGCGGCCAGCAGCTGAACGTCGAGCTCGCCGACGGCACCAGGCTCCGCCTCAACGGCGCGACCAGCGTCGACGTGACGCTGGGCGACAAGGGGCGCCGCGTCCAGCTCCGCCAGGGCGAAGTCTATTTCGACGTTGCCCACGAGCCCAAGCGGCCCTTCACCGTCGAGGCCGGCGGCTCGGCGACGCAAGTGCTCGGCACTGCCTTCGACCTCGACATGCTCGGCGGCGACGTGCGGCTGTCGGTCTATCGCGGCAAGGTCCGCTTCGGCGCAGGCGCCAACGCGGTCGAGGTCCCCGCCGGCTTCCGGACGCGCTTAGAGCATGGCACCCCGCGCACGCCCGAGCGCTTCGATGCGGCGCAGCAGGATTGGCGCCAGGACTGGCTCGACACCGACGAGATGCGGCTCGGCGAGCTCGTCGTCGCGCTCAACCGGCGCGGCGGGCCGATGGTCGCCGCACCGCCGCCGGGGCTCGCCCGGATCCCCGTCTCGGGCCGCTTCAAGCTCGACAATCCGCGGCAATTGCTCGAAGCGATCGGCGGCGCATACGGCTTCTCGGTGGTCCGCGACGGCAACCAGCTCCGCCTTGTCGAAGGCGCGAACGGCGACGCCAAACCGACATCCAGATGACATTGCACTGCAACAAAATTCTTTTGTCCGGAGCCTGAACGCATCCCGTCTTCCGTCCGAGGCGCCATCGCGCCCCAGCGGAGGAAAACATGGATCGCAAAATGGGAATATCGCTCACCAGCCTGGCGCTCGCGCTCGCTGCGCCCGCCACGGCGCAGGCCGCGCCGGCGGACGCCGTCTTCGCCACCCACATGACCTTCGACATCGCGCCGACGGATCTCCGCGCCGCGATCTCGCAATTCTCCCAGGCGACCGGGCTGCAGGTCGTGGTCGCGCCTTCGGCCGTCGCGGGCCGGCGCAGCGCCGGGGTGCGCGGCGCGCATACCGTCCGCGAAGCGCTCGACCAGCTGCTGCGCGGCACCGACCTCGCGGTGTCGATCCGCGGCGGCGTGGTGGTGCTGAAGCCGGGAAAGGCCCAGCCGGCGGCGGTCGCGCATGCGCCGGCCCCCAAGGCCGAAGCCGCGCCTGAACTCGTCCAGGCCGAGCCGCAGGAAGAAGTGCCCGCCGACGAGAACGAGATCATCGTCTCGGGCTATCGCGGCAGCCTGCTCGGCGCGCAGGACCTCAAGCGCAAGGCGGTCGGCGCCGAGGACGACATCCTCGCGACCGACATCGCCGCCTTCCCCGACCTCAACCTCGCCGAATCGCTCCAGCGCGTCCCCGGCATCACGATCACGCGCGACAGCGGCGAGGGCCGCCAGATCACGCTGCGCGGGCTCGGGCCGGACTTCACCCGCGCCCAGCTGAACGGCATGGAAGTGCTGAGCAACACCGCCTCGGGCATGGACAATCGCGGCGCGGTCAGCCGCTCGCGCTCGTTCGACTACAGCCTGTTCGCCTCCGAGCTGTTCGGCCGCGTCTCGGTCCAGAAGAGCTATTCGGCCAACCAGGACGAGGGCGGCATCGCCGGCACGATCGGCCTCACCACCGCCAAGCCCTTCGACTATGCCGGCACCAGGCTCGTGCTCTCGGCCAAGGGCCAGACCAACGACAACACCAGCGGCATCACCCCGCGCATCGTCGGCCTCGCCTCGTTCCGTTCGGGCGACTTCGGCATCCTCGTCTCGGCCGCGTACAGCGAGATCAAGAACAACGAGTTCGGTTATCGCAACTGGGGCTGGGGCGTCACCAAGTACAACGCCGCCAACATCGGCACCGAAATCGACGCCGCGACGCGCCAGAAGCTGCTCGACGGCGTGTTCCAGCCGACCGCGCAGTCGCCCTCGAGCTGGTACACCGATCGCCGCCGCCTGGGCATCACCGCTTCGGCGCAATACCATCCCGGCAACGGCCTCACGCTCGACCTCGACTTCCTCTACGGCCGCCTCTGGGACCATCGCGACGACTATGCGCTCGCCAGCGCGGGCACCAACGGGCTCAACGGCAGTTCGGTGACGGGTGCGCAGGTGATCCATTCGGCGGTGATCGACGCCTCGAACACGCTACGCGCCGCGAGCTATACCGGCATCGACCAACGCTCCGAGCATCACGTCGTCGAGAACCACACCAACTTCTACCAGGGCGTCGCCAACCTGAAGTGGGAGCTGGGCGACCGGTTCACGATCCGCGCGCTCGGCGGCTATGAGGAATCGGACTTCAGCCAGCCGGTGTTCGACAAGGTGTTCATGGAGGCCAAGAACATGGCCTTCAGCTACGACACCCGCCCCACGATCCCGGTGAACACCTATGGCGTCGACCTGACCAACCCCGACCTCTGGACGGTGCAGCGGCTCGACACCCAGGAGAACCAGATCGTCACGCGCTACGCCAATGCGAAGCTCGACGGCGAGTACAAGCTGAGCGACGGCCTGACGCTCGATGTCGGCGGCAGCTTCAAGCACTTCATCAACAGCGGCTACCAGTACAACAACAAGGTCTTCCACAATGTGCCCGCGAACATCGTGGCGCCCAATGGCGTGAAGCAGCTGGTCGATCCGGACACGCTCTACCAGTACATCGTCGGCAACGTCGATGCGGTCTATGCCTATGTCGGCGATCCGCGCAGCCTGTCGGTCAAGAACCTGTCGGCGGGCAGCGACTATCATGTCGACGAGACGACCTGGTCGGGCTTCGCGCAGTTCAACCTCGACACGATCATCGGCGGCATGCGGCTGCGCGCCAATGCGGGCGTCCGCTATTATTCGACCGACCTCGTCTCCACGGGCCACCTCGCCACGACGGCCGGCTTCGTGCCGGTATCGATCGAGACCAACGCGCACGGCTGGCTGCCCGCGGCCAATGTCGCGCTCGACGTTGCCAAGGATGTGGTGGTGCGCGTCAGCGCGAGCCGCAACATGAACCGCCCGGGCCTCGGCGACCTCGCCGCCGCCGGCTCGATCACCACGCGGCCGCTGGGCGGCAGCCTCAGCCTCGGCAATCCCTTCCTCAAGCCCTATAAGGCAACCTCGGTGGAAGGGTCGGCCGAATGGTACATGGACCGCACCGGCTTCGCGTCGGTGGGCGTCTTCTACAAGAAGATGGACAGCTTCATCACGCCGAACACCTACACCATCCCCTTCGGCCAGACGGGGCTGCCGCTCTCGCTGCTGATCCAGGGGCAGGACGCCAACACCCCCTATGACGTGACCCAGCCGATCAACGGCCCGGGCGCGGACATCAAGGGGATCGAAGTTGCGTTCCAGCACGACTTCACCTTCCTCCCCGGCGTGCTCAAGCACCTCGGCGTGGTGGCGAACGGCACCTGGTTCGACGGGCACCAGACGATCCTCAACGGCGGCAAGCCCTATGTCGTGCCGCTGTTCAACCTCTCGAAATGGGCCGCCAACGCGACGCTCTACTACGAGAATTCGGTGTGGGGCGTGCGCGTCTCGGACGCGTATCGCAGCAAGTACCTGACCGGCGGCGGCTCGAGCGGCAACATCGGCGACGGCTACAAGGCGACCAACTTCGTCGACTTCCAGGCGCACTACAACATCACGCCGAAGATCCGGCTGGTGGCCGAGGGGATCAACCTCACCGACGAGCCGATCCGGCAATATACCGACATCGGCGCCGACCGCACCGTGGTCTACACCACCAGCGGCCGGGTGTTCACGCTGGGCGTGAGCGCGGAGTTCTAAATTGCCCCCTACCCCGCCTGGCCCGCCGGGCGGGGGCCGCTTTATCCTCCAGCCGTCATCCGGCGAAAGCCGGGACCCAGGGGCACAAGCGACGTCTTCCGTAACCCTGGGTCCCGGCTTTCGCCGGGATGACGGTTGAGGTGCGCGTTAGAATCGCCCACCCCGCCCCGCACCATCAGCGAACCGCCCCGCGCCCGCACCCCCCTCGGCCAGCAACGGCGCCGCGCCGCCGATCGCTTCCTCGAGCAGCGCCTCGGGCCCCAGCTCCCATTGGCGAAGCGCCGACAGCCGGTCGGCGCGCAGGCAGCGTTGCGGGAAGGCGGCGATCTCGCGCGCCAGCGCCACCGCCGCCGCGAGCGCCTCGCCCTCGGGCACCAGCCGGTCGGCCAGCCCGATCGCCAGCGCTTCCTCGGCACGCACCGCGCGCCCGGTGAGGATCATGTCGAGCGCCCGCCCCTGCCCGACGAGCCGCGGCAGCCGCACCGTGCCGCCGTCGATCAGCGGCACGCCCCAGCGCCGGCAGAACACCCCGAACACCGCGCTCGCGCTCGCCACGCGCAAGTCGCACCACAAAGCGAGCTCGAGCCCGCCGGCGACGGCATGGCCCTCCACCGCGGCGATCACCGGCTTGGCGCAGCTGCCGCGCGTCGGGCCCATCGGGCCGGGGCCATAGGGGTCGTAGGGCGGCGCCTTCCCTTCCGCGACCGCCTTCAGGTCATAGCCCGCGCAGAAGCTCCCGCCCGCGCCGGTCAGCACCGCGACGCTCGCGCGCTCGTCGGCCTCGAAGCCGGCGAAAGCCTCGCGCAATGCGACGGCGGTCTCCGGGTCGACGGCGTTGCGGCTCCCCGGCCGGTCGATCGTGACGATGGTGACGGCGCCCTCTCGCGCGACTGCGACGCTCATCCGCTCCTCCCTGCTCGGGCGGCTGGACAAGCCGCGCGCCCCAGTGTATTATATCGATAATACAGCCGAAGGAGGCTAGCATGGCACGCACTTTCCGGGGAGAGGCAGGGAGGCCGTTCGGCACGGTCGCGGCGCTGTTCTGCCTGATCTTCACCGTCGCCCAGCTCGTCCTGTGGGACGTCGCGCATGACCTGACCGGCGCCGCCGACCCCTTCCACGCCATTCCCGCCCAGGCCCAGCCCTATTGGGGCGTGCTGCTCGCGAGCGAGATCGTGAAGTGCGTGAGCGCCGGCGCGCTCCTCCTCGCGATCTGGACGCTCGGCGACGTGATCGGTCCGCGCACGCCGCGTCGTCTGCTCGCGATGGCGCTCGGCACCGCCGGCGCCGTGCTGATCGGCGTCGCGGCGCATTGGTACATCGAGGCGGCGGCCTGGCTCGGCGACGGCCGGGCCTCGCCGCACGGCGCGGTGATGGGCCTGATCAGCTCGGCTGCGCTGGTCTGCCTCAGCCTCTGGGCGTCGTTGCTCGCGCTCGAGGCGCGCGCGGCGGGCAGCCTGCCGGGCTGGGTGCAGGGCGCGGGGCTGTTGTTCGCGGGCGCGTCGATCCTCGCGGCGTTCGTCCCGGCGCTCATCGCCGTCGCCGCGACGCTCAGCCTCGCCTGGTGGGTCGGCGTGTTCGCGACGCTCTACAAGCCCGAGGATCGGGTGCTTTCCTAAGCCGGTTGCATCCCCGCGCAGTTTCTCCGATCAGGCGCCCGACCGATTCACCGGGAGGGATGCGATGAAGACCCGTGCCGCCGTGGCGTTCGAGGCGAAGAAACCGCTGGAGATCGTCGAGCTCGACCTCGAAGGCCCCAAGGCAGGCGAAGTGCTCGTCGAGATCATGGCCACGGGCATCTGCCACACCGACGCCTATACGCTCGACGGCTTCGACAGCGAAGGGATCTTCCCCTCGGTGCTCGGCCATGAGGGCGCGGGCATCGTGCGCGAGGTCGGCGCGGGCGTCACCAGCGTGAAGCCCGGCGACCATGTGATCCCGCTCTACACGCCCGAATGCCGCCAGTGTAAGTCGTGCCTCAGCGGCAAGACCAACCTGTGCACCGCGATCCGCGCGACCCAGGGCAAGGGGCTGATGCCCGACGGCACCACCCGCTTCTCGTACAAGGGCCAGCCGATCTTCCACTACATGGGCTGCTCGACCTTCTCGAACTTCACCGTCCTCCCCGAGATCGCCGTCGCGAAGATCCGCGAGGACGCGCCGTTCCAGACGAGCTGCTACATCGGCTGCGGCGTCACCACCGGCGTCGGCGCGGTGGTCAACACCGCCAAGGTGCAGGTCGGTGAGAAGGTCGTCGTCTTCGGGCTCGGCGGCATCGGGCTCAATGTAATCCAGGGCGCCCGGATGGTCGGCGCCGACGTAATCGTGGGCGTCGACATCAACCCCGACCGCGAGGCCTGGGGTCGCCAGTTCGGCATGACTCACTTCGTCGACGGCCGCGGCAAGGACCGCCAGGCCGTGATCAACGAAGTCCTCGCGCTCACCGACGGCGGCGCCGACTACAGCTTCGATGCGACCGGCAACACCGAAGTGATGCGCACCGCGCTCGAATGCTGCCACCGCGGCTGGGGCGAGAGCATCATCATAGGCGTGGCCGAGGCGGGCAAGGAGATCGCGACGCGCCCCTTCCAGCTCGTCACCGGCCGGGTGTGGAAGGGCACCGCGTTCGGCGGCGCCAAGGGCCGTACGGACGTGCCCAGGATCGTCGACTGGTACATGAACGGCAAGATCGCGATCGACCCGATGATCACGCATGTCCTCAGCCTCGAGGAGATCAACAAGGGCTTCGACCTGATGCACGCGGGCGAGAGCATCCGCAGCGTCGTCGTCTACTGAACATGTTCAGCCACGTGATGCTGGGCGCCGACGACCTGGAGGCGGCCAAGACCTTCTACGACGCCGTGCTCGGGGCGTTCGGCGCGACGGAGGGCAAGCTCGATCCGCGCGGGCGGCTCGTCTACATGCATGGCGGCGGTCGCTTCCTGGTCACGCGCCCGATCGACGGCGCGCCGGCGAGCCCAGCCAACGGCGGCACCATCGGCTTCCGCGCGCCATCGGTCGAAGCAGTGGAGGCCTGGCATGCGGCCGGCGTGACGCATGGCGGCACCGCATGCGAGGACCCGCCCGGCCTTCGAACCACCGGGCTGGGCCAGGCCTATCTCGCCTATCTGCGCGATCCGTCGGGCAACAAGCTCTGCGCCGCCTTTCGCGAACCGGTGAGCGCATGACGGCGCCTTCCTGGATCCTGACGCTCGACTGCGCGGACCGGCCCGGCATCGTCGCCGCGGTCAGCGGGTTCCTCGCGGTGCGCGGCGGGTTCATCCTCGACAGCCAGCAATATGCCGACCTCGACGCGGGGCGCTTCTTCATGCGCGTCGAGTTCAACGCCTCGCGCGAGCCGTTCGACACCGCGACGTTGCGTCGCGAGTTCGCGCCGCTGGGCGAGGAGCTGGGGCTCCGCTGGGCGATCGCCGACACGAGTGAGCGGCCGCGCGTGCTGATCGCGGTGTCCAAGGGCTCGCACTGCCTCAACGACCTGCTCCATCGCTGGTCGACGGGTTCGCTGGGCGTCGAGATCGCCGGCGTCGTCTCGAACCACGAGACGCTGCGCGGGCTCACCGAATGGCATGGACTGCCCTTCGAGCTGCTGCCCGAGGGCAAGGAAGCACAGGAGGCCGCGATCCTTGCACGGGTCGAGGCCGCCGGCGCCGACTATCTGGTGCTCGCACGCTACATGCAGATCCTGTCGCCGGATCTCGCGGACCGGCTCGCGGGGCGCTGCGTCAACATCCATCATAGCTTCCTGCCGAGCTTCAAGGGCGCGCGGCCCTATCACCGCGCGCACGAGCGCGGCGTGAAGCTGATCGGTGCGACCGCGCACTTCGTCACGAGCGACCTCGACGAGGGCCCGATCATCGAGCAGGCGGTCGAGCGCATCGACCATCGCGCGACGGTGGAGGACATGATCCGTATCGGCCGCGACATCGAGGCTCAGGTGCTCGCGCGCGCCGTCCAGTGGATCGGCGCGCGGCGCGTGTTCCTGAACGGCGCGCGGACGATCGTGTTTCGGTGAGAGGCAGAAGCATGGAACAGGTTTCGGCGGCGAAGGCATTCGGCGGGGTGCAGGGCGTCTATCGCCACGCCTCGAGCGCGACGGGAACCGAGATGGTCTTCTCGGTCTATGTTCCTCCGCATGCCAAGGGCGCGACGCTGCCGGTGCTCTGGTATCTCTCGGGCCTCACCTGCACGCACGCCAACGTCACCGAGAAGGGCGAATATCGCGCCGCCTGCGCCGAGCATGGCATGATCTTCGTCGTCCCCGACACCAGCCCGCGCGGCGAGGGTGTGGCGAACGACGACGGCTATGACATGGGCCAGGGCGCGGGCTTCTACGTCGACGCGACCGAAGCGCCCTGGGCGCCGCACTTCCGGATGCGCAGCTACATCGAGACCGAGCTGCCCGCGCTGATCGCGGCGGAATTCCCGATGGCCGACATGGGGCGCCAGGGGATCACCGGCCATTCGATGGGCGGGCATGGCGCGCTGACGATCGCGCTGCGCAACCCCAGGCGCTTCGCATCGGTCTCGGCTTTCGCGCCGATCGTCGCCCCGAGTCGGGTGCCCTGGGGGCAGAAGGCGCTCCCCGCTTATCTGGGCGCAGACGAAGCGGCGTGGCGTCCCTATGACGCGGTGTCGCTGATCGAGGACGGCGCGCGGGTGACCGAACTGCTCGTAGACCAGGGCGGCGCGGACAGCTTCCTCGACAGCCAGCTGCGCCCCGAACTGCTCGCAGCGGCCTGCGAGGCGGCGGGCATCCCGCTGACGCTGCGGGTGCAGCCGGGCTATGACCACAGCTATTATTTCATCTCGACCTTCATGGCCGAGCATGTCGCCTGGCATGCGGAGCGTTTGCGGGGTTAAGGCGACCGTTCCCGCGCCCTAAGTCGTCATCCCGGCGGAAGCCGGGACCCAGGGTCGCAGAGGGCATCGCTCGCGGCCCTGGGTGGGATGACGGTGGCTGTTAGATCCCGTCCGGCAGCGGCGCCGCCGGGTTGACCAGCCCCGCCGCACGCAGCTCGTGCCAGAAATCCGCCGGGATCGTCTCGGCGAGCGCGGCGCTGTCCTCGGCGATGCGGCTCGGGCGGCTGGCGCCGGGGATCACCGCGGCGACCGCGGGATTGGCGAGCGAGAATTGCAGCCCCGCCGCCTTCATGCTGATCCCGTGGCGGTCGGCGAGCGCCTTGATCGACGCCACCTTGGCGAGGATCGCCGGCGTCGCGGGTGCATATTCGAAGTTCGGCCCGCCGACGAGCGCGCCCGAGCTGTAGGGGCCGCCCACCACGATGCCGAAGCCGCGCTCGGCCGCCTTGGGCATCAGCCGCTGGAGCGCGCGATCATGGTCGAGCAGCGTGTAGCGGCCGGCGAGCAGCGAGCCGTCGGGGCGGGGACCGTCGAGGTCGAGGAGGAGCTCGACCGCCTCGACCTTGTTCACGCCGAGGCCCCAGGCCTTGATCACGCCTTCGTCGCGCAACCGGTCCAGCGCCTTGAACGCGCCCTTGCGCGCGCTCTCGAACACCGCGAGCCATTCGTCGCCGTAGAAATCCTGCGCCACGTCATGGACCCAGACGATCTCGATCCGATCGGTCTTGAGCCGCTTGAGGCTGTCCTCGATCGAGCGCAGCGTCGCGTCCTCGGAATAGTCGTTGACCACCTTGTTCGGACGGCCGTGCGCGAACACCGAGCCCTTCTCGCCATTGTCGCGCGGGCCATCCTCGGTCTCGTCGAGGACGATGCGGCCGACCTTGGTGCTGATGACGTAGTCGGAGCGCGGCTTGGCGGCGAGCGCTTCGCCCATGCGGATCTCGGCGAGGCCGGCGCCGTAGAAGGGGGCGTTGTCGTAATAGCGGATGCCGTCGGCCCAGGCGGCGTCGACCGTCGCGAGCGCCTCGTCCTCGGGGATGTCGCGGAACATGTTGCCGAGCGGGGCGGCGCCGAAGCCGAGCTTGCTCGGGAGGATATCCTTGAGTGCCATCGTCCGGGGTCCTTCGCTGGAAGCAACGCCACTTCCGTTATTGCGCGCGGCGGCCGCCGTCGATCACCCGTTAGGGGCCGCTCGTATAGCTTGACAGGGGTTAGAACGACTTCCGCAGCGTCACCGTCACGGTGCGTCCCAGCGGGTTGAGATAGTCGGGCTGGAAGCGGGCGGGGATCTTGCCGGTGCCGTCGCGGATGCGCTGGTGCGAGTCGGTGAGGTCGGCGATGTCGAGCCGGAGCTGCATCTTCTTCGACCAATCGCCCTTCAGCACGCGGTGCAGGTTCAGATAGCCACCGAGGTTGAGCTTGAGGACCGACGAGAAGCGCAGGTCCGAGGCGGGATTGGGGCTGCGGATGCGGTTCGGCGTCTGATACCAGGCGCTGAAGGTCAGGCCGTGGCCAAGGTAGTTGATCCCGCCATAGGCGTAGCCCGAGATGCGCGACTGGTTCCAGCCGGCGATCGTGTCGCCGCCGAGCAGGTCGAGCTCGGGCGTGCCGGGGCGGAGCTGGAGCCGGTCGCTGAAGCGGATGCTGGGCCCGATGCCGGCATAGTAATTGGCCTGCGCGGGCGGCGGCGCCTTGGCACCGGGCGCGGGCCGCGGCGAGGCCTTGCCGAGCTTGCCGCTCGCGGTCGCAGTGAGGCTCAGCGTGCGCTGCCGCTCGAGCGCGAAGTTGATCGGGCGATAGGCGACCGAGACCAGCCGGCCGTCGGGGTCGCGGACGAACAGGTCGGGGAGCAGCGCCGAGGTCTGCGACGTGATCGCCCGGACGGTGCCGGTCTGGTCGCGGATCGTCGTCGCCTCATAGGTCGCGGAGACGCGCAGCTCGCGCTTGGCGAAGGGCTTGATCGTCAGCGCCAGCGAGCGGACGAGGCGATGCTCGGCGCGAAGATCGGGATTGCCGTCGGCGAACAGCGTGACGAGCTCGGTGCGGCCATTGGCATCGTCGAAGACGGGGACGTTTTCGACGCGCGTCGCCGGCGTCGATTGCTGCGCCATGTCGGGCGCGGCGGCGCTGCGCCGGACGGTGGCGAGCAGCTGGATGCCGGTGACGGGTGCCCAGGCGACGCCATAGGTGGTGTCGTCGAGCATGCCGAAGCCGCCGACGTCGCGCGCGTTGAACGAAGCGTTGACCGACAGGTCGCCGAGGAAGGGCAGCACCTGCTCGCGCCGCGAAGTGAGCGGCACGTCGATCGAGACGGCGCCTTCGAAGCGCGCGCGGCCGAGGCTGAGCTCGGACGGATTGGGACCGCGCGACGAGGAGAAGGCCGCGGCGCGCTCGGCTTCGGCGGTCGCAGTGATCGTCACGCGCCCGGCAGGCAGCCGCAGCGGGTTGTTGGTCGCCACGACTTTCGCGCCGGCGGTCCGGGTTCGCAATCTCGTGACGTCGGTGAGCCTGGCCGCGACCAGCGACGGGGCGAGCGGCACGAAGGGATCGGCGCCGGCGGCGATCGCGGCGTTCGCGGCGGTGGGATCGATGCCCCGCTCGCCGCGGCCGTCGACCTGCTTCTGGTCGAACGCGCCGGTGAAGTCCCAGCGCCAGCCGGCGATCGCGCCGCGCAGCGTGAAGCCGGCGTGCAGCGTGGTGGTCGTCTCGCGCTCGCGCAGCGACGGCGCCTCGATGAGGTAGCGGTTCACGATCACCGGCACGGTGAAGGGGCTGTGCGGATTGGTCTCGGGCACCAGCAGCCGGATGCTCGCGGGGCCGCCGATCGTGCGGTCCTGGCTGCGCTCGGCCGAGAGGCTAAGCGAGCCGGCGAGGGTGCCGCCGATCCGGTCCGCGATCACCGCTTCGGCCTTCACCGCGTCGTTCGCGGGAGCGAGCGTGCGATAGCGGCCGAGATCGGACAGCCGGGGCTCGTTCGCACCGGCGGCGAAACCCGTGAGCGTCGTGCGGTCGGCGGCGGCCTGCGGCACGGGCGCGATCGTCACGAGCTGGCCCGCGGCGGCCGACAGCGCCGGATCGATCTCGCCGCCGCTCGCGCCGGTGACGTTGCCGATGATGTCGAACGGCACGTCGGGGTCGGGCGCGATGGTCCGGTCCGACTGGTAGAGCGCATCGGTGCGGCGAACTTCGAGGCCCAGGGTCAGGCGGCGGTCGTCGCTCAGCCGGGTGAGCGCGAGATTGGCTTTCTCGGTGCCGCTGCCCCAGTTCGTCGTGGTGCCCGCGCTGGTGCGGACCTCGACCTGGCGGAAGCGGCGCTTGGTGATGAAGTTGACCACCCGACGCGTGGGCGGGAAGCCGAAGCGCAGCGCCGCCTGCTCGGGCAGGACCTCGATCTTCTCGATCGCCTCGGGTGGCAGCGAGCCGATGTCCTGATAGCCCGAGACGCGCTGTGAGTTGAGCAGGAAGATCGGATCGCTGCCGTCGGCGGACTGGGTGGTGCCGCGGATCGCGCGGAGCAGGTCGGGCATCGTCGCGGCGCCGATCGCTTCGACCGCGGAGCTGTCGAGTTCGGCCAGCGGCGCGATGTCGGTGACGGCCGATCCGCGCGTGCCGGTCACGACGATCTCGGAGGGGTGGGGCTGGGACGGATCGGGCGAATCCGCGTGCTGCCCGGCCTCCTGCGCTCCAATCTCCTGCGCAGGCGCCTCGGACACGCAAAGCAGCGCGCAGGCAGCGGCCAGCGCGCAGTCGATCGATCGCCGGCCACGACGCGCGCCGCGCATCGTTTTCCCCTCCCCATGCCTTCCCGCGCAAGGGCTTAGCGGGTGATCCTCGTCCGGCCAGTCCAAAACGGCGGAACGGTGCGGGCTTGCGATTGGTCGCGGGGCGGCTATCGGATGGTCGAGGCCGGCGCCGGCGGTCGGGCGGCGAGCCGCTCGACGAGGAAGTCGACGAACACCCGCACCCGCGCCGGCATCGTCGGGCCGCCGACGAACAGCGCGTGGATGTCCTCCCGGTCGCGCGGGTTGAACGGCTCGAGCAGCGGCACCAGCCGGCCCTCGGCGACGAGCGGCTCGACATGGAAGCTGCCGACGCGGACCACGCCCACGCCCGCGAGCGCCAGCTGGACGAGCGTCTCGCCGTTGTTCGCCTCGATGTTGCCGCCCACCGGCAGCGCATAGTCGCGCCCGTCGCGCCGGAAGGGCCAGACCGGCTCGGCGCGGCGGAAGTTGAAGTTGAGGCAATTGTGGCGATGGAGGTCCTCGGGCACCTCCGGCGTGCCGGCGCGCGCGAGATAGGCGGGCGAAGCGACGATGCTGCGCCCGGTGACGCCGAGCTTGCGCGCAGTGAGCGCGCTGTCCGCGAGCGGGCCGAAGCGGATCGCGACGTCGGCGCGGCCGCCGGCGACGTCCTCGAGCATATCGGAAAGGCTCAGGTCGACGAGGATGTTCGGGTAGCGCGCGACGAAGTCGCCGAGCAGCGGCACGACCGAGAGCCGGCCATGCGCGAGCGCCGCCGAGACGCGCAGCCGCCCGCGCGGGGCACCCTGGTCGGCGAGTTCGCCCTCGACCTCGGCGATGTCGGCGAGGATGCGCTGGGCGGCGCGGAGATAGGAATCGCCTTCGGGCGTGAGGACGAGGCGGCGGGTGGTGCGCATGATCAGCCGCACGCCGAGCCGCGCCTCGATCCGCGCAACCGTGCGGCTCACCGCGGACGGAGTCAGGTCGAGCCGGCGCGCGGCGGCGGAGAGGCTGCCCTCGCGTACCGCCGTCACGAAGATCTCCATTTCCCCCGAGCGATCGGCCATGACGCGCGACATTCGTGATTCCGGCGCAAAGATGTTTCGTTCCGCGCCGCTCTACCGGAGAGGCGCGGGTTCGTCCATTTGCCTGGGGCACAAAGGGAGCTCCCCGTCATGAATCACCGCTTCGCGCTTCTCGCGCTCGCCATCGGCGCCTTCGGGATCGGCGTCACCGAATTCACCCCGATGGGCCTGCTGCCCGTCATCGCCACCGATCTGGGCGTGTCGATCCCGACCGCCGGGCTGCTGGTCAGCGCCTATGCGATCGGCGTGCTGGTCGGCGCGCCACTGATGACGCTGACCACCGGCCGCGTGCCGCGGCGCACGCTCCTGATCGGGCTCGCCGGCATCTTCACCCTCGGCAACCTGCTCGCCTCGGTGTCGGACAGCTATGCGATGCTGCTCGCGGCGCGGATCGTGACGAGCTTCAACCATGGCGCCTTCTTCGGCGTCGGATCGGTGGTCGCCGCCGGGCTGGTGCCCGCGGACAAGCGCGCCGGCGCGGT
The DNA here is from genome assembly GCF_017745215.1 of Sphingomonas sp. Classification (GTDB taxonomy): domain Bacteria; phylum Pseudomonadota; class Alphaproteobacteria; order Sphingomonadales; family Sphingomonadaceae; genus Sphingomonas. The sequence continues at coordinate 27,218 of NZ_JAGHZV010000004.1, forward strand.
CGCGACGATGTTCATGGGGCTGACGATCGCGACGATCGGCGGCGTGCCGCTCGCGACCTGGGCGGGCGAGCTGCTCGGCTGGCGGACGGTGTTCGCCGGGATCGCCGCGATCGGCCTGGCGACGATGGTCGCGCTCCGCCTGTTCGTCCCCGCGCTGCCGGGCAATGAGGGCGGCGACGTGAAGGCCGAGCTCCGCGTGCTCGCGCGCGGGCCGGTGCTGTTCGCGCTGGCGCTCACCACGGTGGGGTTCAGCGCGATGTTCACGGTCTTCACCTATATCGCGCCGATCCTGCGCGAGGCGGCGCATGCCTCAAGCGCGATGGTGACGCTGACGCTGGTGCTGTTCGGCGTCGGGCTGACCGCAGGCAATTGGCTGGGCGGCAAGTTCGCCGACAAGTCGGTCGAGCGTGCGCTGGTGACGATGACCGCGGCGCTGGCGGTGCTGCTCGTGCTGTTCGCGGCGGGGATGCACTCGCTATGGATCGCGATGCTGCTGACCCCATTGTGGGGCGTGGCGAGCTTCGCGCTGGTGCCGCCGCTGCAGATGCGGGTGATGGACGCCGCGTCGGATGCGCCCAACCTCGCCTCGGCGATGAACATCGGCGCGTTCAACCTCGGCAACGCGATCGGCGCGGCGATCGGCGGCGAAGTGATCCGCGCGGGGCTCGGCTATCCGGCGGTGTCGCTCGCCGGTGCGGTCGCGGCGCTGGCGGGGCTGGCGATGGTGCTCGCCCCGCGGCTGCTCGCGCGGCCGGCGCCTGCGGCCGCCTGACCCGAGGTTAGGGATTCCCCGGCCGTGCCCCGCCGCGCTAAAGGCGGGGCATGACCGATTCCTTGAAGCCGCCCGTCGCGGCGACTCGCCCGCACAGCTACACCCGCCACGGCGTGACGATCGAGGACCCCTGGGCGTGGATCCGCGACCCCGGCTATCCCAATGTCACCGACAAGGACGTGCTGGCCTATCTCGAGGAAGAGAACGCCTATTTCGAAAGCGTGATGGCGCCGCACAAGCCGCTCGCCGAGACGCTGTTCCAGGAGATGCGCGGGCGGATCAAGGAAGACGATTCGACCGTGCCGCAGCAGGACGGCGACTGGATCTACTGGACCGACTATGAGACCGGCGGCGAATACCGCCGCTGGTGGCGCAAGCCCGCCGCGGGGGGCGAGGACCAGCTGATCCTCGACGAGCCCGCGCTCGCCAAGGGCAAGGCGTATTTCAGCCTCGGCGCGATCAGCGCGAGCCCCGACGGGCGCTGGCTCGCCTATGCGATCGACGACAGCGGCGCCGAGCGCTTCACCGTCCATGTGAAGGACCTGGGCACGGGCGAGCTGATCGCGGACACCATCCCCGGCGTGCTCTCCGAGCTGGTGTGGACGAGCGATTCGAAGGGCTTCCTCTACGCCCTCGTCAACGACAATTGGCGCACCGACCGGGCGATGTGGCACAAGCTCGGCGAGCCCGCCGAGCAGGACGTCCAGCTCTACCATGAGCCCGACGAGGGGTTCCGCGTCGGCGTGGGCGAGACGCAGTCGCGCGCCTGGCTGGTGGTCTCGACCGGCGACCACACGACCAGCGAGGTCCATCTCCTCCCTGCCGACAATCCCGCCGCGCCGATGCTGTGCGTCGCGCCGCGCAAGGCGGGCCGCGAATATGACGTCGACGAGCATGACGGCACGCTGTTCATCCACACCAACGACACGCACACCAACTGGCGGCTGGTCACCGCGCCGGTGAGCGCGCCCGGCGAGTGGGTCGAGCGGATCGCGCCGTCGGACCATTTCTACATGACCGGAGTGACCTGCTTCGCCGGTTTCTTCGTGGTCGAGGGGCGCGAGGCTGGCCTCGATCAGATCGAGATCCACCGCTACGACGCGTCGATCGCGCCGCAGCGGATCGTCTTTCCCGAAGCGAGCTATTCTGCAGGCGTGGGCGACAATCCCGAATATGCGGTGACCAAGCTGCGGCTCGGCTATGAATCGATGGTCACGCCGGGGACGGTCTATGATTACGATGTGGCGAGCGGCGAGCTGACCACGCTCAAGGTGCAGATCATCCCGAGCGGCTACGACGGCGCGAGATACCGCACCGAGCGATTGAAGATCACGGTGCGTGACGGCATCGAGGTGCCGGTCTCGATCGTCTACCCCAGGGACTTCCCGCGCGACGGATCGGGCAAGCTCTACCTCTATGCCTATGGCGCCTATGGCATCGCCATCCCGCCGGGCTTCTCGACGAGCCGGCTGTCGTTCCTCGACCGCGGCATGGCCTATGCGATCGCGCATATCCGCGGCGGCGACGATCTGGGCCAGCAATGGTATCACGACGGCAAGCTCGAGAGGCGGACGAATAGTTTCCACGACTTCGTCGACGTCGCGCGCGGGCTGGTCGGGCTCGGCTATACGCATGCGGGCGGGATCGCGATCGCGGGGCGCTCGGCGGGCGGCGAGCTGATGGGCGCGGTGGTCAACGACGCGCCCGAGCTGTGGGGCGCGGTAGTGGCCGACGTGCCGTTCGTCGACGTGCTCAACACGATGCTCGACGAGAGCCTGCCGCTCACGCCCGGCGAATGGCCCGAATGGGGCAATCCGATCGAGGACGCCAAGGCCTTCGATCTGATCCGGTCCTATTCGCCCTACGACAATGTCCAGCCGAAGGCCTATCCGCCGCTGTTCATCTCCGGCGGGCTCAACGATCCGCGCGTGACCTATTGGGAACCCGCCAAATGGGCTGCCAGGCTGCGCGCGACCAAGACCGACTCGAACGTCCTCGTGCTCAAGACCAACATGGGCGCGGGGCATGGCGGCAAGTCGGGCCGCTGGGAGAGCCTGCGCGAAGCGGCGGACGAGATGGCGTTCCTGCTCTGGCAGCTGGGGCTGGCGAATTAGGCCCAACCGTCATCCCGGCGAAAGCCGGGACCCAGGAGTCGCGAGCAATGCCCCCTGCAACCCTGGGTCCCGGCTTTCGCCGGGACGACGCATTGTTCAAGGATTACTCCCGCCGCCGTTCCTTCAGCCGGGTGGGCTTGTGACAGGCGTGGCAGAAGGCGAAGTCGAACATCGCCGAGAGCTCCCAATTCTGGCGGTCGACGTCCCATTCCGCCCAGGCGTCGCGCGTCACCGTGGCGCTGCCGCAGCGCTCGCAGGCATATTCGATTCCCATCCGGCCGTTCATGCGCGCGAGCATAGCCCGGCGCCGGTCCGCTACGGACAGGACTGCCTCCGGTACGGATGCATCTCCTGCCCGTTGCCGAGCCGCCGGGCGCGCAGTAAGCGTTCGCCCAGGCAGGCGAAGGAGAGGCTCGATGCGAGGTTCACTGGCGGCACTGGCGGCATCGGCGATGCTGCTCACGATTTCGGCGGCAACCCATGAGGCGCGGGCGGGCGATGGCCCCGAGGCTTCGGGCGTGGTCGCGGGGCGGCAGGCGGCGATGCGCATGTCGGGCGCGCTGGTCGGTGCGATGAAGGGCGCCGTCACCCGCAACGAGGATGTGAAGGGCCAGGGCTTCGCGGCGCGCTCGCTCGCCGCCTGGGCCAGGGCGATCCCGGGCATGTTCCCCGTGGGCAGCGGCGCGGGCGAGACCGAGGCGCTGCCCGCGGTGTGGAGCGACCGCGCGGGCTTCGAAGGCAAGGCCGCCACCTATGCTGCAGCGGCGGGCAAGCTCGCCGAAGCCGCCAAGGCGGGCGACGCCGCGGCCTTCTCGGCCGCGCTGGGCGAAGTCCAGGGCGCGTGCAAGGGCTGCCACGACAGCTACAAGAAGCCCGACACGCATTGAGCGGGGTTTATCCGAAACCGCTCCATTTCCGGCACGAAAGCGCCGGTGTGGAGCGGGTTCGGATACGAATTGCTTACCCTGATTGCCTAGGCATGGAGCCGCTCCCGTGGAGGCGGTCCGATGCGGATCCTGGCAAGCGAACTCAAGTTGATGGTCACCGGCGGCGCGGCCTTGGGCGCGGCGCTCGGCCTTTCTTCGACGCCGCCGCGCGCCGTCGCGGTGGTGGGCGCCGCGCCGGCGCGGATCGCGAGCTTCGGGCGCTGCCACACCGGCGGCGGCTATGACTGCGTCGTCGACGGCGACACGATCTGGATCGGCGGCACCAAGGTCCGCATCGCCGATATCGACGCGCCCGAGACGCATCCTCCGCACTGCGCCCATGAGGCCGAGCTCGGCGAAGCGGCGACGCGCCGGCTCCAGGCGCTGCTCAATGCCGCGCCGGTGCGGCTCGCCCCCGCCGACCAGGACACCGACCGCTACGGCCGCAAGCTCCGCCTGGTGATGCGCGGCAGCGAGTCGATCGGCGACATGCTCGTCGCCGAGGGGCTCGCGCGGCGCTGGACCGGGCATCGCCGGCCCTGGTGCTGAACCGCGCCCGACCGGCGCATTCAGCCTCTCGACACGCTCGCTCCGGCATGGAGTCGCCAGGCGCGTGGCGGCCCGAAGAGCGGCCCCGCCAGCCGGGGATTCCCCATAGGGTGACTCCCCGAACGGCAAGCCCCGGAATGGTTAACGCGGCCGCGGCGTGGTCCAGTGGCGCGAGGAGAGACTCATGCAACCCTGCCTCAAGCGCCGGCTCCTCTATGCCTGTTCGCAAGCCTATCGGCCGAAGCTGGAGACGATCGGGCGCCCGGTGGGGTGGCTCGAGCCGCCGCTGGTGATCGAGCGCGACCTGCCGCTCGCGCACCGGCCGATCGACGCGGCGCTGGTGGGGCGCGTGCCCGAAGGCGTGCTGGTCTCGTTCCGCGGCACGCTGCCGCCCTTCTTCGGCCGCGGCGACGGCTGGACGGTGGTGCTCGACTGGCTCAACGACGGGCTGTCGCTCTGCGTCGACGATCCCGACTATGCCGGCGGCGTCCACCTGGGCTTCGCCGATTCGATGAAGCGGCTGTGGGAGGATTGCGGCGACCGGCCCGGCCTGCGCAGCGCCGTCACGCGCATGCTCGACCAGAGCCTGCTCGACCGCCGCGCCAGGCCGCACCTCTTCGTGACCGGGCACAGCAAGGGCGGCGCGCTCGCCAACCTCTTCGCCTTCCGCGCCGCCACGCGCGCCGATTGGGCGCATCTGCCGATCAGCGTCGCGACCATCGCCGCGGCGCGCACCGGCAATTCGAGCTTCGCGCGCGCCTATGCTGCCACGCGCATCGCCTGCCTGCGCTACGAGCTGCCGAGCGACCTGGTGCCGCACCTGCCGCCCGGGCCGCACACGCCGGGGTGGGCCGTGGCGCTGCTCCGGCAATTCTGGCCGCGCTTCTCCTCGGCCGACTTCCAGCCGGTGGGGCTCAAGATCAGCGGCGGGACGACGCACCACCAGCCTTGGCTCGGCGCGCGCCAGCCGCGGCGGCTCGCCGGGCTGCTCCGTCCGCGCCACGGCTTCGAGGCGCTGATGCCGGCGATGCTGGCGGCGCACGCGATCTGCCCGGACTCGGGCTACGACCGGCTGGTCTGCACCGGCGAGGACTGCGACCATGGCGCCGCCGATCCGCGCCATGCCGGAAGCCGCCGGCTAAGCTAGACCCGCCCCGCGACCCGCGCCGCCTGGAGCGTGTCGGTATATTGCTGAAACGCCGCGACCTTGCCGTCCTTCACCCGCCAGACATGGACCTTCTGCAGGTCCTGCGTCAGGCCGGTGCCCTTGTGCTTGCCCTTGTAGCGGCCGAGCACGACGATCGTGTCGCCGGCGTCGAGGAACTCCTCGGGCACCGCCGCGAAGCCGTCGAAGTCCGCGCCGATCCGGCCGAACACGCCTTCGAGCACTGCCTGGGGCCCGCGATAGGGGTTGCGATCGGCATAGGTGAAGTTCTCGGCCTCGTTCCAGACGATGTCGGGCGCGAAGACCGCGAGCACGCCCGGCACGTCGCCCGCGGCGAAGGACGCGTAGATGCCCCGGACGAGGGCGAGGTTGGGGGACATGAGGCGGCCTCTCCACTGTCGTTTCGACGGCATCATGGACCTGGCCGGCCGCTTCGAAAAGTCACAAGAGTCACGACCCGTCGCCGGGATTCGGGCGGCAAGAGTCACAAGAGTCACGACCCGTCATCGCGTTGCGAGGCTCACCAGTCCGGGTCGAGATGCGCTTCGGCATAATCGCCGTCGTCGCTGTCGTCATAGGCGTCCTCGGCATCATCCTCGTCGGCGGGATTGGCGGCGGGCGGGCGCGGCTTGCCCTCGAGCCGCTCGGGCGGGATCGCGTCATAGTGGATCGGGCGCAGCGGATCGGCGGCGACATCGGTGTCGACGAGTTCGTCGAGCAGCGTCGGCAAGTCGCGGAGCGCGATCCTGGCGCTCATGTCGGTGCGCCCCAGCGGCCCGCGCGACGCGAAGCGATCGGGCGCGAGGTGCTGGAGCAGGAATTTGAGCAGCGAATCCGACGGCTGGCGAATCTCCGCAACGAGCTCGCCGTCGCGCCACAGCTCGCGGATGCCGCCACGCAGCGCGCGCTCGAAGGCGATGGTGGCGAGGTTGCCGGTGGCGACGCGCAACGCCTGGTCCCAGGCCGCCGCGAAGGCCGCGCCGCGCGGATCGCGCCGCAGCCGATAGGCCGAGCGCGGCGCGATGCTCGCCGCCTCGCAGGCGCGCGAGATGCAGCCGGTCTCGGCGAGCGCGGCGAGGAACAGGCGCTGGCGGTCGGCGGTCCAGCCGTTGTGGCGCGGCGCGAGCGGGACGGGGACGAATGCGGCGAGCGGATCGGCGGGGGCGGCCTCGGCCGGCTCCACGGCGGGCGGGGATTTGGGAGGATGTTGCTTCATCGGCCTGGCTCCTTCGATTATGGAGCTCGGCTATATAACCAAATGGGTTCGTGTAGGAAAAGCCTTTCTTGCCGGGTCTTGAAGGCATGGGGCGTGGATTCGCGGCGGAGGATGGGGCTAGAAGCGGGGGATGGACCGGGATGCGCCGACGATCTTGTTCGAGGCCGAGCTGTGGCGCTGGCAGGCGGAGCCGCCGGCGAAGGGCGCGTGGTTCTTCGTGACGATTCGCGACGAGGCGGCGGACGCGGTGCGCGCGCTGGCCTTCGAGCGGCGGGCGCTGGGCGGGGCGCGGGGGTTCGGCTCGGTGCGGCTGCGAGTGAGCGTAGAGGGGGTGGGGTTCGAGACCTCGGCATTCCCGCATGCGGCGAGCGGCGGCTATGTGCTGCCGGTGAAGGCGGCGGTGCGCAGGGACGCGGGGGTTGGCGAGGGGGATCGGGTCGAGGTGGGGATTTGGGTTTGAGGGGGGTGGTGCGTGTGGCTGTTTTGAGAATGACCCACGCGAGGGATTTTCAGCGGGAGGTCGCCGTCCTGATTGCTTGCCAGTGAGGTCAAATCCCAGCAGAAGAGGGCATGTCTACTGTTCACCTCGTTCCTGAGGATTTGCGCCAGCTTTATCATGTTCGCGAGTGGCGCAACGCCACTGGGATCCTCTCCACGGCCTGCCCCGATGAATGGCAAGATATCATCGAGGTGCTTCGAGCCTTTAGGCTGCTTCGATCGGAAGTGCAGGCTGCAGGGGGGCGAAAGTCACCCATTGCTACGCAGATCGATGGAGGGTTCTACGCACGGGGCTGGCAGGAGAAGCAGTTTCAGACAGCGATCAAGATTGATGATGACCTTTTTGAAAGCCCGACGCACAAGATCGATTGCCTGAAGGGGCGCGTTGCTTTGGAGGTTGAGTGGAACAACAAAGATCCATTTTTTGACCGAGATCTGAATAATTTTAGACTGCTTTTCGAACTCCGCGCTATCGATGTTGGTGTGGTTGTTACCAGAGCTACCGAGCTTCAGACTATTTTCAAGGTACTCGGAAAGGGAGCCTCATATGGTGCGTCCACGACCCATCATGAAAAGCTCTGGCCACGGATTGAGGGCGGCGGCGGCGGCGGGTGTCCGGTTTTGACCTTTGCGATCAAACCCGACCTCTATGTGGACGACGGCCCACCGACCCTTCAGCAAATTGCAGAAGCAGCTATTGAGCCTAACGAAGAATAGTCGTCATTCGGCTGCGATATCTATCGTGCTATTATAGCTGTAGGTATCCCAGCTTGGCTTGTAAGTCTCGTCGGCCTGATTGCCCCATACCGTCCAGCCTTGGCGGGCGCCGCGGCTGAACATTTCAAGGCGTGGGCCCCAGCTGCAATCTTCGATGATCTTGTATTGCTCATCAGGCTTGCGGCTATGCTCGCGCTTGCGCGACTGGATCATGTTGACCTGGCTGCGACCAGGATCAAGCGTGCGCGCGTTCTTGCCGCGAACGCCGAACAGCAGAAGTTCGGTTACGTTGCGAAAATAAAAACCGACGCCGCGGCCGTCAGATCCGCCATCTTTGCGAACCTTGTGCCATACGATGTTGGAAATGTAGCGGAAGCCCCAACTCTCCATGACGCGCATTCCCTCAGGCAATAGCGCGTTGGGAACCCATAGATAGAGGTGCGACGGATCATCGGCGATATCCTGCACGGGCAACGCGCAGATTTCGTCGAGCGTCATCGTGCCGTAGCGATTGAGCCTCTTGTGCTCGGGCGCGACTTTGCCGGTACGATTCTGGAATTGCCACGGCGGATCGGCAAGGATCGTACCGAATTTCTTGCCGCGAGCGATGCTCAGCAGGTCGATGCTCGCAGAAACATGTCCTAGCGGATCGAGCATGGGCTGCTCCTCGCTTTGCAATGGAGAGAACAAAACGGGATCTTTCTTATGGGTCTCAATGGCGCTCGTCAAGCGAGAGGCAAGCTTCCTTCGCACCGCAAAAGATCTTGCAGCGATGCGGGCGCTTCTTGCCGATAATCTCTGTCGGTCTCGGCTGCGGCGCACTACTCCGCCGCCACCCCAGCCTTGGAGAACATATCCCCCTCCCCGCCAGCATCCTCATTCGCCGCCGGACCCGCCTTCGCCTTCTGCCGCTTGTCGAACGAATCCCAGACCTCGCCCCAATTCCCCCGCGTCGCCGCCTTGGAATATTCCGTCGCGCGCTGCTCGAAGAAGTTGGCGTGCTCCACGCCGTTCAGCAGCGGCGCCAGCCAGGGCAGCGGGTGCTCGTCGATCATGTAGATCGGCTTGAAGCCCAGCTGGCCCAGCCGCCAGTCGGCGATGTAGCGGATGTACTTCTTGATCTCCTTCGGCGTCATGCCGGGCACCGGGCCCTGCTCGAACGCCAGGTCGATGAACGCATCCTCCAGCCGCACCGTCGTCTGGCACACGTCCATGATGTCGTCGCGCACCGCCTTGGTCAGGCAGTCGCGCTCCTTCACGAAGGCGTGGAACAGCCGCGTGATGCCCTCGCAGTGCAGGCTCTCGTCGCGCACCGACCAGCTGACGATCTGCCCCATGCCCTTCATCTTGTTGAAGCGCGGGAAGTTCATCAGCATCGCGAAGCTCGCGAACAGCTGCAGCCCTTCGGTGAAGCCGCCGAACATCGCCAGCGTGCGCGCGATGTCGGCGTCGGTCTCCACCCCGAAGCGCTGGAGATAGTCGTGCTTGTCCTTCATCTCGGCATAGTCGAGGAAGGCGCCATATTCGCTCTCGGGCATGCCGATCGTGTCGAGCAGGTGCGAATAGGCGGCGATGTGCACCGTCTCCATGTTGGAGAAGGCGGCGAGCATCATCTTGATCTCGGTCGGCTTGAACACGCGGCCGTATTTCTCGTGGTAGCAGTCCTGCACCTCGACGTCGGCCTGGGTGAAGAAGCGGAAGATCTGCGTGAGCAGGTTGCGCTCGGTCTGGTCGAGCTTCTGCGCCCAGTCGCGGCAATCCTCGCCCAGCGGCACTTCCTCCGGCATCCAGTGGATCTGCTGCTGGCGCTTCCAGAATTCATAGGCCCAGGGATATTCGAAGGGCTTATACTGTTTGCGGGCCTCGAGAAGCGGCATGCGAGTTACTCCTGGACGAACTAGGGAATGACGAAGATCGGGATGCGGTGGAAGACGGCGATACTGCCGCCGAGGATCGCGGCAAGCAGGCCCATCGAAGGGAGGTTGGCAGGATCGCGCGCCGGGATCGGCCCGCGGCCGGCATGGCCCCGAAGCGGCAGCATCATATGGATGCCTGTGGGCGGCAGCGCCAGCATCGCGAAGACGGCGACGAGGCTCGCGGCTGCACGCCGCGAATCCCGGTACGCCGGCGACCGGCGCCTCGAGGGTAACCCTCCGCACGGTTCACGGTCGCGCCTCCGCACGCCCCACGGCAGGGGTGCGACGGTGCGAAACAAAGGCGGAACATGGCAACATGCTGGGGTAGGCTACGCCGATTTACTACAAAGTCTAGAGTCGTGTCGGACTTGTCCACGACTTTCGGCAGGCTGTGCACGGGGCGCCCGGGCGGCTCGAGTTTCGCGACGGCCCGTGCCTGGCGGGCGGCGGAATTGGGACGCCCGCGCGCGACGTGTTTCAGACGATACAAGGCAGAAACGAAGAGCGTCGCCGCAACGCCAAGAATTGCGATACAACAAACTCGTGTCACTCGGCGATGCCGTGAAGAAATATTGTGTCTGGAACTTCCGGATGCCATGCGATGGCAACAACCTATGTTAAGTGAAGATGAAACATGACGCGAAGATTGAACTTGTATGACAAGGCTGCCGGACCGTGGGGGGCGCCTAGTTTCGGGACTCGATCGGTTTCGCGTTAACCTAAAGGGATGATTGACCCTTCCTCAGGCGCCGTAGTAGTTTGCAGGAATCGTGCCGAGGGCATTGGGGGCCCGGGCGCGGGGGAGAAACTTCGGGGAGGCTTTTGGGGGCCATGGGCGTGGGACTTCAGGATTTTGCCGAGCTTGTTCCGATCATCCCGATCGCGGATGCGCGGGCGCTCGGCGCGGGGCTCTGGGACGAGGAAGCGCTCGAGGCGCTGGCGACGCACGGCGCGGTGCTGCTGCGCGGGCCGGTGCTGCGCGAGGACGGCGTCGAGCTCGCGCTGTCGATCATCGACGAGGAACTGCTCGACGACGCCTTCTGGTCGACGCCGCGCAAGCGCGTGGGCGGCAAGACGCTGACCGCGACCGAATATCCCAGCCCGCGGACGATCCAGCTCCATTCGGAGATGGCCTATATGAACTCGTTCCCGCGCTTCCTGGCGTTCCACGCGCTCGAAGTGGCGGACGAGGGCGGGCAGACGACGATCTGCAACATCGAGAAGGTCACCGAGGCGCTCGGCGACCGGCTGCGCCCCTTCGCCGAGAAGGGCGTGACGTACCGCCGCACCTTCCAGAAGGGCATCGACATCGCCTGGCAGACCGCCTTCCAGACCGAGGACAAGGCCGACGTCGAAAAGATCGCCGAGCGCAACGGCATGGAGCTCGAATGGCTCTCGGGCGATGCGCTGGTGACGCGGCACAAGGCGCAGGGCGTGATCACCTCCGAGGACGGCCGGCCGATCATCTTCAACCAGGCGCATATCTTCCATGCCTCGAACCTCGATCCGCAAGCGCGCGAGGGGATCGAGAAGCTCTACGGCGCCGAGCGGCTGCCGCGCCACGCGCTCTACGGCGACGGCTCGGAAATCCCGCTCGAGGACATCCAGGCGGTCCAGCAGGCGTTCGAAAATCACCAGACGGGCATGCATTGGCGCCCGGGCGACATTTTGATCATCGACAATATGCGCTATGCCCATGGCCGCATGCCGTTCAAGGGGACACGGCGGCTAACGGTTTCAATGGCGAGAGAGGAAAAGCTCCCCGTCCGCACGGCGCTCTCCTGAGCGCTGCCTCTTGGGCCGCGGCGTCCGCCGCGGCTGGCCCGTTGGAAGGGAAGTGTCGCGCATGCCCGTTGCCGCCGTTGGTCTTGTCGGGATCGAGAAAGTCTCCTCGATCGCGTACCTCGATGCGATCTTCGACTGTTACGAGCAGCGCCGGGTGGCCGTCCCGGTCGAGCCCGGCGGCAGCGCGCCCGAGGAGCATGAGTTCGCCGAGCGGCTGACGCCGGCGGCGGGCGGCGGCTGGTTCAAGCGCGCGCTCGCGCCGATCGTCGAGGACGGGCCGGCGCAGGTCAGCTTCAGCTCGGGCACCACGGGCACGCCCAAGGCAGTGCAGATCTCGCACCGCGCGCTCGCCGACGTCACCCAGCGGCTGATCGAAGCGATGGCGATCGACGCGACGATCCGCGAATATGTCGGGGTGCCGGTCACCTACTCCTTCGGGCTGGCGCGCGCGCGCGTGACCGCGGCGGTGGGCGGCGAGGCCTATCTGCCGCCGCGCGGCTTCGATCCGATGGAATTCGCGGCGATGCTCGACGCGGGCGAAGTCAACGCGCTCTCCGCGGTGCCGACGCTGCTGCGCGTGCTGATCCAGAACCCCGACCTCATCGGCCGCAAGACCGGCCGCAAGCTGCAATGGCTCGAGATCGGCAGCCAGCCGATGAGCGCCGAGGACAAGAAGGCGATCCGCCGGATGTTCCCCGCGGCGCGGATCGTGATGCACTATGGCCTGACCGAGGCCTCGCGCACCACCTTCCTCGACGTGCAGGAAGCGACCGACGCGCAGCTCGAGACGGTGGGCAGGCCGACCGGCTCGGCCGAGGTGCGGATCGACGGCGCCGGGCGGATCTGCATCCGCGGGCCGCACGTCGCCGACGGGCTGCTCAAGCCCGAAGGGCTCGAGCCGATCGTCGACGGCGAGGGCTGGCTCGTCACCAACGACCTCGGCGAAGTCGACGCCGAGGGCTTCTTGCACTTCCTCGGCCGAGACGACCATCTGCTCAACGTCGGCGGGATCAAGGTGCCCGCCGAGCTGTTCGAGGCGCGGCTGGCGGCGCTGGTCGGCGCCGATGCCGCGCATGTCGCGGTGGCGGGGATCGAGGACGCACTCCGCGGCCAGGTGGTGATGGTGGCGCACCTCTCGAGCGTCGCGGTCGGGCCGTTGAGCGAGCACGCCCGCGCGACCGGCACGGGCTTCGGGCTCGCCGCGGCCGACGTGGTGCTGATCGAGGTCGACGCGATCCCGCGCACCGATACCGGCAAGGTCCAGCGCAAGCAGCTCGCCGAAGGGCGGACGGCGCCCGTGCGCGCGGCGGCACCTGCGCCTGTCGCCGAGGCCGCCGCGGCCGCTTCGCCGGCCGCCGCCATCCCCGCGGGGATGACCGCCAAGGAAGCCGAGATCGCGCGCATCTGGGGCGAAGCGCTCGGCGTTTCGTCGATCTCGCGCGACGACAGCTTCTTCGACATCGGCGGCGATTCGCTCTCGGCGATCACCGTGGCGCTGCGCGCCGAGCAGCACGGCATGCCCAAGGACGTGATGCAGCTCATGTTCGAGGGCCGCACCGTCGCGCAGATCGCCGCGCTGATCGGCGGCGAGGCGCCCGCGGAAGGGCTCGAGCGCAGCCGCCGCGCGGTGCTCGCCGATGCGATCAACGCGACGCGCGGCGTGCTCGTGCTGATGGTGATCATGAACCATTGGTGGCACTTCTTCGTCGAGAAGATGGGCTCGGTCGGCCGGCACATCTATCCGGTCGGCCAGATGCTGCTGCAGATGGGCACGCCGGGCTTCGCGATGGTGTTCGGTATCGGCGTGAGTTACTTCTACATGCCCGCGTTCGAGCGCTCGCCCGAACGGATCGGCAAGCGCGTGCGCGGCAACCTGATGGTGCTGGGCGTGGGGCTGCTGCTGCTCGCCGCGCTGCGCGCGGGGCGGCTCCAGGCCGACGGGCTCGGCTTCGGCGACATCTGGCCCGAGCAGCTCTTCTTCTCGGTGGTGCTCAGCTATTTCCTGCTGATCCCGCTCATTCCGCTGATCCTGCGGCTGGTGCGGCTCACCCCGCGGACGATCCTCAACTGCCTGACGATGGGCGCGCTCGGCATCGCGCTGCTGCTCGGCTGCCAGGACTGGTTCGAGATCCACTACACCGGCTTCCTCAACCTCGCGCGGCTGATGGTGGTCTCGCCCTATTCGGTGCCGGCGATGCTCGGCGCGGTGGGGATCGGCATGGCGATCGGTCATTGGCTGCGCAGCAACCCCGACAACCGCGACCTCAAGGGCCAGGCGGTGCAGACGGGCATCCTGCTCGCGATCGCGGGCGCGGTGTTCCTCGAGTTCACCGGCGGCTTCTGGGCGCATCCGCGCGGGCCGCACCTGTTCCTCTTCTACGCCGGGCTGCTGCTGATCGGCTTCACCTTCCTGTTGACGCTGATCGAGCGGGCGTGGCTGCCGCGGCTGCTGCGCGTGCTGATGCTGCTGGGGCTGCTCTCCTTCCCCGCCTTCATCGCGCACGAGCTGGTGATCCCCGCGAAGGACATCCTCCACTGGCTCGGCCTGCCGTACCCCGTCGCGCTCGGCGGCCCGCTGGCGCTGTTCATCGCGGGCACGGGCTACGCGATGCTACGGCTCAACCGGATCTACTTCGGCGGCGGCACCAAGACGCCGGATCGCGAAGTGCCGGCGGAGACGGTCGAGGCGTTCTAGGCGGCGAGCGCGTACGCCACTGCAAAGCCGGTGCCCATGAAGCCGGCGGCGAACAGCATCATGCCGATGATCCGGAGCGCATGGCCGCGCGGGTCGTGCTCGCCGGCGCGGAGCACGCCCGGGCGCGTGAGGATCGCCACGCCCGAGATCGCGACGACCGCGCCGATCGTCGCCTGGATCGCGAGCGCGCGCGTCACCCCTCGTTCTCGATGACGGTGCCGCGGGTGCGGTCGATCGTGCGCGTGCGGTAGACGACCTTCGGGCTCCGGTTGGCGCCGACGCCGAACACGACGATGCCGAGGAAGAAGCCGAAGTCGTACCAGCCGCCGTTGTTGGGCACGGCGTAGATGGCGACATCGGGCATCACCAGGCGCAGGAACCAGGCGACCGGGAAGATGAAGCCATGCCACAGCCCGAGCAGGAAGCCGGGCGCGTCGGGCTGGATCGGTAGGACCGGGGTGGTCGCTCGGTGCGCGCAGGCGGCGAGCAGCGTCAGCGCAGCGAAGGCGGCGAGAGTGCGGAGCGGCTTCATGCGGGTATCCTCACGTATGAATGGGGTTTGGGCAATCGGCGATGCATCGTTCGGGCAGGTAAAACGTTCCATGTCCGAATCCAGCAGAGGAGCTTGCCATGACCGACAGCAGCGCAATCCGTGAGCATATGGGCGTGATCGGCGCAGACGGCGTGCATCTCGGCACCGTCGACCGCGTCGAGGGCGACAAGATCATCCTCACCAAGTCCGACAGCCCCCAGGCCGAGGACGGCCAAGGCGCGCGCCACCATTCGCTGCCGCTCGGGCTGGTGGCGGAAGTGGAAGGCGACGAGGTGCGGCTGAGCGCCACGGCCGCGACCGCGGCCGAAGTATTCGAGGAAGCGGAGTAAGGTTTCGCGCCTGTCCTCAGCCGTCATCCCGGTGGAAGCCGGGATGACGATCAAGAGCATCGGACTTCAACCCGGCCCCATAAAAATCCCCCGGAGCCCTCGGCCCCGGGGGAAGGTTGAGCCTGTTCGGGCGGCCATGCGCCGGCGCCCGTCGGGGCCGGAACGGGTCAGCGGTTGGCGAGCTGGGTCCTTGCCCGCAGCGCGGCGACCTGGGGGGCGATCTGGCTCGCCACCTGCGCGCGGCACGCCTTGATCTGCAAATCCTCGCCGTCGCGCGCGGAGGCATAGGAACCGCAGACGCTCTCGGTCGCGGTGGCGATGCGGCGCTCGAGGCGGGCGGCGTCGCCGGGGCGGGCGAGGTCGAGGTCGGCGGTCTGGATCGTCACCGAGGCCGCGGTCGGGTTGGTAGCAAGCGCCGGCGCGGCGGTGAGGAGCGCAGTGACGGCGGCGAGCGATGCGATCATCTTGGTCATGGTAGGTTCTCCTTGCTCGTTTGCGTGTCCGTTTCCGGCGAGGTGGACGGCGTGTGCCGGACAGCCATTGGATCGCTCGAACGCCGCCTGATGGAGAGGATGAGGAAGTGATGATCGCCTGATGAAATGCCGATGATTCGCCGATAAAGGAGGGTCCCGGAGGGATTTGAGCGGGAATGGGCCCAGCATGAGCACCGCGGCGCGGATCGATCTCGCGCATGCCGAAGGCTTCCGCCTCGGCCGCATCGACGTGCGCCCGGCGCTGCGCACGCTGGCGCGCGACGACGGCGCGATCGACATCGTCGAGCCGCGCGTGATGCAGGTGCTCGTCGCGCTCGCCCGCGCGAACGGCACGATCGTCAGCCGCGACGATCTCTCGGAGTGCTGCTGGGAAGGCCGCGTGGTCGGCGACGATGCGATCAACCGGGTGATCTCGCGGCTGCGGCGCGCGGCCGAGGGGATCGGCGAGGGCAGCTTCCGGATCGAGACGGTGACCAAGGTCGGCTATCGGCTGGTGGTCGATGGCGGAGCGCCCGCCGCTTCACCGGAGACGGCAGCGTCGCCCGAGACCGCGGCGTTCGACCAGATCCGGCAGTTCCGGCGCGATCGCCGCGCGATGCTGATCGGCAGCGGCGCCGCGATCACGCTCGCGGGCGGCTGGTGGGGCTGGCGGCGGCTCACCCGGCCGCAGCCCCCCACCACGCCCCCCGCCGACGTCGCTGCGCTGATGATGCAGGCGAGCGTCGCCGCGCAGCAGGGCACCGCGGAGGGCGCCAGCCAGTCGCTCGGGCTGCTCCGCCGCATCGTCGAGATCGAGCCGGGCTATGCCGACGGCTGGGGCTTCCTCGCGCTGGCCTATGCCGGCGCCTCGACCTCGGGACCGGCGCAGACGATCGCCGATTCGCGCACCCGGGCGAACGAGGCCATCGCCCGCGCCGAAGCGATCGATCCGGGCAACGCCTATGCGCGGCTTGCCCGGATCGCGATGATGCCGTCGCTCGGCCGCTGGGCCGAGCATGAGCGCGCGCTACGCGACGCGCTGGCGGTGCATCCGCGCAATCCGATCCTGATGGGCTCGCTCGCCGGGCTGCTGATCAGCACCGGCCGCTGCCGCGAATCGGCGGACCTCATCACCAGCGCGACCGCATCGGCGCCGCCGACGCCGGGGCTGGTCTACACGCGCGTGCAGGCATTGTGGGCGGCCCAGCGGCTCGACGAGGCCGACCGCGCGATGGAGAATGCCTTCTCGCTCTACCCCAGCCATTTCGCGGTGTGGTTCACGCGCTTCTATCTGCTGCTCTATTCGGGCCATCCCGAGCAGGCGCTGGCGATGAGCCGCAACGTCGAAGGCCGCCCCACCGGCATCCCCGAGCGCAACTTCACCAGCATCGAAGCGGTCGCCGAGGCGATGATCAGCCGCAGGCCGGCCGACGTCGACAAGGCGATCGCCACCAACCTCGCGCTGGCGAAGCAAGGCGCGGGCTTCGCCGAGAATTCGATGCAGTTCGCCAGCGCGCTCGGCCGGCTCGACACGGCGTTCGAGATCGCCGACGCTTATTATTTCGACCGCGGCTTCGCGATCGGCGACCTGCGCTACACGCTCGAGCAGCGCAGCTACACGCGCCGCGGCAACCGGCGCACCCAGTTCCTCTTCTACCCCTCGACCACCGCGATGCGCGGCGATCCGCGCTTCGAGACGCTCGTCGGCGAGCTCGGGCTCAAGGCCTATTGGGCGAAGGCCGGCGTGCTGCCGGACTATAAGAAGGGCTAGGCCGTATTGGGTGTGCTGTCTAGATAACACAGTTTACACGGTTGACACCGACAATACGGAAAAACACCGTTCGACATGAACAGACGCGCGGCCGGCTCGGCAGGGTGATCGGCGGGATCGACGATGCGAAAGAGCAGTGCCAACTGCTCGCGCCGCAAATCCTATTTTGCAAGCGGGCCGAGGCCGGACTCAGCCTCAGGCCGCGATCCGCGCCACGCCGAGCCGCGGAATCTCGATCGCCGGGCAGCGGTCCATCACCACGTCGAGCCCCGCCGCCTCGGCGCGCGCGGCGGCGTCGGGGTTGATCACGCCGATCTGCAGCCACACTGCCTTGGCGCCGACCGCGATCGCGGCGTCGACGGCCTCGCCCGCGGCGAGCGGGCGGCGGAAGATGTCGACCATGTCGATCGGCCCGGCGATATCGCTGAGCTCGGCCACCACCGTCTCGCCGAGCAACGGCTGGCCGGCGAGCTGGGGGTTCACGGGGATGACGCGATAGCCGTGGCGCTGGAGCATGCGCATCACGCCATGGCTCGGCCGGTCGGGCCGGTCGGACGCGCCGACCAGCGCGATGGTGCGCACGCGCTCTAGCAGCGCCTTGATCTCGGGACCGGTTTCCAGCGTCATCGCCATCTCCTCTTCGCCCTGGAGATAGGAACTCAGGCCGCCGTTTTCAGCCACCCCATGACCTGCGCCGCCAGCCGCAGGAAAACCTCGGCACCAGGCCCGTCGCCGGCCGCGGGCGGCTCGCCGGCGTCCGAGGCCTGGCGGATCGCCATCTCGAGCGGCACGCGGCCGAGGAAGGGCAGCTCCATCGCCGCCGCCGCGCTCTCGGCGCCGCCGCGGCCGAAGGGATCGGAGACTTCGCCGCAATGCGGGCAAGCATAGCCAGCCATGTTCTCGACGACGCCGATCACCGGGACCTCGGTCCGCTCGAACAGGTCGACCGCGCGCCGCGCGTCGATCAGCGCAAGATCCTGCGGCGTCGAGACGATCACCGCGCCCGCCGGCTTGTACTTCTGGACCATCGTCAGCTGGACGTCGCCAGTGCCCGGCGGCAGGTCGAGCACGAGAACCTCGGCATCGCCCCAGTCGGCATCCACCAGCTGGCCGAGCGCGCTCCCGGCCATCGGTCCGCGCCAGGCGATCGCCTGGCCTTCCTTCACCAGCGCGCCCATCGACAGCATCGGCACGCCGAACTTCGTCTCGATCGGGATCATCTTCTCGCCCGCCGCCTTGGGCTTCACGCCTTCGACGCCGAGCAGCTTGGTCTGCGAGGGGCCGTAGATGTCGGCATCGACGAGGCCGACCTTGAGCCCGCCGCGCGCCAGCGCGATCGCAAGGTTGGCGGCGACGGTCGACTTGCCCACCCCGCCCTTGCCGCTCGCCACCGCGATGAGCCGGCGCCGGGTGCGCTCGCTGGTCTGGAGCACGCGGACATCATCCACGCCCGGCAGCGCGAGCGCCGCGGCGCGGACGTCGGCCTCGAGCGCGTCGCGCACCGCGGCGGGCATGCCGGTCACGTCGAGGACGATGCTCGCGCGCCCTTCCGAAAAGCGGACACTCGCGCGTCCGGCGGCGACGGGGGCGATCGCCGCCTGGATGGTTTCACGGTCGGTCATGGCGCCGCACATAGGCAGCGGGCCCGGCGCTGGCCACCCCGCCGCGCCCGAACGGGACATGCTTTCGGCACAATCGCGCGCACTGCCTCTGTAAATCCGCGCAACCGCACTTATAAAGGCCGCATGGCAAAACAGACGGGCGGGCTCGACGGAGCCGGCATCCTGCACAATGAGCCGCCGAAGAGCCCCTGGGGCAATGGCGGCAAGAACGACGGCAACGGCGGCTCGGGAGGCGGATCCGGCGGCGGCGGCGGCCCGCGCAATCCCTGGAACTTCCCCCCCAACGGCAAGAAGTCGCGCCCCGGTGCCGCGTCGCTCGACGAGTTCATCAAGCGCGCGCGCGGCGGCGGCGGCCCGGGCCTTCCCGGCCTGCCCAGCGGCTGGCGGCTGTGGGCCGCGGTGGTCGGCGGCCTCGTCCTGATCTGGGTGATCTTCTCGTCGGTCCATGTCATCGGCCCGCAGGAGCGTGGCGTGGCGAGCCTGTTCGGCCGCTATTCGACGACGCTGACGCCCGGCTTCAAGTTCACGCTGCCCGCGCCGTTCATGACGGTCGACGTCGTCGATGTGCAGAACATCCACACCGAGACCTTCCCGAAGAACAGCGGCGACAATCTGATGCTCACGAGCGACCAGAACATCGTCGACCTCACTTATTCGGTGCGCTGGGACATCTCGAACGCGCCCGACTTCGTCTTCCAGATCGCCGATCCGCAGGAGACGGTGCGCGCGACCGCGGAGAGCGCGATGCGCGCGGTGGTCGCCACCTCGACGCTCAACGAAGCGATCGGCGACGGCCGCAGCCGCATCGAAGCGCGCGTGCAGATCATGATGCAGCAGATCCTCGACGACTATCATTCGGGCATCCGCATCCAGGGCGTGGCGATCCAGAAGGCCGGTCCGCCCTCGCAGGTCGACGATGCCTTCAAGGCCGTGACCGCCGCGCAGCAGGCCGCGCAGGCGAACAAGAACAACGCCAATGCCTATGCCCAGCAGGTGATCGCGGCCGCGCAGGGCCAGGCCGCCGAGTTCGACAAGCTCTACGAACAGTACAAGCTCGCCCCCGAAGTCACGCGGCGGCGGATGTATTACGAGACGATGGAAGCCGTGCTCCAGAAGTCCGACAAGGTGATCGTCGAGGCGCCGGGGGTCACGCCCTATCTGCCGATCCCGGGGCTCAAGCGTCCCGATCCGCAGCCCGACCAGCCCGCCAGCCAGGGAGACGCCAAGTGACCAGCTGGCTCCGCAATCCGATCGCGCTCGTCAGCGCCGCGCTGCTGCTGGTGGTCCTGGCGATCAGCAGCTTCTCGATCGTCGACGAGCAGCACCAGGCCGTGATCCTCCGGCTCGAGCAGCCGCTCGGCAAGCCGATCAACGCCTACAAGCCCGGCGAGGTCTATGGCCGCACCGGCGCGGGCGTGATCTTCCACATCCCGTTCGTCGATCGCGTCGTCTGGGTCGACAAGCGGGTGCTCGACGTCGACCTGACCAACCAGCCGGTGCTCTCCACCGACCGGTTGCGGCTCGAGGTCGACGCCTATGCGCGCTTCCGCGTGGTCGATCCGCTCCAGATGGTGGTGACCGTCGGCACGGTCGATCGCGTGCGCGACCAGCTCGAGCCGCTGTTCGGCTCGGCGCTGCGCAACGAGCTCGCCAAGGTCCCCGCGTCGATGCTGCTGAGCCCCGAGCGCGGCGAAGTGATGGACGACATTCAGGCCTCGCTCCAGCGACTCGCCAGCCAGTACGGCGTCGAGATCGTCGACGTCCGGATCAAGCATGCCGACCTGCCGAGCGGATCGCCGCTCACCAGCGCGCTCGACCGGATGCGCACCGCGCGCCAGCAGGAAGCTGCGACGATCGAGGCGCAGGGGCTGAAGGATGCGCAGATCATCCGCGCCAACGCCTCGGCGCAGGCCGCGCAAATCTATGCCGCGAGCTTCGGCAAGGACCCGGAATTCTACAATTTCTACCGCGCGATGCAGTCGTACCGCACGACCTTCCTCGCGCAGACGCCGCAAAAGGGATCGACGCAGATCATCCTGTCGCCGCAGAACGGCTATCTCAGGGAGTTCATGAACGGGGGGCAACGGTGAAGCTGTCCAGACGTTCATATTCAATTGGCGTTCAGCATTCCGGGGCGAAACTCGCCTCCGGACGCGAAACCCGTTTCTAAGAGGATTTCATCCCGTGCGTTACGCCTATGCCCTAGCCACCTCGCTTCTCCTCGGCGGCGCTGCCGCCACGCTCGCCCTCCACCAGCCCGCCGGCGCGCAGACCGCGCAGAACGAGCCCGGCGCGATCCAGGCCGCCGCGCCGCGCGGCGGCGCGCCGATGAGCTTCGCCGACATGGTCGCCAAGCTCCAGCCGGCAGTGGTCAACATCTCGACCACCCAGCGCGTGCAGGTGCAGACCAACCCCTTCGCGGGCACGCCGTTCGGCGACCTGTTCGGCCAGCAGGCGCCGAGCAAGCCGGTGACGCGCCAGGCCGAATCGCTCGGCTCGGGCTTCGTGATCTCGGCGGACGGCTATGTCGTCACCAACAACCACGTCATCTCGGCGGGCGACCGCGGCGCGGTGGTCGAATCGATCTCGGTCAAGCTCGCGGACGGCCGCGAGTTCAAGGCCAAGCTGATCGGCCGCGACGCCCAGTCGGACCTCGCGCTGCTCAAGATCGACGGCGTGACCAACCTGCCGTTCGTCAAGTTCGGCGATTCGGGCAATGCGCGCGTCGGCGACTGGGTGGTCGCGATCGGCAATCCCTTCGGCCTGGGCGGCACCGTCACCGCGGGCATCATCTCGGCCGTGCACCGCGTCACCGGATCGGGCGCCTATGACCGGTTCATCCAGACCGACGCCTCGATCAACCGCGGCAATTCGGGCGGCCCGATGTTCGATCTCAACGGCAATGTGATCGGCATCAACTCGCAGATCCTGTCGCCGACCGGCGGCAACGTCGGCATCGGCTTCGCGATCCCCGCCGAAGAGGCCAAGCCGGTGATCGACCAGCTGATGAAGGGCACCGCGATCAAGCGCGGCTACCTCGGCGTCGGCATGCAGGACGTGACCGACGACATCGCCGACGCGCTGGGCGTGCCCAAGGGCCGCGGCACGCTGGTGAGCCGCGTCGAGCCGGGCGAGGCCGCCGACAAGGCGGGCGTGAAGCAGGGCGACGTGATCGTTGCGGTGAACGGCAAGGACGTGACGCCCGACCAGACGCTCTCCTATCTCGTCGCCAACGTGACGCCGGGCACCAAGGTGCCGATCCAGGTGATCCGCGACGGCAAGCCGATCACGCTCAACGTGACCGTCGGCACGCGGCCGAGCGAGGAGCAGCTCGCCGCGAACAACTTCGACCCGAACGACGACGGCTCGGGCGACGGCAATGGCGCGCCCGACGCGCAGGCGGCGTCGCTTGGCGTCGCGGTCCAGCCGCTCACCCCGCAGATCGCACAGAGCGTCGGCGTCGACCCCAAGACCAGCGGCCTGGTGGTGCTCGGCGTCGATCCTTCGAGCGACGCGGCCGGCAAGGGCCTGCGCCGCGGCGACGTGATCGTCTCGGCCAACAAGGCGCCGGTCGGCAATGCCGGCGATCTCGCCAAGGCCGTGCAGGCGAGCAAGACCGCCGGCAAGGGAACGGTGCTGCTCTACATCCAGCGCCGCAACTTCGGCGCCTATGTGCCGGTCGAGATCGGCGGCTGATCCGGCCCAAATCGCGAAGCAACGAAGGGGCGGGAGCGGAAGCTTCCGCCCTTTTCGTTTCCGTGGGCTCCAATCCCCGCTATCGCCACCTCATCGGACGATGCCCCCTGAATCGTCATCCCGGCTTTCGCCGGGATGACGGCTGAATTGATTGGGCGCTGGAAGGACTGGGAATGGGCGAGACGATCTTCGTGGGCGCGGGAAGCGGCAAGCCCGTCGAGCTGGTGCTCAGGCGCGCCAACCGCCACGGGCTGATCGCCGGCGCCACCGGCACGGGCAAGACCGTGACCGTCCAGGGGATCATCGACAGCCTCTCGGCCGCCGGCGTGCCCTGCTTCGTCGCCGACGTGAAGGGCGACCTTTCCGGCCTCGCCATGGCCGGATCGCCCGCCGCCAAGCTCCACGAGACCTTCGCCGCGCGCGCCGCCGAGATCGGCTATGCCGGCTGGGCCTATGCCGACAATCCGGTGCAGTTCTGGGATTTGTTCGGGGCACAGGGCCATCCGATCCGCACCACCGTCAGCGAGATGGGCCCGCTGCTGCTCGCGCGGCTGATGGACCTCAACGACGTGCAGGAGGGCGTGCTCACCATCGCCTTCACCGTCGCCGACAAGGACCGGCTGCTGCTCCTCGACCTCGACGATCTCCAGGCGATGCTCGCGCATTGCGCCGAGCGCGCCGACGAGCTCACCACCACCTATGGCAACGTCTCGAAGCAATCGGTGGGCGCGATCCAGCGCTCGCTGCTCCAGCTGCGCAGCCAGGGCGGCGACGCCTTCTTCGGCGAGCCGGCGCTGTCTATGAAGGACTTCATCGCGAGCGACGACAGGGGCCGCGGCGTGGTCAACATCCTCGCCGCCGACAGGCTGATGGCGAGCCCCAGGCTCTACGCGACCTTCCTGCTCTGGCTGCTCTCCGACCTGTTCGAGAGCCTTCCCGAGGTCGGCGACCCCGACAAGCCGGTGCTCGCCTTCTTCTTCGACGAGGCGCATCTGCTGTTCGCCGACGCACCCAAGGCGCTGCTCGAGAAGATCGAGCAGGTCGTGCGGCTGATCCGGTCGAAGGGGGTGGGCGTCTATTTCATCACCCAGAACCCGATCGACGTGCCCGACAGCGTCGCGGGGCAGCTCGGCAACCGCGTCCAGCACGCGCTGCGCGCCTTCACGCCGCGCGACCAGGCCGCGGTCAAGGCCGCCGCCCGGACCTTCCGCGCCAATCCGGGCGTCGACGTCGAGGTGGCGATCACCGAGCTGAAGGTCGGCGAGGCGCTGGTCTCGCTGCTCCAGGACGACGGCGCGCCCGCCCCGGTCGAGCGCGTGCTGGTCAAGCCGCCGGCGTCGCGCGTCGGCCCGGTGACGGCGGACGAGCGCAAGCTGCTGATCGAGACCGACGCGGTCGGCGCGAAATACGACGCGCGGATCGATCGCGAATCGGCCGAGGAGCTGCTCCACGCCAAGGCGGCCGAGGCGAGCGCGGCGGCGGCCGAGGCGCAGGCGAAGGACGATGCCGACAAGGCCGCGTCGGCGCAGGCCAAGGAGGACGCCCGGGCTGCCAAGGATGCCGAGCGCGCGCGCATCGCGGCGGAGCGCGACGCCGACCGCCAGGCGCGGCTCGAGGCCCAGGCGCAGCGCCAAGCCGAGCGCGAGGCGGCGAACAATCCGTGGAACCGCGCAGTGACCCAGGCGACACGCTCGGCGAGCAACGCGGCGGCGCGCGAAGTGGCGAACCAGGTGTCGAAGGCTGTGTTCGGCAGCTCGCGCGGCATCGGCGCGAGCCTCGTGCGCGGGCTGCTCGGAGGGCTGTTCAAGGGGCGGTGAGGCCCGACCTCTCCACGATTTCTCCTCCCTGGAAGGGAGGGGTTAGGGGTGGGTTGCGCTCAGCGAGCCGGAGGGTTTGTGGAGACCCACCCACCCCCAGCCTCTCCCTTGCACGGACGGGAGAATCAGGACTCGTCGATCGCGATAGGGACCTCCCCCTCCCCCACGAACTCGCGCCACAACATCACCAGCACTGCCGCCACCGCCGGCCCGATGAACAGCCCGAGCAGTCCCAGCGTCTCGACTCCGCCCAGGATCCCGATCAGCACCCACAGGAACGGCAGCCGCGTCGCGCCGCCGATCATCGCGGGGCGGATGAAGTGGTCGGCGACGAAGATGATCGCGGTGCCCGCCGCCGCCACGATGATCGCGCCCATCACCGATCCCTGCACCACCAGCAGCAGCGCCGCGACGGCGAACACCAAGGGCGCGCCGAACGGGATCATCGCCGCCACCGCGGTCAGCGCGCCGAGCAGCAGCGGGTGCGGCACGCCGGCCAGCAGGTAGACGATCGCCATCAGCGCGCCGACCCCGAGCCCGACGAGAACCAGCCCGTCGATCGTGCCGCGCACCGATCGGATCGCCTGCACCCCGACGCGCTCGCCCGTCGGCCCGAACAGCCGCTCGCCGGCGACGCGCGCCTGCGCGATCAGACGATCGCGGTCGCGCAGCACGAAGAACAGCGTGAGCAGCGTGAAGCCGAAGGTCACCACGCGGTGGAGCACGCTCACCCCGATCGTCCGCGAGCGCGTGAGCCATTCGCTGCTGCTGAGCGCGCGGAGCTGCTCCGACGCGCCTTCGGGCGTGGCGAGATGCGCCTGCCACCAGCCGCGCACGGCATCGGCGCCGGTCGGCAGGTGGTTCACCCAGTCGGGCACCGGGATGCCCTGCGCCTGCGCGGTGGTGATCCACACCGCAATGTCGTGCGCCTCGCGCAGCGCCTGGCTGATCCCGAAGCCGAGCGGCGCGAGCACGACGAGCAGCGCGAGCAGGGTGATCGCACCCGGGATCACCACGCGGTGGGTGCCGTGCAGCCACTCGCGCAGCTTCAGGTGCAGCGGATCGACCGCGATCGCGATCACCGCCGCCCAGAGCAGCGCCGGCAGGAAGCCGCGGACGACCCACAGGCCAAGCAGCAACAGCGCGCCGACGAGCACCAGCCGCGCGATGCGCTGGGCAGCGGGGGAAGGTTGGGGCAGGTTCATGGGCCGAACCTAGCGTCGAAACCGCGGGATTTATATCTCTCAACCGCGAGGAGTTGTCTGTGGGGCGATCATCCGCCACTTGACCCTCATGACCCAACTTCCCCCCGCCGGCACCGAAGCCGCGCAGATCCTCGTCGACCTCGGTTGCCCGCTGCCCGCCACCGGTCGCCCCTCGCCGATCGACGGCAGCGCGATGCCCGCAGTCCCTGACACGACCGACGTCGACGCCGCCATCGCGCGCTCGGTCACGGCCTTCGAGGCCTGGCGCCGGGTCCCCGCTCCCGTCCGCGGCCAGCTCGTCCGCCGCTTCGGCGAAGCGCTGCGCACGCACCGCGAGCCGCTCGGCCGGCTCGTCACGATCGAGACCGGCAAGCCGCTCAGCGAAGGCATCGGCGAAGTGCAAGAGATGATCGACATCTGCGAGTTCGCGGTCGGCCTCTCGCGCCAGCTCTACGGCCTCACCATCGCGAGCGAGCGCCCCGAGCACCACATGCGTGAGCTCTGGCATCCGCTCGGCCCCGTCGCGGTGATCAGCGCGTTCAACTTCCCGGTCGCGGTCTGGGCGTGGAACGCGTGCGTCGCGCTGGTCTGCGGCGATTCGGTGCTGTGGAAGCCGAGCGAGAAGACCCCCGTCACCGCGCATGCGGTCCAGGCGGTGTTCGACCGCGTCGCCGCCGAGTTCGACGCACCCGCGGCGCTCGCCCAGCTCGTCACCGGCGGGCGCGAGACCGGCGCGGCGCTCGCGGCCGACCCGCGCATCCCGCTCGTCTCGGCGACGGGCAGCGTGGCGATGGGCCGCGCGGTCGCCCAGACCGTCGCGGCGCGGCTCGGGCGCAGCCTGCTCGAGCTCGGCGGCAACGCCGCGACGATCGTCTGCCCTTCGGCCGACCTCGACCTTGCGGTCCGCGCGATCGCCTTCGGCGCGGCAGGCACCACCGGCCAGCGCTGCACCACGACGCGCCGGCTGATCGTCCATGACTCGGTCTATGAGGCACTGCTCCCGCGGCTGAGGAAGGCGTTCGCGTCGCTGCGCATCGGCGACCCGCGCGACCCCGCGACGCTGATCGGACCGCTGATCGACGAGGATGCGATGTTCGCGATGCGCCACGCGCTCGATCGCGCCCGTACCGAACGCGCCACCGTCACCGGCGGGGCCTGGCTCGAGGGAGGCTATGTCGAGCCCGCGCTCGTCGAGATGCCCGCCCAGTCCGACCTCGTCCGCGAGGAGACCTTCGCGCCGATCCTCTACGTGCTGCGCTACACCGATTTCGCCGAGGCGATCCGCCTCCAGCGCGACGTGCCGCAGGGGCTGTCCTCGTCGATCCTCACCAACGACCTGCGCGAGGCCGAAGCCTTCCTCTCCGCCACCGGCTCGGACTGCGGCATCGCCAACGTCAACATGGGCACCAGCGGCGCCGAGATCGGCGGCGCGTTCGGCGGCGAGAAGGAGACCGGCGGCGGCCGCGAGTCGGGATCGGATGCGTGGAAGGCGTACATGCGCCGCCAGACCCAGAACGTGAACTACGGGCGGAGCCTGCCGCTCGCCCAGGGGGTGGAATTCGATCTTTAGGGTGGGAACCCAGCCCACTTGAATCGTCATCCCGGCTTTCGCCGGGATGACGAAGAAGTAAGTCGCGGCATCCCTCCCCAACGCTCCTTCGCGCTCCCATATGGGCGGGCGAAGGAGACTTCCCCGTGTCCACTCGCCCCGTCCTCACGCCCGGCCCCGACCATCCCATCACGGTCGATCGCAACGCCAACCGGATCATCGTCCGCCTCGGCGAGCGCGTCATCGCCGACACGACCCGTTCGCTGACGCTGCGCGAGGCCAGCTATCCGCCGGTCCACTATATCCCGCGCGAGGACGTCGACATGGTGCAGCTCGGCGCCAGCGACCACGCCACCTACTGCCCCTACAAGGGCTGGGCCGGCTATTTCAGCCTCCCCGCGCTCGGCGAGGCGGGCGACAATGCGGTGTGGACCTATGAGCAGCCCTATGACGCAGTCGCCGACATCGCCGGCCACCTCGCCTTCTACCCCAACCGCGTCGAGCTGACCGAAGCCGCGGCCCAGCAGGCCTGACCACCGCCCTCCGGAGCGATGGCGCCGTAATGGCCTAAAAGTCGCTCCCGGCGCCGCGGCTTTCCGGCAATAAGCAAGGCCGACGGCCCGCCGGGGCGGAAGGGGGCCGCAAGCGCTCTTGCTGGGGGGAGGTTAGCCATGGCGGCCGGCTCGTTCGATCGCACGTCCTATCCGGTCACCCGCTGGGTCTCGCCCGACGGCGACGACCATGACGCGGGCACGCGCTACGCGCCGTTCCGCAGCCTCGACCGCGCGCAGGCCGAGGTCCGCCGATTCGCCGAAAGCGCGCCGCCGGGGAGCGAGATCCAGGTCCTGCTGATGGAAGGCGAGTATCCCCTCGCCGAGCCGCTCCGCTTCGACCCCGCGCTGTTCGGCCCCGACGGCCCGCGCGTCCGCTTCGCCAGCGCGGGGGATGCCGTACCCGTGATCTCGGGCGGCGTGCGCATCACCGGCTGGACGCTCCACGATCCCGATCGCAACATCTGGCAGGCGAGCGCGCGCGGCCTCAACAGCCGCCAGCTGATCGTGGGCGGCCGGCGCGCCCAGCGCGCGCGCACGACGATGCCCGACGGCGGCCTCCCCGCGGGCTTCCGCCCCACCCCCGTCGTTCCCCAGCCCGCCAAGGGCGGCGAAGCCTATACGATCGGCGGCGGGATCGACTACGTCCCCACCGACCTCAACCCGGCGCCGTGGCGCGACCCGATGCTCTGGAAGAATGCCGACCAGGTCGAGGCCGTGATCCAGACGCAGTGGAAGATGATCCGCGTGCCGCTGCGCAAGGTCCACCCGCCGCTCGGCCCCGCGCCCGGCCGGATCGAGATGGCCCAGCCCGCCTGGACCAACGCCAACCTCGTCTTCACCAAACAGCCCGACGGCAGCCTCGCCCCCGGCATCTGGTCGTTCTGGCAGGTCTCCTGGTTCGAGAACCACGTCGCCTTCCTCGACACGCCCGGGGAATGGGTGCTCGACGCCGCCGCGGACACGATCTTCTACATGCCCCGCGCGGGCGAGGACCTGGCGACAGTTGAAGCCATCCTCCCCGTGGTCGAGACGCTGGTCGAGGCGCACGGCAGCGAGGAAGCGCCGGTGTGCAACCTCGCCTTCGAAGGCCTCGCCTTCCGCCACGCGACCTGGCTCGGGCCGAGCGGCGACGACGGCTATGTCGTCGACCAGAGCGGCTTCCACCTGGTGGGCAGCGGTCATCGCTCGAACGTCACCGGCCATTTCGAGCATGTTATCCGCACGCCCGGCAACCTCAGCTTCCGCCACGCTCGCAATATCCGCTTCGAGCGCTGCGACTTCGCGCACCTGGGCGCCGTCGCGGTCGATTTCGGCACCGGCAGCCAGGGCAACCGCATCCACGGCTGCAACTTCGACGACATTGCCTCGGCCGCGATCCAGATCGGCGGGATCGACCGGATCGACTATTTCGAGCCCAGCACCGCCAACCACACGCGCGACAACCAGGTCACCGCCAACCGCATCCGCCGCACGGGCCGCGACTATAGCGACTCCGCGGCGATCTACCTCGGCTTCACCACCAACAGCCTCGTCGCCAGCAACAGCATCGCCGAGACGCCCTGGTCGGGCATCGCGCTCGGCTGGGGCTGGGGGCTGCTCGATCCGGGGAGCTTCCCGGGCGTCCCCGGCGCGACATCGGGCCAATGGGGCGTGCCGCCGTCGCGCACGGTCAATTGCGGCAACCGCATCCTCCACAACCATATCGAGCGCTTCCTCGAGCAATTGTGGGACGGCGGCGCGATCTATTGCTGCGGCTGGCAGGGCAACGGCTTCGACGACGCGCTGCGGATCGAAGGCAATGTGCTCTGCCGCAAGCGCCCCGCGGCGGGCGGCAACATCCTCTACAATGACGGCGGCAGCCGCTACCTCATCGTGACCGGGAACGCCTCCTTCGACAATCCGATCGGCGCGATCGACCTCGGCCCCAAGCCGCGCCCCGGCGATCCATTGCCGTACGACGCCGCCCCCAGCGTCGTGAACGGCGTCCCCTATGGCGGCGACGTCGGCGGCTGCGTCACCTATGGCGACATCCGCTATGAAGGCAATTACTGGGCGGCCGGGCTGATCCCGGTCAAAGAGGCGCTCACCGACGCAGTCGAGGAACTGCTCACCCTCCTCTTCACCGGCCACGCCTTCGGCACCTATGGCCCCGGCGGCTTCTTCGACATCTGCCCCTATTCGCAGGGGCACGTCTCCTATCCGACCAACCTCGTCTTCGAAGACAACCACCAGATCCCGTTGGGCAAGGCCGACGTGCCGCCGTCGCTCCTCGCCGCCGCCGGCGTGCCCGACGCGACGCGCGGCATCGTCGCGAGCGGCCCGGCGCCCGCGGGCGGCGGCGCGTCCTTCCCGCCGCGCAATCCGGGGCCGAGCTGGAACGTGCCGCGCGTCTCGCTGCCCGGGCTGTTCGGCGTGCAGAAGCAGTACGCCAAGGAATGGTGGTATTATGTCGGCATCGCCGACGCCGCCGACGGCAAGCGCTTCGGCCTCCAGCTCGAGATCAGCCGCTTCTCGCTCGGCAGCCTCCAGCTCGGGCTGGGCATCACCGGCATCGGCTGGCGCGACGCCACGGGCCGCGACTTCTACCTGAGCGCCGAGGGCGTCGGCTTCGGCGGGGCGCTGCGCGTGCCGCCGGTGAGCGACACGGCGTTCAGCGCGCACCTCCGCCCGCTGATCGAGATCACCGGCCGGTCGAGCGATTTGAAGCGTGACCTCCACTGGAACCTCCCGATCTTCGGCGGCAGCGACGGCTGGAAGTTCGACTATCTCCCCGCCCCCTCGCAGGGCGCCCCGCTCGGCACGCCGGGCTCGCGCTATGCGCTGGCGGTCAAGGGCCGCGGCTTCGTCACCGACGCGACCAGCGCCGACACGCGCGCGGCCAGCTACGCGCTCGACCTCGAGCTCACCGATCGCCGCGGCATGGTGATGGAAGGGCTCTCGGGCTATGTCGGCCCGGCGATGTTCACCGACGACGACATCGGTCTCGCATCCTACGAATGCGCCCAGCCGGTGCTGCGCATCGGCCGGGGCAGCCTGACGATCGACGGCACCGCGCACGCCATCGCCGGCGGCACGCTGTGGCTCGACCGCCAGCTGATCGCCGGCGCGCCGAGCGACACCCCACCCTCGCTCTTTGCCGCGCTCAAGGGCCAGGCGCCCGCGGCGAAGCAGCTCTACCTCGGCGACTGGCTGGGCATCACGCTCGACGACGGGCTGTCGCTCGCGCTCGCGCTGTTCTGGCGCCCGTCGACGCCGCAATGGATCACCGGCACCAAGGTCGGCCGGCCGCCGAAACAGGGCTTCGGCAACCTCTACTTGCCCGTCCAGGGCCACCAGCCGCAGGGCAACGGCGGGCTCGCGCTCAAGCCGCGGCTGGGCCCGGGCGACGATTGGGACTTCGATCTCAACATCCTCGATCCCGGGACCCCCGACGCCTCTCCCCACTGGACCTCGCCCGCCTCGGGCCACAGCTATGCGACGGCCTGGCAGATCGACTTCGCCCCGCGCGTCCAGCGCCTCGGCCTGCCGCCGACGCTCTACCTCCGCGCGCTCAGCGAGAATTGCGAGATCATCCCCGGCGACGCGAGCGGTGCCTTCTTCGAAGGCGCCGCGCTCGCCTTCGCCGACCGCGAGGGCAAGCGGCGGATCGGCCAGGCCTTCGTCGAGCAGATGGGGTTCAACTAGAGGAAGAGCCCTGGAGCCTTCAATCCTCCCCTGGAAGGGGAGGATTGAAGGTTCGACCAAGCCACCCGCTTTACATCCGCCCGCCCCCACGGCAGCGTCGCGCCTTCGCCACGCCGCAACGAAAGCCCGCCATGAAGACCTTCCTCGCCGCGCTCCTCGCGATGCTCGCCGCGGCCGTGCCCGCCCAGGCGCAGAAGGACGACGCGACCGACGCCTTCTTCAAGCCGAGCGAGACCCGGTCGAACGGCAGCGTCACCATCGGCGGCGCGCGCATCGCTTACCAGGCGATCGCCGGCACGCTCGTCGTCCATGCCAAGGACTGGCAGGACACCGACGCGATCGAAGCGGAGAAGGGCAAGGCCGACAAGGACGACGCCAAGCCCAAGCCAGAAGCGTCGATGTTCTACACCGCCTACTTCAGGACCGGCGCCCCCGCCGCCAACCGCCCGATCACCTTCGTCTTCAACGGCGGCCCCGGCTCCTCGTCGATCTGGCTCCACATGGGCGCCTTCGGCCCCGTCCGCGTCGAGACCCCCGACCTCGCCCACGCCCCCGCCGCGCCCTATGCCCTGGTCAACAACGACCAGAGCCTGCTCGACGTCTCGGACCTCGTCTTCATCGATGCGCCCGGCACCGGCTTCAGCCGCGTCGCCGGCGACAAGAAGGAAGAGGCCTTCTACGGCGTCGACCAGGACATCCATGCCTTCGCCGAGTTCATCGGCGCCTTCCTCGACAGATACCAGCGCTGGAACTCGCCCAAATATGTCCTGGGCGAGAGCTACGGCACGATGCGCGGCGCCGGGCTGGCGCTCGCGCTCCAGCAGGCGAGCATCGATCTGAACGGCGTGATCCTGCTCTCGGACATCCTCAACTGGGACCTCGTGCCCGACGATCCGCAAGTGAATCCCGCGATCGACGCGCCCTATGTCGTGGCGCTGCCCACCTATGCCGCCACTGCCTGGTACCACCATCGGCTCGCCAGCCAGCCGCCCGCGCTCCGGCCCTTCCTCGACGAAGTCGAGGCGTTTGCCACGGGCGATTATGCGCTCGCGCTGATGCAGGGCAATTCGCTGCCCCTCGAGCGCCGCCAGGCGATCGCCGCGAAGCTCGCGGGCTATACCGGCCTCTCCGAAGCCTATCTGCTCAGGACCAACCTCCGCATCGAATATGGCGCCTTCCAGAAGGAGCTGATGGCGGGCGACGACCGCACCACCGGTACGCTCGACACGCGCTTCACCGGCTGGACGATCGACGCGCTGAGCAAGGTCGCGAGCTACGATCCGCAGGGCTCGGCGCTCGAGAGCGCCTATGTCGCGGCGTTCAACGCCTATGCGCGCGGCACGCTCGGCTATGGCGAAGGCATGCGCTTCAAGCCCGGCATCGATATCTACGGCAGCTGGGACTATAAGCACCAGCCGCCGGGCGCGGGCAAGCCGCTGATCGCGCTGCCCAACGTCCTGCCCGATCTCGCCGTGGCGATGAAGCAGAATCCCAATCTCAAGGTGATGGTCAACGGCGGCTATTTCGACGTCTCGACGCCCTATTTCGCCGGCCGCTACGAGATGCGCCACTTGCCGGTGCCGCCCGCGATCGCGGCGAACGTCGAATATCATTACTACGAGTCGGGCCACATGGTCTATGTGAACCCCGCCGTCCTCAAGGCCTTCCGCGCCGACGTCGCCGACTTCATCCGGCGGACCGACAATCTGCCCTGAGGCGATCCTTTACTTACACCGTCATCCCGGCGAAAGCCGGGACCCAGGGCCATGAGCGACGTCCTTTGTAACCCTGAGTCCCGGCTTTCGCCGGGATGACGGCGGATTCAATCAACGATCATTCTACAGAGATCGCGCGATCAGCAGCTTCATGATCTCGTTCGACCCGCCGTAGATCCGCTGCACCCGCGCGTTGCGCCACATCCGCGCGATCGGATAGTCATTGATATAGCCATAGCCGCCATGGAGCTGCAGGCATTCGTCGAGCACCTGCCACTCGGTGTCGGTCACCCAATATTTGGCGATCGCCGCAGTGGTGAGGTCGAGGCTTCCCGCCACCTGGCGCTCGATGCAGTCGCCCACGAACACCTTTGCCACCGTCGCCTTGGCCTTGCACTCGGCGAGCTTGAACTGGGTGTTCTGGAAGTCGATCACGCGCTGGCCGAATGCCTTGCGCTCCTTGACGTACTCCGAGGTGACGTCGATCGCCTTCTCCATCGTCACCACGCTGGAAACCGCGATGACGAGGCGCTCGCGCGGCAGCTCGGCCATCAGCTGGCGGAAGCCCTGGCCTTCCTCGAGCCCGAGCAGGTTCTCCGCCGGCACCCAGACGTCGTCGAAGAACAGCTCGCTGGTGTCCTGCGCGTCGAGCCCGATCTTGTCGAGCGCCTTGCCGCGGCGGAAGCCCTCGGCCTCGGCGGTTTCGACGACGAGCAGCGAGACGCCCTTGGCGCCCTCGGCCGGGTTGGTCTTGGCGACCACGATGATGAAGTCGGCGATCTGGCCGTTCGAGATGAAGGTCTTGGCGCCGTTGATCCGATAGCCGTTGCCGTCGCGCAGCGCTGTGGTGCGCACCGACTGGAGGTCCGATCCCGCGCTCGGCTCGCTCATCGCGATCGCCGAGACGAGCTCGCCCGAGCAGAGCCGCGGCAGCCAGCGGCGCTTCTGCTCCTCGGTGCCGTGCGCGAGGACATAGGGGAGGATGATGACGTTGTGCAGCGACAGCGCAAAGCCGTCGACGCCGTGGCGCCCGACCTGCTCGACCAGCGCGACGTCGTGGCGGAAGTCGCCGCCGCCGCCGCCATACTCCGCCGGGATCGATGCGCCCAGCAGCCCC
The DNA here is from genome assembly GCF_017745215.1 of Sphingomonas sp. Classification (GTDB taxonomy): domain Bacteria; phylum Pseudomonadota; class Alphaproteobacteria; order Sphingomonadales; family Sphingomonadaceae; genus Sphingomonas. The sequence continues at coordinate 61,656 of NZ_JAGHZV010000004.1, forward strand.
GCCGCGCCCGCCTGGCGCCAGAAGGCGCGCTCGACCTGCCCCGCCTCGCGCCACTTCGCGATCCGCTCGGGCGGCGCCTCGCGCTCGAAGAACTTGCCCGCAGCTTCGCTCAGCAGCTGGACCTCGGGATCGAGCATGCACTCGGGCGGCGGGACGTCGAGACCAGGCATGAACCTCTCCACTCTCAATCGTCATCCCGGCGAAAGCCGGGACCCAGGGCAGCAAGCCGTGTCACCCGTGGCCCTGGGTCCCGGCTTTCGCCGGGATGACGGCTCATTGTCGGATTATCGGGGGGCCATCCTGATGGCGCCATCCAACCGCACGTCCTCGCCGTTGAAATAGGGGTTGCGCAGCATCTCCATCGCGAGACTGGCGTAATCGACGGGGTTTCCGAGGCGTTTGGGGAAGGGAACCGTGGCAGCGAGCGCGCCGCGGACGTGATCGGGGAGCGCGCCGAGCAGCGGCGTGTCGAACAGGCCCGGCAGGATGGTGTTGATCCGGATCCCCTCGCCCGAGAGGTCGCGCGCGATCGGCAGGGTCATGCCGACGATCCCCGCCTTCGACGCCGAATAGGCCGCCTGGCCGATCTGCCCGTCCTCCGCCGCCGCGCTCGCAGTGTTGACGATCGCGCCGCGCTCGCCCCCCTCGTCCGGCTCGAGCGTGAGCATCCCCGCCGCCGCCTTGGCGATGCAGCGGAAGGTGCCGACGAGGTTCACCTGGATCACCCAGTCGAACGCCGCGGCCGGGAAAGCCTTGATCTCGCCCGTCGCCTTGTCGCGGCTCGCGGTCTTGAAGGCATTGCCAACGCCGGCGCAGTTCACCAGGATCCGCTCCTGCCCATGCGCGGCGCGCGCCTTCTCGAAGCCCGCATCCACCTCCGCGTCCGAGCGCACGTCGACCTTGCAGAACACCCCGCCGAGCTCGGCCGCAAGCGCCTCGCCCTTGTCGGCGTTCAAGTCGAACAGCGCGACCTTCGCCCCTGCCGCCGCAAGCGCCCGCGCGGTCGCCGCGCCCAGCCCCGATGCGCCCCCGGTGACCACCGCGGCGGTGCCTTCGAACTTCATGTCCCTCTCTCCTATCCAATCACGCCGCGCGCACGCAGCGATTCCACCTCGTCGGCGCCGATTCCGAGCTCGGCGAGCACCGCGCCGGTCGCTTCGCCCGCCACTGCCGCCCTCGGCTCGTCCGCGGGCGTCGCCGAGAAGCGCGGCGCCGGCGCCGGCGCCTCGCCGACGAAGGCAGCCCTCGCCCGGTTGTGCGGATGCTCGAGCGCCTCGCCCGGGGTGAGCACCGGCGAGACGCAGGCATCGGGATCGAAATGCGCGACCCAGTCGTCGCGCGGCCGGCCGGCGAAGATCGCCGCGAATTGGGCGATGCGATCGGGCCAGCGGCCGACGTCCATCTGCCCGGCGGGATCGACGCCCAGCCCCTCGGCGAGCGCGCGGTAGAAATGCGGCTCGATCGCGCCCACCGCGACCGAGCGCCCATCAGCACAGGCATAGCAGCGGTAGAAGGGCGCCGCGCCGCTCAGCAGATTCGCGCCGGGTCCGTCGCGCCACAGCCCCGCCGAGCGGAACCCCCAGCTCATCGCCGCGAGCAGCCCCGCGCCTTCGGTCATCGCCGCGTCGACCACCTGCCCCGGCGCGCCCATCCGCACCGCGAGCAGGGCGCTCACCATCCCGAAGGCGAGCAGCATCCCGCCACCGCCGAAATCGCCGACATAATTGACCGGCGCGACCGGCGGCTCGCCCGGGCGCCCGATCCCGTCGAGCACGCCGGCGACCGCGATGTAATTGATGTCGTGACCCGGCGCCTGGGCGAGCGGCCCGTCCTGCCCCCAGCCGGTCATCCGGCCGTAGACGAGCTTCGGGTTATCCTCGAGCAGTTCGCCAGGGCCCAGCCCCAGCCGCTCCATCACGCCGGGACGAAAGCCTTCGATCAGCCCGTCGGCAGTCGCGCACAGCCGCCGCGCGAGGTCGACGCCGTCGCTCGCCTTCAAGTTGAGCGCGATCGAGCGCCGGTTGCGGCTGAGCGAATGCGGCGGGAAGGTCTCGCGCGGCCGTTCGATGCGGATCACCTCGGCGCCGTGGTCGGCGAGCATCATCCCGGCGAACGGGCCCGGCCCGATCCCCGCGAACTCGACGATGCGGATGTCGGTGAGGGCAGGCATCAGCTTCCCATTTCAAATCCTCCCCTGGAAGGGGAGGTGGCGGCCCGAAGGGCTGACGGAGGGGTAGCTCTCCACGAGCTACACAGCCCGTGGAGAGCTACCCCTCCACCACGCTTCGCGTGGTCCCCCTCCCCTTCCAGGGGAGGATTGAGAAGAAGGGAACGCATGACCTACAGCGCCTCGACGATGGTGACGTTGGCGATGCCGCCGCCTTCGCACATCGTCTGCAGCCCGTAGCGCAGGCCGCGCTTGCGCAGGCCATGGACCAGCGTCGCCATCAGCTTGGTGCCCGAGGCGCCCAGCGGATGGCCGAGCGCGATCGCGCCGCCGTTGACGTTGAGCTTCGCCGGATCGCCGCCGCTGTGTTCGAGCCAGGCGAGCGGCACCGGCGCGAACGCTTCGTTGACTTCGTAGAGGTCGATGTCGGCGAGCTTCATCCCCGAGCGCTGGAGCGCGCGATCGGTGGCGAACAGGGGCTCCTCGAGCATCACCACCGGATCGCCCGCGGTGACGGTGAGGTTCACGATCCGCGCGAGCGGGGTCAGGCCATGCTCCTTGAGCGCGGCCTCGGAGACGACCATCACCGCCGACGCGCCGTCGCAGATCTGGCTGGCGTTGCCCGCAGTGATCACCCCGCCCTCGGCAAGCGTCTTCAACCCCGCGAGCCCCTCGGCGGTCGCATCGAAGCGGATGCCTTCGTCCACCACATGCCGCTCGACGCCGTCAGGCGTCTCGACCTCCAGCGCGACGATCTCCTCGGCGAAGTCGCCGCGTTCGGTGGCGGCGGCGCCGCGGCGATGGCTCTCGAGCGCAAAGGCATCGAGCCGCTCGCGGTCATAGCCATATTTCCGCGCGATCATCTCGGCGCCGGTGAACTGACTGAACCCGCGCACGCCGAAGCGATCGAGCACCTTCTGGCTGAACGGCTTGCCGCCCGCCACCGAGGTGCCCATCGGCACGCGGCTCATATGCTCGACGCCTGCGGCGATGACGACGTCCTGCGTGCCGCTCATCACCGCCTGCGCGGCGAACTGGATCGCCTGTTGCGAACTGCCGCACTGCCGGTCGATCGAGACCGCCGGCACGCTCTGCGGAAGCGTCGAGGCGAGCACGCAATTGCGCCCGATGTGCAGCGCCTGCTCGCCGGCCTGGCCGACGCAGCCCATGATCACATCGTCGATTCGCGCCGGATCGACGCCGCTCCGCTCGGCCACCGCCGAAAGCACCGCGCCGCCCAGGTCACTGGGATGCCAGCCCATCAGCCGGCCGCCCCGCCGCCCGCCGGCGGTGCGCACCGCCGCGACGATATAGGCTTCCGGCATCGCTTCCTCCCCATCGCGAGCGCTCGACCGGCGCTCAATTGACATGAGTGTAAGTGAGACCTCGGCGAGCGGCAACGGGACTCTTCGCCAAATTGCGGGCGGGATGCGATCCATCCCGTTTTGGATGGGCTAATGTTGCGCCTGCGTAGCGGCCATGTTACCCAGAGTTGAGTGAATGCAAGGGGGGAATACCATGCGCGACGACCTCATCACCGGGAAGGGCGACGGCATTTCCGACGCGCCCCGCAAGCCGCGCTGGCGCACGCCGAAACTTGTGGCGGACAATATCACTGCAGTGACGCACGCGGATTTTTCGCCGGGTACCGATGCTTATGACGGCACGTCGACTTCCTACGGCCCGAGCTGAGCCTGGCCTTCCAGCGCACCGATTGTCATGACCGAGTTCGCCGGACTGGTTCGTCTGGACGATCTGCGCGTCGATCCTGCCTCGATCGATCGCCTGACTCGCGCGGTTCATGGTGCCGGGCGGCCGGTCCGCTGGCAGCCGGACCCGTCTTGTTTCTTCGTCGAAGCGCGCGTCGAGGGAGAGCCGCTTCCAAGTCAGCCTGACGACGACACGGCTATCCTGGCCGACGTATGGCTCGAAGCGCCGGGCGACGCCGCGCGCGCGCTGGGGCTGAACCGGGCGATCGCGGATCGTGCCCTCGTCACCGCCGCCTGCGCGTCATGGGGGGCGGAGGCCGCCGCAGACCGATTGCCCGGCGCGCTCGCGCTCGCGCATTGGGACGGCAGGGCACGCCGCCTCACGCTCGCACGCGACGCGTTTGGCGACCGGCCGCTCTATTATGTTGAGACGCCCGCGCTGATCCTGTTCGCCACCACGCTCCAGGCGATGCTCGCCATGCCCGAGACGCCGCGCGAGCTGGACGAGACGGTGATCGCCGACACGCTTGCCCGGGCGCTGCGCGATCCGGAGCGGACGATCTACCGCCACATCCGCCGCGTCCCGCCGGGCGGCAGCGTGACTTTCGAGCGCGGCCGCTGCAAGGTCGGGCGCTGGTACGGTCGCGAGCGCATCGCGCGGGTGCGATTCCGACGCGACGAGGACTATGTCGAGGCGGCGCGTGCGCTCCTCGACGCCGCGGTCGCGGCGCGGCTGCCGCGGGATGGCGGCTGCGCGACGACGCTCTCGGGCGGGTTCGATTCGGCCGGCGTCACCGCCACTGCGGCGCAGCTGCTCAACGGCGAACGCTTGCCCGTCTTCACGCGACTCGCTGATGCCGAGCATTGCCGGATCGAAGGCGACGAGGCGCGGCTCGCAGCGCTGCTCGTCCAGCGCCACCCGAACATCGACTGGCACGTGATCGACCGCGACGACCCCGCTGCCTCGGGGTTCGACCCCGACCGCGATGCGCGCGCGCGGCTGGTGCCGCGGATGGCCGCGCTCAACGGGCCCTGGTTCGAATCGCTCTACCTCGCGGTCGGGCGGCACGGCGCCACGCGGCTGCTGAACGGCGGGACGGGCAACATGACGCTGTCCTACGAGGGGCGTGCCGATGCGATCGGCGCGCTGCGCCATGGCCGGATCGGCGACGCCTGTCGCGAGATCGGCGGCGCGGCGCGGCGCGGCGGCCGGTCGCTCCCGCGCGCAGCCGCCGCGGCGCTGTTCCAGGGGATCGCGCCGCGCTCGCTCCGGCGCTGGCGCACGCGGCTGCGCGACGGGCGCCTGGCCTGGCTCCGCCATTCGATGCTCGCGCCCGACTTCCTCGACGCGCTCGACTATGCCGATCATGCCCGCACGCTCGGTCACGACATTCCGTTCGAGCCGGAGGGCGACAGCATCGACTATCGCCTGCGTATGCTCCAGTCGCAGGGCACCGCCGACATGCAGGGGTTCGTCCGCCGCCGCTGGCGCTTCGACCTGCTCGATCCCTATCGCGACCGCCGGCTCGCCGAATTCTGCCTGGGCATTCCCGACGAGCAGCACCGGCAGGGCGGCGAGGGCCGCCGGCTCGCGCGCCGCGTGCTCGCCGACCGGGTGCCGGCCGAGACGCTCGCCCGCCAGGGGCGCGGCCGGCAGGCGAGCGACTGGTTCGCGCTGCCGTCCGGGCGCCGCGAGGAAATGGCCGAGGCAGTCGATCGGATCGCACGCTCGCCGCTCGCCAGTCGCGTGCTCGACGTGCCGCGGATGCGCGTGCTGCTCGATACCTGGCCGCGAGACGGCGAGACGGCGAGCCAGGCGCGCCACGGCAGCGCGCTCCAGCGGGGGATCGCGATGGGCGCGTTCCTGCGCTGGCACGAGGGCCGCAATGACTGATCCGGCGGCTCATCGCGGCTACACGCTCGCCGGCTGGCGCGTGGTCAGCGCGATCGCGCTCCCCGAACTGGCGTCGTGGACCGGCGACGACCGGGCGCCGGACCTCGAGATCGTGCTGGGCCCGGTGCCCGACGCGCTCGACGCGCCACGGCTGCGCACGCCGGTCGCGCAGATCGAAGCGAGCGGGCGCGCGCGCTTCGGCATCGCCTCGGTCGGGACCTATCTGGTGGAGCCGGGGCGGATCACCATCGATCCGCACATGGCGCCGGATGCGCCCGACGTGCGGCTCTTCCTGTTCGGCACGCCGTTCGGGATCGCCTGCCATCAGCGGGGGCTGGTGCCGCTCCATGCCTCCACCGTCGAAGTCGATGGCGAGGCGGTCGCCTTCACGGGCGCCTCGGGCGTCGGCAAGTCGACGCTGGCCGCCGCCTTCCAGCGCCGCGGGCATCGCCTGCTCGGCGACGATGTCGCGCCGGTGCAGGTGAACGGCGAGCAGGCCCTGATCCTTCCCGGCATCCGGCGCGTGCGGCTGTGGGAGGATTCGGCGCAGGCCGCAGGCTGGGACGTCGCCGCGCTCGAGCCGTGCCGGGTCGGCATGAGCAAGTTCAGCCACGCGCCCGAGAACAGCTTCGCCGAAGCACCGCTCAGGGCGCGCGCGATCGTCCATCTCGAACGCCAGCCGAGGAGCGTGGGCGAAGCGAGCTTCCGCCGGCTGCGCGGCCGCCAGGCGGTGCGGCGCGCGAGCGACGAGATCTTCCGCCTGCGCTCGCTCCGCGCGCTCGCCGGCGACGCCGAAGCGCTGGTGCGCAGCGCGCGGCTGGCGGGCGCGATCCCGCAACATTTCGTGCTCACGCGGCCGCATCGCTTCGAGGATCTCGACACGCATGTCGACATGATCCTCGAGACGATCCGCCGCGACGGCTAGCGGCGGCGGGCATGGGCGGCGCGATCTGGCTTGCCTCCTATCCCAAGTCCGGGAACACTTGGGCGCGGCTCGCGCTCCTATCGCTGTCGAACGGCGGCGCGCCCGCGAGCCTCGGCGAACTGGGCGGCTTCGCGCCGATGCTCGCGACCAATCCCAACCTCGACCGGCTGCTCCAGGTCGAGAGCGGCCATCTGACCGAGGACGAGATCGAGGCGCTCCGCCCCGACCTCAACCGCGAGCTCTTCGCCGGGCCCGAGCCGCGCCCGTGCAAGGTCCACGACGCCTGGACGCGCGCGCCCGATGGCCGGCCGCTGTTCGACGCCGACGTGACGCACGCGGCGATCTACCTGGTGCGCGACCCGCGCGACATCGCCGTCTCCTGGTCCCGCTTCGCCGGCGTGGGGATCGACCGCGCGGTCGCGATGCTTGCCGATCCCGGTGCCGAGCTCTCGTCCAACGCCCGTGCCGCCCGCCTCCAGCTGCGCCAGCGGCTGAAGAGCTGGAGCCGCCACGTGACGAGCTGGCTCGACGAATCGGGCTTCGACCCGCTGCTGATCCGCTACGAGGACATGCTCGAGGATCCGGCGCGCGAGATCGCACGGATGGCGGCGCACATGGGCTGGGCGGCCGAGCCCCAAGCAGTGGCCGGCGCGGTCGAGGCGACGCGCTTCGAGGAGCTCGCCGAGCAGGAGCGCCGCCACGGCTTCCGCGAGCGGATGGACCGGACCGAGCGCTTCTTCCACACCGGCCGCAGCGGCGGCTGGCGCGAGCTGCTCAGCGCCGACCAGGCCGCGCGGATCGAGCGCGACCATGGCGAGGTGATGGCGCGGCTGGGGTATCGCTAGCCGGGACGCAGGCGCTTCCAGGCGTCGAGCACGGCATCGACGGCCTCGTCCGCAGCCTCGAAGGTCGTCGCCGCCGAGGTGACCGAGACGCGCATCACCCAAGCCCCGCGCCACTGCGCCGCGCCGACGAAGGCGATCGCATCGTCCTGGACCTGGCGCACCGTGTCGAGCGTGGCATCGTCGCTCGCGCCGAAGCGGACCATGAACTGGTTGAGATCGACCTGGCAGACCAGCGCGATCCCCGGCGCCTCGGCGAGCCGCTCGGCCATGTGGCGCGCGATCTGGCAGTGGCGTTCCACGAGTTCGGCGACCCCTTCGCGGCCCAGCCGGCGGATCATCGCCCAGGTCGCGAAGCCCCGCGCGCGGCGCGAGAGCTCTGGGACATAGGCCGAAGGGTCGCGCTCGGCGCCTTCGGCAGGCGGCAGATAGCTCGCCGAGATCGCCATCGCGCGGCGGTGCGCCTCGGCGTCGCGGACGATCGCGAAGCCGCAGTCATAGGGCGTCTGGAGCCATTTGTGCCCGTCGGTCGCCCAGCTGTCGCAGCCTTCGATTCCCACGGTGAGGTGCGCACGCGCCGGCGCGGCCTGAGCCCAGAGCCCGAAGGCGCCGTCGACGTGCAGCCACGCGCCTTTCTCGCGCGCGATCGGGACCAGCTCGGCAAAGGGGTCGCAGGCGCCGGTGTTGATCTGGCCGGCCTGCGCGATCGCGATCACCGGGCCGGTGCAGTCGCCGAGCACGCGCTCGAACTCGCCCGCGAGCATCCGCCCGCAATCGTCGGTCGCGACCTGGCGGACGCGCTTGGCGCCGAGCCCGAGATATTTGAGCGCCGAATAGACGGTGGCGTGCGCATCGGCGCCGATCACCACCTCGACCGGCGGCGCGCCGAACATGCCGTCGCTCTCGACGTCCCAGCCGGCGCGGCGCAGCACCTCGCTCCGTGCGGCGGCGAGGCAGACGAAGTTCGCCACGGTCGCGCCCGTCACAAAGCCGATCGAGCTCTCGCGCGGCAGGCGCAGCAGCTCGAGCAGCCAGTCAGCCGCGACTTGTTCGACCGCGGCGGCGGCGGGCGCGGCGATGAGGTTGCCGGCGTTCTGCCCCCAGGCCGAGGCAAGCCAGTCCGCCGCGACGCCCGCGGGGTGCGAATTGCCGATCACCCAGCCGAAGAAGCGCGGGCCGGTCGAGGCGCGGATGCCGGGGGTGGCGCGCTCGACGAGCTCGTCGATGATCGCGCTCGCGTCGCCGCCCGTCTCGGGCAGCGGCCCGGCAAAGGCGGCGAGCATCGCGGCATAGTCGGCGATCGGCGTCTGCTCGGCTTCGGCGATGCGCTCGCGATAGGCGCGGGCATGAGCGGCGGCGCGGCTCAGGGCTTCGAAATCGTCGTTCATGCCCGTCCTCTAGACCATCGCGCTGCGGGCAGCCTCCCGCGGCTTGCTTTCCAACCCCGGCCGCCAGGAGGCACCGACATTCGGGGCGCGGTTCCGAGTCGATGGGGCGGCGGGAGGCGAAAAGTCACAAGAGTCACACCCCGTCGCCGGAATTCGGGGGCCTGACCGTCGCGAAACGCAAAGCGCCAACCGCCAAGCCCAGCCGCACCAGCCAAGCAGGCCAGATCCTACATTGCAAGCTGCGTGGCCTGACGCACCGACGCCGATGCGAAGCCTGGGTCGGATCGACAGTCAGCAAAATACATCGTCGCCCCGGCCTAGTGCCGGGGTCCACCGGGACGCGAGGGCCGGAATGGAGCCTCTTGTCCAGCGCGTTTGGCGAACTCGGCCCCGGCACAAGGCCGCGGTGACGGCGTATTTTGCTGAAGTCGGGATGCCCTATCCCTCGCGATGCACCGCGAAGCCCTGCCATGCCTGGTTGACCGGCATCAGCTCGAGCGCGTTGATGTTGAGGTGCGGCGGCAGCGTCGCGACCCAGAGCATCGTCGCGGCGATGTCCTCGGCGGTCATCGGGTTCACGCCGCCGTAGAGCTTGTCCGAGACCTCCTGGCTGCCGGTGCGCACGAGCGTGAACTCGGTCTCGACCATCCCCGGCTCGATCGACGTGACGCGCACGCCGGTGCCGATCAGGTCGCAGCGCAAGTCGAGGCTGAACTGGCGGACGAACGCCTTGGTGCCGGCGTAGACGTTGCCGCCGGGATAGGGATAGCTGGCCGCGACCGACGAGAGATTGATGATCGCACCCTTGCGTTCGACGATCCCGGGCAGCAGCGCTCTTGTGATCGAGACCAGCGCAGTCACGTTGGTGTCGATCATCGTCTTCCACTTGTCGATCGACGCGGCCTGGGCGGGCTCGAGCCCGAGCGCGAGGCCGGCATTGTTGATCAGCAGGTCGATGTCGCGAAAGCCCTCGGGCAGCGCCGCGATCGCCGCGTCGCGCGCGGCTTCGTCGCGGACGTCGAAGGTGCAGGGGTGGAGGGCGTCGCCCAGCTCGGCCTTGAGCGCGTCGAGCCGCTCGACACGCCGCCCGGTGCCGACCACGTGCCAGCCCGACCCCACGAACTCGCGCGCCGCCGCCTCGCCGATGCCCGCGGTGACGCCGGTGATGAATGCTGTGGGCATCTCGATCCTCCAAAAAACGTCACCCCGGCCTTGTGCCGGGGTCCACTTTGCCGCGAGCGACGCCGCTCGAATTCCAGCGGCAGCCCTTGCCGTCCGGTGGGCCCCGGCACAAGGCCGGGGTGACGATCAGGCAGGCGAGGTCAGCCCCGCAGCACCGCGCCGAGCTTCCCCGCCGCGGCGACGACCTTGTCGGCCAGCGCCTTGATCTCCTCGTCGGTGAAGCTCTTCTCGCCCGGCTGGAGCGTGACTTCGACCGCGAGGCTCTTCTGGCCCTCGGGTACGCCGGCGCCGGTGAACAGGTCGAACAGCCGCGCGTCGACGATCGCCGCCTTGTCGGCGCCCTTCACCGCGCGGACCAGATCGCCCGCGGGCAGCGCCGCGGGGACGAGGAAGGCGAAGTCGCGCGTCACCGGCTGGAGCGCGGGCGGCGCATAGGCCGGGCGCATGAAGCCCGTGCTTCGCTTCGCCGGGATCGCATCGGGGTAGAGTTCCACCGCCGCGACGTCGCCGTCGAGGTCGAACGCCTTGAGCACGCTCGGGTGGAGCATGCCGAAGGCGGCGAGCACGGTCTTGGGCCCGAGCCGGAGCGTCGCCGACTGGCCCGGATGCCAGACTTCGCCCGCCTCACCCATCACCTGCAGGTTGGCGACCGGCGCGCCCGCGGCTTCGAGCAGCGCGAGCGCCTCGGCCTTGGCGTCGAACGCCGTGAAGCCCTGCGCCTTGCCGCCCTGCCAGCTGCGCGGGCTGCGATCGCCCGCGAGCAAAAGCGCCAGCGTCGGGCGCTCCGCGTCGGCGAGGTAGCGCCGGCCGATCTCGAACAGCCGGATGCTCGTGGCGCCGCGCTTCGCGTTGCGCTCGGCCGCGGCGAGCAGGCCGGGAAGCAGCGAGGGGCGCATCACCCTCATGTCCTCGCTGATCGGATTGGCGAGCGCCCAGGCGCCGCCGCCGAACACCCCGGCTTCGGCTTCGGAGATGAAGCTCCAGGTCACCGCTTCGTTGAGCCCGCGCGCGGCCGCGGCGCGGCGCAGGCGCCGTTCGAGCTTCTGCTCGGGCGTGGCGGTAGGCCGCGCGACACCGGGGAGGCGATCGAGCGGCGTCGAGGGGACCTTGTCGATCCCTTCGATGCGGATCACCTCTTCCACCAGGTCGGCCGAGCCGTCGATGTCGCGGCGCCAGCTCGGCACCGTCACCGTCCAGTCGGGGGCGATGTCGAAGCCGAGGCTCTCGAGGATTTCCCGCTGGCGACGGTCGTCGACCGCGAGCCCGCCGAGCGTCTCGGCGCGCGCCGGATCATAGGCATAGCTGCGGGGCGTGACCGGCGGCGTGCCCGCGCGCGTGACGCCGGTCGCCTTGCCGCCGCACAGCGCGAGCACCATCCGCGTCGCAATCTCCAGCCCCTCGTCGAGGAACGCCGGATCGACGCCGCGCTCGAAGCGCGACCGCGCGTCGCTGGTGAGCCCAAGCTTCTGGCCGGTGCGGGCGATATGGTCGGGATCGAAATAGGCGCATTCGATCAGCACGTCGGTGGTGGTCTCCGACACGCCCGAATGCTCGCCGCCCATGATCCCGCCGATGTCGTGCACCGCGGCCTCGTCGGCGATCACGGTCATCGCTTCGTCGAGCGCGTAGCTCTTGCCGTTGAGCGCGAGCACTTCCTCGCCCGCCTTCGCCCGCCGCGCGACCAGCCCGCCCTGGAGCTTCGCCATGTCGTAGACGTGCAGCGGCCGGCCGAGCCCGAACATCACGAAGTTGGTGATGTCGACCAGCGCCGAGATCGGCTTCTGCCCCACCGCCTTCAGCCGCGCCTGCAGCCAGGCGGGCGACGGGCCGTTGGTCACGCCGTGGACCGCCTGGGCGTAGAAGGCCGGGCAGCCCTCGGCATCGTCGGTGCGCACGTCGGGGCCCGGGCCCTCGCCATCGGCGGGCGGGAGGTAGGAGAGGATGTCCTCGATCGAGCGGAGCGTCCCCAGCCCCGCCGCCGCGAGGTCGCGCGCGATGCCGCGCACGCCCATGCAGTCCTGGCGATTGGGGGTGATCGAGACGTCGATCACCGGGTCGTTCAGCCCGGCATAGTCGGGGAAGGCGGTGCCGACCGGCGCGTCCGCAGGGAGCTCGATGATGCCGTCATGCTCGTCGCCCAGCTCGAGCTCGCGCGACGAGCACATCATGCCGTTCGATTCGACGCCGCGGATCGCGGCGACGCGCAGCACCATGCCGTTGGCGGGCACCGTCGCGCCCGCCGGTCCGAACACGCCGACCAGCCCGGCGCGCGCATTGGGCGCTCCGCAGACGACCTGGAGCGGCACGCCGTCGCCCTGGTCGACGGTGAGCACCTGGAGCTTGTCCGCCTGCGGGTGCGGCGCCGCGGTGAGCACCTTCGCCACGCGGAAGGCGGCGAGCTTTTCGCCCGGGTTCTCGACGCCCTCGACTTCGAGGCCGACGCGCGTCAGCGCCTCGACGATCCCGTCGAGCGACGCCTCGGTCTCGAGATGGACCTTGAGCCAGCCGAGGGTGAACTTCATGCGCCCACTCCCCCGCTCAGCGTGGGCACGTCGAGCGCCGAGAAGCCATAGTGCCTGAGCCAGCGCAGGTCGCCGTCGAAGAAGGCGCGCAAATCATCCATCCCATATTTGAGCATCGCGAGGCGATCGATTCCGGTGCCGAAAGCGAATCCCTGCCATTCATCGGGGTCGAGCCCACAGGCGGCGATCACCTTGGGGTGCACCATCCCGCTGCCGAGCACTTCCATCCAGCCTTCGCTGCCGCCCAGCACGCGCTTGCCGTCCTTCCAGGTGAAGCCGATGTCGACTTCGGCCGAAGGTTCGGTGAACGGGAAATAGCTCGGGCGCAGACGCAGCACGATGTCGTCGCGCTCGAAGAACGCCCTGAGGAAGGTCTCGAGCGTCCATTTGAGATGGCCGAGCGTGATGCCCTTGTCGATCACGAGCCCCTCGATCTGGTGGAACATCGGCGTGTGCGTGGCGTCGCTGTCCGACCGATAGACACGGCCCGGCGCGATGATCCGGATCGGCGGCTTGTCCTTCACCATCGTGCGGATCTGTACCGGCGAGGTGTGGGTGCGCAGCAGATGCTTCTGCGTGCCGTCGGCCTCCGGCGGGAAATAGAAGGTATCGTGCATCGCCCGCGCCGGATGGCTCTCGGGGATGTTGAGCGCGGTGAAATTATGCCAATCGTCCTCGATCTCCGGGCCGCTCGCGACTGCGAAGCCGAGGTCGGCGAAGATCTCGGCGAGCTCGTCCATCACCTGACTCACCGGGTGGACGCTGCCCGGCGCAACGCCATCGGCGGGGAGCGACATGTCGAGCGTCTCGCTCGCCAGCCGCGCGTCGAGCGCCGCACGCTCGAGCCCCGCCTTGCGGATGGCCAACGCCTCGGTCACGGCTTCGCGCAAGCCATGGATGCGCGGGCCCGCGGTCTGGCGCTCCTCCGGGCTCATCCCACCGAGCGTCTTGAGCAGCCCGGTGACGCTGCCCGCCTTGCCGAGCGCAGATACGCGGATCGCTTCGACCGCATCGAGCCCGGCGGCAGCGTCGATCGACGCGAGGAGATCGGAGCGGAGTTGATCGAGATCGCTGGTCATGCGCGCTCCCCAAGCAGAAGCCCGCGCCGACCGCAACCGAGTCGATCGCGCGTCACGGCTCGGGCAGCGCGGCGACGAGCTCGCGGGCGCCCTCCATCGTCGGGTGCGCGGTGTCGAAATGGAACGGCGCGCCGGTGCGCGTGAGCAGGCGGCAGCGGCCCGCGGGGCATTCCTGCGCGAGCAGCGAGTAATAGGTGCCGCCCGCGGCCAGCACGAGCGGGCGGAGTTCGGCCTCGATCGCTTCGGGAAGCGGCGACTCCAGGCGCCGGGCGGCCTCGGCCGAGCCGCGCAGCATCGAATGCGCGATCAGCCGCGGCGCGTCGGCGCGATATTCCCGCAACCGGCCCAGCACCAGCACGCGGGTTCCGCGCGCCCTCAGCGCCGTGATCGTCGCCCGGAGGCGCGGGAAATCGTCCTCGATCCAGCGGCCCGCCAGGATCACCGCCCGGAACCCGCCGGGCCCGAGCAGCTGCTGCCGGACGCGTTTCGCCGTCTCGCCGCACAGGAACCCGCGCGTCTCGCCGAACAGCGGCCGACAGCCTGTCGCGGCGGCGAGGCGGACGTTGCTATCCGGAAATCGCTCGGCGATCGCGCGCCAGAGGTGCATCGCATGGCTGTCGCCGAGCACGAGGACGTTGCGCCGCGCCGGGTCGGTCCGCAGGCAATTCGCCGCGTCGAAACGATCCGCCCCGCCCCGGCATCCGGGCGGACCGACCTGGTATCGCCACGCGGCGCTGCCCTGATAGCCGGCATAGGCCGCGACTCGCGCCACTGCGGGCGGCAGCGGCCGCACCCGCGGCACCGCCCAGGCGAGCCCGAGGCAGGCGAGCGCAGCCGCAGCGGAAGCGGCAACGCCGACGAGCACGATTCGGCCGGGATCGCCGCCGCTGCGATAGTGCCGGCGAATCGGCACCTCGACGAGCCGATACGACAGGAACGCGAGCCCCAGCGCCAGGGCGAGCAGCGCCGCGCTGGCGAGGAGACCCGGCTCGTCGTCGGTGCCCGCGCGATACAGGTCGCGGACCGGCAGATGCCAGAGATACAACGAATAGGAGAGCCGCCCGAGCCAGCGCATCGGCAGAGCGCCGAGCAGCCGCGCGGTGACGGCCGCTTCGCCGTACGCCAGCAGCATCGCCGTGCCGAGGCAGGCGGCGACCGCGCTGCCGAGCGCCACGCGCACCGAGCCGGAGACGAGCGCGCCGACCAGCAGCGCCAATCCGGCCAACGCCGCCACCTGCCGCCGGCCGGGTCGTTCGAGCGCGGGCAGTCCGCCCAGCGCCGCGACTCCGCCGAGCGCCAGTTCCCAGCCGCGCGTCGGCAGCAGGTAGAAGGCCGCGTTGGGGTGATTGTACCAGACCGCCACCGCCCAGTTGAGCACGAGCGATACCGCTACGCCGGCCCAGAGGATCGCGCCGATCCGCCGCGGCGCCCGGCGATGGATCAGCCAGAGCGCCAGCGGATAGAGGAGATAATATTGCTCCTCCACGCCGAGCGACCAGCTGTGGAGCAGCGGCCTGATCTTCGAGGTGTCGAAATAGCCGCTGCTCACCCAGAAATGGACATTGGCCGAGAAGGCCGCCGCCGCGGCGCCGCTCTTCGCCAGCGCGCCGGCTTCGCCGGGCAGCAGGAGGAAGGGCCCGATCGCGCAGACCAGGAGCAGCATCACCAGCAGCGCGGGCAGGATGCGCACCGTGCGGCGGCGATAGAATTCGACCAGCCGAAAATCGCCGCGCTCGATCGCGCCCTGCAGAATCGACGTGATCAGATAGCCCGAGAGGACGAAGAAGACGTCGACGCCGAGATAGCCGTTCGGGAGCCATGGGCCGGCGAAGTGGAACCCCACCACCGCGGCGATCGCGGCTGCGCGCAGCCCTTCGATATCCGCGCGGTACCGCATCCGCTCCTCCCCCGGAAGGCCAGCCTATTGGCGCGGCCGCCAACCCGCAAGCGGACCCCGCAACCGAAAAGGGCGGCCGCCGGTCGCCCCGGCAGCCGCCCCGTTACGCCGATCCGGCGGGCGCGGTTACGCTGCCTGGGGCAGCGCTGCCTTCGCCTGCGCGACGATGGCGGCGAACGCCTCGCCCTCGTGCATCGCGATATCGGCCAGCACCTTGCGGTCGAGCTCGATGCCGGCGAGCTTCAGCCCGTGCATGAACTGCGAATAGGTCAGGCCCTCGGCGCGGACGCCCGCGTTGATGCGCTGGATCCAGAGCGCGCGGAAGCTGCGCTTCTTAACCTTGCGGTCGCGATAGGCATATTGCCCGGCCTTCTCGACGGCCTGGCGGGCGATGCGGATCGTGTTCTTGCGACGGCCGTAATAGCCCTTCGCCTGGTCCAGAATCCGCTTGTGCTTGGCCTTGGTGGTCGTGCCACGCTTCACTCGTGCCATGGTCTAGGCCTCCTTACTTCAGGCCGTACGGCGCCCAGAGGCGCACGTGACCGGCATCCGAATCCGACAGCACGCTGGTGCCGCGGTTGGTGCGGATATATTTCGCATTGTGGCTGCTGAGGCGGTGGCGCTTGCCGGCCACGCCGTGCTTCACCTTGCCGGTCGCGGTGAACTTGAAGCGTTTCTTCACACCGCTCTTGGTCTTGAGCTTGGGCATTTTCGTCTCCTTGGTACGCGACGCTGGCGGACGGCCCCGGCAGCCCATTTAGCCGGGCAGTCCCTCTGAATCGCGGAAAGCGGGGCGCATAGCCGAAGCCGCGGGGCATTGCAACGGCTGGTCCCGCTTCGGGGAACCCTTGGCCACGGCATGGTTTTTCCTCCCATGGCAGACCGCGAAGCTCCGACCGATGCGGCCGAGGCCGTCCCAGCGCCGAGCGATTCGCCGGCGCCCGCGGCCGAATCACTCGCCCCCGAACCGCCTGCGCAGGCCCCGCCGTGGCGGAAGCGCATGCCGCGCCCGCTGGTCATCGCGCTGCGCATCCTCGGCGGCATCGTCGCGCTGATCCTCGTCGCCTGGCTGGTGCTGTTCGTCACCAAGGGCCGGTTCCTCAAGCACCCGTTCGAACGGATCGCCAGCGGCCAGACCGCGCGCGAGGTGAAGGTCGCGGGCGATTTCCAGCTCTATTTCAATCCGTTGAACGTGCATTTCGTCGCGGAGCAGATGACGATCACCAACCCGGCCTGGGTGAAGGGCAATCTCTTCGAGGCGAGGCGGATCGACACGACGATCTCGACCTGGTCGCTGATCTTCGGGCCCAGCAAGGTCCGCTGGCTGTCGCTCGACGACGCGCACCTCGATCTCCAATGGGACAAGCAGCACAAGCGCAACACCTGGACGCTCGGCGACCCGAACAAGCCCGGCAAGCCACTCGACCTGCCGCTGATTCGCCGCGCGCGCGCCGCGGGGACCGAGATCGTCTACCGCGACCCGGCGATGCTGCTCCTTGCCCAGCTCGGCATCGACACCGTCGAGGCGCACGACACGCGTTTCGCAAACGCGATCCGCTTCGATGGCAAGGGCGAGGCGCGCGGCGTGCCCTTCACCGTCACCGGCGCGCTGCTCTCGCCCAACGATACGGTGACCGGCGGTCGCAACCGGATCGAGCTCCACGTCCGCGGCGCCGACACCAGCGCCGACGTGTCGGGCGAGCTCCCCGGCGCGACCGAGATCGAAGGCGCCGACCTGCACATCGACGTGCGCGGCACCAACCTCGCCGACCTCTTCTCGGTCGCGGGCATCGCCGTGCCGGACACGCGCCGCTACCGCTTCACGTCGGTGCTCACCAAGCGTGGGCCCGAATGGCAGTTCACCGGGCTCAAGGGCCGGTTCGGCGACAGCGACCTCGCGGGCAAGCTCACCGTCACCAACAGGCAGCCGCGGCTGATGGTCGAGGCCGATCTTGGCACGCGCATCCTCGACATCGTCGATGCGGGCCCCTTCATCGGCTACAACCCCAACAAGCTCGCCGCGCAGGGCAACGAGGGCACCGTCACGCGCGTCAATGGCGCGCCGCGCATCCTCCCCGATGCGCCGCTCCGCGTGGAAGCGCTCAAGAACTTCGACGCGAGGGTGAACTGGCACGTCACCACGGTGCGCGCCGAGAACCTCCCCGTCTCGAACATCACGCTCGGCCTGACACTCGACGACCGGCTGCTCAAGCTCAGCCCGCTCAACTTCGCGATGGCGCGCGGCACCGTCTCCTCGGACATCGTGATCAACGCGCGCGATCCGGCGGTGGTGACCGATTACGACATCCGCCTCTCGCCCACCCCGATGGGAACGCTGCTCGCGGGCTTCGGCGTCGCCGAATCGGGGACGAGCGGGATGCTCAAGGCGCGCGCGCAGCTCCATGGGATCGGCAATACCGTCCATGATTCGCTGAGCACCGCCAACGGCCGCATCGCCGTGATCATCCCAA
Source organism: Sphingomonas sp. (assembly GCF_017745215.1). GTDB lineage: Bacteria > Pseudomonadota > Alphaproteobacteria > Sphingomonadales > Sphingomonadaceae > Sphingomonas. The sequence goes on from NZ_JAGHZV010000004.1 coordinate 79,732, forward strand.
AGGGGACGATGTGGACGCGCAACGTCCAGCTCACCGAGCTCGACATCGGCGTGTTCCTCCAGAAGATGTTCGAGAAGAAGCTCAAGGAGCCGGTGCAGATCAACTGCGGGCTGGTGGCGTTCACGGTACGGAACGGCATCGGCGCGGCGGATCCGATCCTGATCGACACCGCGGGCAACGTCGTGGCGGGCCGCGGCGGGTTCAGCTTCAAGAACGAAGCGGTCGACTTGGCGATCGAGGCCGACGCCAAGAAGTTCAGCCTGTTCTCGGGCCAGTCCCCCGTCGGCATCGGCGGCTATTTCGCGGCGCCCACGCTCGACCCGATCAGCGGCGAGCTGGTCGCGCGCGCGGGCGCGGGGCTGGGCCTGGGCGTGCTGGCGAGCCCGCTCGCCTCGATCATCGCCTTCGTCGACGTGGGCGACGCCAAGGCCGCCGATTGCGGCCCGGTGCTGGCGGGCGCGCACGCCGCCGCCCAGCGCGACACCAAGGGCCGCCCGCGCACCGACGTGGGCCGCGGGACCACGGCCAAGTCGGAGAGCGGCAAGCAGAGCCGCGACCAGGCGAAGAAGCAGCGGAAGAAGTTCCTGGGGATCTTCTGAGGGGTCCTCACCCTATCCTAATGACCGTCATCCCCGCGAAAGCCGGGAGCCAGGGTAGAAGAGGACATCGCTCGCGGCCCTGGGGTGCCCGGCTTTCGCCGGGATGACGACCTGTGGGGGGAATGCCCGGCCCGAACGAGAAGGGGCGGCCGTTGCGGGCCGCCCCTTCGATGTCCGAGGAACCGGCGTTTCAGGCCGGAACCTTGTCCCTGTTGTAGATCGCCGCGGCCTTGCGCAGGATGTCGAGGATCTTCTCGAGCGCCTTGGGCTCCTCGACCTCCTCCATCGCGGCGAGCTCGCGCGCGAGGCGCGACGCAGCGGCTTCGAAGATCTGGCGCTCCGAATAGCTCTGCTCGGGCTGGTCGTCGGCACGGAACAGGTCGCGGACCACTTCGGCGATCGACACGAGGTCGCCCGAATTGATCTTCGCTTCATATTCCTGCGCGCGGCGCGACCACATGGTGCGCTTGACCTTGGGCTTGCCCTTGAGCGTATCGAGCGCTTCCTTGAGCGTCTTGTCGCTCGAGAGCTTGCGCATACCGACGCTTTCCGCCTTGTTGGTCGGAACGCGCAGCGTCATCTTCTCTTTCTCGAAGCGGAGCACATACAGCTCGAGCTGCATGCCCGCGATTTCCTGCTTTTGAAGTTCGATCACACGGCCAACGCCGTGCTTGGGGTAAACGACATAATCGCCGACGTCGAAGGACAGCGCCTTGGCAGCCATTTGCGTAAAGCCTTTCCGTGAATCACGGCCCCGACAAGAGGATGGACTTCTATTCCCGCGGACCCTCGGGAATAGCCGGATCGGGGCATTTGTCTTAGCGTCTCCGGGCGGAGGGCGAATCTAACCTCCGTCAGGGGGGATTTAACACGCGTGCAACAAAATTACCAGCGCTGTAACTCACCCCCGTGTGAATTCTGCGGATAAACGCAGTTTTTTCCGGACCAGCCGTTGCCGGGCCCGGAGGTCGAATCGCTTGCGAAACAGCGGGATGGCGACTCGGGCGCAGGAAAGGCGGCGCGCCCGAGCCTCACGGATGCCGCGATCAGCTGCCCGTGCCGGGCTCCGGCGAGAAGTATTTCTCGAACTTGCCGTCTTCGTTCTTGTGCTCGTCGGCATCGGCGGGGACGTCGCCCTTCTGGGTGACGTTGGGCCATTGCTCGGAATAGGTCTTGTTGAGCTCGAGCCACTTCTCGAGGCCGTTCTCGGTGTCGGGCAGGATCGCCTCGGCCGGGCATTCGGGCTCGCAGACGCCGCAGTCGATGCATTCATTGGGGTTGATGACGAGCATGTTCTCGCCCTCGTAGAAGCAATCGACCGGACAGACCTCGACACAGTCCATGTATTTGCACCGGATGCAGGCGTCGGTGACGACATAGGTCATGGCAGGTCGGTCCTCTGAGCAGGGTCTTCTGGTTCGCCTCCTGCTATGCCCCGTCCGGACTCGCGTCAACGGGCTTGGGCACAGCGATTTCGAGGGGCGTGTAAAGCTCGGCTGCTTCGGCGGGCGGTCCGCGGCGCTTCGGCAGCGCTTCGACGCGCAGCACGCGCACCTTGCCGTGCTGGGCGAAGGCAATGATGCAGCCGATGCGGACGGGCGCATGCGCGCGCTCGCAGCGGCGCCCGTCGATGCGCAGCGTGCCCGCCGTCGCGAGCGCCTGCGCGGCGCCGCGCGTCTTGGCGAGCCGCGCGAACCAGAGGAACAGGTCGACTCGCATCACCGGCTCAGCCACCGCGCAGCGCTCCGAGCACGGCGAAGGCGTTGTCGCGCGGCGGCGGGGCGGGCTCGGCGACGGGCGTGAGCCCCTTCCAGATCCAGCGCGGCGGCTCGCCCTCGGGGGTGCGCGCGGTGCGGAAGCCCAGCTGCGCCATCAGCCGCGCGAGCGTCTCGGGCTGCACGCCGATCGACGTCGCCAGCGCGGGATCGGGCGCGAAGGGCTTCCTGCCCTTTCGCGACTCATGCGCGGTGCGGGCGATCCGCTCCACGAGGTCGACGCGCACCGCCTGCGCGCCCAGCGGGCGGTAGCCATGCGCGAGGTCGGCGCCGGGCGCGCCCCGCGGAAGCACGGTCGCGCCGTCGCGCGGGCCGTTGCCGAGCGCCATCAGCGTGCGCCGCCAGCGCGCGGCGTTGGGCTTGAGCAGACTGGGCGCGAACAGGTCGAGCGTGCCGATGGTGACGCCGATGCTGCGCAGCATTTTGCGGGCCGGCGGGTCGAGCGCGTCGACCATCTGACCGGCGGCGCGGCGCGGCATCAGCCCGCCTGCCTCGAGCAGCGCCCCGGCGATCGCGCGCAGCGGGGCGCCGGCGGCGGGCTCGCGCGTGGCGGCGTCGAGCCTGGCGAGGACCGGGAGATGTCGTGCGAGCCTCGCCGCGAACCAGGCTTCGAGGCGTGTGCGGATCGCGCCGCGCTGCTGCGCGTCGAGCACGTCGAGCGCCTTGTCGAGCGCGATCCGCGGGCGAGCGAGACTGGGGCCGGGTTCGAGACGGGCGACTGCGATCCCCTTCCAGGTCAGCCGGAGCGGATCGCTCTCCACGCCCAGCTCCTCATCCGCCGCCTCCGCCAGCGCCGACCCGCGCCGCCGGAACTCGCTCGCCAGCCGTTTCTCCGCCGCCGCGAGCAGCAGCCGCTTGTCCGCCGCCTGGGCATTGGGCGTCACGGTGAAGCGGAAGCCCTCCAGCCGGCCGAGCTCATGGTCCTCGACGCTGACTTCGCCCTCGGGCCCGATCGTCACCGGCAGGTGTCCCGCGCCCGAGCCGATCTGGCGCATCAGCACCGTCGTGCGCCGGTCGACGAAGCGTTGCGTCAGGCTCGCATGGAGCGCGTCGGACAGCCGCTCCTCGATCGCGCGGGTGCGCTCGGCCCAATGCGCGGGGCTTTCGAGCCAGTCGGCGCGGTGCGCGATATAGGCCCAGCTCCGCACGGCCGCGATCCGCCCGGCGAGCGTCTCGACGTCGCCTTCGGTGCGGTCGAGCCGCGCGATCTCGTCGGCGAACCATTGATGCGGGACATGGCCGTTGCCTTCAGACAGATGGCCGAACAGCCGCCCGACGAAGCGCGCATGCGGATCGGCGCCGAGCTTGCGGAAGTCGGGCAGCCCGCACGCCGCCCAGAGCCGCGCGACCATCGCCGGGCTGCGCACCCGCGCGCGTACCCAATCCTCGTCGGCGAGCCGCTTGAGCACCGCCAGGTCGACTGCCTCGGGTGCAGCGCGCAGCACCGGCTCGCGTGGCCGCGCCTCGAGGCTGGCGATCAGATCGTCGATCGAGCCGAGGTCGGGCTCGCCGTCGCGCCAGTAGAGATGCTCGAGCCGCGGCACCTGGTGCGCTTCGATCGCGAGCACTTCCTCGGGCCGAAAGGCGTTGGGTCCCTCCTCCTGAAGCGCGCCGAAGGTCCCGTCCTTGTGGTGGCGCCCGGCGCGGCCGGCGATCTGCGCCATCTCGGCGACGGTGAGCCGCCGCTGGCGCCGTCCGTCGAACTTGGCGAGCGAAGCGAAGGCGACATGGGCGACGTCCATGTTGAGCCCCATGCCGATCGCATCGGTGGCGACGAGGTAATCGACTTCGCCCGCCTGGAACATCGCGACCTGGGCGTTGCGCGTGCTTGGGGAGAGCGCGCCCATCACCACCGCCGCGCCGCCGCGCAGCCGGCGTAGCGCCTCGGCGACGGCGTAGACTTCCTCGGCCGAGAAAGCGACGACCGCCGAGCGCCGCGGCAGCCGCGAGAGCTTGCGCGCGCCGGCGTAGGACAGCGTCGAGAAGCGCGGGCGGCCGATCACTTCGGCCTCGGGGACCAGCGCCTTGAGCATGGGCCTGAGCGAATCCGAGCCGAGGATCATCGTCTCCTCGCGGCCGCGTGCGCGCAGCAGCCGGTCGGTGAAGACATGGCCGCGCTCGGGATCGGCGCCGAGCTGCGCCTCGTCGAGCGCGACGAAGGCGACGTCCCTGTCGACGGGCATCGATTCGGCGGTGCAGAGCAGCCACCGCGCGCCGGGCGGCAGGATCTTCTCCTCGCCCGTCAGCAGCGCGACTTCGCCGGGCCCCTTGAGCCGGACCACCCGGTCATAGACCTCGCGCGCGAGCAGGCGCAGCGGAAAGCCCATCATCCCGCTCGCATGGCCGCACAGCCGCTCGACCGCGAGATGCGTCTTTCCGGTGTTGGTAGGCCCCAGGACGGCCGTGACAGAGGAACGCGCGAACCGACTCATGCTGGCCCCAAGATCGTTCCGAGTCTTCCCTTAGGCAACACCCCCGGATCGCGCGAATCGGTTAACCATGTTGTTATGGTTAGCGAATATCGTTTCAGCATCCCTTCATCCCAGGTGGCGCACGAGTCGCCGCACGGTCGAGCAATCGCGGGAGAGGTTAGTTTGACTTTAAGCGAACCATTCCACAGTCAACGGACATTGGCCGGGGGTTGCGGCGCAGACATTATGGACATGGTGGTGGGGCAGCGCGCCTTATTCGAGCGCGACAGTTTCGGGATACCGTTCGCGGGGCGCGAAGCCCCGGAGCGGCCGAACGTCATCGAGCGCTATTTTCCGAACTTCGACATCGCGCCCGACCTCGGGTCGCGGATCGGCACGCTGACCTGGTATCGCGGCGCCGCGACCTGCATCGGGCTGTGCGGACTCGCGCTGCTGATGTCACCGGGCTTCGAGAATCCGATCTACGGCTATGTTCCCCCCGCGCTGTCGGGTGGCGAATGGGATGCGGCCAAGGCGCAGGCGATCGCGCCGCTCGCCAAGGGCGCGGGCACCGGCAAGCACATGGCCGAGACCGCCTTGGTCTCGCCGCTGTCGGAGACGCCGGAGCGCCCGATCGTCAACCTCGCGGTCAAGCTGCTCTCGGGCAATTCGATGCTCGGCGCGCTCCAGCGCTCGGGCGTGGGCGGCAGCGACGCCGGCCAGGTCGTCGCGCTGATCGGCAAGGCGATGGAGCTGGGCCAGATCCAGCCGGGCACCTCGCTCGACCTGACGCTCGGCCGCCGTGCCGACAAGTCGCAACCGCGCCCGCTCGAGAACCTCGCCTTCCGCGCGCGCTTCGACTTGAAGCTCGAAGTCGCGCGCACCGGCAATGCGCTGGCGCTGCACAGCATCCCGATCGCGGTCGACCACACGCCGCTGCGCCTCCAGGGCGAGTTCGGCCCGAGCCTCTACCGCGCCGCGCGCGCGGCGGGCGCGCCGGCCAAGGCAGTCGAGGCCTATATCAAGTCGGTCGCGACGCGCGTGCCGATGTCGCGGATGGGCGCGGGCTGCAAGTTCGACCTGATCATGGAGCAGGCACGCGCCGAGACCGGCGAAGTCCAGCTCGGCAACCTCATGTTCGCGGGCGTCAACGGCTGCGCGAGCAAGGTCCAGCTGGTGCGCTGGAAGGCCGACGGGCGCGACTCCTGGTACGACGCTTCGGGCAAGGGCGAGAGCCGCGGGATGATGACGATGCCCACGCACGGCCGCATCTCGTCCAGCTTCGGCATGCGCCGTCACCCGATCCTGGGCTTCACCCGGATGCACAAGGGCATCGACATCGCGGTGGCCTATGGCTCGCCGGTCTATGCCGCGACGGATGGCGTGGTGCAGTTCGCCGGGCGCAGCAGCGGCTATGGCAATTTCGTCAAGCTCTCGCACGGCGAGGGGCTGGGCACCGGCTATGGCCATCTCAGCCGCATCTTCGTCCGCCCGGGCCAGCGCGTACGCAAGGGGCAGATGATCGCGGCGTCGGGCAATTCGGGCCTCTCGACCGGCCCGCACCTCCATTACGAGCTCTACAAGAACGGCGTGGCGATCAATCCGGCGTCGATGTCGTTCACCGTCGTCCAGCAGCTCCGCGGCGACGACCTGAGCGACTTCCGCGCCAAGCTCGGCCAGCTGATGGCGGTGCCCGTCGCGGCCGCGCCGAAGCATGAGGACGAGGGCGAGTAAGCTCGGATTTGAGCTTATTGCTCGGTTTCGACCAATCCCGTCGTCATGCTGAACTTGTTTCAGCATCCAACCTTCCTCTTGGCGACATCGCCTGTGGAGCATTGGACCCTGAAACAAGTTCATGGTGACGGCTATTGGAGTAAGCCACTCACCAAACCGTCATCCCGGCGAAAGCCGGGACCCAGGGCAGCAAGCGACGTCGCCTGTGGGTCTCCCGGCTTTCGCCGGGATGACGGTTGTTGGATGGTGCCGAGACTAGCGCCCCTGCGAGCGCCAGCGCTTGATCGTGCGCTCGAGGATCTGCTCCTCGCCGCCGGTTTCCTTCCAGAGCTGCGAGAAAAGGGGATCGTCGGAGGCGGGGCGCTTGCCGTCCTCGAGGCTGTCGAAGAGCAGGCGCATCGGCGTCGCGACGCCTTCGCCGACCGCGATGCACTCGCGGTTGCGGAGCGCCGGGATCGAATCGAGGAAGCCGCGCGCGCCTTCGGGCATCGCCGCGCGGACGAAGGCCTGGTCGCGCTCGTTGTTGAGGCGCATCGACAGGATCGTGCCGCACTGCGAGAGCACACCCTCGGCGAGGTCCGACGGGCGCTGGGTGATCAGCCCCAGCGACACGCCGTACTTGCGGCCTTCCTTGGCGATGCGGCTGAGGATGCGGCCCACCGACGAGCCGTCGGCGTTGCGCTCGTTGGGCACGTAGCGGTGCGCCTCCTCGCAGACGAGCAGCACGGGGCGCTTGGCCTCGCTGCGCGACCAGATCGCGAAGTCGAAGACCATCCGCGACAGAACCGCCACGACCACCGAGGTGATCTCCGAGGGCACGCCCGAGACGTCGATGATCGAGATCGGCTTGCCGTCGCCGGGCAGGCGGAAGATGCGCGCGAGGAACTGCTGCATCGTGTCGGCAACCAGCATGCCCGAGAACATGAAGGTGTAGCGCGGGTCGGCCTTGATCTCGTCGATCTTCGAGCGGATGCGCAGATACGGCGCCGTGTCGGTCGCCTTGTCCATCTTGCCCATTTCGAGCTGGATGATCTGGGTAAGGTCCGACAGCAGATAGGGGATCGGCGCGTCGACGGTGAGCTTGCCGATCTCCTGCGCCAGCCGGTTCTTCTGCTTGGCCATCAGGATGCACTTGGCGAGGATGTCCGCGTCCACCTGGCGGTCCGAGCCTTCGGTGGTCAGGAACACTTCACAATGTTCCTCGAAGTTCATCAGCCAGTAGGGCATCTGCAGGTTCGAGACGTCGTAGAGCGCGCCGTTGTTCTTGAACGCGGCGGCATATTCGCCGTGGGGGTCGATCATCACGATGTGACCCTGCGGGGCGAGCTCGCAGATGCGGTGGAGGATCAGCGCCGCGGCGGTCGACTTGCCGGTGCCGGTCGAGCCGAGCAGCGCGAAATGCTTGCCGAGCATCGCGTCGATGTAGAGCGCGGCGCGGATGTCCTTGGTCGGATAGACCATGCCGATCGGGATGTGCGCGCGATCGTCGGCGGCGTAGATCTGCTTCAGGTCGGGCGTCGACACCGGATAGACCGCGCAGCCCGGCGTGGGATAACGCGTCACGCCGCGGCGGAACTTGTAGAGCTTGCCGGTGAGCTTCTCCTCGTCGCCTTCGCCGAGGAAGTCGATGAGCGCGGCGATGCGCTCGCTGCCGTCGCCGAGCAACTTGAGCGAGCGGACGTTGGCGATCAGCCAGGTCGAGCCGACGCGCATCTTCACCTGGCTGCCGACCTGGCCCGAATTGGCGAGCGTCGGGTCCGGGTTGCCGGAAAGCTGCGCGAGCGCCGTGCCGTCGAGGATCACCTGGCTCGACGAGCCGGCGATCTCGAGCACGGTGCCTATCGCGGCGATGCTGTGCGCGGGCGGCGAAACCATGCCGCCGCTGTGCGGCGCTGCGCTTTCGAACCCGCGCGCGCCAAACTGGCCGTCCATTCGGCTGCTCCCCGTTGTGCCGCGAGTGAATCTGCCGATCGGAGGTAAAGAAGTGGTTGTGGCGGCCCTCAGAATCTCCGCCAGATTGCACCGGCCGCCCAGCCGAAGAACACCGAAAGCGCAACCGCGACAAGGCCGTAGAGGAAGGAATAGCGATCCGCCGAGCGCGCGATGAAGCGCTCGAAGCCCGATTTGCGGATCTCGATCGGGCGCACCGCGGCGGCGAGCACGCGGCCGTCGCGGATCAGGAAGGTCTCGGCGGTGAAGCGCCCCACCGGCACGCGCGCCGGGATGGTGAGCCGCGCGCGATAGAGCACGCCGCCGGTGATCTCGACGGCGCCGGGGGCCTCGTAGAACAGCCCGCTGCGCTTGCGGAGCTCGACCAGCCCCTCGTCGAAGCGCGTCTGGACGTCGGGCGAGGCGTTGGAGGCGGGGGAGAGTTGCAGGCTGTCGAGCCCGAGCTCGTAGATCGCGCGGGTGCGATCGTCGACGAGCTGGCTTACCGGCCGCGACGACGCGACGGCGTAGAAGCTCGGCGCCGAGCGGTAGCGCATCTTCTCGGCATTGACCCAGATGCCCGCGACCTTCTCCTTCTCGCGGACCAGCGCATTCTGGGTGGGGCCGCGCACGACGACGACGATGTCGGCGGGCTTCTCGCCCGCGCCGGGCTGGCGGCCGCCGGGATAGAGGATCGCGCCGAACAGCAGCAGGTCGGCGCCGGTGAAGCTGTAGGCGATCTCGATGTCGCGCTGCGAGACGTCGGGCACCAGCTCAGGCTTTGCCTGGCCCATCAGCAGCGGCGCGAGCAGCGCAAGCGCGAGGAGGCGCCTCATGGCCCGATCTCGATCGAGAAGATCTCGTCGGGTCGCCAGGCGAGGCCGAGCAGCATGCGCACCGCGACGAGCAGCACGATCACCGCGAGCGCGAGGCGGAGGTGCTCGGGCTTGGCCTTGGTCGCGAAGCGCGCGCCGAGCTGGGCGCCGACCACCGAGCCGAGCAGCAGCAGCACCGCCAGCACGATGTCGACTGCCTTGGTGGTGGTGGCGTGCACCATCGTCGCCATTGCCGTCGTGAACAGCGTCTGGAACAGCGAGGTGCCGACCACGACCTGCGTGCCCATGCCGAGAATGTAGAGCATCGCCGGCACAAGGATGAACCCGCCGCCGACGCCGAGCAGGATGGTGAGGATGCCGGTGAAGAAGCCCAGCAGCAGCGGCGCGATCGGGGAAATGTAGAGACCCGAGCGGTAGAAGCGCCAGCGGAAGGGGAGCGCGGCGACCAGCGGATGGTGGCGCCGCTTCATCGGCCGCGCCGCCGCGCCGCGCACCGCGCGCATCGCATTGACCGATTCGTAGAGCATCAGCCCGCCGATCGAGCCGAGCATCAGCACATAGAGGATCGCGATGACGGTATCGATCTGGCCGCGCGCCTGGAGCAGGCGGAAGATCGCGGCGCCGGCGAAGCTGCCGAGCATGCCGCCGGCGACGAGCACGCAGCCCATCTTGATGTCGACGCCGTCGCGGCGAAGATGCGCGAACACGCCCGAGACGCTCGCGCCGGTCACCTGGCTCGCGGCCGAGGCGGCGGCGACGGTGGGCGGGATGCCGTAGACGATGAGCAGCGGCGTCGTCAGGAAGCCGCCGCCCACGCCGAACATGCCCGAGAGCAGCCCCACGCCGAGCCCGAGCCCGACGATCACCAGCGCGTTCACCGAGAGGTTGGCGATCGGAAGGTAGAGATCCATGCCACACCGGCGATACCGTGCATTGCGCTGCGGCAAAAGATGTTGCGGAGGGTCGGTCCGATCAAAAACTCAACGCCGTCATCCCGGCGAAAGCCGGGACCCAGGGTTGCGGAGGACATCGCTTGCGGCCCTGGGTCCCGGCTTTCGCCGGGATGACGATTTTGGTGGTGGGCGAGGCTAGAAATCGCGCCCCACCGTCAGTGCGAGCCCCGAGCCCGGGCGGACGTTGCCCGCCACCCGCTGGCGCCAGTCGAGCGCGACGCGGATCGGGCGGTCGCCGAGCGGCACCGCGAGCGTGGCGGAGGCCCCAGGTCGAGCCGCTGGGCGTCGCGCTGCGCCGCGCCCCAGGCGCCGACGCCGAGCGACAGGCGCAGCGACCCCGCCGAGGCGACACCGTGCGTCGCGCGCGCGGCGCCGTCGGCATAGGGGTCGAGACGGCCGCGCGCGACGGCGCCGGCCTGGCCGTAGGATTCGAGCGCGAAGCCGGCGGGGAGCGCGCGGTCGAGCCCGGCGACCACGCCCAGCGCCGGCCCGCCGCGCTGGCCGTCGAGCCCGATGCGCTGCTCGGCGACGAGGCGCGCCGGCGCGCGGGTCGGCTGCCATTCGATGCCCACCGCCGCTTCGCGCCCCTTGCCCGAGAGCGGCGCGGCATAGCGGGCATAGAGCGCGATGCGTTCGGCGGGGTCGAGCGACCAGGCGAGCCGCACGCCGACCTGGCTGCCGCCGAGCTGGCCCGCCCCCGGCGCCGCGCCGATGCCGCCGCCGGGGCGAACCACCAGCCAGGCGCTCGCCGACCAGCGGTTGTCGCTCGCCCAAAGGTTGCGCGGTCCAGCGGGGAAGCCCTGCGCGGCGCGGCCGCGCGCGGCGGTGGCGGTGGGCGAATCGGTGAACTCGGGGTCGCCGAACTGGAGCAGGTCGAGCAGCGACACCTGGACGCGCACTGGATTGGCCGGGCGGCGGACGAAGGGGGCGGGGAGCGCGTGCGTCTCGCGCAGGAAGGTCGCCGGGCGGAGCGCCGGGAGGCGCGGGCTGGCGACGGCTGGCGGGGCGAGCGCGACGCCGGCGAAGGGCACGAGCATGCGGATCGCTTCGGGAAAGGAATGGACCTGCGGCCAGAGCAGTGTGGCGCGGACGCCGATCCAGCCGGCGACGACCACACCCAGGAAGCGCAGCGGCCGCCCGCGCACGCTCATGCGGCGCGGGCCTCGGCAACGAGGTCCTCGGGGAAGTCGTGCGCGGTCTTCTCCCACACCGGCGGGCCGCCGGCGAGCAGCTTGAGATAGAGCCAGGCGGCGCGGCGCGCGGCGGCGAGCGCGATGATGTTGGCGAGGATCATCCGCGGCAGCGCCCAGCGCGCCTCGCGCCAGCCATAGGCGCGCGCGACGAAATAGCTGCGTACCAGCACGCGCCAGCCGAGCAGCGCCAGATTGGCGAGCAGCAGCGCCCGGACGCCCGGGTGGAGCGCGGGCGCGGCGGTGCCGGCCAGCACATGCATGAGAACGGTGCAGGGCCAGAGCAGCAGCGCGAGATAGCCTACCGCGAGCACCAGCACCGAGAGGATCGCACGCCGGTCGCGCATCCGCATCCAATGGTCGCCGACCGCGCGCAGCCTGCCCCAGCCGGTCCGGTCCCAGCCGGCGAGCGCGATCCCGGTCATCCAGCGTGCCTTCTGGCGCACCGCCGCCTGGAAGCTCTCGGGGAAATAGGCACGCACCGCGACGAGGCCCTTCGACGCCGTTGCCGCCTCGCTCGCGAAGCTGGTGCTGCCGCCGAGCGAGGCGATGGTGAGCCCGAGCTCATAATCCTCGGTCAGCGACAGCTGGTCGAACGGCTCACCGCCGCGCGCTTCGGCGATGCGCTCGATCATGTCGCGCCGGATCGCGCAGCCGACCCCGGCGAGCGGCAGCCCCGCGCCGATCGCCTGGCGCACGGGCAGCTGCTTGCCATGCGCCTCGGCGAATTCGTCGCAATAATGCGCCTGCACGCCCGGCCGGTCGGGCTTGCGCAGCGGGATCACCGGCAGCTGGACCGCGGCATGACGGCGCAGGTGCCGCTTCACCACGCGGATCTCCTCGGCGTGGACGAGATCCTCGGCGTCGTGGAGCATCACTGCGCAGGCCTTGCGCCCGCCCGCCGCCTCATGGCGCAACAGCGCGCGCCAGAGCCGGTTGAGGCAATCGGCCTTGGTCGTCGGGCCGGGCCGGGCGTTGATCACCAGCCGGATTCGCGCACGGCCGCCGGCGACCTGGGCGACCGCGTCGATCGTCGCGCGGTCGTTGGGATAGGCGCCGACGTAGAGGTAGTAGTCCTGCCGCCCGAGCTGCTTCACCGCATTGCGCAGCATCGCGCCGATCACCGCCGATTCGTCCCAGGCGGGCAGGAAGATCGCCACCGGGCCCTTGCGCTCGGCGCCTTCGTCGGAGGCGGGCGGCGCGGCCCAGCGCCGGCGAATCGCACCGGCGATCCAGATCAGGTCGACGAGCAGGTCGTCGACTCCCCCGAGCAGGAAACCCACCGCGGCGAACAGCGTGCATTCGCGCAGCGCGGCATCGGCCCAGACGATCAGGAACCCCCCGGCCTGCATCGCGTTCCCCTCCGAATCGGAGGCGGGACTATCCGGAATGGAGCTATGCTGCGCAATCGCCGCGCAGCCTGAATCACATCCGAACCGGATCGAGACGGCATGACGTCAACTGAGCACTGGACTCGTAACGAAGCGCGCGTATCGTTGCCGCCATGCCTTTAGGGGAGAAGGTACTGCCATGAAGCTGGTTCTGCGGGTTGCACTCCTGGCTCTCGTGGCGGCGCCGATCGGCGCGATCGCCGCGTTCGGCGACAATTCTCCCCAAGTCGAGATGGCCACGCCCGGCATCGGCAACGGCGCGATCGAGCGATTCACCGTCCGCTTCAGCACGCCGATGGTCGCGCTGGGCGATCCCCGCGCCGAATCGCCCTTCGACGTGACCTGCCCGGTCGCGGGCACCGGCCGCTGGGTCGACCAGCAGACCTTCGTCCATGAATTCGCATCGCCGCTCCCCGGCGGGATCAGCTGCGCGTTCAAGCTCAAGGACAAGCTCAAGAGCCTGTCGGGCTATGCGATCGCGGGGCAGCACGACTTCACCGTCGACAGCGGCGGGCCCACGGTGCGCGCGGTGCTGCCGACGCGCTACGGCGGCCAGATCGAGGAGGACCAGGTGTTCCTCGTCGCCGCCAACCAGGGCGTCGACACCGCCTCGGTGGCGGCGACCAGCTATTGCACCGTCGACGGCATCGGCGAGCGCATCCCGGTGGAGGTGCTGTCGCCTGCCATCCCTGCGCAGCTGCTCGCCGACATGGGCACCGATCGCTGGGAGGTGCGCGAGTTCCTCGAGAGCGCGGGCCTGCCGCAGGCGCTGCCGGCGAGCGCGGAGGACCGGCAGAAGGCACTCTCGACCGTGGTGGCGCTGCGCTGCCGCCGACCGCTCGCGCCGGGCCGCGACATGGCGCTGTTCTGGAGCAAGGACGTGCGCGGCGTCACCGGCAAGCTCGCCGGTGCCGACCAGCGTTTCGACTATACCGTGCGCAAGCCCTTCGAGGCGCGTTGGGAATGCTCGCGGGTCAACGCCCAGGCGGGCTGCAACCCGGTGCAGGACGGCTATGTCCGCTTCTCGGCGCCGATCCCGCGCGAGAAGGCCGAGGCGATCCGCATCCAGACGCCCGACGGCCAGCAGATCGCGCCGGCGCTTTCGGACAGCGACAAGCGCGCCAAGTTCGTCTCGGACATCAAGTTCAAGGCGCCGCTCCCCGCCGCGGTGACCGCCAAGCTGCTGCTCCCCGCCGACATCACCGACGAGAGCACGCGCAAGCTCGCCAACGCCCAGCGCTTCCCGCTCGACATCAAGATCGACGAGGCGCCGCCGCTGGTGAAGTTCGCGAGCGACTTCGGTATCCTTGAGCTCAACCAGGGCGGCGTGCTGCCGGTCACGGTGCGCAACGTCGAGGAGCAGCTCCAGGGGCAGAATCTCACGGTCGCCGGCCAGGCGCTGCGGATCGATTCGTCGGACGGCGACGTCGCGCGCTGGATGCGCACCGTCGACGAGGCGGGCCAGACCAAATACGACCAGGTCAAGAAGGGCGACGACACCGTCTCGGTCAACCAGACCGGCGCCAAGTCGATCCTCCAGGGCAAGGGCGGCGCGACGCAGTTCAACGTCGGATTGCCGGGCAAGGGCAAGGACTTCGAGGTCGTCGGCATCCCGCTGACCAAGCCGGGCTTCTACGTCGTCGAGCTCGCTTCGCCCAGGCTCGGCGAGGCGCTGCTCGGGCGCCAGGCGCCGCGCTACGTCGCGACCGCAGCGCTCGTCACCAACATGTCGGTCCATTTCAAATGGGGCCGCGAAGGCTCGCTGGTGTGGGTGACCGCCCTCGATAGCGGGCTGGGCGTCGGGGGCGCCGACGTGCGCATCTCGGACAGCTGCACCGGGCTGGTGATCGCCAAGGGCAAGACCGACGAATCGGGCCGGCTCGCGGTCCCCGCCGAGCTGCCCGACCAGGAGAGCTGGGGCGGCTGCGGCGACACCAGCACCAACCATCCGCTGATGGTCTCCGCGACCAAGGGCGACGACTATAGCTTCGACTGCACCTTGTGGGACGACGGCATCACGCCGAGCGACTTCGACCTGCCCTATGGCTACAGCGCCCCCGACGACGTGTTCCACAGCGTCTTCGACCGCGCGCTGGTCCGCCAGGGCGAGACGATCCACATGAAGCACATCCTGCGCCGCCCGGCCGCCAACGGCTTCGCGCTCGCGCCGGGCTTCACCGGCAAGCTGCGGCTGACGCATGGCGGATCGGACACGCAGTTCGACCTGCCGCTGACCGTCGATGCGAGCGGCAATGCCGATTCGACCTGGCAGGTGCCGCAGGGCGCGCCGATGGGCGACTATAACCTCACCGTGCTCTACAATGCCTCGGTCGACGGCAAGAGCGAGGAGCGCCAGCTCTGGACCGGCCAGTCGTTCAAGGTCGACGAATATCGCCTGCCGACGATGAAGGCGACCGTCTCGGGCCCGAAGGACCCCGCGATCCGGCCCAAGACGCTGCCGCTCGACCTGTTCGTCGGCTATCTCTCGGGCGGCGGCGCGTCCAACCTGCCGGTCGACCTGCGCGTCGGCTATTTCGCCAGCTCCTCCTCGCCCGAGGGCTATGAGGCGTACACCTTCGGCGGCCACAGGATCGAGGAAGGCACCAAGGCGCTGAACGTCGATATCGACGATGTCGACGACGCCGACAGCCAGGACACGGCCAGCCTGCCGCCGACCCAGACCATCCCCTCGACGCTCGGCGCCGACGGCAGCGCGCGCACCACGGTCGACGTGCCGCAGACGATCGACGGCGACACGACGATGCAGGTCGAGATGGATTACCAGGACGCCAACGGCGAGGTGCTGACCGCGTCCTCCTATATCCCGCTCTATGCCTCGGGCGTGCGGCTCGGCGTCAAGACCGACGGCTGGCTGATGAAGCAGGACGACCTCCGCCTGCGCCTCGTCACGCTCGACACCTCGGGCAAGCCGGTGGCCAACCAGTCGGTGACGGTCGACCTCTACAGCCGCGAGGTGCTCACCGCGCGGCGGCGGCTGATCGGCGGCTTCTACGCCTATGACAACCAGGTGAAGACCACCAAGCTCTCCGCTTCCTGCGCCGCGACCAGCGATGCGCAGGGGATGGCGACCTGCCAGCTCAACCCGGGCGTGTCGGGCGAAGTCTATGCGGTGGCGACCACCAAGGACGCCAACGGCAATGAGTCGCGTGCCGTCACCTCGGTGTGGCTGGTCGGCGACGACGCCTGGTGGTTCGGCGGCGACAATGGCGACCGCATGGACGTCATCCCCGAGAAGCAGGAGTATAAGTCGGGCGAGACCGCCCGCTTCCAGGTGCGCATGCCCTTCCAGGCCGCGACCGCGCTGGTCACGGTCGAGCGCGAGGGCGTGCTGTCGAGCTTCGTGACGACGCTGTCGGGCAAGGATCCGGTGATCGAAGTGCCGATGGACGGCGCCTACGCGCCCGATTGCTATGTCTCGGTGATGGCGGTGCGCGGGCGCGTCGCCGGCTGGTCGCAATGGACCGCCGACCTCGCGCGCGACTGGGGAATCCCCTTCTTCAGCAAGGAAGGCGCGAGCGAGACCGCGACCGTCGACCTCGCCAAGCCGAGCTACCGCATCGGCGTCGCCAAGGTGAAGGTCGGCTGGGACGCGCACCGGCTCGGCGTGACGGTGAAGGCCGACAAGGAGAAATACGGCGCGCGCGACACCGCGACGGTCGACCTCGACGTGAAGACGCCCGACGGCAAGCCCGCGGCGACCGCCAACGTCGCCTTCGCCGCGGTCGACGAGGCGCTGCTCCAGCTCGCGCCCAATCCGAGCTGGGACGTGCTCGACGCGATGATGGGTGATCGCCCGCTCTCGGTGCTCACCTCGACCGCGCAGACCCAGGTGGTCGGCAAGCGGCATTACGGCAAGAAGGCGGTGGAAGCCGGCGGCGGCGGCGGTGGCGATCTCTCGGGGCTCAACCGCGAGAATTTCCAGCCGGTGCTCTTGTGGCAGGGCAAGGTCGATCTCGACGCGAACGGCCATGCCCAGGTCAAGGTGCCGCTCTCCGACGCGCTGTCGCAGTTCCGCCTCGTCGCGATCGCGACCGACGGCGCGCAGCTGTTCGGCACCGGCGAGACCAAAATTCGGACCGCGCAGGACCTCAGCATCTTCTCGGGCGTGCCGCCGCTGGCGCGCACCGGCGACACCTTCGGGGCGATGTTCACGCTGCGCAACGGCTCGGACAAGCCGATGCGGATCACCGCGACGGTGGACGTGAGCCCGCGCGTCGCGACCGGCAAGCCGCTCACCGTCGATATCCCGGCGGGCGGCGCGGTGCCGGTGACGTGGAACCTCACCATGCCGGGAATCGAAGGCAACCTCACCTGGACGGTGAAGGCGAGCTCGCCCGACGGCAAGGCCAAGGACCAGGTGACGGTGACGCAGGAAGTCGTTCCCGCGGTGCCGGTCGAGGTCTGGGCCTCGTCGCTGGTCCAGGCCGGGCCCGTGGGCAATCCGGCGTCGAGCTTCGCGATCATGCTGCCGGCAGGGGCGCTCCCCGGCCGCGGCAGCGTCGACGTGCTGCTCGCCGACACGGTCGCGCCGCCGCTCTCGGGCGTGCGCGAATACATGAGCTGGTATCCGTACGGCTGCCTCGAGCAGCGCACCTCGAAGGCGATCGCGCTGGGTGACACCGGCGCCTGGACGCGGATCGCGAGCGAGCTGCCCGCCTATCTCGATAACGACGGGCTCGCGCGCTACTTCACCACCGACAGCCTGCCGGGCTCGGAAGCGCTGACGGCGTACGTGCTGTCGATCACTGCCGAGGCCGGGCTGCCGCTGCCCGACGGTCCGCGCGCCAGGATGATCGACGCGCTCAAGACCGTGCTCGCAGGCAAGCTGCGCCACGAGGATTATGGCGACGCGCGCTTCCGCAACGTCGCGATCTTCGCGGCGCTGGCGCGACAGGGCGCGGCCGATGCCTCGATGCTCGGCCAGCTCGGCATCACGCCGGCCGAGATGCCCACCGCGACGCTCGCCGACTATCTCGACGCGCTCGGCCATGTGCAGGGGCTCGCCAATGCCAATGCGCTGCGGCTCGACGGCGAGAAGGTGCTGCGCACGCGCCTCGTCTACGAAGGCACGCGGATCGACATCGGCGACAAGGGCAAGATGCCGTGGTGGCTGATGTCGTCGGACGACGAGGCGGTGGCCAAGCTCGCGATCGCCACGCTTGGCCGACCGGCCTGGGCCAATGATTCGAGCAAGATCTTCGTCGGGCTCGGCAAGCGCCAGATGAAGGGCCATTGGGACACGACCACCGCCAATGCCTGGGGCACGATCGCCGCGCGCAAGTTCATGGCGATGTATCCCGCGCAGGCTGTGACCGGCAGCACCACGGCGCTGTTCGGCAGCCAGACGGTGGCGCGGAGCTGGCCGCTCGCCGAGCCGCAGCGCGCGTTCAGCTTCGCGCTGCCCGCGGCGCAGACGCCGATCGCGTTCACGCAGTCCGCGGGCGCGGGCCCCTGGGCGTTCGTGACGGTCAAGGCCGCGGTGCCGCTCACCCAGCCGTTGTTCGCCGGCTACAAGATGACCAAGAAGATCGAGGTCATCCAGGCGTACAAGCCGGGCGTGCTCAGCCGCGGCGACGTGATCAAGGTGACGATCACGGTCGATGCCTCGGCCGAGCGCAACTGGGTGGTGATCAACGATCCGGTGCCCGCGGGCGCGACGATCGTCGGCGATCTCGGCGGCCAGTCGCAAATGCTGGGCGCCCAGGCGGGCAGCGGCACCGGCGCGCAGCCGAGCTATGTCGAGCGCGGCAAGGACGCGTGGCGCGCCTATTTCGCCTGGCTGCCCGCGGGGAGCGCGACGGTGTCCTACGTGATGCGGGTCAACTCCACCGGCAAGTTCAACCTGCCGGCGACGCGGGTGGAAGCGATGTACTCGCCCGAGATCCGCGCGCAGGCGCCCAATGCCGTGATGAGCGTCGCGCAGCGGTGAGTCGATGTGAGTGATGAGCGTGACGGCGTAGATTCAAACGTGTCGCCCCCGCGAAAGCGGGAGCCCCGCTTTGGTGCTCTCCGCGAATACGCTGCCTGGATTGCGAAGAAGGCAAGAAGCGGAGTCCCCGCTTTCGCGGGGGTGGCGGCTTGGGGCCGGCGGGTTGTCACCCGGCTCCTCGACGAATGGGACGAGCGCGGCGTCCGCGGCATTCTCACCCCGGCGCGGCTCGGCATCGCCAGCGTCGTCCTCGTCGCCGGCGGGTTCGCGGCCGCGGACTGGGCGACGCTGCCGCCGCTGCTCCCCGACTATGCCAAGACCCGCGCCGCCTGGGCGCCGTCCGAAAGCTGGCTCTACGATCGGAGCGGTGTGCTGATCGACAGCGCGCGCGTCGACTATCAGGCGCGACGGCTCGCCTGGACGCCGCTCGACAAGGTCTCGCCTGTCGCGCGCGAGGTGCTCGTCGCTGCCGAGGACCGGCGCTTCCGCGCGCACGGCGGGATCGACTGGCTCGCGGTCGGCGGGGCACTCAGGGATCGTCTCGAGGGCAAGCGCTCGCGTGGGGCGAGCACGCTCTCGATGCAGGTCGCGGCATTCCTCTCGCCCGAGCTCGCAGCGCCGGGCTCGCGCGGCTGGCGCGAGAAGCTGCGCCAGATGCGCGCCGGCGCCGCGCTCGAGCAGCGCTGGAGCAAGGACCAGATCCTCGAAGCCTATCTCAACCTCGCCGGCTTCCGCGGCGAGGCGCAGGGGATCGGCGCCGCCGCGCTCGGGCTGTTCGGCAAGACCCCCGCCGCGCTCACCCGCGACGATGCGCTGCTGCTCGCGGCACTGCTCCCCGATCCGCGCGCCGATGCGGCGCAGGTCGCGGCGCGGGCCTGCGCGCTGAGCCACGACCAGGATTGCCGACGCTTCGCCGGGCTCGCCGCGTCGATGCTCGGCCCGGCGCGCAGCCTCGCGCTCGATCCCGGCCTCGCGCCGCACCTTTCGGACATGCTGCTCACCAAGCCCGGGCTGCGCATCACCACTACGCTCGACGCACGCATCCAGCGCGTCGCGATCCAGGCGCTGCGCCACCAGCTCCAGGAGCTCGGCGGCACCCGCGCGCGCGACGGCGCGGTGGTGGTGGTCGACAATGCGAGCGGCGACGTACTCGCGATGGTCGGCGGGATCGGCGGCGCCTCGACCGCGCCGCAGGTCAACGGCGCGACCGCCTATCGCCAGGCGGGTTCGACGCTCAAGCCCTTCCTCTACGCCCAGGCGATCGAGAAGGGCTATCTCACCGCCGCGTCGATCCTCGACGATTCGCCGGTGCAGCTCGACACCGCTTCGGGCCTCTATGTGCCGCAGAACTACGACAAGGGGTTCAAGGGGCCGGTCTCGGCGCGGAATGCGCTGGCGGGGTCGCTCAACGTGCCGGCGGTGCGCACGTTGCTGCTCGTCGGGGTGAACAGCTTCCACGACCGGCTGTGGGATACCGGCTATCACGGGCTCACCGAGGACGGCGACTATTACGGCTATTCGCTCGCGCTCGGCTCGGCCGAAGTGACGCTGATGGAGCAGGCCGCGGCCTATCGCAGCCTCGCGCTGGGCGGGCGCTGGGGGCCGCTCAGGCTGACGAAGGATGATGCGCATGTCGCGCCCCGGCCGGTGACGACGCCGCAGGCGGCGTGGATCGTCGCCGACATCCTCGCCGATCCCAATGCGCGTGCGGGCACCTTCGGGCTCGATTCGTCGCTGCGGCTGCCCTTCTGGGCGGCGGCGAAGACGGGCACGTCGAAGGCGATGCGCGACAATTGGTGCGTCGGCTTCTCTGACCGGTTCACCGTCGCGGTGTGGGTCGGCAACCTCGAGGGCGATCCGATGCGGGCGGTCTCGGGAACGAGCGGCGCCGCGCCGGTGTGGCGCGACGTGATGCTGGCGCTCCACCGCGAGGTGCCCGGCCGCCAGCCCGAACGGCCTGCGGGGATCGACGAGCGCCGCATCACCTTCGCAGATCATGTCGAACAGCCGCGCGCGGAATATTTCCTCAAGGGCACCGCGATGGACCAGGTCGCGCAGGCACCGATGGCGGCGCGGCGGCCGCGGATCGTGAACCCGGTGTCGGGCAGCGTCTATGCGCTCGACCCCGATATCCCGCGCGATCGCCAGGGGCTGTCGGTGACGGTCTCGGGCGAAGTGATCGGCCACCGGCTGCTGCTCGACAAGCGCGACCTCGGCGCCGCCGATTCGCGGCCGCTGGTGCTCGCGCCGCGCGGCCGGCACACGCTGGCGCTGGTCGACCTTGGCGGGCGCGTCGTCGACCAAGTGCTCTTCACGGTGCGCTGAGGCGCCATTCGTCACAAAAATGATGTCGGCATCGAACCAAATCGCCTGACCCGCGTTTGCCAGCCTGGGTCCCTCCCCCCTTTCGGGGCCTAAACCGCCCGGCTTCCAGCCGGCGCGACGAAAAACCCCCGGGCGGTGCCTTGCCGCCCGGGGGTGATTTCTTCAGGGCTCAGCCCAGCCTTACCAGTAGAAGCCCGGGATCACGCGAAGCACGATGCCGCGGCGGACGTCGACCAGCAGGATGTCGTTGTAGTGGCGCACCCACGCCTGGTTGTAGCCCGGGCGCGGCAGGTGGTAGCGCCACGGATCCGAGATGCGATAGCCCGGCGCGTAGAAGCCCACCGAGATCCGCGAGCCGCTGCGGAACTGCTGGTAGCGAAACGGCGCATGCCAGTTGCCGCGCGCGAAGGTGCCGCGGTTGCGGCCGCGCCAGTCGCGCCAGTCGTTGTCGCGCCAGCTGCGGTTGCGATCGTTGAGGTCCTCGCGATATTCCTGGCGTGCATCGCGCACGTCGCGGCGTTCGTCGCGGACATCGCGGCGGTCGCCACGGCGCTGCGCGTCGCGAAGCTCGCCCTGCTGCTTGCGGATATCCTCGCGGTCGCGGCGGAGCTCGCGGTTCGACTGCGCATTGGCGGCCGTCGGCACCGCGACCGCGGGCATCGCAACGGCCGCGAGCAGCGCGGCGGTGATGAACTTCTTCATGGGGTCTTCCTCCTCATTCGCAATTCCCCCTCCGGCAGTGCGCCCCTTTTCGTGAAAGGCACGCCTCCCGTCGGCAGAAACGGTTCTGGAGGAGTCCCGCTGAACCGGGCTCGAATGAGCGCTTCATCGTCCAGCAAGGGTGGTTAAGGCGTCAGGGGCCGTCGCCGCCGCCCGCCGGGCCGGCGCCGGGCGCGCCGACGGTGCCGATGTTGCCGAACAGATCCTCGAGGAAGCTGCGCTTGCGGCCCAAGGTCGGCGTCTTCTTGCTGGTCGGGTCGACCGAGGCGATCAGGTCGGCGCCCATCTTGTCGACCGCGCGGACATTGCCCTTGTCGTCGAAGGTGACGCGCAGCGTCATCTGGTCCCTGGCGCGCGGGTTGTTGAACGCGAAGTTCGAGCTGTTGCGCGAGACGTAGTACCACTCGCCCTGGTTGAACTGGCTCGTGAAGGTCGGCTGGCCGAGCGTGGTCAGCACCGATTCGCGATTGTCGACGCCCGGCTGGATCGAATTGACCAGCTCGGTATCGACGACATAGCCCTGGTGCGTGCGCACCGGCGTGCACGCCGTGGTGCCCAGCGCGGCGACCAGCGCGACGCAAGCAAGGGTGCGGACACGAAACAGCGGCATTCGCTTCTCCAGAACAGCAAGGCGCGCATTGCAACGGGCGCGGATCGCCTCAATATGCCGGGAATTGCGGCCAAACAAGGTCGCGCGCCCGCAGCAATCGAGACACCAGGCGAATGACCTTCTTCCAGCGGCTGTTCCGCAAACCCGATCGCGGCATCGCGCCGCACCTCTACCGCCAGATCGTCGCGCTCGCGCGCCAGCCGCACTGGTATGTCGAAGGCGAGGTTGCGGACAGCGTCGACGGGCGGTTCGACATGATCGCCGCGGTGCTCGCGATGGTGCTGCTGCGGCTCGAGGGCGAGGCCGGGGCGGTGGCGCCCAGCACCTGGATCGCCGAATGCTTCGTCGAGGACATGGACGGGCAGCTGCGCCAGATCGGGATCGGCGACATCGTCGTCGGCAAGCACATCGGCAAGATGATGGGGATGCTCGGCGGGCGGCTGGGCGCCTATCGCGCGGGGCTGGCGGCGGGCGACCTGAAGTCCGCACTGGTGCGCAACGTCTATCGCGGCCATGCGCCGGCGGACGCGGCGCTCGCGCATGTCGAGGCCGGGCTGGTCGCGCTGAGGGCGCGGTTCGACGCGGCGTCGGTGGCGGCGATCCTCTCGACGGGGCTGCCCGAATGACCCCCGAGTTCGCCCGGCCGCATCGGCTCGACCAGATCGGCGTCGGCGAAAGCCGCGTGACGGTGACCGCCGAGCCCGGCGAGCGCGCGGCGCTGGCCGAGCGCTTCGACCTGCAGGCGATCGACGCGCTCGAAGCGAACTACGCGCTGCGCCGCGAGGGCGCCGGGGTGCACGCGACCGGTCATCTCTCGGCGAAGGTGACGCAGAGCTGCGTCGCGACCGGCGATCCGGTGCCGGCGGCGGTCGAGGAGGATTTCGAGATCCTCTTCCTCCCCGAAGGCGGCGAGACCGGCGACGAGATCGAGCTCTCCGCCGACGAATGCGACACGGCGTTCTTCACCGGCGGCGCGATCGACCTGGGCGAGGCCGCGGCCGAGACGCTCGCGCTCGCGCTCGATCCCTTCCCGCGCAGCCCCCGCGCGGCGCAGGCTCTCAAGGACGCCGGCGTGATCAGCGAAGAGGAGGCCGGCCCGTTCGGCGCGCTGGCGGGCCTGCGGGACATGCTCGGGAAACAGTGAGCGGGCGGCGCTTCCGCGTCTATTTCTTCGTCCCGATCCCCTCGGCCAGCAACGATTCGACCACCTCGGCGATTCGCTCCGGGTCCATGCCTTCGTCCCACACCGAGTAGCGCAGGCCGAGGAACACGTTCATCCCCATGATCGCCCAGGCGTGGATCTCGCTGACGTCCTTGCGCACCTCGCCGCGTTCGGCGGCGGCCTTGAGGCGCGCGGCGATGCGATCGGCCGTGGTGGCATAGTGGAGGCGGAAGCTCTCGGGATCGACGAACTCGGCTTCGTCGATGATCCGGTAGATCTCCTTGTGCGCGCGGGCGAAGCGGATGAACGCCAATAGCGCCGCCCGCTCGGCTGCGATCTGGCCGGGTGCATCCTTGAGCACCGGCGCGACATGCTCGCGCACCTGCTCGCTCATGTCGCGGACCAGCGCGCGGAACACCGCGTCCTTCGAGTCGAAATACGTGTAGAAGCTGCCGAGCGCGACACCGGCGCGGCGCGTGATCCCGCTGATCGAGCCTTCGTGGAAGCCCTTCTCGCCGAACTCCTCGGCCGCTGCGTCGAGGATCGCGCGCAGCGTGCGCCGGCCGCGCGCGGTGCGCGGTTCCTTGCCCGCGCTCGCCGCTTCGCCGCCCGTCTGGCCGCTCTCCGGCCCGGCACTTGTTGCCGTCAAGCCACGGCCGCTGGCCATTTCACGCTCTCCCCCGTCGATCCAAGTTGAAACATGGTTCAGGTTTCAGTATAGCTTCCGGCAACATCGAACAACCCCCGCGCAAAGCGGGGCTGTATTCTGGGGAGGATGACTGCAATGTCACGAACGATTCCGTCTGCCCGTATGATTCTCGCTGCCGGCGCCGCACTGATGGCGCTTTCGGCCGCCCCTGCCTTCGCGCAAGACGAGCCCGCCGCGCAGGACGAGTCGGCGTCCGCGCCCGAGGAAGGCGGCGAGATCGTCGTCACCGCACGCCGCCGCGCGGAGCGCCTCCAGGACGTGCCGATCGCGGTCACGGCCTTCTCCGGCGAGCTGCTCGAGAAGCAGGGTGCGATCGACGTCACCGACATTTCGGCGGTCACCCCCAACGTCACCTTCGAGAATTCGCGCGGCACCAATTCGACGCTCACGGCCTTCATCCGCGGCGTCGGCCAGCAGGATCCGGTGCCGGGCTTCGAAGCGGGCGTCGGCATCTATCTCGACGACGTCTATCTCAACCGTCCCCAGGCCGCGGTGCTCGACATCTACGACGTCGAGCGCGTCGAAGTGCTGCGTGGGCCGCAGGGCACGCTCTATGGCCGCAACACGATCGGCGGCGCGCTGAAGTACGTCACCAAGCGGCTGTCGGACAAGCCGAGCATCTCGCTGCGCGGCACCTATGGCTCGTACAACCAGGCCGATGCCGTGCTCACCGCGAGCACGCCGATCACCGACAACCTTCGCATCGGCGGCTCGGTCGCGCGGCTGACGCGCGACGGCTTCGGCGAGAACATCATCACCGGCGCCGACAATTACAACAAGAACATCTGGGCGACGCGCGGCAGCGTCGAGTTCGAATCGCCCGACCAGCGCATGCTGATCCGGATCAGCGGCGACTACACCTGGGACAAGTCGAACCCGCGCAACGGCCACCGGCTGTTCACTTCGATGCTCACCCATACGCCGGTGCTGTCGGACGTCTACGATACCCAGGCGGGGCTCAACAATCCGAAGCAGGACGTGCGTGGCGGCGGGCTTTCGATGAGCGTCAGCGCCGAGGTGACCGACCATGTCACGCTCCGCTCGATCAGCGCGTGGCGCAAGGACCGCTCCTTCTCGCCGATCGACTTCGATTCGCTGCCCAGCGTCGATGTCGACGTGCCCGCGGTCTATCGCAACGAGCAGGTCAGCCAGGAATTCCAGCTGCTCTACAAGAGCAGCAATGTGAACGGCATCCTCGGCTTCTATTATCTCGATGCCCAGGCCTCGACTTCGTTCGACGTGCTGCTCTCGACCACGGGCGCGCTGCTCAGCCTGCCGGGGCTCAACGCCTATACCGCGGGCGACGTGCGCACCCACACGCCCTCGGTCTACGGCGACTTCACCTGGGACATCACCCCCCAGCTCAGCGTCTCGGTCGGCGGTCGCTACACCTGGGACAAGCGCCGCAGCCATGTGATCAAGCAGACCAAGATCGGCGGCACCTCGCCGCAGTTCGGCGGCAGCGCGGTGGTGATCTCGACCGCGACCGACTTCCGCGGCGAAGCGAGCTTCGAGAAGTTCACCCCGCGCGCCTCGGTGAGCTTCAAGGTCACGCCCGACCAGATGGTCTATGCGTCCTATTCGAAGGGCTTCAAGGGCGGCGGCTTCGATCCGCGCGGCGGCGGCACCTCGGCGCCCGACACCAACCACAATGGCGTGCGCGATTACCAGGAGATCTACGACTTCATCTCGTTCGAGCCCGAGTCGGTCGACAGCTATGAGGTGGGCTGGAAGGGGTCGCTGTTCGGCAACGACCTGACCTATGCGATCGATGGCTTCTACGCGAAATACAACAACGTCCAGATCCCGGGCTCGGTCGGTGTCGACGCAAATGGCGACGGCATCTTCGAGAGCTTCGTCGGCGTGACCACCAATGCGGCGCGCGCGACCTTCAAGGGGATCGAGGCCGAGCTGAACGGCCGCGTCGCGCGCGACTATGCCGGGCCGGGCTCCGCCGTGACGCTGAACGGCACGCTCGGCTGGATCGACGGCAAGTACAACGAGTTCTTCGTCAACGGCGTGAACGTCGCCAGCCAGCGCGGCATCCAGAACACCCCCGAATGGACGCTGTCGGGCACGCTCGGCACCTATCTGGAGGTGAGCGGCGGCACGCTCAACTTCTCGACGACGGTCTCGTACCGCAGCAAGACCCAGCAGTTCGAGACGCCGATCCCCTGGCTCGACCAGCCCGGCTATGCGCTGTGGGACGCCAACCTGACCTACGACTTCCCGGGCGATCACTATTCGATCGGCCTGCACGCCAAGAACATCACCAACGAGCGCTACATCACCTCGGGCTACAATTACCTGACCTACAATCCGGCGACCAAGGTCTACACCTCGACGCTGGGGCTCGAGGGCGTGGCGACGGCCTTCTACGGCAACCCGCGGCAGCTGTTCGTCACCGGCACGATCAAGTTCTGAGGGTTTGGCGGATTACTCCCAGCGACCGACTGGGCCGGGCGTCCCTGCGATGCCCGGCCCTTTCTTTTCGATGCGGGATGCGGTTGGATCGAACTCCCACCGGGATGACGATGAAGACATGACACCCATCAAAGCGAGCAGCCGATGACCGACACCGCTCCTCCCGCCAAACCTCTCCCCGCCCGCGGGCTGGTGCTGGCGATGCTGCTGCTCGTCTACACCTTCAACTTCCTCGACCGGCAGATCCTCGGCATCCTCGCCAAGCCGATCATGACCGACCTCGGCCTCACCAAGACCGAGTTCGGTGCGATCGGCGGCCTCGCCTTCGCCGCGCTCTATTCGACGCTCGGCGTGCCGCTCGCTTTCCTCGCCGACAAGACCAGCCGCTCGGGCGTGATTGCGGGCTCGCTCGCGGTGTGGAGCGTGTTCACCGGACTCTGCGGCGTCGCCACCGGCTATTGGCAGCTCTTCCTGTTCCGGCTCGGCGTCGGCGTCGGCGAGGCGGGGGGCGTCGCGCCTTCCTACGCGGTGATCGCCGACTATTTCCCGCCCGAGCGGCGCGCGCGGGCGCTGGGGATCTACTCGCTCGGCATCCCGATCGGCCTCGCGCTCGGCACGCTGCTCGGCGCCTATATCGCGGCACTCGTGAACTGGCGCGCAGCGTTCATCGTGATGGGCGTGGCGGGGCTGCTTGTCGCGCCGGTGTTCCGCGCGGTGGTGCGCGACGTGCCGCGACCGCCGAAGCCGGAGGGTACCGCCGCGGCGCCGGTGGGGGCGGTGTTCGAGATCATCATGGGCAAGCCCGCCTTCTGGATCATGGCGTTCGCCGCTTCGTTCAGTTCGCTCTGCGGCTACGGGCTCGCGCTATGGTCGCCGCTGGTGCTGATGGGCAACTTCGACTTCGACCTGGTGACGACCGGCCAGTACATGGGCTCGCTGCTGCTCGTCGGCGGCACGGCAGGCGTGTTCGCGGGCGGCTGGCTGGCGGACCGGCTCGGCAAGGGCGATCGCGGCTGGTACGCGCGCATCCCCGCAGCGGCCTGGCTGGTGACGGTGCCCCTGTTCGGGGCGGGTTTCCTCACCCCCAATCCCTGGCTTGCCTGGGTGCTGCTGGTGATCCCGAATGGGCTCAACATCCTGTGGCTCGGCCCCGTGACCACCGCGGTCCAGCATCTCGTGCCGCAGCACATGCGTGCGACGGCCTCGGGCAGCTTCCTGTTCATCAACAACCTGATCGGCATGGGATTGGGCCCGCTGTTGATGGGCTACCTCTCCGAAGTGCTCAAGGCGAGCTACGGCGCCGATTCGCTGCGCTACGCCGCGGTGTTCTGCCTGGGCTTCTACCTGCTCGCCGGGCTGCTCGCGCTGCTCGCGGTCAGGCCGCTGCGCAAGGGCTGGGTCGACTGAGCGTCTGTTTCGAAACTCGCGAAAGGGCGAGTTTCGAGGCTGGCACCGCCATGCGCCGGGAGGCGCATTTCCAAACAACCCTACCGCTCGCGCGTCGCGGCGAACTTCACCTTGGGGTAGCGATCGACGATATAGCCGACTTCCCAGGCCGATTTGGCGAGGAACACCGGGTTGCCGTCGCGGTCCTTGGCCATCGCGCCGCGGTTGAGGTCCATGAACGCCTTGAGGTCGGCGGGATCCTCGGCCGAGATCCAGCGCGCGGTGTCGAACGGTGCGGGCTCGAGCGCGGCGGCGACCTTGTATTCGGCGTCGAGGCGGCTGAGCAGCACGTCCAACTGGAGCTGGCCGACCACGCCGATGATCCAGTTCCAGCCGATCTCGGGATAGAAGACCTGCGTCACGCCTTCCTCGGCCATGTCGTCGAGCGCCTTGCGGAGCTGCTTGGTCTTGGTCGGGTCCTTCAGCTGGACGCGGCGCAGGATCTCGGGCGCGAAATTGGGCAGGCCGGTGAAGCGGACGTCGGCCTTCTCGCTCAGCGTGTCGCCGACGCGCAGCACGCCATGGTTGGGGATGCCGATGATGTCGCCGGGGAAGGCCTCGTCGGCGAGCTCGCGCTCCCTCGCGAAGAAGAGGATCGGCGAGTGGATCGCGATCGGCTTGCCGTGCCCGGTCGGCGTCAGCTTCATGCCGCGCTTGAAGGTGCCCGAGCATAGCCGCATGAAGGCGATGCGGTCGCGGTGGTTGGGGTCCATGTTGGCCTGGACCTTGAAGATGAAGCCGGTGACTTCGTCGCGGCTCGGCTCCACCGCTGCAGGCTCGGCGGGCTGGGGGCGCGGCGGCGGCGCGAAGCCGGCGATCGCCTCGATCAGCGAATCGACGCCGAACTCCTTGAGCGCCGAGCCGAAATAGACCGGGGTGAGGTCGCCGTGGCGGTACGCGCCGGCATCGAACTCGGGATAGCCGACGCTCGCCAGCTCGACATCCTCGCGCAGCTTGGCGAGGCCCTGCGGCGAGAGGATCGCGTCGAGCTGCGGATCGTCGAGCCCGGTCGTCTGCACCACCTTGCCGTGGAATTCGCGGCTGTCGCCCTCGGGGAGCAGCAGGCGCTTCGAGACGAGGTCGTAGATCCCCTCGAACAGCCCGCCCATGCCGACCGGCCAGGTCATCGGCACCACGTCGAGCGCGAGCGTGTCGGCGATCTCGTCGAGCGTCGCGAAGACTTCGCGGCCCTCGCGGTCGACCTTGTTGACGAAGGTGATGATCGGCACCGAGCGCAGCCGGCAGACTTCGAAAAGCTTGCGCGTCTGCGGCTCGATGCCCTTGGCGGCGTCGATCACCATCACCGCGGAGTCCACGGCGGTCAGCGTGCGATAGGTGTCCTCGCTGAAATCCTCGTGGCCCGGCGTGTCGAGCAGGTTGAAGGTGATCACACTTCCGTCGGCATTGGGCCGCTCGAAGGTCATCACCGAGCTGGTGACCGAGATGCCGCGCTGCTGCTCGATCTTCATCCAGTCCGAGCGCGCGCGCCGGGCTTGCCCACGCGCCTTCACTTCGCCGGCGAGGTGGATCGCGCCGCCGAACAGGAGGAGCTTTTCGGTGAGCGTGGTCTTGCCGGCGTCCGGGTGCGAGATGATCGCGAAGGTCCGGCGGCTGTCGATCTGTGTCATTGCGCGGGCGCCCTAGCGCCTCATGCGCCGCGCGTCACCCTCGTAGCGTCACCATCATGGTGTAGGTGCGGGACTCGCCCGGGGCGAAATGCTCGATCCACGGCTTGTCGCGGAGTTCGCTGGTAAAGCCCTGTGGGTCGGCGAGGCCGTGCCAAGGCTCGATGCAGACGAAGCGCGCGCCGGGCTTGGTCCAGATGCCGAGCAGCCGGGTGTCGGGGAAGGCGATCTCGAGCCGGGGACCTTGCGCCGCGCCATAAGTGACCGAGCGGCTGCGGAGATGGTCCCAGATCAGCGCGTCATGGGTGAAGAGGTCGTCGGCGAGGTGGAGCGTGCGGCCGTCGAGCGGCGACGGGAAGGTCTCGGGCAGGATCGTGCCGCCTTCGACGCGGCGCAGCGCATCGGGCTCGTCGGCGTCGAACGTGATCGCATGCGCCTCGCGCGGCGCGCCATAGGGGAGCGGCCAGGCGAAGGCGGGGTGGAAGCCGAAGCTCGCGGGCATCTCGGTATCCCCGCGGTTGGCGACGGTGATCGCGATCGTCAGCGTCGCACCTTCGATTGCAAAGTCCGCGTCGAGCGCGAAGGCGAAGGGGTAGACGGCACGCGTCGCTTCGTCGTCGGTCAGCCGGAAGCGCGCGCGATTCGGCGCCTGGTCAAGGAGCGCGAAGGAGCGGCGCCGCGCGAAGCCGTGCTGGGGGAGGGCATATTGCTTGCCCTCGTGGCGATAGACGCCGCCGTTCAGCGCGCCGACGATCGGGAAGAGCAGCGGCGCGCGGCCGGTCCAATAAGCGGGATCGGCGTCGGTCATCAGCTCGTTGCCCGCCGCGTCGCGCAGGTGGCTGAGCTCGGCGCCAAACGGGTTGATCAGCGCGGTGAGGCCTTCGCCGGCGATTTCGATCATCGTTGCGTTCTCCGTGATCCACCAACCGTCATCCCGGCGAAAGCCGGGACCCAGGGCCACGGGCGAGGCGGTTTGCTGCCCTGGGTCCCGGCTTTCGCGGGGATGGCGACTGATAGAATTGGCGTCGAGCGTATGCGCGCATTGGCGGCGCGGCTCAATCGGCGGCGAGCAGCCCCGCGCTGTGTGCGATCATCACCGCTTGCGCAAGGTTGCGCGCGCCGAGCTTCTCGATCGCCCCGGCGCGATCGGCTTCGCAGGCGCGCGGGCTGATCCCGAGTTCGTCGGCGATCGCGCGTGTCGACTGGCCGCGGGCCAGTGCGCGGAGCACCTGGCGCTCGCGCAGGCTCAGCCGGGCGATGCGCGCCCGGATTTCGGCCTGTCGCCCGGCCGCGCCGGCGTCGCCGTGGATGTCGTCGCAGGCTTCGTCGACCGCCTGGAGCAACACGCGCGAATCATGCGGCTTCTCGATGAACTCGCGCACGCCCGCCTCCATCGCGCGGATCGCGAGGCCCAGGTCGCCGTCGCCGGTGAGCAGGATCGTCGGGAAGCGCGCGCGGCGCTCGCCCAGTGCGTCGAGCAGCTCGATCCCGCCGATGCCGGGGAGGTGCTGGTCGAGCAGCAGCACGCCATCGGGAAGCACGTCGGCCGCGGCAAGGAAGGCGGCGCCGTCGGTGAAGCTGCGCACTTCGAGCCCGCCGCGGAGCGACAGCAAGGTGGTCAGCGAGGCGCGGACGGCAGCGTCATCCTCGACGACATAAGCGTCGCAGAGGATCATGACTCGTCTCGACGAGGATGAGCATCGGTGACGATCGAATATGCCAAGGGCTGCTCAGTCGATTTGAGCATGAGTCAATACTCCAAGTTGCGCCGACAGAATGGGCACAACTAGGGTCATGCGAAATCATACCTCAGTTTCGGATGGTTAATCCTGACTGAATGCCAGGTTCATTCGGAAAAATGCTTACAATGCGCTGTCGCCGAGACTTGGAAAGTTCGACGCCTACCCGATTGGAAAGTGACCTTTTTCAATCGCGGTGGTAGCGGGAGATCGGTTCGCGTACGCCGAGCGTCTCGGCCATGCGGACGAGATCGGCGAGCGACTCGGCCTCCATCTTGCGCATGAGGTTGCCGCGATGGATCTTGATCGTGATCTCGCTGACCTCCAGCCGGCCGGCGATCTGCTTGTTCATCAGCCCCGCCGCGACCAATCCGAGCACGTCGCGCTCGCGCGGGGTGAGCGTCTCGAAGCGCGCGCGCAGCGTCGCCACGGCCTGGCGCTCGGCGCGGCGCGTGCGATCGCGCTCGACCGCTTCGCCGATCGCCGTCAGCATCGCCTCTTCCTCGAAGGGCTTGGGGAGGAAGGTGATCGCGCCCGCGCGCATCCCGCGCACGGTCATCGGGATGTCGCCGTGGCCGCTCATCAGGATCACCGAGACGGGGCTGTCGCTTTCGGCGAGCGCATCCTGGAAATCGAGGCCATTGGCGTCCTTCAGCCGTACGTCGAGCACCAGGCAGGCGGCCGTATCGGCCTCGTCACAGGCGAGGAACTCGTCGGGCCCCGCGAAGGTCTGCACGCGATAGCCCGAGGCGCGCAGCAGATTGTCGAGCGACTCGCGCACGTCGAGATCGTCGTCGACGACGCAGATCAGGGCGGTGTCGGCAGCGGTCATCTCGGGCTCCTTCAGGCGTCGAGCAGCGCAGTCACTTGGTCGAGCAGCGATTCGGGGTCGGTCGGCTTGGTCACGAAGCAGGCGATCCCAAGCTGCGCCGCGGCGTCGCGCGCCTCGGGGGTGGGGAAGGCGGTCATCAGGATCACCGGCACCGCGCGGCCCTGGCGGCGCAACTCGCGCTGGAGGTCGAGCCCGTCCATGCCCGGCATGTGGAGATCGGTGATCAGGCAGTTCATCGTCTGCAGCTCGGGCGAGGCGAGCAGCGCCTCGGCGGCGCCGAACTTGCGCACATTGATGCCCGCCGAGCGGAAGAAGGTCCCGATGCTGTCGAGCACTTCCTCGTCGTCGTCGACGATGCAGATCACGGAACCACTTGGCACTCGGCTCACTCCTGTCGCGAGAATCGCGATGTTGCCAGAGGATCGGGCTTTTTCATGCAGCTAGCTATCATATCAAAGAAGGGGGCTGGGCCAGCGCATGCGGCTCGGCCGTCGCGAGGGGCAAGGTGAAGGCGACGGTGGCGCCTTCCCCGTCGTTGTTGCTCGCCATGATCCGGCCGCCCTGCGCCTCGATGATCGAGCGGCAGATCGACAGGCCCATGCCCATGCCGTCTTCCTTGGTGGTGAAGAAGGGCTCGAAGATCCGCTGCGCGCCGTCGCCCGCGAAGCCGGTGCCGCTGTCCTCCACCGCGACGCGGAGCATGGCGTCGGCCTCGCCGATCGCGACGCTGAGCTCGCGCCGGCCGCCGCGCACGTCGCGCATCGCCTGGATGCCGTTCATCAGCAGGTTGACCAGCACCTGCTGGACCTGGACGCGGTCGCCCGCGGCGAGCGGAGGCGCCTCGCCGTTGAGCCGCCGCATCGTCACCCCCGCGGCGCGCGCCTCGCGCTGGACGAGCGCCATCGCTTCCTCGCTCAATTCGATCAGGTCGAGCGGCTCGGTCTGCGGCGCGGCCTTGCGCGCGAGCCCGCGGACGCGGCCGATCACGTCGGCGGCGCGTGTGCTGTTCGAGACGATCCGGTCGAGGCAGAGGTCGAGCTCGCCGAGATCGGGCTCGTCGCGCGAGAGCCAGCGCTTGGCCGACTTGCCGTAGTTGACGATGGCCGTCAGCGGCTGGTTGACCTCGTGCGCGATCGACGCAGCGAGCTGGCCGAGCATCGACACGCGCGCGGCATGCGCGAGCTCGGCCGAGGTCTGCTCGATCCGCGCGCGCGCTTCGTTGCGCTCGGTCACGTCATAGGCGGTGACGAGCATGTGCGAGCCCTCATGGCTCTCGGGGAGCACGTTGACGCGCACCACCACGTCGATCACGCGGCCGCCGAGCGTGAGCAGCCGCATCTCGCTCTCGGCCTCGTCGGCGCCGCCGGCAAGCGCGGCGAGGATCTGCGCGACCGCGGGCATCGCCTCGGGCAAATAGCGTTCGCACATGCTCGACCCGACGAGCTGGCCCGCGGCCTCGGCGTCGAACAGCTCGACTGCGGCCTGGTTGACCTGGCGGATCACCGCGGCGGCCATCGCCGCCTGGGTGAGGCTGGCGCGCGCGACCAGCCAGGGCTCGATCGGCTGGCCGTCGGGCACGTCCTCGGTGGCGATGCGCAGCGTCTCGGACCAGTCGGACTCCCAGGTCGCGAAGCCGGCGGATTCGAAGATGGTGCGGAAGCGCTGCTCGGACGAGCGGCGCTCGGCGTCGGCGCGGCGCGCCTCGGTGAGGTCGGCGCTCGATTCGATGATGCCGACCGGCCGCCCTTCGGGATCGCGGCGCAGTAGCCAGCGGCTGGCGAGCACGACGCGGCTGCCGTCGCGCCGCGTGCGGGTGACTTCGCCCGACCAATGGCCCTCGCGTTCCATCGCGGCATCCACCTCGGCGGCGGCGAAGCTGCTCTGGAGCAGCTCGTTGCAGCGCTTGCCCAGCGCCTCGACGCGCGGCCAGCCGTAGAGATGCTCGGCGCCATCGTTCCAATAGAGGATCACGTCGCCGCGGTCGCGGATCACCACGGTATCGTGCGACAGCTCGAGGATGCGCGCCTGCTCGCCGAGCGTGGTGCGCGTCGAGCGGTCGCGCAGCGAGAGCAGGGTGGTGATCAGGATCGCGACGAGGCTCACGCCGAGCCGCGAGAGCGCGCCTTCCGACATCGAATGCATGTGCCCGCCGAAGAAGGCGACGATCGCGAGCGTGCCCGCGCTCAGCCCCGCGCCGACGACGAAGCGGCGGCCGAGCGGCGCGACGAGCAGGATCACCGCAGTCTGGAGCACCGCCACCGCGCCGTCGAGCGGGCTCCAATAGTCGATCGCGAAGATCACCAGCGCCAGCACGACCGCGACGCCGAGGAGCAGGGGCCGGCGGATCACCGGCATCGCTGCATCCTTCGCTTCGTCCTCCGCATGCCTGCTCCTTCCGGCTCCGCAACATTTCGTGCAGCGAAGCGCCGGAGGATAGCATACGCTGGTATGAGCCCGTGGGCAGCCCTCAGATCGGGCTGCCGTATTTCGCCAGCGCCTGTGGGTTGAGCGCGGCGCCGAAGCCGGGTGCCGTGGCGAGCACCATCGCGCCCCGGTCGAGCGTCTCGAACGGCGTGATCAGCTCGGCGCGCCAGGGAACTTCGCCGAACGAATGTTCGAGGATGGTGAAGTTGGGCAAGGTCGCGGCGACCTGCGCGGCGGCGAGGTTGCCGACCGGGCTCGCGGGGCCGTGCGGCGAGACGGCGAGCCCCGCGGCTTCGGCGAGCGCGGCGATCTTCTTGAGCTCCAGCATGCCGCCGCAGATCTTGACGTCGGGCATGACGATGTCGACCGCGCCGGCGCGGATATAAGGGTAGGAGCCCGCGACGCCGCGGACGGACTCGCCGCCGGCGGTGGGCATCCTGGCCGCACGGTTGATCGCGGCGAGGGGCTCAATCGGCTCGGCGGGGGTGACTTCCTCGAGCCAGTAGAGGTCCAGCGGCTCGAGGCGGCTGGCGAGCGCGAGGCCCTCGGCGCCGGTGAAGCGGCTGTGCGCGTCGAGGAGCAGCCTGCGCTTCGGCCCGATCGCGGCGCGGACGGCTTCGGCGCGGGCGACGCCCTGGTCGATGAGCGGCGTCACGTCGTTCGTGCGGGACACGTCGGCGGGCATTTCGTCGAACGGCGCGAGCTTGACCGCCGAGAAGCCCTCGCCCACCGCGCGCGCCGCCATCGCCGCAAAGGCATCGGCAGTGCGCGGCAGCGTCGAGCGATTGATGTTGGCGTAGAGCGGGATGCGCGCGTGCACCGCGCCGCCGAGCAGGTCGTGGGTCGGCACGCCGAGCGCCTTGCCCATCAAATCCCACAGGCAATGCTCCAGCGCGCTCGCCGCGACGATCGCCGAGGCGCCGGGCTCCTGCGCGAGGATCGGCGCGACGGCCTGGCGGAAGGCCTCGACCTCGAAGATGCTCCGTCCGCGCAGCAGCTCGGCGAAGCGCCTGAGATAGGCGACCGTCTTCGCGTCGGTGCCGCCGTGCGACGCGTCGCCGATGCCGGTGAGGCCGGACTCGGTCCTCAACCGCAGCACCAGCCAGTCGCCGCGGTGGTTGACCGGCAGCTTCCAGGCTTCGAGCCCGGCGACGAGGTGGCGCCGGGCCGCGGGCGACGGCGAGGCCGAAAGGGGCCCCGCCGCCGCGACCAGCGAGGCCGCGCTCAATGCCTTCATCAGGCTCCTGCGCCGCATGGTCACGCCGGCCGTTCGATGGTGAAGGTGTCATAGGGCTCGAGGCTCGCGATCGCCGCGACCGGCTCGGGCGGGCGCCAGCGGAACTGGCGGACGACGATCTTGTCGGCGGTCACGTCGAACAAGGTGAAGCCGTTGCGCTCCTCGAGCTTGTTGATGTCGGTCGCCTTCAGCGCGGCGGGCGTGAAGGGGAAGGCGCCGCGCGCGCTGCTCGGGAAGCCGTTCTTCGCGGTGCCGATCGTACCCGCGAGCAGCGCGTTGATCGGGTTGGCGCTGAGGTCGAGGTCGCCGCTGTGCGTGATTTTCGTCGCGCCGCTGGCGTGGAGATCGCCAGAGATCGTCACCGCCGCACGGCCCTTCTGCGAGGAGAGCGCCCTGGCGAGCCGCTGGTGCTGGTCGAACCAGCTCTGCTGCCAGTAGCGCTTGTCGTTGACCTGCGGCGTCTCGCCCGGCGGGAAGTCGCCGTACCATTCGCCGAGCGCGCCCTTCGACCAGCCGAAGGGGTTCGAGGGGACGTGGACGTACTGCGCTGCTTCCGACGTCCGCAGCCGGTCGACGATCAGCTTCTCGACGTCGGGGAAGAGCACGCCCTTGCCGTCGGTCGACCAGCCGCGGCGGCAGTCGAACAGCGCGAGCTCGAGCAGCTTGCCGATCCGCACCGTCTCGAGCGTCTCGGCCTGATAGGCGGGCAGTTGCGGCCGGTGCAGCGCGAAGGGATAGGCGAGCGCGGCGGTACGGCGCTGGAGCGCGAGCGTGAACGGGCGCGGCGGGAACGCATAGCCCCAGGTGCCGGCATTGTCGTTCTCGTAATAATCATGGTCGTCGGTGATGAAGAGCAAGGGCACCGAGGCGAAGCGATCCTCGTAGAGCGCGGCGATCTGGCGGCCGACGATCGTGTTGACCGAGCGGCGGTTGGTGTCCGAATCGAAGGCGGTGTCCTCGTCGATCCAGGCGATGCTGCGCTGGAACGCTGCGGTCTGCGCGCCGCGCTGGGGGTTCTTGGCGTAGCGCTGCGTGGTCCATTGGTCCCAATAGACATGGTCGCCGTTGGCGATCGCGAGGTCGGGCGCATAACTGAGCGCCCGGTCCAGCAATGCCCGGCGCACGGCCTGGGGAAGGTATTGGTCCGGCCCCAGCGCTTCCTCGCCGCCGGCGCAAGTGAAGAACAGCACGCGGTAGCTTTCGGGGCGCGAGTCGAGTGGGGGCAAAGTGCTCAGCTGCCAAGGCTCGCGCAGCGCGCCGCCGCGCCCGTCGGTGAGCGCGAGGTCGTGGCGGGTGCCGCCTTTCAGCCCCTTCTGGACGAAGCCCCAGGCATAGCCGTCGCTGTCCATCTTCTGCGCCTTCACCTCGCGCCCGTCGATCTTGAGCACGGGCACGTCGCTCGGCGGCTTGTCGAGCAGCACCTTGAGCGCGAGCGTGTCGTGGCTCGCCGAAGGCAGGATGGTGCGGACCGCGTCCGACGGGCGCGACCAGGCGACGCCGCCCATGAACACGCCGCCGAGGCCGAGCGCAGCGCCGCCGCGCAGAAAATCACGTCTCTCGAGCATGGAAGTTCTCCCTGGGAATCAGAAGCTGGTGCGGAAGGTGGCGCCGAGCGTGCGCGGGTCGCCGATGTTGCCGGTGATCAGGCCGTTGTTCGCCGCGCTGAGCGCAGTGAAATACTTCTCGTTCAGCAGGTTGCGCGCCCAGAACGACAGGTCGAACTTGCCGTCGCTTATCCGGAAGCCGATGCGCGCGTTGAGCACGCCATAGGGCTGGATCAGCGTATATTGCGACCAGCTGCCGCTCGTGTCGTAGGACGAGCGATGCGTGTAGTCGACGCGGGCATAGGCCTCGTCGTCGTCGCCGATCGGCTGGGTCAGGTCGGTCGCGAGCGTGTAGACGAACTTGGGGCTGTTCGCGAGGCTCTGGCCCGAGAGGTCCTGGATCTCGCTGAC
Source organism: Sphingomonas sp. (assembly GCF_017745215.1). Taxonomy (GTDB): domain Bacteria; phylum Pseudomonadota; class Alphaproteobacteria; order Sphingomonadales; family Sphingomonadaceae; genus Sphingomonas. The sequence continues at coordinate 117,708 of NZ_JAGHZV010000004.1, forward strand.
GTTGCGCCGGTCGGGCGCGTTCTGGGCGTTGGTGTAGCGCTTGTAGGTCGCGTCGATATAGGCGGCCGAGGCCGTGAAGCTGATCGCCCGGCTCGGGGCGATCGTCAGGTCGCCCTCGAGCCCGCGCGAGCGCACGCCCGGGATGTTCGAGATGTAGCGGCGGAACGAGGTGGTGTTGCCGATATTCTCGGTGATCGCCGCCTGGTAGTTCTCCACGTCGGTCCAGAAGGCGGCGGTGTTGAAGGTGACCTTGCGGTCCCAGAACTGGCTCTTGAGGCCGACTTCCCAGGCATTCACCGTCTCGGGCCTGACCACCGGCGAGACGCCCGCAGGCAGCGTGCCGAGGCTGATGCCCCCCGACTTGCTGCCGCGCGAATAGCTCGCATAGGCCAGCACGTCGGGCGCGAGCTTGTAGGCGAGGTTGATCTGCCCGGTGAGCTTGTCGTCGCTGGTCGCCACAGTATAGCGGACCACCGGATAGAGCGCGTCGCGCAGGCCCTGCGCCGTCGCACGATCGGCGGTCGAGAGCAGGCTCAGGTCGTTGCCGGCGACCGTCTTCTGGTCGAACAGCCCGGTCTTGTCCTCATGGGTGAAGCGCAGGCCCGCGGTGAGCTTGAGCGCGTCGCTGATGTTCCACGTCGCCTGGCCGAAGGCGGCATAGCTCTTGGTCCTGGGCTCGATGATCGAGTCCGATTCGAAGTTGGTATAGGCGTAGTTGGCCAGCGTGCGGTTGGCGCTGGGGTTGTTCCACACCGCGTACTGCGGCCCGAGCTGGTATTGGCCGAGCCCGTGGATGACCTGCCAGAAATAATAGAGGCCGACGGTATAGTCGATCGCCCGCGTGCCGTTCGAGCTCAGCCGCAGCTCCTGGCTGAACTGGCGCTGCCAGTTGGTGGTGCCGCCGCGGATGTTGATGCTGAGCGAGGTGTTGTCCTGGTCGTTGAGCGGGTACCAGTCCCACCAGCGATAGGCGGTCACCGAGGTGACCGTCGCGCCGCCCAGGTCCCAGTCGACCTTCGCCGAGCCGCCATAGCCTTCCATGTTCGCCTGCACGTTCGCGTCGAAGTCGACGACCTTGGCGAAGGGATCATTGGGGTCGTACGGCAGCACGTAGCCGGCGCGCGCGACGCGGTCGTAGAAGTTGTTCGAGACCGTCGCGCCATTGGCGTATTTGGTGAAGACGCCGACGATGCTCGACGCGCGCGAATAGGAGGTCTGCTTCGAATAGTCGCCGATCAGCCGCACGGTGATCGTGTCGGCCGGCTTGATCAGCAACTGGCCGCGCGCGGTGAAATTGTCGAAGTCGTTGACGTCGCGGCCGTTGTAGGCGTTGCGCAGCAGCCCGTCCGAATGCGTGTCCGACACGGTGAGCCGCGCCGCGACCTTGTCGGCGATCAGCGCGCCCGAGGCCGAGGCGCGGACCTGGTGGTAGCCGCGCTCGCCCAGGCTTGCCTCGGCGCGGAACTCGGGGTCGAAGCTCGGCGCGCGCGTGGTGATGTTGATCGCGCCCGCCGTCGTGTTCTTGCCGAACAGCGTGCCCTGCGGCCCGCGCAGCACTTCGACGCGGTCGAGGTCGATCAGGTCGAACTGCGAGGCGCCGATGCGGCCGTAATAGACGTCGTCGACATAGAAGCCGACGCCGACCTCGAGCCCGTCGTTCTGGTCCGAGTTCGAGCCGAGGCCGCGGATGTTGGCGAAGGTGTTGCGCGCATTGTTGCTGCGGATGGTGAGGCTGGGCGTGAGCTCGGCGATCTGGAGCAGGTTGGTGCGCCCGGTCCGCTCGATCGTGTCGCCCGAGACGACGCTGAGCGCGATCGGCACGTCCTGCGCGCGCTCCTCGCGGCGGCGCGCGGTGACGATGATGTCGGTGCCCTGGGCACCGGCGTCATTGTCGGCGGTGGTGTCGTTCGCGGTCTCGTCGGTGGCCGAGGCGGCGGCGGCGACGGTGCCGGCGGATTGCGCCTGCGCCTCGCCGGCGAACAGCGCGAGCGGCGCGGCGGCGGCGAGCAGGCGCCGGCGGTAGCGGGAAGAAGTCATGGTGAAGCGAACCCCCTAGGTGCTTGGCCGCGTGCGGAAGGCATGCGGCATCGATCCCGCGGGCGCTGGGCCCGAAGGTGGCGTGAAAAGGCCCTCGCGCGCAGCCGCGGGCGGCTACGACGTCAGGACGGAGCGGTGATGGAGCGGATCAGCGGCGCGCGCTTGGAACCGGCGCGCAGCCTCTTGAGAGGCGGCATGACATGGTCAGTCTCCCTTTGACGAATCAGTCATTTTGGCCGGTAAGGAATCCCTACCGAAATGGTGGGAATTGTCGAGCCAATTCTGGCTTTGGGGGAGTAAGGTTCTGCTTTGGAATGGAACGGCGGAGCGAGGCGGCGGCCGACGACGGGCCCGACCTCGGGGCGCTCGAGAAGCTGGCGCACCCGACAGGATTCGAACCTGTGACCTCTGCCTTCGGAGGGCAGCGCTCTATCCAGCTGAGCTACGGGTGCCTGGGCGACGGCGCGTAGCAAAGCGCGCGCGGGTGCGCCAGTGGGTTCGTGGCTCGCCGGCGCCGCCTCGGCCGCGCCGGCGATCGGAGCCTATTTCGCCGGCTTCACCAGCTTCACCGGCTGGAACTCGCCCAGGCCGCAGGTCGCGCCTTCGATCATGGGCGGGCTGTGGAGCACGGTGATCGTGTCGACCGAGCAATATTCGTCGATCGACGATTTGTGCAGGAACCGCTTCTCGCTGGCGAGGCCCGGGCACCCGCCGGGCAGTTCGTTGCGATAGACCTGGCCCCCGCGCATCTCGAAATCGATCACATTGTCGCTGCGCACATAGGTCTGGCGGATCTGGCGGCCGATGATGCACGAGACCGGCTTGCCGTCGGGCGTGGCCACGGGAACCGCATCCTTCTTCTGCGGGGCAGGCGCGGGCGCGGCGGCGATCAGCAGGGCGGCGGCAGTCAGAATCAGGCGCATAGCTTCCTCCTAGGTGTCGGCCCTGGCTCGCTTCGGCGCCGGTGTCTTGGGCTGGTAGGGGCAGAGATCCGCCACCGGGCAGCGCCAGCACTCGGGAGTCCGAGCCTTGCACACATATCGGCCGTGCAAAATTAACCAGTGATGAGCGTGTACGCGAAACGGCTCGGGCACGGCCTTTTCGAGTCCCTTCTCGACCGCGAGCGGCGTCTTGCCCGGTGCGAGGCGCGTGCGGTTGCAGACGCGGAAGATGTGCGTGTCGACCGCGAAGGTCTCCGCGCCGAAGGCGACGTTCATCACGACATTGGCGGTCTTGCGGCCGACGCCGGGGAGCTTCTCGAGCGCGTCGCGGTCGGCGGGGACTTCGCCGCCATGGTCGGCGATCAGTGCCCGCGAGAGCGCGATGACGTTCTTCGCCTTGGTGTTGAACAGCCCGATCGTCTTGATGTGCTGCTTGAGCGCGTCCTCGCCGAGCGCCACCATCTTCGCCGGCGTGTCCACCTCCTGGAAGAGCCTGCGCGTCGCCTTGTTGACGCCGGCGTCGGTCGCCTGGGCAGAGAGCACGACGGCGACGAGCAACGTGTAGTCGTTGACCGATTCGAGCTCGGTCTCGGGATGCGGATTGTCGGCCGCGAGCCGGGAGAAGAACTCGACGATGTCGGATTTCTTCACACCCCCAGCACCTGGTCCATCGTGTAGCGCCCGGGCTCCTGCCCCGCGAGCCACAGCGCTGCCTGGACGGCGCCGCGCGCGAAGATCGCACGGTCCTGCGCGCGGTGGATCAGCTCGATCCGCTCGCCGGCAGTCGCGAGGATCACGCTATGATCGCCGACCACCGAGCCGCCGCGCAGGCTGCAGATGCCGATCGTGCCGGTCGCGCGCGCGCCGGTGAGGCCCTCGCGCCCGATCACCGCGGCCTCGGCGAGCGTGGTGCCCATGCCCTCGGCCGCCGCTTCGCCGAGCAGGATCGCGGTGCCCGAGGGCGCGTCGATCTTGTCGCGGTGGTGCATCTCGACGATCTCGACGTCCCATTCGGATCCGAGCCGTGCCGCCGCCTCGCGCACCAGCCGCGCGAGCAGCCCGACGCCGAGCGAGGTGTTGCCGGTCTGGAGCACCGCGATGTCGTCGGCGGCGGCGTCGATCAGCGCGTGGTGGCGCGGGGTGAGGCCGGTGGTGCCGATCACGATCGGCGTGCGCGCGGCGACGGCCGCGGCGAGGTGCGCCTCGATCGCGCTCGCGGTCGAGAAGTCGACGAGGACGTCGGCCTTGCGCGCGAGGCCGGCGGGATCGTCGCCCGCATCGGCGCCGCCCGCGAGCCGCGCGCCCAGCGAAGGCGCGACGCCCGCGATCGCCTGGCCCATCTTCCCCTGGCTGCCGTAGATGCCGATGCTCGTCATGGCCGCCGCTCTGGCACAGCGCGCGGGCCGGCGACAGGGGTTTCGTTTCACCCCGGGCTGGCGCATGGCGCGGGCATGGAGATCCGCCCCGCCACGCCTGCCGACGCGCGAGGGATCTGGACGGTGCTCGAGCCGATCATCCGCGAGGGCGAGACCTATGCGCTCGATTCGGCGATGGGGGAGGCGGAGGCGCTGGCCTATTGGGGCGGGCCGGGGCGAAGCGTGTTCGTGGCGGCGGAGGCGGGGCGCATCCTCGGCACCGCCTATGTCCGCGCGAACCAGCCGGGGCCGGGCAGCCATGTCGCCAATGCCGGCTATGCGGTGCATCCGGAGGCGCGCGGGCGTGGGCTGGCGCGTTCGCTCTGCGCGCATTCGCTGGAAGCGGCGCGCGCGATGGGCTTCCGCGCGATGCAGTTCAACTTCGTGGTGAGCAGCAACGCGCCCGCGGTCCATCTCTGGCAGGCGATGGGGTTCGACTTGGTGGGGACCCTCCCCGGCGCCTTCCGGCATCCGCGGCTGGGGTTCGTCGATGCGCTGGTGATGTTCCGGGCGCTCTGACTGCGCTATCGGGGCGGCATGCGCGAAATCCGGAACATCGTCATCCTCACCGGCGCGGGCATCTCGGCCGAGAGCGGCGTCGCCACCTTCCGCGGGCCCGGCGGGCTTTGGGAGGGGCAGCGCGTCGAGGATGTCTGCACGCCCCAGGCGCTCGCGCGCGACCCCGAGCTGGTGCATCGCTTCTACGACGAGCGGCGGGCGAAGCTGGGCGAGGTCGAGCCCAATGCCGCGCACCATGCGCTCGCGCGGCTCGATGCCGAATGGCCGGGCGAGCTGCTGCTGGTCACGCAGAATGTCGACGACCTGCACGACCGCGCGGGCTCGAAGCGGATGGTGCACATCCATGGCGAGCTGCTCTCGGCGCTGTGCGCGGCGTGCGGGGACCGCGTGGTCTGGCGGGGTTCGCTGCCGCCGCGGTCGCGCTGCGAGGCCTGCGGGGCGCCGTATCTGCGGCCCGACATCGTCTTTTTCGGTGAGATGCCCTATCACATGGAGCGGATCGAAGCGGCGCTGTCGCGTGCCGACCTGTTCGTGTCGATCGGCACCTCGGGCGCAGTCTATCCCGCCGCGGGCTTCGTCCAGACCGCGCGCTACCATGGCGCCGAGACGCTTGAGATGAACCTCGATCCGTCCGAGGGCAGCGGCTGGTTCGGCGAGAGCCGCCGAGGGCCGGCGGGTGTGCTGGTGCCGGCGTGGGTGGAGGGGTTGCTGGGGTGACGAAGCACGTGCCCCGGACCTCTCGACCATCATCCCGGCTTTCGCCGGGATGATGGCTGACTAACCCTGACCGGGTCGACTCCCTCAACCCTCCGTCCCCACGAAGCGGAACTCCACCAGATACACGTTCGTCCCCGGCCCGTGCCTCGCGGTCTCGAGCAGGTCGCCGATTCCGTCGAACCCCGAACGGCGCGCCAGCTCCTCGGTGACGTCCTCCATCACGATCTCGCGGATCGCCTCGACGACGATGTGCCCACCCTCGACCGCATAGACGCCGCCCGTCTTGACCTTGGGCCGCTGCCAGATCCGCACCGAGCAGGTGATCCGCCCGGACCTCACCCCTTCCCGCAGCCGTTTCGCGAACATCATCGCCGCACTCTCCCGCTCGTCGCGCGCGAACCCTAGCGCTTTCCTCGCAGTCGCGATGCGCCTAAGGATCGCCGCGATGCTCGAGATGCGCCCCGATTGCGAACGCTGCGGCACCGACCTGCCCGCCGACGAGGGCAGCGCGTTCATCTGCTCGTTCGAATGCACCTTCTGCGCCGAATGCGCCGAGGCGCTCGACGATGCCTGCCCCAATTGCGGCGGCGAGCTGCTCGATCGGCCGACGCGCGTGGGCAAGGCGCTCAGGAACAACCCCGCCTCCACCGCGAGGAAGTTCCAAGGCTGATCATTTGCCCCCTGTCGCTGGGGGGCCGATCTGTGCGAGAGGCAAGCGCCATGCACGTCATGCATGAGTCGGTTCGTCCAGTGTCGCTTCGGGGGCGCGCATGATCCCGCGCGTCCTGATCGTCGCCGGCTCGGACTCGGGCGGCGGCGCGGGAATCCAGGCGGACATCAAGACCGTCTCGATGCTCGGCGGCCATGCGATGACCGCGATCACTGCCGTCACTGCGCAGAACACCCAGGGCGTCGACGCGGTTCACCCGATCCCGACCGACGTCGTCGCCGCGCAGATCGACGCCGTGGTGCGCGACCTGGGCGTCGACGCGATCAAGGTCGGCATGATCGGCTCGGCGCGGACCGCGCTGATGCTGGCGGAGAAGCTCGAGGAATTGCCCGGCGTGCCCGTCGTGTTCGATCCGGTGATGGTTGCCACATCGGGCGCCAGCCTCGCCGACGACGCCACCATCGCCGCCTTCGAGCGGCTGATGCGCTTGAGCACCGTCTGCACGCCCAACCTCCCCGAGTTGAAGGCGCTCTCGGGCATGTCCTCGGTCGACAAGGCGCGGCAACGCGAGAGCGCGCGCAGCCTCGTCGCGCGGCGCGGCTGCGCGGTGCTGGTCAAGGGCGGCCACGCCAAGGGCCGCCAAGTCACCGACCGGCTCTTTTGTCCTGACGGCAGCGGCGAGCCGCCCGAAGTGGAATGGACCAACGCGCGGATCGACGGCGAGTCGACCCACGGCACCGGCTGCACGCTGTCGAGCGCGATCGCGGTCGAGCTCGCCAAGGACTGGAGCCTGGTCGAGGCCGTGACGCGCGCGCGGCGCTTCGTGCGGATGGCGATGCGCGACGCGCCGGGGCTGGGGCAGGGCCATGGCCCGATGGCGCAGCAGGGCGTGCGGCTCGACCTCAACCTCACCCGCTTCGAGCCGATGCTCAACCAGGTCACCGTCCCCGCCGAGGACCTCGCGGCGAGCGAGCATTTCTACCGGCTGCTCGGGCTCAAGCAGATCGTCCGCTCCAAGCCGCGCTACGCCCGCTTCGAGACCGAGGGCGGCGCGACCTTCTCGATCGAGGCGGCGGACGAGATCGCGGGCAAGCCGGTGGTCTATTTCGAATGCGGCGATCTCGATCTGAAGGTGGATTTCCTGCGCAGCCAGGGCTTCGCGTTCGACCAGGAACCACGCGACGAGACCTGGGGGTGGCGCGAGGCGCGGCTGCGCGACCCCGCAGGCAACGTCGTCTGCCTCTACCAGGCCGGCGAGATGCGCCGCTTCCCGCCGTGGCGCCTCAGCGATGCCTGACGCTTTTCTTCTTCCGGTCAGCGTTCTTCCTTCCGTCATCCCGGCGAAAGCCGGGACCCAGGGCCACGAGCGATGCAGCCTGCTGCCCTGGGTCCCGACTTTCGCCGGGATGACGGTTGTGGAGGTGCGTCTCAGCGATGCCTGACCTCAAGCACGAGCGCCGCTACATGCGGCTCCACAAGGGCCCGATCGCCGGCGTCGACGAGGCCGGCCGGGGCCCGCTCGCCGGGCCGGTGGTCGCCGCCGCGGTGGTGCTCGACCCCAGGTGCATCCCCGAGGGGATCGACGATTCCAAGGCGCTGACCGCGCCGCGCCGCGAGAAGCTCTGCGCGCAATTGCTCGAGTGCGCGAAGGTCGGCATCGGCCTCGCGAGCGTCGAGGAGATCGACACGCTCAACATCCTCTGGGCGACGATGCTGGCGATGACCCGCGCGGTCGAGGCGCTTGGCTTCGCGCCGGCGATGGTGCTCGTCGACGGCAACCGCTGCCCCGACTGGGACCATCGCAGCGCCGCGATCGTCGGCGGCGACGCGCTCAGCCTGTCGATCGCGGCGGCGTCGATCGTCGCCAAGCACCACCGCGACTGCCTGATGATCGAGCTCGACGCGCTCCATCCCGGCTATGGCTGGGCCTCGAACAAGGGCTATGCCGCCAGGGTCCACCAGGAAGCGCTGCGCACGCTGGGCCCCACGCCGCACCACCGGCGGAGCTTCGCGCCGGTGGCGCAGAGTGAGTTGAGGCTCTCCGCGTCGATTTTAACGGAATAGACTTCCCCGAATTTTCGCCCAAAGATCGCATTATCGATCGGATAGTCTGGAGGGGGCGATGCTTCGAGCGGCGTTACTTATCATATTCGCCTGCATTAGCGCCACGAGTGCGGGCGCGACCACGCGCATTTCCATCACAAGAACAGCAGCGTGTACCGAGAGTCTGGGCTTCTGGGGCCTGAATGAATTGTTTACTGGTAGGCCGTTTGAGATTTGGTTTGATATTCCGTCGCACGTGGAAGCAGATAAATCCTATTTTGGTGGTGTCGCAAAGATAAAAATCAAAGATGTATATCTAATATATTTACCGACCAATGGATTTATCAATACAGAAATCGATACAGGATTATTCGTATATATCCCATTGCGCGATGTTACGGTTGATACGTTGGACGTTGTTTATGATGTAGAACTAGGCGGTGTGGCGAGCATTTATTCTAACGTGATCGAGGGCGATGATGATGTCTACGGAATTCACCCCATCCTACCCCCTTCGGGTGCGGCCGTTTCTTTTCGGCGCCTAACCTCTCAGCCGCATCCCTTGCATGCCGGTACCACGGGCTTGTATTTCTCACCCACTCAGTTGAGCATTTCCTCCGTCCCCGAGGCGTACACGTGGGCAATGATGCTGCTCGGGATGGCGTTTATCGGTGCCACGCTGCGTAAACGAGTTCAGCACGCCACCTCGACTTCGCGGCGGAATAGGGCGCGGGCCGAGGCGCTTGCAATGTAGGAATTCGGCTGCTTGGCTGGCGCGGCTGGACCCGTCCGGCCGCTCTTTGAACCAGGTGAAGTCCGGATGGCCGAATCCCGGCGACGGGTCGTGACTCTTGTGACTCTTCGGCCGGTCGACTCGCCTCACCGCTCCGCGCGGATGAACTCGTCGAGGTCGCTCGGCCACACCAGAGGATCGCGCAGGCGCGGGTCGAGAGTGGCCTCGACGAAGGCGTCGTATTCGGGATGGCCCGGTACGAACACCGCCTTGTCCTGATACTCCGCCTCGCTGAACGTCCCCCAGTTGGTCACGCGGCCGAAATAGACGCTCGAACAGCCCATCTCGCGCGCGAGATCGACCACGTCGCCCATCTCGCGGTAATTCTCCTTCTGCACCGTGAAGGTGAGCATGTAATCCTCGATCAGCCCCTCGGCCTTGAGCGTGCCCGCGAAGGTCATGTTCTCGAGCATCGTCTCCCAGCGCGCGCCGCGGCGGAGCAGCTCGTGGGTCGGTCCGGTCGCCGCGTCGACGCTGATCCGCAGCGACTGGACGCGATTGTGGAGCGAAGGGAACGCCGCCCATTGGCGCGGGGTGAACAGCATCCCGTTGGTCATCACGATGAACTTGAGCTCGGGATAATCCTCGAGCGTGAGCTGCTCCATCAGCCGGCGGAAGTTCTTGCTCGCGAACGGATCGCCCGAGCCGGTGATGTAGACCGTCTTCGCATTCTTGAGCAGCGGCAGGATCATGTGCTCCTGCAGCGCCTCGTAGCGGTCGCGCGTCGCGTCGTCGGCGGCGTAGCGCTCGGTGCGGCAGCTCGGGCACGAGAGGTTGCAGGTGCGGTCGTAGGAAAGGTTGATCGTCTCGGGCCCGCGCGGCATGCGCGTCTCGCGCGCCTTGATGATCTCGCCCCATTTGGAATCGGCCTCCAGCTCGGCGATCGGCTGGAGCTTGTTGCCCTGGATATAGGGGCAGGTGCGCTTGTTGCAGTAGCGGTAGGAGCCGTCGAGCATGCTCGCGCGGATCGCCTGCGCGGTCTCGCCGTTCCACATCGTCTCCCAATCGGCGACGTGCGGGTTACCGAGCGAGGCGGGCAGCCAGCTCGCGCAGCATTGGTGCGTGCTGCCGTCGAGCACGTCGAGCTGGCTGAACGGCGTGAGGCAGACCTTGCCCTGCAGCTGGTACTTCGGATTCCCGGGGTCGAGCTTGGCCTCGAGGTGGAACAGCGCGCCCTGGACGAGCAGCGACTGACTGAACTGGGCAGCGAGCGGCGAGAGGATCTCGAGCACTTCCGCAGTCTCGCCGTCGGCCGAGGCGCACATGCCGAGCAGCAGGCGCAGGCAGGTCTTGGTGAGATAGTTGGGCTCGTACGCCAGGCGCTGCTGGAGCGCGGGCACCAGCGCGGGATCGCGCGCGAGGCCGGGGATGACCTCCCACAGCTCGGGATGGTCGAGCCCGTCGGACATCACGCTCAGCATCAAATTGACGACGTCGTCGGCGGTCGGCGCGGCGGCGGCCTCGGGCGCGGCGGCTTCGTGCATCATCGGGTTGCGGATCCTCGGGAAATGGTCTCAGCCCATTATAGGACGCCGGAAGCGCCCGGCGGGGCTCGCGATCCGGACCGGCTGAGTCTTTCGTGCCACACCCCAGCGCTTGTGCCTGTGGATAACTTCACGACTCCAGATGTGGATAAGTCTCGAAATGTTCTGAGTCCTAACCATTTGGGAAGGATTTTCGTTAACCAATCTCCGCTTGACGGCGGAGTCCGACGGCGACGAAAACGCGCCTCCAACCGGGGGATTTTCTGCGATGGGTGTGCTTGAGAAGGTGAACGGCCGGGCCAGGGTCGCGGCAATTGCCGAGGGCGCGCTGCCGCTCGACACCATCCTGATGTCCGATTGCATCGAAGCGATGCGCTCGCTGCCGTCCAAGTCGATCGACGTGATCTTCGCCGATCCGCCCTACAACCTCCAGCTCGGCGGCGACCTCAGCCGGCCTGACGGCAGTCATGTGGACGCAGTCACCGACGCCTGGGACAAGTTCGACAGCTTTGCCGCCTACGATGCCTTCACCCGCGCCTGGCTGGCCGAGGCGCGCCGCGTGCTCAAGGATTCGGGCTCGATCTGGGTGATCGGCAGCTATCACAATATCTTCCGCGTCGGCGCGGCGATCCAGGACCTCGGCTTCTGGATCCTCAACGACATCGTCTGGCGCAAGTCGAACCCGATGCCCAATTTCAAGGGCACGCGCTTCACCAACGCGCATGAGACGATGATCTGGGCGTCGACCAGCGAGAAGGCGCGCTACACCTTCAACTATCGCACGATGAAGACCTTGAACGACGAGCTGCAGATGCGCTCGGACTGGGAATTCCCGATCTGCGGCGGGCAGGAGCGGCTGAAGGACAATGGCGTCAAGGTCCACCCGACCCAGAAGCCCGAGGCGCTGCTCTACCGCGTGCTGCTCGCGACGACGCAGCCGGGCGACGTGATCCTCGACCCCTTCTTCGGCACGGGCACCACCGGCGCGGTCGCCAAGCGGCTGGGGCGGCGCTGGATCGGCATCGAGCGCGAGCCGGGCTATTGCGCCGCCGCGACCGACCGGATCGCCGCGGCGCTGCCGCTCGACGAATCGGCGCTGAAGACGATGCAGGCGGGCAAGGCCGCGCCGCGGGTGGCGTTCGGCGCGCTGGTCGAATGCGGGCTGCTCGAGCCGGGCCAGGTGCTGAGCGACACGCGCCGCCGCTGGCGCGCGACCGTCCAGGCCGACGGATCGCTGCGCGCCGAGGGTTGCGAAGGCTCGATCCACAAGGTCGGCGCGACGCTCCAGCAGGCGCCGTCGTGCAACGGCTGGACCTTCTGGCATTACGAAGCCGCCGACGGGCTCAAGCCGATCGACGCGCTGCGGCAGCTGTATCTGCTCGCGCAACAGCCCTGATTTTTCCAACGCCTCGTCATCCCGCCGAAAGCCGGGAGGACGAAGAAGGCGTGGCGCTTGCGAGGGTCCGGCCCCAGGCCTAAGTCCTTCCGATGACCGACTCCGCCCCCGCTCTCGCCTGGATCGAGGATCACCTCGACGACACCGTCGACCGCCTGTTCGCGCTGATGCGCGTGCCTTCGGTATCGACCGACCCGGCCTATGCCGCCGAATGCGTGCGCGCCGCGCAGCTGCTGTCCGATGAGCTGGTCGGCCTCGGCTTCACCGCCCGCGTCGCGCCGACGCCCGGCCATCCGATGGTCGTCGCGCACCATGACGGTCCCAGGGACGCGAAGGGCCCGCACATCCTCTTCTACGGCCATTACGACGTCCAGCCGGTCGATCCGCTCAACCTGTGGCGGCGCGATCCCTTCGATCCCGCGATCGAGACGCGCGCCGACGGCGCCAGGCAGATCACCGGCCGCGGCTCGTCCGACGACAAGGGCCAGCTGCGCACCTTCATCGAAGCGTGCCGCGCCTGGAAGGAGACGAGCGGCCAGCTTCCCTGCCGCGTCACCATGCTGCTCGAGGGCGAGGAGGAGTCGGGCTCGCAGAGCCTCGATCCGTTCCTCCACGACAATGCCGAGGAGCTGAAGGCCGACTTCGCGATGATCTGCGACACGCTGATGTGGGATACCGAGACGCCCGGCCTCACCATCGGCCTGCGCGGCAATGTCGCGGGCGAAGTGACCATCCATGCGGCGTCGCGCGACTTGCATTCGGGACTCTACGGCGGCCCGGCGCGCAACCCGATCCAGCTGCTCGCGACGATCCTCGGCGAGATGAAGGACGCCGACGGCCGCGTGACGCTCGCCGGCTTCTACGACGGCGTGCCCGAAGTGACCGCCGATGTCCGCAAGTCGTGGGATGCGCTCGGTTTCGACGACAAGGCGTTCCTCGGCGACGTGGGGCTCAGCGTGCCCGCGGGCGAGCAGGGCTATGACGTGCTCGAGCAGAGCTGGTCGCGGCCCACCGCCGAAGTCAACGGCATCTGGGGCGGCTATACCGGCGAGGGGTTCAAGACCGTGATCCCCGCCGAGGCGCACGCCAAGATCAGCTTCCGCCTCGTCGGCACGCAGGATCCGGACAAGGTCTGGGCGGCGTTCGAGGACCATGTCCGCACCCGCCTGCCCTCCGACTGCACCGCCGAGTTCAGCCTGCGCGGCCCCGGCAGCCCGGCGATCAGCCTGGCGAGCGACAGCCCCGAAGTCGCCGCAGCGCGCGCCGCGCTCGACGCCGAATGGGGCAAGTCGGCGCTGCTCGGCTGCGGCGGGTCGATCCCGGTGGTCAATTCGATTTCGCGCATCCTGGGGATGGACAGCGTGATGGTCGGCTTCGCGCTGCCCGACGACAACATCCACTCGCCCAACGAGAAATACGATCTCAAGAGCTTCCACAAGGGGATGCGCTCCTGGGTGCGGATCCTCGCCGAAGTGGGCGCGATGGCGAAGGCGCCGGTTGCGGCGTGAGGCCTGTTGCGGTGCAGGGATTGCGGCTATCCTCCTCCGGCGAGGGAGGGCTGCATGGCTGGACGCTGGATTGTCGGAATCCTGATCTTGGCGCTCGCCGGATGCGGCGGCGCGCCCGAAGGCAATAGCGCGATCCCGAAGGTCGAGACACCGACGCCCAGCCCGATCCCGCCGCTCGATGCGCCGCTCTCGACCTGGCTGGTCGACCATTGGGCCTATGGCGACGATTGCGCGAGCGACTTCGGCGTCACTTATGGCGCCGACGGCAAGGTGGAAGCCAACGGCGACTTCGGCAGCTGGCAGGCTGCGGGCAACGAGGTGACCGAAACGATCACCCAGCGGATGAGCCAGGAGGGCGAGGAAGGCGAGGACAGCGAGACGCTCGATCCGCCCGACGTCATCCGCTACACCGTCGAGCGCGTCGACGGCGAGCATGCGCTGCTCCGTCGCGGCGACAAGAGTCAGCCGATAAGACGCTGTTGACCTGGAGCCTTCCCCCGCGCGATAGCGGGGCATGGTTCCCCTTTCGTTCGCCGGCCACGATTTTCGCGCGCTCGCACAGGGCGCGCTCTACTGGCCGGCGCGGCGCGCGCTGCTCGTCGCCGATCTCCACTTCGAGAAGGCGAGCTGGTTCGCCGGGCACGGCCAGATGCTACCGCCCTATGATTCGCTGGCGACGCTGCACGCGGTCGAAGCGCTGATCGCACGGACGGGCGCGGGCGAGCTCTGGTGCCTGGGCGACAGCTTCCACGATTCGCTGGGCTGCGAGCGGCTGCCCGAGGATGCGCGCGCTCTGCTCGAGCGACTGACGGCGCGCGTCGACTGGCATTGGATCACCGGCAACCATGACGAGGCGCTCGCCGATCCCTTCGGCGGGCGGATCGCCGAGGAGGCCGAGGTCGACGGGGTGATGCTGCGCCACGAAGCGGATCCCGCCGATGCGCGGCCCGAGCTATCGGGGCATTTCCACCCCAAGCTGCGCGTGAGCGTACGCGGGCGGCTGGTGTCGCGACGCTGCTTCGTCGCGACCGCGACCAAGCTGATCCTGCCGGCGTTCGGCGCGCTCACCGGTGGGCTCGACGCGCGCCACCGCGAGATCGTGCGGGCGGTGGGGCCGCGGGCGGAAGCGCTGGTGGCGCTGGAGGACCGGCTGCTCAGGTTCCCGCTGGCGGCGTAGAAGCAAACCCGATCAGGTTTGATCAGCCGTCATCCCGGCTTCCGCCGGGATGACGATTCAGGGTGATCGAGTTCGAGTCTACCGCCGCTCCACGTTCGAATTGTCGCCGCAGCTGATCGGGCCCGTGCCCGAGAGGAAGCATTTGGGCTGGCCTTCGACGCGCACCGAACCCGTCGCCATCGCGGTCACCCGCGCGGTGAAGCGTGCGGCGTAGTGCCCGCCGCCAGTACTGTTCGAGCGCACCACCAGGTCGCCAGCGATGAGACCCGAAGCGTCGATGCTGCCGAAGCCGAGCGAATTGAAGTTCGCCTGCCCCGCCTTGCCGCTGACCAGGATCGAGCCGCCGCCGGTGAGCGAGCCCGAGAAGCTCTCGGCGTCGACATTGGCGATGCTGAGCGAGCCCGCGCCGTTCACCGTCGCCTCGACGCGCTGGCCCTTGAGCTCGGCAACATCGACCTTGCCGCCGCCGGTGATCAGCACCGATCGCAGCGATGGCGCGACGACCGTCACCTTGGGCAGCGTGATCGCGTCGCGCGCGCGGACTTCCCAGCCGAGCGTGCCCGCGCTCACCACCAGCGTGGTGCCGTCGGTGCGCACCTGGACGCGGTCGAGCGCGTCGCGCGTCCCTTCGGCGTGCGCGTCGGGCGAGCTGCCGGGGACCACCGCCACTTCGAACGGCCCGTCGACGCGCAGCCGATCGAAGCCGCTGACGATGAAGCTGCGCTGGTCGCCCGCGGGCGCCGCGGCGAGGAGCAGGATCAGCGGCAGGAGGCGGCGCATGGTGCGGGTTTCGCACGCCTGCGCCGCCGATGCAAAAAACCCCGGCTCAGCGCCCGCAGTGCGCCTCGCCCGAGCCCATCGCGCTCACCTTGCAATGCGCGCTCGCACCCAGGTCGACGTCGCCCGAGCCGACGATCGAGACGTCGGCCTCGCCCTCGACATTGCCGTTGACGTTGCCCGAGCCCGCGACCGAAACGTTGGCGCTCGAGGTCTTGAGCCCGCGCGCGTCGATGTCGCCCGAGCCGGCGGTGTCGGCATGGAGGCTCTGCGCCGTGCCCGAGACCTTGATGTTGCCCGAGCCGGCGACCGACAGATCGACCTTGCCGCCCGCGAGGCCCGCGACCTCGAGATTGCCCGAACCCGCGAGGTCGCCGGAGAAGTCGCCCTCGGCTCGATCGGCGGTGAGGTTGCCCGAGCCGGCGACGCTCGCCGAGGTGAGCTTGGGCATCGTCACGGTGATGCGCGCGTTGCCGCCGCTCCAGCTCCAGCTTTCCTTGCGGCCGATGCGCAGCGTGTCGCCGTCGACGCGGATGTCGAGCTTGTCGAGCAGCTTCGAATCGCCCTGCGCGGTCACCGAAAAGGCCTGGCCGGCCTTGACGATCACGTCGTCCGAACCGCGCACGTCGACGCCGGTGAAGCCGGTCGCGGCGTAGCTGCGCGTCGCGCCCGTGCCGCTGGGCGCGACTTCGGTGCCCTTGTGCTCCCAACTCGCATGGCACGCGCCGAGCGGCAGGGCGGCGGCGCAGATCAGCAGAAGGCGCATTCTCGGGTCTCCCTGTTCATGTGTATTGGATGAGCAATACACCCCTTGGCAGCGAATGAAAAGAGGCCCGGTGGAAGGGGGTTTTCTCACAGTCGTCATCCCCGCGAAAGTCGGGATGACGATTTGAAGGTTAAAGAAACTCCCCCGTCATCATCGCGACGCACGAGCCGCCGACGCGGCCGAGGATGCCTTCGGGCGTGCGCAGCGCTTCGATGTCGAGCAGGCTGAGCCGGCCCATCGTCTCGCCCTGGCGGACCGCGAAGCGCGCTTCGTCGCCGCCGAGGATCGAGAGCAGCAGCGCGGCGAGCGCGGCATTGGCGCTGCCCGTCGCCGGGTCCTCGACCACGCCGACCAGCGGCGCGAACATCCGCGCGTCGATCCGGTCGCCGTCGCGGGCGTAGAGGAACAGCTCGAAGCGCGGGCCATAGGCCCGGGTCGCGGCGCGGAAGCCGCTGAGCTCGGGGAGCGCGCGGGGCAGCGCCTCGGGCGTCACTTCGGCGAAGACGAAGCTCGCGCCGACGCTCGCGGCGATCGGCGGGTGCGTCGCGGTGACGACGTCCTCGGGCGCGAGGCCCGCACAGGCCGCGATCGTCGCAACGTCGACCGTCCGGCCGGTCGAGAGCGGCTGCGGCGCGGTGAGCATGCCGCCGGTCACTTCGCCGTCCGCGCCATGGGCCATCACCACGCGCACCACGCCCGCGGGGACCTCGAGGCGGATCTCGCCGCCCTTCGCCTTGCCATGGCGCGCGAGCACCCAGGCGGTGCCGATGCTCGGATGGCCGGCGAAGGGCATTTCGTGCGCGGGGGTGAAGATCCGCACCTTCGCCGTGTTCGCCGGGTCCTCGGGGGCGAAGACGAAGGTGATCTCGCTCAGGTTGAACTCGTTGCCGAGCGCCTGCATCTCGGCCTCGCCGATCCCCGCCGCGTCGGTGAACACCGCGAGCGGGTTGCCGCCGAAGCGGCGGTCGGTGAACACGTCGAGCGTCTCGAAACGATAGGGCATTTGGCTTCTCCCCAGCTGCGAAGCCGCGCGATAGCGGGAGCCGCCGGGTCAGGCCAAGCAACAAAACGATCGACCACCCCGACGAAGAAGGGGAGCGGAGATACACCGGCGAAGGCCGAGACCCGGGAGGATGGGTGCTGTCCGTCCCCGTCCCGGGTCTCGACCTTCGCCGGTGGCCCGAAGCGCCTTCAGGCCGCTTCGGAAGCTTCGTCGTCGCTGTCGACGATGCCCGTGCGCGGGCGCCGGTCGATGCGCAGCTCGAACACGTCGGGGCGGGCATGCTGGCCGTCGATGTCGAGCGTCGCCAGGCCGTGCTCGATCTCGCCGAGATCGAGGCAGGCGGTGAGGATCTCGGGGCCTTCGCCGGCCTGGGCGATCACCACCCCGTCGGGCGCGACGATCGCGCTGCCTCCGTGCTGGAGCCTGCCCTCGGGCAACTGGTCGAGCAATGCGCGGCCGGGTCCGTCGCCGCCGGCGCGGGCATAGCCGTGGAGATAGTCGTCGTGGTGCTGCACCGTGCCCGCGGCGAGCACGAAGGCGCGGCCCTCATAGGCATAGTGGCACGAGGCGAGCAGGCTGATGTCGCGCACCGTCGGCCAGGCGGCGACGTGCACGGCCTCGCCGCTGTGGTGCATCGCCGCGCGGGCGAGCGGCATCCAATGCTCGTTCGAGGCGAGCTGGCCGACCTTGCCCCAGGGCGCCTCGTGCACGCCGAGCGTCGATCCGTCACCGGTGCCGATCAGCATCCGCTCGTTCGAGGCGGGCATCAGCTTGCGGTGGACGAGCACCGGTGCCTTGGGGCGGAACAGGAACTGGGTGTTGAACAGGCTGCGGCGCACGCGCGAATAGCCGCCGATCGAGACCGCGACATCGGCGATGTCGACCACCCATTGCAGCGGCTGGAAGCGCGGATCATTGCCGCGGACCGCCTGGTCGAGCAGCAGCGCGTGGAGCTCGCGCGTGCCGGGATGCTCCCACAGCGAGGCGGCGGGATGATGCTCGAGCCAGGCGGGCTGGCCGCCGAGGAAGCTCTCGCCGAACGCGATCACCTTCGCGCCGGTCTCGATCGCCTGCTTGGCGAGCTGCACCGCGCGATCCAGGCCTTCGCCGATCGCCAGCGGCAGCGGCGCATCCTGCACGATCGCCGCCTTGATCTTCTTGCTCATCCGTCGTGTCCGGGCCGATTCCGTTGAACCAAGCCCGCTTCATCTCACGCCGATCTTACCCAGCCGTGAAAGTCGCCGATTATTCGACCCAATCGAGACCGATCTCGCGGTAAAGCGCGCGATCGTCCTCCCACTTCGGGTTCACCTTGACGTGGAGATAGAGGTGGACGGGGACGCCCATCAGCTTCGAGAGCTCGGCGCGGGCGCGCGCGCCGATCTCCTTGATCCGGCTGCCGCCCTTGCCGAGCACGATCGCGCGCTGGGTCTCGCGCGCGACGAGGATCTGCTGGTGGATCTCGACCGAGCCGTCTTCGCGCTCGCTGTACTTCTCGGTCTCGATCGCGCTGTCATAGGGCAGCTCGGCGTGGAGCTGGAGGTAGAGCTGCTCGCGCGTCACTTCGGCGGCGATCATCCGCTCGGTCGCGTCGGAGACCTGGTCCTCGGGGAAGTGCCATGGCCCAGCGGGCATGCGCGCGGCAAGCGCGGCCTTCAGCTCGGGCACGCCGTCGCCGGTGGTGGCCGAGACGAAGAAGGTCTCGTCGAACGGCAGCGCTTCGTTCAGCCGCGCGGCATGGCCGAGCAGCCTGGGCTTGTCGGCGACGTCGACCTTGTTGAGGATCAGGATCCTGGGCTCGCGGCGGGTCTCGAGGCTCTCGAGCACGGTCTCGACCTTGGGGCCGATCCCGCCCTTGCCGTCGACCACCAGCGCGACGGCGTCGGCGCCCTCGGCGCCTTCCCACGCGGCGGCGACCATCGCCCGGTCGAGCCGGCGCGAGGGGGCGAAGATGCCGGGCGTGTCGACGAGCAGCAGCTGGGTGTCGCCTTCGATCGCGATCCCCATCAGCCGCGCGCGCGTGGTCTGCGCCTTGGGGCTGACGATCGCGACCTTCTGGCCGACCAGCGCATTGACCAAAGTCGACTTGCCGGCATTGGGCGCGCCGACCACGGCGATCAGGCCGCAGCGTTGGGTGGGGTTCGTCGATTCCATCGCGCGCCTCTAGAGCAGATCGCGCTCGACTGAAACCAAAGCGTCATCCCGGCGAAAGCCGCGACCCAGGAGTAGGAGAGCGAATCGCGCGTGGCCCTGGGCCCCGGCTTTCGCCGGGGTGACGATCAGGGGGAAGGCTATCCCCGCAACTCCTCGAGCAGTGCCGCCGCCGCCGCGGTCTCCGCCTCCTGCTTGCTCGTGCCTTCCGCCGTCGCTTCGGCCAGCTTGCCGATCGAGACCTTCACGGTGAAGCGCGGCGCGTGGTTCGGTCCCGCGCGGTCGAGCACGGTATATTCCGGCGGGCGGCGGTTGTGCGCGGCGGCCCATTCCTGGAGCGCCGACTTGGGATGCTTGGGCGCCTGGGGCTGTGCCTCGATCCGGCTGTCCCAGGCGGCGCGGATGAAGCTGCGCGCCGCCTCCAGCCCGCAATCGAGGTAGAAGGCGCCGATCAGCGCCTCCATCACGTCGCCGAGCACATTGTCGCTGTCCGCAGCGCCATCCTCGCGCGCCTGCTTGCCGAGCTTGAGGTGCGCCGCGACGTCGAGCGAGCGCGCGATCTCGGCGCAGACCTGGCCCGTCACCAGCGAATTGAAGCGGCGCGAGAGCATGCCCTCGGGCTCGCCCGGGAAGCGCAGGTAGAGCCACTCGGCGATGCTGAGCCCCAGCACGCGGTCGCCGAGGAACTCGAGCCGTTCGTAGTTCGCCGCGGCCTGGCTGCCGTGGGTCAGCGCGCGCTCATAGCCGGACAGGTCGCCCGGCGCCTGGCCGAAGGTCGCGGCGATCCACTCGGCCAGGGTCGCGTCGGTCAAAAACCGCGCCCCATCCGCTCCCAGCGCGCCGCGGTGAACCAGGTCCAAGGCAGGAACCAATTGGCGCTGCCGTCGGTCGACCAGAAGGTCGCGACCGCGCGGCCCTCGAGATTGGCCATCGGCACGAAACCGATCCCCGGGCCGTTGGGCGGCTGGGCGAAGCGGCTGTCGGTCGAATCGTCTCGGTTGTCGCCCATCAGGAAGACATGCCCCGGCGGCACGGTATAGACCTCGGTATTGTCGGGGTCGAAGGCGCGATTGGGATCGGTGCCCTGGTCGAGCACTTCATATTGCTTCCCGTTCGGCAGCGTCTCGCGATAGCGCGGGATGCGGCACTGGACCTTGCCGTCGGCCGTGGTCTCCTGGAACTGGATCTTCTCGCAGCCGAAATTGGGCGAGACCGGCACGATGAAATCGGCGATCTTCTCCTTGGGCACCGGCTTGCCGTTGAGGATCAGCTGGCCACCCACCATCTGAACCGTGTCGCCCGGCAGGCCGATCACGCGCTTGATCCAGTCCTCGCCATTATGCTCGGGTGCCTTGAACACGACGACGTCGCCGCGCGCCGGATCGGCCCAGTGCATGTTGGGCAGCAGCGGCACGCTGAACGGCAACGAGTGGCGCGAATAGCCGTAGTTGAACTTGGTGATGAACAGATAGTCGCCGATCAGCAGCCGCGGCAGCATCGACTCGCTCGGGATGTTGAACGGCGAGAAGATGAAGCTGCGGATGACGATCACCACCACCGCCAGCTTGAGCAGGAACAGCCCGAGGTCGCGCCATTCGGACTTGGGCGCCGCTGCGGCCCCGGCGGTCTTGTCGGCGCCCTCGGGCCCGGCAGGCGTGGTGTTTTCCATGCGCGCTGCTGTGCCTCGGGCAGCGCTTTGGCGTCAAGCGCGGGAATCCGGGTGGCGGCTTCCGCAACGGGACGATAGGGCGGGTGCGAAGCCAGGAGGAAATCCCATGCCCGTTCCCGATTGGTCGAAAGTCCAGGCGCTGCCGCGCACCCCGCTCACCCAGTTGTTCGCGGACGATCCCGACCGGCTCGCATCGCTCAGCACCGATGTCGCGGGCATCCATTTCGACTGGTCGAAGACGCATCTGACGCGCGAGGCGATCGCCGCCTTCGCCGAGATTGCCCAGGCAATGGGCCTCACCGCCAAGCGCGATGCGCTGTTCGCGGGCGACATCGTCAACGTCACCGAAGGCCGCGCGGTCGAGCACAGCGCCGAGCGCGGCGAGGGCGCGCCCGACAGCGTGGCGCGCGCCAAGCTCTTCCACTCGCGGATGCGCGCGCTGATCGACGCGATCGAGGCCGAGGCGCTGGGGCCGGTGCGCCACCTCATCCACATCGGCATCGGCGGCTCGGCGCTGGGGCCCGACCTGCTCGTCGACGCGCTCGGCCGCGACATGGACCGCTACGACGTCGCGATCGTCTCGAACGTCGACGGCGTCGCGCTCGAGACAGCGCTCGACGCCTTCGATCCCGAGGCCACGCTCATCGCCGTCGCGTCCAAGACCTTCACCACCACCGAGACGCTGCTCAACGCCGAGAGCGCGCTCGCCTGGCTGACCGAGAACGGCGTCGAGGATCCCTATGGCCGGGTGATCGCGCTCACCGCCAATCCCGAAAAGGCGATCGAATGGGGCGTCGACGAGACGCGCATCCTGCCCTTCGCCGAGTCGGTGGGCGGGCGCTATTCGCTCTGGTCGTCGATCGGCTTCCCGGCGGCATTGGCGCTGGGCTGGGACGCGTTCGAGGAACTGCTCGAAGGCGCGGCCGAGATGGACCGCCACTTCCGCTTCACCCCGCTGGAGCAGAACGCCCCGGTGCTCGCCGCCTTCGCCGACCTCTATTACACCCAGGTCCGCGGCTGCGAGACGCGCGCGGTCTTCGCCTATGACGAGCGGCTCGCGCTGCTGCCGAGCTACCTCCAGCAGCTCGAGATGGAATCGAACGGCAAGCGCGTGACCGCCGAAGGACAGCCGGTCGATTATCCGACCTCGCCGATCACCTGGGGCGGGGTGGGCGCCGATGCGCAGCATGCGGTGTTCCAGCTGCTCCACCAGGGCACCCACCTCGTGCCAGTCGAGTTCATCGGTGCGATCGAGGGCGGCGATTCGCTCGACGAGGCGCACCACCGCCAGCTGCTGCTCAACATGTTCGCGCAAGGCGCGGCGCTGATGGCGGGCCGCGGCCATGCCGACGAGGCGCGCGCCTATCCGGGCGACCGGCCCTCGACCACGCTGCTGCTCGACCAGCTCGACCCGCGCACGCTCGGCGCGCTGATCGCCTTCTACGAGCAGCGGACCTTCGTAAATGCGGCGCTGCTGGGGATCAACGCCTTCGACCAGTTCGGGGTGGAGTTGGGCAAGGAGATGGCCAAGGCGGCGGAGAAGGGCGGCGACTTCGATCCCTCGACGACCGACCTGATCGCGCGGGCGTTCGGTTGATGGGCGACGACGACAGCTATGTGTTCGACGAGGCAAGCGGCGAATGGATCAGCGCCACCGACGCGGCGGCCATGGCCGCGACAGTCGACGCCGTGGAAGTTCGCGATTCGGTGGGCAATCTTCTGCAGGACGGCGATCAGGTCACGCTGATCAAGGATCTGCCCGTCAAGGGCGCGGGCCAGACGCTCAAGCGCGGCACGCTGATCAAGTCGATCCGCCTCACCGGCGATCCGCAGGAGATCGACTGCAAGTTCGACGGCATCAAGGGGTTGGTGCTGCGCGCCGAGTTCGTCCGCAAGCGCTGAGGCGTATCGCGTCGATAGCGGAAAGGCATTTGGCTCGGAACGGGCGTGTCTCTAAGGCGCCGGCCAGCGAAGTCGCGCGAGGCTGCTTGAACCGTGCCGCCCTCGACACGAAATTGCGCCCCACGCAACGAGGACCAGAAAATGCCCAGCTACGACTATGACCTGTTCGTGATCGGCGCCGGATCGGGCGGCGTCCGCGCCGCGCGGGTCTCGGCGGCGCATGGCGCGCGCGTCGCGGTCGCGGAGGAATATCGCGTCGGCGGCACCTGCGTGATCCGCGGCTGCGTGCCCAAGAAGCTGCTCGTCTACGGCGCGCATTTCGCCGAGGACCTCAAGGACGCGCGTCGCTTCGGCTGGAACGTCCCCGAATGCGACTTCGACTGGACGGTGCTGCGCGACAATGTCCTGGCCGATGTCGACCGGATCAACGCCGCGTACACGGACACGCTCAACAACAACAAGGTCGACATCCTGCTCGAGCGCGCCACCGTCACCGGCCCGCACGAAGTGACGCTGGCGAGCGGCCGCAAGGTCAGCGCGAAATATATCCTCATCGCCACCGGCGCGCGCCCGCAGATTCCCGATTGCCCGGGGAGCGAGCACGGCATCACCTCGAACGAGGTCTTCCACTTGGAAGCGCTGCCCAAGCGCATCCTGATCGCGGGCGGCGGCTATATCGCCAACGAGTTCGCCGGGATCTTCAACGAGTTCGGCAGCAAGGTGACGCTGATCAACCGCTCGGACGCGATCCTGCGCGGCTATGACGAGCAGTTGCGCGACCGGCTGCTCCAGATCTCGATGATGAAGGGGATCGAGTTCCGCTTCAACGCAGGGTTCAAGGGGATCGTGAAGAACGACGACGGCTCGCTGACCGTCGAGATGAAGAACCATGAGCCCGTAACGGTCGACTGCGTGCTCTTCGCCACCGGCCGCGTCCCCAACAGCGAGGGGCTGGGGCTGGAGGCGGTCGGCGTGCTGCTCGACGACAAGGGCGCAGTGAAGGTCGACGACGACAATCGCTCGAGCGTCGACTCGATCTTCGCGGTGGGCGACGTCACCAACCGCATCCAGCTGACCCCCGTCGCGATCCGCGAGGGCCAGGCCTTCGCCGACACGATCTTCGGCAACAAGCCGACGCGGGTGGACTATGAGAACGTCCCCAGCGCAGTGTTCAGCCACCCGCCGATCGCTTCGGTGGGCCTCACCGAGGGCCAGGCTCGCAACCGGCTGGGCGCGGTCAAGGTCTATGCCTCGGACTTCCGGCCGATGAAGAACGTCCTCGCCGGCCGCAACGAGCGCTCGCTCTACAAGATGGTCTGCGACGGCAACACCGGGCGCGTGGTGGGGCTCCACATGATCGGCCCCGAGGCGCCGGAGATCCTCCAGGCCGCGGCGGTAGCGGTGAAGGCGGGCCTGACCAAGGACGCGTTCGACCAGACCGTGGCGCTCCACCCGAGCATGGCCGAGGAACTGGTGCTGCTGCGCTAGGGCTTGTCGCAGCGCAGGTCCTCGACCACGTCGCCGAGCGGTGAATCGCGTCCCCCGTCCGCGGTGATCATCGCGCCGTCGGGCGTACCCGCGATGTGCCGTACGACCGTGGTGAAGTCGCAATGCGATCCCGGCTGTGGATAGTCCTGGTTCTTGCTCAGGTGCGTCACGTAGAGCGTGCGCGTTTCACCTTCGGCGGTGGTGACGCGCATCTCGCGCAGCATCCACAGGAACCCCGAGTCGAACGGCGGCATCGGCCCATATCGCTCGATCCGCGCGCCTTCGAAGCGGTGGCGCGTGACCTCGGTATCGGGGCCGGTGCTCGAAAGGAGCGCTGCGAGCGGGAGGGCGATCATGATCATCGCTGGAGGCTGCGCGCCGATTGTGGCGTTGCGGTGACGCCTATCCCCCGAGCAGCGCGTCGGTCTCGCTCCGCGGCGCTTCACCTTCGCCCGAGTGGCGCGCGATCGTCGCGGTCACCGCGACGTCCATCGCGACATTGCCGAGCGTGCGCACCAGGTCGGGCAGCGTCTCCACCGCGACCAGCAGCCCGAGCGGCTCGATCGGCACGCCCATCACCGCGGCGATCGGCGCGATCGAGCTGACGTAGCTGATCGAGCCCGGCAGGCTCACCGCGCCCATCGTCGTCACCGTCGCGGCCATCACTCCGAAGGCAAGCTGCGCCGCGGTCAGCTGCATCCCCAGCGCATGTGCGACATAGATGGCGACCGCGAGGTTCATCGCCGGCCCGGTCGCGCGGAACATCGCCACCGCCAGCGGCAGCACCACGCCCGAGGTCGCGACCGGCACGCCGATCCGCTCCGAGGCGCGCAGCATCGCCGGCAGCGACGCGAGCGAACTCTGCGTGCTCACCGCCACCGCGGTCACCGGCGCGTTCGCCGAGAGGAAGCGGCCGATGCCGACGCCGCCGCCGAACAGCGCGAGCGGATAGGCCGCCGCCCATACCACCAGCCCGACGCCGGCGACGATCGCGACATAGTGGAGCAAGGTCCCGATCGCCGCGGTCCCGGCGTGCGCGCCGAAGCTGTAGCTCAGCGCGAACACCCCGATCGGCGCGAGCCACAGCACCCAGCCGATCACCACCAGCATCGCGTCCGCCAGCGCGCGGAAGAAGGCGGTGAGCACGCTCCGCTGCGCGTCGGGCAGCCGCATCACCGCGAAGGCGAAGACCGTGGTGAAGACGATCAGTGGCAGGAAGGCGTCGTTCGCCGCCGCCGCGATCGGATTGGTCGGGACGAGCGCCGCCAGGAAGTCGCCGAAGCCGGGGACGGGGCCCGCCGGCTTGGCGGTCGCGAAGCTCGCCTGGAGCTTGGCGGCGGCGTGCGGGTCGAGCGGCCAGAGCTGGAGCAGCGCCGGGGTGAGCAGCGCGGCGAGGATCGAGCTCGCGGTGAGGATCACCACGAAGGTCAGGATCGCCCGCCCCGCCAGCCGCCCGGCGCGCGCGGCATCGGCAGTGGCGGCGATGCCGGTGACCAGCAGGCCCACCACCAGCGGCACGATCGCCATGCGGAGACCGTTGAGCCAGAGCGTGCCGAAGGGCTCGACATAGCTCGTCCAGGCCAGCGCCTGGTCGGGCGCCCAGGCTGCGCCGACGATTCCCGCGGCGAGGCCGACCGCGAGCGCGAACAGGATGCGCGCCGGCTGGGGCTTGCCGAGCTTGCCGAGGAGGAGGCCGACGATCAGCAGAAGGGGATGGAATAGCGCCGACATGCTCGCTCTCGGTTGGTTTCGGCGCTATCAGGACGCCCTGCGGCGGGCACAAGGCCGCGAGAAGGTGCGTCATGGCAAGAAAATATTTCGGGACCGACGGAATCCGCGGGCTCACCAACGTTCGCCCGATGACCGCCGAGATGGCGATGAAGGTCGGCATGGCCGCCGGCGCGCATTTCCGGCGCGGCGACCACCGCCACCGCGTGGTGATAGGCAAGGACACGCGGCTCTCGGGCTACATGCTCGAGAATGCGATGGTCGCGGGGTTCACCAGCGTCGGCATGGACGTGGTGCTGGTCGGGCCGATGCCGACGCCCGCCGTGGCGATGCTGACGCACTCGATGCGCGCCGACCTGGGCGTGATGATCTCGGCCTCGCACAATCCTTTCGCCGACAACGGCATCAAGCTGTTCGGCCCCGACGGCTACAAGCTCTCGGACGCCGACGAGGAAGCGATCGAGGCGCTGATCGAAGGCGAGCCGCAGCTCGCGCAGGCGGGCGACATCGGCCGCGCGCGGCGCGTGGAGGATGCGCGCGGGCGCTACATCCACTTCGCCAAGTCGACCTTCGCCGAGGATCTCACGCTCGACGGGCTCAAGGTCGTGATCGATTGCGCAAACGGCGCGGCGTATCAGGTCGCGCCCTCGGCGCTGTGGGAGCTGGGTGCCGAAGTCGTCACGATCGGAGTCAGCCCCAACGGCAAGAACATCAACGACGGCGTCGGCTCGACCGCACCCGACACGCTCTGCGAGAGCGTGGTGGCATCGGGCGCGGCGATCGGCATCGCGCTCGATGGCGACGCCGACCGGCTGATCGTCGTCGACGAGAAGGGCAAGGTGATCGACGGCGACCAGCTGATGGCGCTGATCGCCGCGGGCTGGGCGCGCCAGGGCAGGCTGAAGGGCGGCGGGCTGGTCGCCACCGTCATGTCCAACCTCGGGCTCGAGCGGCATCTCTCGGCGCAGGGGCTCGGGCTGGTGCGCACCTCGGTCGGCGACCGCTATGTGCTCGAGAAGATGCGTTCGTCGGGCTATAATGTCGGCGGCGAACAGTCGGGGCATATCATCCTGTCGGATTATGCGACGACGGGCGACGGGCTGGTCGCGGCGCTGCAGGTGCTCGGCGAGCTGGTCCGCGCCGGCGCGCCCGCGAGCGAAGTGCTCCATCGTTTCGATCCGCTGCCGCAGATCCTCAAGAACGTGCGCTTCAAGGGCGGCAAGCCGCTGGAGGATGCGCGGGTGAAGGAAGCCATTGCAGCGGCGGAAGCCGAATTGAACGGCAACGGCCGTCTCGTCATCCGCCCCTCGGGCACCGAGCCGGTGATCCGCGTGATGGCCGAGGGCGACGACCGCGGGCAGGTCGAGACGGTGGTCGACCGCATCTGCGACGCGGTGCGCGAGGCGGCGGCTTAGGGCCTGGCACGAACCTGACCAACTTGAATCGTCATCCCGGCTTTCGCCGGGATGACGGCTTGGGGAGAGAGCTCAATGCCCCCCGCAGGCCATCGCTTCGAGGATGTCGTCCACCCGCGCCGGATCGCCCGCAGCGATCACCTCGCCGTTGCTCCCGGCGTGGAGGGGGTCGCCCTGCCAGTCGCACATCCGCCCGCCCGCGCCTTCGACCACCGGCACCAGCGCGGCGAAGTCGTGAAGCTTGAGGCCGGCCTCGACCACCACGTCGAGATGGCCCGACGCCAGGCACGCGTAATTATAGCAGTCGCCGCCCAGCACCGTGCTGCGTACCGCCGCGTCGAGATGCTCGAAGGCATGGAGCTGGGCATCGTCGAACAGCGCCGGCGACGTCGTCGCGAGCAGCGCCTGCGAGAGCTCGCGGCACAGGCGCGTGCTCGCGGGCGCGCCGTTGAACTCGGTCGCGCGACCGACCACGCCGATCCAGCGTTCGCGCAGCACCGGCTGGTCGATCACCCCGATCACCGGCCAGCCGTCCTCGACCAGCGCGATCAGCGTGCCGAAGATCGGCCGCCCGGCGATGAAGGCGCGCGTGCCGTCGATCGGATCGAGCACCCATTGCCGCCCGCTCGTCCCCTCGCGCACGCCGAACTCCTCGCCGGCGATGCCGTCCATCGGCCGCTCGGCGATGATCAGCCGGCGCATCGCTTCCTCGGCCTCGCGGTCGGCGAGCGTGACCGGAGAGAGATCGGCCTTGGTCTCAAGCCCGAACTCGGCGCGGAAGCGAGGGCGAATCGCTGCGCCGGCGGCGTCGGCGAGGCGGTGGGTGAGCGCGATGTCGGCATCGGTGACGGGCATGGTTCCCGCCTAGGGCCGCGAGCCGGATGACGCCAGCCTGCAGTTTGGACTCGCAACTGTCACGATCGCCTGCCAAGCGGCGGAGCGATGCGCTTGCCTTTGGCCCTCGCCGTCTGCCTCTTCGCCGCGACGCCCGCGATGGCGCAGCTGCGCGCGGTGCCGAGCCAGCCGCCGAGCGAAGTCGAGGCGCTGCGCGGGGTCGAGGTGTTCCTCGTCAACGAGACCGACAAGCCGACCGACGACGAAGGCCCGCGCGAGATCGAAGTCACCGCGACCGACGGCACGCGGCTGGTGCTCGAGCGCTTGCCCGCGCCGCGCGAGACGGTGGCGCCCGGCGCCTTCGCCAAGCGCCGCTACGTGCCGGTGAGCGTCGCCGGCAAGGCGATCCCGCCGGGCGAGGCGCACCCCGCCGCCGACATGCCCGGCCCGGGCGAGACCGTGGTGCAGAGCTCGACCGGCTCGTCGGCGGGCTTCCTCGACCGGTTCGAGCCGCACGAGCCGATCTACGGCGCCTTCGGGCTGCAGGACGCGGGCGCCAAGGTGCAGTTCAGCTTCGCCTTCCGCCCGTTCGGCGAGCACGCCCCGCTCAACCTCGGGCGGCTGCGCTTCGCCTATACCCAGACGATGTTCTGGGCGCTCGACGAGCCTTCGGGCCCGGTGCGCTCGACCAACTACAGCCCCGAGATCTACACCGACCTGCCGGTGACCGACGATGTCACGCTCGCGATCGGCTATCGCCATGATTCGAACGGGCGCGGCGACATCGGCTCGGTCGACGCCAACCGCATCTTCGCGCGCGTCCAGAAGAGCTGGGACCTCGGCAGCGGCTGGCGGCTCGATGTCGCGCCCCAGGCCTGGTACTATGTCGGCCGCGTCCAGGCGGCGCACGGCCTCACCGACTATTGGGGCTATACCTCGCTCACCGCCGCGATCGGCCAGGCCGACGGGATCAAGCTCAGCGTCACCGGCCGCGGCAATTTCGAAACGCGCAAGGGATCGGCCGAGGCGTTCCTCTCCTATCCGCTTGCCAAGCTCGACAATGGTATCGGTTTCTATGTCTTCGGGCAGGCCTATACCGGCTATGGCGAGACGCTCGACCGGTTCAACGTCAGCGACAGGCATGTGCGGTTCGGCATCGCGCTGACGCGTTAAGGTGTCGCTGATCGGCTTGGACAGGCGCGCAACGACCTCGTACAAGCGTTCCAACTCAGACCGGAGAGACTTTCGCATGCGCCGTCCGCTGATCCTGCTCGCTGCCCTGGCCCTTCCCTTCGCCGTCCCCGCCGCCGCCGAGCTGACGCCAGGCAAGGTCGCGCCCGACTTCACCGCGGAAGGCGCGCTGGCGGGCAAGCCCTTCTCGGTCAACCTCAAGGCCGCGCTCAAGAAGGGGCCGGTGGTGCTCTATTTCTTCCCCGCCGCCTTCACCGGCGGCTGCAACGCCGAGGCGCACGCCTTCGCCGAGGCGGTGCCCGACTTCCAGGCGGCCGGCGCGACCGTGATCGGCATGACCGCGGGCAATGTCGACCGGATCGTCGAATTCTCGGCCGACACCAAGCTCTGCTCGGGCAAGTTCGCGGTCGCCGCGGCGAGCCCGGCGGTGATCAAGGGCTATGACGTGCTGCTCAAGAAGCCCGACGGCACGCCGACGACGATCACCAGCCGCACCAGCTATGTGATCGCGCCGGGCGGCAAGATCCTGTTCGCGCACAGCGACATGAATCCGGCCGATCATGTGAAACTGACGCTCGAAGCGGTGCGCAAATACCATGAGGCGCACAAGCATCATTGAGTCGGCGGCATCGATTCGATCCGGAATCGTTCCGCATCCGATCAAAGATGAATCGGGCGACAACTCTATTTTAGCGATTGCCCGCTAACCCTTGCCGCACATCGGCGTGCTGACCGCACCTGCCGATCGAAACAAGGGATCAGCGGGCGCATGGCCGCAACGAAAGCCGTCCAGGGACCGTGCACCGATGCGACAGCGGCGCGCCGCCTGTACGATCGGATCGGCGCGTTCCTGTTCGACCAGCGGCTCGAGCCCGATCCGGCGAACTTCGCCTTCGCCTATCACGTGCTCGCCGACCCGCAGGGTCCGCTCGCGCGCGCCGTGATGGCGCTGACCGACGGCGGGGTGCGGCTGACGCTGCGCGACATCGAGACGCTCAACTACGACCTCAAGCCCGTGCCCGCCGATACCGGCGCCGCCGCCAACACCGCGGCCGCCACCCAGGCGCACCAGGGCCTCGTCGCGCAGACGCAGATGCAGGTCGAAGGCTTCGAGGACATGGTCCATGCGATGCGCGCCGAGACCGCAGGCTTCGGCCGCGACCTCGCCGAGAGCGCCGCGGCGATCAAGCGCACCGCCGCTGCGAACGACGTCGGCGGCAGCATCGACGAAGTCGCGCGGATCACCGGCACGATGCTCGAGCGCGTCCGCTCGGCCGAGACTCGGCTCGAAGCCGCGACGCGCGAGGCGAGCGAGCTGCGCAAGAAGCTCGAGGAAGCGCGCGACAACGCCCGCCGCGACCCGCTGACCGACCTGCCCAACCGCCGCGCCTTCGAGGAGGCCTATGCCGCCCAGGCCGCATCGGGCGAGAAAATCTGCGTCGCGATGTGCGACGTCGACCACTTCAAGTCGGTCAACGACCGCTTCGGCCATGCCGTGGGCGACCGCGTGCTCAAGGCGATCGCCGACGCGCTCACCCATTCCTGCGGCCACCACCTCGTCGCGCGCTACGGCGGCGAGGAATTCGCGGTGCTCTTCTCGGGCATCGATCTGGAGATCGCGCGCGCCACGCTCGACGGCGCGCGCGCCAGTGTCGCCGCGAAGCGCTACCGCCTGCGCGAGAGCGACGAGCCGCTCGGCGCGGTCACCTTCTCGGCCGGGCTCACGCTCGTGGTTCGCGGCGACAGCTACCAATCGTCGTTCCAGCGCGCCGACCAGCTGCTCTATGTCGCCAAGGAAGGCGGCCGGAACCGCGTCCACATCGGCTGAGGCCGTTCGACCCGCGGATCGCTTTCAACGGATCACGAATGTGCCGTCACCCGGGCCTTGTGCCGGGGTCCACCGGGAGACGAGGGCTGGAATAGAGCCTTGGTGCAGTCGATGCGGCTGCGTGGCCCCCAGCACGAGGCCGGGGTGACGATGGGCTGGAGGCATATCGACCCCATCGTTTGAAGATTCACCGACAGTTGGCGCAATTCACCATGATCCGGCGAACAAAATCCCAAGAACAATGTTGCAACGCAGCGCGCTATCAGCAATTTCAACGACTTAGTAAATTGGCACGCTCCCTGCAATCTTCCTGGCACCGGCAGCCGGAACGGTCCGGCCAGCCAAACACCAGGGAGTATCTACCATGACTGTCCGTTTCAGCGCCTTCCAGAACACCGTCGCCGTCTTCGGTGCGCTGCTCTTCACTGCCGTCGCGCTGTTCGCTTCGGCGCCGATCGTGCCGGTCGCCTGACCGGCACGAACCCCGACCAACAAGGCAACAAGACAATGCAGGGAGATAAGAACATGGTACGGCAGATCGCTTTCGGCGTCGCGTCGTTCATGCTGACCGCGGTCCTGATCGTCGTCAGCGGCACCCAGGGGATGAGCCTCATCGCCTGACCTTCAACCAGGCGGCAATGGCCGCACAAACAAGGAGATGCGCGGAACAACGGGCCTTCCGCGCCGGTTACGCCAGGCAGCCCCAGGAGAGAGCTGCCGATATGAGCGACACCGATGAAATGATCCACGAGGATGCGCTGCCCGGCCATGAGAGCGCCCTCGAACCCAAACCCCAATGGCAACCGCGCTACCCCGGATCGGGACGGCTGAAGGACAAAGTGGCGCTGATCACCGGCGCCGACAGCGGCATCGGCCGCGCCGTCGCCGCGCTCTATGCGCGCGAAGGCGCGGACGTCGCGATCCTCTACCTGCTCGAGGACGACGATGCGGCGGAGACGAAGCGTATCGTCGAGGCCGAGGGCCGGCGCGCGATCACGATCCGCGCCGATGTCGGCTCCAAGAAGATGTGCGAGCGCGCGGTCGAGCAGGTCATCGAGGCGTTCGGCCGGCTCGACGTGCTGGTCAACAACGCCGGCGAGCAGCATCCGGACGAGGACATCCGCGACATCAGCGAGGAGCAGCTCCGCCGCACCTTCCAGACCAACATCTTCGGGATGTTCTTCATGGTCCAGGCGGCGCTGCCGCACCTGGGCAAGGGCTCGGCGATCGTGAACTGCACCTCGGTGACGATGTACCAGGGCTCGAAGGAGCTGCTCGACTATAGCGCGACCAAGGGCGCGATCACGGCCTTCACGCGCAGCCTCTCCGAGAACCTCGTCGAGAAGGGCATTCGCGTGAACGCGGTCGCGCCGGGGCCGATCTGGACGCCGCTCAACCCGATGGGCGGTGCGAACCCGGAGAAGCTCGAGACCTTCGGCGAGACGACGCCGATGGGCCGCCCGGGCCAGCCCAACGAAGTCGCACCCGCCTTCCTGTTCCTGGCCTGCGAGGATTCGAGCTACATGTCGGGGCAGGTGCTGCACCCGAACGGCGGGACGATCGTCAACGGCTGACCGCCCCAAGCCGATCCGATCATCGTCATCCCGGCGAAAGCCGGGAACCCAGGGTCAAGCAGGTCATCGCCCGTGGCCCGGGGCCCGGCTTTCGCCGGGATGACGTCCATTGTTGGCGGGCCCGTCTCAAGCCGGCGCGGCGTACCCGATCGGTCCCACCGACGCGCCTTCGCCGCGCGAATAGGTACCGGTGAGCAGGCCTGCCGCGAGGACGTGCCCCGCCATCGCCTTCACCACAGCGCCGCGACCCGGGCTGCGCCCGACCTCGGGGCAGGGCCCGAGCGCGAAGAGCTGGAAGGCATAATGATGCTCGCCATGTCCCGGCGGCGGATCGGGGGGCAGCCAGCCCTCGCCGAACAGGCTGTTGCGGCCGACGTCGCCGCTCTCGTCGCCCGCGCCGTCCGCCGTGATCGCGCCCTCGGCGAGCTCGCCGTCGCTGCCCGGCAAGTCCCACACCACCGCGTGCACCACCGGTTGGGGGGCGAGCGCGTCGGGGTCCTCGACGATCAGCACCAGCCGCTCGGTCCCTTCGGGCACGCCGGTCCAGAACAGGGGCGGCGAGACGCCCGGACCATCAGCGGTGAAGCGCGGCGGGATCCGCCCGCCGTTGGCGAAGGCGGGACTCACCAGCCGCAGCGCCTCGAAGGTCCCGAGCTCGGGCTGGACGATCGCGAGCTTGCCCACGCCGGCGCGCACGCCCTTGAGCGCCGATCCGAGCCACCAGGGGACATGTTCGAGCATCGCGGCGCCTCCGGATCATGCGGTTCGCGGCCAGTCTTAGCCTGACGCGCGCGCCCTGCCCATGCCCGCGGTTAGAGCCGGAAGTGGATGCCGCGCCGGTGCAACGGCCAGATCAGGAGCGTGATCAGGGCGAGGATCGCGAACGCGCAAGCCAGCGAGGCGAGCTGGGGATCGGGCACGATGCCCAGCGCGACGCCATCGCCCCAGGCCTGCGGCGTCGCCGGCTTCCCGCCGAGGTGAAGCAACGGCATCCCGCCAATGACGCCGAGCACGATCGACAGGGTGAAGCCCAGGATCGCATTGCCGCCGAGGATGCGCAGCGGCGCCGACAGCCGCTCGGCAAGGCTGCTCCCCAGCGCCAGCGCGAAGGCCGCGAGCAACAACGCCGAAAAGCCGCTGCTCAGCAAGGCGAAGCTGCTCGTCCAGATCCGCTTGTTGATCGCGAACAGCGGATCGAACGCCAGCCCCGCGGCGAACAGCACCGCACCGGCGATCGCGATCCGCACGGGCGCCCGCGCTGGCGCTCGCCGCCATTCCAGCGCCGCCAGCACGCCGAACAACAAATTGGCGGTGGCCGGGAGCGTCGAGAGCAGCCCTTCCGGGTCATAGACCGGCGGTCCACCGGGCGTCGCCCAGCCCAGCCACCAGAGATGCGGCGGCGTGAAGATCGCGCGATCGACATAGCCGGCGAGATTGCCGGCGGGATCCAGCCGCCCGGCGCCGAACCCCGGCACCGGCACCAGCATCATCAGGCCCCAATAGAGCAGCAGCGCCACGGCGATGGCGATCGAGATCGCGATCGGGTTCACGCGCGAGCGGCCATCGGCATCGCGCAGCGCGGTCGCCACGATCAGCGCGACGCCGAGCAGGTAGCAGAGCGCGATCCGCTGCAGGATCCCCGGAATCCGCACCGTGTCGGGGACGCTCGCCTGCGGCATCCACAGGCTGCGCCCGAATTCCATGAGCGCGTTGAGCACGAGCCCGAGCAGGACGAGCGCGATCACGCGTCGCGCGACGCGGATCCAGAGCGCCTTGCGCGCGTCCGCCCGATCGAGCGGACGCGGGAAGGACAGCCCGAGCGCAAGCCCCACGCTGAACAGGAACGTGGGGAACACCATGTCCGTCAGCGTCCAGCCGTTCCACTCGGCATGGCGAAGCGGCGCATAGGATGCGTTCCAGTCGCCCGGGCTGGTGACGATGATCATCCCGGCGACGGCGGCGCCGCGCAGGGCGTCGAGCGCATTCCAGCGTTCGGTGCCGGTCTCAGCCATGGCCTCCCCCTTTGCCGGAGGATCTGCGCCCCCGGCCCGGATCCGACTATCGCAGGTTTTCGGCGGCCGCCAAGGGCCTATAGGTCGAGCTTCTCGTAATCGGCGGGGGGCGCGATGCCTTCCATCCGCTCGGCGAGCAGCGGGCGGAAGCTCGGGCGGCTCTTCATGCCGATGTACCAGCGCTTGGCCTGCTCATGGCTCTTCCAGTCGATCCCGCCGAGATAGTCGGCGATCGAGATCTGCGCCGCCGCTGCCAGGTCGGCGAGGCTCATCTGCGGCCCGGCGAGCCAGGTGCGGTGGTCGAGCAGATAATCGATGTAATCGAGGTGGCTGACCGCCGCCTTCATCGCGGTGCGCAGCGCGGTGCCGTCGGGCGCCTGCTTGTAGACGATGCGCTTGAGCATCCGCTCGTGGAGCAGCGGCGCGGTGATGTCGCGGAAGAAATGCTCGTCGAACCAGATCATCAGCCGGCGCTGCTCGGCGCGGTCGGTCGCGGTGCCGTTGAGCATCGGCGACTTGGAGACGGTCTCCTCGAAGAATTCGCAGATCACCGAGGAATCGATCAGCGTCACCCCGCGTTCGGTATCGGCCATCACCGGCACCTGGCCGGTGGGATTGAGGTCGACGAACTCGTCGCGCCGCAACCAGGGATATTCCTTCACCGGCTCGTAGCCGACGCCCTTCTCGGCGAGCAGCAGCCGCACCTTGCGCGAGAAGGGGCAGAGCGGGAATTGATAGAGTTGCCACATGGCCTTCGCTTTAGGCCCGGCCGCGCGGGCGCGTAAAGCGGGGACGATTGCGCTTGCTCCGGAACGCGCGACAGCGCAGCCTGTGCGACAGGAAGGCCTGCCGTGTCGGACGAACCCTTCGAAACCGTGGCGATCGCCTATCGCGCGCCGCAGATCGCCGTGATGCTCTCGATGTTCGAATGGTACGGCATTCCGGCCTATGCCAAGAATGCCGGGCACAGCGGCGTCGACTGCCCGATCACGCTCGCGCTGGGCGGCATCCCGATCCTCGTCCACCGCGACCATGCCGACGACGCGCGCGCGCTGCTGATCGAGGCCGCCGAGCGCATCGAGCAGGAGCCAGCCGCGCCCCAGCCGCTCGCCTATCGGTTGACCAAGCTGCTCGCGATCCCGGCGCTGATGCTCCTCTCCTTCATCCCCCCGCCGCGGCTGAGCGCGACGATCGTCGGGCGCTGAGCGTGCGGTTCGCCAAGCGAGCACCGCGCCGCCGGTCGCGGAGCCGGGCTTGCGCGCGAGGACGCGGCGTGGAACTGTTTGCGGTGCGGGGCGGGCGCGCCTTTTCCGATCGCGGTGCTTCCGCCGATCGGAAGCCGCCGGCACCACCAGGGCTTGACCGCGGAGGACGTCCGCGAGCCGATCCTGGCGGGCGTACAGGACGCCTGCGCCGATCTCGCTTCGAACTTCCACGTTACGGCCGCCGAGATCATCGAGAACGACACGCCGCAACCGTCCGTCTATCGGCTGCTCGCGCGCAACATCGTGCTCTACGCGGCGGGAAGGATGGGCGACTGACGCGGCGGAGATAGCGTTCCGCTACTCCGCGGCGACCATCTCCACGTCCTCCACAGCGTCCTCGGCCAGCGGGTGCGGCAGCCGGGTCAGCATCTCCCTGGGCACGACTTGCCAGAAGCTCCCCACCACGCGGTCCCATTCGTCGAGCAGGCCCTGGGCGTAGCGGCTGTCGGTCGCTTCGGCGTGCGCCTCGACCAGGCCGCGGAGCACGCCTTCCCAATGCGCCGAGGCGAGGCGCTGCCAGGTGATGTTCTCGGGATTGGCGCGGCGCTCGAAGCTCGCGTCGGGATCGTAGACGAAGGCCATGCCGCCGGTCATGCCCGCGCCGAAATTGGCGCCGACCTTGCCCAGCACCACCGCGACGCCGCCCGTCATATACTCGCAGCCGTTCGCGCCGCAGCCTTCGACCACGACCTGCGCGCCCGAGTTGCGCACCGCGAAGCGCTCGCCCGCCTGGCCGGCGGCGAACAGCCGGCCCGACGTCGCGCCGTAGAGAACGGTGTTGCCGACGATCGTGTTGTTCCAGCTCTCGAGCGGCGAGCTCACCATCGGGCGGACGATGATGATCCCGCCCGACAGGCCCTTGCCGACATAGTCGTTCGAATCGCCGAACACTTCGAGGGTGATGCCCTTGCACAGGAATGCGCCGAGCGACTGGCCGGCCGTGCCGCGCAGGCGGACATGGACATGCCCGTCGGCGAGCGCCGACATGCCGTAGAGCCGCGTGACTTCGCTCGACAGCCGCGTCCCCACCGCGCGATCGGTGTTGCGCACCGTATAGGTGAGCTGCATCCGCTCGCGCCGCGAGAAGACCGGGGCGGCGTCCTTGATCATCTGCGCATCGAGGCTGTCGGGTACTTCGTTGCGCCAGGTGCCGAGGCTGAAGCGGCGGTTGGCGTCGTCGGCGTCGACCTTGGCGAGCACTGGGTTCAGGTCGAGGTCGTCGAGATGCTCGGCGCCGCGGCTGACCTGCTTCAGCAGCTCGGTGCGGCCGATCACCTCGTCGAGGCTCTTGCAGCCGAGCCGCGCCAGGATCTCGCGGACTTCCTCGGCGATGAAGGTCATCAGGTTGATCACCTTCTCGGGCGTGCCGACGAACTTGGCGCGCAGCCGCTCGTCCTGCGTGCAGACGCCCACGGGACAGGTGTTCGAATGGCATTGCCGCACCATGATGCAGCCCATCGCGACGAGGCTGAGCGTGCCGATGCCGAACTCCTCGGCGCCGAGGATCGCGGCGATGACGATGTCGCGCCCGGTCTTGAGCCCGCCGTCGGTGCGCAGCACCACCCGGCCGCGCAGGCCATTGAGCGTGAGCGTCTGGTTGACCTCGGAAAGGCCCATCTCCCACGGCGTGCCGGCGTATTTCACCGAGGTGACCGGCGAGGCGCCGGTGCCGCCGACGTGGCCGGCGACGAGGATCACGTCGGCGTGCGCCTTGGCGACACCCGCCGCGACGGTGCCGATGCCGGCGGACGAGACGAGCTTCACGCAGACGCGGGCGCGCGGGTTGATCTGCTTCAGATCGTAGATGAGCTGCGCCAGGTCCTCGATCGAATAGATGTCGTGGTGCGGCGGCGGACTGATCAGCGTCACCCCCGGCGTCGCATGGCGGAGCTTGGCGATGAACTCGGTGACCTTGAAGCCGGGCAGCTGCCCGCCCTCGCCGGGCTTGGCACCCTGCGCGACCTTGATCTCGATCTCCTCGCAGGCGTTGAGATATTCGGCCGTGACGCCGAACCGGCCCGAAGCGATCTGCTTGATCACCGAGTTGGCGTTGTCGCCGTTTTCATAGGGCGTGTAGCGCGACTTGTCCTCGCCGCCTTCGCCCGACACCGCCTTGGCGCCGATGCGGTTCATCGCGATCGCCAGTGTCTCGTGCGCCTCGGGCGAGAGCGCGCCGAGCGACATGCCCGGCGTCACGAAGCGCTTGCGGATCTCGGTGATCGGCGTGACCTGGTCGATCGAGATGCCGTGCTCGGGGAAGTTGAACTCGAGCAGGTCGCGCAGATAGACCGGCGGCATGTCGCGCACGCCGCGCGAGAATTGCAGATAGGTCGAATAGCTGTCGTTCGAGACCGAAGTCTGGAGCAGGTGCATCAGCTGCGCCGAATAGGCGTGCGTCTCGCCGCCGTTGCGCTGGCGGTAATAGCCGCCGATCGGCAGCGCGACGATGCCGGGGGTGAAGGCGGCGTCGTGCCGCATCCGCGCCGACAGATGGAGCGAGGCATAGCCTTCACCCGAGATCTTCGCGGGCATGCCGGGGAAGAGGTCGTTGACCAGCGCGCGGCTCAAGCCCACCGCTTCGAAGTTGTAGCCGCCGCGGTACGACGAGATCACCGCGATGCCCATCTTCGACAGGATCTTGAGCAGCCCTTCGTCGATCGCCTTGCGGTGGCGCGCGAGGCATTGCTCGATCGTGAGGTCGCCGAAGAGGCCGCGGCCGTGGCGGTCGGCGATCGAGGCTTCGGCGAGATAGGCGTTCACCGTCGTCGCGCCGACGCCGATCAGCACCGCATAATAATGGGTGTCGAGGCATTCGGCGGTGCGGATGTTGACGCTCGCGAAGCTCCGCAAG
Source organism: Sphingomonas sp. (assembly GCF_017745215.1). Taxonomy (GTDB): domain Bacteria; phylum Pseudomonadota; class Alphaproteobacteria; order Sphingomonadales; family Sphingomonadaceae; genus Sphingomonas. The sequence goes on from NZ_JAGHZV010000004.1 coordinate 156,862, forward strand.
CCCCGGCGGACGAGGTGCGTGTGCACCGCCGCCGCGGCGAGCACGCCGGCGATCGCCATCCGGTCGGGCCCGATGGCCTCGTCGGTGAGGAACAGCTCGGTGCAGCCCGCGCGCACCGCCTGCTCGGCCTGGTTGCGAATGCGGCGGATCGCGTCGCGCAGCCCTTCGGGATCGTCGCCGACTTCGAAGGTGCAGTCGATCTCGGCCGCCTGGCTGCCGAAATGGCGCTTCAGCCGCTCCCAGTCGCTGCACGTCAGCACCGGGCTCTCGAGCACGAGCACCTTGCCCGGCGCGCCCTCGGTATCGAGGATGTTGGCGAGATTGCCGAAACGCGTGCGCAGCGTCATCACCTGCCGCTCGCGCAGGGAGTCGATCGGCGGGTTGGTGACCTGGCTGAAGTTCTGGCGGAAGAACTGGCTGATCAGCCGCGGCTTGTCCGAGATGACCGCAAGCGGCGTGTCGTCGCCCATCGAGCCGACCGCTTCCTTGGCGGTCTCGACCATGGGTGCCAGCACCAGCTCCATGTCCTCGAGCGTCTGCCCGGCCGCGACCTGGCGGCGGGTGAGCTCGGCGCGGTCGTAGCGCTGGACTTCGACTGCCTTGGGGCCGGCCTTGGGCAGCTTGTCGATCGTCAGGAACTCGCCGATCTTCGCGGCATAATCGGCCTCGCCGGCGATCCGGTCCTTGATCGCCTGGTCGTCGTAGAGCGTGCCCTCGTCGAGATCGATCGCGATCATCTGGCCCGGCCCGAGCCGGCCCTTGGCGACGATCTCGGTCTCGGGGACCGGCACCATGCCCGACTCCGAGCCGACGATCAGCAACCCGTCGTCGGTGCGCGTGTAGCGAAGCGGGCGCAACGCGTTGCGGTCCATGCCGGCGACCACCCAGCGGCCGTCAGTCATGGCCAGCGCGGCGGGGCCGTCCCACGGCTCCATCACGCTCGCGAGGTACTTGTACATCGCGAGATGGTCGGCGGGCGTGTCCTCGTCCGAATAGGCTTCGGGGACGAGCATCAGCTTGGCGGTGGGCGCGTCCCGCCCCGAGCGGCAGATCGCCTCGAACACCGCGTCGAGCGCGGCGGTGTCGCTCGCGCCGGCCGGGATCACCGGCTTGATGTCCTCCGAATTGTCGCCGAACGCGAGGCTGGCCATCTTGATCTCGTGGCTCAGCATCCAGTTCTTGTTGCCGCGGATCGTGTTGATCTCGCCGTTGTGCGCGAGGCAGCGGAACGGCTGCGCCAGCCACCATTGCGGGAAGGTGTTGGTCGAATAGCGCTGGTGGAAGATCGCGACGCGGCTCTCGAACCGCTCGTCCTGGAGATCCGGGTAGAAGACCGAGAGCGACTCCGCGAGGAACAGCCCCTTGTAGATGATCGAGCGGCACGACAGCGAGCAGATGTAGAAGCCGCTGATCTGCGCTTCGATCACGCGCTTCTCGATCCGGCGACGGACGAGGTAGAGTTCCTTCTCGAACTCGGCGGCGCCCTTTGCGCCCGGAAGCGGCCCGGCGATCATCACCTGCTCGATCTCGGGACGCGTCGCCTGCGCCTTCTGGCCGATCACGCGGATGTCGACCGGCACCTGGCGCCAGCCGTAGATGGTGTAGCCCGCCTCGATCAGCTCGCTCTCGACGATCGTGCGGCACGCTTCCTGCGCCCCCAAGTCGGTGCGCGGCAGGAAGATCATCCCCACGGCGAGCCGGTTGGGCATCACGCGATGCCCGCCCGCGGCGATCGCATCGTCGAAGAACCTGACCGGCAGGTCGACATGGATGCCGGCACCGTCGCCGGTCTTGCCATCGGCATCGACGGCGCCGCGGTGCCACACCGCCTTGAGCGCGTCGATCGCCGACTGGACGACGCGGCGGCTCGCCTTGCCGTCGGTCGCGGCGACGAGGCCGACGCCGCAGGCATCGCCTTCGAACTCGGGGCGGTACATGCCCTCGCGGGCAAGGCGTTCGCGCTGGGCTTCAAGCGAGTCGGTCATCAGTCGGTCTTCCGGAGACGGAGGGTCATTCGGTCTTGGGATCGTCGAGGTTCTCGACCTTGACGCCCAGCAGCCCGGCAAGCTTCTTGCGATCCTCGGGGCTCAGATCCTGGATGCGGCGCGGCGGCGGCAGCGAGGCCTGCTCCTCCTGCACGTCCTTCATGATCTCGGGCATCTTCTTCATGAGCTCGGGGACGAGCGCCTGGCTCTCCTTCATCACTTCCGGGTCCATGAACATCAGCATCGAGCGATCGGCGTAGAGCGCCCCCGTCGGCGTGTTGAAGAAGGCCAGCAGCTCGTTCAGCTGGTCCAGGGTGAAATTATGGGCATAGGCACGCGCAAGCGCTTCCTGGATGCGTGGCTCGAACTCGCCCATCAGCTCGGCGACGAGCTTGAACACACTCGACGTGCCGAGCTTCATCCGATCGCGCCAGTGCGGATCGTAGATGCTCATCGCCTCGCCGATCTTGGCGTCGCCCAGGTCCTTGACGTCGTCCTGCGAGAGGCCCGCGATCTGTGAGAGGGTGCTGATCGGCATCTCGGCGAAGCTGTCGGCCATGCCGTCCATCATCTTGCCGAAGCCGTCGCCGAACATCCGCTTGTAGCTGCCGAGCGGGAAGACCTTGACCGCGATCTGGCGTGCGACGGCGAGCTTCGCCGGATCCGCGACCGGCGCGGCGGCAGGCGCAGGCGTCGGCGCGAGCGTCGTCTGGGCCAGTGCCGAAGCGGGGCTGAGCGCGAGCACCGCAGCGCCGGCAAGGACGAAACCAACGCGAAAAGCAAGCTTCATGGCCGGACTCCCGTCTTGGCGAGCGCCTCGTCGAGCTCGGCGTCGCACGCCTGCTCGGCGGCCATGACGTCCTCGATCACATGCGCCGTGGCATAGGCCTTCATTGCCTCGGCGAACTTCTCGAGCGGATAGCGCGCCATCAGCGCCTTGGCTTCGGCGCTCTCGCCGTCGAGCGCGGAGAGCCGCGCGAAATCGGGCGAGGTGTAGAAGGCGATCAGCGACTGGAGCTGCTCGTCGCTGAGCGAGCGCGCGATGGCGAGCATCATCGCCGGGAGCATCGCGTCGCGCTTCTCGTCCGAACAGGCAATGCGGCGTGCGAAGGCCGCGCGCACGGCGTCGGCCTTGCCGGGGTTGGCCTTGACGAGATCGGCCTGACGCTGGGCCTGGCCCTCATCGAGCCGAGTCGGCTCGGCCGCCTCGTCCGATGCAGGCAGCACCGAGACAAAGCGCCTGGCCAGCGCCTCGTGATCCTCGGGGCCCGCAGCGACCGAAGTGCCGGCGAGACAAAACAGTACCGCGGCGCCGATCAAGGACTTGCCCAGACTCATGCCTTCCCCCGCTTCTCGTCGGCCAGGAACTTCTCGGTCGCCTTGCGCGCGACGCGGCGCATCCTCGCCTCATTCTTAGCGACCAGCGCGAGCGCCCAGGCCTTGCTCGCCTCGGCGATCCGCGGGTTGATCGACTTCATCTTGGTCGAGGCGCTGCTCGCGCCGAACTTGAGCATCACCGGATAATCGTCGGCGCCGAGGCTCTGCATCACCGCCCTGGTCGCCGCGGCGCTGCGATCGGCTTCGCCGGAGCCGGCATTGTCGCCGATCGACTTGAGCGCGGCGCCATAGACCTTCTGCCCGGTCGGGCTCGCGAAGAAGTCGCCGGCATCGACGATCTCCTGCGGCGAAAGCTCGGCCGCGAGGATCACGCGGATCCGCGTGCGCAGCTCGGGCAGCGCCTTGCGCGTGACCCTGGCGACTTCGGGCCGCAGCGCATCGGCGACGCGGTCGCGCAAGCCAGGGTGCCGGGCGAAGAGCGACGAAGTATCGTCCCCGCCCTTCTCGACCTGGCGATCGAAGGCAAGGATCGCGATCTCGGTCATCCGGTCGTCGGGCACCAATGCCGCGACCAGCGCGTCGAGCGGCCTGTCCGCCACCGCGACGGCGACGGGCAGCGGCGGCGCCGCCACGGCGGGAGCCGTCGCGAATGCGAGACCCAGCGCTATTGCGCCGGCGAGGGCGTGAGCCTTGTTCGTCATCTCAGGCCGCCACGCTCTCGGCCTGGCGGGCGTGCGCGCGCATCCAGGCATCCATGTGCGGCGCGACGTCGCGGCCGTCGCGCACCGCCCAGACCACCAGGCTCGCACCGCGCACGATGTCGCCGGCGGCGAACACGCCGTCGAGGTTGGTCATCATCGTCGCGCCGTCGGTCCTGAGCGTGCCCCAGCGGGTGACGCCGAGCTCGGCCGCGCCGAACAGCTGCGGCAGTGGCTCGGGATCGAAGCCGAGCGCCTTGATCACCAGATCCGCTGGCATGCCGACTTCGTTGCCCGGATCGGCCTCGGGCGCGCGGCGGCCGCTCGCGTCGGGCGCGCCGAGCCGCATCCTGGCGACCTTGACGGCGCTCACCGCCCCGTTGCCCTCGAACGAGTCGGGCACCGAGAGCCAGACGAACTCGACGCCTTCCTCCTCGGCATTGGCGACTTCGCGCTGCGAGCCCGGCATGTTCGCCCGGTCGCGGCGGTAGAGGCACTTCACCGAGGCCGCGCCCTGGCGCACCGCGGTGCGCACGCAGTCCATCGCCGTGTCGCCGCCGCCGACGACGACGACATGCTTGCCCGCGGCATTGAGCCGGCCGTCCTCGAATTCGGGAACGTCGTCGCCGAAGCTCTTGCGGTTCGAGGCGATCAGATAGTCGAGCGATTCGACCACGCCGCTCGCATCGACGCCCTTCGCGTGAATCGCGCGCGGCTTGTAGACGCCGGTGGCGATCAGGATCGAGTCGTGCTTCTGCCGCAGCGCGTCGAGCGTCGCGTCGCGGCCGACCTCGAAGCCGAGGTGGAACTCGACGCCGCCCGCGGCCAGCCGGTCGACCCGGCGCATCACGACGTACTTCTCGAGCTTGAACCCGGGGATGCCATAGGTGAGCAGCCCGCCGGCGCGGTCGTGCCGGTCGTAGAGGTGCACGGCATAGCCCATCAGCCGGAGATATTCGGCCGCAGCCAGCCCCGCGGGACCCGCGCCGATGATGCCGACCGACATGCCGTTCGCCGGGCCGGCGACGAGCGGCTCGACCCAGCCCTCTTCCCAGGCGGTGTCGGTGATGAACTTCTCGACCGAGCCGATCGTCACCGCGCCGTGGCCCGAGAATTCGATCACGCAATTGCCTTCGCAGAGGCGGTCCTGCGGGCAGATGCGGCCGCAGATCTCGGGCATCGTCGAGGTGCTGTTCGACAGCTCATAGGCTTCGCGCAGCCGCCCCTCGGCTGTCAGGCGCAGCCAGTCGGGAATGTGATTCTGCAGCGGGCAATGCACCGAGCAATAGGGCACGCCGCATTGCGAGCAGCGGCCCGCCTGCGCCGCCGCATCGGGAACGGCATAGCGGTCCGCGATCTCGCGGAAATCTTCGGCGCGGAGCTCGGGGGCGCGCTTGGCCGGATAGGCCTGCCCCCGCACCACGAATTTGAGCATCGCATCGTCGGCCATGCGATGCCCATAGCCCCTCGCCCCAGCGGAGTCACGCGGATTCAGCACGAATAGGTCATGTTTGCTGACCTATCTCTTCAAATTACCCGCAGCGAACTCGGCCCTCGGGCAATCTTCGAGATATTTATGGCCATATCGGCCCTATCGCATGAGCAGCCAGACCAGCGCGGTCGATCCGGCGACGATTCGATACCAGGCGAAGGGGGCGAAACCGCGCTTGCTCACCAGCCCGACGAACCAGCGCACGACCAGCACCGCGACGACGAACGCCACGGCGAAGCCCAGCGCGACCCCGCCCCAGCCCACCGAATTGGCGGCGCCAAGCGTGTCATGGTGCTTGGCGAGCTCCAGCGTGGTCGCGCCGAGCATCGTCGGGATGGCGAGGAAGAAACTGAACTCGGCGGCGGTCCGCCGCTCGACCCCCAGCGCAAGCGCGCCCATGATCGTCGCGCCCGAACGGCTGACGCCCGGAATCATCGCGAGACACTGGATCAGGCCGACGCCGATCACGCGCGACAGCGGCATCTCCGCCACGCCGTGGATCTCGCCGGGCTTCGCCAGCCGCTCGACCGCGAGGATCGCGATGCCGCCGACGACCAGCGCCACCGCGACGATCATCGGCGAGCCGAGCATCGCCTCGATGTACTTGTTGAATAGCACGCCGAGGATCGCCGAGGGGATGAAGCCGACGATCACGTTGCGCACGAAGCGGATCGACACCGGGTCGACCTTGAGCAGTCCCTGGAGCACCGCCCAGAAGGTCCGCCAGTAGAGCACCACCACCGCCAGGATCGCGCCGAGCTGGATGACGATGTTGAACAGCGCCCAGCGCGCCGAATCATAGCCGAGCAGTTCGGAGGCGAGGATCAGGTGCCCGGTCGACGAGACCGGCAGGAATTCGGTGACCCCCTCGACGATGCCAAGCAGGATGATGACGAGTATTTCGATCACGCTACGCCCCCTTCACTGCGGGGCGCCCGCGCGAGCGCCCTCCGCGCGTATTCTTCGATGAGCCTCAGGCCGCCTCGGCCGAGCCGAACCGGCCGTGGCGGCGATATTGCACCAGCCAACCCGGCGCGACGCTGCCCAGCGGCACCGGCGCGATGCCGAGCGCGGCGAAGCCCGGTGCCCCGTCCGCGACGACATTGTCGGCCTTGAGCATCCGCCACTGGTCCCCACTGATCGGCGTCCCCGGCATCGCCGCGACGAGTGCGCCGATCGGGTCGGGCAGGTCGACGAGTGCCGGCGCGCGGCCGATCTCGCTCGCGATCCACTGGAACAGCTCGGCCATGGTCAGCACGTCGGGTCCGCCCAGCGCATAGGTCTTGCCGCCGTGCGCCACCGGGTCGGCGAGCGCGGCGACGATCGCTTCGGCGGCATTGACCACCCACGCGGGCTGGAAGCGGGTACGGCCCGCGAGCACCGGCACGATCCGCGATGCGGCGATCATCGCGGCGAAGCGGTTCACGAACTGGTCCTCGCGCCCGAACAGGAAGGAGGGGCGCAGGACCGTCGCGCCGGGGAAGGCCTCGAGCACGACGCGCTCGCCCGCCGCCTTGGACTTGCCGTAGGCGGAGGGCGATTCGGCATCGGCACCGAGCGCCGAGACGTGGACCAGCGCGCCCGCACCGGCGCGGCTCGCAGCCTGGGCGACGGTCTGCGCGCCCTTGACGTGGATGGCGTGGAAGTCGCCGGCGAGCGTGCCGGCGAGGTTCACCACGGCGTCGGAGCCGTCGACGGCGCGGGCGATCGTCTCGGGCAGGGCGACGTCGGCGGCGACGAACTGGGTCTGGCCGAGCCCGCCCTGGGGCTTGAGGAACCAGGCTTCGCGCGGGCGGCGCTGGACGATTCGCACGCGCGCGCCGGCGCGCAGCAGTTCCTGCGCGGCATAGCGGCCCAGAAAGCCGCCGCCGCCGATCAGGGAAACGAGCTTGTCCTTCATCGCAGCCATTGTCTCACACGAGCCTCGCACAGGGGGGACTCGTCCCATGCCGCGCCGGCGCGCAAACGGCAAGCGGCGGCTGCGCGGGCGTGGCGCGAAAGGCGAGCGTTGGGAGCAGCGGCGGGAGGAGTACGGCACCGCCGGGGTGGCGCCGGGCTGGTGCGGCCGCGAATTCCGGCGTGGGATATCAGTCGGCGCGGGACGCGGGCGCGCGAGGAATGTGCCGGGGCGGCCGAATGCCCGGTTGACAATCGGGAGCCGCCTCCCCTAGAGGCGCCCGCCTACCCCGTGCCCAGATGGCGGAATTGGTAGACGCACCAGCTTCAGGTGCTGGCGCTCGCAAGGGCGTGGAGGTTCGAGTCCTCTTCTGGGCACCATTTACCCCCCTCAAAAGGTCTCATAAGCCTCGACAAAACGGCAGAAATCTGCCATTTTTTCGATGTCGGGTCCTAAGCCGTCTCAACAGATTTCATACGATGGCCCCACGAATCGGGCCACCGTTTGGACCATGGATGGCCCCACTTTTTTGATGGCCTTGGGGCCATCTGGAGAGAGTCGGGAATGGGTCGCTCAGGCTGGACCGCTTGATCGGGATTGTTCGCCATGCCTTTGAAGGATCTGGAGATTCGCGCGCTCAAACCGCAGGAGCGCATCTACAAGCGCACCGACGAGCGCGGCTTGTACATCGAGGTGCATCCGACCGGCTCGAAACTGTGGCGCTTCAAGTATCGCCACCTCGGCAAGGACAAGCGCATTGCGCTCGGCGGCTATCCGGAGGTCGGATTGGCCGAAGCGCGCCAGAAGCGGGATGACGCAAGGCGTCAGCTTCGTGAAGGCGTGGATCCCGGCGCCGAGCGCAAGCGCGCCAAGCTCCTCGCGATGTACAACGCCGCCAACCCGTTCGGGGACGTCGCGAAGGAATATATCGACAAGATGGTGCGGGAGGGCCGCGCGGACACGACGGTCACCAAGGCTAACTGGCTGCTGGAGCAGCTCGCGCCAATCGCCACCCGCCCGCTCGCCGAGCTGAAGCCGGTTGACGTTCTCGCGGCGCTCAAGCGTATCGAGGCGAAGGGCAAGCACGAGACCGCGCGGCGCTGCCGCTCCTTCGCCGGCCGCGTCTTCCGCTACGGCGTCGCGACAGGCCGCTGCGAGGCCGACCCGACGTCGCTGCTCCGCGGAGCGCTGGTCACGCCCAGGACGAAGCATCATGCTGCGATTCTCGAGCCGAAGGCGGTGGGCGAACTGCTTCGATCGATCGACGCCTATTCGGGCCATCTGATCACGCGGCTCGCGATGCAGGTGTCGCCCCATGTCATGGCCCGACCCGGCGAGCTCCGGCACGCCCGATGGCCCGAGATCGATTTCGAAAATGCCGTGTGGAAGATTCCGGCGGAGCGGATGAAGATGCGTCGGCCGCACGCCGTGCCCTTGTCGCGGCAAGTGGTGGCCTATCTGACTGAGCTCCACGAGCTGACCGGCCCGGACGGCTTTGTGTTCCCGGCATTCCACACTTCGCGCCGGCCGCTCAGCGAGAATACCGTCAACCAAGCGTTCCGGCGCATGGGCTATGCGGTGGGAGAAGTCACTGCCCACGGCCTGAGGACGACTGCATCCACGCTGCTCAACGAGAGCGGCAAGTGGAACCCCGATGCGATCGAGCGCTCGCTCGCGCACGCCGATACCGATTCGATCCGCGGCACCTACAATCGCGGCCGCTACTGGGAGGAACGCGTGGCGATGCACCAGTGGTGGAGCGACTATCTCGATCAGCTGCGGGCGGCGGTGCCGCGTTCGAAGACCGCTTAAGTAACCTCGCGATCGGAAGAATGCGGTGCACGGGGGTATGGTTATCGCTCAAGGCCTGCCCGGTTTCGATCTAACGGGTGGCATTGCCCGGTATGCGTCGCTGTCATCGACAGCTGCGCTGTCAAAGATCGGACATGCACGTTTTCATGGGTCGGATGCATCCAGAAGCCGCCATCCTTCAAGGATTGCAGCTGGGTCAGCCGCCGGCCTCGGCGCACAACGGCAGGACGAACGCGAACGAGGTGCCGTCACCGAGATTCGCGGCGCTCAACTGCCCACCCATATCGCCGACGATCCCATAGCTGATCGAGAGCCCGAGCCCGGTTCCTTCCTGCGCTCCCTTGGTGGTGAAGAACGGCTCGAAGATGTGCGGGAGCACCTCGGCGGGAATGCCGCCGCCGTTGTCCGACACCGTCACCTCGGCCCCGCTCTCCACCTTGTGCACCCGGATGCGCAGCCGCGGCCGTTCGGTCCGGTTCGTGCGGAACGCCCCGAGCGCATTGGAGACGAGATTGGCGACCACCTGCTCGATCAGGCTGGGGTGGCCTCGGACCATCACGCCGTCCGCGATATCCAGCTCCACCGCGCATCCGTCTAGCCGAGCCGTCTCGCCGAAAAAGCCGACCGCCGAGCGCACCGCCTCGCCCAGGTCGAACGGGCGCGGCTGCTCGGCAGGCTTGCGGCCGAACACGCGCATATGGTCGATGATCGCGGCGGCGCGGGCGGTCTGCTCGGCGATGCGCGCGAGCTTCTGCTCGAGATAGTCCGGCTCGGCCCGGCCTTCGGCCACCCTCGCCCGGGCGTTGTCGGCGGTCAGCCGAATGACGTTGAGCGGCTGGTTGAGCTCGTGCGCGGTGACCGTCGCCAGCTCGCCGAGCGTCGCCAGCTTGGCGCCGTGGAGCAGGCGGCGCTGGTCGGCGCGCTGGCGCGTCACGTCCTCGTGGATCGCGATGAAGCCGCCGTCGGGGAGGCGCGTGCGGCGGATCGCGACGATCCGATCGCCCATCGGCATCTCGAACGCGAGCGAGGGGCCGTCCCATTCGGTCGCGCGGCAGAGCGTTTCGAAGGGCGCCATTTCGGGCGCCGCATAGGCGCCAGCGGCGGCGTGCATGTCCACGAGCCCGGCAAGCGTGATCCCGTCGCCCGATTGCGGGGGAAGGCCCGCCAGCCCCGCGAAATTGGGATTGCTCGCGCGCAGCCGGCCCGCCGCGTCGAAGATCGCCACGCCTTCGGCCATATGCTCGAAGGTCGACTGGAGCGTGCGCGTGCGTTCCTCGATCACGGCCTGCTGCCCCGCGTGGAGTTCGGCAAGGCGAAGCGACATTGCGTTGATCGCCTCTGACACGGCGCGCAGGTCTGGCGCACCGCGCGGCTCGAGCGTGGCGCCGAATGCGCCGCCGCGGATACGCTCGGCGGTCTTGCGGACGGCGCGCAGGTGGCGCGACAGATAGCGGCTGAACTGCCACGACGCGATTGCGGAAGCGCCGAGCAGTACCAGCGCCAGCAGCAGCACCGGCACGACAAGGCCGCGCAACGTGTCGTGCAGCCCGTCGAGCTGGGCGCGCGCGGTGATCGATCCGACAGGTTCGCCCTTGTGGACGACCGGGAGCGTGCGAAGCGGCAGCGTGTCGACGATCTTGTCGGCGAGCTCGGCCCTGGCCACCAGCCGGCCCTCGCGATCGCGCACCTCGAGCGCGGCGAGGTCGGCCGCCTGCACATAATCGGCCGCGAGATGCCGCACGGTCGGGACGTCGCCGGCAGCGAGCGGGCCGGCAAGCTGGCGCGCCACGAATTCGGAATTGACCGTGGCGTCGCGCTCGATCTCGCGCTCGAGCGCACCTTCGGCGAAGGCCAGCACGGTCGCGATCAGCAGCGCCAGCAGCAGCGCTTCGACCGCGGCCACGCCAAGCGCCCGGCGTGCGTCGAAGCTGAGGCGATCGATCCAGCGGCCGACCACCTGCATCAGGGCGCAGCCGCCGCGAGTGCGGCGATGCCGTCGCTGCACAGGGCGCGTCCCGTGTCGGTCAGGCGCAGCATGATGCGGCGCCCGTCGCCAGGATCCTCGCGGCGGTCGAGCAAGCCGCGATCGGCGAGGTCGCCGATCCGCCGCAGGCCCGCGCTGGCGCTCGCTCCGCAGGCGAGCGCGATGTTGGTCGCGGAAGCCTCGCCGGCATTGGCGTCGGCCTCGAACATCGCGAGCATCACGCGCCAGCCGACCGTGTCGAGCGCATGGCGCGCGAGCAGCCGGTCGAGCGCGCGCGCTTCCGCTACGAGGCGGCGCGACTGAAGAACCTCCCAGGCCCGGTCGACGCCGGGCGCGCCGATTGCCCGCATGGGCGGGGCGGGAGCCGGCAGGGGGGCGCGGATCTCGGCCATCTCGCGCAGCGCCGTCGCCAGCCCGCCTTCGAGCTGGCGGAAACGCTCGGCGAGCCCCTCGCGCACGGCGCGGTCGCGCTCGAGCGATCGCCAGGTACCGGCCGCGTCGGTCAGCGCATTGAGTAGCGCGATCCGCTCGATCGGCTTGGGCAGGAATGCAGAGACGCCAAGACGCATCGCACCGTCGAGGTCCTCGAACTGCGCCGCGCCCGAGCAGAGGATCGCCTGGAGCAGCTCGCCGCGCTGACCCGCGGCGGTGCGAAGCTCGGAGAGGAGGCGAAGCCCGTCCATCTCGGGCAAATGCAGGTCGAGCAACAGCAGGCCAATCCGCGGCCGATCGCCGATCGCGAGCAGCGCCTCACCAGGGTCGCGCGCGCGAACGCACGCATGGCCGCCATCGGCGAGCATCTCGCCGAGCGCCTCGGCGCAGGCGTCGTCATCCTCGACGAGCAGGATTTCGGGAGCGTGCATCCGCGCGGCTTGGCAGATCGTGCTTAAGGGCGCGTTGGGCGCGGCCATCAGGAAAATTACCTAGGCTGGCCGAACATCGCCCGATCGAAGTCGCGCGGCCCCATCGGCTTGCCGAGCAGCCAGCCCTGCCCGATGTCGCAGCCCGCCTCGCGGAAGGAGAGGAGCTGCGCCTGGGTCTCGATGCCTTCCGCAACGCATTTGGCGCCCAGCGCATGCGCATAGGCGGCGAGGCCCTGGACGATGCGCGGCCCGGCCTCGGTCGCGAGGCGCTCGGCGAAGCGCCTGTCGAGCTTGAGCTCGGTGATCGGCGCGTCGATCAGCCGGTCGAAGCGGTTCTGCCCGGCACCGAAATCATCGAGCGAGAGCCCGAAGCCGGCGAGCCGCAGCCGTACCAGCGTCTCGAGCGCGGTATCGCGAAGCCGTGCCGCGGCGGTCTCGGTCAGTTCGAAGGTGATGCGTTCGCGCAAGCCCCGTTCGGAGCCGATCAGCCGCCGCAGTCGATCGACCAGCGTCGCGTCGTCGAGCACCGCGCCTGAGAGATTGATCGACACGCGCGACCGGAAGCCGCGCCGGGCCCAGCGGGCGATATCGGTGGCGGCATGCGCCACGACATGCTCGGTCAACCGTCCCGCCAGGGAGAATTGCTCGGCCGCCGCGACGAAGCGCTCGGCGGGGACCGGGCCGCCCAACGCAGGGGATTCCCAGCGCGCGAGCGCCTCGAATCCGACCAGATCGCCAGTCCGAAGATCATATTGCGGCTGATAGGCAAGGTCGATCTCGTGCCGGTCGATCGCCTCGGCAAGCAAATCGCGCTCGATCCGCTGGACGGAGTCCGGAAGCGGCTCCTCTCCGGACGGCGCATCGGCGACGAGCAGCCGTGCGAGCCGGGCCATCGGGATCGGCTTGGGAATGCTGCCGGCGACGTCGAAACCCATGTCGCGCGCCGCCCGCGCGCTCGCGTCGAGCACCATCGGATCGAAGCCGCTGACGAGGATCAGGCGAGGACGGTTCGGCAGATCGCGGCAGCGGCGCAGGAGCTGCGGCCCGTCCTGTTCGCCGAGCTGGAGGTCGAGCACGGCGAAGGCGGCCCAGCTCCAGTCCTGCTCGGTGACGCGGCGCGGATCGGTGAAGGTGCGGCAGGCGCCGCCGCGATCGCCGATCCCCTCGGCCAGCGCCTCGCCGACCAGCGGATCGTCGTCGATCACCATGACGTTGGGCAGGGACATTTGATGCTCCGATGATTGTCCGCTCCGGATAGCGCGCGCGAGACGGTCTCGATTTCGCGATGACACCGGATCGAGGCGATCCCGCGCCGATCCCGCCGATCCGCCGCGAGTTGCCCGCCGCAACGCGATTCGGACGGCTACCTCAGCGCCATGGACATCAGCTTCCCCGATCTGGGCCGCACCGCCGCGGCGCTCGCCATCGCCGCGTCGCTCGGCGCGTGCACCGGATTTCCGGCGCGCGAGACCGCTGCCGGCATCCGCACGGCGTCGCAATTCCCGGTCACGTCGAACGAGACGCCCTATTCGGCGTGTCTCCGGGCGCTGGCCGCCGCGCCGGGCGTCAATCTGCCCGCGATCGCGGTCGGCGAGGTGGCCGACAAGACCGGCCAGTTCAGCGTGCAGGACCATGGCTATGCGCTGAGCCAGGGCGCGACCGAGATGGTGATCAGCGCCTTCCACAAGACCGGCAAGGTCCGCCTGGTCGAGCGCGCCGACCTGCGCGTCGCCAACCAGGAGCTGACCTTCCGCAAGAACACGCTGGTTTCCGACCCGCTCAAGCCCGGCGCGCTGCGCCAGATCGACTTCTACGTCGTCGGCGCGCTCACCGAGCTCAACTACAACATATTGAGCCAGGGCGCGGGGCTCTGGATCAAGGGGATCGGCGGCGGCGCCAAGGCCGCCGTGGTCAACGTCGCGCTCGACCTGCGCATGGTGAACGCGCGCACGCTGGAGGTCGCGCATGTCGTGACGCTTCAGAAGCAGATCGTCGGCCGCGAGGTCGAGGCCAATGTGTTCCGCTTCTTCAGCGGCACTTTGGTCGAACTGGACGCCGGGAAGATCCGCAACGAGCCGCTGCAGCTCGGCGTCCGCTCCGTGGCCGAGATGGCGGTGCATGAGATCATGACCGACTATCTCGGCCTCCCCCCAAGCGAAGGATGCCGCCGCACCGACGGCGGCGCCGCGGCCCCCAACAGCAAGTGAAGGATTATCCCATGAAGAACACGACCCTGAAGAACGCCGCCGGCATCGCCGCGATGGCGGCGGGGATCGCGCTGGCCACGCCCGCGCTGGCGCAGGACAGCGTCCGCTGGAGCTGGGACCGCACGCGCACCGACACCTCGACCAAGGTCGACACCTCGACGCTCGACGCGCTGCCGACCGGCGACATGGCGGTGCAGGCCGCGCAGATCTACATCGGCAACGTCCATGCCCAGGCGGACGCGCAGGCGTCGATCGTGCCCGTTTCCGGCACGCTGCTCGAGGCCGACACGCTCGGCCATGTCGAGGCCGATGCCAGCGGCTATGCCAACCTCTACACCGCCTCGGCCGAGGTGCCGATGTCGGTGAGCATGGGCCAGTCCCATGTCGGCAACATCGACCCGGCCTCGGCCCAGGTGCCGACCGCGTCCGACCCGACCTCGACCGACGCCAACCAGGCGTTCGCCGAAGCGCGGATGACCGACTCCGCCAACGGGCTGTTCCAGCCGCACGACGTGACCGCGCATGCGAACGCGACCGGCATCGTCGATGCGACCGCCTCGTCCGAGGCCCGCGGGACGAGCAACGCCGCGCAGCTCGAGCTCGCCGCGCCGCCCGCCGAGCTGGCCTCGGCCGACCCGACCGGCGGCTATGTCACCAACGCGCTGATGTCGGCGGACCTGACGCAGCTCAGCGTCGGCCGCACCGAAGCGCACGCGACGACGGGCGTGTCGATGAACAACACCGGCGCGCTCGGCGCGCTCGACCGGCCGATCGCCGCGGCGACGGCGACGTCGATCGGCAACCTCGGCACCGCGACGGTCCGGATCGGCACGCTCGACCTCGGGCTGTGATGCCGACGGGGCCGGGCGGGTCTCCCGCCGCCCGGCCCCGTTTCACCCATCGAAAGGAGGAGGCGATGAAATTTCCCCTTAGCGGCCTAGCGGTCGCCGCAGCGCTGCTCGCCGCAGCGCCGGCGCAGGCGCAGGACCCCCAGAATGCCCACCCATGGGACTTCCGCGACCGCGGCGCGCCGTTGGCAACGGCCACGCTGATGTGGCAGGTCGAGCGCGCCGAGAAGGGCGGCGGGTCCGCGATCGGCGGCGCCGGCAATGGCGGCGCCGGCCTGCCGAGCACGACCTCGGTCGCCAACATGACGGTGGTCAACGTCACCGTGGGCGATAACAGCCGCGCCGACGTCAAGGTCCACTCCGACCAGAGCAACATCGGCGACGTCAACTCGACGGCCGTCGTCGCCACCGGCAACGTGGTCGACATCGGCACCATCGGCTCGGGCAACGGGGGCTGACGATGAACCAGCCGCTGCTCCATCTCGACACCGTGGCCTCGTGCGCTGCGGCGGACGGGCTCGACGCCTTGGCCGCCGCCGAGCTGCGCCATCGCCACCACAATCTGCTGGCGGTGGTCCAGGCGCTCGCCAACCAGACATTGCTTAAGGCGGCAAGCCTGAGCGAGGCGCACGCCCGGCTGTCGGCGCGGCTCGATCACCTCGCGCGCTCGCACGAGCTGCTCGAGCCCGGCCATTGGGACGAATGCGACATCGCGCGCGTCCTGTCGCGGACGCTGCACGACGACCTGGGGGTCGACCCAGCGATGCTGCTTTCGAGCGGCCCATGCCAGGCGCTCGAGCCCGAGCAGGCGCGATGGCTGTCGATGGCTTTCTATGAGCTCGCCACCAATGCGCTCAAATATGGCGCGCTGTCGCAGCCTAACGGGATCGTCGTGATCCGCTGGTGGGCGCATGATCCGGTGAGCGGGGCGATTCGCTTCGAATGGCGCGAGCGGGGCGGGCCTCCCATCGCGCTGCCTGTGCGCGAAGGTTTCGGCACCGGCCTGATCCGGCGCAGCCTCGCGGCGGCGCTCGGCGGGCCGGTGAACGCGACCATCAAGGAAACCGGCATCGACTGGCAGTCGGGAGGAATCGCGTGCGCAGGCTGAGCCAGGCCGACCGCGATTCGGTCGAAGCCGAGATCGTCGCCGGGGCGAAGGCGACCTGGGGCTATTACGCGCTGCTGGTCGGCGCGTGCGGCGTCGCGACGCTCGGCCTGCTGCAATCCTCCGCGGCGGTGGTGATCGGCGCGATGCTGATCTCGCCGCTGATGGGGCCGATCCTCGGCATGGGGCTGGCGCTGGCGCTGGTGAAGCCGAACGACTTCCGGCGCGCCGCGATCGCGCTCGCGCTGGGGGCGATCCTGTCGGTGCTGGCGGGCGCGGTGATCGTGTGGATCTCGCCGATCGCGGAGGCGACGCCGGAGATCCTCGCGCGCACGCGGCCGACGCTGCTCGATCTCGCCGTGGCAGTGATGTCGGGGCTGGTGGCGGCGTTCGTCACGCTCACCCGTCGCGGCGGCGTGATCGCGGGCGTCGCGATCGCGACCGCGCTGATGCCGCCGCTCGCGGTCACCGGCTATGGGCTGGCGTCGGGCGATCTCGGCATCGCGGGCGGCTCGTTCCTGCTGTTCATGACCAATGTCGTCGCGATCCTCGGCTGCGTGTTCGTGGTCGCGCGCGCCTATGGCTTCCGCCCGGCGCGGCGCAAGCGCGCGCGCTGGGAGGAGATCGTGCTCGCCTCGGCCTTCCTGCTGCTGGCGCTGCCGCTCGGCTTCTCGCTGCGCGACATCGCGGTCGAGGCGCGCCAGAGCCTGCGCGCCAAGGCCGCGATCCAACGCGCCTTCGCGCCTGACACGGCGCGCGTCGAGGACGTGCGCGTCACGATCGAGCGCGGCACGCTCAGCAAAGTGCGCGCGGTGGTCATCACCGATCGGTTCGTCGCCGGGCTGCCCGGCAAGCTCCAGGCCGCGCTCGGCAGGCAGGTCTCGGTCGACGTCCAGCAGATCCTCACCGCCGACGCCGAGCTGGCACGGGCCGACAGAAGTGCGCTCGCCAATGACGCGCTTGCCGGAAAGCAGGCTATGGAAGCCACGCCGGAGACGCGGCTGCGCACGCTGCTCGAGGACGCCGCGACCGTCGACAGCGTCCGCGACGAGGGCGGCATGCTGGTCGCAACGATAAAGCTAAAGGGCGAGGGCGGCCTCACCGACTATCGGACGCTGGAGACCGTCGTGGCCCGGCTGATGCCGCAGGCGCAGGTCCGCCTCGTGCCGCCGCCGCGCCCGCTCGATCCGATCCCGTTCGCGAGCGGACGGAGCGAACTCGATCCGGCCGGGCAACAGGCAGTCGAGGCCGCGGCCTGGGCGCTGCAGCGCTGGGGCATCCGCGAAGTCCGGGTGACCGGGCTCGCCGAC
This sequence comes from Sphingomonas sp., assembly GCF_017745215.1. Classification (GTDB taxonomy): domain Bacteria; phylum Pseudomonadota; class Alphaproteobacteria; order Sphingomonadales; family Sphingomonadaceae; genus Sphingomonas. Next base: position 174,401 of record NZ_JAGHZV010000004.1, read on the forward strand.
AGCCGGCGGGCGCGGCCCTCGACAGGCGAGCGGCGAGTCGCGCTCGCGCGCGGGCAATCGGTCGCGGCAGCGCTTGCGCAGCTCGGGATCACCGTCAGCGATGTGACCGGCATGGTCGAGCCCGCCGGCCGGAACGCCGCGCCCTGGCGCGCGGTGATCCAGCCCGCGCCCGCGGCCAAGGCGGAATGAGCCCGGCCGCGCTCAGCGGCCTCACGCTCGCCTTCGCGCTGGCGCTGTTCGTCAGCGGCCGGGTGCGCCACGACGCGGTCGCGCTGCTCGCGCTGGGGCTGTCGATCGCGCTTGGGCTGGTCGCACCGGCGGATGCGCTTTCGGGCTTCGCCGATCCTGCGGTCGCGACGGTCGCCGCGGTGCTGATCGTCGGGCGCGCGGTCGAGCTGAGCGGCGCTCCTACGCTGATCGCGCGCCGGCTGATCCCGGCGCACGCGCCCTTCGCGCTCCAGCTCGCGGCGGTGCTGCTCGTGGGCGCGCTGCTCTCGGCGCTGATGAACAACATCGCGGCGCTGGTGATCACCATGCCGATCGCCGCCGAGATCGGGCGGCGCAGCGGGCGGGGCGCCGGCGCGACGCTGATGCCGCTCGCCTTCGCGACGATCCTCGGCGGCATGACCACGCTGATCGGCACGCCCGCCAACCTGATCCTCTCCTCGGTGCGCGAGGAGCGGCTCGGCGCGCCGTTCGGATTCTTCGCGATGACGCCGGTGGGCGGCGCGGTGGCGGTGGTGGGATTCGCCTATCTCGCCTTCGTCGGCTGGCGCCTGCTGCCGGGCGCCCGGCGCGAACGCGTCGACCGGAGCCGGCCATGGCGTGTGTTCGAGGTCGAGGTGGCCGACCGCCTGCATCAGCCGGATACCACGGATCTGGCACGAGCGTTACGCAAGCACGGCACACGCATCCTGACCCGGGCGCGCGAGCGGCTGCTGCTGCTGTCGCGCCGCCCCGCGCGCGAGCTGGCCGAGCGGGTGCCGCTGGTCGAGGACATTCATCCGAGCCCGCATTCGTCCGAGGAGACGGTGCGCGTCGTGGTGGCGCACGGCTCGTTCCTGGTCGGGCTCGGCCATGATGCGATCTCGGCGGAGAGCGCGGGCGCGCTGCGCGTGATCGCCGCCGGCCCGCGCGCCGCGCGCATGCGCCGCCCGCTCGCCGAGCTCCGGATCGCCGAGGGCGACCAGTTGTTCATTCGTGGCGAGCCCCGGGTGATCGCCGCCTTCGTGCCGCGCGCGCGGCTGCTGGAGATCGACCGCCAGCACGGCGAACCCCCGCCCGACCTTCGCCGGATGGCGCTGGCGCTCGGCATCTTCCTGCTCGCCGTCGCGCTGGCGGTGGCGGGGCTGGTGCCGCTCGTGCTGGCCTTCGGCGGCGCGGCGCTGGCGATCGCGCTGCTGCGGCTGATCCCGCCCGAGGAACTCTATCGCTCGGTCGACTGGAGCGTGATCGTGCTGCTCGCCGCGATGATCCCGGTCGGCCAGAGCTTCGAGACGAGCGGCGCGGCGGCGGCGGTGGCGCAGTGGCTGGGCGGGCAGCTCGCCGGCGGCGGCGCCTTCGTGTCGCTCGCGGCGCTGTGCGCGCTGACCTTGGTGCTGTCGGTGTTCCTCAACAATGTCGCGACCGCGATCATCATGGGGCCGCTCGCGCTCGACACTGCCGCGCTGCTCGGGCTCGATCCGGACGCCGCGCTGCTCGCGGTGCTGATCGGCGCCTCGTCGGATTTCCTCACGCCGATCGGCCACCAGAACAATCTGCTGGTGATGGGCCCCGGCGGCTATCGCTTCACCGACTATGCGCGGATGGGCGCGCCGCTGGTGGCGCTGGTGGTCCTCGTCACCGCCGCGCTGCTGGCCGGCTAGCCCGGCGCAGCACCGCATAGCCGGCGAGCGCCGAGAGCAGCGAACCCGCCAGCACGCCGAGCTTGACGGCATCGGCGCGCCCGCCGCCCTCGCCGAATGCGAGCGCGCCGATGAACAGGCTCATCGTGAAGCCGATCCCCGCGAGCAGCGCGAGTCCGTGGAGATGCCGCCAGCCCGCGCCCGCGGGCATCTCGGCGAGCCGCAGCCGGATCATCGCCCAGCAGGCGCCGAGGATCCCGACCTGCTTGCCGAGGAACAGCCCCGCCGCGATCCCCAGCGGCACCGTGCCGAGCAGCGCGTCGGCGCCCAGCCCGGAAAAGCTCACCCCGGCATTAGCGAAGCCGAACAGCGGCACGATGCAGAACGCGACGATCGGATGCAGCCCGTGCTCGAGCCGGTGCAGCGGCGAGGCGCGATCCTCGGGCCGGCCCGGGCTCGGCGTCAGCGGCACCGTCATAGCCACGGCGACCCCGGCGATCGTGGCGTGCACGCCCGACAGCAGCATCGCGACCCAGGCGAGCAGCCCGATCGCCAGATAAGGCCAGAGCGCGCGGACGCCCAGCCGCGCGAGCCCCGCAAGCAGCGCGATCGCCGCCGCCGCGCCCGCCAGCGGCAGCAGCGACAGCTCGCCGGTGTAGAAGACCGCGATCACCAGGATCGCGCCGAGATCGTCGATCACTGCGATCGCGGTCAGCAGGATCTTGAGCGAGACCGGCACGCGCGGGCCCAGCAGCGCGAGCACGCCGAGCGCGAAGGCGATGTCGGTGGCGGCGGGGATCGCCCAGCCACGCAGTGCGCCCGCGTCGCCCGCGTTGACGGCGGCATAGATCGCCGCCGGCACCACCATCCCCGCGAGCGCCGCGGCGCCGGGCAGCGCGCGGCGGTCCCATGTCGAGAGCTCGCCGTCGAGCAGCTCTCGCTTGAGCTCGAGCCCGACGAGCAGGAAGAACACCGCCATCAGCCCGTCGTTGATCCAGTGGAGCAGCGACAGCGGCCCGAGATAGACGTGCAGCAGCGCGAAATAGCCGTGCGCCAGCGGCGAGTTGGCGACAATAAGCGCGAAGGCCGCCGCGCCAATCAGCACGAAGCCGCCTGCGGATTCGGTCGCGAAAAATGCGCGGAGGACGGAGGTGGGCTTGTCGCGGAAGTCAGCCATGGACGGCCACATAGCATCCGACGCCGATCACGACGACGGCGAACAGCCGCTCGAGCAATCCCTTCCGCGCGGCCAGGCGGCGTCCGCCCAGCACGCCGAGCAGCGCGCCGGCGATGCCGCCCGCGACCAGCAGCCCGGTCAGCCGCCAGTCGACGAGCCCCGCCAAAGCGTATGAAGTGGCGGTGGTGAGCCCCAGCGCCGCCACCGCGACCAGCGAGGTGCCGACCGCGGCGCGCAGCGGCATGGCGGTCGCCGCGACCAGTCCCGGCACGATCAGGAACCCGCCGCCGATCCCGAAGAACCCCGCGGCCAGCCCCACGCCGAAGCCGATCGGCACGAGCCGCGGCAGCAGCGCCGCCGCGCTCTCGCGCGTCAGCCGCACGTCGGGCGCCTCGGCCGAGCGGCGGGGACGCAGCATCGACAGGCCGACCCCCACCATCAGCAGCCCGAACAGGAAGAGCAGCGCCTTGCCGTCGACTGCCTTGCCCAGCTCGGCACCGATCGCCGCGCCGGCGACTCCGGCAAACGCGAACACGCCGGCGCAGCGCCACTTGACCGTTCCGGCGCGCGCATGCCCGGCAAGGCTCGCGAGCGCATTGGCCGCAACCGCGACCGCCGCCGTGCCGATCGCCGCGTGGGTCGAGCCGACCCCCACGACATAGACGAGCAGCGGCACCGCCAGGATCGATCCGCCGCCGCCGATCAGCCCGAGCACCGCGCCGATCAGCCCGCCCGAGAAGAGCGCGGCAAGGATCTGCGCAAGCGTCATGACCCGCCTAAACCGTTCCGGTCCGGCGATTCCACGGCATGTGCCGCAGCAGGCGCGCCATGCCGCACCAGCCCGTTGCGCCGGCCATCATCAGGCCGGCCCCGACGATCGCCGACAGCACGACGAACCACGGCCAGACCGCGAGCGCGAGCACCGCGCCGAGCAGCACCAGCCCGCCCGCGATCAGCTGCACCTGCCGCATGATCTCGAGCGGCTGGTGCCGGTCGATCCGGGTTGGCAGCCCGGCGGCGCGCCAAGCATCGATGCCGCCGGCGAGCAGATGACAGTCAACGCCCGCCAAAGCCAGCGTCGCGGCATTGGCCTGGGTCCGCATTCCCGAGCGGCAATGAAAGATCAGCGTGCCCGAAGGCAGCGTCTCCGTCGCCAGCCGCGCGAGCGGCACGCTGAGCGCGCCGGGGATGCGCTCGCGCGCATGCTCGTCGGCGTCGCGGATGTCGATCAGGGTCGCGCCCCGGGCCATCGCCGCCGCGGCGTCGCGGGGCGCCATCGATCCGATGGTCATTCGAGTTACTCCTTGCAGTAAAGTTGGTAGAGCGTCGCGAGCAGCGTTCCGGCCCTAGGATCGGCGATCCGGTACCAGAGCGTCTGGCCCTCGCGACGCGTCGCGACGAGCGCTTCCGCGCGCATCCTGGCGAGATGCTGCGAGGCCGCGGACTGGGACAGGCCCACCTCGCGCGCGAGGTCGCCCATCGTCAGCTCCTCATGCTCGACCAGCTTGCACAGCAGCATCAGCCGCCGGTCGTTCGCCAGCGCCTTGAGCGTGTCGGCAACCGTTCCGGCCTTGGCCTCGAAAGTCGCGAGATCCATTGGCGGCTTGAGCATCGCATTTCTCCATTAGCACTTGCTAATTTAGCAATCTCTAATATATTGTCAAGCGACAATGGAGATCGCAATGTCAGACATGCCCGCCATCACGGCCTTCTTCGACGAGCCGACGAACACGATCAGCTATCTGGTCGCCGACCCCGCCACGCGCGAAGCAGCGGTGATCGATCCGGTGCTCGACTTCGACCTGGCGAGCGGCGAGGCCGACACGCGCTCGGCGGAGCGCATCCTCGCCGCCGCGGCCGGGCAGGACTTGCGGATCGTCATGGTGCTCGAGACGCACGCGCACGCCGACCATCTCTCCGCCGCGCCCTTCCTCAAGGCGCGCACCGGCGCCTGGATCGGCATCGGCGAGCATATCCGCGACGTGCAGCGGATCTTCCGCCCGGTGTTCGCGATGGACGATCTCAAGACCGACGGATCGGACTTCGACCGGCTGCTACGCGACGGCGAGGCGGTAACGCTCGGCGGGCTGACGATCGAGGTGATGCACGTGCCCGGCCACACGCCCGCCGACGTCGCCTATCGGATCGGCGACGCGGCCTTCATCGGCGACACGCTGTTCATGCCCGACTATGGCACCGCCCGCGCGGATTTCCCCGGCGGCGACGCGCGCATGCTCTACCGCTCGATCCGCCGCGTGCTGGCGCTGCCCGGCGAGACGCGGCTGTTCCTCTGCCACGACTACAAGGCGCCGGGCCGCGACGACTATCGCTGGGAAACCACCGTCGCCGAGCAGCGGCGCGCCAGCGTGCACGTCCATGACGGCGTGACCGAGGATGCGTTCGTCGCGATGCGCGAGGCGCGCGATGAGACGCTGGCCGTGCCCAGGCTGCTGCTGCCGTCGATCCAGGTGAACATCCGTGCCGGCCGCTTCCCGGAGGCGGAGGCGAACGGCGTGCGATATCTGCGGATTCCGGTGAAGATGAAGGGATGAGTGGACGCGCTTTTGTCCGGCTTGATGGGTGGATTGGAAAGGCGGAGCGAGTTTTCAGAGCGAGCTTGGCCTTCCTCCTCGAGCTATCGCTCTGCATCGGCGGAATAGCGCATCGGACTGCGCATCCAGGCGTCGACCGCCGACTGGCGCCAGCCGATGCAACGGTCGCTGATCTGGATGTTCTTCGGGAAGCTGCCGTTCTGCATCTTCCGGTACATGGTCGACCGGGTGAGGCCGGTGCGCTCCAGCACGGCCTTGAGGCGAAGGATGCGATCGGGGGTCTCGGACATCGGACTATCCTTTCCGGCTCATGATTTCTGGCGCGAGCGCGCGAAGGCGCGGTCGCTCTCGAGGAAGCTCTGCAGCATGTAGGGGATGAGGTCGGCGACGGTTTCGGCCTGGCCATAGGCGGCGCGATACGCCTCGGCGTAGTCGCTGAGCGCCTGGTGCAGGTCGGGCAGGACCGCGATCGCGATCTTGACCGGCGTCCGGTCGGGAATGCGGGACAGGCGAAGGTCGGGCATGGGTTAGCGCTCCTCTGGGTGCCAGGGCTGGAGGATGAGGTCGCGGTGGACGACGAGCCGCACGGGCGCGCCGGGGCGGATGGTGATCGTCGGCTGGACCTGGAGGTTGCGCGACGTGATCTGGTCGCCGGCGCGCGCGACATTGTCCTGGCTCGAGCGGCGGATTGCGTCGATCAGGTCGCTGTCGCTCGACAGCGTCAGCTCCGGGCCGACGCCGAGCAGCGTCGAGAGCGCGATGCCCTTGAGCAGCGACCAGGTGTGGAAGTCGACCTTGTCGGCTAGCCCGGCATAGCCCGAGGGGTCGGTCGCGGGCACATTGTCGATCCGGATCGAGGCGCCGTCGGGCAGGACGATCCGCTGCCACACGACGAGCGCGCGCGACTGGCCATAGGCGACGACGCTGTCGTAGGTGCCGATCAGGCGAGCGCCCTGCGGAACGAGCAGGATGCGACCCGTCGCACTATCGAACACGTTCTCGCTGACCTGCGCGGTCACCAGCCCGGGCAGGTCCGAGCGGATGCCCGTGATCAGGCTCGCGGCAATCACGCTGCCGGCGGAGAGCATGTAGGGCGAGGCGGGCTGCTCGACCCGATGGGGATTGACCGCGGCACCGGCGTCCCGGCCCGAGGCGAAGTCGATCTTGCGCTGCTGGGAATTGGGATCGCGAGCCGGATCGAGCGCGAGGCGATCGCTGGCAACACCGGTCGGCGGAGGGCTTGCCGGATTGGCGACCGCTGCCTGGGCGGGCGTGGCCGATCGCGTGCCAGCTGCCGCGAGCAGCGGAGACTCGCGCGCGGCCCTGGCCTCGGCGAGACGGCGGTCCTGCTCGGTGGTGTCCTGGGTGACCGGAGCCGGTGCGCCTTCCGCGGCCATCGCGCGCCGGTGATCGAGGATCGGCTTGCCGAGATCGCCCGGCAGCGGCGGGCCGAGCCGAGGCGCGTCGCCATAGGACGCGGGCAACCCGCTCAGCGTGTCCGCCGGCGCGCGATTGTCGGTGCGGACGCGCTCCTCGGGCGCGCCGGCGCCGGTGAAGCTCACCGGCTTGAGCGCCATCCAGGCGATCACCATCACCGCCAGCGAGGCGATTGCCGCGGCGGCGATGATCACGCCGCGCCGGAAGCGGATCGCGCGTGCCGGTCGCGCCCGTATCGCCAGCGTTTCAGGGTCGGCCTTCGGCACCGCTACAGCGGCTTCGGGAATCTCGCTCACGACCGCCTCCCCCGCTTCGTGCCGCGGACGATCCGCACGATCTTCTGCTTCTTCGTCCCGAGGCGGAGCTCGGCGCGGTCGAACAGCCGGTCGACGATGTAGAAGCGGCCGCGGACGCGATAGTTGACGAGCTGGGCGTCGCCCTCGGCGCCGATCACGAACAGCGGCGGGGCCTCGCCGACCGCGATGCTCTCGGGAAACTCGATGAAGGTCTGCCGCCCGTCGTCGAACGCGCGAAGCGGCCGCCAGTCCGGCTTGTCGCCGCTGATCGCATAGTCGAACCGGAGCTGGTCGACCGCGAGCCCCTGCGCCACGGGAGCGGCGGCTTGCGTCTCGGCGGCGGAACGCTGGAGCGCGATCAGCGCGTCCGCGGGATACGTCCATGACAGGCTCGCCATCGCGGCGCCGCGCGTGCTCGTCAGCGATAGATGGTAGCTGCGACGGTCGGTGGTGATGATGAGGTTGGTGGCCAGCCCGCTCGAGAAGGGCTTGACCAGCACATGCGTGCGCCGCTCGGCGCCGCTGCCGCTGGTGGTGTCGCCGATCACCCAGCGCGCGGTGTCGCCCGCCGCGACCACGACCAGCGTCTCGCCCGGCTGGAGCGCGATGTCGGTGACGCGCTCGGGCGCGGCATAGACCTGGTAGATCGCCCCGTCGCTGAACGGATAGACCTGCATCGCATTGACGTAATTCTCGCGGACCGGCTCGCGCACTGCCGCGGCGTTGGCGGCGGCGACGCGCGCAGGGCCTGGACGCACCGTGCGGCGCTCGGGCGCAGGCCGCGCCGCAGTGCGGGGCGGTGCCGCTTTCGGGACGGCGGCACCGGCCTCCTGTCGGGATTGCGCCGGCGCTGGCGCCGACTGCTGGAGCGGCGCTGCGCCGAGCAGCAGCGGCAGGACGAGCGGCGCGCAGAAATGGGGCATGGTTCTCATGACGGAGTCTCCATCGGGGCGGGAGCGGGCGTTGCGCCGAGGTTCGGATCGAGCGGCGATCCGAGCGGCAGGTTGGCGGGCGGTTGTGCAAGCGGTGCGGCGGAGGGCTGGGGCGCCGGCGCGTCGAGCTCGCGGCTCCAGTCGACCGCGTCGACATAGACGCCGAGCGGGTTCTTGCGCAGCATCTCGGCGCTGGCGGGAGGCCGGACCACGACCGTCAGGATCGCGGTCCAGCGCGCGCTTCCGGAGGGTGCGCCGCGCTCGAACGCGCTCTCGGTCCATTTGACCTGGAACGAGCGATCCGACGCGCGCACAACGCTCGTCACCTGGACCGAGACGGTGCGCTCGCCGATGCGCGCGAACGGCTGCGCCGCGCGGGCATATTGGTCGAGGAAGCGGGCGCCCCGCTCGGTCGCGAAGTCATAGGCCGCGAGCCAGTCGCGGCGCATCAGCACCGGATCGAGCGACACCGAGCGGACGCTGGTCACGAACCGCGCGAGGTGCCAGGCGACCTGCGGATCGGTGGGCCGATAGGCCCTGTCGGCCTCGTTGACCGCGCGCGCTTCGCCGAGCTTGTCGACTTCGACGACATAGGGGACGACGCGGCTCTGCAGCGACTGCCAGCAGAGCGCGCCGGCGAAACCCCCGGCGAGCGCCAGGCTACCGAACGCCATCAGCCGCCAGTTGCGCGCCTGGACGCGCGCGGAGCCGATGCGTTCGTCCCACAATTGCCCGGCGCGCTGGAAGGGTGTCTCGGGTTCGGGAGTGCGTCCGTAGCGCTGGACGCTGCGTTTGAAGATCATGGCTCAATCGTCCCTTTCCTTGATGTCGGGAATGGCGGCGGCGCCGCCGCGGTCGGCGCCCCTGAGGGTGTGCAGTGCAATCTGTCGGTGGTGGCGCGCGCTCTGCTGCTCACGCATCTGACGCGCCCAGCTGGGCATGCCGGCGCCGGCGGGCGCTGCCGAGGCGGGAGCGGCGTCGTTGAGCGCGTTCCACGCCGCGGTCCGCCCGCTCTCTACGGCCTCGCCGAGGCCGAGCGCGCTGGAGGCGCGGCTCCGCGCCGCGTTGCCGGCAGCGCGGGCGACGCCGCCGAGGCCCGCCGCGACGCCGGGCTCCGCCGCGGTCTCGCGGCCGAGCTGGTAGGCAGTCGACGCCGCCGATCCCATCGCGGTCCCGGCGCGCACCGAGCCGAGCGCGGCACCACCCAGCGCCCGCGCGCCCGCGACAGCAGCACCGCCCGCGAGCATGGTCATGCCGGCGGCGCCGGCGACCGTGCCGACCGCCGCGCCGGCGCCGAGCTGCGGTGCGCCCGACACCAGGCCCGATGCGATGCCGGGGCCGAAGATGCCGAGGCCGAACAGTGAGAGCGCGGCGAGCACGAGGCTCATCGCCTGGCCGATATCGGGCTCCTGGCCCTGGAGCGCGGATGTGAATTCGGCGAAGAAATTGGCGCCGATGCCGACGATCACGGCCAGCACCATCACCTTGATGCCCGAGCTCACGACGTTGCCGAGCACGCGCTCGGCGAGGAAGCTGGTGCGGTTCCACAGCGCGAACGGCACGAGGATGAAGCCGGCGAGCGTCGTGAGCTTGAACTCGATGATCGTCACGAACATCTGCACCGCGAGGATGAAGAAGGCGACGATCACGATCGCCCAGGCGAACAGCAGCACCGCGATCGTCAGAAAATTGTCGAAGAAGCTGATGAACCCCATCATCTCCGATGCCTGGTCGAGCAGCGGCCAGGCGGCACTGAAGCCGGTTCCGGCGAGCCTTCCGGGCCGCAGCAGGTCGTCGGCGGAAAGCGTGCCGCCGCCGGCGGTCAGCCCCGCCTGCGCGAAGGACCGGAAGATGATGTCGGCGAGCGTCGAAAAGCTGCTCAGGATGAAGGCGAAGGCGCCGACATAGAGGATCTTCTTGAGGAGGCGGCCGAGCACGTCCTGCTCGCCGCCCATCGCCCAGAACAGGCCCGCGAGCGTGATGTCGATGCCGATCAGCGTCGTCGTCAGGAAGGCGACGTCGGGGCCCAGCAGGCCGAATCCGCTGTCGATGTAGCGCGTGAAGTCGGCCATGAACCGGTCGATGACGTTGAGGTCGTTCACTTGCTGCCTGTCCTTCATCAAGCTGGGTGCCGCGGGGCGCCCCGAGGGGAGCGCAGGACGCCCCGCGGCGGGCGGCGGCGCGCGAGGCGAAAGCACGCCGCCGCCGGTCGGCCGCGCCTAGTTGCCCGGGGGCTGGGACGTGTAGGCGCTGCCGGAGCCGAGGAACTTCTTGGTGGCGGCGCGCGCATCGGCCTCGGCCTTGGCGCGCCGCGCGGCTTCGATCGCTTCGGCACGGTACTGCGCCGCCATCATGCTCTGCAGCTGGAGCTGCTGCTTGGCGAGCAGCGCGAGCAGCTGGTTGGTCGCCTGGCCGACCTGGAGCGCGCCTTCGGCGCCCTGGCTGCGCGCGGCGATCGCGTTGAGCGTCTCGGCATCGGCGCGGACGTTCTCGACCACCTGCGCCTGCACGCGCATCGTCTGCTGATAGGCGGCCATCTGCGCGTCGAGCCGGGCCTTGGCAGCCTGGACCTGCGCGTCCGAGGTCAGTGCCTGGTCGAAGCCCTGCGGGAACAGCTTGCGGAGCTGGTCGTCGAGGGTGTCGACGCGGAAGTCGACTGCCTGCGCGCGCGCCATCAGCTGGTCGATCTGCTTGAGCCGCTCGGTCAGCGCCTGGAGCTGCGGAAACTCGGTCGGCTTCAGATTCTTCGCCATGTTGGCGAGCATCGACGCTTCGTTCTGGAGCGACTGGATCTGATTGTTGATCTGCTCGAGCGCGCGTGCGGCGGAGAGCAGGTTCTGCGAATAGTTGGTGGGATCGAACACGCTGATCTGCGCGGACGCGGGCGTGGCGACCGCGGTGCAGGCGGCGATGCCGAGCGCCGAGGCGAGCAGGAACTTCTTGAACAGGCAAGTACGCATCACAGGTTACTCCGGGGACAAGGGGGTTTGCGGGAAGCCGGCCAGGAGCGGCGCTGCCCAGTCGAGGCCGGCGGATTCGAGGAAGCGGGCAGCGAAGTCGTGGGCGCCGTGCTCGGCGAGGATCGCGTCGATCCGCGCCTGCGAGGCGGGATCGGAAGCGCCGCACAGCGCCAGCGCGATCGGACCGAGCCCCAGCTCGAACAGGCGGTTGCCGCGCGCCGACTGGAGGTAATAGTGGCGCTTGGGGCTCGCGCGGCTGACGAGCTCGATCTGGCGCTCGTTGAGGCCGAACCGCTCATAGGCCTGCCGGCTCTGCGGCTCGATCGCGCGGTCGTTGGGAAGCAGGATGCGCTGCGGGCAGCTCTCGATGATCGCGGGCGCGATGGTGCTGGCCGCGATGTCGGCGAGGCTCTGCGTCGCGAACAGGACGGCGACGTTCTTCTTGCGAAGCGTCTTGAGCCACTCGCGGATGCGCTGCGCGAACAGCGGATGGTCGAGGAAGATCCAGGCTTCGTCGAGCACAAGCAGCGTCGGGCGTCCGTCGAACCGCTCCTCGAGGCGGTGGAACAGATAGGTCAGCACGGGCGCAACCGCGCCGGCGTGGCCCATCAGCGCCTCGGTCTCGAAGCATTGGAGGTCCGCGACGCGCAATTCGTCTTCGGCGGCGTCGAGCAGCCGCCCGAACGGGCCTTCCAGCGTGTAGGGCGCGAGCGCCGAGCGCAGCGCCGCCGACTGCAGGAGCAGCGACAGGCCGGTCAGCGTGCGCTGCTCGACGGGCGCGGTCGCGAGATTGGCGAGCGCCGACCAGAGCGTCTCCTTGACCTCGGGCGTGACCGTCACCTGCTCGTGCGCGAGCAGCGCGGCGATCCACTCGGCGGCCCAGGCGCGCTCGTCGGCACGGTCGATCGCCGCGAGCGGCTGGAAGGCGATGGCGCGGCCCTCGCCGGCATCGCTCCCTCCGCCACCATTCCCCCGATCCTTTGGATCGTCGGAACCTTGGGCGGCTCCGCCCAGCCCGAGCGCGTGGTGCGCGCCGCCGCAGGCAAGCACCGCGGCGCGCGCCGAGAAGCCCTTGTCGAAGACGTAGATCTGCGCGTCTGCGTAGCGGCGGAACTGTAGCGCGATCAGGGCCAGCAGTACCGACTTGCCCGCGCCGGTCGGACCGACGACGAGCATGTGGCCGACGTCGCCGACATGGGTCGACAGCCGGAACGGCGTCGATCCGCTCGTCTGCGCGAACAGCAGCGGCGGTCCGCTCAGGTGCCGGTTCGCCGCCGGCCCGGCCCAGACGCTCGACAGCGGCATCAGGTGGGCGAGGTTGAGCGTGTGGACGAGCGGCTGGCGGACATTGGCGTAGGCGTGGCCGGGGAGCGACGATAGCCATGCCTCGACGGCGTTGACCCCCTCGCGGATGGTGGTGAAGCCCAGTCCGTTGACGATGCGCTCGACCGCGCGAACCTTTTCCTCGACGCGGGCGCGATCGGCGTCGGCGAGCGTGATCGTCGTGGTCAGATAGCCGAACGCGACATGGTCGCCGCCGAGCGCCTGGAGCGCCAGGTCGGCATCGACCACCTTGTTGTCGGCATCGCTGTCGAGCAGCTGCGCCGGCTGGTTGTACATGACTTCGCGCAGCAGCGCGGTGATCGACTTACGCTTGTTGAACCACTGGCGCCGGATGCGCGTCAGCACCTTGGTCGCGTCGGCCTTGTCGAGCGCGATGAAGCGCGTGACCCAGCGATAGGCGAAGTCCTGGTGGTTGAGCGCGTCGAGCAGGCCGGGGCGGCTCATGCCCGGGAAGCCGAGCACGGTCAGTGTCCGCAGGTGCGTGTCGCCGAGCCGCGGCTCGAGCCCGCCGGTCAGCGGCTCGTCGACGAGCAGTCCGTCGAGGTACATCGGCGTCTCGGGCACCGCTACGGGCATGCGGCGCGTCGATACGCAGGCATGGAGATAGGCGAGCATCTCGGCCGAACCGAGCGCACGCACTTCGGGCATGAACGCCGCGAACAGGTCGAGCGCGCGGTCGGTCTCGGCGACGAACGCCGCGAGCGCCCCGCGCCAGTCGCGGCCGTCGGCCGATGCGGGACGGTCGACGACCGAGCGGCCGGCGGCGTCGCTCGTATCCGCCGGCGGCAGCCAAACCAGAGTCAGGTGGAAGCGGCTCTCGAAATGCGCGCCTTCGGCCTCGAACGCGGCGCGGCGCTCGGCATCGACGAGCCAGGAAGCGGGATCGGGGAAAGCGCTGTCGGGATAGCCGATCGCGTCGCGCCGCTCGGCGTCGAAGAACAGCGCCCAGCCGGTAGCGAAGCGCTTGAGCGCGTTGTTGGCGCGGGCGCAGGCGCCGATCAGCTCGGCTTCGGTCGCGCTCTCGAGGTCGGGGCCGCGGAACGCCAGCGTGCGCTGGAAGCTGCCGTCCTTGTTGAGCACGACGCCGTCGGCGACCAGTGCGGCCCAGGGCAGATGGTCGGCGAGCCGGTTCGGACGGCTGCGGTATTCGGTGAGGTTCAGCACGCGAAATACCCCCGCTGGCGCAAGTGGCGGACGAGCACGGGCGCGAAGTCGGGATCGCGCCGCGCGGCGAAGACCGCGAGGCTGTGGCCGATGAGCCAGAGCGCGAGCCCGGCGATCCATTGCTGCAAGCCGAGGCCGACCGCGGCGGCGAGCGTGCCGTTGACGATCGCGATCCCGCGCGGCGCGCCGCCCAAGAGGATCGGCGAGCCGAGGCTGGCGTGGATCGGTACTTCGAAGCCGGCGATGTGTTGGCCGTCGGCGGGACCGGAGGTGCTCATCACACCAGCGCCCCGCCGCCGAAGCTGAAGAAGGACAGGAAGAAGCTCGACGCGGCGAACGCGATCGACAGGCCGAAGATGATCTGGATGAGCTTGCGGAAGCCCCCGGAGGTCTCGCCGAACGCGAGGGTGAGGCCGGTGGTGATGATGATGATCACCGCGACGATCTTGGCGACCGGACCCTGGACGGATTCGAGCACCTTCTGGAGCGGCTCCTCCCAGGGCATGCCCGAGCCGCTCGCCTGAGCGGCGCCCGCGGCGGCAAGCGCGATGAGGAGGGCCGCGCCCGAGAGCAGGTCGCGGCGGCGGCAGGGGACGGGCAGGCGCATGGTCATTCTCCTTCGGATTGGTCGGTGGGATCGGGAGCGAGGTCGACGACGGCGAAGTTGCCGTCCGGATCGAGTCCGGCGACGCGCGCGACCGTCTCGACGCGGCGCGCGAGACCGCGGCCGGCGATGAACACGATCACGTCGATCGCCTCGGCGATCAGCCGGCGCGGAACCGTGACGACGCTCTCCTGGACGAGCTGCTCGAGGCGGTGGAGCGCGGCGCGGGCGCTGTTGGCGTGGACCGTTGCGATCCCGCCCGGATGGCCGGTGTTCCAAGCCTTGAGCATCTCTAGCGCTTCGGGGCCGCGCACCTCGCCGACGATGATGCGGTCGGGCCGGAGGCGCAGCGTCGAGCGGACAAGGTCGGCGAGCGTGACCGAGCCAGCGCGCGTGCGCAGCGCGACTGTGTCGGGTACCGCGCTCTGCAGCTCGCGCGTGTCCTCGATCAGGATCACGCGCTCGTCGAGCTCGGCCATCTCGGCAAGCAGCGCGTTCGCGAGCGTGGTCTTGCCCGAGCTGGTGCCGCCCGCGACGAGGATGTTGCGCCGCTCCGCGACGGCGCGCGCGAGCTGGCGCGCAAGCGCTGCGCTCATGATGCCGTCGCTGACATAGTCGGCGAGCCCGTAGATGCGCGCGGCGGGCTTGCGGATCGAGAAGCAGGGCGCGAGCGCGACCGGCGGGAGCACGCCCTCGAACCGCTCCCCCGCGCCTTCGCCATGCGGTGGCAGCTCGGCCGAAAGGATCGGCGCGCCGCCATGGGCCTCGGCACGCGCGTGGCTCGCGACGAGTCGGATGATGCGTTCGACCTGCGCGGGCTCGAGCCGGATCCCGGTGTCGGTCCGCCCTTCGCCGAGCCGGTCGAGCCGGAGCGCGCCGTCGGGATTGACCATCACTTCGACAACCAGCGGATCGGCGAGCGCGGCGGCGATCGCCGGGCCCATTGCGGTCCGCAGCATCGCGCGCTGCCGGTCGGCGGAAAGCGCGCCGCTCATCGCTCGCTCTCCGTGGCTGGCGCTAGCGTGCGTTTGCCGGCGGCGAGCTGGCGGCCGACCTGGTTCACGAACGCCTCGAAGCGCTCGCGCGCCAGCGCGCGCCCGGCATGGTCGTTCTCGGCGAGCGGCGCGTGGATCGCGAGCTCGTAGCGGATGAACAGCGCAAGTGATTCGAGCAGGATCTCCTGGCCGCGCTCGATCCGCGCCAGGCTCGCGCTGATGCGGTCGAGCCGGACCCCGAAGCGCTCGTCGAGCTCGGAGGTGCCGCGGCGGTCGAGCCAGGACTCGAGCGCTTGCGCGAGAAGCGAGGAGCGCGTCGCGCCGGGCTTGGCGGCGAGGGCCTCAAGCCGCTCGCTTAAGGGTTGCGGGACGAAGAGCTGGTAGCGGACCTTCTGCGGCATCGCTCAGTCCCCCAGCACCAGGTCGTGGCCGTGCCGCGGGTCCGCATCGATCGCGTAGACCGACCGCGCGACGCCTGCCGCCCGCGCCTGGTCGATGCCCCGCTGGTCGACCGCGGGGTCGCCGTCGTCCTCGCAGATTCCGCCGAGCGGGTCGGGCGCCGCTTGGGGATCGGCCTTGGTCGGGAGCTCTATGCCCGGGTGGCGTTCCTGGTCGCGCCCACCCGACGGGGCATCATCGGGTTCGGCATCGTTGGCGGCTGCGAGGCGCGCATCGACCTCGGCCTTGCGCGCGGACCAGTCGTCGCCGCGCGGCGCCGGGCGGTCGGCATAGCCGCCGCTCGCCAGCGCCGGCGGCGAGACCACCCGCTCGGCGAACGTGCCGTCCTCATAATAGCGGAGCTTGTTCGCGCGGATCGGCGGCGTGCCCGAGACGAGCACCAGCTCCTCATGCGCCGGCAGCTGCATCACTTCTCCCGGCGTCAGCAGCGCGCGGGCGGTCTCCTGCCGGCTGACCATGACGTGCGCGAGCCACGGCGACAGCCTGTGGCCGGCATAGTTGCGCATCGCACGCTGCTCGGTCGCGGTACCGAGCGCGTCGGAGATGCGCTTGGCGGTGCGCTCGTCGTTGGTCGCGAACGCCACGCGTACATGGCAATTGTCGAGGATTGCATTGTGCTCGCCGTACGCCTTCTCGATCTGGTTGAGGCTCTGCGCGATCAGGAAGGCGCGCACGCCATAGCCGGCGAGGAAGGCGAGGCTGGTCTCGAAGAAGTCGAGGCGGCCGAGCGCCGGGAACTCGTCGAGCATCAGCAGCAGTTGCCGCTTGGGCGTACCTGCAGTCGGCAGGTCCTCGGTCAGCCGGCGCCCGATCTGGTTGAGCACGAGCCGGATCAGCGGCTTGGTTCGGCTGATGTCCGACGGCGGCACGACCAGATAGAGCGAGACGGGCGCCTTCGCGGAGACGAGGTCGGCAACGCGCCAGTCCGAGCGCGACGTCACCGCCGCGACCGTCGGATCGCGGTAGAGCCCGAGGAAGCTCATCGCGGTCGAAAGCACGCCCGAGCGCTCGTTGTCGGACTTGTTGAGGAGTTCGCGCGCGGCGCTCGCGACCACGGGATGGACGCGCGGCGCGTCGCCGGTGCCGAGATGATTGGTGGTCATCATCACCCGCAGCGTCGCCGCGAACGAGCGCTGCGGATCGGAAAGGAAGGTCGCGACGCGGGCGAGCGTCTTCTCCTCCTCGGAATAGAGGATGTGGAGAATCGCGCCGACGAGCAGCGAGTGGCTGGTCTTCTCCCAATGGTTGCGCCGCTCGAGCGCGCCCTCGGGATCGACGAGGATGTCGGCGATGTTTTGGACGTCGCGAACTTCGTCGGCGCCGCGGCGGACCTCGAGCAGCGGGTTGTAGCAGGCCGAGCGCGCGTCGGTCGGGTTGAACAGCAGGCAGTGCGAGAAGCGCGCGCGCCAGCTGGCGGTCAACTGCCAGTTCTCGCCCTTGATGTCGTGGATGACGGCCGAGCCGGTCCAGCCGAGCAAGGTCGGCACGACCAGCCCGACGCCCTTGCCCGAGCGGGTCGGCGCGAACGCCATGACGTGCTCCGGACCGCTGTGGCGCAGATAACGCGCGCCCGAGCGGCCGAGGAATACGCCCGTGTCGCCGAAGAGACCGGCTCGCTCGATTTCGCGGGGTGTCGCCCAGCGCGCCGAGCCGTAGGTCGTGACATTCCGGCGTTGCCGCGCGCGCCACAGCGATCCGGCGATCGCGGCCCCGCAGCCGACGAAGCCGCTCGCCGCCGCAATCGTCCCCGCGCGGTCGAAAACGTGGGGCGCATAGGCGTCAAAATGGTACCACCAAGGGAAGATCGCCCAGGGTCGATAGATCGGTCGACCGAAGAGCGTGAACCACGCCGGCCCCAGCTCGGGCTGATATGCGAGCTCGGCCGCTGCCCATTGGGTCGCGAACCAGATCCCCGCGATCACGATCGCGAAGACCAGGAGGATCTGACCGAGGAGCAGTTTGGTCGGAGTCATGCGGGCCTCCGCCCGCGCGACTCATTCGCTCGGGCTCAGCCGCGAATCTCCGGGAAATTGCCGCCGGGCATCAGACACTCGTTGGGGCACCGAAGGTGATCATCGGGGAATCTCCGCAGGCTCCAAGCGAAACGATACGGCTCTAGGCCGCCTTTGACCGATAGAGCGCGGAGAGTCTCGCATTGCTTGGTACGAATTCTCACCGCATGATCCGCAGCGACGTCTCCGTCGCCTTCGGTGAATGTCGATCGCTGCTAGTAGAAGGTGTCCAACATGCCGGACAGCTCTCCCAAGTTGTTCCTTAAGTTTCACGGCCGGATCTTGGATTCGCTGGGCATCCAAATGTACCAAAGTCCGGTGGCGGCGGTGGCAGAACTGATCGCCAATGCTTGGGATGCCGACGCGAAGAGTGTCGCGGTCACACTGCCCGACCGTCTCGATGGTAGCCCCGAACTGCTCGTAGTCGACACCGGGCGCGGGATGACGTTTGCAGAGTGCCAGGACTTCTATTTGAACGTGGGTCGCAATCGACGCGTGGAGGCTGGCGCTGTATCGGCGGGCGGGCGCCCTGTGCTCGGCCGCAAAGGTATCGGTAAATTTGCCGGTTTCGGCATCGCCGACGTCATGCGCGTGGAGACAATAAGCGGCGAAAGCGGCGAGAAGACGGTTTTCGAACTGGATATCCGCAAGTTGCGCTCGGACGCCTACGTCGACGTCACACCCGAGCCGGTTACCGTCATCGAGCATCTCGATGCCGACGCCGCCCGCATTCCGCACCAGGGGACGACAATTAAGCTTACGGAATTGAAGTTGCAGACCGTCCGCAACCCCGAGCCCTTTGCCAAGAGTATGTCCAGGCGCTTCCTTCTAGCGTCGCAAGCTGATGACTTCATCGTCACGGTCAATGGCCTCTCCCTGCCCGAGGATGTCGAGCCCTTTTCGGTTCAGTTCGATTTTCCACGCGACTATCAAGCGGGAGAGCGCCCGGCCGGCATGAACCTCGATGGCGATTGGGGAGTCGAGGAGCTGTCCGAAGGACGCAAGATTCGCTGGCGGGTTCGGTTTTCCACCACGCCGATCGAAAGCGAGGAGTTTCGAGGCGTATCGGTATTCTGCGGAGTTAAGATTGCCCAGAACCCGTTCTTCTTCAATCTTTCGGGCGGCCTGGGCGGTCAGCACGGTCAACAATATCTGACCGGGAAGGTTGTCGCCGACTACCTTGATCAGCTGGGCGGCGACGTCATTACCACCGAGCGGCAACGGATCAATTGGGAAGAACCGGTCGCGCTGGAACTGCAGGAATGGGGCCAGGTGCGTCTCAAAGAGCTTCTTGTCCTGTGGAAGGAGCGGCGGGCCCAGGAGAAGGTGAACCGCCTTGACGCACGTGTCGAACCGTTTGCGCAGCGCCTGGAGAATCTGCCGCCGACCGAACGCAAGATCGTCCGTACGGCGTTGCTCCGCGTCGCGCAGGTGGAAGCCATCGACGACGAACAGTTCGGTGGCTTGGCACAAGCCATTCTGACGGCGTGGGAGGGGGGCCGGCTTCGCGGTCTCATCGACGACATCTCGCGCATGGACGGCCTTGCGGAAGGCGCACTTCTTCACCTGCTGGCCGAAGCCCAGGTCATAGGCGCTCTGCATATGGCCGAGGTCGTCGAGACCCGAATCGGCATTATCCAGGGGCTCGAGCGTCGGATTGCGGACCGCGATCTGGAAAATGCCGTTCGCGACTATATCGCGGTGAATCCTTGGCTGATTGGCCCGCGCTGGGAGACCTTTCGCAAGGAGATCAGTCTCAACAGCTTCATCGTGAGCGCTCTGGAAGAAGCCGGCATCACCAAAGACCCAGATTGGCAAGGCCGCATGGATTTGGTCCTCCGCTCCGGGCATGAACTTGTGGTCGTTGAGTTCATGCGTCCGGGACTGACAATCGATCGCGACCACATCAATCGGTTTCGCCACTATGTTCAGGTTCTGAAAACACGCATCTCCGGCAATTCCGACCTGAAGATCAGTCATGTCAGCGGCTTGCTGGTGGCCGACCACCTCAACAAGAAGGCCGATATCCTCGAAGAGATCGCTTCGCTGGGCCAGTCCAGCATGTTCTGCCTGGAGTGGAGCGCTCTCTTAGGACAGGCCAAGGCTCAATGGATGGAATTCATGGCCGCTGTGACGGAGCGGGCCCCGGACGATCCGCGCGTGCAGGCAATCCGCGCGGACACCAAGGGTTCGGACGAAAATACGACGGAGCAAGAGCCGTTGATACCGATCGAAAGCATCGGAGATATCACTTCAATCAGCGAGACCTAGCTTTTTCCTAAGCACATCCCCCTTCTTCAAGGGATCTCGCGGGATTCGCGATTCTAAGCGCTGCCAGGATAGCCACGACGAGGGAGCTGCACGCGGGCCCCAGCGGCATCACGCCTCGCGGTCTACCGCAAAGAACAGATCGGTGGCGAGTTCTTCGCCCTCTTCGACCCGCGCCTCCACTTCGCGCTCCCATTCGACACCGCGATAATAGGGTAGCGCCGGATCGCGGAGATCGCGCGTTGCATCGAGACAGAACACGAACAGCCGCTCATCGGGATGCTTTTCGTCCAGCTCCGCAAACGCGGCGCGGGCCGCATTGACGCGCTCCATATCGGTCATCTTGCCGGCAACTAGGCACGCGAAGGCGCTCGGGTGCAATTGCTCCGGAACCTGCATCAGCACGCCGTTGAGAAGGCGTTTTCCAGCCATGCGCCTAATGTTGCGGCGCATGGCGACGATGTCGGTCCAGAATTTATCCTGCGAGACGAGCGGAACGTTCAGCAGATCGTAGACCATGTCGGTCCATCCCCTCGGCCGCTTGTCTTCCCGATCCCTGATGATGCGGTCCCACCAGCCGCTTGTGCGCTTCGGCGGGCGCACCCGTGGGTCGTGGTGCGCGGAACCCTTCACATGATACCGCAGCAGGTCGGACAGGCCGTAGAGAACGAGCGGCCCGAGATCGAAGCCCTTGCGCCATAGCCGCGTGAAGCCGGTCTTGAGGTACAGCGCGAGCAAGTCGAGCTCGTCGGCAACGAATTCGTGGTCCCGTTCGAGCTCGGCCCGCCGCAGAAAGAAATGGAGGCAGCGGCCTTCGCTGCCGACCAGGTCGCGGACAAGCCAGAGGTCGCCGATCGTGAATACGGGCATCGGCTTGGCGCCCCGCCGCGCGATCCGCTCGCGAAGCGCGTCTTCGACCCCATAGCTCGCCATCGTCACACGCTCGAGCGAGATGCCGAATCGGGCAATCTGCCGGATGCCTTCCTTGACGAGCGTCCGTTCGCCCTGATCCGTCCTCAACTTCAAAACGGCGTCGCCGCGGTCGCGCAGAATGGCCTCCAGTCGCGAGGCCTGCACCGAAGCCTCGACGACGATGTCGTCGAACAGATCGAACCAGGCCGCGCTGCCGCGCCGGGCGACCGTTGAGAGGACATGGCTCTTCGATTCGAAGATCAGCACATGCTCGTCGAGCAGGAGAAGGAGATCCGTTTCGTGCTCCTCGCCGCTCGCGGGATCGGTCCAGAAGACCGACGTCAGCGCCTCGCCATGCGGAAACATCTCGAGGAGCGCACGCGCCGTCATCGCTTCGAGGGCATCGCCGCGTGCCTTGCCCAACAGTTCCCCCGGCTTGCTCGACACCTCCTCTGCGAGCGTCGATAGAATATCGGCATGCGCCGCCAGCACCGTTCCGGGCGAGAAGCAGAACCAGCGGCCGTCGGCCTTCACGAACGGCCGTTTCCAGACCGGGTTGTCGAGATGAAGATGGTCCGGGTTGGCGCCTACAAGCGCGCCCGGCTCGATCGACAGCAGGTCGAGAACCGCCACGATCGTCGTCGCGCCCAAGTGCGGCAGCGCAAGCGCGAGCATCGGCACGGACACCTCGAACAGCGACACCCATTCTGGATTGAACGGCGTGCTTCCATCCTTGAGCCAGGCATCGATCTCGCCCGGCACCTTGCTGGAATCGACCAGCGTCGCGACGAGGCTTGCGGCCGCCATCGCCACCAGCGACGCGTCTTTGAGCGACATGCCGAGCACCCGGTCGCCGAAAGGCGCCAACTCATCCCCGATCGTCCGGAATATCTTTGCTGCATGGTGCGCATAGAATGTGTGGCGCACCATCAGGGTCTGAATCATGCGGCGCGTGAGCAGGCTCTCCTTGGCGCCGCTGCGCGGCTTCGAGGTCTGGCCGAGAAAAAGGTGGAGGTGTGCCTCGAACGCATCCGTGACACGTCGGATCTGCGCGGGGAACGGCGGATCGCCCGCTGCGCTTTCCCGGAGCATGAGCGCCTGGGCAAGTTCGACCCCGGCGATGCTGATCCGTTGCGGCGGCGGGTCAAGCGCCGTGATCTTCTCGATCGCGCCGAGCGCGGTCATCACCATGAGCGTGTCGACCGTTCGAAACCCCGCCTCGAGCGTTGTCGTGGCATCGCGGTACAGACGCTCTTCTTCCCCTGCCGGAAAACGGGGAGAGTGATCCCAGCCATAGGCATCCGCCGCCGGCAGGCCGCTTCCGATGACGATATCGTCGAGCCCCATCGGGGCCTTGCCGCGCTTCTTGGCCATGCCCGATCCTTAACAGCACGCGCGATCCCGCCCTAGCGCGGCGGAAGCGTCGGGGTGAGGACCGGGCAGGCACGACATGGCGAATGGGGCTTGATCGCGGTGCCACGCGGCCGGAAGGATGCGCGAATGCAACACGACACCATTCCGGACGATGTTCGAACGCTGGCTTTCGAGTTCTTCTATTGGTTCTCGCGGTTCGAATTCGCGCTGAAGGAAAACGGCTACCTTAAGAGCCGGATCGTCGGCACGAGAGCTGAACCGAGCTGGCAAGGCTTTGTCGACGCCTGGCAAGGCGACTACGAACCGACGTCCGCGGCGAAGGCCCTGATTGCCGCCAATCCGCAACAGCAAATCGTCGGTCCGGCGGGACTCGAATTCCGCGACGTTCATTTTGCCGAACAGCCGAGCGACCTCAAACGGGTCGTGCGGTTGGCGCAGACGGTCAGGAACAATCTCTTTCACGGCGGCAAGCACGGAAACGAGAGTTGGGACGATCCGAACCGGATGCGGCTGCTTTTGCCTACCACGATCGTCATTCTCGGCGAGTTCGCCGATCGTGCCGGCATCACGGCCGACTATGACCGATATTATTGACGGGTAGCCTTCGGGTCACCCGCAGTCGGCCGCGCGAGGATGGCGGGCGTCCGACCGGCGCGCTATGCGCCGCCGATGGCAAGCAAAGACGACGATCCCAAACGACTCGAACCGAGCAAGGACGTACTCAGGCAATTGTTCCTGAAGTCGGGAAACCTGTGCGCATTCTCTGGCTGCAACAACATCATGATGAACGCGCAGGGCGATTTCATCGGGCAGATTTGCCACATCGAAGGCGTCAAGGGCGAACGCTTCCGCGCGACCATGTCCAACGAGGAGCGGCGGGCGTTCAAGAACCTGATGCTGCTCTGCTACCAGCATCATATCGAAACCAACGACGAGAAAACCTACACGGTCGCAAAGCTGGTCAAGATGAAGGCGGATCACGAGGCCCGGTTCACCGATCCCAGCGCCATCATGCTCGAGGCGTTCATCGATCAGACGCGGTCGGCGCCGACGCCGAAGGTCGCGAATCTCGCACGCATGAATGCGGTGCTGGGCTGGAACCACGCGCCGGTCGAGATTGACGAAGCGGTGGAGGAGCTGAACGCCTTTCTCGCGAAATTCGTCACCGTGCCGATCGAGGTCAGGCGTTTCTTCGGAGCGGTGGTCGAGCGTGCCTGGTTCATGCGCGACAGCGGCGTTGTCCAGCAGGCCTATGGCGATGTGGCACTCAAAGTCGACGACTTCAGGACGTCCCACAAGATCAGCCTGCAGAAAATCAAGACCAACCTCGCGCTGCTCGAATCCTACAAGCTCGCCTGCCACGAGGAACTGAGTGGGTCCTTCGGCTGGGAAAACGGGATCCGGATCTACAGCCTGAAAAGCGGTTGGCCGTTCTGGAATAATCTCGCCGAATTCTGCGACATCGAGAAGGAGCCGCTCAGCGTCTTCATCGACCAGCTGGAGTTTTCACGATTGGACGCCTGAGCCGCTTCGACGCGGAAAAATACCGCTCGATGTCCGCCAAGCCCCACTTAGCTATACTGTGCGCTATCCCTCTCTGCGCCGCCACAGGTCGCATCGACACCTTTCAGGCTCCGCCCCCGAAGCGTAGCAAATCTTTGGCCAGCGCCGCAGCGTGGGGGTAGGAAAGGCTTGCACGTGCAGCCGGTATCGTCGCGCACGAGGGCGTCGTGTTCGAGCCCGCAATCAACAATGCGATTTGGGCAGGGTCATATCGGGTGTCGAGAGGCAGACGGCCCGCTTCGGGCTCCCCGCGACTCTATTCGGCCTCTTCCGATCCGATCGACGACGTGTCGACGATCTTGGGCAGATTCTCCGCCAAAGCGAGGACGGTCGACGCTGCGCCGCGCGCCGCCATACGGCGAAAGTCATCCGAGAACTCACCGATCGCCGATCCGCCGATGTGCTTTAGGCTTCGCATCGCATGTTCGTAGCCGAGCAACAAAATGCGCATGCCGAGGATGTACTTCTCGGTCACCACCTCGCGCGCCAGCGAGCCCCTTTGCGTCAACCGATAGCGAAGGTGATACGCATTGTCGTAGTTGATCTTGTACAGCGTCTCTCCCTCGCCGAGATCGACGATCTCTCCGCCGTCATGTTCGTTGAAATCAGCGGGCCAGGCCTCGGTTTCGATGCCCTCGACCGAGCGACCGTCCCGCGTCAGCAGCACGAAGCGTGGCATGCCGTGCGTCGGCCCCGAACCCGAACCGTTGTCGCCGCCGTCGGCCTTGCGCGGCTTGCGTTGTCCGTTCGGCTTGTCCTCGTCCTCGACATCCTCCCGATCGGCCGTCACCCGCAGCATTGTCGGCTCCGCGAACACCGGTTCCGGCATCGCCCGATCCACCAGGCCAAGGCGCACCTCGATCATATCGCCGGGCGACAGACCCTCGGCGGGCACGAAATGAACGCTGAGACGCCCGTCCTTCAAGTGTTCGCGGACGCTGAAGCTCTCGCGAACCTTCGCATCCATCAGAATGCTGCCGCCGTTGTCGGCACGTCGCAAATAGCCATTCTCGACATCGGTATGGGCGATCACGGCGCGGCCGCGCCGCATCGGAATATCGACCGTCCTGCGCGACCGGTCGTCTAGCGTCAGGCGCGTCGGACTGTACAGACCGTCATAGAGCTCTTCGTCGTCGGCGCCGAACCCGCCGCCGGGCACGCGGATCGTCGGATCGCGCGACGACAACAGGCCTGCCAGCGTCGGATCGCGATCGAGCAGCTTTTGGAAGAGACTATTGCCCTCGTTCTTCGCCGCCCGCTCGAGCTCTTCCTGGGCCACCCGGCGCTGGAAGTCCTTCAGCGCGTCGGATTCGCGGATCGTGCGCGTGACCAGATCGAGATAGCGCTCGCCGTCCAGTGTACTGGAGATATGCTCGCGATCGCCTTTCCACACCTCGTTATGGGCCGAAAAGCTCAGGCCGCTCGCATCGACGACGACGACCACGCGATCCTTCAGCGCGGGGAACCCGCAGCTTTGCGACAGATAGCCCCGACTTTGTTTGAACTGCACCTGGCCGTTCACCGCATGGAAGACGCGGTTGTTGGAATTCTGCGGCTTGAGCCATCCCGGCAAATCGCGTTTCAACCCGATCGCACCGATCCGCACCTCGCCCAAGCCGGGGTCGGTGAAGCGCCCGACGAAGATCGGAGCGCTGCCGGCGGCTTCGCTCTCTTCCTCTCCGCCTTCCTCGCCGTGCGCGTTCAGCAGCAGGAATTCCATGCCGTAAAATGGGCGGGCGTCGACGCCGAGCGCGCGATCGCCGCCGCGTTTCGCATCGGCCTTCTGACGCAGATCCAGGATTCGAAACGGCAAGATCGTCTCGACCAGATTCTCGTTGAGCGCATCGCGCGAGCCCTTGAAGCTCAGAAAACGACTGCCGACCTGGTAGTCGAACAGCTTGATCACCGTTCCGCTCGTCAAATGAACGCCTTCGTAGCGATGACCGTCGACGAGCCCGAGCGGGTACAGATAATCCATTTCAAACTGCGGAATCGAGCCATCCGGGAGCACGAAATATTCGGCGACGGGCATGGTATCGCGGTCGCCAGGCCTGCGGCGCATAAGTGTCCACCCCCAGGGCCCGGTCCCGTCGAAACGCCGGGACACGATCAGCTTGAACCAGCGGCGGCCGCAATAACGGAGCACGCCCGACGAGCCCATGTTGAACTTGCCCTGGACGAACGGGATGCTCTTTTTGTTGCCCGCGCTCAGCGACAGGAAGGTGTCCGGAAAGGCATCGGGATGCTGCCCCTCACCGTTGTCGACAAACGTGTAGCAGGGCAGGCCTTCGGTCTTCGACTTCGCGCCGGAAATACCGATGACGAGGTTCTTCTGCGCGAATTCGCGCAGCCAAGGATCACGCGGATCCGCGTTGACAAGTTTCCCGCCGCGCAGGTTGCGGATCAGACGGTCGACCGCTTGGTACATCGTCTGCGGGGCCTGCGGCGATTTGGGGTCGATGTCCTTAAGATAGGCATGCTTGAGCAGCACGGCATCGACCATGTTGGTCATCAGCTCGGTCAGCGCCTTGCCGCCGTCCGACGCTTGGTTGGACGTGACGTTGAAATTCGTTTCACGGCCGTCGAGCGGACGCCAATTTGCGGACTCGCGCATGAGCGGATCGGCGTTGAGCAACGCTTCGGCCTCGGCTTCGGTCTCGGCGCGGAGCAGGGCGAGGCACAGGTTCTTCATCGTTGGCGCTTGACCGGCAGCCGGAAGCTCTCGGACCGTTTGGGCCTACGCGCCGTGCCGAACCGTGCGCGGCAATCGGCCACTTCCCGCCGCAGCGCGCCGATGATCGCCGCCGCCTGCTCTTCGGTATAGTCGTAGTTCGAACGGTCCGCGAGGTTTCCGATTAAGCGGATATGCTTGATGGCGCGCTCGACCCGAGCTTCCGCCAACCGGATAAATCGATCCTGACCCTTTTCGCGCATCGGTGGAGCTCCCCGCCGCCATACTCGTACATTCTTCAAATCTACGTGTCGATAGCACCGCAGAACGCGCCGAGCATACCCGACGCCTGTTGATTTTATCGTTTAACTACAATATGATATTGGCAGGTCCGCTTTGCGCTTGCGTGTCCGAGACGCGTCGATATATGGTGCGCCGAGGGAGGCGCAGTGGCGAGTTGGCGAGACAAGCGGCTTGAATTGAAGCGCCGGAGCGATCCGCGGCGCTCATCGTTGCGCGCGCCCGTTCGCCTACGGGCTTCGCAGCGCAAATCGCAAGCCCGTCCGCCGAAGGCCGAGCCGACCGAGACGCAGGAGCAGAGCACGCCCGACGCACCGCGCCCCAAGTTTTTGGCGTTCGATTTTTTCTGCGGCGCCGGCGGTACGACCCGCGGCCTGATCGACGCGGGCGGCTATGTCGCCGCCGGCATCGACAAGGAAGTCGCCTGCCGCGAGACCTATGTCGAGAATAACCGCAACGAGACGCTCGACGGTAAGGCGCCGCGCTATCTCGAGCGCGACATTTTCCCCGCCACCGAAGAATATCCCAAGGGGCAGGGGGCCGAACTTGAGGCCGAACTCGACGCGATGGTGCCCGCGCTCAAAAAGCAGGCGCCCGGTGTCCCGTTGCTGTTCGCCATTTGCGCGCCGTGCCAACCCTTCACCACGCTGTCGCGCAAGGAAATGAGCAAGGAACGCATCGCGAAGCGCGACCGCGACCGCAATCTGCTCAAGGAAGCCGCGCGCTTGGTGGCGCGCTTCAAGCCCGAACTGGTGCTGTCGGAGAATGTCGCCGGCATCAAGGATCCGCGATACGGCGGCATCTGGGAAGAGTTCCGCAACGAGCTGGAAGCGCTCGGCTATGCGACCGGGACGCGCGTCGTCTGCACTTCGCGCTTCGGGATCCCGCAATATCGTAAGCGGTCAATCCTGATTGCCGTGTTGAAGGAGAAGGTGCGCGACGAGTATCTGACCGATCTACTCGACAGAGAGCTGCTGGTACCGGATTCCGATCCCGATGCACCGATCGCGACCGTCCGCGACGCGATCGGACATTTCCCGCCGATCAAGGCCGGCGAGCTCCACGATGAGATCGCCAATCATCGTGCGCGCGCGCTCAGCGACACCAATTTGAAGCGCTTGGAATGCGCCAAGCCGGGCGAATCCAACGCCTATCTGGAAAATACGAAGTTCGGCGACCTCAGCCTCGAATGCCACCGCAAGGTCAACAAGCGCCTCAACGACCGCTGTTTCAGCGATGTTTACACCCGCATGCGACCCGACCGGCCGTCGCCGACAGTCACCACCAAATGCCACAGCATTTCGAACGGGCGGTTCGGCCACTATGACACCGACCAATTGCGCGGCATATCGCTTCGCGAGGCGGCCAAACTTCAGTCGTTCGGCGACGATTATGTCTTCTATCCGAAAAAGAGTGTGGACCCGGTCGCGAGGATGATCGGCAATGCCGTGCCGCCGAAACTCGCCGCCTTTTTCGCGTCCTATCTGCTCAGCGCTATGGAGTCCGGGCAACCGAGTTGAGGCGCGCGATCAGCGTCCGGGTCTTTTCTTCCAAATCGCATTCCCAGATCGTCTCGACCCGCCAACCGGCCGCCGACAGGCGCTCGACTGCGGCCAGGTCACGCGCGATATTCGTTTCGATCTTCGCCGCCCAAAATGCGGCGTTCGATGAGGGGCGCTTCCCTCGCGGGCAGTCATGCCCATGCCAAAAACAGCCATGCACGAACACCGCGGTCCGATATTTGGGCAGCACCACATCCGGCCTTCCGGCGAGGTCACGCCGATGCAGCCGGAATCGGAAGCCCGCTGCATGCAGCGCTCGCCGCACGCGCATCTCCGGCTTGGTGTTCTTGTTGCGCACCTGCGCCATCATCCGCGAGCGCGTTTCTTTGGAGACGATGTCGGCCATGCAGATTAGTATCCTACGATGCGAAGCCCCGACTGGTCACGCGACGAATTGATTCTGGCGCTGCAGGCGTATCTCGCGATCACGCCGCGCGCACCGAGTCCCACCGCGCCCGAGGTCGTCGCGCTGAGCGCCGAATTGCGCGCGCGGGCCGCGGACACCGTCGCGGAAGTGCCGAACTACCGCTCGGTCGACAGCGTCGTCATGAAGCTGATGAACTTCCGCAACATCGATCCCGAGTTCGCGGGCAAGGGTCTCGAACGTGCCGGCACACTCGACCGGACCGTGTGGGCCGACTTCGGACGCGATGTCGCCGCCGTCGCCGCCGCGGCCGCCAAGGTTCGCGGTGGCGCGTCTCGTCTCCCCGCCCCGGCGGTGGCAGGCGCATCCGAAGGCGAACTCATTCCGCGCAATCATCTCGAGCGCGAACGCGACGCGGGCTTGGCGGCGTCACGCAAGGCAGTGGCGTTGTTGGCCGAAGGCCGCCTCGCCTGCGAGACCTGCGGCTTCGATTTCGAGGCGGCTTACGGTCCCCGCGGACGCGGCGTGATCGATTGCCATCACCTAACGCCCTTGTCCGAATATGACGGCGTGCGGGAAACCCGATCCGAAGATCTTGCACTGCTGTGCGCCAATTGCCACCGCATGATCCATAGTCGCCGACCATGGCTGTCTCTTGACGAACTACGCGTGTTGCTCGCCGGAGTTCGGCACCTCACATAGAATCACCGATTGCGAGCGAATTTCTGTTTCCGCTCAACCGAACGATCCATACGATCGCCCTGGGGGAGAGATCACACGTCTATGCCGCAGACCGTCACCGCCGCGGAGAGCTTCGAGTTGCCGCCCGACAGTCGCGGATCGGCTGCGGCATTCAGCCGCATGGGCTACGACCTCGAGACCGCGCTGGCCGATCTCATCGACAATTCGATCGATGCCAAAGCCGGGACCGTCGAGATAACCCTGATCCGCGACGAGGAGGGGATCGCGGCGCTGACGATTTCCGACGACGGCCGCGGCATGACGGCCGACGCCCTCCGCGAGGCGATGCAATTTGCCGGCGTGCGCGAGCGCGGCGGTAAGGAACTCGGGGTCTTCGGTCTCGGGTTGAAGGCTGCCTCGTTCAGCCAATGCAACTCGCTGACCGTCCTCAGCAAGAGCGCCGCCAGCGTATCGGCGTGTCGGTGGACGGTCGAAGGGATCAGCGACAATTGGCGCTGCGAACGACTGAACGGCACCGATGCCCAAACCGCTTTCCGACAAGGATATTCGACCATGCGGGTGCCGCGCCGTAGCGGCACGGTCGTTCTGTGGGAGCGGCTCGATCGTCTCGACGTCTCGGGTGACGTCGACGAGTTCGTATCGGAGCTGCTCGCGGGACTGGAGCTGCGCCTCGGGCTGATCTTTCATCGCTATATCAAGCGGGACGCGCTCAAGATCCTGATCGGCTCGCGTGATCTCGACGGCGAGCCCGGCTTTCCGCGCTCGGTCCGCGCGCACGACCCCTTCGCCTATCCGAGAAGCGGCCGCACCGGCTATCCGAAGCGCTTCACAGCCGAGGTGCCGAGGCTCGGCCAGCTGACATTGGACGCGCATATCTGGCCAGCCATGTCGGTACAGCCCGAGTTCCGGCTGGGTCGGCGAAACGGGACGCCGCACCAAGGCATCTACATCTATCGCAACGATCGGCTCGTTCAGGCCGGCGGATGGAACGGTGTGGTCAAGGATGCGAGCGATGCGGAGCTCTCGCTCGCGCGGGTTGCGGTCGATCTCCCCGCCTCGGCGATCCGGGACGTGTCCGTACAGAAGTCGGGGGTGCAGCTGACGGCCGCGCTGGCCCAGTCGCTGCGCGCCGCAACGGCGGGCAAGACCAGCTTGACCGGCTATCTCGACGATGCGCGCAAGACCTATCGAGCCGGGCGCCGGCAGCCGCGTGCCGATGCCCGCATCCCGCCCGTGCCGGGCCTCGGCCTGCCCGCCGCGGTGCGGCGCACCCTTGGCGACAAGCTCGCACCCGACGGATTTTCGCGCGAGATCGCGTTTGAATGGGCGTCGCTTCCCAAGAGCCAGGTGTTCATGTTGGTCCCCGAGGATGATCGAATCCTGCTCAACCGCAAGTATCGCCAACAGATCCTCGGCGCGGGCAAGGCTTCGGCGACCGACGTCCCCGTCGTCAAATTGCTGTTGTTCCTGTTGCTCGAAGCCGAATTCGATCGCGAGCGTTTTTCTGCGCAGCGCAAGGCGTGGCTCAAGCGATGCA
This sequence comes from Sphingomonas sp., assembly GCF_017745215.1. Taxonomy (GTDB): domain Bacteria; phylum Pseudomonadota; class Alphaproteobacteria; order Sphingomonadales; family Sphingomonadaceae; genus Sphingomonas. The sequence continues at coordinate 205,430 of NZ_JAGHZV010000004.1, forward strand.
ACGCCGTGTTGGTCGAGGCGGTCAAGCGAAAATGACCGAAAAGACCCCTGAACCACAGCCTCTGCTGCCCGCCTGGGAGACGCTTAGGGCCGATTATATCGCCGACGGCTTACCGGGACGCTGCGTCGTGCGGACCGAGCCGAAGGCCGAATTGTTTGTCGAGCCCGGTGGCCGGCGTTTCGGTGCCGTTCTGGCGCTTCCCCCCGACGGCGCCGTTCCGACCAGCCCGCTGACCCACATTTCCTTGGCCGAGGTTCAAATCGACGGTGTGCGGTGCGTCGAACTCGCCAGCGACGCCTCCGATCTCTTCGCGACCTTCTACCTGCTGCTGTCCGACCTGATGCGCGCGGTCACCGAGGAGAATGTCCCGCCGATCGCCGCGATCGATGCATGCGTTGCACGTTGGCAAGCGCTGTTGGACACCGCCGCGTTGCTCACCGAGGAGCGCCGGCTCGGCCTGTTGGGCGAGCTTTGGTTTCTCGCTCGCCTGATGGAAGTCCGGGGCTCCGAGGCGTTGGCCGCGTGGACGGGACCGCTCGGCCAGTCCCACGACTTCCGGTGGGGTCCCACGGAGTTCGAGGTCAAGGCAACCGCCGCCGCGCGCCGCGTCCATATGATCAACGGTTTGCGCCAGCTCGAACCCAGCCAGGATTGTTCGCTGTTTCTCGTCTCGCTCCGCTTCGTCGCGGCGGGCGCGGGCGGAGAGACTCTACCCGAGGCCGTCGATCGCATCGCGGCAAGCCTCGAATCGGACGCCCGAGACCGATTTCTGCGCACGCTCGAGACGATCGGCTACCGGTCTTCCGATGCGGCCCATTATGCGCGGCGGCTGCGCCTCGGCGACGCCGCGCGACTGATCCCGGTGGAGAAGGGTTGTCCGCGCCTTACCCCCGCCGCGCTCACCTTCGTACCGACGGAATATGCGACGGGACGAATCATCGACCTCAACTATAGAGTGGACGTCGAGGGCTTGGGATACGGCGACGGCGAGGCGGCCTTCCTCGAAATTCTGCCGAACGGCCAGGGATAGGAACGACAATGCTCTTCGATGCTCTCAACGGTGCGCTGCAGGTCATGCAAAAGGGCCCCAAGCCGCTCGAGCGCTCGCTGTCGTTGAGCGCCCAGGCCAACGACTACGACCCGGCGAGCTGCACCGTTGCCGCACTCAAGGACTATCTGAGGTCGGCATCGGCCGGCGATGAAATCGCCAATGTCTTCCGCCGCGCCCTTGCGGCATGGGACAATGAATCGACCGCCGAATGGGCGGCCGATACGGAGCGCAACAGCGAAACCCGACGTGCGCGCATCTATGAAGCGCTGGGGCTGGACGACGACTTCAAGGCGCTGTGCGACGCCAAATTCCCGTTTCAAAAGCTCGATGCGCCGGTCGTCATCGCCACCGAGCACACCCCTTGGTACACCGACCAGATTCGGCGCTCGCGCAGCTTCTATTGGAATGCCTATGTCGGCCACCTCGCCGCGCAAGGCTGGCCGGAGGACAGCGTTCGGCAGCTCGACGACAGCACCGCGCGAATCGTCGAGCGGCTTGCCGATCCTGCGGACGAAGGCGCCTATCAGACCAAGGGGTTGGTGGTCGGTTATGTTCAGAGCGGCAAGACCGCGAACTTCACCGGCGTCATCGCGAAGGCCGCGGACGCGGGTTACAAGCTGATCATCATCCTGGCCGGCACGCTCGACGTGCTCCGCTCGCAAACGCAACGGCGGATCGACAAGGAAATGATCGGCCAGGAGCTGCTCGATCGCGACTATGTGACCGACGACGATTGGGACTTGTTCCTGAAACACGGAGCCCGCCCGAGCACGCTCGGCGCGTTCGATTGGTACCGCCTGACCGGTCCTGAATCCGACTATCAAAAGCTCGGCCGGGGGATCGAGGCGCTGCAGTTCGAGCGACTCGACCAGCAAAAGCCGCTCTGGCACCCCGACAATCTGTTCGCCACTCGCTCCCGCATCGCGATCGTCAAAAAGCACTCGGCCGTGCTCAATCGCCTGTTGGCCGACCTCCGGCTCCTGCAGCGACGCGGCATCGGCGCGCCCCTCGATCAGATTCCCACCCTGATCATCGACGACGAATCCGACCAAGCCTCCATCAACGTACGCGCCGCCAGCAACGACATCACACCGACGAACAAGGCGATCACCGACCTTCTCCGGCTGCTGCCGCGCTCGCAATATGTCGGCTATACCGCGACCCCGTTCGCCAACGTCTTCGTCGACCCGGCGAACGAGGAAGACATCTTCCCCAAGGACTTCATGATCTCGCTGCCTCGACCGGCGCTCTATATGGGCGTGTCCGACTTCTACGATCTCGACGGACGCGACGACGACGACGCTTCGCGTCCCAACGAGGTCGACTATGTCCGCGCCGTCACCGGCGACGACAGCCGGCCCGACAATCTGTTGAAGGCGATCGACAGCTTCATCCTGTCGGGTGCGATCAAGAAGTTCCGGGCCGCGCGCGACCCCAAGCTGAAATTCCGCCATCACACCATGCTGGCGCACTCGTCGACCCGCACGGCCGACCACGAACAGCTCGCGGACGCGATCCGCACGACCTTCCGCGGCGCGGCTTATGACGGATCGAAGGGCCGCACGCGGTTGCGCAAACTGTTCGAAGAGGATTTCAAGCCCGTCAACGCGCGCCGCGGCGACGATCTGGCATTCCCGGAGTCGTTCGAAGTCCTCGCGCCCTTCGTGGGCGAATGTCTGACCGATGTCGGCGATCCCGCGGATGCGGTGAAGATCCTGAATTTCGAGAACAAGGACGACGCGCCCGATTTCGATAAGGAAGCGACCTGGAAGATTCTGGTCGGCGGGACCAAGCTGTCGCGCGGCTACACCGTGGAGGGCCTAACCGTCAGCTACTACCGCCGCCGCGCGCAAACCGCCGACACGCTGATGCAGATGGGGCGGTGGTTCGGCTTCCGCCGCGGCTATCATGACCTCGTCCGCCTGTTCATCGGTACCGACGAACCCATCGATCGGGCGGGCCGACGTCGCATCAATCTTTATCGTGCGTTCGGTGCCATCTGCCGCGACGAGGAGATGTTTCGCGAAGAACTCAAGCGCTACGCCAACATGGAGGAGCGTATCACCCCGGCGCAAATCCCTCCGCTGGTGCCGAGCCACATGCTGCGACCCACCGCGAACAACAAGATGTTTAACGCGCGCGTCACCTACAGCAATTTCGGCGGGCGCTTGTCGGAATCGACGTTCGCGCCCGACAAGGACGCCGATATCAAGCACAACCACAAGGCGCTGCTGACGTTGCTCGACGACCGGAAGATCGAAACGGTCGAATTGGCGGCGACGGTCGGCGGCGCGTCCATCCGGCTCGACGCGCGCACCGTCGCATTGCCGCCGGAAGACATGATCGCGTTCCTCAAGGATTTTCACTGGTTTAATACCGGCGACGAACGCGGCCGTCCGAAGCCGATGCAGCTCCAGATCGAGTTCCTGGAACGCACCGGCGCGCAAAGCGCCGGCGTCACCGATTGGCTGCTCTTGGCGCCGCAAGTGGATTCGGACCGCACGCCGCTGACGATCGGGAAAACACCGTTCAACGTGATCCATCGCGGCTATAACGACGGCCGCTTCGGAACGTACAACGATCCCAAGCATCGTGCGCTGGCCGAGTACATCGCTTACCGAACCGACCTGCCCAACGCCAATCAAGGCCTGCAAAATCTGCGAAGCCCCGGTCGCGGCGTGATAATCTACTATCCCGTGACGCCGGAGAAGGTGCCGGCAAAAGCCAAGGCCCCCTACGGCACCGGCTTTACGCTTCTCTTCCCGCCGAACAACATCGCCACGCCGATCACCTTCGGTGTGCGCAGGCAGGATAAATCGGCGGCAGTGGTGGTCCCGGTGTGAAGACAAAGTCGGAGAATCGCAATGTGGGAGAGCGTTGACGTCGAGATCGTGCGCGAGGTTGATCCCTCAGCGATCGGCCCGTTCGAGAATGCCGACGCGGAGGACGGCATCCTCCTGAACCACGCTTATGTGGATATGCGCGGTTACTCGATCGCCGACGCGCGTCAGCTTGTGGCCGAAGAGGCCGAATTGCTGCAGGAGATCGGCGCGATCTGCGACGACGACGACGATCGTTTGGTGGAGCTGCTCGACGAAATTTACGAGTCCTGCAGTGAGCTGGGCGGATTCGACGTCGGCACGGGAGGTGCCATCTACGCACTCTCAGCGGCCGGCGCCGCGCCGATCTCGAGTTGCAACGGCGGCCTGCTCGGCGAGGCGCCGCATTCGTCGCAGGTGCCGCACATCCTATTCTCGGTGGACAGGGAGCGGTTGGCGCCGATTCTCGCGGCGGCCGAAGCCGCCGAGGTCGGGTTGCTCAACAATTCGGGACATGTCGAGGTTTTCGCGGACCGGATTCCCAAGCTCAATGCCTTCGCCGAACGCCTGCTGATCGAGCTGGAGCGCTGAGAGAGTGCGCGCTCTCCATCGACCGATATGACAACGGTTCGCCTCACCAGCCTGCTGCTCGTCGAAGAGCGGTTGTTCGAGGCCGACTATTTTGCCCGCCGCGTCCGCCGAACCCGTGCGTATGAACTCCAATATAATCTCAATGCCTTTCTGAGCGCGGCGCGAAGCGTGACTTTCCTGCTTCAGAAGGAGATGGCGCATGTCCCCGGCTTTCGCGAATGGCTCGCGCAAAAGCAGGACGAGATGCGTGCCGACCCCGTCGCCCGCTTCTTCCTTCTCCTGCGCAACTTCTCGCAGAAGGAAGGCCGGGTTTCGACCGTCGGTTTCGGCGGCACCGGCATGGGGCGCCGTTGGACGTACCGGTTTGCCGGCCGCGAACCCGCCATGCCGGCAGCGCTCTACGACCGCGACGTCGCAGAATGTTGTGTGGAGCATGTCGCGAAGCTGGCGCGATTGACGTTGGAATTCGCCGAGGCATTTCCCTTCCATAGCTGCCCGCATCAGGCGCTGACTGAAGAGGGCATTGCCGCGCTTGGCGTATCGCTCGCCGACGTCGCGGCCTCCGCCGGCCTTCCCGAGGGCTGGCTCGACGTCGCACCGCCCGATCTCGCAGTTCAGCTGGCGGGCGTGCGGACATTGGTCGACGGAGTCGATTTCAAGGCAATCCGCAAGCTTGCCCGACCGCCTCGGCGAACGACCACCCGGGGAAATCCACACGCCGACAATTTGCAGCGTCTCGTTCTCGACAATGTCGGATCGGGACCGAAAGGCTATGCGATGATAGCGGCCGCGCTGTTACTGGGCGGCATCCCGGACGACGGCGAAGCGGGGCAGTAAACCGCTCCGCCGCCACGTCTCTCACACCGCCGCCGTCTCGTCGATGTCCGGGACGATCTGCGCCAGCTCCCACACCCAGGGGGAGACATCTTGGATCGTCACCAAATGCCGGTGCGCCGCATAATAGTCACGCACCGTGGCAAACCGATCCTCGAACCGGGCATAGAATCTCGCGCGCACCATCTCGTCTTTGCTCAGCACGCTCGGGAGCGCGCGCCCGCCCTGGAGAAATTTCTCGGCGTGCTGCGTTCCCAGGAGATAGAGATATTTGCGCTTGGTCGTTTCGCTGTCGGCGAGCAGGAAGAAGTCCTTGAACACGCCGTTCTGGCGGATCGACTCCGCGCCGCCCCGCCAGCGGATGAACTTGAATTCCGCGACCCGTCGATTGGTCTCCAGATCGAACTCACGACCGGCGTTACCCGCGCCCAGTGAGACGGACTCGACTTGCTCGTCCGGCTCCAGGATGTGGGGCAGGCACAGCAGAATGCCGAGCGCATGGATGGTGACGTTGATCTGACCCGCAAGACGCTTCACTTCGGCGGCAGCTTCTAGCAGCGCGCCATCCGCTTCAATCTCGCACAGAAATTTATGGCAGGTGGCGGACGAAACACCCACCGCCCTCCGCTCGAAGCCAGCTAGCCTTTGGGTGAGATCGGCCCCCGTAAAGCGGGCTAGCCGCTCCACAACCTGCGCCAAATCGAGCGCCATTACGTGGGTGCGCTTTCGTGAGCTTGTTTGAGTGCAGCTAGTGCCACCAGCTCATCGACCTAGGCCCGCGGCGCATCCTATTGAGCGGCCAGTACCGGCGAAGATTGGGCCGTCCCCGTAGACTTTCGTTTCCGCCATACCGTTTCCCTCGGAATGTCACGTACAGTGATAAAGTCTTGTCTCGAGAACGCGTTCGCCAATTGCCCTTAGCATACGGGATGAATCAATCGCGAGAACGGCAGCTTCATGGATCGGCGTCAAGGCTATGTGAAATGCCTAAATTTGGCGCACGGCGACCGCGGTTGAGGAAGAGTCCCGCGCAGAGTAGCATCGGGGATGCTCGCGTTTTTCAATCACGGCCCGCACCATGCGTAACGACGTCGATCACTTGCCCGCGGCGCAGCAGGCTGAGCTGGAGCGCGTCAAGAAAACCCTAATGGGCGAGTTCGCGCAGGCGATCTCGGGTGCGACGCAGCCGTGGAAGCGGAACGGGAAGATCCTCAAGATCATCCTGTTCGGGAGCTACGCGCGTGACGATTGGGTGGATGAGCCGGAGAACGGCTATCAGTCGGACTACGACCTGCTGATCATCGTCAGCCACAGCGACCTGACCGACATCGCGGACTACTGGTATGTTGCCGAGGACAAGATCCTTCGGGACGAGGCGGTCGGACGGCCGGTCAACATTATCGTCCACACGCTCGACGAGGTGAACAAGGCGCTCGAGCGTGGAGAGTATTTCTGGGTCGACATCGCGCGCGACGGCATTGCACTTTACGAACTTCCCAACCACGCGCTTGCTACGCCGAAGCCGCTGGCGCCGCGCGACGCGTATGAGATGGCACAGCGGTATTTCGACGAACAGTCCGGCGCGGTGAAGAAATGGGTCGAAGTGGCGGCATTCGCAGCCGGTAAGGACGAAGATGCCGCCAACTGGCGAAAGATCGCAGCCTTCAATCTGCATCAAGCGGCGGAAACCGCATATGCCTGCTTCCTGCTGGTGCGGACCCTCTACTTCCCCCGCTCGCACAACATCAAATTCCTGCGCTCGCTGGCCGAGGACAAGGAGCCACGGCTGATCGAAGCCTGGCCACGCGCGACGCGCGTCGATCGGCGCCGGTTCGAGCTGCTGAAGCGTGCCTATGTCGAGGCGCGCTATTCGGCGAGCTACACCGTCTCGGCCGAGGATCTCGATGCGATCGCCTCGTCGGTGAAGCGGCTGCGCGACGTCGTCGAGCAAGTCTGCCGCGAGCGCCTCGAAGAGCTGCGCGCCGAAGCAGGCGTCTGACGCCCGCTCTCCTCACGAAATCTCCGGACCCACGCGCCCGCGCCCGAACCGCCAGTTGACGCCGTCGTCGCGCATGATTCCACCGACCTCTTTGCCGATCTGCTTCTCAAGCGCCGGACGCCAGGGCACGAGAGTGAACTCCTTCGATTTCTCAATCAGCGCAAACTGCCCGCTGGTGAGATCGAGCCGGCGCGCGAGGCGCCCCTCGATGCGCTCGCCGTTGCGCGCCTCGGCGAATGGCCGGCCGAGCTCGTCCGACAGCTGGTCGGCGACGCGCAGCAGCTCGCGGCGCTGGAGCGCGGCGAGCAGGTTGACGCGCACGCGCAGCTGCCCGTCCCGTTCTTCGGCAAGGCCCTGCTCGACGAGCCATTGGCGGCGGACATCGAGCGCGGTGCGGACCTCGCGCCCGAATCCAGCGTCACGCAACGGCTCCGGCCGATCGGCGGCCAGCTCACGGTCGAGCCAGGTCGCGGCGTCCGCGCGAGCGAGCTGCTTGAGCGGCGTTGGCGAAAGCAGTTCGACCTCCACCGGACGCTCGCGGAGCTGCCGCTGTTCATAGGCGGCGGCGCGATCGAGATGGTCGACGGCGATCCGCCAGTGGCCGTCGGGCTCGCGCTCGACGCCGGCCCCCGCGCGACGCATCGCTTCGAGCCGGCGGACATGGGTTTCGGCGAAGACTTCGCTGGCCTGGGCATCGTGCCGTAGATGGAGCTCGACCGAGTAATAGCCGTCATTCGCCGCGGCGACTTCGGCGACGGTGCGGTCGGCCTCGCGAACCGACGCCTCGCGCGCCGACACGCGGACGATCGTGCCCTCGGACAGCGGCGCGGTCGCCGACCCAAGCCCGATATCGACATAATGGGCGCGGCCGTCGATGCCATCGACGAGCAGATAGTGCTTGTCGCGGAGCTCGTCGGCGAGACCGCGCGCGACCACCCGGCCGACGACCGGCGCTTGGTCGGCGCCGATCTCGAAGATCGCGCGATCGGCGCCTTCGCGCTCGAGCCGGCGCGCGGTCAGCTCGCGCTGCATCGTGCGGATGATGTCTCCGCGCTCGGCCATGGCACGCAGCGTCGCTTCGAGATCCTCGGCAAGGCGCCAGCGACCGCCGCCCAGCTCTTCGGCCAGGCCCATGCTCCCAAGCGTCTTGAGCCGGCCGGCGCGGAGCGACTGCTGGAAGGGATCGTGGTCGGCGCTCGCCACGACCCGCTCGGCATCCATCGCACGGAGGAGTTTGCGATCGATCGTGGTCAGCCGCTCGGCGCCGATCTCCTGGCGCAGCCGCGCCTCGATCTCGCGGGCGGTGCGCGGCCCCAGGTCGAGCGTCACCAGCTCGGCGGCGCGGGCGCGGATGCCGTGCGCGATATATTCGCGGGCAATGACGAGATTGGCGCCGCGTTCGTCGACGCCGCGCAGCAGGATGTGCGTGTGCGGATGGCCCGTATCGAAATGGTCGACTGCGACCCAGTCGAGCCGGGTGCCAAGGTCGGCTTCCATCTGCGCCATCAGCCGGCGCGTGAGCGGCCTGAGATCTTCATATTCGGCGCCGTCCTCGGCCGAGACGATGAAGCGGAACTGGTGACGGTCGCCGGCCGAGCGGTCGAGGAACCCCCTGCCGTCGGCATGGTCGTCGCCAGGCGAATAGAGCCGGCCGGGCTCGCCCTCGCGCGTGACGCTGTCGCGCTGGAGGTAGCGCAGATGCGCGCGGGCGCCGGCGATCCCCTTGCCGCCGAGCCGCACCAGCCTGGTCTTCACCACCGCGCGGCGGGCGCGGAAAGCGGCGTGGCGGTCGCGGCTCGAGAGCAGCCGCCCGACCGCTGCGCCCCGGCCGATGCGGCTGCCGTCGAACCGCCGGCCGCGCTTGCCCAACACCTTGCCCGCGCGCGCCGCCGCGGCGACCACCAAGCCGAGGTAGCGCTTCCCCTTCCTGCCGGGGCGATTGCCGATCCGACCGAGCTTGGGTTCGAAATCGTCGTCGCTCATCGGCCATGCCCACCGCTGAGGGGAGTCTCGCGACTGCGCCCGAAAACCCACGGAAATTCGCCGTTCCGCGCGCGACCGTCTCGCGGGCGCGCCGGCCTGTCTCGTGAAAAAAAGATGTGCAGACAATCACTTGGCATGTGTCGCGAGACACTGCCTTTATCTTGCATTCGCCCTTCTAGCTTCGCCCCCTCTCCCTCGTTCCCTTGCCGGCTCAAAAAGAGAGCCGAGGCACGGCGCCCGCTGGACGCCGCACCCCGGCCTGAAATCAGTTGCTCAACGCGCATCGGCATAGGCGCGCCTGGCCGCGCGCTCGCTGCGGAATGTGCGCCGACCCATCAACCCATGCGGGCATCCGTCGCCATCGACGATGCACACCGCGACGAACCATTCGCCGTCGAACCGCCCGAAAATCGCCACCCGATCGAGTTCGATCGCGTCGTCATCGGCGGCGTCATAGGTCCCGAGCCAGCGCTCTGAGACACGCGCATCCCAGTGAAAATCGGCCTCTTCGGCATCGAGAAAGCGCTGCGCCAGTGCTTCGCCGACCTCGCGTCCGAACTCGAGCGCGAGCCCTGAAACCAGCGCCGTCATCACGCGCTCCGATGCCGCTCCGATACTTTCAACAGACATGACCATACTCCTCAACACCGTCCTCCTGATCGAGAACGACGTTGGAGAGACGGGCGGCGGAGCGGCTGTCAGGGCCGCCGGAGCGAAAGCGGAGGCGCCGCGAAGCGGACGCGGGGGGAGCCGATTTTGTTGCGCCGGGGCCAACAACGCGCGCGCGAAGCGCGCTCCATTTCGCAGCAAAATTGGGGGGCACCCGCGGGCCTTGATAGCCGCTCCGCCGTCCGTCATGCTTGGACGAACGAGACGAGCCCCCTCCCACCTCTGCGGCTCAGGGGACATCGCGGCGGATCGCAAACAGGGGCGGTCGCGGCGTCGCTTCGGCAGCAGGTTCTGCGGCAATCGTGACGCTTGCGCGCATCGCGAACAGCGGATCGATGGGGGGCGGTTCGATCCCCTTCGGTGCTGACCTTGCGGCCGGCCGCGCTTCCGGGGCTTGCCCGGTGACCTGCGCCAGATAGGCGATCGTCTCCGGCGGAAGCCGCGCTTCGCCCCGCAGATAGGCGGCGTAGCGGCCGGGCCCGGCATTGTAGGCGGCGAACAGGCCGGGATAGCCGAACCGGTCGTACATCAGCCGGATATAGGCGGTCCCGGCGAGGATGTTGTCACGCGGATCGTCGGGATTGGCGCCGAGACCGAGCCGCGCGCGCATGTCGGCCCAGGTCCCCGGCATCAGCTGCATCAGGCCGATCGCGCCCTTGGCCGACCGGATCGGGCGTCCGCCGCGCGTGGTGCGGCCGCCGCTTTCGGCGCGCATCACTCGCGCGATCCACTCCGACGGAACGCCGAAGCGGAGCGACGCCTCGGCGATGAAGCCGCGCCACTGGTCGACGGGATCGGCCGCGACCGGCAAGGTGGCGACCGGCGCGAGCGCGACGAACAGGCTCAGCGCGCCCATAGCAGCCGTGCCTTGCCGAGGATGTCGGCGCGCTCGCTGACGCCGAAATAGCGCCCGTCGAACGAGTCCGGGCTCGATTCGACAAGCAGGAACCGCTGGCCCTCGCGCAGGCGCACACAGCCTTCCCACCAGGGAAGCGGGCGGCCCTCCCGATCGGCGGTGCGGCGGGTGACAGAGGGGCTACCGTTGATGAAGATGCGTGCACCCAGCGCGCAGACTTCGTCGCCGGGCATGGCGACGACGCGCTTCACTAGCGGCACGTTCGAGGGCAGGTAGCGGCGCGCAGCGGCGAGCCGGCGAGCCCTGTTCGGCGGCCATGCGATCACCAGCTCGCCGGTCGCCGCCGATGCGCCGGGCGACACCGAATAGAGCCCGATCGCCATGCTCGGGCTGGCATTCCAGACCAGCCGCGGGGTCGGCGGCGCGACTGCGGTCGCGAGCGCGCACAGCGCCGGAACCGCGACGAGGGCCGCGCGGCGGCGCAGCCGGCTGCGCGACGCGCGGGCGCTGCGCAGCGCCTCGCCCCAGGCGAACAGCGGCCCGTCGGACCCGCGCGCGTCACCGCTTCGCATGGCGCACCTCGCGGGCCGAATGCTCGCGCGACCAGTTGTCGAGGTCGTCGATATGATATTGGACGTAGCGGCTGTGGCGCCGAAACACCGGACCCTTGCCGCTGGTGCGCAGCTTCCTGAGCAGCCGCGCCGATAGCGCCAGATAGGCCGCGGCCTGGTCGGTGGTGAGGAAAGGCGTGCCGCGCCGCGCCCGTGCGGCGCGCTCGATCGTATCGTCGTCGTCCATGGGATCGTTCCGGTTCGCCGAGCGGCGGGATGCCGTCCGGTTCCGCGGGCGATGCCGCGCCGGCCCGTGAGCCGGCAGGATCGAAAACGAAGACCTCCGAATTCGATCCGGCTTGGCCCCGCGCCGCGGTGGGCGCGGGGCCTCGCGCCGGCTCAGTCGGCCGGGTTCCAGATCAGCGCGAACACATCGTCGTCGTCCTGGCCCGCCGCACGGCCGAGGTTGGCGTAGAGCCGGCGAGGTCCGAACTCGGGCGCGGCGAGGCTCAGCGACACATAGTCCTTGCCCGAAGTCTCGCCGTGGCGGACCCAGCCCGCGCCGATCTCGACGCCGCCGGCGACGACGCGGTAGTCCGGCTGCACCTCGCTGGTCTTGCCGCGGTTGGGGCTGATCTCGATCTCGGCGCGGATCGACAGCGTCCTGAGCTGGCCCTTGAAGCCGCCGTTGGCGGTGCGGGAAACGGTTCCGATCGAAGGCATTGAAGGTCTCCTGATTGCTCGCCCACGACCCTTTCGCGTGCGACGGGCGACCAAAAGGAGCGGCGCAGCGGGACGCGCGAACCGTCAGGCCGAAGCGTGAGCGGAGGACCGGAGCGGCGGGCTCATTTGCAGCGAAGCGGCCGCGAGGAGCCGGCCTTGGCCGGCGGGGAAATGAGTTCGCCCGCGATGGTTTCGCGCGGTCCGAGCCCGCTCCAGGTCGACGGACGACGCTGCGGAATGGGTACGCCGGCACGCACGGGAGACCCGTATCCGGCACGAACCGCCTCATCGCGCCGGGCGGAGTACAAGGCCGATGCACTCGACGAGGGTCCGCGCATTAAGGGAGCGACCAACCGCTACTCGGCAGATCGGATCCGTATTTTCGGCGGCGGCAGGAGATCTCGCCGGCATTTGCCGACGCCAGCGACGCTCGACGGCTCTCGTTCATGTTGACTCGCGTCCAGCACCGCTCGTCACCAGCCTCTTGCGCGATCACGTGGTCCGCTTAGCCTGAATCGAGTTCGAAAGAGCTGGAAGGGAACATGAGCGAAGCCCACGCGCCACAAGTCGAGGATCGCGTGACCCATCGTCACTGGGAGCTAGACCTATCGCTCGCGGGTAAGGTCAAGCCCCCCAAAAAGCGGCGCTACAAAGCCAGGAGGCAGCAGATCGTGCGTTTCCTCGGCCAGGACGGCTCGATCGAGCGCTTCGCAATCCGAATGACGATTCCCTATCCGGGATACGAGGCTTTCAACCCTCCGAGTCAGGCGCAGTACAGTGCCGTGATGGATTACTTTCAGGAGTGCTGCGAGACGCCGTTTCAAGCGAGTACGATGCTCAGCGCCAGAGACTACGCCGAAGCCGTCGCCGATCGCTTTTCCTTCACCGCACCAAGAAGACGCCTAATAGCGTTGAGTACCGCGGCATTCATCCTCTCCGATCGCGAGGTGAGAGCGCTCGTAAGGTCGCTGAACATAGCGACCCGATCAGGCAAATATTCTGGTCCCGCTCGCCGCAGCGCGCATGTCGGATGTTACAAGCGAGTCACCGGATTTGCCTCCAAACTGATCGACGACATGCGAGGCGAGGGAAGCGAGATATTCGGATAAACCCGAAATAGCCGCGCGCCGCAGCCCGGAGGGCGGCGGCGCGCGGCCGAATTTTGACCCATTTTCGAGCAGGAAACGGGCGGCAGGACGCGCCGCCGCCCGTCCGTCTTCATGCCGCGAGCGGCACCGCCTCAGGCTCCGGCTGCGCGGCCGGCTCCGCTTCCGGATCCGGCTCGGGAAGCGCGCCCGCGCCCGGCGACGCCGGGTCCGGCTCGTCGTCGGCGGTGAGCGCGGCGACCACCAGCGCGCGCGCCTTGACGCTGCCGACGCCGCCGCGCGTGGTATAGGCGTCGGGCGGGAATGCCATCCACTTCGGCACCCATCCCTCGACCTTGGCGCGCCCGCCCGTGCCGTCGAGGCAGTCGCGGATGATGCGCTTCATCGTCGCGCCCTTCTCCTTGGCGTTGGCGTCGGCGACGCTCTTACCAGCGACCTCGGCGACGAGCATGGCGAGCACTTCCTTGTCGCGGACCTGCTCGAAAAAGGCGTCGTCGGCCTGCCACCAGTCCGCCATGCGCACGCCGATCTCGGCACCGACCGCCTCGACCGCAGCGCTTCCGGCGGCGAGGCTCTCGCCGATCACGATGGCGATCACGTCGAGCAGCTCGGCGTCGCCGAGCGCGAGCAGCCGCAGGAACACGCCGACGATGCCATAGGGATCGCCATTGCCGCCGACCACGGTCGGCTCCTCGGGATCGAAGCCGAGCAGCCCCAGCACCGCGCGGCGGCGCTCGTCGAACACCGTCTCGCCGCGACAGGTTTCGACGCTCTCGCGGACCGCATCGTTCGGTGCCGACTGCGGCTCGGGGCGCACGCTCCACAGGTGCGAGCCGGTGATCGCGTGCGCCACCATCAGCCGCAGCGCGACCTGCGGGTGGCCGGTCAGCGCGGCGCGGACGGCGGCGTGGCGGTGCAGGTCGATATAGCCCTGCATCGCGCTGGTGACCTCGGGCCGCTGCGGCTTGGTGGCAGGCGCGGCGGTGTCTCCGCCGTTCTCGCCGTCGCGTCGCCGCGCGCGCTGCGCCTCCCTGCCGGTCAGATAGCCCTCGTGGAAGGTGACCTCGCCGCGCGGGGACACGACGATATAGACGCGCCCGCCCTTGCGCTTGGTCGCCTTCTCATACTCCCACGAATGGAAGTGCGCGTCGGGTCCGACCACCACCGCGTCGCTCCATCCCGCTTCGAGATAGGCGGCGCGGCGCGCCTCGACCGCTTCGTTCTGCGCGGTCCAGAATGCGCCCACGTCCGCGAAATAGCGGTCCTCGCCGAACAGGTCGGCGACGGTGGCGATCCCGCTCGCCTCCACGTCGAATAGCGCGTTGCCGACCGGCACCGACGCGCCGCCGAACAGCCACGCCTTGAGCTGGTGGCCGGTCGGGCAATAGGCCGATTCGTCGTCGTAGAGCGCGAGCCACTCCTTCTGCCGGGCCTTGCTGGCGAGCGTCAGCTGGCGGACGGTCGCGGCATCGATCTGCTCGCGGCGATAGAGGTCGCGGATGCGCGGCAAGAGGTTGCCGAGCGCGAGCACACGCTTGATCGTCAGCTCGGGAAGCCCGAACGTCGCGACCAGCTCGGCGAGGCTGCGCCCCTCCTTCACCAGCCGGGTGAACGTCTCCCACTGCGTCACTTCGTCGGGGTCGAGGCGGGCGAGGTTCTCGATCAGCGAGGCCTCGACCGCATCGGCGTCGTCGCCGCCTTCGAGGATCGCGCACGGCAGCGGCTCGGCGTCGGGCGGGCTGGCAGGCTTGGCGGCGCGGCGTTCCTCGGCGACGATCCGCGCGGCGTGGAAGCGCCGCGCCCCGCCGACGATCTCGAACACGCCGGGCTCGCAATTGGGCCGCACGATCAGCGGCTGGATGACGCCGCGCGTGCGCACGGTCGGCAGGATGTCCGACACGTCCGGGGCCTTCTTCGCATAGCGCATGTTGGCCTTGCTGACGGTCAGCTTGTCCAAGGGAATGAATTCGAGTTTCATGGCACTGCTCCTGATTGGAGTGCCGGTCCCGTCGCGCTTGCAGGTGAGGCGGGACCGGCTTCGTTGCGGCGAGACGCGCCGCGCGTCAGGGAACCCATCAAAGTAGTACTTTGATGGGACCCTCAGCCGTCCCCCTCAGGGTCCGGAAGCGGGTCGGAGAGGATCGCGCCGCGCGTGCGCGCGAGCCGCTCGGCGAGCAGGATCGAACCGGCGAGGCGCGCCGACCTGGCCCAGACCGACAGCGGCACGTCGCTCGCGAACAGCAGGTCGCGCTCGATGCCGAGCCCGAACGGCAGGCGCACCGCCGCCAGTTCGGACAGGCTGAACGTGCCCAGCTCGGGGCAACCGAAGCCCAAGTCGGCGAGCCCAAACAGCGTGTCGCCATCGGGATGAAGCTCGGTCGCAAGCCATGTCGCGGGACCAAGCGGATTGAAAAATTTGACCAGCGGCGCAGGGTCGTGGCCGGGGTGGTCGGGGGCGTCGCCGTTGCGGCGCAGCGCCGCGCGCAGCTCGGGGGTGAGCAGGTTCATCGGTCGGACTCCTTGGGGAAGGTGGGGGAGGAAGGCCGGTCGGGCGGCGCGGCGGGCGTCGGCGCGGGCCGGGGCGTGAACAGCTCGAGCTGGTTGCGCGCGGCGAGGTCGAACAGGCCGAGGTCGCACGCGCGCTGCGGCTTCTTGGGGCCAAGCGGCTGCGCGGCGCGCAACGCCAGCCGGTCGGCCTGCGTGATCGGCGCGACGCCGGGAACGAGGCTCTGGACGCCGATCGGTGTCGCCTCGGCGTCGAAGCGGGCTGGCGCGGACGCGACGGGAGCGGGCGTGCTCATGCCGCCCGCTCCCGCGCTGCGTCCTGCGCTTGCGTGTGGCGCGCGAGCAGCCAGTCGGCGGCCTTGGTCGCGGCGCTCGCGGCGCGGAAGATCGCGCGATTGTCCTCGCGCAGCACGTCGAGCCAGCTCGCGATATAGTCGGCGTGGCGCACGGTCGGCGCGATGCCGAGCGCCGCGCACAGGAACGCCGAGCCCATCTCGGCGACCAGCTCCTCGCGCGCATAGGGCTTGCTGCCGAAGCAGCCCGACTGGTCGCGATTCAGCCGGGCCGGATGCCCGGTCGCGTGGGTCAGCTCGTGCAGGCAGGTCCGGTAATAGTCGACCTGCTCGAAGAAGGCGGGCTGTGGCGGGACCTGCACATAGTCGGAACCGGGCGCGTAGAAGGCGCGGTTGCCGCCGATCCGCACCTCGACGCCACTCGCGGCGATGCAGGCTTCTGCGACAGGGACGATCTCGCGCTCGGGAAGCGGCACTGGGTCCGGGGCGAGCCCTTCGCGCAGGCCTTCGCACTGCGCCACGTTGAACACAGTGAAACGCTTGAGGAACGGGATCGCGCGGCTCCGCTCGTCACCGGACGCGGCGGGCTCGCCGCCTTCGCGTCCCTCGCCGCCCGCGCCTTCGATCCCACCCCCTCTGCCGGTCTTGCCCGCCTCGCGCGGGATGAAGCGGTTGGCATAGACGACGCTGGTGCCGTGCTCGCCCTTGCGCACGCAGCCGCCCGCCTCCTGCGCCTGCCGGAAGGTGAGCCAGCTCTGCGACGGATAGCCATGGCGGATGACCGCGCCCCACAGGATCAGGACGTTGACCCCGCTATAGGGGCGGCGGCTGAGCGCGTTGCGCGGCAGCCCGGGACCGGGGCCAGCCGCGCCCCACGGCTGCACCCATGGCAGCCGCCCGGCTTCGAGTTCGGCGATGATGCGGTCGGTGACTTCGTCGTACAGGCTGACGCGGCCGGCGCCACGCGCCGGGGTCCGGCGGCCGGTCTTGGCGGAACGCTGGTGGGGAGAATGCACGGCTCGCCTCCTTGCGCCACCCGAAAAAGCCCATGGCCCTCCCGGAAAGCGGGGGCGGGCGGCGAGAAGCGACCGGAGAGGCCCGCACGAGCGGGCGGCGGCACCGAAGGGCGGAACGCAAGTGGAGCACCCCGGAGCGAAGCGGAGGGGTTGCCGCCGGCCGCGGCGGGCCTAGCAGGGAGCGCCGCCCGTCCCCGCTTGCCGGGAGCGGCCTCCAGCAACGCCGCCGCGCGCACGCGCGGCGTCCGTCAGGCCGGTGCCGTCAGGCGCCGGCCCAAGCGCCAGCGATCGTCACCGAAGGCCGAGACCGGCACGGGCTCGGCAGAGCCGGGCTCTGCCCGGCGGCGTAGAGCGCGGTCGCCCGGACGGCGAACGGCGATCAAACAAAAGGGAGCACTCTTGCGAGCGGCGCGGCGCAGCGGCGTGCGCGCGGGCCTGGGGGCTAGCCGCCGTTGCGCCGCAAGCCAGGCGAGCAAGTGTGCGACGCGGGCCTACGACAAACGCGCGAACCCTGGCGGCATGCGCAGCATGTCCGCCAGCGTGCGCACCGCTTGCCCGCGTCCATCTGCCGTTGCCGCCGAGCGGGCGAGGTGTCAGAGGATAGTTGAAAATGGCCGGAGGTGCGAAAACACCGGACGAACGACCGCCTCGACCGTTTTGCCAAATTTCTGACCAGCCCACGACTCGCATCGGTAGCTGCGTCGCCGACGATGTCCCATCCCGTACAAGTCGATGGCCCGGCTAACGTACGCGATTGCGTCTGTGCTCGGGGGTGTTAGGCGAATTCGCGACTGAGGAAGTCGTTGGTGCCCCGCATGGCACGATGCGAACGCGCGTGTGAGCGGGACGCCTCAGTGCGGTCCTCAGCCTGCCCAGCATGATGCCCGCAATTCTTTGCGGGGTCGGCTACGGTGTCGATCTCGCACAGTTCCCGCTTAGTCGCGTAACGATGGAAAGCATGACCGAAATTCCAAGCCTTGAACCGAAGCAAGCTTTCCGTTTCGGAGCCTCCAACGCACAGGCGCTCGAAACCTAGTGCTCTCGCGGTGTGCATGGCTTCAAGAAAGCAAAACTGGGCTCCGCCTCTCAGATTGTGATCGGCCAAATGGACATAAAGCGCAGCCATATCGCCGGTCACCGCTCCGCCGACAGAAAGGCCCACCATCTTGCCGGCGACCTCCATAACCCGACCGAAATGCTCCGCGCGAGCAAGGCGAAGACGCTCCAGAAAGCGCACGACCGGCGCAATCGCGCGGTCGCCCTTATGTGCCCCATGGTCATCCATCTCGCCCGCAATGCGCTCAGCAAAGGCGCAAGCCGCGGCGAAGTCGGTATCTATGTCGTAATCGCGAACTATGGGCTCGCCGTTTCCACGAACGAACCGGCGGGCTTGATAGCGCCAATTTGAGAATTCTGCCGACGGAAAGCTCTGAGGCAGGTCGCGCGGCAGGACCGCTTCCGGCAAGACTGCGCGGAGATCCCATTCGATCTGCGGAAATCGATCCTCGAACTCGACCGGCGTATTGGGACCGCATACCAGATCGGCAACGGCGCTCACTTGCTCGGCTACGGTAACTGAACGTTCTATCGGAACGTGGCGAAGCGTATCGAGGCGGATGCCTTGCACTTCCATGAGCTTCACCAACTCGGCGAAGAACGCTGGGAGGTCGGCTCCGAAGGGTGCGAACGCGACCGCGTGCCGCAGCTTATCGTCCCTGCTCACGCTGACGCTTACCAGACAGTCGCCGTCTGCTGAGGACGCGTGGAGAAGTTCGTCGCCTACGAAAAACAGCGTATAAAGAGCGCCGAATTCATAATGAGGCGCGTGGGCAGCTCGCTCCCTTGCGAGGCCTTCAGCGAGAGCGCTGTACTTGATGTGGTCAACCCGCATTCCCATGGTCAGCGATGGCCTTCCGCAACGTGCGAGCGCGAACTCGTCGGTTCTTCAATTCCCACCCATATATCGGCATTTGGTTTCACCCAAGCCTCCGCCTTACCGGGAACGCACGACCATATCGACATCGGCTCCATGGCATCGTTCGAGAATTCTACCAGCAAATTGGTGCATGGTTTGTCACCGTCGGTCTGGTCTATTTCACGTACTTTCCCCTGAACGTAGGTTGAATTTTCCTGCGTCAGACGCACAAGAACCTTATCGTCGTCGATAATCACGAAGCCCCTGGTGCCCGTTTTCCGACGGCGCAGCTGAAAAAGGGCCTCGATCTTACCGATCGCCTCGGTGTAAAAAATGTTTTTGGCATCGAAAAATTCCGCCCAAAACAGGGATGGCGGCCGTGCTCGAATTTCAGAAAGAGGGTAACCTAGGCCGCCGTTCGTATCAACAGTGATAGACTTTCCGCCACGGGCGGTATTTTGGTCAATGGCCACGAAACGTGGGTTGAGTGGGGCAAGGCGCTCAATCAACATCCGGTCGTGGGTGATGCAGATGACAAAACGCCGGTCGACGTTGAGCTCCGCGATCCAACCGGACGTCGCCAAAGGTTGGCGATGCTGCAGATAAACATCGAGCGCTGTCACGAGCTGCTCAATTCCGAGATAGTCAAGGGAAGAGCTGGGCTCATCCAGAATCATGCCAAAGCGGGATGTCATCAATGTCCGCGCGATGCTCAGACGCTGGGCTTCACCGCCACTGAGTGTGGCTGCCGATTTCCTCTGGCTGGTCGTCAGATCCACGTAGCGCAATACCGCCTCGATCTCGCTGTTGGATCCAAGCGCGAATTTCGAACTGTGGCGCACTAGCTCGAGATTATCGAGCACAGTTCCGGGGACCAGTTCCGCGTGCTGCCAGCACATCGCTGGCAGTTCGTGCACGACGCTGGGCTGTTCACGCCTCAGCCCACAGAGATAGGTAGCCAGAGAGGTCTTGCCTCCACCATTGGGCCCAACGACAATTAGTAGCCCCTTGTCGGGGACGATGAGGCGAGGAATTTCTACATCGATTCCTGTCGGCAGCCGAAAACGGCCGTCTTTTATCGAAAAGTTGGGGGCAGGGTTCTCATCGGACATTAGAACGCCTCGAGATTGCGAAGAGCAAGGTCGCCATTCCAAGCAAAAGGGCCAAGAGGTAACTGATTACGACGCCGGTCGCGATGAAGCCTGGGTCATAGGTTGTTGAGATCTGATCGCGGAACCAGACACCGAATGGCCGGTCTGAGCCCGCCGTGGAGCGACTGACGGAGGTGTCGAAGAGCGCGAAGAACAACCATAGCAAGGCTGCGCCGAGCAGTGCAGGATGGGCATGGCCGATTGACAGCATCAAGCGACGCCCCGGTCTGACCCCTGCATTTTCCAGCACGCTCTGGAAGCGGTTATTCCGGCTGACTGGGTGCAGCGCCGCGAGGGCAGCGATAGCGGGAAATAAGGTTACCCACATCCAGAATGCGGCCCAGCCGGCGCTGCCGGCAGATTGAAACAGGTAGCTGGTCGGCGTAACGAAGAAATCTCCCCGCATCACTGGCGGTATGAGCAACCCAAACATTGAGATCGCAACAGCGACCGAAAGCGCGCCGCTCGGCGGACGCGTCTCACGCTGCTGTACGACAAGGTAGATCACGAGCGCGCTGCCGGCCGACAGAAATATTCCGACCGCCAGATAGATGACGGTGGGCGCCGTAATCAGGCTGATTGCTGCCAAGAATGGCATGAGCTTCCCGTTCATTTCCGAATAATGACTCAATGAAACAGCGAGCGGCGTGCCGCCAATCAAGACCGCAAGGGCCCAAAGCGGCCAGACGGCGACGGATCGTCTTCTCTGAAACAGCTCTTTGCGCTTGCCGCGTATCGAAGCTCTCCACCAGCCAAGCACGTTTGCGCCTCCCGCGGCAATCGCTCCGACGATCGCAACAACGAATGTCAATGCATACGCTATTGCGCGATTGTCGGTGGTTTTTGACCAGTCGTTTATGACGTTGCCCAAACCGGTAAGCTGCCCTCCGCTCGAATAGCTCATGCCGACATTATCAGTAGCCATGATCATTAATACGAACAAAAACTGAGCTATTATGGCCGATAATATATTTGGAATGACGCGATTCTTTATGATTTGGCTTTCGGAAAGGCCGAGGCTCTGCGCTACCATGAGTATGTCATGAGAGAAGCGCGATACGCTTAGATAGCTAAACACCAAGCAAATTGGCATATATCTGTACACGAGCACGTAAGTCGCGAGTGGTATCGGCGGAGACGGTATGGTCCGTGCAATCCAGGTAATGGCTTCATAAGGAAGCGCCTGCGGCATCAGGAACAGGCAGATGAGAAGAATTTTGAACCTGAGATTTCGAGTGTGAATAACCCATGCCACCAGCAGACTTAGCACCACCGAAATAATGCTCGCGGATGTGACGACTAGCAGATTTGCCGGATTCTGGAAGAAATGGAGGCTTTCTTTCCCGGCCCTACTCAGCGCCGTCGAATCCACGTTGTGCAAACCATCGACCGCTAGGCCGGCGGCAATCACACACGCAATTGCCGGCAACCCGAATACCAACAGTACATAAATCCGCAGATATCGGTGCCACTTAGTGGCGGAAGATCGGGAGGCGGGATCAGTCATGGCCTCACTCAATCTCAAATATCGAAAGCGGATGCGGTGCTTTAAGCGGGATCACTCGGTCAATCACCTCTATTCCTGCGAGATCAAGGCCAAGCAGTACATTGCCCTTTTGATTGAGTGGTACCCAACACGGCAAACTTACGCGCGTGGCATCGAAAGTAGGACTTCCAATGAGCAATTCACGTTCGAATTGGCGTCTTACCCACGTATCGATTGTCCTTGCATCTTTTCTTACTTCGGTGGAGTAGGGAGCCGGCAGCATTAGATACCCTAGGCATTCCATATACTTGGAAAGCATGGCGCCTTGCGGCGCTAGAATTGGAAGCAGCTTGATTTCGGGTTTTGCGGTGTCAAGAAGCCATGACCCGCCCCCGATAACGATCGTTTCAACTTCCTCTTCAATTGCATCCATGAGGACGAAAGGGTTGTCGACGACGATCACGTTGGCATGCTTGCCTGCGAGCCGGAGCCCATCTAGCAGCGCGGTTACCTGCTTGATCTCCTCATCTTGAAACAGTTCGGCCTTGCCGGTGATCGTTATGGCCAAGAGATTCCAGAGCAGGACTGGCCAGTTCAGCACGTAGATTTTGCAGCTCGGAGGGGTGTCCGAATTCACGGCCGCCACTAGCGCGGCGAGGTCAATCGACGGGCGTCCAGCAGAATCCTGCACCGCGAACCCCCCGACCGAAGAAGCCGGAGTCACCTGCTTCAGCACGACACCGGCCAGTCCCCAGAACAGCGGTCGAGCATAATGTGCAACTCGCTCGGCCGTGAAATCAATGGCTGCGCGTTTGTCCGGCTCAAGGCCTTCCATCTTATAGTTCTCGTCGAGCCCCAAGGCTTGCATTTCGGAAAGCTTGTAGGTCTCACCGCCGATCTGGACCCCACTATGGGCGAGCGGAATAAGGGCCTCACGATCGAAAGTGACGACGTAGCCGGCCGTATCCCGAAAGCGACGCGTCAATTCGGACCGCTCTCTAGCTATATAGTCAGGAAGACTGCCGCGTCGGTAGGATACGATCTCGAAACGAGGCGCGCGCTGTAGGACGTGATTGCCTATCACACTTGAGAACATGAACTCTTGAAAGAACTGCACGTGATGGCGCTGGCAGATGCATACCCAACGTCGCCGCAGCACTAAGGGAGCGAAACGTAGCCAGACGAAATAAACGACAAAGCACAAGAAAATCACAAAAAATAGGATACGAGTTACATCCCCGACGAACTTCTGCTGCATCGCCGACCACAAACCCAGCAGTAGTATCATAAAAGGGTAGGCTGCGGGCCAAAGTCTATGCTTGGTTATTGGGAGCAGATTGCGCTCGACGAAGCCAGAAATGGCGTGCAGAAAGCTATGCATCGGCTAAGCCTCACCTTGCTATGCCGATTATTAACGAGCGACTTTAAAGCGGTTCCAAACCTCTAACCATTGCGCCTCAAGCGTGCTAGGCCCCGGAAGTTCTCGGAACTGGAGCGTTCCCGCGATGCGCTCCGCATCTTCAGGAGTGGTCGATTTGAGCGCCTTGCGCACAGGTTCGGCGATGTGGAGGTACGCCGTTTTGCGACTTACCTGCGAAAAATAGGCTTTGCGCGAAGCTAGCATCGCCAGGGTTTCAGGCCGCATCGCCGCAGCAATCAGCGCTCGGGAAGCTACCGGATCACGCGCGGTAGCCGGAATGGCGAAAGCTTCGACCCACATGATGCCCCCTTCATCGGGCACAACATAGTCGATCGGTAGCCCCGACGACTGTAGCGCCGCGGAAGCCCATTCTCCGATGCCCGGTACGATCGCCACCCGTCCACTGCGCAGGTCGTCGATCACCGCACCCGTGTCGGCTTGAATTGAAGCAACTTGGGGACGCAATTGCAGGAGGTATTTCTCAAGTTGCGCCAATTGCTGGGAGTTGAGATCATATGGACGAGAGTTGCCGAGGCTCTTCGACAATATCCCCATTGTTGGCAGATACCAATCGAAGATGCCTACCTTTCCCTTGGCCTTGGGGCTCAGTAGAACGCGATAGCTTTGAACGTCGGAGGGCGAGAAAATCGTCGTATTGTACACCAGGCCAACCGCTCCCCAACGCGCCACCGCGCCGAACGTCTTACCGTTCAAGCTCGCTGGATTTCCGTCGGTGAAAGAAGTAAGCAGGTCAGGAAATTTCCAGTCATCGTCGGTAAGCTCGCGGAGTGCCTTTTCAGCAAACAGCTTGCGGCCAAATTCCGCGTCCACGATAACGACGTCAAAGGTTCCGGGAGGGCTCTTTGTGAGCAGCTGATACATCTGCTCGCCACCGGAATAGGTCTGGACTACGACCTTCCTGCCCGTAGCTTTCTCGAGAGCCGCCACATAGTCGGGTTCGTCATAACCCACCCATGTCAGCATTTTTAGCGGTGCGGTCGCTGTGGTGCTTGCGCGATGATCAAGCCAATACCAGCCGATAGCGATAACCGCCAGTACGACGATCAGAAGAACCGCGGTCCTAGCGCGCATTGCCTTGCCCCCTCGTTAATGCTTCTCGCCCTGTGTTCAGACGCAAGTTGCCCCGTCGAATCGGTGCCCACCCCAATTCGATAGACACCTTTGGCTATCACAGAGATTCTATAGTGTCACTTCCGGCGGAGGATGATTACGAAAGTCAATCCGCAAGCCCGGCCATTGACAAACCACCGATCTCAGACACGCCTGTGGAAGTGAGACTACGGCTCTAGGTCAAGCGTAAGGCCGATGATCCCGCAGTTAGAAAGATGAACTGGTTTGGTGGTAACTATCTCCGGAACGGAGCAAGTCGCAGGCCGCGGGATCGCTTCACCGCAGCTAAGGTTGAAGTCGCGCAAGCCCTTGCTACACTGGCATTGCATCCGGCCCTGCCGCGGTGCCGAGGCGTGAGAACCTCGATCTGAGAGCCAGTTCTGCCCAGGCATTCGCCGGGTGGCCGACGTGCATGTCCAAGCTCTTCGGGGCCAAAGACGTCGGCGCATGACTCAGGCATGTTCTCAACACCCGGCTTCTCGCGCTGGTCTCATGCGCGGGAGACGGCGATGGCAGAACTGGGCATTCGGGCAGGAGCGGCACAGCCGCCGGGCGGCGGCGTGCCCAGATGACGTTCGACCGGTTCCTGCCACCCGCACGCCTCGGCGAAGACGATCCATTGCCACCCGAGGATCGCGTGTCGCCATGTGGCTCGATCGCCTCGGACGCGCTCTACCGCAGCCAGTCGCCGCGGCTCGCGCGCTTCTTCGCGCGGCGTATACCGCGTGATGACGTCGCCGATCTCGTCCAGGAGAGCTTTCGCCGCCTGCTCGGCACCACGACCCGCGTCGAACGCCCCGAGGCCTATCTCAGCCGGATCGCCGGCAACCTGGTACGCGACCGCGCGAGCGCGGCGGCGCGGCACCACGACGCGGCGCACGAAAGCTATGACGATGACGCGATCGCCGGCCTCGATCCGCACCACCAGCTCGAGGCACGCGATGCGGTCACGCGCCTCGAAGAGGCTCTGACGACGCTCAAGCCCAAGACGCGCGAAATATTCCTGATGCATCGACTCGACGGTCTCAGCTATGCGGAGATCGCCGAGGCCAGGAACATGAGTATCAAGGGCGTGGAAAAGCAGATCGCCAAGGCTTTGTACCTGCTGCGCCGCCGAGTCGGCGCGCTTTGACTTCGGACCGGATCGAGCGCGAGGCGTCCGACTGGTTCGCGCGCCTGCGCGGGCCCGACGGCGAGGCCGAGCGCGAAGCGTTCGAGCGCTGGCGCGACGCCGATCCGCGTCATACTCAGGCCTTTGCCGAATATGAGAAGCTATGGGCCGCATACGGCACGGTGCGGCGCCCGCGCGAAGCGCGGCCCGCGCCGCGCCCGCAATGGAGTTGGCCAGCGCTCGCGGCCGCGTCGATCGCCATCGTGCTCGCGATCGCAATCGGCGTGTGGCGCTTCGGCGGCGCGGAGCCGGCACCCGTCGGGCCGCCGCTCGTCGCGTTCGAGGCGACGGATGCCAAGGCGCTGCGGCTCGACGACGGCAGCGTCGTGCTGCTGGCGCCGGGCGCCACCGTGGCGGTCGCCTATTCGGGTGAGGCGCGCGAGGTTCGCCTGACCGGCGGTGAGGCGCGCTTCGTCGTCGCGCATGACGCGAGTCGGCCGTTTCGCGTGCTCGCCGGCACCTGCTCGGTGCTCGCGACCGGGACGGTCTTCGACGTGCGGCTCGCCGGCGGCGACGCCGATGTCGCCCTCATCGAGGGCCGGGTCGAAGTCCACCCCGGCCACGGGCGCCCCATCCGGCTTATCGCGGGCGAAGGCGTGGGCGCAGACGGCTTGCGCCGCCCGGCCGCGATCCCCCAGCGCTGGACCCCACCGCGCGTCTCGGTCGAGGCGATGCCACTCCGCGACGTGCTGGCGCTCGCCAACCGCGGTACGTCGGCGCCGATCGAGCTCGGCGACGCCACACTCGGCGATCGGCAGGTGACCGGCACCTTCGACCTCGCCGACACCCGCGCGCTGGCGCGCAAGCTCGCCGCCGCGCTCGACCTGTCGCTCGACGAAAGCGGCAGCCGCCTGGTGCTCGCCGGACCTCGCTAGCCGTCGACCCCTCGATAATTTTCGGGGGGATTTCTCCGACCCGCCGTCAACGCCTTCCGAGATGGACCCGATCAACGGGCCATGAAGGGGGAAGGTTATGCGGGTCGGATTGATGATTTCGGTGGCGATGGTGGCGGTTGCGGCGGCGAGCCCCGCACAGGCACAGGCGGACGCGCGCAGCTACGAGATCGAGGCGCAGGATCTCGCCTCGGCGCTGCGCCGCTTCTCGGCAGCCTCGGGCCGTGAAGTGCTGGCGTCGGCCGAACTCGTCGCTGGCAAGCGCAGCGGCGGGGTCAGCGGGCGCTACGACGCCGACGATGCGCTCGCGCAGCTGCTCGAAGGGACCGGGCTCGGCGTCGAGACGGTCGAAGGCGCGTTCGTGCTGCGCCCTTTCGGCGGAAACCTTGCCCAGCAGCATGAGCCAGAGCGCGAGATCGTCGTCACCGGCTCGCGTATCCGCGGCGCCCCGGTAGCCTCGCAGGTGATCGCGCTCGACCAGGATTCGATCCGCAATCGCGGCCAGGCGACGGTGGCCGAGGCGGCGCGGACCATCCCGCAGAATTTCGGCGGCGGCCAGAACCCCGGCGTCGGGCGTAACGTCCCGGCCAGCAGCGGCGTCGATGTCGGCGGTGCCGCCTCGATCAATCTGCGCGGCTTGGGCAGCGATGCGACGCTGACGCTGCTCAACGGGCACCGCATGCCCTACAGCGCCTCGCGGCAGAGCATCGACATCTCGGCGATCCCCCTGGGCGCGGTCGACCGGATCGAGGTCGTCGCCGACGGCGCCTCGGCGCTCTACGGCTCGGACGCGGTCGCGGGCGTCGCCAACATCATCCTCAAGCGCGACTATGAAGGGTTCGAGACGCGCGCCCGGCTCGGCGCCGCCACCCGCGGCGGCGCCTTCAGCCAGCTCTATGCGGTCACCGGCGGCGGGACCTGGGCCGGCGGCGGGCTGCTGCTGAGCTACGAGTTCCTGCGCGACGCGCCGATCTATGCGCGGCAGCGCCCGTTCGGCGGCAGCGACCCCGAGCTCACCTTCCTGCCCGCGCTCAAGCATCACAATATCGTCGGCACCGGGCACCAGGACCTCGGCGGCGGCCTCGAGCTCGATTTCGACGGCTATTACAACTGGCGGTCGAGCTGGGCGCAGTACAGCACCAACGCGACCTCGCGGATCAATGTCCCGGCGACCGTCGAGAATTTCGCACTGGCGCCGAGTCTCAAATTGTCGGTCGGCGCGTGGCGCGCGACCCTGCTCGGCACCTACGGCCAGGACCATCTCGTCGTCGCCACCAACACCTATACGCTTGCCGGCGCGCTCACCTCGACGATCCCCAACATGTACCGCAACAGCGCCAGGGCGATCGAAGCCAATGCCGACGGCCCGCTGTTCGCGCTGCCTGGCGGCAGCGCCAAGCTCGCGATCGGCGCCGGCTACCGCAGCAACCATTTCGAGAATTTCCGCGGGCCCGCGAACATCTCGAACATCGACCGGTCGCAGGACAGCTACTTCGCCTATGGCGAATTGAGTCTGCCGCTGGTCTCGCCCGACCGACAGATGCCGCTGGTCGACCGGCTCAACCTCAGCGCAGCGCTGCGCTACGAGCGCTATCCCGGCATCGGCGAGATCGCCACGCCCAAGCTCGGCCTGATCTACGGGATCAGCCCCGACCTCGAATTCAAGGCGAGCTGGGGGAAATCGTACCGGGCCCCGACCTTCTACCAGCGCTACCAGCTCCAGTCGCTCTACCTGGCGCCGCCGTCGATCTTCGGCGGCAGCTATCCCGCCGGCTCGGCCGTGCTCTACGCCGAAGGCGGCAATTCGGCGCTGCAGCCCGAGCGCGCGACGAGCTGGAGCGCGACCGCGGTG
Source organism: Sphingomonas sp. (assembly GCF_017745215.1). Classification (GTDB taxonomy): domain Bacteria; phylum Pseudomonadota; class Alphaproteobacteria; order Sphingomonadales; family Sphingomonadaceae; genus Sphingomonas. The sequence continues at coordinate 233,445 of NZ_JAGHZV010000004.1, forward strand.
CTCCATCCTCGCGGCGCACCCGGCGTCCGGCTCGAAGTCGGCTATTTCCACGTCGCCTATCGCGACCGGATCGTCACGCCGCTGATCTACGCGTCGCAGGCGCTGAGCAATCCGCTCTACCGCGACAGCGTGACGCTGACGCCCTCGGCCGCCGCGCAGGCCGCGATCATCGCCGGCGCCGGCGAGTTCCGCAACCTGACCGGCGGCGCCTACGATCCCACCAGGGTCGTCGCGATCATCGACAACAGCAACGTCAACGCGGCGCAGCAGACGGTCCAGGGCGTCGATATCCTCGGAAGCTACCGGTTCGATCTCGGCGCCAGCGGCGGGCTGCGGCTCACGGTCAATGCCAGCTATCTCGAAAGCGACCAGCGGCTGAGCGCGCTGCAGCCCGAGACGGTGCTCGCGGGCACGCTGTTCAACCCCGCGCACTGGCGCGGTCGCGCCACGGCCGCATGGGAGTCCGGCGGCCTGGTGGTCGAGGGCGCGTTCAACTACACCGGCGGGGTATCGGACGTGCGCAGCGCGCCCGCGGCGTGGATCAGCCCGATGGCGACGGTCGACCTGACCCTGCGCTACCGCACCGGCGACGGCGACGGCCCGCTGTCCAATCTCGACCTGACGCTCTCGGCCGCCAACCTGTTCGACGCGCTGCCAGGACGGATCGCCACGACGCTGCCCTACGAAGCGCCGTATGATTCGACCAACTATTCGCCGCTCGGCCGGTTCGTCAGCTTCGGGATCGCCAAGCGGTGGTGAAGCTCTGGGCATGCCGGGCGCGGCTGGCGGCGGTCGCGCTCCTCGTCGCCGTATGCGCGGCGATCCCGATCGCCCGCGCCGGCTGCGAGCATCTGCTGCCGGATCCGGTCGCGCCGGGTCCGGCAAGGGCAATCACGGCGCGGGATCTGGTCGAGCTGCGCGACATCGGCCAGCCCGACCCTTCGTTCGTGCTGCCCGAGAGCCCGCTCGCGGTGTCGCCCGACGGGAGGAGCGTCGCATTTGTGCTCAACCGTGCCGACCTCGACACGAATAGCTATTGCCGTGGGCTGGTGGTGGTCGACCTCGACCGCGAGGCGCCGCCGCGCGCGATCGATCGCGGTGGCGAACTGATCACGGTGTTCAGCTTCCTGCGCGGGTCGGTCCAGCGCACCGGTTTTCCGGAACTGATCGTGCCTGTCTGGTCCCCCGACGGCGAATGGGTTGCCTATCTGCGCCGGGACAATGGGGTGACCCAGGTATGGCGCGCGCGGCATTCGGGCGGGGGCGCGGTCGCCGTCTCCCGCTCGGACGCCGATGTCGAGGCGTTCGCCTGGTCGGCCGACGGTCGCCGGATCGTCTTTGCGGCGCGGCCGACGCTGGTCGCGCAGCGCCGCGCGATCGAGCGCGAGGGGCTCGACGGCTGGGCCTATGACGCGCGGTTCGTGCCCAACTGGGGCATGCGCCCGCAGGAAGGCCGGCCCGCGCCGCTCGTCGCGTCGGTCGTAGACCTCGCCACGGGCGCGACGGCGACCGCCGGACCCACCGAGCAGGCGCTGCTCGGCACGCGCGAGACGCGCTACAGCGACCGTTCGACGGCCGCGCTGTCGCCAGCCGGCTGGCGCGCCGGCACCGCGCTGAGCGACCCGTCGCCGCTCAGCCCGCAGCGGCTGTGGGTCGAGACGCCGCAGGGCAAGCGCCGGCAATGCCGTGATCCCGCGTGCCTCGGGCGCATAACCGGCGTGTGGTGGGAACCCGGCGGACGCGCGCTGTGGTTCCTGAGACGGGAAGGCTGGGCGAACGGCGAGATGGGACTGTATCGCCTGGCCCGGGACGGCGCGGCGCCCCGACGCGTGCTCGCGACGCAGGACATGATCCAGGGCTGCGTGCCCGTCTCGGACGCGCTCCTGTGCCTGCGCGAGAACGCGACTACGCCGCGCCGTCTCGTCAGGATCGATCCCGGGACCGGCGGCGCCGAGCTGGTGTTCGACCCCAATCCCGAGTTCGGTGCCATCCGGCTGGGGATGGCGAAGCGGCTCCGATGGAAAAACGCGCTCGGGCTCGAGGTGCGCGGCGACCTGGTGCTGCCGCCCGGCTACCGCGAGGGCGAGAAGCTGCCGCTGGTCGTCGTCCAATATCGCAGCGACGGCTTTCTGCGTGGCGGCACCGGCGACGAATATCCGATCCACCTGTTCGCAGCGCGCGGCTATGCGGTGCTGAGTTTCGAGCGGCCGGCGGAGTATGCATCTCTGGTGCCGGGCGTGCGCACGATCGACGAGGCCATCGCCGTCGGCGCGAAGGACTGGGCGGATCGGCGCAGCGTCCTGTCGGCGCTCGAGACCGGGGTGCGGCAGGTCATCGCCTCGGGCATCGCCGACCCACGCCGGGTCGGCATCACCGGGCAGAGCGACGGATCGGCCACGACGCGCTTCGCGCTGATCAACAGCGACCTGTTCGCCGCGGCGGCGGTCAGCACCTGCTGCATGGATGCCAATACCGTCATGACCTATGGCGGAATCGCCTGGGCCGACGACCTGCATGGCGACGGCTATCCGCGTGCGACCGAGCCCGCGCCGGAATTCTGGCGCCCCTTCTCGCTCGCGTTCAACGCCGACCGGCTGCGCGTTCCGATCCTGATGCAGCTGTCGGACAACGAGGCGCTGCTCGCGCTCGAGGCTTATGGCGCGCTCCGCGATTTCCACCGGCCGGTCGACCTCTACGTCTTTCCCGACGAATATCATTACAAATGGCAGCCCGCGCACCGGCGCGCGATCTACGAGCGGGCAATCGACTGGTTCGACTATTGGCTGCTCGGCCGCCGTTCGGCGGCGCCGGAGCGCGTGGCCGAGCTGCGGCGCTGGGATGCGCTTCGCCCCGCGGGCGAGCATGCGCCGTGAAGCTCACGGGAGCACGCGCCGCCCGGTCCAGCTGCGCGCCCAAGCCTCGGTTTCACCGAGCTGCATGACCCTCGAATAGGCGATGCCCCTGACCGGTCTGGTGTCGGCGAGCACCGCGCGCACGCCGTCCATGTCGATCAGCCCGTGCGCGGCGAGCAGTCCGTCCTCGAGCAGCTCGCGCAGCGCCGCGCGGTTGGCCTCGTAGATCTCGATCTCGAACGAATCGGGCGCGCCCTTGCCGCGCCGCTTGACGATCGCCTTCGGCAGGTCGCCGGCAAAGGCCCGGCGGGCGACCATCCGGTTGTTGCCGCCGCGGCACCACAGCCAACTCGGCACGCCGAGGCAGAATTCGACGATCGGCTGCGACATCAGCGGCGAGAGCAGCGGCAGCCGCAGTTCGGGCGCGAGCGGCTCCATATAGTTCGCCATGGTCAGCACTGAGGCCACGTGCGCCGCCTGGCCGGGCAGCGCATCGTCAGGTGCATCGCGCCAGCTCGGTCCGACGGGCGTCTCCGCCAGCAGCTCGCGCGAGAGGAGGCTGGTGTCGACCGCGACCGGATAGGCCGGCGGGCGACGCAACCGGCGCAAGGTGCGGTGCACGGCGGTCGGTGCGCTGCAGCCGGTCAGCCGGCAGACATCGCCGAGCGTTTCGAGAGCCGGAATCCAGCCTTGCCGGCGGATGCGATCGACGATCGGCCGGACCGACTGGATATAGCAGAAGACATTGTCGCCACCGCCGCCGCGAAGGATCGCGTCCGCGCCCGCCGCACGCGCGATCGCCGCGAAGTGCCGCTCGGACTCCTGCGCAAAATAGCGCCCGACCGGCCGCGGCAGGTGTGCGGCGTTCGAGCGCCCGACATCGACGCCGGCGACCAGGCGCGGCGCCTCGCTCAGGCGGACCCCGAGCGCATCGGTCACTGCGCGTGCGAACGGCCGCTCGTCGCCGAGCGCGTCGGCCGTGACCAGCGTCATGCATTCGAACGGCACGCCCGTGGCCGCAAGCGAGGCTGCGACGATCGACGAGTCGAGCCCGCCCGAAAGCGCGACCAGCACCCGCGAGAATCCGCCGCCGATGCGGCCAATGCACTCGGTCGTGACCGCGCGCAGCCCGGTGGCGAGCGTGTCGAGATCGGCGTCGTCGGCACGACCGACATACGCCCATGGCGACCACAGTTCTTCGACCGCATAGCTGCCATTGGCAATACGAAGGCAGGTTCCGCCGAGGAGCTCCTGGATCCCCGACAGGCAGGTGGCCGACGGGCGGAGATCGGGCGCGATCAGGTGGCCAGCGACGGCGGCCCAGTCGATCGGTGGTGTCGCACCGGCCCAGGCGCATAGCAGCGCCACATCGGACGCAGCCACCACCAGCGCGCCGTCGCTCCAATAATAGCAGCCGAGTTCGCCGAACGGCGCCCGCACGATCGACCAACCCGCCGCATGCGGGTCGAGAACGAAGGCGACATAGGATCCCCAATGGTGACGGATCAGCCTTCGCTCCCAGCGATCGCCGACGGACCGGCCGGTGGCTCGCTCGAACAGCGTGCCGAGGACAAGCAGCTCCGCGCAGGGCACGGGGCCGTCACCCGGCTCGGCAAAGACGGCGATGCCCTCCTGCCGGAACACAGGCGCAAGACCGCTCGCCCGCGCGACTTGCCCGGCGCGCCGCTCGAGCGCCACTACCTGCTCAGCGGGACCGACGAACGCGAAATAGCGCGGTCCCATCATATCGCGAGGATCGGTGTGAAGGTGCGCACATTCTCGATCCGGTCGTTGGCGATCCTTCCGTCGAGCTGCACCCAGCAATGCGCGTGGAACGGGCGCAGCCGCACGCCGAGCACCAGTATCGGCGTGAGACCGCGGCCTGCCATGTGGCTGGCCACAGCGATCGACCGCGCGAGGCACTTGTCGTGCGACGCGGTCAGCAGTGCGGTCGCCTCATGGGCGTGCGCGATCGCGCCTGCGAGTCCTTCGTACGCAGCGCTGGCGCGTACGCGCTCCTTGCGCCGGCGAAAGCGCGCGACGGTCGCCGCGAGGCCGGCGAGCCTCAGGCTCGCCGAAGTGACGGCGAATTGGAGCAACGCAACAGGGAGCAGCGACGCCCGCGGCCGGTCATGTTCGATCTCGAGCAGGCTCGCCGTAGGTGCGGCGGCGCGCGCGCAGGCCGGAGGCGTCGATCCCGACACGAGAAGGCCGTGCCGGGTGAGGGCATCGACGTCGCCGCCCGCGTCGCCCACGGCCCATGTGCGGAAACGATCCTCCAGGTCAGCGCCGAGGCAGAAATAGCGGTCGCCTGGCAGATCGAGGAAAACGGCGCGGTCGCCGACGAAGCAGTAGGACAGGCCTTCGCGCAGCTGATGGGTCATCGCGGGGGTTCGGCGCGCGGCCAGGCCGCGCGCCGGGTCCGATCACTCGTCGGAGAGACCGGGAAGCATGCGGGTGGACTGGTCGTCCTTGAACTCGCCCGCATTGCCCTTGGTCTCGGTGCTCGCCGCGCCGAGGTCGATGATCGGTTCGTGTTCGACGGTCCGTTCCATATCGCTTCTCCTTGCACGCTGCTCCAGGCAGCGCCGCAAGGCTGCGGCGGCAAGCGGCATATACCAACTTTATACGGGCCAAATTGTGCGATTGTTGCGGGGTCAGGTAGCATCCCGAGGCCTGATCTGCGCGGCGATCTGCGGCACGCAGCGCAGCCGGCGGCGATGGTAGGCGTCGAGTGCCTGCCGCGCGCCGTTCCAGCGGCCCGCCTCTACGTGCCCGGCGATCGTGTCGAGCTCGGCCTCGCAGTCGTGCAGCAGCCGCCCCTCGACCCGACGGACGATATGGAGCCGGTCGTTGAGCGACGCGATCTGGGCGCGGTGCTCATGATTGGGCGAATGCTCGGCGATCCAGGCGAAGAGCCGCGCGGCATCGTCGGCGTGGTCGTCGCCGGACAGCGAATCCAGCCGGGGCGGAGGGACTTCGCTTCGCGCGGCAGCGCGTATCGCCAGCGCAAGCAGTTCCGCGCTCCAGCCGTAGAGATCGCGCAGTCCCGCTTCGCTCACCAACGGCTGGCGAAAACCTTCATGCTGCCAGCTGTCGACCAGCCGCTCGCCGGTCAGCCGATGCAGCGCGTCGCGGATCGGCGTGACGCTCGCCGCAAGCTCGCCCGAGAGCCGCGCCGGGTCGAGCCGCTCGCCGGGGCTGAAGGCACCGGCGAGGACGCGCGCCTTCAGCGCGGCATAAACGCGCATCATCGTCCCGCCGGGACTCATGGCCCGGTCCGCTCGGCGCCGCGCTGCTGCGCTTGGACATAGTCGGCGAGCATCGCCTGCTGGTCGGCACGCAGCGCGTCGGTCGCGGCGAGATGCTCGGGAACGTCGTCCTGGAGCAGGATCGACGGGCATTGTCCCTCGAAATTGCCGAGGTTGGGGCGGTGCTGGCGATAGCCGACCAGCGCCGCCAGTTCGGCGGGGAAGCGGCGCGCAACCTCGGGTGGATAGGCGAGCCACTGATTTTCATAGGGTTTGAGCCAGCCGAGGCAGTAGCTAACGATGATCGCGCGCCGCGTGGCGGTAGTGACGTTGCCGCCGGCGCCATGGAGCGTCGAGCCGAGGAAGACGATCGCGTCGCCGGGATCGCATTCCGCCACGATCGGCTCGCCCGCCACTTCGCTGTCCAGTGCGGCCGCACCGTGGCTTGCGGGCCAGATCAGCGTCGCGCCATTGGCGGCGGTAAACGGCGTCAGCGGCCAGATGACGTTGACGAGATATTCGATCTCACCGGTGACGCCCCTCCACATATCCTGGTCGCGGTGCGGGAACTGGGGAAGCGCACCGGGGTGGATCTCGATCGCCTGGCTGAGGTTGAGCTGGATCGTGTCGCACCAGGGCGACAGCACCGCTTCCGCCAGTCCGAGCACCTCGCGGTGGAGCACCAGCTCGGCTGCGGCGTCGGAACGGCTCAGCAGGCGCCCGAACCGCTTGGTCCGCGCACCGTAGAAGCCTCCCTCGCAGAAGGGCGTCGCCTCGAAGTGCGGCGACAGGTCTATGGCGAGGCGGGCGATCGTGTCGCCGGAAACCACGCCGTGCAGGATGCTGAAACCCTCGGCGCCGAGCGCATCGGGCCGGACGGCCGTGCCCGCATCGGGGCTCTGGATATCTGCGATCATTGTCCGTCTCCTCAGGCCGCGTGGGAGGCCGCAACGGTGCGCGGCTCGCAGAACACGCCCGCGGCGGCGAGCTTGTCGAGCGTGTCGGGCTCGATCTCGATCCGGAGCGCGCCGAGCATCTTGCCGGCATGCTCGCGCGGAAGCCCGAGCGGGGCGCAGGTCCAGCCGAACCCGAGGATCTGCTGCAGCCACGGCAGCTCTGCGACCCCGGTATAGCAGCGCACGCCGTTCGCCACGGCGAACTGCGCGATTGCCGTCACCAGCATGTTGCGTGCGACGCGGCGTTCGGCGGCGCGAAGCCCGCGCGACAGGCAGAAGCGCGTGATCTCGAGCACGCCGGGTCCGCTGGGTGGCGCCTCGTCGCAGAGGTCGGGGAACAGCCCGGTGAGGATGCCCGGTTCATCGGTCGGGAGCAGCCGCGCCGAGGCGAGGTGGCGCCGCTCGGGATCGGTCAGGATGAGATAGGTCGCACGCGCATTGTCGAACTGGTCGACTTCGTAGCGGTCGGCGAGGACGGGCAGGTCCCAGCCGAGCAGGTCGATGAAGACCTGCTTGCGCGCTTCGAACATGCCGCGCAGCGCGACGCGCTCGTGCATGCGGTTGGTGTCGTCGACGATAAGCATCATGGCACTCGCTCCAGAAAAAAGGCGAGCGCCCTAAGAGCAGCCGGCAAACCGGCGGCCCATTCCAAGGAATGAGGGTTGTCAGGCGATCAGGTCGCTGAAGCAGACCGCGCCGTCATAGAGCGCGCGCACCGTCAGCATCGAGCGAGTCGACGCGTCATAGCGCTCGCGCGCATTGCGGAGATGCTCGATCACGGTGGTGTGGCTGACGCCGAGGATCTGCGCGATCTCCCAGTCGGTCTTGCCGCGACCCACCCACATGATGCACTCGACCTGCCGGTCGGTAAGTGCGGGCGGATTGGGGAGCGGGCGCCGCGCCGCCAGCCGGCGCCCGGTCTCGAACAAGAGCTGGCCCGCGAGCTGTGCGAACGGGATGCGGTCCTCCGGCATGCCCTCTCCGGCCGGCCAGGCGAACGAACACGAGCCCAGCGTTTCGCCGGGCACATTGCCCGGCACGGTGAAGCCATCGCCGATGCCGTGCGTCTGCGCTTCGGCCAGGACATGATGGTCGCGCTTGGACAGGTTGATCAGCCCGTGCACCGCAGCCCAGCGGAATCCATAGGCCGTGACATGGCTCGCACGGTGTATCGGGTCGGAGACGCCGAGCCCCTCGGTGTCGAACCAATGCTCCCAGGCTTCGGGATAATTGTGGAGCCGGAGCGCCGAATCGGGCGCGCGCAGGAAGTCGACATGCTGGCTCAGTGCGAAATAGCGGCAGCCGAGACGCGCGCTGGTTTCGACGAGCGCGTCGCGGAGCGCGTCGCGGAGCGCGTCGAGGCTGTCGATGGTCTGGAGCGACGCGAGGTAATCCTGCGCCGCGGCGAGCGACGGCATGTCCAGTCGGCCCGCGAGCGAGCGACGGACTCAAGCCATCGCCGACTCGCCGCCCTCACTTGTTCCGTCCGGCGCACGGCTCTCAACTACCGGTCCTGGCGGAGGTGAAAAGCTTCGACGGAGCGTGCGAAATCCCGCCCCGGTCGCAGTCCGATCTAGGTAAACCTCTTGAAATATATCAAATATATTCGCTCTATAATCGTAGGCGTGCGCGGTGAGCCAAGCCTCCAGCGCGCCGAATAGTTTGCGTACGAGGGTGCACCGTGTCGCTGGACTGCTGCGCATCGCTCGGCGACCTGCGCGCAATGCGAGTCGTCGCCGAATTTGCGGCCGAGAGCCAGGCGGTCGAGTCGATCTCCGATCTCGATCGCCTGCTCGGGGCTGCCGCGGCCGAACTTGGTTTCAGATACCATGCGCTGGTCCAGCACGGCAGGCCTGCGCGGGCGGCGGACGCCCGACTGGCCCTGCTCGACTATCCGGGAAGCTGGCAGGAGCGGTTCGACACGGATGGGCTCTACGAGATCGATCCGGTGCAACGCGCGTGCAGGACGCAGCTGGTGGGGTTTGCCTGGTCGGAGCTCGGCAAGCTGATCCGGCTGACGCCGAAGCAGCGCCAAGTGCTCGAGGAAAGCCGGCGCCACGGCATCGGCGAAGGCTTCACGGTACCGATCCATTTGCCTGGCGAGCGCGCGGCCTCGTGCTCGTTCGCGACGCGTGCCGGCACCGCGCTGCCGGCACGCAACCTGATGGCGGCGCAGCTCGTCGGGCAGTTCGGCTTCGAGGTAAGCCGCCGGATCACGCGTGCGCGAGCAACGGCGGCCGGGCACCTGTCGCCGCGCCAGCGCGAGTGCGTGCTGCTGATGGCGCAGGGCAAGTCGGACTGGGAGATCGGGCGCATCCTCGAGCTGAGCGAGGAGACGGTCACCAAATATCTCAACGCGGCGCGGTCGCGCTTCGATGTCGCTCGTCGGACCCAGCTGGCGATCATGGCGCTCCATGACGGCGAGATTGGCTTCGACGAAGTGCTGCGTCACTAACCCCCAAAGGAGGTATCGCCGGGCCCGGGAGGTGAAGTCATCCTCGCTCCGGAGTTGAGCGTGCCCCCTTCGATCCCCGCCCCCGACTGGCAGCAGCCCAAATGCTATGCACATCTGCGCGATGCCGACCGGCGCCTGTTCGCCTGGGAATGGCTGCGGCGGTGTCCGGCTTACCGTCGTGCCTGGCATCGCTATGGGCACGATCCCGACGGGCGGGTTGCCGCGCGCGTCGCGCGCCGGTTCGCGCTGGTCGCGCTCGAGGATCCGACGAAGGACGCAGGCTCGGCACATCCGATATGGCGCTCGGGGCACGATCCGCACGTCGTATCCGCAAGCGCCGAGAGCCTGCCCACAACCTCGTCCGGATATTTTGACCTCTTGCGGTTGGCGCCTTTCGCGCATGTCACGGTGTCTCAGGACGGAAGCGAGCATTGGCTGTTCAGCGACGTGGGGTGGCTGCTGCGGCTAGACGTGATTGAAGGGACTCTCCTCGGCGGTCCGGCGCTCTTGCGTTTCCACCTCGAGGGCTTGTGCGACCTCCCCCCGCGCTTGCGGACGCTCGAGGATTTGATCCGCTTGTTCAAAGCCCCCGAGGCAGGGGTTGGCAGTCAGACTTCGCGGCGCACCCAGCGCTGGATTGCCGAGCTCCGGACCGCCGACGCGCTCGAACAGGGCGCCAGCCATCGGCAGATCGCGCACCGGCTCTTCGGTGACATCGCCGACAAGGAATGGCGGCTGGACAGCGACGCCTACCGGCTGCGCACGCAGCGGCTCGTGCGATCGGCGCGCGCACGATTGCGGCGACCGGTCGGCCCGGAATGGTTCGCCGGGTGAGGCGCGGGCTCCGGCGGTTCATTGCGAGCGTCCGTGCACGACCAGGGACAAACCGAGGGGTGGCCTGATCCGATGCGTCGTCATCACAGCCGGGGGCTAACGCAAAGGAGAGACGGAATGCCGAACTTCACCGTTGCACGCGATCTGGGCGACCATGAGCGGATTGCCGTGCGAATACCCGTTGCCGCGCAAATGATCGGCATCAGCCGGTCGAAATTCTACGAACTGCTCGACGCCGGGGAGATCGAAGCAATCAAGCTGGGAAGAAGCACGCTCATTCCGGTCGCCAGCCTCAAGACCTTTGTCGAAGAGTTGCGGCAGCGATCTGCGAAGATTTGAGTTCACCGGTTCCGGGGCCGTCTGGCGAGTTGAGACTTTCCACCGGCGGAGGCGGCTCCGGATACAGACCCTATGCACCGATCACATTCCAGGCGACCGCTTGGCGAGATGGGTGGCTAGGTGTTGCGAGGCGTCACAAGCAAATATCCGAATAGCCGTATAATTCGAGATTATACGGGTTGGCGCATATTCCAGCGATATGCGCTAATCCGTATATTGAAGATTTATCTCGACTAGCGTATATGTGCTGTCGGAGACGACCGATGGCCCAACTTGCCCGCACCCCAAAGCAGCTCGGCGAAGCACTGCGACGCTATCGCACGCTGGCCGGGCTCAACCAATCCGACGTGGCCGCCAGGGCGGGCCTTCGCCAGGCGACGATCTCGCAAATCGAAAGTGGGCACGGCGCGGCGAAGATCGAGACGATCTGCGCCATACTGGCGGCGCTGGATCTCGAGCTCATGGTCGGTCCGCGCTCGAAGAGCAGCTCGGAGGATATCGAGGACATCTTCTGATGCCGCGCAGACCCGGTCGTGCTCCGCTCAACGTCTTCCTGAACAACCGCCATGTCGGCCGGCTGACGCGGCAGTCGAGCGGGGCGATCGACTTCGCTTATGATCCGAGCTGGCTCGGATGGGAGAACGCCATCCCGGTGTCGCTCTCGCTGCCGCTTCGCGAGACCCGCTATCTCGGCGACCGGGTCACGGCGGTATTCGAGAATCTCCTGCCCGATTCCAAACCGATCCGCAGCCGCGTCGCCGAACGCGTGGGAGCCCAGGGCACCGATGCCTTCAGCTTGCTCAGCGAAATCGGCCGCGACTGCGTCGGCGCGCTGCAGTTCATGGCGATCGACGAACTTCCGCCGCCGACCACCGCGATCGACGGGATCGAAGTCGGCGAGGACGAAATCGCCGCCATCGTGGCGAACCTCGCGCGCGCCCCGCTCGGCCTCGACAAGGAAGACGACTTCCGCATCTCCATCGCCGGCGCGCAGGAAAAGACGGCGCTGCTGCGTCACGACGGAAAATGGCTGAAGCCGACCGGCACGACGCCGACCACGCACATCCTCAAGCCCCAGATCGGCGAGCTGCCGAACGGCATCGACCTGTCGAACAGCGTCGAGAACGAATTCTACTGCCTCAAGCTGATGGAAGCGTTCGGGCTGCCCGCCAATGACGTCGAGATCGCCACCTTCGGGAAGACTAAGGTCCTCGTCGTCACGCGCTTCGATCGGCGCTGGACCCGGGACGGAAGGCTGCTCCGGCTCCCGCAGGAGGATTGCTGCCAGGCGCTTTCGGTCCCGTCCGCCGGCAAATATGAAAGCGAAGGCGGACCCGGCATCGCGGCGATCGCCCATCTGCTCGCCGGAAGCGACGATCCCTCGGGCGACCGGCTGGCCTTCTTCAAGGCGCAGCTCTTGTTCTGGCTGATCGGCGCGACGGACGGCCATGCGAAGAACTTCAGCATCTTCCTGGCGCCGGGCGGCCGCTTTCGGATGACGCCGTTCTACGATGTCCTGACCGCGCAGCCGAGCCTCGATGCGCACCAGATCCGCCGCAACCAATTCAAGCTGGCGATGGCGGTCGGCAATTCGCGCAAATATCGTATCTTCGAAATCCATGGGCGGCATTTCGTGGAGGCAGGCCGCGCCGCCGCACTGTCGACGCAGCTCATCGCCCGGGCGATCGACGATATCCGGCAAGCCTTCGATCGGGCGTTCGCGGCTGTCGAGGCCTTGCTTCCCGCGCATTTTCCGGAAGCCATTCACGCCACGGTCCTGGCCGGTGCGCGCGAGCGCTTGCACCGTCTCGCCACCGCTGACGCGGAACTGGGACGCGCCGCCTCTTCGGGATCGGCCTAGCGGGTCAAATGCGCGCCGGATGATCGATAGCGCCACGTCCTATCGATCATTATGTCGCGATACGTGATTGATTGAGGCTTACCTCGCAGCGCGAGGACAGCGAGACGACCCCATCAAGCGATCGTCCATACCGTCGCTGCTTCCAATCTGACTTCTTACCACCGGTGTGCATGAATTTTTAGGAAGAAAACTTGCATAGGTGACTGCAGGGTCTATCTGGACGGGCAGAGGATGGAAACGTGTCCGCACTAAACGAGCTGAAGCGACGGCTGCGGCCGGGCCAGGTCTATCGGCGCAAGGATCTCGCGCGTTGGTCGACCGCGGTCGATCGCCATCTGCGTCAGTTGGTCGGAGAAGGCCGGCTCGAGAAGGTCTCGGGCGGAGTTTATATGGTTCCGCGTCAGACCCGCTTCGGCGCTTCTCCCGCCGCGCCCGAGAAGCTCGTCGAGACCTTCCTCGGCGACGACCGCTTCCTGATGGTCTCGCCCAACGCCTATAATGGCCTCGGGGTCGGTACGACCCAGCTCTACAACGAAACCGTGGTCTACAACCGCAAGCGTCATGGGCGGTTCAAGCTCGATGGGCGGACCTATGATTTCAGGCTTCGCCCGTCGGTTCCTCCGCGGCTGACCGAAGAGGTGCTGATGGTCGACCTCCTCCACAATCTCGACCGGCTTGCCGAGGACAAGTCTGCGGTGTTGCCGCGTGCGCTAGCGCGCGCGCGCACGATGGACCGCAACAAGCTGGCGAAGGCACTGCGCGACTATGGCTCCGCCCGCGCCGAGCGGCTGCTCGAACCCGTGCTGGCACCGCAGCCGGTCGCGAACTGATGCTGCTCCACGAGCTTCCGGAGTTCCGCGACCTGATCGCGGTGACCGCGCGAGAGCGCGGGATCGACTCGGGTCTCGTGGAGATCACGTATAGCCCGGGGTTCTCTCTACTATCGCGATCAGCCGTAGCTCAACACCATCCTGGACCGGATCAACCACAACGCAACGCGGCTCTAGGTTCGCAATGCGCCATGTATGGCGCCACGCAATCTGCCTTCCGCTCCCCGATTCCGAAACCTTATCCTCAATTCACCTCGTACGCGAGTTGAATCGGAAAAAGCTGGCATTTTGAAGAATATTCCCTATTGTCTCTCCAGTACTCATAGAGTACCAATATGACTCGAACCGCTGTTTATAGGAGTTTATTGGGTATCTTTTCAGGTCATCTTAAAAATCCAATCTTACATAACTATTTTTATTCAATATCTTAACTTAAACTATCGAGTCCTCTTCTGGCCATTTGCTCTTCCGAGAACGTCCGAAAAACGGCAGATTTCTGCCGTTTTTTGTGATATGACCGTCCGGTGAAATCCGGGCTGTTCCGGCACCAATCGGGAACAAAGATGGTATTCCTGATGGTATCGGCGGCCCCTGATGGACAGGGACGATACCATCATGGGAAAGCTTTTCGCGACGACGGTCACCAACGCCAAGCCGACCGACCGAGACTATAAGCTCGCCGACGGCGCCGGCCTCTATCTTCTCGTGAAGACGAACGGCGCCAAGCTCTGGCGACTCAATTATCGGCACTGGGCAAGCAGCGGACACTTTCGTTCGGCGCGTGGCCGGATGTCGGCCTTGCGGCTGCCCGTTCGCAACGTGACGATGCCCGCCGGATGATTGCCGCGGGCCTCGCCCCCTCGCATGAGATCAAGCTGGAAACCGCGCGCGACATGATCGCCGCCGAAAACAGCTTCAAGGCGGTCGCCGAGGAGTGGATCGCGAAGAACGAGCGCGAGGACATGGCCGAGGTCACCCTCGCCAAGATTCGCTGGCTGCTCGACAAGGCCTATCCCAAGCTCGGCAACCGGCCGATCGCCAAGATCACCGCGCAGGAAGTGCTCGCGGTGCTTCGCCACCACCGCGACCTACACGCCGCTCGGCGACCTGCTCACCGTAGACGGGCCGCTTTCGGGCACCGCCGACACCACGACCTACCGCTACGATGCCGCGCGGCGGCGGACGGGTGTGATCTCGGCCGATCCGGACGGCGCAGGCTCGCTGAAGCGTCGCGCGCAGAAGACGACTTATGACGGCGCGGGCCGGGTGACCGACGTCGAGGTCGGCACGGTCAACGGCACGAGCGACAGCGACTGGTCGGCGTTCGCCTCCGCGCAGAAGGTGACCAC
>NZ_JAGHZV010000005.1 GCF_017745215.1 Sphingomonas sp.
AGACGGCGAAATGACGCGCCGTGAAGTCAGGACCCGCCTTCTCAACCGTCATCCCGGCGAAAGCCGGGACCCAGGGCCACGAGCGATGCCCTCCGCAACCCTGGGTCCCGGCTTTCGCCGGGATGACGGTTGAGAAGGCGGGTCCTGACTTCACGGCGCGTCATTTCGCCGTCTCCCCATAGCCATAATAGCTGCCGAAACGCCGGCCCCCCGGCTGGTACGAAACGCTGTTGAGCACGAGCTGGATATGCTCGCAGGCGTCGAGCATCTGCACCGCCTCGCGCACGTCGGACTCGCTCGTGCGGTCGGCGCGGACCACCAGCATCACCTGCCCCGCGATCAGCGCGAGCACCGAGGCAGGCGACGCGGCCAGCGCGGGCGGCGAATCGAAGATCACGATGCGGCGCGGATTGGCCGCGGCGAGCCTGTCGAGGATCGCGCGGGCGCGAGCGCTGGCGAGCAGCTCGGTGTCCATGTGCGTACGCGTGCCGGCGGGCAGCAGCGAGAGCTGCGGCACGTCGGTGTCGATGATGCAGTCCTCGGCGTCGGCGACGGCGCCCGAGAGCACATCGAGCAACCCCGGCCCCTCGGCGATGCCCAGCCGCGCGAGCACGTCGGGCTTGGCGAAGTCGGCATCGACGAGGAGGATCTCGACGTCGGTCTCCGCCGCCATCGAGAGCGCGAGGTTGATCGCGCAGAAGGTCTTGCCCTCGTCGGGCTGTGCCGAGCAGACGAGCACCATCCGCGCGCGCTGCTGGTCCGCGCCCGCCACCTTCTGCGCGGTGAGGATCAGCTGGCGCTTCACCATGCGGAATTCCTCGGCGAGCGGCGTCACCGACGCGCCCGGCACGATCATCCCCGCGGCGGCGAGCTTCTCGCGGTCGATCGCGGCGCGACGTCGGCCGATCGGCTCGTGCAGCGTCAGCGGCTCGACGGGTTCGGGAGCGATCGCGCCCACTTCTTCGTCATCCCGGCGAAAGCCGGGACCCAGGGCCACCGGCGACACGGCTTGCTGCCCTGGGTCCCGGCTTTCGCCGGGATGACGGGCAGAAGATGCCGCAGCCGGCGCAGGCGCAGCAACGGGCGCCGGCGCCTCGGGCAGCTTCGGCGCGGGCATGTAATGGAACTGCTCGGCAGCGCGCTCGAGCAGCGAACCCTTGAGGCGGCGGGGAGTCTCGTCGTTCATCGCGTCACGCCCCCAATCCGCGCTGGAGGATGTCGACCCCGAGCAGCCCGACCCAGGCCACGCCCAGCGCCACCACGCCTCCGGCAAACAAGGTCAGCCGCTTGCGCCGCGCCGCGAGCTGAGCCGAGGTCACCACTTCGCCGATCGATCCGATCACCGGCAGCCCACTCGCCTTCTCGAGCTTCGACGCGACCGAATAGGTCGTCTTGAGCTTGCCGAAGACAAACGCCGCCGCCACCCCCGCGCCGAGCCCTGCGATCAGCACCGCCGTCAGCAGCAGCGTCCGGTTCGGCGCGGTCGGCGCGCGCGGCTGGGTCGGCGGGTCGATCACGCTGAACTTGAGCGCGTCGGTCTGGGTCTGCGCCGAGCTCTGGATGCGCACCTGCTCGCGGTCCGCCAGCAGCTTGTCATACTGGTCCTTGAGCACCTGATATTCGCGGTCGATCTGCGACTGCTCCGCCGCCTGCGCCGGATCGGCGTTCATCGCCGCCTGGAGCCGCGCCAGGTCCGCTTCGAGCGAGGATTTCTTCTGGGTGAGCGCCGCCATCTGCGCGACCTTGTCGGCGCGCATCGACTGGAGCGTGAGGTAGAGCGGGTTGTTCGCCCCCGCCGCGCCGCCATAGCTCGGCTCGCGCGCCGCGGCGGCCTGCGCCTGGGCGAGCTGCGAGCGCAGCGCGATCATGTCGGGGTGGTTGTCGGTCCAGCCGCGGCCCCTGGCTTCGGCAATCTGCCCCTGGATCGCCGCGAGCCGGGCATGCGCCGGGCCGCTTGCGACCGGGCCGCCCGCCGTCGCGACGGTCGGCGGGGTGCCGGCCATCTGGGCATTGACCGTGCCGAGCGCGCTCTGCGCCGCGGCGAGGTCCGAATTCACCTGCCCCAGCTGGCTCTGCGCGGCCGAGATGCGATCGGTCAGCGAGCCCGTCCCCGGCAGCCCGCCGAGATAGCGCGCCTGGAAGTCGGCCTTCTTGTCCTCGGCGTCCTGCAACGCCTTCTGCCGCTCGGCGAGCTGGGCGTCGAGGAAGGTGAGCGACTGGCTGGTCTGGTCGCGGTCGTCGGCGAGATTGTCCTCGACGAAGATGTCGATCAGCTTCTGCCCGATCTGCTTCGCCAGCTTGCCGCTGCCCGCGGTGACGGTGATCTCGAAGAGATTGTCCTGCTGCGCGGTGAGCTTGATCATCGCCTGCAGCGCCGCGACCCGGTCCGCGACGTCGCGGTCGTTCGAGACGGTGCGCGCGAGGTCGGTGCCCTTCACCACCTTCACCAGGTTGACCGAGCTGGTCAGCGTCTGGCGGACGCGGTCGAGGTCCTTCTGCTGCTCGGCGAGGTTCGCGCCCTGCGTCGGCAGGATCGCGCGATACTGGACGAACACCCGCGCATGCGATTCATAGCGATTGGGCATCTGCGACACGACGAACCAGCCCGCGAGGCACACGCCCCAGGCCACCGCCAGCGCCAGCCAGCGCCGCATCCACACCGCATGGAGCGCGGCGCGCAGTTCGTCGTAGAGGCTCCCCATCCCCGGCGGCCCTCAGAACATGCTTTCGGGGATGATGATCACGTCGCCCGGCGCGAGCTGGACGTTCGCGCGCGTATCGCCGTTCTTGAGCAGGTCCGACAGGCGCAGGCGATATTCTCGCTGCTGCCCGGTGCGCGGGTCGACGCGGACCAGCCGCGCGCGGTTGCCCGCGGCGAATTCGTTGAGGCCGCCCACCGCGATCATCGCGTCGAGCACGGTCATGTTGGCGCGGTACGGGATCGACGCCGGCTTCTCGGTCGCGCCGACGACGCGGATCTGCTGGCCGGTGGTGCCCGCGAAGCTCTTCACGATCACCGAGACGATCGGCTCCTTGATATATTCGCCGAGCGCGTATTTCAGGTCGTCGGCGAGCATCGCCGGCGTCTTGCCCGCGGCGGGCATGTCGGCGATCAGCGGCGTGGTGATGCGGCCGTCGGGGCGCACCTGGACCTCGGCCGAAAGCTCGGGATTGCGCCAGACGAAGACCTGGAGCTGGTCGAGCGGCCCGATGACATATTCCTCGCCCGGCCCCTCGCGCCCGGCGACGAAGGTCGCGGGCGGCAGCTCGGGGCGCCCGCCACCGCTCGCGCAGCCGGAGAGCAGCAGCCCGAGCAGCGCCGGTGCGGCAAGGATCTTGGCCAGGGAATCGAAACGCATGCGTCAGGGCCTCCAGGCCGGAACGGGCATGCGCCACCGACGTCTCGGCAGCACCCTTTCCGGGATCAGGCACGGCTATGCGTGTGAAGGGGTAAATATTGCGTTAGGTTTTCCGAGAAACCGCCCCACCGGGCGATCGACTATACTTTCGGAGCGCCCCATCCCGCTTGCATTGGATGGACGCTAGCCTGTAACGCACGCGCCCATCCCCGACGGTCCCGGAGTCCGCCCCCATTCGCCAGATCGCCGCCTTGCCCTATCGAACCGAAGGCAATGCGATCGATGCGCCGGTGCGGATCCTGCTGGTCACCTCGCGCGAGAACAAGCGCTGGGTGATCCCCAAGGGCAATCCCCCGCAGGGCGTATCGGCACACAGCGCCGCCGCGCTCGAGGCCGAGGAGGAAGCGGGCGTCCGCGGGCTCGTCTGCCCGACGCCGCTCGGTTCCTACCGCTACCGCAAGCGCCGCCGAAACGGCGCCTCGCTGATGGTCGACGTCGACGTCTTCCCGCTGGCGGTGCGCAGCGAGCTTCCCGACTGGAAGGAACGCGCCGAGCGCGAGCGGCGCTGGTTCAGCCTCGCCGAGGCCGCAGCCGCGGTCGAGGAGCCCGACCTGCGCGACCTCATCCGTTCCTTCGGCCCCTCCGAGTTCAAGGCGGCAACGCAGCGCTACGGCCTGCTGACCGCCGTCGCCCAGAAATCAAAGGTAACCAACATGTTCGCGTGGTTTCAGCGGCTCCTGCCCAAAACGGGCAATTTCTTCGAGATGTTCGAGGCGCACGCCGTCACCGTTGTGGCCGGCGCCGATGCGCTGTCGCGGCTGCTCGACGACGGCAGCGCCGACCATATCCGTGAAGTGATCGAGCGCGAGCACGACGCCGACGAGATCATCCGCGAGATGCTGCGCACCGTGCGCGAGACCTTCCTCACCCCGTTCGACCGCGGCGCGATCACCAGCCTGATCGGCTCGATGGACGACGCGATCGACGAGATGCAGGCCGCGGTCCAGGCGATCGATCTCTATGAAGTCACCATCTTCACCCAGGAGATGAAGGACATGGCGGCGATCATCGTCGATGCCGCGCGCCTCACCGCCGAAGCGATGCCGCTGCTCCGCGACGTCGCGCGCAACGGCGCCCGCCTCCACGAGCTCACCGAGCGGCTGGTGCGGATGGAGAGCCATGCCGACGAGATCCACGCCGCCGGCCTCAAGCGCGCGTTCAAGGAGCTGGGCCCGCACGACGCGCTCCAGTTCGCCGTCCATCGCGAGCTCTACAAGCATCTCGAGCGGATCGTCGACGCCTTCGAGGATGTCGCGAACGAGATCGACGGCATCGTGATCGACCACGCCTGAGCGGCCCGGAGCGATGCACGACCTCGCCCTGCCGCTGCTGATCGGCCTCATCCTCGTCGCGCTGGCGTTCGACTTCCTCAACGGCCTCCACGACGCCGCCAATTCGATCGCCACCGTCGTCGCGACGCGGCTCCTGAAGCCCGTCCATGCCGTCGCCTTCGCGGCGGCGTTCAACTTCGCGGCCTATTTCCTCACCATCGCCTTCCCCTCGCTCCACAAGGTGGCCGACACGATCGGCCAAGGGCTGATCGACAAGAACCTGATCACCCCCGCGGTGGTGTTCGGCGCGCTGGTCGGCGCGATGTTCTGGAACGTCGTGACCTGGCTCAAGGGCATCCCCTCCTCGTCGAGCCATGCGCTGGTCGGCGGGATGATCGGCTCGGGCGTCGCGCACGCGGGCTTCACCGGGGTGAAGTGGGCAGGGCTCAACAAGACGCTGATCGCGATCGTCCTCTCCCCCACCATCGGCATGATCCTGGCGATGCTGATCATGCTCGCGACAAGCTGGCTGTTCATGCGCGCCAGCTCGCGCGGCGCCGAGCGGAGCTTCCGCGCGCTGCACCTCGTCTCCTCGGGCGCCTATTCGCTGAGCCACGGCCTCAACGACGCGCAGAAGACGATGGGGATCATCACCGTGCTCCTCTATTCGACCGGCTATCTCCACGGGAAGTTCGAGGTGCCGCACTGGGTGGCGGTGAGCTGCTACATCGCGATCGCGCTCGGCACGCTCAGCGGCGGCTGGAAGATCATCGAGACGATGGGCTCGCGGATCACCAAGCTCTCGCAGCACCAGGGGTTCAGCGCTTCGCTCGGCGGCTCGATCGTGCTGTTCACTGCGTCCTGGCTCGGCATTCCGGTCTCGACCACGCACACGATCACCGGCGCGGTGATCGGCGCGGGCACCGCACGGCGCGCCTCGGCGGTACGCTGGGGCGTCGCGAGCAACGTCGTGGTCGCCTGGATCATCACCATCCCCGCCTCCGCCGCGGTCGGCGCGCTCTTCTACTGCCTGACCCGGTTGTTCTGACCGGATGGGGGCGGAGGAACTGGCCGAGCTGCTGATCGCGCTGGACCTCCTCGCCATGGCTGCCATGTTCTGGTCGCTGGTGCTCCGCCGCTGGCGAGCGACCGCCGGCGCGGCGCTGATCCTCGCCGGCTCCTGGCCGCTGCTCCACCTCGCACTCGCCGGCGAGCTCCGGCTGGGGCCATTGCTGCTGCTGGCGGCGGCGCTGCTCGGCGGTGGAGCGCTGCTCGTCGCCGACTTTGCGGGCGAGCGGCGCGGCCGCGGCTAGGCCGGCTCGAACGCCCTCGCATCGATTCGCACCCTGTTAACGCCACCCCGGTATCGTCCCCGTAACGACCGCGTCGAGGGGACAACGATGCAGCACGCCGCCACTGCCAAGGGGATGGGCTCGACCCTGTCCGACCGCGACTTCGCCGACCAGTTGCTAGACCGGATCGACCGCGGCGACACCGAAGGCGCGCTCGCGTCGATGGCCGCCTGCCCCGAAGCCTTCGCCGAGCAGGTCCACGATACGCTGCTGCTCGCCTTCTGGTCCGATGGCGTGATGGGCGATCCCACCGACCTCCCCGATTGCGCGCTGCTCGCGCTGGCGCTGCTGCTCGGCGCGAGCGGACGGCGGCGCGCGGTGGGCGTCTTCCTCGACGAGGTCAGTCACGACCGCGATGCCGAATGGTTCCGTGCCCCCGCCGCGCTGATCGCCGCGCACTACGCCGAGGGTCGCGCTTAGCCCGCCACCACCTCCATCACCGGCGGGTGACCCAGGAACGCCGCCGGGCTCGCGCTCGCGCCGTATGCGCCCGAGGCGAATACCGCGATCACGTCGCCCACTTCGGCGCGCGGCAGCGCCACGCGGTCGGCGAGCCGGTCGAGCGGCGTGCAGAGCGGCCCGACCACCGACACGACTTCCTCGACCGCAGCGCCGATCCGCCCGGCCACCGCCACCGGATAGTTGCGCCGCACCACCGTGCCGAAATTGCCGGTCGCGGCGAGATGATGGTTGAGGCCGCCGTCGACCACCAGAAAGACTTCGCCGCCGCTCTCCTTGCGGTCGACCACGCGCGCCAGATAGATGCCCGCCTCACCGATCAGCCAGCGCCCGAGCTCGACTGCGAAGCCGCTCCCCGAGAGCACGCCAGAGCGCCGCACCAGCGCCTCGCCCAGCGATGCGCCAATCGCTTCGACATCCACGGGCTCGTCGCCAGCGAAATAGGGGATGCCGAAGCCGCCGCCCAGGTTCACCAGCGGCGGCTCCACGCCCGCATCCTGCGCGAGCCGTGCCGCCAGGTCGATCGTCGCCGCCTGGGTCTCGATGATCGCCATCGTGTCGAGCGATTGCGAGCCCGCGAAGAGGTGGAAGCCGCGCCACTCGGCGCCGGACGACACGATCCGTGCCACGAGCGCGGGCACGCGCTCGACATCCACGCCGAAGGGCGAGGGCCTCCCGCCCATCTTCATCCCCGAGCCCTTGAGCTCGAAGTCGGGGTTCACCCGCACCGCCAGCCGCGGGCGCTCGCCGAGCCGGTCGCCGATCGCGATCGCGCGCGTCGCCTCGCCTTCGGACTCGAGGTTGAGGGTCGCGCGGGCGCGGATCGCGGCCTCGAGTTCGATGTCGCGCTTGCCGGGTCCGGCGAAGCTGATGTGGCGCGGGTCCTTCGCCGCCAGCGCCTTGGCCAGTTCGCCCGCCGACGCGACGTCGAGCCCGTTCACCAGCGGCGCGATCCGGGCGAGCAGCGCCGGCAACGGGTTGGCCTTCATCGCATAGTGGATGTCGACCTGCGCCGGGAGTGCGGCGCGCAGCCGCGCGATCCGGGCGGAAACCACGGTCATGTCATGGACATAGGCCGGCGTGCTGCCCGCCGCCTCGATCCAATGCTCGAAGCCCTGGCCGGCGATCGTCAGTGCGCCTCCGCCCGCGAACTCGGGCGGGATCGGCCCCATCGGCTTGGCAGTAATCGTCACGCCCCCTCCTTTTCTTCGTCATCCCGGCGAAAGCCGGGACCCAGGGTCACGAGCGACGTCGCCTGCTGCCCTGGGTCCCTGCTTTCGCCGGGATGACGGTCAGGGAGAACTTCAAGTGAAGCCCGCAGCCCCGTCCGGTCGAGCTTGCCGTTGGCGTTGCGCGGCAATGCCTCGACCCAGACGAAGCGCCCCGGCTGCATGAACGCCGGCAAGTCGCGTCGCAACCGTGCGCGGAGATCCGCCTCGCGCCCGCCGTCGCCGCGCGCCACCACGACGATCGCCTGGCCGAGCCGCGGATCGGGCACGCCGAACGCCGCGGCTTCCACCGTCTCGCCGCCCGCGAGCACCGCTTCCTCGACTTCGGTCGGGCTGATCCGGTTGCCCGCCGACTTGATCATCTCGTCTTCGCGCCCGACAAAGCGGAGCAGCCCGTCTGCCCCCTCCACCACCGTGTCGCCCGACCACACCGCCATGCCCCCGCTCGCCGCGAAGCCCGGTGCGGGGCGGAAGCGCAGCGCAGTCCGCTCTTCGTCCTGCCAATAGCCCCGTGCGACCAGCGGCCCGGCGTGGACCAGTTCGCCCGGCTCGCCCGGCGCAGCGCGGCTGCCGTCGGGGCGCACCACCATCACGTCGGCGAAGGGGATCGCCCGCCCGATCGAATCGGGATGCGCATCGACCAGCGCCGGATCGAGATAGGTCGAGCGGAACGCCTCGGTGAGCCCGTACATCGGGTAGAGATCGGCGGCCGGGAACTTCGCCCTGAGCGCGCGCACCATCGCCGGGGTGAGCGCACCGCCGGAGTTGGTCAGCCGCCGGACGCTCGCCGCCACCGCCCCGGGCCACTCCGCCTCGAGCAGTTGCACCCACAAGGGCGGCACGCCCGCGATGCTCGTCGCGCCGAAGCGCTCGACCGCCTTCACCACGTCGCGCGCGGTGAGATAGTCGAGCGGGACCACGCGCGCGCCCGCCGCCCAGGTCGAGAAGAGCTGGTTCTGGCCATAGTCGAAGCTGAACGGCAGCACGCCGAGCACGCGATCGTCGGGGCTGACCTTGAGGTAATGCGCCACGCTGATCGCGCCGAGCCACAGGTTCGCATGGCTCAGCATCACGCCCTTGGGCCGCCCGGTCGATCCCGAGGTGTAGAGGATCGCGACCAGTGCCTCGGGATCGGCGTCCGACGGCGCCATCGGCTCGCCCGCGCCCAGTTCCTCCTCGACCACCAGCCGGCACTCGGCGGGCATGTCCCCCGGCTCGAGCGCCTGCGTCCGCGGCCCCTGAGTCACCAGCATCCGGGCGCCGGAATCGGCCAGGATATGCGCCACCTGCGCGCGCTTGAGCACCGGGTTGACCGGCACATGCACCAGCCCCGCCCGCGCCGCCGCCAGCGGCATCAGGCAGGCGGTGCGCGTCTTGGGCAGCCAGCTCGCCACCCGCTCGCCCGCCGCCAGTCCCTGCGCGCGCAGCCAGCGGGCCAGCCCCGCCACCGCCGCCTCGAGCCCGGCATAATCGAGCGTCCCCGCCCGATCCTCCAGTGCGACGGCGCCGCGTGCGCCTCTCAGGGTCAGGTGATCGATCGGCTGGGGAACGGGGTCAAGCGGGACCATGTCCACGAGCATAGTCTTGGCAGCGCCCCCGCCAACCCCTAGGGGAGCGCAAAATTCCGTTATGGAGTGGCAATTGCAGCCCCAAGGGTCGCTCGAAGTCGAGTCCATCGTCCGCGACGTGCTCCGGGACATTCTCGGGCTGAGCGAGGCGCGCGCCGCCGCGTTCACGGCCGACACGCCGCTGTTCGGCGCGCTCCCCGAGCTCGATTCGCTCGCGGTCGCCAATGTGCTGACCGAGCTCGAGGACCGGCTCGGCATCCGCATCGACGACGACGAGGTCGACGGCGAGATGCTCGAGAGCTTCGGCGCGCTCACGCGTTTCGCGGCGGCCAAGGCGGGATGATCCTTTCCTATGACTGGGCCGGCGGGCGCGAGGCGATGCTGCGCTTCGGGCCGCTGGACGGCCCGGTCGTGGTGGCGCTGCCGCCGCTGTTCGAGGAAGCCAACCGGATGCGCGCGACGCTGGTCGCGATGCTCCGCGCGCTTGCCCGCCAGGGGATCGCCAGCCTGCTCCCCGACCTGCCCGGCACCGGCGAGAGCACGGTCCCGCTCGCGGACGTGACGCTGGCGACGTGGCGCGAGGCCTTCGCCGGCGTGCTCGCCGCGGCGGGACGGCCGGCGCACGGCCTGTCGGTCCGCGGCGGCGCGCTCGTCGAGGCGGGCGCGGACCTGCGGAGCCGCTGGCAGCTCACCCCCGTCGACGGCCAGGACCTCGTCCGCGACCTCTTCCGCATGCGCGCGATCGCCGATCCGAACACGCCGCGCGACTTCGATCCGCTGGCGCCAAGCCCCGAGGGGCCGCCGGTCGAGCTTGCCGGCAACCGGATGCCGCGCCCCTTGCTCTGCGAGCTGATCGGCGCGACGCCGCAGGTGGGCGGCGCGACGCGCGTCGCCCGCCTCGGCAAGGACCGCCGCATCGCCGACCTGGCACTCCCCGACACGCCGCCCTGGCGTCGCGCCGAGCCTGGCCAGGACCTGCCGCTCGCCGAGACGCTCGCCGCCGATCTCGCCGCCTGGATCAGGTCATGCGGCGGCTGATCGTCTTCCCCTGCGCCGGCGAGACGTTGTTCGGGACGCTCGACGAAGCCGAGGGCGACACCGGGCTGCTGATCGTCTCGGGCGGCAGCGAAGTCCGCATGGGCGCGCACCGCGGCATGGCCGAGCTCGCCGCGCGGCTGGCCGGGGCGGGCACGCCGGTGTTCCGCTTCGATCGCCGCGGCGTCGGCGATTCCTCGGGGCAGGACCAGGGCTTCGAAGCGAGCGCCGAGGATATCGCTGCCGCATCCGCGACGTTCGCAGCCGAAATGCCGCACCTGCGTCGCATCGTCGCCTTCGGCAATTGCGACGCGGCGACGGCGCTGGCCCTCTACCATCGCGGTGCCGGGATCGACGGGCTGATCCTCGCCAATCCCTGGGTGACCGAGGACAGCGACGCCCTGCCCCCCGCCGCCGCGATCCGCGCGCGCTATGCCGAGCGGCTGCGCGATCCGCGCCAATGGCTGCGGCTGGCGACGGGCGGCGTGGATTTATTGAAGCTCGGCAAGGGCTTGTCGAAGCTCTCGAAGAGCGGATCGCAGCCCCGTGCCCTTGCCGAGCGCATGGCCGAAGCGCTGGCGGGAGCGGATGTGCCGGTCACGCTGCTGCTCGCCGCGCGCGACAATACCGCGATCGCCTTCTACCAGCATTGGCACAGTCCCCTGTTCGAAGCCGCGCGCGCGAAGGTGCGCTACGACGCGATCGACACCGCCAGCCACAGCTTCGCCGGCGAGGCCGACAAGCAATGGCTGTTCGAGCGCATCAGGATGGGGTTGATCCCCTAAGGTCGCCCCGCACCCCTGACCGTCATCCCGGCGAAAGCCGGGACTCCGCGGCCGCGAGCGACGCCCTACGTAACCCTGGGTCCCGGCTTTCGCCGGAATGACGATTCAGTGGGCAATCACCCCGCGTGCGCGACCACGGTCTCGAAGTCCGCCTCGGCCAGGAAACGCTCGGCATCGAGCGCCGCCATGCAGCCCGTGCCCGCCGCGGTCACCGCCTGGCGGTAGACCTTGTCCATCACGTCGCCGCAGGCGAACACCCCCGGCACGCTCGTCCGCGTGCTGCCGGTCTCGACCTTGATGTAGCCGTCCGAATCGAGCTCGACATGGCCGCGGAACAGCTCGGTCGCCGGATGGTGGCCGATCGCGACGAAGCCGCCGTCGACTTCGATCGTCGAGAGCTCGCCCGTCCCGGTGTCGCGCAGCTCGATCCCGACCAGCCCCGCCGTCCCGCCGCCGTCGACGAAGCGCTCGACTGCCTTGTTCCACAGCACGTTGATCTTCTCGTTGGCGAAGAGCCGCTGCTGCAGGATCTTCTCGGCGCGGAACGAATCGCGGCGGTGGATCACGGTCACGTCATGGCTGTGGTTGGTGAGGTAGAGCGCTTCCTCCACCGCGGTGTTGCCGCCGCCGATCACCGCGACCTTCTTGCCGCGGTAGAAGAAGCCGTCACAGGTCGCGCACGCGCTCACGCCCTTGCCCTTGAGCAGTTCCTCCGAATCGAGCCCCAGCCACTTGGCCTGCGCGCCGGTGGCGATCACCAGCACGTCGCCGAGATAAACGGTGCCGCCGTCGCCGACCATGCGGAACGGACGCTGGGTCAGGTCGACCTCGACGATCGTGTCCCACATCATCTGCGCGCCGACATGCTCGGCCTGGGCCTGCATCTCCTGCATCAGCCAGGGGCCCTGGATCACGTCGCGGAAGCCCGGGTAGTTCTCGACGTCGGTGGTGGTGGTCAGCTGCCCGCCGGGCTGGATGCCCTGCACGACGATCGGCGCCAGGCCGGCACGCGCGCCATAGATGGCGGCGGTGAGCCCGGCAGGGCCCGAGCCGAGGATGAGCATGCGAGTGGAATGGGTGGCGGTCATGGATTCGTCCGAAGCCTCAGGAGCCGCGCATCTAGGAGGAGCGCGGGCCGGAGCGCAACATGGGTTGCGCGAGGCCGGGAACAAGCGTCGCCAGGTTCAGTCTTGATAGGACCGCGCAAAGCGCAGCTATCGGCCTTCTCTCGAAACTCGCGAAAGAGCGAGTTCTGAGGCGGCACCGGCCCGATGCGCCGTGAGGCGCATCCAAAAACAGCGTCAGCGGTGGAGCACGAACCAGAGCAGCACGCCCCAGAACAGCATCGATCCGGCGACCACGATCGCCAGCCCGCCGCCCGGCGGCAGGCTCGATGCGTCGTCGCGCTCGATCACCGTGAGCGGAGGCTCACCCGGAAGCTTCATCTCACCCTCCCATCCCCAGGCAAGCAGTTTCCGATAAAATGCTTGTGGAAACATTGCCGCAACAGTTGGGGATTCTCCGGGCTCGCGCGTCCTCTCCGATGCTGCATGATCCCAGGCTGGCCCGAACCGCGTCCGCCGGGTACCAAGCCAATGACGCATCCCACGGAGACCCCGCATGATCCCCGCCTTCGCCGCGCTGCTCGCCCTTGCCTTCACGCCCCAGGCCGATCCGCAGTCGGTGGTCGGCGTGTGGCGCACCAACGATGGCAATGCCGACGTGAAGGTCGATCGCTGCGGACAGAAGATGTGCGGCACGGTGCTGCGCATCCTCAATCCCAAGGCGCCGAAGACCGACACGCAGAACCCCGACGCATCGCTGCGCAACCGCCCGATGGTCGGGCTCGTGGTGCTCAGCGGTTATCAGTGGAAGGACGGCGGCTGGCAGGGCGGCAAGGCCTATGACGCCAAGAGCGGCAAGAGCTACAACAGCTCGATCGCGGTCGGGAAGGATGGCAAGCTCGGCGTTACCGGCTGCGTGATGTTCATCTGCCAGACGCGCTATTGGACGCGGGTGAAGTGACGGCGCCGATGGTAGCGGAGGAGGGACTTGAACCCCCGACACGCGGATTATGATTCCGCTGCTCTAACCAACTGAGCTACTCCGCCCCAAGGCGTCGCGGCGAGGCCTTGGCCCCGGCGAGCGGGCCACATAGGTCGGCGCGTCCGGGCGGTCAAGCGAACATGTGACGCGAATGCGCCTCCCATGGCCCGCCGCGATACCACCAGCTCGCCAGCCCGGCGATCTTCACCGCTCGCGGCACGATCGAGGCCCGGAGTTCGGCCTTGGCCGCGAGCGCGACCTGGCGCGGGACATTGTTCTGCAGCGTCACGTGCGGCACCCAGCCGGCGCGGTCGTGCGGGATGAGCAGTGGCGCGAAGGCCTGGGCGATCCGGTCCCGGATCGTCTCGAGCCCGTGCGACTCGATCCGCAGCGCGACCCCGTCGTTCAGGTCCATCACCCCCGCCAGCCGCGCCGCCGGTGCCGGCACCCCGCGCGTCTCGGCGTTCAGCCGCCGCTTGAGCTCGTCCGCGACCGACGGCGGCAGGTGGCTCAGCATCGTGACATGCGCTTGCACGTGATTGTGGTCGAGCGGATAGTAACGCCCGCGCAGATCGTTGAAGAAAGCGAAGTCCTCGTGCCCGAACAAGGCGGTCACGATGAGCGGAACCCCGCTCAAATCTCGACCTGGCTGCCCAGCTCCACCACGCGGTTGGTCGGCAGGCGGAAGAACTCCATCGCGCTTTCGGCGTTGCGCAGCATCCAGGCGAACAGCTTCTCGCGCCAGATCATCATCCCCGGCCGCGACGAGGGCAGCAAGGTCTGGCGCGCGAGGAAGAAGCTGGTCTCCATCATCTTGAACTCGGCGCCGCACTCGCTGACCTGCTTGAGCGCGGACGGCACGTTCACTTCCTGCATGAAGCCGTAATAGAGCACCATCCGGTGGAAGCCCTTGCCGAGATCGTCGATCTTGTAGCGCTTCATCTCGGGCACGAACGGCGAATCGGTGATCTTCACGGTGAGCAGGATCACGCGCTCGTGCAGCACCTTGTTGTGCTTGAGGTTATGGAGCAGCGCCTGCGGCACGCCGTCGGGCGTCGAGGTGAGGAACACCGCGGTGCCGGGCACGCGGCTCGCCGAGTTTGCGGCCGAATCGATGAAGATCTTGATCGGCATCGCGCTCTCGCGCAGCCGCTGCATCATCAGCATCCGCCCCTTCGCCCAGGTGGTGAGCAAGGTGAAGATGATGAAGCCCACCATCAGCGGGAACCAGCCGCCGTCGGGCACCTTGGTGAGGTTCGCCGAGAAATAGGCGAGATCCACTGCGAAGAAGATGGCGAGCAGCGGCAGCGCATAGCGCTTCTTCCAGTTCCACAGGTGGAACAGCACCACCGCGAGCAGGCAATTGTCGATGAACATCGCGCCGGTGACCGCGATGCCGTAAGCCGCGGTGAGGTTCGACGAGGTCTGGAAGCTCAGCACCAACAGGATCACCATCACCATCAGCGCCCAGTTGATGACGGGGATGTAGATCTGTCCGGCGGTCGAGGCGCTGGTATGGTCGATGCGCAGCCGCGGGATGAAGCCCAGCTGGATCGCCTGCTGCGTCACCGAGAAGGCGCCCGAGATCACTGCCTGCGACGCGATGATCGCCGCCATCGTCGCCAGCACCACCAGCGGCAGCTGCAACGCATCGGGCGCGAGGTTGTAGAAGGGGCTGACCAGCGCGGTCCGGCCCTCGCGCATCAGCAGCGCGCCCTGGCCCATATAGTTGAGCGTCAGCGCCGGCAGCACGAAGAACAGCCAGGAGACGCGGATCGGGTTGCGCCCGAAATGCCCCATGTCGGCGTAGAGCGCCTCCGCGCCGGTCACCGCCAGCACCACCGAGCCGAGCGCGAGGAAGGCGTGCAGCGGATCGCGCCAGAAGAAGGTGACCGCATGGTGCGGCGAGAGCGCGGCGATGATCGACGGGCTCTGGACGATGCTGATCACGCCCAGCGTCGCGATCACGGTAAAGTAGAGCAGCATGATCGGCCCGAAGAACAGGCCGACGCGCGCGGTGCCGGTGCGCTGGATCGAGAAGAGCAGGATCAGGATCACCACGGCGATCGGCACCACCAGCCCGCCGAAGCCGGGAGCGGCGACCGCGATGCCCTCGACCGCCGAGAGCACCGACACCGCCGGCGTGATCATCGAATCGCCATAGAAGAGCGCCGTCGCGAACACGCCGAGCAGCACGATGCCAGCGGTCCAGCGCTTCTGCCCGGCGCGGCCCGAGATGAGCGCGAGCAGCGCCAGGCTACCGCCCTCGCCCTTGTTGTCGGCGCGCATGATGACGGTGACGTACTTCAGCGTCACCACCGCCATCATCGACCAGAACATCAGGCTGATCACGCCCATGATGTTGAAGGTGTCGAGCAGCAGGTAATGGTGCCCGTGGAAGGTCTCGCGGAAGGCGTAGAGCGGGCTGGTGCCGATATCGCCGAAGACGATGCCGATCGCGCCGAGCGCGAGCTTCAGCACGCCGTCGTGCGTATGGTCGTGCCCGGGAACATGATCCTGGGCCGGCGCGGTTTCGATATGGGCTGCAGTCACTGGCGGAGCGATCGCGCCGGAGCTGATGGAACGGACCTTGTCATAGCGGCCCTGATGCTCGTCTCCATGGGTGGCGCGCCGTTAGCACGTGCAACATGCGCCCGCAACGACTTCCGCCGGGGCCCTGTCGAGACGCTCGGGAACGCCATGGGGTTCCTTGATCTGCTGCGGGGAAAGCGCATGCTCGACCCACCGACTCGCGCCGCAGGAGCCCGCCCATGCCGAACATCGACTCGCGTCAACTGACGCTCGGCACCGCGACTCCGATCCTGTTCGTCCGCGACGTGACCGCCGCCGCAGGTTTCTACCGCGACAGCCTTGGCTTCGCGATCGACTTCCTTCACGGCGAGCCGCCCTTCTATGGCGCGGTGTCGCGCGGAGCCGCGTGCCTCCACCTGCGCCACGTCGGCCGCCCGAACTTCGCCGAGCTCGCCGCGCGCGAAGTCTCGCTGATCCTCGCGACGGTGGAAGTCAGCGACGTGAAGGCGCTGTTCGCCGAGTTCGAGTCGCGCGGCGTCGACTTCGCCCAGCCGTTGGTGCGCCAATCCTGGGGCGGCACCGACTTCCAGGTCCGCGACCCGGACGGCAATGCGATTTCCTTCGTCGAATTCGGGGCGGCGGCGGGCTGACAGGAGACACGCCAACCCTGAACCGTCATCCCGGCGAAAGCCGGGACCCAGGGTTACAGAGGACATCGCTCGCGGCCCTGGGTCCCGGCTTTCGCCGGGATGACGGCGTTGTTCGAGGCCGAGCGCGCTCGCTACCGCCCGGCAAAGATCGCGTCCGCCTCGCTCCGCGTCGGCACCGATCGCAGCACGAAGCTCGAATTGATCGTCACCACCCCCGGCAGCCGCCCCAGCTTCTCGCGGTGCAGCCGCTCGTAGTCGTCGAGGTCGCGGCAGAGGATCTTGAGCCGGTAATCCTGCCCGCCCGAGACCAGCGCGCATTCCACCACCCCGTCGATCGCCGCCACCGCGCGCTCGAACTGGGCGAGGTCCTCCTCGACCTGCGTCCCCAGCGTGATGTCGACCAGCGCGGTCACCCGGAAGCCCAGCCGCCGGTGCCCCAGCCGCGCCGCATAGCCGAGCAAATGCCCCGACGCCTCGAGCGCCTGGATCCGCCGCGTGCACGCCGACTGCGACAGTCCCACCTGCTCGGCGATCTGGCTCACCGATGCCCGCGCGTCCGCTCCAAGCCGCTTGAGGATGGCCGCATCGATTCTGTCCATTGCGCATGATTGACCGAATATAGGGATACCTCGCAAGGATTTCATGCATCAACCCATCCAAGGCCGAATGATTTTGCAGAGATTCGCACGGCCGCCTTGGGGTAACCATATGCGCATCCAGACCTTAGGAGAGGTTTCATGCGCATCGGCGTTCCCAAGGAAATCAAGAACCACGAATATCGCGTGGGGCTCACCCCGGCTTCGGTCGCGGAGCTCGTCCACGCGGGTCACCAGGTGCTGGTCGAGACCAAGGCCGGCATGGGCATCGACTTCGACGACAGCGCCTACACCGCCGTCGGCGCGACGATCGCCCCCGATGCCGCTGCAGTGTTCGCCGGATCGGACATGATCGTGAAGGTCAAGGAGCCGCAGCCGCAGGAGATCGCGCTGCTCGAGCCGCGCCACACGCTCTTCACCTACCTCCACCTCGCCGCCGACAAGCCCCAGGCCGAGGGCCTGATGGCCTCGGGCGCGACCTGCATCGCCTATGAGACGGTGACCTCCAACTCGGGCGCCCTCCCCCTCCTCAAGCCGATGAGCGAAGTCGCGGGGCGGATGTCGATCCAGGTCGCCTCGCACTATCTCGAGAAGGAACAGGGCGGCCGCGGCGAGCTGCTCGGCGGCGTGCCGGGCGTGGCGCCGGCGCGCGTCGCGATCCTCGGCGGCGGCGTCGCGGGGATCAACGCGGCGCAGATCGCGGTCGGCCAGCGTGCCGACGTCACGATCTACGACATCAACAACGATCGCCTCGCCGAGCTCGACCTCCATTTCGGCAGCCAGATCAAGACGGCCTATGCGAGCAAGGCGGCGGTCGCCGAGGCGATCCAGCGCAGCCAGGTGGTGATCGGCGCGGTGCTGGTGCCGGGCGCCGCGGCGCCCAAGCTGGTGACCAGGGACCAGCTCAAGACGATGATGCGCGGCTCGGTGCTCGTCGACATCGCGATCGACCAGGGCGGCTGCTTCGAGACCTCGCGCGCCACCACGCACGACAATCCGGTCTATGAGATCGACGGCGTGATCCATTATTGCGTGGCGAACATGCCGGGCGCGGTCGCGCGCACCTCGGCCTTCGCGCTCAACAATGCGACGCTGCCCTTCGTGCTCAAGCTCGCCAACCAGGGCGCCGAAGCCGCGATGCGCGCGGACAGGCACCTGGCGATGGGGCTCAACGTCTCGGGCGGCAAGATCCGCCACGAAGCCGTGGCCGGCGCGCTGGACCTGCCGTTCGAGGCTTGGAGCTAACCCCCTCTCAAAAAATCGTCATCCCGGCGAAAGCCGGGACCCAGGGCCGCAAGCGACGTCCTCCGAAACCCTGGGTCCCGGCTTTCGCCGGGATGACGGCTGTTATTGGCTATTCCCCACCATCTCCGCCGAGCCATTCGCTTCAGCCTCCGGCGCCGGCTCGGCCGCCGGCATCGCCTGCCCGCTCGCCTGTGCGATGAACGCGTCGAGCTTCGCCAGTTGTTCCTCCAGCGCCGGCCGATAGCCCACCCCCACCGGCGTGAGCGCCACCGCCTTCGCCCATTCCGCCCGGGCCTCGGGATATTGCCCCATGCGGATCAGCGCGAGCCCCAGGAAATAATGCGGCCCCGGGTGGTTGGGCGCGATCGCGATCGCCCGGTCGAACGCCGCGCGCGCCGCGGGGGTGATCATCCCGCCGTCCTTCTCGGCCATGGTATAGCCGAGCCAGGTCCACAGCGAGAAGTCGCCCGGGACCTTGCGCACCGCGCCGAGCATCGCCTGCGCCGCATTCTCGGGCGATCCGGCGCGGACCATCGCGTCCGCTACCAGGAAATAGCTGTACGACTGGTTGAACCGCCCGAAGAGCTGCTCGCGCATCGCCAGCAGGTCGGGGTCGGGCTCATGGCCCTTGCTCTCCTCGCTCGCCGCCGGATGGCCCTCGATCGTCGGGCTGCCCTGCCAGACATAGCCCGTCGCGGCGAGCGTCACCGCGGTCGCCGGGATCATCCACATCCGCGCCGGAAAGCGCAGCAGCGCGAGCAGCACCGCCGCGGCGATCGCGATCGCGATCAGCATCAGCCAGCCGCTCACGGCTCCTCCCCCTGCTCCGCCGGATCGCCCTTGCCGAAGCTCCGCCGTGCGATCAGCAGCCCGGCGACGAGCAGCAGCAGCGGCGCGATCCACAGCGGCGCGGTCAGCCAGCTGAACGGCGGGTCATAGGTCACATAGTCGCCGTAGCGCTGGACGAGCCAGTCGCGGATATGCTCGGGCTGCTCGCCCGCGGCGATGCGCTGGCGCACCAGCGCGCGCATGTCGCCCGCCATTTCCGCGTCCGAGTCGGCGATCGACTGGCCCTGGCAGACGAGGCAGCGCAGCGTCTCCATCAGTGCCTTGGCCTCGGCCTCCTGCCTGGGGTCGGGCAGCTGGGTGTCGGCCAACCTCGCGGGCGGCAGGTTCGAATCGGCGAAAGCGGGCGCCATCGCCAGCAATAATGCCGTCATCCCGGCGAGAGCCGGGACCCAGGGCCACAAGCCGCTCGCTCGCTGCCCTGGGTCCCGGCTTTCGCCGGGATGACGGTTGACGAAGCGTGGAAAAGTCACTTCGCCTTCTCCAGCGCTTCGAGCAGCCTGGGCACGTCATCGGCGCGGATGTCGCCGATGTGCTGGTCGACGATCACCCCACGCGAATCGATCACGAAGGTCTCGGGCACCCCCGACGAGCCCAGCGCCAGCTGCGCCATGCTCTGCTTGTCGTCGCCGATCCGCGTGTAGGGATCGCCGTTGTCGCGCAGGAACAGCGCCATCGCTTGCGGAGTGTCGCGCACCGCGATCGCGTCGATCTCGACGCCTGCGCGCCTCAGCGCCATCAGCTGCGGCGCCTCGGCGATGCACGGCAGGCACCAGCTCGCGAAGACGTTGAGCAGCCGCGGCTTGCCCTTGCCGAAGTCGGTGCTCGCCACGCCCGGCCGGCCGGGCATCAGCCCGGGCAGCGCGAACTGCGGCACCGGCCGGCCGATCATCGCCGAATGGATCGTCCGGTCGCCCGGCTTCAGCAGCCCGCTCGCGACCACGCCCCACACCACCAGGAACGCCGCCAGCGGCACCCAGATCAGCCAGCGCCTCACGCTTCGTCCTCCGCTTCGGCGAGCCGCCCGGTCCGCACCTCGCGCCGCACGCGGCCCACCAATGCGATCAGCCCGCCCAGCGCGATCAGGAAGCCGCCCGCCCAGATCAGCGTCACGAACGGCTTCCACCACAGCCGCAGCTGCCAGCGCCCGTCGGGGTCGCCCTGGCCGAGCACGGTGTAGAGCTGCCCGTCCCATTCGGTGCTGATCGCCGATTCGGTCGTGGTCGTCGGCGGGTTCGAGAAATAGCGCTGCTGCGGCAGCAGCAGGAAGGGGGCGCCCTCGCCGCGCGTCACGCTCAGCCGCGCTTCCAGCGCCGACCAGTTCGGCCCGATCGCCGGATGCACGTCCTCGAGCCTGACCTGGAACGGCCCCACGCTCGTCGTCTCGCCGACACGCACCGCCGCGAGCCGCTCGAGCTTGAACGCGCTGTCCGAAGCCATGCCGGCGATGCTCACCGCCACGCCGACATGCGCGATCACCATCCCCCAGGTGTGGAGCGGCACCAGCCGGATGCGACGGCCGAACAGCGGCCGCACGCTCGCCACCGCCAGCCCGGCGGCGAAGGCCAGCCCGAGCACTTCGGCGATCGGCGCGCCGCCGCCCAGCACGATCGCCACCACGAACACCAGCCCCGCGGCGGCCACGGGGATCAGCAGCTTGGCGAGCAGCTCGTTCAGATTGTCGCGCCGCCACTTGAGCAGCGGCCCCGCCGCCGTCACCGCGACCAGCGCGAGCGTCACCGGCACGATCGCCTTGTTGAAGAAGGGCGGCCCGATCGAGAGCTGCACGCCGGCCGCTTGGGCCACCAGCGGATAGAGCGTCCCGATGAACACCACCCCCAGGATCACCGAGAGCAGCAGGTTGTTGACCACCAGCGCGCCTTCGCGGCTCACCAGCCGGAACGTCGCCCCCTGCGCCACCGTCCCCACGCGCAACCCGAACAGCGCGAGCGCGCCGCCGATGTACAACGTCAGCAGCCCCAGGATCACCGAGCCGCGCGCCGGGTCCACTGCAAAGGCATGGACGCTCACCAGGATACCCGAACGCACCAGGAAGGTCCCGATCATCGACATCGAGAAGGCGAGCACCGCGAGCATCAGTGTCCAGGCGCGCAAGCCATCGCGCGTCGCCAGCACCGTCACCGAATGGAGCAGCGCCGTCGCCGCGAGCCAGGGCATCAGCGAAGCATTCTCCACCGGGTCCCAGAACCACCAGCCGCCCCAGCCGAGCTCGTAATAGGCCCAATAGCTGCCCGCGGTGATCCCGATCGTCAGGAAGATCCAGGCCGCGAGCACCCAGGGCCGCATCGCCCGTGCGAACGCGGGTCCCACGTCGCGGACCAGCAGCGCCCCCACCGCGAAGCTGAACGCCACCGAGAGCCCGACATAGCCGAGGTAGAGCGTCGGCGGATGGAAGGCGAGACCCGGGTCCTGGAGCAGCGGGTTGAGCCCCTGCCCGTCGGGCGGCGCGGGATCGAGCCGGCGGAAGGGGTTCATCCCGTCGCCGAAGATCCAGTGCGTGCCGGTCGCGTCCTGCACGAAGCGCGGGGTGAGCAGCAGGAAGGCGTAGAAGCCCAGCGCGATCGCCGCCTGCGCGCCCAAGGTCGCGGTCAGCGTGCGCGGGTCGAGCCGCTTCTCGAGCAGCGCCACGCCCGCGCCCGAGAGCCCGAGCACGGTGACCCAGAGGAGCATCGAGCCCTCATGGTTCCCCCAGGTCCCCGCGACCTTGTAGAGCAAGGGCTTCATCGAATGGCTGTTGGTCGCGACCAGCGCCACCGACATGTCGCTCTGGACGAACAGCAGCACCAGCAGGCCGAAGGAGAGCAGCACCATCGCGCCCTGCACCACCGCGATCTTGCGCGTCGCGAGCATCATCTCGGCCTCGCCGCCGCCGCGCGCGCCGCCCCACGCGAGCACGAGCTGGGTCAGCGCGAACATCGCCGCGAGCCACAGTGCTGCCAGCCCCCCCTCGGCGATCATCGTTCCAGCGACTCGCTCTTGTGCATCTTCCCCGCCACCTGCGGCGGCATGTAGCGCTCGTCATGCTTGGCGAGGAGGTTGTCGGCGATGAAGCTGCCGTCCGCGTTGAACTTGCCCTCGGCGACCACGCCCGAGCCTTCGCGGAACAGGTCGGGGGTCACGCCGCGGAAGGCGACGGGCACGCTCACCTGGTTGTCGGTCACCTTGAAGCGGATCGAGACGCCGTCGGCCTCGCGCACCAGCGAGCCCTTCTGCACCATCCCGCCCAGCCGCACCGCGCGGCCGACCGGCACGTCCTTCTTCCCCACGACGTCGCCCGGCGTGTAGAAGAACGCCGCCTGATCCTTGAGCCCCGACAGCGCGAGCAGCCCCGCGGCGACGATCGCGGCCACGGCGAGCAGGCCGAGCCCCAGGCGCTGGTGCTTGGGCTTCATTCGCGGCGCCCGAGCGCGTCCGCTGCGGCTTCGGCCTTGCGCATCGCCAGCCAGCTGACGAGCGCCACGCCCACCGATCCGAGGATCACCACGGCATAGGCCGCGCTCACGAACGCCCATTGGTTCATTGCGCCGCCATCCGCTTCATCCGCGCCTCGACCTTGGCCGCGGCAAGCATCGCGCGCATCCGCATCAGCACCAGCCCCGCGAAGAACAGCGTGAACCCCGGCACGGTCAGCGCCAGCGGCCACAGCATCGATCGGTCGATCGTCGACGAGGTCAGCCCGATGCTCTGCCCCTGGTGGAGCGTGTTCCACCAGACCACCGAGAAATGGATGATCGGCAGCAGCACGCTGCCTGCCACCCCAAACAGCGCGGGCACCCGCCCGTCGCCGCCGCGCTCGGCATCGGCGCGCGAGAGCGCGATGTACGCGAGGTAGACGAAGAACAGCAGCAGCATCGAGGTGAGCCGCCCGTCCCATTCCCACCAGGTCCCCCAGGTCGGGCGGCCCCAGATCGATCCGGTCGCGAGGCACAGCGCCGCGAACAGCGCCCCCGGCACCGCGCACGCCCGCGCCGCGAGGCTCGCGAGCGGGTGGCGCCAGATCAGGTAGCAGAGGCTCGAGATCGCGAGACCCGACCACCCGCCCATCCCCAGCCAGGCCGAGGGAACGTGGATGTAGAGGATGCGCACCGTCTCGCCCTGGAGATAGTCGGGCGGCGTGAGCATCAGCCCCGAGACGCCGCCCGCCACCGACAGCGCAACGCCCGCCCAGAAGAGCAAGGGCGTCAGCGGCCGCGCGATCTTGAGGAAGCGCGCCGGATTGGCGAAGGCGTGAAGCGCAGGCACGCGGCGGGGATAGCGGGCTTCGACAGCGGAATCCATGGCCCGATCGCGTCCGACATGGCATGAACGCGCGGGGACCTTCGGGGGGAACGACATGCTGCGCGTGCTGGCCTGGCTCTATTGCATCCTTGGCGGGCTCGGGCTCGCCGGCGGCGGGATGCTGGTCGCCTGGCTCGCCGCCGATCCGTCCTCGGGCGACGCGACGGCGATCGTCACCTGGCTGTTCCTGATCGTCGCGGTGCCGCTGTTGCTCCCCGCCTTCCTCGGCGGGCTGGGCGTGCTGCTCGGGCAAAGCTGGGGCCGCGTCTTCTTCGCGATCGCGTCGCTGATCCTGCTGTTCGCGATTCCGATCGGCACCGCGATCGGCGTGGTGGCGCTGATCGCCCTGACGCGCGAGCGCCGCGAGGCCGGCGAGGCCTCGGGGTTGCCGCCGCTGCCGAGCCTGAGCGGCCCGGTCGGCATCGTGCTGGCGATGCTCGCAGTCGGCTCAGGATTCGTCGTCGCGATTCAGGCCGGCTTCTTCTGGCACGGCGAGTCCGCCCCGCTCGAGATCTCCCGCATCTTCCCCGCCGCCGCGGTGATCATCGCCCTCGCGACGGTCTGGCTGCTCTATGCGCTGTTCACCGGCACCGCCGCCGCCGCAACACGCGGGCGCGTCCGCCGCCGCAACATCAGCCAGGCCCAGCGCGAATACGAGGCCTTCAAGACCGGCCAGGCCGCCTTGCTCCAGCGGCTCGACGCCGACTTCGACCTCGTCACCTATGCCGATCGCATCCGCGCCGGCGAGAGCTGGAACGAGGACCAGATCGCCTATGACCGCGATCGCAAGGCCACCACTTGTTGCGAGCATCTCCGCGACGTCGAAGCGGCGATCCGCGGCGAAGGCGTGCCGGTGAAGCTCCAGCTCCCCGGCATCGTCCACGCCAATTGCACGGTCGACGAGCCGGTGCTTCGCGCCCGCTTCACGCTCGACCCGCCCGCCTGGTACGGCAACCTCCCGCACTGGGACCGCTCCGCCGAGGACCCGCCCGCCGCCGCGTTCAAGTGCAGCGAGCACCGCTCGACGATCTTCGTGGTCGAGGCGAGCCAGGCCAGGCCGGGGACGCGAGTGTTTCCCGCCAGGTGAGCCGGGCTCCCTGCCCTGGTTGCAATGTTGGAATCAGACTGCAAGCCTTGGCTGCGCTCTTTCACATCGTCGATCCAGCCGAGCCCGATTTGATCGATCCGGACGATCAAGGTTTTCCGCAATGACTGGTGTCAACCGTGTCAACCGATATCGATTCTCTCGATCAATCCTGGACTGTTTTCTCGATCAATGCACCGCCACATGCCGCAGCTTGTCGGGGTTGCGCACCACATAGATCGCCGCGACGCGCCCGTCCTGTACCTCCAGCGCCGTGGTCTGCACCACGCCGCCCGCTTCCTCGCTCACGAAGCCCGGCAGCCCGTTGATCATCGCGAAGCGCACCAGCCGCGACTGGCCGCCGGTCATGAACCGCGCGAGCGAGGCATGGAGCTTCATCACATCCTCCACGCCGAGGACCGGCCGGAAGCCCGCGCGGACCTTGCCGCCGCCGTCCGAATGGACCGACACATCGGCGGTGAGCAGCCCGCGCAGCCGCGCCATGTCGCCGTCGCGCGAGGCCGAGAAGAACGCCGCGGCGAGCTCGAGTCCCGCCGCCTTCTCCACCTTGTACCGCGGCCGCGCCTCGCGGACGTGCACCCGCGCCCGCGCCGCGAGCTGGCGGCATGCCGCGGCGTCGCGACCGAGCGTCTCGGCGATCGTCTCGAAGTCCTCGCCGAACACCTCGTGGAGCAGGAACGCCGCGCGCTCCAAGGGCGACAGCCGTTCGAGCGCGAGCATCAGCGGCAAGGTGACGTCCTCATCATCGGCTTCCTCGACCACCGGCTCGGGCAGCCATTCGCCGACATAGGTCTCGCGCCGCACCCGCGCCGACTTGAGCTGGTCGAGGCACAGCCGCGTCACCACCCGGCGGAGGAACGCTTCGGGCTCGACGATCGCCGACCGGTCGGTGGCGAGCCAGCGCAGGAACGCGTCCTGCACCACGTCCTCGGCGTCGGCGACCGAGCCGAGCATGCGATAGGCGACGCGCGTGAGCTGCGGCCGCAGCGGATCGAACACCGCGGCCGCGTCGTCGCTCATCGTCACGCCGCCTCGGTCTCGCGCGCAGGCATCGCCACTTCGCCGTAGAAGAGGTTGAAGCCCACCGCGATCCGGTTCCAGCCGTTGATCACGTTGATCAGCAGCGTGAGCTGCACCTGCTCCTCCTTGCTGAACTGCTCCGCCAGCGCGGCATGGACAGCGTCCGGCGCGCGTTCGCTGGCAACCAGCGTCAGCGCATCGGTCCAGCCCAGCGCGGCGCGCTCGCGCGGGGTGAAGCACGGCGCTTCATGCCAGGCCGAGAG
This sequence comes from Sphingomonas sp., assembly GCF_017745215.1. Taxonomy (GTDB): domain Bacteria; phylum Pseudomonadota; class Alphaproteobacteria; order Sphingomonadales; family Sphingomonadaceae; genus Sphingomonas. The sequence goes on from NZ_JAGHZV010000005.1 coordinate 25,721, forward strand.
CAGGTAGATGCGCTGCTCGGTCTCGCCATGCTTGCGCGCATCGGCAGTGTGCATGTTGAGGCAATTGGCGCAGCCGTTGATCTGCGAGGCGCGGATCTTGACCAGCTCCTGCAGCGATTGCTCGAGCTTGGGCGCGACGAGCTGGCTCATGTCGAGCCAATGCTGCATCTCGGCGGGCGAAGCGGCGAAGGGATTGAGGCGGGGTTGCATGGTCATCTCCTGTCGGGGTTGCACAGCCATGACGAGGCAGCCCCGCGCGATGTGACATGCGCCGCGATTATTTTAGCGCCAGATGATGGCATAGCATCTCCGCCAGCGCGGCGGCGTGCGCATCGGCTTCGGCAAGGTCGGGGCAATCCTCCGAGATCGCCTTGCCGGCGCCGCCCAGCACCAGCTTGACCAGCTGCGCCGTCCGCACCCGCGCCGCCGCATCGAGGTCGGGCCGCGCCTCCGCGACGAAGCCCTGCCACGCGGCATCGTCGTCGGCGCGCGCCTCCAGCGCCTCGGGCGCGTCGCGGTAATAGGGCGCGGCGTCGTCGAGCGCCTGGCGCATCGCCGCTTCCTCGCATTCGGAGCGCACGAAGGCGTGGACCACCGCGCGCAGCCGGTCGAGCGGCGGGCGCGCCCGGTCGTCGATGATCGCGTAGAGCAGCGCGCGCGTCTCGCGCCATTCGTCGCGCTGGAGCGCGAAGAGGAGCGCCGCCTTGTTCGGGAAATACTGGTAGAGCGAGCCGATGCTCACCCCCGCCGCCTCGGCGACTCGCGCGCAGGTGAATCGCGCCGCGCCCTCGCGCTCCAGAACGCGAACCGCCGCCGTCAGAATGTCCGCCACCAGCTGCGCCGAACGCCCCTGTTTCGGGGTCTTTCGCAAGGAAATCGAAGGGGTTGAGCGCTCCGCCACCAGGCCTGCTCCCGAATGCGATTAGCCGAACGCGACGAATTGATCGTATTTGATCCGCAGCGCAAGGCCATTCCGGCCGGCGCCCACAGGACCCAGACCATGACCCTCTTCCAATCCGCCCCGCTGGCGGGGCTGATCGCGCGCCTGTTCGCCGAGGAGGCGGCGCAGCGCGCGCGCCTCGAGACGCTCTTCGCCGATGTCGACGAGACCGAGCAGGCGCGGCTGATGCAAAGCCGCGACGGCTATCGCGAGCTCTACCACCGGATGCGCGAGATCCCGCTCGCGGTCTCGCCCGAGACCGGGCAGCTGCTCTACATGCTCGCGCGCGCGGCGCAGGTGCGCACGATCGTCGAGTTCGGCACCTCGTTCGGCATCTCGACGATCCACCTCGCCGCGGCGCTGCGCGATAACGGTGGCGGGCATCTGATCACCAGCGAGTTCGAGCCCGGCAAGGTCGCGCACGCCCGCGCCAACCTGACCGAGGGCGGCCTCGCCGACCTGGTCGAGTTCCGCGAAGGCGATGCGCTGGAGACGCTCGCGAAGGACCTGCCCGACGCGATCGACCTGCTCCTGCTCGACGGCGCCAAGGCGCTCTATCCGGACGTGCTCGCGCTCGCCGAGCCGCGGCTCCGCTCCGGCGCGATCGTCGTCGCCGACAATGCCGACTGGTGCCCGGACTATCTCGCGCAGGTCCGCGATCCCGGCGGGCGCTATCTGTCCTTCCCCTTCGGGCCGGACGTCGAAGTGTCGGTGCTGGCGCGTTGACTGGACGGGCGGGGCGATCAGCCCCGCCCGATCAGCCGCTGGGCGATCCGGTCGGCGACTTCGCTCGCCGGCGCGCCGCTGGCTTCGCTCTCGCTCCAGATCTCCTCGAGCCGCCCGGGGATCCCGTCGACGCGCCTGTCGACTTCGCCGCGGTCCTCGACGCCGAGATATTCGAGCCCGACGTTGATGATCCCGCCCGCGTTGATCACATAGTCGGGCGCGTAGAGGATGCCGCGCTCATGGATGCGCCGCCCGTCGTCGCGCGTCGCGAGCTGGTTGTTCGCACCGCCGGCAACCACTTTGCAGGCAAGCGACGCGATCGATGCTTCGGTCAGGATCGCGCCGAGCGCATTGGGGCTGAAGATGTCGGTCTCGAGGCCGAGCACCGCATCCGCCGCCGCCGTCTCGGCGCCGAGCTCGGCCGCCAGCGCCGCGGCCCGCGCGGCATCGACATCGGCCAGCACCAGCCGGGCGCCCTCCGCCGCGAGCAGCCGCGCGAGCCCGCCGCCGACGCTGCCGACGCCCTGGATCGCGACGCGCACGCCCGCCATCGAGTCGGCGCCGAGCCCGCGCTTCGCCGCTGCCTTCACGCCGAGATAGACGCCCTGGGCCGTCGTCGGCCCCGGGTCGCCGCCCGAGCGCCCCGCCGCCGCGGGCAGGCCCGAGACGTAGCGGGTGTCGCCGGCGATCGCCGCGATGTCCGCCGCGCTCATGCCGACGTCCTGCGCCGTTACATAGCGCCCGCCGAGCGAATCGATCGACCGCGCGAACGCCTGGAGCATCGCCGGCGTCTTGGTCTTCGCCGCATCGGCCAGGATCACGCCCTTGCCGCCGCCCAGCGGCAGCCCCGCCATCGCGTTCTTGTAGCTCATGCCGCGCGACAGGCGCAGCGCATCGGTGAAGGCGCCGCGGCTGTCGGCGTAATGCCAGAATCGCACGCCGCCGGCGGCCGGCCCCAGGTGCGTCGAATGGACTGCGATGATCGCGCTCAGCCCCGACTCGCGGTCGCTGAACAGGTGCACGCCCTCATGGGCGTCGAAGTCGGGGAATCCCCAGTCGGTGATCACTGTGTGTTTCCTGCGGGATCGGGACGGCGGCATCTCGTCCGCACCGCCTGACCCGGGAAATGATGGCCTGAAAATGATGGGGCGACCGACGGGACTTGAACCCGCAACTTCCGGCATCACAAGCCGACGCTCTAACCAATTGAACTACGGTCGCCACGAAGGATGCGCGCTTAGCGGCGCTTCCATCCTAGCGCAAGCACCTCTCTTGCGCATCAACTTCGGGAGAGACGAACCGCTTCCTCGGCCGTCGTGACGCCCTCGCGGACCAGCGCGCGCGCGGCCGATCCGAGGTTCGGCGCGTTGAGGAATGCGTGGCGCGCGAGGATCGCGCCGTCGCCGCCGTCGTTGATCAGCCGGCGCAGCGCCGCGTCGGGCAGGATCGCCTCGAACACCCCGCTCATCCCGCGATGCCCGCTTTCGCACGACCCGCAGCCGACCGGCGCATAGACCACTGCGCCCGCGTCGAACCCGAGCAGCGCGGACACCGACGCCTCGGCCTGGACCGGCTCGCGGCAATCGCCGCACAGCCGCCTGGCGAGCCGCTGGGCGAGTACCGCATGGAGCGTCGAGGCGAGCTGGAACGGTTCGACGCGCAGCTCGCGAAGGCGGAGGATGGCGGAGATGGCATCGAGCGCATCGATCTTGGCGAGCACGAGATGCCCCGCCTCGGCCGCCCGCACCGCCGCGGCGGCGGTCTGGCGGTCGGGGATCGAGCCGGCGAGGATCGCATCGGGATCCTGCCGCATCACGGCGGCAAAGCGCTCGGCGATGGTGCCTTCGACCGGCAGCGGCAGCACGCAACGCGCCGTGCTCTCGAGCTCCCGGGCCAGCGCCGTCAGCGTGGTCGAGCGACCCGACCCGGGCGGCCCCGCGACGATCGCGAGCCCGCCGCGCCTGCCGAGCGCCAGCGCGAGCGACTGGGCGAGCTCGGGCCGCATGCCGAGCGCCTCGAGCGTGGTCGATCGCCGCGCCGGCGCGCCGAGGTGGAGCACGATCCGCTCGCCCGTGCCGATGCCGAAGCGCGAGACCTCGACGTCGCGCCCGGCGAGCCTGATCGGCGTCGCGGCGAGACGCTGGGCGACGCCGGCGGCAGCATGCGGCGGCAGGCGCGAGGCCTCGGCGAGCCCGCCCGCGACACGGAAGCGCACGGTCAGCCCGCCATCCTTCTGCGGTTCGAGATGGATCTTGGTGGCGCCGCGGCGCAACGCCTCGCCGGCGATCTCGTCGATCAGTCCGGAATCGGCGGCATCGGTGGTTCCAGACCTCGCTCCAGGCTGAGCCAGCGCCTCCGCGTCCAAGTCCCCGGGCTCCCCTTGCTGCAGCCGTGATGGGCCTAGGATGATGACGTTACGCAACGCTTTCGGTTTGATGACAGTTTCGCGGCACGCTGGAATCGGCGGGCGCGATTTGGCAGAGAGGCGGCGATGGAACCTGCCTTCGAAACGCTCGCGGTGCCGCCGTCGGGCCACCCGTCCGAGCCCGTGATCGCGCACATCCTCCGCCAGCCCGGCGTCCAGCGCGTGCCGAGCCCCAAGCTCACCCTGTTCATCAAGAAGGACTTCCTCGAGCCCGACTTCTGCCGCGAGCTGATGGCGCGGATCGACGTCAACCGCCGACCCTCGGAGATCGCCGACGGCAACGGCGACTATGCCTATCGCACCAGCGAGACCTGCGACCTCGACCGCGCCGATCCGCTCGTCGCCGAGCTCGACCGGCGGCTGCTCGACTTCATCGGCCTCCACCCCGCGCACGGCGAGCCGCCGCAAGGGCAGCGCTATTCGGTCGGCCAGGAGTTCAAGGCGCATACCGACTATTTCGAGCCCAACGGCATGGACTATGCGACGTATTGCACCGTCGCGGGCCAGCGCACCTGGACGGTGATGCTCTATCTCAACGACGTCGAATCGGGCGGCGCGACGCGCTTCAAGGCGATCGACAAGATCGTCCAGCCCGAGACCGGCAAGCTGCTCGCCTGGAACAACCTCCGGCTGGACGGCACACCCAATCCTTCGACGCTCCACCATGCTATGAAGGTGCGTGCGGGGCTGAAGTACGTCGTCACCAAGTGGTTCCGCGAGCGGCCCTGGGGGTGAGATAGACGAGCGCAACCGCTGGATCATGCACATCAAGGAATTGCGGCGGACGCATGACGCCTCGATCCTCGACGCCGAGCGGCTGGCGCTGGCGGACCCGCAGTGGCGCCGCTGGGTGGAGCAGCAGATCAACGGCGACGCTCGATGCCGACGTAACGCACTGGCGCACCTCCGCCTGAACGGCGAGGCTTCGCTCATCGTGCGCGACGGCGAGCGGCTGATGGTGCGCCAAGCCATCTGAAAATCCAACCGTCATCCCGGCGAAAGCCGGGACCCAGGGTTACAAAGCACGTCGCTCGCGGCCCTGGGTCCCGGCTTTCGCCGGGATGACGACCGAGAGCTTTGCCCCCTCTCTCCCCAAAAAGAAGCGGGCCCCGGAGCACGCATGCGCCCCGGAGCCCAGGCTCCCCCTTTCGGGTCGATCAGAAGGTGACGTTCAACCCGGCCGAGAACATCCGGCCCAGCTTGTAGCGGTTGATGTAGACCTTCTTGCCATCGGCGAAGGTCTGCGCTTCCTCATAGCCCTGGCCGGTGAGGTTGCGCGCTTCCAGCTTCACTTCGAGCTGCGTGCCGAACACCTTGAAGCCCTGCCGCGCCACCACGTCCAGGCGGATGCCCGGATGCTCGATGATGTCGGGCAGGAAGCCCAAGCCGCTCAGGTCGCTCGGGCCGCGGTTGGTCACGCGGTCGCTCGCATAGTTGAACAGCATCGTCAGCTGCGACAGCGAGTCGGTGTCCTCGATGCCGATCTGGGCGTTGACGAGATGATCCGACTGGCCGGTCATCGGCGCGCCGTCGCGATACAGCAGCTTGGCCGGCGCGAAGCCCGCCGCGCAGCTGCCGAGCGCCGCGGTGCCCGCCACCTGCGGCACGCACTCGTCCGACGCGTCGATCTTCGACTGGGTATAGGTGTAGTTGGCGATCAGCACCAGCCGGCGCGACGCGAAGAAGCCGCCGCCCAGCCCGCTCAGGGGCACGTACTTCTGGGCCTCGATCTCGCCGCCGTACAGCTGAGCGCTGGGCACGTAGGAGAAGCCGGTCTGCAGGCGCGCGTCGGGCGTCGGGCGGAAGCCGACCTGCTCGATCGGGCGCTTGATGTCCTTGTAGAAGCCCGCCGCGGTGATGCGCTCGTTGCGGCCGAAGAACCACTCGTAGCGCGCTTCGTAGTTGGTGAGCTCGGTATCCTGCAGGCGCGGGTTGCCGAAGAACAGGCGGTCCGACTCATAGTCCTGGAACTGCTGCGGGGCGAGTTCGCGGAACTGCGGCCGGGCGATCGTCTTCGAGGCGTGCACGCGGAACTGCATGTCCTTGACGAAGTTCCAGGTCAGCGTCGCCGCGGGCAGCCAGTACGACTTCTGCAGCAGGATCGGCGCGGCGCCGCCGGTCGGCTGGACGCGTTCAGTAGCGCGCTCGTAGCGGACGCCCACGGTGCCGCGGACGCCATCCCAGGGCTCGGCCTCGAGCTGCATGTAGCCCGCCGCCACACGCAGCGACGCGTCATAGCCGAAGCCCTGCGGGTCGCCGGTCAGCTTCAGGCGCACGCAGCCCGGGCCGACGCCGTCGTTGAGCGTGTCGCAGGCCTTGGTGAGAACGTCCGAGCTGAGCAGCAGGTCGGGGCGCAGCAGGTTGTAGGGGAACGGGATCGCGCCGCCCACATTGGTCTGGTAGACGAACGGCAGGCGCGTCGAGGTGCGCTTGGCGTCGCTGTAGTAGAAGCCCGACGAGAACTTCATCGGCCGGTCGGTGGGAAGGCGCACGCCGAGGTCGGCCTGGCCGCTCCACAGATCCTCGTTCAGGTCGCTGAAGGTCAGCGTCGCGAACGGCCCGAAGGTGTTGGTCGCCTGATAGGCCTGGTAGGTCGGGTTGTAGAGATAGTCGAAGCTGCGCTCATACGGCGATTCGCGCTTCGAATTGGCATAGGCGCCGCGCAGGTCCAGCGAGACGTCGCCGAACTTGAACTCGCCCACCGCCTGGGTCTCGAACAGCTGGCGCTCGAACCATTCGGTGTCCTGGAGGAAGCGCGGGTTGCCGCTGCTGTTGTTGTAGACCGTCGCGGTCGAGCCGCGCGCCTGCTTCAGCGTGTCGTGGATGTACACGTTGGTCAGGCGGATCTTCTGCTCGCCGAACTCGAGGCCAAGGCCGAGCAGCCCGTTCACGATCGCGCGATTGTCGGTGATCTGGGTGTGGAAGTCGTTGCGGATCGTGCCCGCCGAGCTCACCGCATCCTGCTGCGTCGTGTCGCGCGTGCGCCAGTTGTTGCTGATGCCGCCGGTCGCGACCAGGCCCAGCCGGGCGCCGCCCATGTCGAACACCTGGCCGATGTTGATGTTGCCCGAGAAATTGACCGGCAGCTCGTCGTTCTGCTGGAGCAGCGAGGTCTGCGCGCCCGAGAGCGTCACCACCTGCGCGGTCGGGATCACGCCGGTGCCGCCCGGCGCCGCGGTGATGAAGTCGGGGACCTTGCGCTCGCCCGAGTCGTAGCCCGTCCAGTCGTATTTGCCGCCGTCATAGGTGAAGCCGAACTGGCCCGTGGTGGTCGAATCATAGCCGACCGAGCCGCCGATCTCGACGAAGCTCTTCTCGGGCACGGCCTTGGTCGTCAGGTTGATAACGCCGCCGCCGAACTCGCCGGCATAGTTGGCGGAATAGCTCTTCTGCACCATCGCCGAGCCGACGATCGTGGTCGGGAAGATGTCGAGCGGCACCGAGCGGCGCAGCGGTTCGGGCGAGGGCAGCGGCGAGCCGTTGAGCAGCGCCGAGGAATAGCGGTCGCCGAGGCCGCGGACATAGACGAAGCCGTTGCCGACGACGCTGAGGCCGGTGACGCGCGTGAGGGCGCTGGCGATGTCGCCTTCGCCGGTGCGCGCGATGTCCTCGGTCGAGAGCACCGACACAACCTGCGGCGTCGCGCGCACGGTGTTCGGGATGTTGCGGCCGATGACGACGATTTCCTCGCCCATCGTCTCGTCATAGCCGGGCGACGAGACTTCGGCGTCCTGAGGGGCCTGGTCCTGGTCCGCCGGAGCCGCCGCGGGCGCGGCCGTCTGGGGCGCCTCGCCGCCAGCCGCCTGCGCCAGCGCAGCCGGGGCGACCAGCTGGGACGTAACGAGAAGAAGCGTTCCGAGGGCAAGTGGCTTTTTCATGCCGAGCATCCACAATCGAGTTCGGGGTAGCCGATGCCGGGCCGGCTGCTTTCGCGGCCGACCCGGCACGGTTGTTCAATCAAACCAGCCCTGGGCTCAGCGGCCCTGGCACGCGAAGTAGACCGAGGTGAACACCGGCGGGCCGTTGTCCTGCTTGGCCGAGTTCGCGGCGCGGATCGTCGTGCGGTCGGCCGCGTCGACTTCGTTGGCGATGAAGTTGACGCAGGCGACACCCGCCGGCGACTTCACGATGCCGTTCATGAAGTTCATGTCGGCGCCGCCGCGCAGGCGGATCGCCGCCGGCGGGTTGGTCGAGGTCGAGTTCTGGATGAAGGTGAAGTTGGCATAGCGGCCCCAGGTGCGGGGCAGCAGGTCTTCCGCACCGTTCGAGTCGATCTCGGTCGAGAAGGAGTCGGCGGTGGCGCCGCCCGGCTTCTGCGCCGCGATGATGAACTGGGCGAGGCCGCGCCAGCCGTTGTCGATGTCGAAGCCGTCATCGTCCCAGCCGGTCATGACCATGTAGCGGAAGTTGGCGGTGCCGCCGAAGACTTCCACGCCGTCGTCCGCCGAATTGTGGCTCTGGATGTGGTCGAGCGTGGTGCCGTTGCCGACGCCGCCGAGCGTCAGGCCCTGCAGCTCGTTGCCTTCGCTGATCGCGATGCCGGTGTAGCGGATCTGGACGTACTGCATCTCGCCGCTGCTGTCGTTCTGCACCGCGCCGCCGTAGAAGCGGCCGGTCACGCCCTCGATCGGGTTTTCGCAGGTCGTGCTGGTGCCGCCGGCGTCGTTCGGGCCGGTGCCCGAGCGGCAGACCGCGGTCGGCGCGCGGCCGAGCAGGATGATGCCGCCCCACAGGCCCTGCGACGCGTCCGACACGCCGTTGGCGACGAGGTTCTGCTGCGCCGTGAAGACGATCGGCGACGAGACCGAGCCGACGGCGTGGATCTTCGAGCCGCGGTTGACGAGGATCAGGTCGTTCGAGGCTTCGCTCGAGTCCGCCGCGAGGACGACGCCCGCTTCGATGGTGAGCGTCACCGCGGTGCCGCCCGGCGCCGCGCCGGTGGTGCCGACGTCGACGCCGACTTCGGTCTGGCCGCGGAAGCGATAGACCAGGCCGGCGATCTTCGGCAGCGTCAGGTTGGTGCTGATCACGCTCGGCAGGCGGCAGAGGCGCACGGCCGAGACGACGCCGTCATCGGTGGTGCCGGCCGGGCACGAGCCCGCCGCAGCCGCCGGCGTGCCGACGTTCGGGATCGCGACGCAGTTGGCGCCGCCGCCGCCGAAGTTCGCCGAACCCGAGTTGCAGGTCCAGTTCTGGAAGGAGGTGTCGCCCGAGCCGTTGATCGCGCCGAGGAAGCTCGCGGCGACGAAGAAGCTGGTGCCCGAAGGGTTGAGCGTGGTCGGGTCGCCGGCCGTCGCGGTGGTCGCGCCGCCCTGCGGGATCACGCCGTTCAGCGGGTTGGTGCCGCTGAGGTTGTTGTTCGAGCCGCCGTTGACGATGTCATACTGCTCCTGCGCCGTGATCGCCGTCGCGGCGACCGACTGGCCCGAGGTCGACGCGAACTGCGCGACGGTGATCGCGGGCGTCGGGGTCGGAGTCGGCGTGGGGGTGGGCGTCGGCGTGGCCGGCGGGTTGACCACGATCGTGCCGGGTCCGGGCGAGGCGACGCTGGTCGCGCCATCGCACGCCGAAAGGGCGGCACCCGCGCAGCTGGTCATGAGGATGAGGCCGAGGCGGTGGAAGTTAGCCATAATGTCTCCGTGTCCGGGCGGGGTGCCGGATTGTGTGGGCGTGCGCTGTGGAGCGACTCGGTTCCCCCTGTCGTCCGCGCACCTCCGCTAGGGACGGCGAATGACAAGCAAGTGCGGTTTCGGAGACAGTTGCGAGACAATCATGTGACGCTTGAATGACGATGCACGAAAGCAACGGATGGTTTCGCGTCATCCTGGCATCATCTTCGCGGGAGACTGCACGCCGGCCTGGCAGGACCGGCATGTTCGACGCCGACGAGCGCGGCTATTCCCCAGCCGCTCCCTCGCGCGCGGGCTGCTGCGCCTCGCCTATGAGGATGTCGTCGCGGACCCGCGCTCGAGGACGGGCACCGGGGGCATGCCATCTCGACGGACGCGGCTGCCGGGCGCCGAGGTCCCCATCCCCGATATCCGTCGGCAGTCCGAAGCCGGCCGTCCCGCCTGGACCGAACAGCATGCGGCGCGGGGAGACGGCGAGCGTCCGCCGCCCAATTCCCCTCCCCGTGAGGGAGGGGCGATAACGGTCCTAGCCCTTCAGGCTGAACCACCCGCCCTTCGCAAACCGCGCCCGCGCCCGCGCCGGATCGACAGTCGCGAGCAGGTTCGGCGGTTCCCAGGGCGAGAGCGTCACCGGTTCGCCGAGCGGCACCAGCGTCACCCCGCCCATCATCTTCTGCAGGTGGAAGAGCGCATAGCCCGCCTCGTGCAGCCGCGCCGCGACGCGGGATTGCTCGGGCTGGTGGTCCTCGAACACCACATCGCGAACGCCGTGCCGCGCGAGCAGCCCCGCGGCACCGTCAAGCACCGCCAGTTCATGCCCTTCGACGTCGATCTTGAGCACGCCGACAGCGCCCGCCTCGCCCAGCGCCGCGTCGAGCGTCACGGCCTCGACCGTCACCAGCTCGTCGTCCTCACCGAGCGTCTCGAGGCTGGCGATACCATGATTGTCGGCGAAATCGCGCGGGATGTGGAGTGTCGCATGTCCCGCCCGGCTCGACACTGCGGCATGGACGCACGTCACCCGATCGGCGTTGCGGCGGCGCGCGACATTGGCGCGGAGCTCGGCGAACACGCCCGGATGCGCCTCGAACGCGGTCACCCGGCCGCTCGCACCGACGCGGTTCAGGAGCAGCGCGGCGGTGTAACCGATGTTCGCACCGACATCGACCGCCTGCTCGCCCCGATCGGCAAGCCGCCACAGCGCCTCGGTCACGGTCAGGTCGTAGAGGCCGAAATAGAGGATTTGCCGCCCGACCACTTCGGCGGGCCAGACGCGGAAGGGCTCGCCGAACACCCGGGTCTCGACTTGGGCGCCCGGCGAAACCTTCGCGTAGCGCAGCCTGCGCAGGAGGTTGCCGGGACGATGGAGATATTCGGGCTTCAGTATGCCGGAAAGTCGCATGCCGCCGCTCGCCTCTCGCGCCTGGGCCGCTTCGGGGCCCGATAATCGAAAGGGCCCGCGGCCGGTCGGCTGCAGGCCCTTTCTCGAAATGGTGGGCGCGGCAAGGATTGAACTTGCGACCCCTGCGGTGTGAACACAGTGCTCTACCACTGAGCTACGCGCCCATGGTCCCGGATTCTCGAATGCCTGGACCGAAACGGGAAGCGGGCCTTTAGGCGGCGATCGCGGCGCTGTCCAGAGGCTTTGCGCTGCTCGCCGCCGACCGGCCCGGAACGATCAGTTGACCGCGTCCTTCAGCCCCTTGCCCGCCTTGAACTTGGGCTGCGACGACGCCTTGATCGTCATCGGCTCGCGCGTGCGCGGATTGCGGCCCACCGAGGCCTTGCGCTTGCTCACCGAGAAGGTGCCGAAGCCGACGAGCCGGACTTCGTCGCCCTTCTTGAGCGCGCTGGTGATCGCGTCGAACACGGCCTCCACAGCCTTGCTGGCGTCGCCCTTGCCGAGGCCGGACGTCTCTGCGACCTGTCCGATCAGCTCCTGCTTGTTCATTCTCCTGGGACCCCCTGCTCGAGTTTCGATCTTTGTTGCACTTATGAGTCGCGGCGAAGCCGAGTTTGCCAGTCAGCACGCCCCCGCCGCCGCTGTCAAAGCAAATCAAGCAGCTAAAGGTGCTGAACGCACCATTGGGGAATGTACGTACGCCAGAGGGTTCCGGCCCATCACCAAAAGCCGTCATCCCGGCGAAAGCCGGGACCCAGGGCAGCAGAGGACGTCGCTCGTAACCCTGGGTCCCGGCTTTCGCCGGGATGACGATTCAGGAAATGCCCCTCCCCACGGATGGAGAGGGGCGAGCCCGTATCAATGCCGCTGCGCCGACTCCACCAGCCCAGGCACCGGCGCCGGCGGCTGGGCTGCCAGCTCGTCGGCCTCGGTCCAGTCGATCGCCGAGAGCGGCTCGGTGAGCGCCAGGCGCAGCACTTCGTCGACATGCTTGACGGGGATGATCTCCAGCCCCTCGCGGATGTTCGCGGGGATTTCCGCCAGGTCCTTCTCGTTCTCGACCGGGATCAGCACCGTCTTGATGCCGCCGCGCAGCGCCGCCAGCAGCTTCTCCTTCAACCCGCCGATCGGCAGCACGCGGCCGCGCAGCGTGACTTCGCCGGTCATCGCGATGTCCTTGCGCACCGGAACGCCGGTGAGCGTCGAGACGATCGCCGTGACCAGCCCGATGCCTGCCGACGGGCCGTCCTTGGGCACCGCGCCCTCGGGCAAATGGACGTGAATGTCCTTGCGCTGGAGCAGGCTCGGCTTGATCCCGTAGGCGGGGCTGCGCGCCTTGACGAAGCTGAACGCGGCCTCGACCGATTCCTTCATCACGTCGCCGAGCTTGCCGGTAGTCTTGATCGCGCCCTTGCCGGGCACGGTCACGCTCTCGATCGTGAGCAGCTCGCCGCCGACCTCGGTCCAGGCCAGCCCGGTGACCGCGCCGATCTGATGCTCCTCCTCGGAGAGGCCGTGGCGGTACTTCTGCACGCCCGCGAACTCGTGGAGGTTCTCCGGCGTGATCGTCACGCTGGTTTCCTTGCCCTCGAGGATCTTGCGCAACGCCTTGCGCGCGAGCTTGGCGATCTCGCGCTCAAGCGTGCGCACGCCCGCCTCGCGCGTGTACTTCTGGATCAGCGCGCGCAGGCCCTCGTCGGTGAGGGTGAACTCGCCTTCCTTGAGCCCGTGCGCCTCGATCTGCTTCTCGATCAGGTGGCGCTTGGCGATCTCGACCTTCTCGTCCTCGGTATAGCCTTCGAGCCGGATGATCTCCATGCGGTCGAGCAGCGGCTGCGGCAGGTTGAGCGAGTTCGCCGTCGTCACGAACATCACGTCCGAGAGGTCGATGTCGATCTCGAGGTAATGGTCGTTGAACTTGCTGTTCTGTTCGGGGTCGAGCACTTCGAGCAGCGCCGAGGCGGGATCGCCGCGGAAGTCCTGGCCGAGCTTGTCGATCTCGTCGAGCAGGAACAGCGGGTTCGAGGCGCCGGCCTTGCGCAGGTTCGACACGATCTTGCCCGGCAGCGAACCGATGTAGGTACGCCTGTGGCCGCGGATCTCGGCCTCGTCGCGCACGCCGCCCAGCGACTGGCGCACGAACTCGCGGCCGGTGGCCTTGGCGATCGACTTGCCCAGCGAGGTCTTGCCCACGCCCGGCGGGCCGACGAGGCACAGGATCGGCCCCTTCAGCTTGTTGGTCCGTGCCTGCACCGCGAGATATTCGATGATGCGGTCCTTGACCTTCTCGAGGCCGTAATGGTCCGCGTCGAGCACGCCCTCGGCCTCGATCAGGTCCTTCTTGAGCTTCGACTTCTTGCCCCAGGGCAGGCCCAGCAGCACGTCGAGATAGTTGCGCACCACCGTCGCCTCGGCGCTCATCGGCGCCATGGTCTTGAGCTTCTTGAGCTCGCCCTGCGCCTTGGTGCGCGCTTCCTTCGAGAGCTTGAGCGTGGCGATCTTCTGGGTCAGCTCGGCGATCTCGTCGCCCTCGCCTTCCTCGCCCTCGTTGCCCAGCTCGCGCTGGATCGCCTTGAGCTGCTCGTTGAGATAATATTCGCGCTGGGTCTTCTCCATCTGGCGCTTGACGCGCGAGCGGATCTTCTTCTCGACCTGGAGCACGCCCAGCTCGCCTTCCATGAAGGCGAACACCATCTCGAGCCGTTTCTGCGGATCGCTCTCGACCAGCAGCGACTGCTTGTCCGAGACCTTGACCGCGATGTTCGACGCGACGGCGTCGGCCAGCCGGCTGGGGTCCTCGAGCTCGGCGAGCTGCACCGCGGTCTCCGCCGGCAGCTTGCGGTTGAGCTTGGCGTAATTCTCGAACTGGTCGATCACCGAGCGCATCAGCGCCTTCAGTTCGGCGCTGGCTTCCTCGAGGCCGGTGTCGTCCTCGGTGACGGGCGAGACGTTGGCGGTCAGGAAGCCGCCCGCCTCCTCGATCGATTCGAGCTGGCCGCGCTCGCGGCCCGCCACCAGCACGCGCACGGTGCCGTCGGGGAGCTTGAGCAGCTGGAGCACTTCGGCCGAGACGCCGGTGTCGTAGAGGTCCTCGCGGCCGGGATCGTCCTCGCTGGGATCGAGCTGGGCGACGAGGAAGATTTCCTTGTCGTCCGCCATTGCCGCTTCGAGCGCCGCGACCGACTTGTCGCGACCGACGAAGAGCGGCACGATCATGTGGGGGAACACGACGATGTCGCGGAGCGGCAGAACTGGGTAGGATTGCTTCATGGGTACTCCGGGGCAGCCCTATCCGGGCTTCATACTACCTTTATATGGTGCGCGCGTTATCAGCATCAATCACTCTGCCGCTTTGATGCCCCGGCGCGACCCCGTTCGGGCCCGTAAACCCCGTTTCTCCACAAGATTTTTCGACTGACGGAGGCTCATATCCGCGCTCCCCTGCTTCTCGCCGCGCTTCCCCTGCTGATCGGCGCCGCCGCGCCGGAGAAGGGCGAGCCGCCGATCACCGATACGACGAAACAATCGGGCGGGCCGATCGATCCCGAGCGCGCGGCGCTGCACCTGGCGCATGTCGACCTGGCGATCGAGATCTTCCCGGACAGGGAGACGCTGAAGGGCCATGCCATCCTCACCCTCACCACCTCCGCCCCGCAGAACCGGCTGCTGATCGATCTCGACCGCAATCTGCCGGTCACCGCGGTCAGCATCGACGGCAAGCCGCTCGCCGCCTCGGCCTGGTCGAACCCGGAAGGGCGGCTGGCGATTCGGCTCCCCCACCCGCTCAAGCCCGGCGACCAGGTCGTCGCTGCGATCACCTATGGCGGCACGCCGCACGTCGCGGTTCGCGCGCCTTGGAACGACGGCATGGTCTGGGCGAAGACTCCTCAGGGCAAGCCCTGGGTGGCGAGCACCGCCGAAGGCTATGGCTGCGACCTGTTCTGGCCCTGCCTCGATTTCCCCGCGGGCGAGCCCGACCTCGTCGACTTCCATCTGACCGTCCCCGCCGGGCTGATCGCGCCGGGCAACGGCACGCTGGTCGGGGTCGACAAGCTCCCCGACGGCCGCTCGACCTGGAACTGGCGCGCGCGCAGCCCCAATCCCTATTCGGTCGCGATCGCGGCGGCGCCCTACAAGGAGATCTCCGCGGTCTACCTCAGCCGCTTCGGCAACAGGATCCCGATGAGCTACTGGTACCTCCCCGGCCGCGAGAACCGCGCCGCCGGGCTGTTCCAGGAATTCGCCCCGGCGATGGACTTCTTCGAGACGATGATCGGCCCCTATCCCTGGGGAGACGAGAAGGTTGGCGTCGTCGAGACCCCGCATCTGGGCATGGAGCACCAGACGATCAACGCCTACGGCAACGACTACACCAAGACGCCGAGCGGCTTCGACGAGATCTTCCAGCACGAGCTCGCGCACGAATGGTTCGGCAACCAGATGACCGCGGCGAACTGGGACGATTACTGGCTCCACGAAGGCTATGCCCAGTATATGCAGCCGCTCTACGGCCGCTGGCGCGAGGGCGAGGCGCGCTATGCGACGATGATGGACGAGTTCCGCCTCACCATCATGAACCGCGCGCCGATCGTCTCGGGCCGGATCATGACCGAGGAGCAGGTCTATGAGGCCGAGAACGGCGGGCCTGCGCAGGACATCTACGTCAAGGGCGCCTGGGTACTCCACACGCTCAGGAACTATGTCGGCGACAAGGCCTTCTGGGAGATCACTCGCCGCCTCGTCTACGGCCGCCCCGATCCGCTCCCCGGCAATTTCAAGCCGCGCTTCGCGACGACCAACGACTATATCCGGATCGCCAACCAGGTGAGCGGACAGGACTTGGGCTGGTTCTTCGACGTCTACCTCCGCGAGGCGGCGCTGCCCAAGCTGGTCGTGACCCGCACCGGCGACCAGCTGAAGCTCCGCTGGTCGACCCCGCACGACAAGCCTTTCCCCCTCCCGGTCGAGGTCCAGGTCGGCGACAGCGTCCGGACGGTCGCGATGCCCGGCGGCACCGCCACGCTCACTGCCCCCACGGACGTTCACATCGTCGTCGACCCCGCCTCGCGCATCCTGAAGCAATCGGACGTGGTCGACGCCTATCAGCGCTGGCAATGGAGCCATGGGAGCTGACTGGCGATACTAGATCCGGAGCAGACGCAGGCAAACTAGCGCAAATGCCACGTGCCATGGCAGATAATAGACCAGCAACACAGGCAGCACTACGACTTTTCCCTCCGGTACAACATTCAGAGAGTCGCCCCAATATTCCAAAACAACGTCGAATAAAATCAGACCTATGATTGACCCGGCCAATATTAATAGCGAATCTCGCGATCGGCTCAACAAGCCCGTGACCAGGGCACCGACGAGGGGAATCGCCGCCATGAGGAAGCCCCACCACGCAGCGCCAATCATTTTCTCCGGCCTGACGCCTCCTCCATTGTAGAAATATATGAAAACATTCTCAGCAGAAATCGAAGAAATCCACATCAATACGGGAAATATCCAAGCTTTCGCTTGGAATGTCTTGTTGAAATATCGGGCAATTGGATAGGAAAATCCGAAAATTGCTGCCGAAAAGGCCAGCGCATAAGGGCTAAGATTATATAAATAATCGTTTAGAATTCCGAGAAATATTGCGGCAACCATTAGAAGCGCGAAGATAATCTTCGCTTTCGCGGAAGCGGAGTCATCGCGCCCGCTTCGGTAGGTTTCCGTGCTCTGCGACGCCGCCGGCGAAGGTGGCGGTGTCGGCGCGTGAGATTCCCTCGGCACCACGCCGAGCCAACTCAAGAGCTTGCTCCAAGCCCTGTCGCCGGCAGGGTCGCTCCTCGAAAGATCGATGTGCTGGATGAGGCTGTATCCCATCGGTATCGAACAACCATCGAACCGAGCCTGCACCAGCTTACGCGGCCGACAGTCCTTTCCGTAGTTGGCTTCGATCCTCACCCAGTTGCTCTCGACCGAATTTCGGGTCCAAAGCACCAGGACGAATTTGGCGGCGGCGATTTCGCGCTCGATGGTTCGATCCCACTCCTCGCGCGGCGTGACATCGTCGTCCCACCAGACCGTTAAACCCGCCTGCTGGAGCAACGCCGCCATGCGCTCGGCGAGCGCGCGATCGAGATGCTGATAGCTCAGAAAAATATCGGCCACTTCCCGCCCCCGCATGCCGAGGCGATGGTGATGAGGCAATGCTCTGCCGTCAATCCTGGCGCCTCGCTTGACTCGTTCGATTTGAGCGCGAACTTTGATCGCTATCTGCAAGCCGGGCGGTGGGAATAGGGAAACATGATCGAGTTGATCGACCCGCAACCCGTGGGCCTGCCCGGCCTCGGCGTGATGGCGCTCGCGGTGCCGGGCTTCTTCCTGATGCTCGCGCTGGCCCGGCGCAACATGGGCGGTGGCGAGGCCGGGGCGACGCGATCGGGGCTGTCGGTGCTCGGCATCGCGATCCAGACGCTCGGCTTCCTCGCGGTCGGCATCGGCCCGCTCCGCGTCGCGCTCGCGACACGCTCGACGCCCGCGATCGCCGAGGGCGCCGCGACGCTCCTGCTGATGGCCGTCACCTACGTCGCCTTCCTCAGCGCCTCACGCGCGATGGGGCGCAACTGGAGCCTGGTCGCGCGCACCCGCGAGGACCACGAACTGGTCACCTCGGGCCCCTTTTCGCTGGTCCGCCACCCGATCTACAGCGGGCTGTTCTTCTTCCTCCTCGCGATGGCGCTCGCCTTCGGCCATTGGCGCGGGCTGGTGCTCGGCGTGCCGCTCTACTGGATCGGTGCCTGGCTGCGCGTGATCGAGGAGGAAAGGCTGCTCCGCGCCCGGTTCGGCGCAGCCTATGACGCCTATGCCCGCCGCGTGAAGCGCTTCGTCCCCGGCCTGCTTTGATGGCAATCGACTGGAAGCCCGGCCGCGGCGCGCTCGGGGTGTTCAAGCCGCTCCTCGGCGACTGGCGCGCCGAGGCACCGAATCCGACGGGGAACGGCACGATGGCGTGCACGCGCCGCTTCCAGATGCTGTGGAACGGCAGCCACGTCCAGCTCGACGCGTGCTGGGAAATGGCGCCGGGCAAGGCCTATCGCGAGCGCGCGCTGTTCGGCCGGACGCGCGACGGGGCGCTCGCTTTCTGGTCCTTCACTTCCGACGGCAAGAATTCGCAGGGAACCGCTTGCGACGCGAGCGACGTCCACGCCGGCGCGATCGCCTTCGAGGCCGAGATGCCCGCGGGCACGGCGCGCTTCGTCTATTGGCCCGATCGCGACGAGGGCTTTCGCTTCGCAGTTGAAAGCCGGACGAAAAAAGGCTGGAATCGATTCGTCGAGCATCATTACCGGCCCGTCGCCGTGCCTTGAGCCGCTCGCGCGCCATTGTTCGGGGGAGGACCGACCATGCTGCACCGATTGCTCCGCATCGCGCTCGCGATCGTCGCCTGCGCCGCGCTGCCGATGCTCGCGACGCCTGCCGCGGCCCAGCGCGAGGTCACCAATCCGCCGCCGGTGTGGAGCCATGCCGCGACCGCGACGAGCTTCCCCGAGACCCTCGGCGACTTCGTCCGCACCACCGTCTACGAGTATAACGCGGAAGGCACCGACGCGAGCGTCGGCTACGATCTGGTGCGCGGCGGCAAGAAGCTCGCGAGCGTGACGCTCTACATCTACCCGCCCTATACCGGCGGCGGCTGCGCGGCCGAATATGGCGCGGTCAAGGACGGCGTCGCCCAGTCGAAGGCCTATCAGAACGTCAAGCTGATCTCGGAGGCCCCCGCACCTTCGCCCACCGGCCGCACCGCGGGCGTCGCCGATCTCGCGACCTTCACCTACGACTTCGGCTTCGGCGGCGGACAGAGCCGGCCGGTCCGGTCGGAAGCCTATGCCTTCTGCGCGGCCCACGGCGCCTGGATCGTCTCCTATCGCGCCACCTGGCCGAGCGACATCGACGTGAGCCAGGACGTGGCCCAGCTGTTCCGCGCGATCGACTGGCCCGACACGCTCGACAACCGCTGAGGCCATGCCCCGCCGCGCGGCAAGAGCTTGCAATGTGGGATTTCGGCTGCTTCGCTGGTGCGGCCGGATCAACGCGATCACTCCGTCAGCCTCGCGGGACCCCGGCACCGGAATCGCCGCGACGGGTCGTGACTTTTGTGACTTTTCGGTATCTCGATACCGCCTCGACTCGGCGAACGGATCGAAGGTCATCTGAGGCCGGATCGGATCGGCGTCAGGAGGAAGGGGGCCAAGCGACATGCGTGATCCAACGCTCTGGAACCCCGACCTCGCGCCCACCGGCCCCGAGCAGCGCAGCTGGACCTGGGTCCATTTCGCCGCGCTCTGGGTCGGCATGGTCGTCGCGGTGCCGGCCTGGATGCTCGCCTCGGGGCTGATCGGCCAGGGCATGTCCGCGGGCCAGGCAGCGCTCACCGTGCTGCTCGGCAACGTCATCGTGCTCGTGCCGATGCTGCTGATCGGCCACGCCGGCGCGCGCCACGGCATCCCCTATGCCGTGCTCGTCCGCGCCTCCTTCGGCACCAGCGGCGCGCGCCTCCCCGCGATCGCCCGCGCGCTCGTCGCCTGCGGCTGGTACGGCATCCAGACCTGGATCGGCGGCGAGGCCCTGTTGACGCTGCTCGGCATCCTGATCGGCGCCGACCTGCGCGGCAACCCGCTCCCGCTGCTCGGGATCGGCATCGGCCAGTTGCTCGGCTTCCTCGCCTTCTGGGGCATCCAGCTCTTCTTCGTCCGCAAGGGGCTGCTCACGATCCGCCGGCTCGAGACCTGGACCGCGCCGGTCAAGATCTTCGTCTGTATCGCGCTGGTCTGGTGGGCGGTCGGCGCCGCAGGCGGGCTCGGGCCGATCCTCTCGGCACCGTCGGCCTTCGTCCCCGGCGGCGCCCGGACGGGACAGTTCTGGGCGGTGTTCTGGCCATCGCTCACCGCCATGGTCGGCTATTGGGCGACGCTCGCGCTCAACATCCCCGACTTCACGCGCTTCGCCCGCAGCCAGCGCGACCAGGTCCTCGGCCAGTCGATCGGGCTGCCGCCGATGATGGGGCTGATCGCGCTCGCCAGCGTGATCACGACCAGCGCCACCGTGGTGATCTACGGCGAGGCGATCTGGGACCCGGTCAAGCTCTCGGGGATGCTCGCTGGACCCTTCGTGCTGCTCGGGCTGCTGGTGATCAGCGTCGACACCATCTCGTGCAACATCGCCGCCAACCTCGTCTCCTCGGCGTACGACTTCTCGTCGCTCGCGCCCGGCCGCATCTCCTACCGGACCGGCGGGATGATCACCGCGGTCATCTGCATCCTGATCATGCCGTGGAAGCTGCTCGAATCGAGCGGCGGCTACATCTTCGTCTGGCTCGGCGGATACGGCGCGCTGCTTGGCCCGATCGCCGGCATATTGATCGCCGACTACTGGATCGTCCGCCGTGCGCGGATCGATGTCGACGCGCTTTACCGGGCCGGCGGCGCCTATCGCTACCGGGGCGGCTGGAACCCCGCCGCGCTGGTCGCCTTCGCCGCGGGCGTGCTACCCAACCTCCCCGGCTTCCTCGCCGTCGCCGCGCCCTCCGCGTTCAGGGGCATCGGGGAGCCGTGGCTGAGCCTCTACACCTGGGCCTGGTTCATCGGGCTCGCCATCGCCCTCGCCGTCTATGCCGCGCTGATGCTCGGCCGCGCCCCCGCGCAAGGAGACTGACCGCATGTACATCGCCACGCTCGTCATCCCGGTCCCCGAGGCCAAGCTCGATGCCTACCGACAATGGGCCGAGCGTTCGGCAGCGGTGTTCCGCGCGCACGGCTGCCTCGAAGTCGTCGACGGCTGGCAGGACAATGTGCCGCGCGGCCGCAACACCGATTTCTTCCGCGCGGTCGACGCACGCGAGGGCGAGAAGATTGCGGTGAGCTGGCAGGTCTGGCCCGACAAGGCGAGCCTCGACGCAGCGGAAGAGGTAATGCACGTCGACGGCAGCCTCGACTTCGAAGGCGAAATCCCCTTCGATCCGACCCGCCTGATCGTCGGCTGCTTCGAGACGATCCAGGTCTCGGGGCGCTAGAAGGGCCAGCCGACCAGCGCGATCCCGGCGGCCGAGGCGAGCACCGCGGCGAACAGCGGGATCGCCGCGCGGATCCCTGCCCGGCCGCCCGCGACGCTCAGCGCGATCACGCCCTTGATCGCGGTGTTCACCAGGATCGGGATCGAGAGCAGCACCCCCGCGGTCCAGCCGTCGATCGATCCGACGGGCAGGTTGGAGAGCGTCAGCACCGCCGCGTCGACGTCCATCATGCCCGTAATGCCGAGCAGCAGCGCCACCCCGCTGCTCCCCCAGCGCGCGAGTGCCCAGTGCACCACGACCGACAGCACCGCTACCAGCGCCGCGAGCAGCAGCGCCGGCCCGAAGTCGAGCGGATTGCCGAGCTTGACCTCATGCTGCGACGGCGTCTGCTGCTCGTGCCGGAGCGCCAGCAGCGCCATCCCCAGCGACGTGAGCAGCGCCGGCGTCATGGTGAGCGCGAGCGAGGCGCTGGCGAAGGGCGCGAGCACCGCCGCGACGATCTGCACGCGCACGAACATCACCAGCGACGCGAGCGCGATCCCCGCGGTCAGCGCCGCCTGCGCCTCGTCGCCCGCGCGCAGCCGCCGGGCGTAGGTGACCGTCACCGCGGTGGACGAGACCAGCGCGCCGGTGAGCGCCGTGGCCAGAATGCCGCGCTCGGCCCCGAAGCGCCGCGTCGCCGCATAGCCGGCGAAGCTCAGCCCGAGCACGACCACCACCACGCTCCAGATCCGCCGCGGGTTCCAGGCGTCATAGGGCCCGAAATTGGTGTCTGGCAGCAGCGGCAGCACCACCAGCGCGACGATCGCGAAGCGCGCGACCGATTCGATCTCCTCTTCGGTGAGCCCCTTGAGCAGCCCATGGAGCTGCGTGCGTGAGGCGAGCACGATCAGCGTGATCGCTGCCCCCGCCAGCGCCGCGCCCGCGAACCCGTGCGCCGCGGCATAGCCGAGCGCGAAGGTGAGCACCGCCGCGACCATCGTCGTGCTGGAGAGGCTGCCTTCGCGCCTGAGTTCGCCGGCATAGCCGAGCACCAGCCCACCGCAGACCGCCGCGCCGATCACCGCGCCGACCGCCACCGGCAGCAGCCCGGCGATCCCGCCCGCCAGCCCGACCAGCCCGAAGGTCCGGAATCCCGCGACGCGCAGCCCATCGGCTTCCTCGCGTTGCCGCCAGCCGCGCTCGAGCCCGATCAGCAGCCCGACCGCGAGCGCCGCCGCGAGCGCGCGAAGCGTGGGATCAAGCGTGAAACCGTTCGTCGTTCAGCTCCCGGCCCGGGCGAGCACTGCACGGCGCTGCCACCAGTTGAGCCGCTTCGGGCGCGGCTCGCGCGGCTTGCGCATCAGCCAGGCGAGCAGCACCGCGAACAGCAGCTGCCAGGGGAAATGGATCATTTCGTAGAAGAGCACCAGATGCGAGATCACCCGCGGCTCGCGCAGTGCGTCGGTGAGCTGCAGGCCATAGGCGAGCCCCAGCGCGCCCATCGCGGTGAGCAACACCACGCCGAGCAGCAGCGAAAGGCGCTCGAAGCGCTGGCTCGAGCTCAACTGGACGAACTCGAGGAAGCCGAACGACAGCGCCGCGCCGGCCAGTCCGCCGATCCCGCCCGAGATCAGGTTGGGGATCAGGTCGCGCCCAGCCTTGAGCTCGTCGTAATTCTCCACCGCGTTGCGCCACGCGAGATAGTTCGCCGCAACGTGGATCAGCGGCAGGAGGATGAGGAAGAACAGGATTCGCCGCGTCCGCCCGGGCCGGTTGATCGTCGCGAGGACATAGGGAAGGCCGAAGAAGGGCGTGCAATAGAGACTGGGCCCGACGATCGGCCAGATCGCCTCGGCGGTGTTGGCCGCCATCGTGCCGAGCAGCAGCAGCGCGTAGAGGAACGCGCCGAGGATCAGCCACTTGGCCGTGATGCCGAACTCGATGCCGCGATAGGGCGAGGACCATGCCTCGCGCCGATCCGGGAAAGGCTGATCCCCCTCGCCCATGCCCTGTCGATGACCCGTGTGTAATTATCCCGCGCGCCCAAGGTATCGCAGGGACGTGGCAGAATCGAGACCGGCAAATTGTCCCGCAATCGATCAGGGGCCGGGGCTGGCTCTGACGGATCGAGAGACGCCACCCATCGCCCCACGATCGTCATCCCGGCGAAAGCCGGGACGACGGGTTAGGTGATCACGGTAAGTTCGACGCCTGCCGCACGGTGGACCCCGGCACAAGGCCGGGGTGACAGTTGTGGGTCAGTCGAACGAAACTCAGGCCGCGCCGCCGGCCTTTTCCTTCTTGGTATAGACGCGCACCGGATCCTTGGTGCCGCCGACCACGTCCTTGTCGACCATCACTTCGTCCACGCCATCCATCGACGGCAGGTCGAACATCGTGTCGAGCAGGATGCCCTCCAGGATCGAGCGCAGGCCACGCGCGCCGGTCTTGCGCTCGATCGCCTTCTTCGAGACCGCGGTCAGCGCATCGTCGGTGAAGCCCAGCTTCACCTGTTCCATGTCGAAGAGCTTCTGATACTGTTTCACCAGCGCGTTCTTCGGCTCGGTAAGGATCTTCACCAGCGCCTCGACGTCGAGGTCCTCGAGCGTCGCGATCACCGGCAGGCGGCCGACGAACTCGGGGATCAGGCCGAACTTGAGCAGATCCTCGGGCTCGACGCGCTTGAGCACTTCGCCGGTGCGGCGCTCGTCCGGCGCGGCGACATGGGCGCCGAAGCCGATCGACTTGCCCTCAAGGCGATCGCCGATGATCTTCTCGAGGCCCGAGAAGGCGCCGCCGCAGATGAACAGGATGTTGGTCGTGTCGACCTGGAGGAACTCCTGCTGCGGATGCTTGCGCCCGCCCTGCGGCGGCACGCTCGCGGTGGTGCCTTCCATCAGCTTGAGCAGCGCCTGCTGCACGCCCTCGCCCGACACGTCGCGCGTGATCGAGGGATTCTCGGCCTTGCGGCTGATCTTGTCGATTTCGTCGATGTAGACGATGCCGCGCTGCGCCCGCTCGACGTTATAGTCCGAGGCCTGGAGCAGCTTGAGGATGATGTTCTCGACGTCCTCGCCGACATAGCCCGCTTCGGTGAGCGTCGTCGCGTCGGCCATGGTGAAGGGCACGTCGAGAATTCGAGCAAGGGTCTGGGCAAGCAGCGTCTTGCCGCAGCCGGTGGGGCCGACGAGCAGGATGTTCGACTTGGCGAGCTCGACGTCCGCGCCCTTCTGGCCGTGGTTCAACCTTTTGTAGTGGTTGTGCACCGCGACCGAGAGCACGCGCTTCGCCTGCTTCTGGCCGATGACGTAATCGTCGAGCACGTCGCAGATTTCCTGCGGCGTGGGCACGCCGCCGTCCTTCTTCGACACCAGCGCGGACTTGGTCTCCTCGCGGATGATGTCGTTGCAGAGCTCGACGCACTCGTCGCAGATGAAGACGGTGGGGCCTGCGATGAGCTTGCGCACCTCGTGCTGCGACTTGCCGCAGAACGAGCAATAGAGAGTGCTCTTCGAGTCGCCGCCGCTGAGCTTCGTCATTCAATCCAATCCTTTACGCGCCGGACGCGCAACACCACCCGTTATCCTACACGCGGGTTTCGATCCGGCAAACCTAAAACGAGGTTTACGAACCCCGTTCCTTCGCACGATCCGGGCAAGAATCTGCGCCGGCGGTGCCGAGGCCCCATGATATGATGATCCACGCTGCGCAAACAAGCCTCGGACTTGTCCCGAGTTCAACGCGGCGCCGCCAGCCCCTCCGCGTCGAACGGCGCCTTGCCGTCGTGGCGCAGCTGCAGCGCGAGTTCGAGCGCTTCGACGTCGACTTCGAAGTCGTCGAGCGAGAAGTCCTTGAACCACCCCTGGGTGTACATCGACTTCACGTAATTCGGCTTCTCGCGCCCGCGCACCGCGAGATAGTTCGCCCCAAGCTGGCACGCCATCACCCGATAGAAATTGGTGACATGCCCCACCGGCAGCAGCTCGATCAGCCCGAGCGCGGCGGGATCGGGGTGGAACTGGAGCGGCGCAAGCGCGGCGCCGTGGATCGAGACGATCGAGCGTGCCGCGCGAATCGCCGCGATCTGGTCCGCCGGCGAGAGGTCCTCGGGGTAGATTCGGCGGTAGCCGTAGCGCTCGAGCAGCGCGAGCACTTCGGCCTCGTTGGCGATCTTGCGCGTGTCCTTGCGCGAGAGGAACAGCCGCTCGGCCGGCTCGCCCGCGCTGAAGGGCGCGAAGTCGAATCCGTCGAACACAGGGAGGAGACGCGGCCGGAGCGAATAGATCGAGGTCCGCTTGTCGATCTCGAACCGCGCCGCCCGCGCCCGCACCGGCGCGTCGCTGCGCACCACCTCGAACCCGAAGACTTCGTACATCCGCACGATGTAGCCGGCCATGCCCGCGTGGAGCAGGATGGTGACCGGCTCCCCTGCCGCGCGGCGCAGGTTGGCCGCGATCAGCAGGTAGCGGTTCATCTGATGCGACCAGTTGGCATAGGGCTCGAAGCGCAGGTCGAGCACGAGCTTGTCGCCGAGGTCGAGCATGGGCAGCGGCTCGGCGCCGCCCTTGATCGCGCTGACTCGCTTGCGGAGCGCGCGGAGCTTGCCCTTGAGCCCGCCGGGCTCGCCGCCGAGCGGGCCCGCCGGCGCAGGGCGCGCGATCTCGCTCACCGTCTTGGACGCGAACAGCTTGAGCGTCCCGCCATGGACCTCGCCCGGCGGCCAGTAGATGAATTCGTGCTGCGCGACGACGCGGTCGGCCAGATGGCTGCGCGGCGTGATCACCCAGCAGCCGCCGTAGCGACAGGGTTCCGATTCGATCGTCGCGACTAAATCCACTGCGCCCCCCGCTCCGGCCGCCTGGAAATCAGGATGCTGGAAGCGCAGCTATTCCCCACCCGCGGCTCGCGCGCAATGCGCGAGCCGCCGGCCTGGGGCCGATTCCGCCGGATCAGGCCGCGGCGGCGTCCTCGCTCGGCCGCGGGCGCTTCTCATAGACTTCGTCGACGATGCCGAACGCCTTGGCCTCTTCGGCTTCGAAGAAGCTGTCGCGATCCATCGTCGTCTCGATCTTCTCGATCGGCTGGCCGGTGTACTTGGCGTAGAGCGCGTTCATCCGTGCGCGGATGCGCAGGATTTCCTTCGCCTGGATCTCGATGTCCGAGGCCATGCCCTGCGCGCCGCCCGAGGGCTGGTGCAGCATGATCCGCGCATTGGTGAGCGCCACGCGCATCCCCGGCTCGCCCGAGGCGAGCAGGAAGCTGCCCATCGACGCCGCCTGGCCGATACAAACCGTGCCCACCTTGGGGCGGATGTACTGCATCGTATCGTGGATGCCCATGCCCGCGGTCACCACGCCGCCCGGCGAGTTGATGTACATCCAGATGTCCTTCTTTGGATTCTCCGCCTCCAGGAACAGCAGCTGGGCGCAGATCGAGGCGGACATATGATCCTCCACCTGTCCGGTCACGAAGATGATACGCTCCCGCAGCAGGCGCGAGTAGATGTCGTGCTGATATTGGCCGCGGCTCGATTGTTCGATCACCGTGGGAATGATGGCGCTGGTTGCAAGCCTGAAATGATCAATCATGGGGAGATTCTTTTCCTATTTTGCCCTCTCTCGGGGTCCTAGATCGCGCCCCCGGAAGATAAGTTCAAGGGCTTCCGCCCGCCGCCGCGCCGCTTGCGCGATTCGAAGCCGAACCACCAGGCGATGCCCAGCCGCTGGGTGATGCGGAGGAAGATATAGGGCGCCGCGATCCCCACCACCACGCCGAGCAGCAGCGAGAGCTCGCCGTGCACGTGGAGCTTCTTGGCGACGATGCGGAACACCGCCGCCGCCATCACATGCATGAGGAAGATCGCCATCGACGCTGCCCCCAGCGCCTGGAGGCCGGGCAGCGCCATCACCAGCCGCGCCACTGCGATCACACCGATCGAGCCCGCGAAGCCCTGCGCGAGCTGGAGTGCCAGCACCGGCGGCGCGGCGGGATTGTCGATCAGCGTGAAGATGGCGAACATCGCCCACGCGACCGCAGCCACGATCGCCGCCTTCGCCGGCGCGCTCAGCTGCGCGTCGAGCCGGCCGGCCGTCACCCAATAGCCCAGCGCGAAATAGGGAAGATGCTTGAGCGACGCCGCGAGGATCCCGCCGACGTTGGTCACCGATTCGAGCACCACGCCCGCCCCCACCAGCACCGGCAGCGTCCAGCGACCGGGGAGCAGCAGGGTCAGCTGGCAGAGCAGCAGCGCGTAGAGGAACCAGAATTGCGCGAACGGATCCCAGAGGATCGCGACCAGCGTGCCCGGCGTCACCGGATGGTTCGCCGCGTCGCCCGCCGCCATGCTGATCGAGCCCTGGAGCACCGACCAGAGGAGATAGGGCCAGACGATCGTCAGCCAGCGCGTGCGCAGGAACTCGCCCTTGCCCCGCGCGAGGCTGCGCCCGACCACCAGCCCCGAGAGCAGGAAGAACAGCGGCATGTGGAAGGAATAGATCAGCCGGTCCTGCAGCTGCTCGATCGGCGTCGCCTTGACGATCCCGGCGGAGACCCAGCCGCGCAGCGCATGGCCGTAGACCACCAGGATGATGCCCATCCCGCGCGCGGCGTCGAGCCAGCCGATCCGCGCCGGCCTTGTCGCGCCGCTTGCGCTCGCGACCACATGATCCTCGGCGATCGCATCCTCGACGACAGTCTGTTCCTCGGCCACGCCACGCCCTCGCTTCCCCGGTGCGTGGCTGGCTAGCACTGCCGCGGCAGGCTGTGAACCGCCGCCTATCGGCGCGTTGTCGCAGAATCGATCGCCGGGCCCGGCTGGGCGAGATAGGCGAGCCGCCGCATCTCGCGCCGCCCGCGCACCACCGTGTCCAGGATCAACCCGGTGAAATAGTTGAGGAAGGCGAGGATCATCACCCCGGTCGACAGGATCGCGGTGGGGAAGCGCGGCACCAGCCCGGTGTGGACATAGGTCACCACCAGCGGCACCGCGAGCACCACCGCCGCCCCCGCGAACAGCGCCGCGAACAGCCCGAAGAACTGGAGCGGCTTCTCGATCCGGTAGAGCGTGAGCATCACGCGCAGGATGCGCTGGCCGTCGCGCCAGGTGTTGAGCTTCGAATGCGAGCCTTCGAGCCGCGCGAAATAGGGCGTCTCGAGCTCGCCCACCGGCATCTTGAGCTCGAGCGCATGGACGCTGATCTCGGTCTCGATCTCGAACCCCGCCGAGAGCGCGGGAAAGCTCTTCACGAAGCGGCGCGAGAAGGCGCGATAGCCCGAGAAGACGTCGGTGAAGGTCCGCCCGAACAGCGCCGCGAGGAAGCCGGTCATCAGCCGGTTGCCGAGCACATGGCCGCGGCGATAGGCCTCGGCCGCCTCGTGCACGCGGGTGCCGACCACCATGTCGAGCCCGTCGCCCTGCAACTGAGCCACCATCGCCGGCGCCGATCGCGGGTCGTAGGTCGCGTCGCCGTCGGCCATCACATAGACGTCGGCCTCGACGTCGGCGAACATGCGGCGGACGACATTGCCCTTGCCCTGCATGCGGACGGTGCGGACGATCGCCCCCGCCTCGCGCGCCACCTCGATCGAGCGGTCGCGGCTGTTGTTGTCGAAGACGTAGATGTCGGCACCGGGCAGCGCCTCGCGAAAGCCGGCGATCGTCTGCGCGATCGCGGCTTCCTCATTGTAGCAAGGCAGCAAGACCGCAATGCGCGGCGTCTCTGTCATGGCTGGATCACGCCCTTCCGTCTCCACCCCTCTTCCACAGGGAGAGAGGGAAGGAAAGGCCTAGGTTGGTTCGACATTCGAGACCGTGCGGGCCGGAGGGTGAGCGCAGAAGGCCATCCACGCACACCGAAACCGTCATCCCGGCTTTCGCCGGGATGACGGTTGGTATTGTTGGGTGGGGGGATCAGCCGATCTCCGCCGCGCCCTTCCACACGCGCAGCACCTTGCCCTGCACCGGCAGCCCGTCGAACGGCGTATTCCCCCAGCGCGCGGCCATCTTCATCGCGTCGATCCGCCACGGCGCGTTCGGATCGATGAGGATCAGGTCCGCCGCCAGCCCCGGCGCGAGCGAGCCCGCATCCACCCCCAGGATCCGCGCCGGATTGCGCGCGACGAGGTCGAACAGCCGGGCGGTGTCGATCGTGCCGTTGTGCACCAGGCTCATCCCCAGCGCGAACAGCGTCTCGGCGCCGGACATGCCAGGCTCGGCATCGGCGAAGGGGAGGCGCTTCTCCTCGGGCCCGCGCGGGTCGTGGCCCGAGGCGAGCACGTCGATCGTCCCGTCCGCCAGCGCCGCGAGCGCGGCCTTGCGGTCCTCCTCGCTGCGCAGCGGCGGCGAGAGCAGCGCATAGGTGCGGAAGTCCGACATCGCGATCTCGGAGAGCAGCAGGTGCGCGGGCGTGATCCCGCAGGTCACCGGCACCCCGCGCGCCTTGGCCCGGCGGATGTGCTCGAACCCCGCCGCGGTCGTCACCTGGCGGAAGTGGATGCGCGCGCCGGTATCCTCGGCGAGGCTGAGGTCGCGCTGGATCGCGAGCGACTCGGCGATCGACGGCGCCGAGGGCAGGCCGAGCCGCATCGCGGTCTCGCCGTCGGTCGCGACCGCGTCGCCCGCCAGCCCGCCGTCCTCGGCGTGCGCCACCACCACCAGCCCGCAGTCGCGCGCATAGGCGAGCACCTTCCGCATCACCCCCGAATCGGCGATCCAGCGCCGCCCGGTGGCGACCGCCTTGGCGCCGGCATTGGCGTTGATCGCCATCTCGGCGAGTTCGGCGCCTTCGAGCGCGCGCGTCGCGGCGGCGAGCGGGTGGACCCAGAGTTTGGGCTTGCCCATCAGCGCCGCCCTTCGGACGATACCGGGATCGTCGAGCACCGGCGACTGGTCGGGCATCAGCCCGACGCGCACCACCCCGCCCGCGCGGCAGGCGCGCTGGTCGACCGCGAAGACGCCGAGATCGATGATCCCGGGCGCGAGCAGCTTGCCGCCGCAGTCGATAATCTCATCAGCATCGGCGGGCGGCGCGCCGTCGCCGATGTGCGCGATCACGTCGCCTTCGGTGACGAGGGTGCCGTGCGCGAACCCGGCGGCGAAATTGACCCAGGCGCGCTTCATTCGACCCAACCTTCGATGCAGCGCTCGCGGCGCGTGAGCACGTCCAGGCACGCCATGCGCACCGCGACGCCGAGTTCGAC
The DNA here is from genome assembly GCF_017745215.1 of Sphingomonas sp. GTDB lineage: Bacteria > Pseudomonadota > Alphaproteobacteria > Sphingomonadales > Sphingomonadaceae > Sphingomonas. The sequence goes on from NZ_JAGHZV010000005.1 coordinate 56,084, forward strand.
CTGCTCGGTGATCGTCGAGCGATCGGGATCGTCGGCGACGCTCGAGTCGATCTCGATCCCGCGGTTCATCGGGCCCGGGTGCATCACGATCGCGTCCGCCTTGGCGCGCGCCAGCCGCTCGGGGGTGAGGCCGTAGCGCAGCCGATATTCGCGGGTGGAGGGGATATACTGCCCCGCCATCCGCTCGTTCTGGAGGCGGAGCATCATCACGACATCGGCGCCCTCCAGCGCTTCGTCGAAGTCGGCGAAGGCCGTGACGCCCATCCGGTCGATCGCCGCGGGCATCAGCGTCGCGGGGGCGACGACGCGGACCTCGGCGGCGAGCGCGGTCAGCGCCAGCATGTTCGAGCGCGCGACCCGGCTGTGGAGGATGTCGCCGCAGATCACGACGCGCTGGCCGGCGATGCTGCCGCGGCGCCGGCGGATGGTGAGCGCGTCGAGCAGCGCCTGGGTGGGGTGCTCGTGCCAGCCGTCGCCGGCATTGAGCACGGGGCAATCGACCTTGTCGGCGATCAGCTGCACCGCGCCCGAGCTCATGTGGCGGATCACGATCACGTCGGCGCGCATCGCGTTGAGCGTGACGGCGGTGTCGATCAGCGTCTCGCCCTTCTTCACGCTCGATTGCGCCGCGTGCATGTTGACCACGTCGGCGCCGAGGCGCTTGCCTGCGATCTCGAAGCTCAGCAGCGTGCGGGTGGAATTCTCGAAGAAGGCGTTGATCTGGGTGATGCCTTCCAGCCGCCGGTCGCTCTTGGCGCGGGTGCGGTTGGCGCCGATCCATTGCTCCGCTTCGTCGAGCAGGAACATGATCTCGTGCGGCTGGAGCCCCGCGATCCCGGTGAGGTGCCGGTGCGGGAACAGGACGCTGCCCGAAAGCTGGGCAGCGGGGCGGTGATCGGAGGCTGGCATTAAAGGCGCCGGTTAGCCCGGCTCGGGCGGGGGCGCAAGGCGTTGGGCGGTCCATAGCCCCCATAGGACCGTCACCCCGGCGAAAGCCGGGGCCCAGGGCCAGGCAGGACATCGCTCGCGGCCCAGGGTCCCGGCTTTCGCCGGGATGACGATTGGTGGGGTGGGCCGGGGGAATCGTCCCGCTCCTGGACCGCACCCGCGCACCGCCTCCTCGAATTCGAGGATACCGCGAGCAGCACCCCGCAACCTATTGAAGCGGCACAGGTCGTGTTGGTTAATCGGGGAGGCGTCCCATGTTTAAACGAACGATGTTCGCACTCGCCGCGATGGCCGGTGCGCTGTTTGCGTCCGTGCCCGCCGCGGCAACGGATTTCCTGCAGAGCTACACCATCACCACCGTGGTCGATCTCGATCATATCGTGACCTACAATCAATATGCCCTCGGTGGCGGCACGACCAACAGCTTCCACGTCGGCGCGCCGGGCGGGACGATCATCGATCCCTTCCCGAAGAGCTCGCTCAACCCGCCGATCTGGACCTATTTCCTCGGCGTCACGACGCTCTCGTCGGTCGACCATCTCGTCGTGGCGTTCAACGACGCCTTCGCCGCGAGCCTGCTGAGCGCGGGCGACGATTTCGGCGTGAGCTTCGCCGGCTATGACGAGGCTTCGCTGATCGCCGCGCTCGTGCTGCTCGACACGCCCGACCTGCCGACCAGCGACCCGGGCTATGCCGCGCAGATGGCGGCGAAGGATGCGGCGAGCGACCTCATCTTCAACTTCTCCGACCAGGTCGCGCTCGACGGCGGGCTGACCAGCGCGAACGGCGGCAGCTTCACGCTGCTCTCCTTCTCGACCCCGTCGAACGTCGGCAGCGGCAATGCGCTGCTGGTGTCGAATGCGGTGCCCGAGCCCGCGACCTGGTTGATGCTGATTGGCGGTTTTGGTGCGGTGGGCTTCGCGCTGCGCCGCCGCCAGCGTCTGGCCCCGGCGTTTGCGACCTGAGCCGGGGTAAGGGCGACTCGCCGGCGGTCAGCTCAGGCTGCCGCCGGCGAGCAGACGTGCCACCGCGTGCGCGCGATTGACCGCGCCGAGCTTGCGCCGGGCATTATCGACATGGCTGCGCGCCGTGGTCTGCGAGATGCCGAGGATCGTCGCGATCTCCCAATCGGTCTTGCCCTGGGCGACAAAGGCCAGCGCATCGCGCTCGCGTGGCGTGAGCGGTGCGGCGATCGGCGGTTCGGGATCCTCGTCGATCTCGAAGGTGAGCAGCTTCTCGACGAGCATCATCCCCGCGGTCTGGATCGCCGCGGCCTCGGCCTCGCCGAAATCGCGCCGGTCGAATCCCAGATGCAGCGAACCGGTGCTGCGCCCCGGGCCATAGGCCGAGGCGCAGAGCACTTCGGCCATGCCCGCCTCGCTCATCGCGTCCCAATAGGCGCCGTAGCGCTTGTCATGGTGCGGGGCGAAGTCGCCGAAGCGATAGCGGGTGCGGCCTTCCTCGACCGCGCGGAGCGTGGGGACCTGCTGGAAGCAGATATAGTTGAACGCCTCGCTCCCCTCCCAGCCCGGCCGCGCGATCCGCTCGACGAAGCCACCGGCGGCCCAATGCGTCCGCGGCGTGAGCGGGGTGCGCGGGCGGCGATAGAGCCGGGTCTGGAGATAGGTGGCGCCGATCGGCTCGACCGAAGCGAAATAGGCGCGGCTCGCGGCCTGGGGCGTGGGCGCGGCGAGCACCGGCTCCGCATAGGCCAGCAGGACGTCGAGCATCGAGTCGCCTCCCCCTTTCCGGAGGGCAGGGTCGGATCGCGTGGCCTTGGAGTCAACTGCCCCGGCGCTGGCGGGCGTGGCGCGCCGCGGCTTCGAGCAGCGCGTCGAGGTCCTCGCGCGCGACGTCGAAGGTCTCGCCCAGCTCGGCGAGCGCGGCGTCGATGTCCTCGGCGGTGAGCGGGTCCTGCGGCGGCGCCACCGGGCGGTGCGGATAGCTGTGGCCCGAAACCAGGCGGTGGAAGGCGAGCCCGCTCAGCACGAGCAGCAGCGCATTGGTGCCGACCGGCGCGAGGATGAACACCCACCCCGCGGCCTTGGCGCCCGCGCCCGCGACCACCGGCACCAGCGCATAGCCGCCGCCCGGCGGATGGAGGCAGCGCAGCGCCGACATCGCGACGATCGCGAGCCCGACCGCCAGCCCCGCGGCGAGCGGGGTGGCGCCGAGGAGGTGGACCATCAACGCGCCGCTCGCAGTCGAGGTCATCGCGCCGCCGATCACCGGCCAGGGCGCCGACATCGGGCTGGCCGGCACCGCGAACAGCAGCACCGCCGAGGCGCCGAGCGGGGCTGCGACGAACAGCAGCATGCCGGGCTCGACGTGGAAGGCGGCGATCCAGCAGGTCAGCCCGATCCCGAGCGCGCCGCCGAGCGCAGCGACCAGCCGGTCGCGCGAGCGGGCGCCGGCGAGGAGCGGGGCGAACCAGGCGACCTTGTGGCCGGTCATGCGCTCACCAGCCCGTCGATCGCGCCCTGGAGAATGTGCGCGGCGGCGGCCTTGTCGATCAGCTCGGCGCGACGCGCGCGGCTGAAGTCCTGCTCGATCAGCGTCCGCTCGACCGCGACGGTGGACCAGCGCTCGTCCCAGAGGAGGATCGGCAGCCCCATGTCCTCGACGTTGCGCGCGAAGGCGCGCGTGGATTGGGTGCGGGGGGAATCGGTGCCGTCGAGGTTGAGGGGCAAGCCGATGACGAGCCCTTTCACTTGCTGCTGCGCGATCAGCTCGGCGAGCGCGGCCTTGTCCTTGCCGAACTTGGTGCGGCGGACGAGCGTCGCGGGCGTGGCGAAGCTCCAGCCGGCGTCGCAGAGCGCGGTGCCGATCGTCTTGGTGCCGACGTCGAGCCCGAGCAGCCGTCCCCCTTCGGGGAGCGCGGCGCGGAAGTCGGCGGGGGTGAGGGTGATCATCCGCGCCCCCATAACCCCAACCGTCATCCCGGCGAAAGCCGGGACCCAGGGTTGCAGAGGACGTCGCTCGCGGCCCTGGGTCCCGGCTTTCGCCGGGATGACGATTCAAGGTTGGACGCAAGGCGTGGCATGCCTGCCCTGCCCATTGCGGGGAGGGTCGAGTATCGCGACGGCCTCAGTCCGCCTTCTTCTTCGCGGCCTTCTTCGGCTTCTCGGCCGCAGCTTCATCGGCCGGAGCCTCGGCCTTCTTGGCCTTCTTCTTCGGCGCTTCCTCGGTCACGTCCTCAACAGCAGGGGCTTCCTCGGCCTTGGCCTTCTTGGCGGCAGCCTTCTTCGCCGGCTTCTCCTCGGCGGCCGGAGCCTCCTCGGTCACTGCTTCGGCTTCGGCCTGCTTCGCCTTGGCGGCCTTCTTGGGCTTGGCGCCATGGTCGTGATCATGGTGATGATCATGGCCGCAATCCGGGCCATGGACGTGGGGGATCGCACCCTCTTCGCTCTCGATCGCCGCCTCGAGCTCCTCGCGCGTCACTTCGCGCTCGGTCACCTCGGCCTTGTCGAACAGGAAGTCGACCACCTTGTCCTCGAACAGCGGCGCGCGCAGCTGGGCAGCGGCAAGCGGCTCCTGGCGGACATAAGCGATGAACCGCTCGCGGTCGGCCGGCGTGTATTGCTGCGCGGCCTGCATGATGAGCTGGTTCATCTCCTGCGGCGAGACTTCGACGCCGTGGGCGTTGCCGATCTCGGAGAGCAACAGGCCCAGGCGCACGCGGCGCTCGGCGATCGCCTGATAGTCGCCGCGCTCGGCCTCGAGCTCGGCCTTGGCCGCGTCGACGTCCTCCTCATGCTCGGCCTCGTGCTGGAGCTGCGCCCAGATCTGGTCGAACTCGGCCGCCACCATCGACGGCGGCACCGGGAAGTCGTGGCCCGCGGCGAGCTGGTCGAGCAGCTTGCGCTTCATATAGGTGCGGGTGAGCCCGAGGTTCTGCTGCTCGAGCTGGCCCTTCAGCAGCCCCTTGAGCTGCTCGAGGCTCTGCAGGCCGAGGTTGGTCGCCAGCGCGTCGTCGAGCACGGGATCGCTCGCGGTCTTGATCGCCGTGACCTTGACGTCGAAGGTCGCGTCCTTGGCGGCGAGGTCGGCCACGCCGTAATCGGCCGGGAAGGTGACGTTGAGCGTCTTCTCGTCGCCGAGCTTGACGCCGACCAGCTGCTCCTCGAAGCCCGGGATCAGCCGGCCCGAGCCGAGCTCGACCGCCATGCCCTCGCCGGTGCCGCCGTCGAAGGCGACGCCGTCGACCTTGCCGGCGAAGTCCATCGTCACCTGGTCGCCGGTCGCGGCCTTGTGCTTGGGCTCGGCGTCCTCCCAGCGCTTCTGCTGGCTCGCGAGCTGCTTGAGCTGCTCGTCGACGGCTTCGTCGGGCACGGGCACGACCAGCCGCTCGAGCGCGATGCCTTCGATCGAGGGCGTCGGCACGTCGGGGAGCACTTCGAGCTCGACCTTGACCTCGGCGTCGCCGCCGGGGGCATAGTCGCCTTCGAGGCTGACCGAGGGCGACATCGCCGGGCGAAGCTTGTTCTTCGCGATCAGCGACTGGATGCCTTCCTGGATCGAGCTGTTGAGCGCGTCCTGCGCCAGCGCCTCGCCGTGCATCTTGCGCACCAGGTTGGTGGGAACCTTGCCGGGGCGGAAGCCGGGCATGCGGATTTGCGGGGCGACGCGCTTCACTTCGGCATCGACCTTGGCGTCGATGTCCTTGGCACTGATCTTGAGCGTGTAGGCGCGCTTCAGGCCCTCGTTCAACGTCTCGACAGTCTGCATTCTTCTCGACTTCCAATCAGATTCGGGATTCGGCCGATTGCGCGGGCTAACGAGCAACGGCCTGGTGCGGGCGAAGGGACTCGAACCCCCACATCTTGCGATACTGGAACCTAAATCCAGCGCGTCTACCAGTTCCGCCACGCCCGCAGGGGCACCGCCGGTCGCGCGGCTCTATAGCAACCATGGGCCCGGGAGCAAGCCGCAAGGCAACGCGCGGACGGTATGGTGCGTTTTATCGGGAAAGGAGTTCCGCCATGCCCGTCGAACCGCCCGTCCAGCCCACCGTTCCGCCACCCGACATGCCGCCGGTGCCCGGTCCCGGCACGCCCGAGCCCGCGCCGCCTGAAGTCCAGCCGCCGGTCCCCGACATCGACGTGCCGGCGCCCCAGCCCGCGGGCGACCCGGGAATCGCGCCGGGCCAGCCGATCGGCTAGCCCCTCCGCCTCAGTTGCGCGCGGCTGCGGCGGCCAGGGCTCCGTCGACGTCGAGCAGCGTCTCGCGCGCGATCTCGGCCGGGTGGGGAATGCGATTCCCCTCCGCCGCCTCGCGCGCGACCAGCGCCGTGAAGGTGCGCCACGCCGCGGCTTCGCTGTCTCGCGCGCCCTTTTCGGCGAGCATGTCGTAATTGGCGTCCGAGACGGCGCGGGCGAGGCTGCCGAGCGTCTTCCAGTCGCCGGCGAACTCGCCCGGATCGAACCAGCCGACCGCGAGGCACGCCGCGCCCACCCCCAGCCCGGTCCACCACGACCCGTCCCAGAAGGCCCAGGCACCGAGAGCGCCCAGCGCGACGACGGCGATCAGCGTGAACGCCGACATCGGCGGGCGCGGCACGGCGAGGCCGGTCTCGCGCTCGAGGATCGCGCGTACCTCGCGAGGCCAGGGCAGCTCCTGGTCGGCAAGCGGAGTCGCGGGGCGCGGATCGGTCTCGCGCCACAACGGGGCGAGCGCGCGGCGGAGCGCGTTGAAGGTCATCACCATCCCCTCGCGCTCGCCTTCGCCCGAGGAGGGCCGCAGCCGCATCAGCTCGTCGAACAGATCGCCGACGGTGCGGACGTGGCGGAGATCGCGGGGGAATCGGACGCCGAACGACTTCTCGAGCTCGGGCATCAGGCCCAGGCTGAAATCATCGCCATCGATGAGCACCGAATCGAGCGGCATGCCATCGGGCTAGCACAGCCCCAGGCCCTGCCGGAAGCGCAACCCGCGCCGCAACCCCTCAGGGCGCCACGCGCCGCGCGGTCAGAATCTTCACGGGCGCGACCGGGATCTCGCCCTTGAACGAACCCATGATCATCGCATCGGGCGACCGCGGCGCGTCGAAGATCCTGAGCACGACGTCCTGCCCCTCGACCACGCGCGCGAAGGCGGCATAGCCGAGGTTGTCGCCTGGCTTCGACGGATCGGCGTCGAACGAGGGCTGGTCGCCGACCATGATGGTGAACTCGCCCTGCGCGGTGCCGGGCGCGAGCCGCGGCATCGAGAGGGTGAAGTCGAGGTGCTTGATCCCCGTGAGCGTGGTCGGCTCGTGCCTGATCCTGGGCAGCACCTTCTTGGGGGCGTTCTGCACCCCGAACTGGACGAAGCCGAAGTGATCGGCGACCTTCACCACGCGGTAGAAGGTGATGCCGTCGAGCCGGCGCTGGTCGACGTACTTCAGGAAATTGGCCGCGGTGACCGGCGCCTTGTCGGCATAGACCTCGACGACGATCCGCCCGGCGGCGGTCTCCAGCGCCACGCGCGGGTTGGCGGCGGGAGCAGACGCGGGCGCAGGCACGGTCTGGGCGAAGGCGGGGAAGGCGAGGAGCGCCGCCAGCAACACGAGAATCGTCCGGATCATTGCCACCCCTCCGCCAGTTTCGCCGCGATCCTAGCCCGCGCAATCGCGCGGGCAAGCGGGGTCAGCTCGCTGAAGGTGCCCGGCAACCATAGGCCTCGGCATAGGGCTTGCCCCAGCAGCCGAGCAGCCCGTCGAGCACGTCGAGGTTGAGCGGCCATTGGACCCGCCACGGCGTGCCGTCCGGCAGCAGGATCGGCTTGCCGTCGGGGCCGCGCGCTTCTTCCTGGAAGTCGGCCGGTCGCGGCACGGCGGCGAGCTTGGCGCGTACCGCCTCCAGTCCGGCGCGGTCGCCGCGGACGAAGGCGATGCTGCCGTCGACATAGAGGTTCCAGGCACGATCATAGCCGTTCGTCCCGGGCTTGCGCGATTTCTCGAACAGCGGCGCAGCGGCGGCATAGTCGCCGGCATCGGCGCGGAGCTGGCCCTCGTGCCAATAGAGGATGCCGTCCTCGGCCTTGTGCGCCACGCGCCAGTCGCGGACGAGGTCCGCAGCCTCGCGGTCGCAGCCCTTCGCCGCGAGCGCGCGCCAGCCGCCGGTCAGGTCCTGGTCGAAGCTCCGCTGGTCCATCGCGATCAGGTGCTCGCGGTCGTAGCGGCAGTCGACGGCCTGGGGTGCCGAAACAAGGAGCAGCGAAGCGAAGACCATCATCGGTTCCTCCCCCGCCCCGCCGCGCTCAGCCCAGCGCCTTCTTGAGCAGCTCGTTGACCACCGCCGGATTGGCCTTGCCCTGCATCGCCTTCATCGTCTGGCCGACGAAGAAGCCGAACAGCGCTTCCTTGCCGCCGCGATACTGTTCCAGCTGGCCGGGATTCTTGGCGAGCACCTCGGCGATCACTGCTTCGATCGCGCCGGTGTCGCTGGTCTGCTTGAGCCCGCGCTCCTCGACGATCCTGCCGGGCGCGTCGCCGGTCTCGAGCATGATCTCGAACACCTGCTTGCCGAGCGTGCCCGAGATCGTCCCATCCGCCACCAGCGCGAGCAGCTCGGCGCCCTGCTCGGGGCTTACCGGGCTGGCGTCGAGGTCCTTGTCGAGCCGGTTCAGCGCGCCGAACAGGTCCGAGAGCAGCCAGTTGGCCGCGGCGCGCGCGACTTCGTTCTCGCCCTTCTTCTGCACCCGCGCGCCCTCGGCGACGAGCGCTTCGAACCAGCGCGCGGTGTCGGCATCGGCGATGAGCGTCGCGGCGTTGTAGGCGCTCAGCCCCAGCTCGCCTTCGTAGCGGCGGCGCTTGGCATCGGGCAGCTCGGGCAGGCTCGCCTCGCATTCGGCGAGGAACGCCTCGTCGAGCTGGAGCGGCAGCAGGTCGGGATCGGGGAAATAGCGATAGTCCTGTGCGTCTTCCTTCGAGCGCATCGGGCGCGTCTCGCCGCGATCGGGATCGAACAGCCGGGTTTCCTGGACGATCCTGCCGCCGGCCTCGAGCACTTCGACCTGGCGCCGCGCCTCGGTCTCGACGGTCTGCATCACGAAGCGGACCGAGTTGACGTTCTTGGTCTCGGTGCGCGTGCCGAACTCGGCGCCCGGGCGGCGGACGCTGACGTTCACGTCGGCGCGCATCGAGCCCTGGTCCATGTTGCCGTCGCACGAGCCGACGTAGCGCAGGATCGAGCGCAGCTTGGCGAGATAGGCGCCGGCTTCCTGCGGCGAGCGCATGTCGGGCTTGGACACGATCTCCATCAGCGCGACGCCCGCGCGGTTCAAGTCGACATAGCTACGCGTCGGATGCTGGTCGTGCATCAGCTTGCCGGCGTCCTGCTCGACGTGGATGCGCTCGATGCCGATCGTCTTGACCTCGGCCTCGGGGTCCTTCTCGTCGAGGCTGATCTCGAGCGTCCCCTCGCCCACCAGCGGGTGGTAGAGCTGGCTGATCTGATAGCCCTGCGGCAGATCGGCGTAGAAGTAGTTCTTGCGGTCGAAGCGCGACCATTTGTTGATCACCGCACCCAGCGCCATGCCGGTGCGCACCGCCTGGCGGATGCACTCGCGGTTGGGCACGGGCAGCATGCCGGGCATCGCCGCATCGATCAGCGAGACCTGGCTGTTGGGCTCGGCGCCGAACGCCGTCGCGGCGCCCGAGAAGAGCTTGGCGTTGGAGGTGACCTGGGCATGGACCTCGAGGCCGACCACGACTTCCCATTCGCCGGTGTCGCCGTGGATGCGGTAGCTGGACATGGATTCGCTCATCCCGCGGCGCCTAGCACCTTGTGAAGCCCACGACACCCCCCAAGGCGCTTTCTTAACCTGCACCGAGGCAGGAGACGTGCATGGCGCCCCCCACGGATTCGGACAGGCTCGGGACCTTCGACGGCATGCGCGGGCTCGCCGCGCTGCTGGTCGCGCTCTATCATTTCCAGCAGCATCGCGGCATCGCGACCATCCCCGGCTACCTCGCGGTCGACCTGTTCTTCGTGCTCAGCGGCTTCGTGATCGCGGCGCGCTACGGGCCCTTGCTCGCGGACGGGATGACGCTCGCCGACTTCTGGCGCAGCCGGCTGGTGCGCCTCTATCCGCTCTATCTCGCCGGGCTCGCGCTGGGCATCGTCGCGCAGGCAAGCATCGCCTGGCGCGGCGAGGCCGGCGCGCTGAGCCCTGCCGGCGGAGTCGCGGCGCTGGGCTTCGGGCTGGTGCTGCTGCCCGACCCCTTCCACAAGACGCTGTTCCCGCTCAACGGCACCGCCTGGTCGCTGTTCTTCGAGCTGCTGGTCAACCTCGTCTTCGCGACCACGCTCCACCGGCTCGGCAGCCGCTGGCTGGTCGCGATCGCCGCTACCGCCGCGCTCATCCTCGCGATGACCGTCCACCCGCCGGACTGTTTCAACATCGGCTGGGATTGGAAGAGCTTCCCCGGCGGGCTGATGCGCGCGACCGGCGCGTTCGCGGCGGGCATGCTCGTCTTCCGCTGGGCCTCGACGGCGCGGCGCCCGGAGACGACTGCTGCGGTGCTGCCGTTGCTGGCGATGGCGGCACCGATCCTGCTCCTGCCGCACCGTGCCGACTGGCAACTGCTCGTGGTGGTGCTGCTCTTCCCGGTGCTGGTCGCCTGGGCCGCGCGAGTCGAGCCGCCCGCCCGGCTCCGCGGCGCCTTCCTGCGCGCCGGCGACCTCTCCTATGCGATCTACGCGATCAACCTGCCGCTGCTCGAAGCCTTCCGCCCGCTGATCCGTGCGGTGCCGGCCTGGCTGGGCGGCGCGATGTACCTCGCGGTGCTGGTCGGTCTCGCCCATCTGCTGACGCGCTGGTTCGACGGGCCGGTCCGCGCGACGCTCGACGCGCGGCGGCGCGGCCGGCCGCTCGCGGCTGCCGGCAACCCGGCCTGAGATCCAAGGAATCGTTGCGGCGGCAAGCCGCGGCAATTATCGCGAAGCCATGACCGATCGAGTGACGGCGGCGAGCCCGGAGAGGGCCGCGCGCGAAGACTTCCCCGCACTCGACGCCCTGCGCGGAATCGCGGCGATGGCGGTGCTGGCCTATCATCTGGCCATGCCGGCGCCGTTCCGTTTCGCGAACGGCTATCTCGCCGTCGACCTGTTCTTCCTGCTGAGCGGGTTCGTGATCGCGCACGCCTATGGCGCGCGGCTGACGACAGGCGACATGGGGTTCGTCACCTTCCTCAAGGTGCGCTTCATCCGGCTCTGGCCGCTCTATGCGATCGCGACGGTGGCGAGTTCCGCAGTCTCGCTGGCCGCGGCCGTGGTGCATGACGGCGCCGCCTCGAGCGCGACCGGCCTGGTCCTGATCCGCTTCGCCGAAGGGCTGTTCTTCCTGCCCGACCTGTTCAGCAACGGCGCCCAGCTCTATCCATTCGTGACCGTCGCCTGGTCGCTGTTCTACGAGATCGTGGCCAATCTCCTCTATGCCGCACGCCCGGCCTGGTGGCGGCCGGCCCGGCTGTGGCCGCTGATCGTCGCCAGCTTTGCCGGCGCCTTCGCTTATGCCCTGATCACGGGCAGCTGGCCGGCCGGCTGGCTGGCAAGCGAAGCGCTCGGCGCGATCGTCCGGACGCTGGCCTCCTTCTTCACCGGGGTGCTGATGCACCGGTTCCGCGGCGAGATCGTGCGGCGGCTGCCGCGCGTGCATCCGTGGATCCTGCTCCTCGTCCTGATCGCGGCGCTCGGCGCGCCGATCGAGCATCCGGTCTATTCGCTGGCGTTCTGCGCCCTGGTCTCGCCGCTGCTCGTCGCGTTCGGCATCGGGGCGCAACGCTCCCGGCACGACGATATCCACCGGTGGCTGGGACTGATGAGCTACCCGATCTACATCCTCCAGAATCCGGCAGGGATGGTGGGTGCTTCGATCACGCATTTCACCGCGATCGCGCCGCGGATCATCAATCCGATCCTGATGGGCGCGCTGATCGTCGCCTCGCCGCTGATCGTGCGCTGGGTCGACGTCCCGATCCGCCAATGGCTGAGCCGCAAGCTGCTTGCCCGGCCCAGGCGCGAAGCGACCGCCCTCAACGAGGAAGCGGCGCCCTAGCCGCCGCTCACCACCAGGCCTCGGGCCGCGCCTTGAAGCCGGCGCGCTCCTCGATCGCGAGGCCGGCGTTCAGCACCGACTGCTCGTCGAGCGGCTTGCCGATGATCTGCAGCCCCAGCGGCAGCCCCCCCGAATCGAGCCCGCCGGGCACGCTCATCGCCGGCACGCCGGCCAGGCTGGCGGGCACGGTGAAGACGTCGTTCAAGTACATCGCGATCGGATCGGCCTGCTTCTCACCCAGGGCGAAGGCCGCGCTCGGCGCGGTCGGCGTGAGCAGCAGGTCGCACTGTGCCCAGGCATTGTCGAAGTCCTGCGCGATCAGCGTGCGGACCTTCTGCGCCTTGGTGAAGTACGCATCATAGAAGCCGGCCGAGAGCACATAGGTGCCGATCAGGATGCGGCGCTGCACCTCGGGGCCGAAGCCCGCCGCGCGGGTGGCGGCGTACATGTCCTGGAGGTTCTGGCCCTCGGCCAGCTCGCGCAGGCCATAGCGCACGCCGTCGTAGCGCGCGAGGTTCGACGATGCTTCGGCGGGGGCGATGATGTAATAGGTCGGCAGCGCGTATTTCGTGTGCGGCAGCGAGACCTCGACGATCTCGGCACCGGCGTCGCGGAGGAAATCGATGCCCTGATCCCAGAGCGCGTCGATCTCGCGCGGCACGGTGTCGAGGCGATATTCCCTGGGGATGCCGACCTTCTTGCCGCGCAGGTCGGCCGAAAGATTGGCTTCCCACTTGGGCACGGCGAGGTCGAGCGAGGTCGAATCCTTGGAATCGAAGCCGCTCATTGCCTCGAGCAGGATCGCGCAGTCCCTGACGTCGCGCGCCATCGGCCCGGCCTGGTCGAGCGACGAGGCGAAGCTGACGATGCCCCAGCGCGAGCAGCGGCCGTAGGTCGGCTTGATGCCGCTGATGCCGGTGAACGCCGCGGGCTGGCGGATCGAGCCGCCGGTGTCGGTACCGGTCGCCGCGGGCACGAGCCGGGCCGCGATCGCCGAGGAGCTGCCGCCCGACGAGCCGCCCGGCGCGAGCGGGGCGTTCCCGCCGTCCTTGCGCCGCCAGGGCGAGATGACGTTGCCGAAGTAGGACGTCTCGTTCGACGAGCCCATCGCAAACTGGTCGAGGTTGAGCTTGCCGAGCATGCCTGCGCCGGCCTCGAACAACTTGTTCGAGACGGTGGACTCATAGACCGGCTTGAAGCCCTCGAGGATGTGGCTCGCGGCGGTGGTCTGCACGCCTTTGGTGCAGAACAGGTCCTTCATGCCGATCGGCACGCCGGCGAGCGGCTTGAGCGTCTCGCCCTTCGCCACCGCTTCGTCGGCGGCACGCGCGGCGGCGAGCGCATGCTCGGGGGTCTCGACGATGAACGCGTTGAGCGCCTTGGCCTGGCTCACCTTGACGATGAATGCATCGGCGACTTCGCGCGCCGAGAACTCGCCCGTGCGGATGCCGTCGCGCAGCGCGGCGACGCCGAGGTCCGTAACGTCGCTCATTCGACCACCTTCGGCACGGTGAAGAAGCCGTGCTGCCCCTCGGGCGCGTTCGACAGGATCGCGTCGCGCTGGTCGCCCTCGGTCACCACGTCGGCGCGCAGGCGCAGCTGGTTGGGGATCACTGCGGTCATCGGCTCGATCGACGAGGTGTCGACCTCGCCGAGCTGCTCGATCCAGCCGAGAATGTTGTTGAGTTCGGGCGTGAGCCGCTCGGCATCGGCATCGCTGATCGCGATCCGCGCGAGGCTCGCCACCTTGAGCACGTCGGTCTTGGTTACGGACATGGCCGCGCGGCTAGCAGCCGCTGGCCCCGGCTTCAAGCGGAGACGAGCGGCAGCCCCGCCTCGCGCCAGGCCTTCATCCCCCCGTCGAGCGCCACCGCACGGCGGAAACCGAGCGTGCGCAGCGTCGCTGCGGCGAGCGTCGAGATCCGGCCGAACTCGCAGACGGTGAGGATCCGCGCGGTCGGATCGGGGAGCATCTCGTTGACGCGCAGCTCCAATTGCCCGCGCGGCAGATGGGTGGCGCCGGGGATGTGCCCGGCGTCGAACAGGTCGCGCTCGCGCACGTCGAGCAGGACCAGGCCGAGATTGTTCGATTCGACGCGCGCCGCCAGTTCGTCCATCGACAGGAAGGGCACCGCCGCCGCGGCTTCGGACAGCAGCTGGGCGACGGTCTTGCCGCCGCTCATGTTGGTGCGCAAAGCCTCGGTGAGGTGCGTCGGCGCAGCGAGGTTGAGCTCGCGCATCATCGCGACGAACTCGGCCTTGTCGCGCTTCTGCAGGCGCGGGTTCTCCACCGCCTCGATCGCCAGCGTCGAGGAAGTCCGCCCCTTATAGTCGTGCGCGGGATAGACGAGCGTCGCCGGGTCCAGCCGGAGCAGCCGGTTGAACAGGCTGTCCCACAGCGCCTCGGGGTCGCCGGTGGGGAGGTCGGTGCGGCCGGTGCCGCCGATCAGCAGCGTGTCGCCGGTGAACACCCGGTCCTCGCCCACCAGGCACATCGAGTCGCGCGTATGCCCCGGCGTGTGGAGCGCGCGCAGCTTGAGCCCGCCCAAGTGGAGCATCTCGCCGTCGTCGAGCCGCATCACCGTGTGCGGCGCGGGGCTCAGGCTGTGCGCCACCACCGCCGCGCCGCTCGCCGCCGCGAGCTCGCGCGCACCCGAGAAGTGATCGGCATGGGTGTGCGTCTCGATCACGTATCGGATGCGGCAGCCCTCGCGCGCCGCGGTGCCGAGGTAGCGGTCGATCTGCCGCAGCTCGGGGTCGATCACCGCGGCGACGCGCGTCTCGGGGCAGCCGACCAGATAGGACTGGCAGCCGCCCGTCGCGATCTGCTCGAACAGCATCAGCCGGGTTGCTTGCCAGGCTGCTTGGTCGTCCGGAGATAGGGCTTGTGCGCCACCCAGTCGGCGAACAGCGACCTGGCCTCCTCGTCGGAGACCGCCGGCACGATGATCACGTCGTCGCCCGAGCGCCAGTTCACCGGCGTCGCGACGCGGTGCTGCGAGGTGAGCTGGAGCGAATCGATCACGCGCAGGATCTCGTCGAAGTTGCGCCCGGTGGTCATCGGATAGACGAGGACCAGCTTGATCTTCCTGTCGGGCCCGATGACGAAGACGTTGCGCACCGTCGCATTGTCCGCCGCGGTGCGGCCCTCCGAGCTGTCGCCGGTCTCGGCGGGCAGCATGCCGTAGAGCTTCGAGACGCTGAGATCGGTGTCGGCGATCATCGGGAAGTTGGGGGCATGGCCCTGGGTCTCGCGGATGTCGTCGGCCCAGCGCGCATGGTTGTCGGCGGGATCGACCGAGAGGCCGATCACTTTCACGCCGCGCTTGTCGAACTCGGGCTTCAGCCGCGCGACTTCGCCCAGCTCGGTGGTGCAAACGGGCGTGAAGTCCTTGGGATGCGAGAAGAACAGGCCCCAGCTGTCGCCCAGCCATTCGTGGAAATGGATCGGCCCTTGAGTCGAATCCTGGGTGAAATCAGGCGCGATATCGTTGATTTTCAAGGTCATGGCGTTGTTCTCCTCACCCCCTGCAGGCGGCCGGAGCGCGAAGCTGCGCCGCCGCCGGGGCGAGTGCAAGCGAGGATTTTCTTGCCCCTCGCGATGCCCGCGATTGCGCCTTTCGCACGGTTGATGCACGGGAACGCGATTGCACCGGGGGGTGTTTTATGTTGCATTGCACAATGGAGATGGGTGGTTG
Source organism: Sphingomonas sp. (assembly GCF_017745215.1). Classification (GTDB taxonomy): domain Bacteria; phylum Pseudomonadota; class Alphaproteobacteria; order Sphingomonadales; family Sphingomonadaceae; genus Sphingomonas. The sequence goes on from NZ_JAGHZV010000005.1 coordinate 71,770, forward strand.
GCCCGCAAGTTCCTCTATGCAGTCGCAGTCCTGATCGTGCTCGCGCTCGCCGCAACCTTCGCCTACCGGTTCTGGGGCATCCAGCTGCTGCGTCAGGCGCTGGTGCCGACGACGGCGGTCGCCGCGCTGAGCCCACCGCCGGACTATGCCAGGGCCGACCTGTGGATCGCGCGGCCCGACAAGCCGGGCAACCCGGCGCTGTGGACGCCCAAGGGCCACGCCGCGACCGCCAACCCGCCCGCCGCGGTGTTCTTCCTCCACCCGACCTCGTTCCTCGATCGGACACGCTGGAACGCGCCCCTCGACGACCGCGACGCCAATGGCCGCGCCGAGCTGTTCCTGCGCGGCCAGGCGAGCGCGTTCAACGAAGTCGGCGCGATCTGGGCGCCGCGCTACCGCCAGGCGACCTTCGGCGCCTTCCTGACCAGCAAGCCCGAGGCGCAGAAGGCGCTCGACTATGCCTATCGCGACGTGGTCGCGGCGTTCGACCAGTTCCTGAAGGAAGCCGACGACCGGCCGATCATCCTCGCCGGGCACAGCCAGGGCGCGCTGCACCTGTCGCGGCTGCTCGTCGAGCGGGTGGCGGGGACGCCGCTCGCGAAGCGCGTGGTCGCGGCCTATGTCGTCGGCTGGCCGGTGTCGGTGACCGCGGACCTGCCCAGGATGGGCCTGCCCGCCTGCTCGGGCCCCGACGAGGCGGGGTGCCTGCTCTCGTGGCAGAGCTTCGGCGAGCCGGCGGACCCTTCGCTGATCGTCGACACCTTCGACGCGACCAAGGGCTTCACTGGCAAGCCGCGCGCGGGCACGGCGATGGTCTGCACCAACCCGATCACCGGCAGGCCCGGCGACTCAGCACCCGCGAGCGCCAACCTCGGCGCGCTGATCCCCGATTCGAGCCTGAAGTCGGCCGAGCTGGTGCCCGGCGTGGTGCCGGCGCGCTGCGAGGGGCGCGGCTTCCTGATGATCGGCGGCAACCCGCCCGACCTCGGGCCCTATGTGCTGCCGGGGAAGAACTATCATGTGTTCGACTACAGCCTGTTCTGGGCGAACATCCGCGCGGACGCGAAGCGGCGGCTGGCGGCGTATTTGAAGCGCTGAGCCCGTTCCCCATAGGCCGTCATCCCGGCGAAAGCCGGGACCCAGGGTTGCAGAGGACGTCGCTCGCGGCCCTGGATCCCGGCTTTCGCCGGGATGACGGTTGTTTGAATTCGGCCTTAGCGACTTAACTCAGCGCGAAGCGACCTGCGTGCCGCCCTTCACCCAGCTCGCCATCGCGTCGCCGGCAGCGACGCGGACGAAGCACGCCCCGCCGCTCGACTTGACTTGGCGGCACAGCGAATCGGCGTCGTTTCGCGCGAAGCCGCCCACCGACAAGCGATAGAAATTGCCCGCCTTGGTCGTGACGCGCGCGCCCTGCGGCTGGTGGCGGCCCACTTCGGGCACCCGCGAAGCCGTGCGGCGCCACGCATCCCGCGCGACCGCCGGGCTCACATAGGCGCCGAGCTGGACGTAGTAGCTGCCCTTGGCGAAGCTTGCAGCGGCGACCGGCGCCTTGGCGACGCGCACGGCGATCGCGGCGGGCGCAGCGCGCGACGCGGCGACCTGCACCGGCTGGACGATCTCCTGGCGCGGACCGAACACAACCTGCGGCCCGGTGCCCGCGACCTGCGCAGGCTCGGGCTGGGGCTCGGGGCTCGGCTCGACGGTGGTCACCGGCTCGGCGGCCGCGACCTGGACACTGGGTTCGGCGACCGGCTCCTCGGTCGGCTGCGGCGTCGGCACCACGGCGGCGACGCCGACATTCTCGGCGGGCCTCACCAGCGCGAGTTGCACCGGCTGGCCCGAATCGGCCACCGGGCGCACGCCGAGCAGCGAAGCGACCTGGTCATAGGCGTTGGCCGGGCGCGAGAAGGCGGCCCATTGCTCGATCCGCGCATCGATCTGGTCGGGCGCGACGTCGAGCGCGGCGATCGCGCGCGCTTCTTCCCAATGGCCGGCGAGCGCGAGGCTCAGCGCGAGGTTCTGGCGGAGCTTCGGCGTCGATTCGGCGTCGCGCGCCGCCGGGCCGAGGAGCTGCACCGCGCGCACCGGATCGCCGGCGAGCGCGAAGGCCAGCCCGCGGTCGCTCACCGAAATCTCGCTGTGCGCCTCGAGCGTGCCGCGCGCGCCCTGCCAGTCGCCCTCGGCGATCTGCGCGAGCGCGAGGTTGAGCGCCGCGCCGGGGGTGGCGGAATCGAGCGAAAGCGTGTCGGTCAGCGCCTGGCGCGCCGACGTGAAGCGGCCCGCGAGGAGATAGGCCTGGCCGAGCAGCGCGCGATAGCCCGCGTCCTGCGGGGCATAGGCCACTGCAGCCTCGGCGAAGCGCACCGCCTTGTCGGCCTGGCGCTTGGCGAGCGCGCCGCGCGCCTTGTCGGCCTGCGCCGCGGCGAGCTTCGGATTCTCGGTCGAGGCGGCAGTCGCCATCATGCCCGGAAGCGCGGCGCCGAGCATCGGCCCGGTGACCACCAGCGCCGAGATGCCGATCGTGAGCAGGGTGCGGGTCTTCATCTCAGTTCCTTTCGCGAGCATCGAGCTCGCGGACGAGGGCGTCCACATCGGTGAGCGAGTCGAGGAAGCTGTCGAGCGCCTCGGTGACGATCTGCTGCGCCGACAGATTGCTGATCGCCGAAGCGAGGCGCAGGCGGCGGTGGCGCTCATGGTCGAGGCGGAGCGTGAACGCCGCCTTGGCCTTCTTGCCCGCCACTTCGCGCGCGACGCGGGCAAGCGTGCCTTCGCTCACCACCGGGCGCGCCGCGGGGAGCGCCGGCTTGCGCGGCTCGGCCACCGGCAGCGACGCGACCGGCGCGGGCTCGTCTTCGTACTCGGCGGTCTCGTCGTAATAATCCTCGGCCTCGTCATACCGAGGCTCGGGCGCGATCTGCTGCTCGAGCTCGGCGCGCTGGCGCAGCACCGGCGGCTCGGGCGCCTCGACGGGCGGATAGGCTTCGGCCGGCGCGGGCTGCGGGCCCTGGGGGTACAGCTCCTCGCCCATGTCGTTCCAGCCGAGGTCTTCGTGCGCGCTCTGCGTCATCCCCATATAGCCCTGGGGACGCATCGCCGGGCGCGCATGGCCCTTGCGCGCGAGGAGGCCGGAGGACAGCGAAGCGGTAGGCTTGCCCAGCATCGCGCTCTCCTCAGCTCACCACGCGGCGGCCGAAGCCGCCGGCGGGGCGCGCGGCGCCGAAGTGACTGGCAGTGGCGGCCGGCGCGGCGAACACCGTGCGGCGGAAATTCTTCTCGAGCCGGTCCGAGATATAGGCCCAGAGCTGGACGACTTCCTCGGCCGAGCGGCCGTTGGGGTCGACTTCCATCACGGTGCGGCCGTCGATCATCGAGGCTGCGAAATCGGTGCGGTGGTGGATCGTCACCGGCGCGACGGTGCCGTGCTGCGACAGCGCGACCGCGGCTTCGGACGTGATTCGCGCCTTGGGCGTCGCGGCGTTGACGATGAACATCAGCGGCTTGCCCGCGCGCTCGCAGAGATCGACCGTGGCGCCGACGGCGCGGAGGTCGTGCGGGCTCGGGCGAGTCGGGATCACGATCAGCTCGGCGACCTGGATCACGCTCTGGATCGCCATGGTGATCGCCGGCGGCGTGTCGATGACGGCCAAGCGGAAGCCCTGGCGGCGCAGCACCTCGAGGTCGGAAGCGAGGCGCGCCACCGTGGTCTGGGCGAAGGCCGGGTAATCGGTCTCGCGCTCGTTCCACCAGTCGGAGAGCGAGCCCTGCGGATCGATGTCGATCAGCACGACGGGGCCGTGGCCGGCCCGCTGGGCTTGCACCGCCAGGTGCCCGCTCAGCGTGGTCTTGCCGGACCCGCCTTTCTGCGATGCCAAGGCCAGGACGCGCATCTACCCCCTCGAAAAAACTGCCATGCTCCAGGGGCGGGATGCCATGATCGGGGATAAGAACAGGTTAACGCCCGTTTCGCCGCGGGACTCGCCCGCGTAACGACCGATTAAGGATTTCTTTCACAAACCATGGTTAACTGGCATTCATCGTTCGAGACGGGGGACGCGGGAGTTCGGCTATGAAGGCTCTGTGGTTGGCTGCGGCAGCGGTTCAGATTGTGCTCGCAGCACCCGCGTCGGCCCAGCAGGAAGACCCGGTGAAGGCCGGCGTCGAGGCCTGGGAGCAGAAGGGCGATTACAAGAAGGCCGTCGAGCTCTGGCGGATGCCGGCGGTCAACGGCAATCCCGATGCGCAGTTCAACCTCGGCCAGGCGTACAAGCTCGGCCGCGGCGTGCCGGCGCCCGATCTCGCCCAGGCCGAGATATGGTATCGCAAGGCCGCGCTCCAGGGACACCAGCAGGCGGGCGACAATTACGGCCTCGTGCTCTTCCAGAACGGCAAGCGCGCCGAAGCGGTGCAATGGCTCAACCGCTCGGCCGACCGCGGCGAGCCGCGCGCGCAGTTCGTGCTCGGCACCATGTATTTCAACGGCGACACGGTCGAGCGCGACTGGGTGCGCGCCTATGCGCTGATCGTCCGCGCCTCGCAGTCGGGCCTGCCCCAGGCTTCGGCAGCGCTGGCGCAGATGGACCGCTACATCTCGCTGAGCGACCGTCAGCAGGGCCTCACCCTCGCGCGCCAGTATGAGGAAAAGGCCAACCGGCCGACGCTGCCGCCGCCCGAAGGCTATGGCGACACCACGACCACCATGGCCGCCACGGCGCCGGTCAAGCCCGCTGCCAAGCCCAGGCCCGGCCCAGCGCCGATCCCGGCGAAGGTCCAGCCCGCGCAGACCCGCCCGGTGCAGGTTGCGATGGCCGACAAGCCCGCGATGCCCCAGCCCCGGCCCGCCGCCTCGGCCCCGGTGGTGCGCGACGGCGGCTGGCGCGTCCAGCTCGGCGCGTTCGGCGATCCCGGCAATGCCCGCAAGCTCTGGGGCCAGGTCTCGGGCAAGTTCCCCGGCCGCCAGGTGAGCTACATCAAGCAGGGCAGCCTCACCAAGGTGATCGTCGGCCCCTATGGTTCCAAGGCCGAGGCCAATGGCGCGTGCATCGCCGTGAAGCCCTGCGTGCCGGTGGGGCAGTAACGGCTCGTCCGGGCCCGCAAATGCCGTTGCGGAGTCGCCGGGCCCGGCGCACACTCGCCTCATCGTGCGCCCGCTGCAATTCCTGATCGCGGCAGCCCTGCTGGCCGCAGCCGCACCGGCGGCGCCCATTGCCCCGGCGCCAGGCGGTGGCGTGCTGCACCCGGCGGGCAGGATCGGCTTCGGCTGGGCGGACGACCTCTGGAAGCAATCCAAGTTCGGCTGGATGAGCTTCGTCGCCTTCGATCCCTCGGGCAGGCAGATCGCCTCGGACGGCGCCACCGATCCGACCGACGTGGACGGCACGCTCTCGCTCTGGAGCTTCCCCGCGGGCAAGCTGATCCGCAAGCTCCCCGGCCGCCCGATCGCGATCGCGCCCGACTGGCGCTACTACGCCACGACTGAGGGCATCCGGCAGATGCGCGACGGAACGATCGTCGCGCCGACCACGGGCACGGTCCACGCCGCCTTCGTGCCTCACCGCGAGTCGGCGGTGGTCGCATCCTGGGGCGACGGCCCCGATCCCCTGATGCCGCGCCTGGTCGACCTCACGACCGGCCGCACGGTCCGCGGCTTCGGCAGTCACCGCGCCTTTGCGCTCGCGGTGAGCCCCGACGGCAGCCTGCTCGCCGCCGGCTATTGGGATTCCATTGCGCTGTGGGACCTCCGCACGGGCCACCTGCTCGCGACTCTCCGCGGGATGGGCCGCTACGTCAGGTCGCTTGCCTTCAGCCCCGACGGACGCGTGCTCGCGGCGGGCAGCGACCTCGCCACGCTCCAGCTCTGGGACGTGCACCGCCGCACGCTGCGGCGCCAGATCGAGCTCGAGGGCGCGCAGATTTCCACGCCGGCGTTCAGCCCCGATGGCCGTCGCGTCGCCGCGGGCACCTATGGCAACGGCACCGCCTGGCTGGTCGACACGCGGAGCGGCAAGGTGCTCGGCCGCGCGCATGTCTCGGGCATGGGGTGCGGCTCGGTCGCCTTCAGCCCCGACGGCCGCCACCTGATCACGCCCTCGACCGGCGGGCTGGTGACCTGGCCCTACGACCGCGGCGGCACGGTGCGCGTGTTCCGCGTCTCGCCGCCACCCCCAACCAAGGGCTGATACAGCCGCCCGCGCGCGCCTGTTAGCGCCGCCGCCATGAAGCGGCTCACCCTTTGCCTCCTTGCCGGACTCCTCCCGTCTGCCGCGCACGCCCAGTCCGACGACGCCCCCAGGGAGCCGCGGCGCTACCGCGTCGTGCTCGGCGCCGAAGTCTCGCCCAGCTTCCCCGGCGCGCGGCGCATGCCCGTCCAGCCGCTATGGGACTATTCGATCGCCCGCGGCGACACGCCCTTCGCCTTCGACGCGACCGACGACAGCCCGGGCTTCACGCTGGCGAAGATCGGCGGCGTCGAGTTCGGCGGCGTGTTCGACTTCCAGAACGGCCGCGACTATCGCCGCGCCGGCATCCAGGGCAGCGGCGACACGCTCGAGCTCGGCGGTTTCGCCCAGGCGATGCTCGCGCCCTGGCTGCGCGCGCACGTCGAGCTCCGCCGCGGCATCAACGGGCATGACGCCTGGACCGGCAATGCCGGGCTCGACCTGATCCAGCGCGACGGCGACAAGCACGTCTTCGCGATCGGCCCGCGCCTCACCTTCGGCGACGCGCGCTACCAGCGCGCCTTCTTCGGCGTCACCCCCGCCGAATCGGCGGCGAGCGGCCTCACCGCCTTCGCGCCCGACGGCGGTATCCATGCGGTGGGCGCCAATGCCGGCTATCTGCGCCAGTTCGGCCGCCACTGGGGGCTCTACTCCTACCTCAAATACGACCGCCTGACCGGCAGCGCAGCCGAATCGCCGCTGGTCCGCGCCGAGGGCTCGCGCAACCAGCTCTCCGCGGGCCTCGCGCTCTCCGTCACCTTCGGCGGCAAGCGCAGCTGAGGCTCAGCCCGCCGCCCAGTCCTTGCGCGCGATCCCCTGAGCGTAGAGCAGCGCGGTGAGGTCGCCGTGGTCGACGCGCACGCCTGCCGCGGCGGCGACGATCGGCTTGGCGTGGTACGCCACCCCAAGCCCCGCGCGGCGGATCATCGCCAGGTCGTTGGCGCCGTCGCCCACTGCCAGCGTCTCGGCGAGGTCGAGCCCGCGTTCGCCGGCGCCGGCGAGCAGCGTCGATTCCTTCGCCGAACTGTCGACGATCGGCTTCTCGACCAGCCCGAGCAGCGCGCCGCCCTCGATCACCAGCCGGTTGGCGATCACCCGCTCGAAGCCGATCTGCGCGCCCACCGGCTCGGCGAAGCGGGTGAAGCCGCCCGAGATCAGAATCGTCAGCGCCCCTCGCACCCGCATCGTCTTCACCAGCGCCTCGGCACCCGGCGACAGGCGAACACGCTCGGCGAGGCAGCGCTCGATCGCGCGCTCCTCGAGCCCGCGCAGCAGCGCCACCCGCGCGTCGAGCGCGGCGGCGAAGTCGAGCTCGCCCTTCATCGCGCGCTCGGTCACTTCGGCGATCCGGGCCTTGATCCCCGCGTAATCGGCGAGCTCGTCGATGCATTCGACGGTGATCATCGTCGAATCCATGTCGGCGATCAGCAGCTTCTTGGCGCGCCCCGCCTCGAGCTGCACCGCCACGTCGGTAAAGGGCAGCGCACCCTCCAGCACCGCGCGCGCCGCGCCCGGGTTGTGCGCGAAGGACAGGTCCGCCGCCTTGCCTTCGTCGATCCAGCGCCAGTCGCCCGGCGCGCAGCCCGCGGTCGCCAGCCGGTCGGCCGCCGAGGACACATCCCCTGCCGCGAGCTGTTCTGCTATCAAGGTGGCGATGAACATGGGCACTCCCGATCGACCGAAGGTCGCGCTCATCGCAGGGCCGACCGCGAGCGGCAAGTCCGCGCTGGCGATGCTGCTCGCCGAGCGCCACGGCGGCGTGGTGATCAACGCCGATTCGGCGCAGGTCTATGCCGATCTCCGCATCCTGAGCGCGCGGCCGAGCGCCGAGGAGGAAGCCAGCGTGCCGCACCGCCTGTTCGGCCATGTCGACGGCGCCGACGATTATTCCGCAGCGCGCTGGGCGGCCGAGGCGCGCGCCGCCATCGCCGAGGCGCACAAGCACGGCCAGCTGCCGATCCTCGTCGGCGGCACCGGCATGTACCTGCGCACGCTCGTCGACGGGATCGCGCCGGTCCCCGAGATCCAGCCGCACGTCCGCGCGCACGTCCGCGCGCTCGCCGTCGCCGACGCCCATGCGGAGCTCGCCGAGCTCGACCCCGAGGCGGCGGGGCGGCTGCGCGCCAGCGACACCACGCGCGTCGCCCGCGCGCTCGAAGTCGTGCGCTCGACCGGGCACGGCATCGCGCATTGGCAGGCGCACCGCGTGGGGGGGATCGGCGAATCGGTCGAGGTGCTCGGGCTGGTGATGCTCCCCGACCGCGCCTGGCTCCACGCCCGCACCGATACGCGGTTCGAAGCGATGCTCGAAGCCGGCGCCGCGGAGGAGGTCCGCACGCTCGCCGCGCGCACCGATGTCGGCGCGAACGCCCCCGTCCGCCGCGCGATCGGCGTCGCCGAGATCGCCGGCTGGCTCGACGGGCACTACGACCGCGCCGAAGCGGTCGCGCGCGCCCAGGCGGCGACGCGTCAATATGCCAAGCGGCAGTACACCTGGTTCCGCCGCCAGCCCCCTGAGGCGTGGGGCCGGACGACGGAGACAGATACATACGCACTTCTTGGGCAATTTGAAAGAAAATTGTCTATATAGGCCTTGACCTGTAGTTTTCGTACGATTAGCAGCGCGCTTCCGACGATGCTATGGGCATCCCCGCAACGACCCTGGAGACCCGACGTGACGACCGAGAAAAGCGGTGCCGACATCCTGATCGAGACGCTGTGCGATCTCGGTGTGGAGGTCGTGTTCGGCTATCCCGGCGGCGCCGTGCTCCCGATCTACGACGCGCTGTTCAAGCAAGACCGGATCAAGCACATCCTCGTCCGCCACGAGCAGGCCGCGACGCATGCGGCCGAGGGCTATGCCCGCGCCACCGGCAAGCCGGGCGTGGTGCTCGTCACCTCGGGCCCGGGCGCGACCAATGCGGTCACCGGCATCACCGACGCGCTGATGGATTCGATCCCGATGATCGTCATCACCGGCCAGGTCGCGACGCACCTGATCGGCACCGACGCCTTCCAGGAAGCCGACACCGTCGGCATCACCCGCCATTGCTCGAAGCACAATTACCTGGTGAAGGACCCCGCGACGCTCGCCGGCGTGCTCCACGAGGCGTTCCGCATCGCGACGTGCGGCCGCCCCGGTCCGGTGGTGGTCGACATCCCCAAGGACGTGCAGGTCGCGACCGCGCGCGCCGACAATATCGCGCCGATCCGCCCCAAGCCCTATGCGCCGCAGACCGTGCCCGACGTCGCGCTGATCGAGCAGGCGGTCGATATGCTCGCCGCCGCCGAGCGCCCGATCTTCTACACCGGCGGCGGGATCATCAATTCGGGGCCCGAAGCCTCAGGGCTGCTGCGCGAGCTGGCGGCGCTCACCGGCGCGCCGGTCACGTCGACGCTGATGGGCCTCGGCGCCTTCCCCGCCTCGTCGGACCAGTGGCTGGGCATGCTCGGCATGCACGGCACCTATGAAGCCAATTGGGCGATGAACAAGGCCGACCTGATCGTGTGCCTCGGCGCGCGCTTCGACGACCGCGTGACCGGCCGGCTCGACGCGTTCAGCCCGCATTCGCGCAAGATCCACGTCGATATCGACCGCTCCTCGATCAACAAGAACGTCCGCGTCGACCTGCCCATCATCGGCGACGTCGGCCTCGCGCTCGAGGCGATGGTCGGCGCCTGGCAGGCCCGGCAGCATCCGAAGCCCGACCTCACCGAATGGTGGAGCCGGATCGAGGGCTGGCGCAAGACGCAGAGCCTCGCCTTCAAGGACCGCAAGGACGCGATCATGCCGCAACGCGCGATCCGCGCGCTGTGGGAAGCGACTCGCGACAAGAGCCCGATCATCACCACCGAGGTGGGCCAGCACCAGATGTGGGCCGCGCAGCACTTCCACTTCGAGGCGCCCAACAAATGGCTCACCTCGGGCGGTCTCGGCACGATGGGCTACGGCCTCCCCGCCGCGATCGGCGCGCAGCTGGGCAATCCGGATTCGCTGGTGATCGACATCGCCGGCGAGGCGAGCATCCAGATGAACATCCAGGAGCTCGGCACCGCCACGCAATATCGCCTGCCGGTCAAGATCTTCATCCTCAACAACGAATATATGGGGATGGTCCGCCAGTGGCAGGAGCTGACCTATCAGTCGCGCTATTCGGAAAGCTATTCGGACGCGCTTCCCGATTTCGTGAAGCTCGCCGAAGCCTATGGCTGGAAGGGCATCCTGATCGAGAACCCGGACCAGCTGGATAGCGGCATCGCCGAGATGCTCGCCTATGACGGCCCGGTGATCGTCGACTGCCGCGTGGCGAAGCTCGCCAACTGCTTCCCGATGATCCCTTCGGGGGCCGCCCACACCGACATGATCCTCGAGGACGCCCAGGTCGCTGGCGAGCTCGACGACGAAGCCAAGGCACTGGTCTGATCCCATGCACATCAAGGAAGAGCAGCGCGAGCGGCACACGCTCGCCGTGATCGTCGACAACGAGCCCGGCATCCTCGCGCGGATCGCCGGCCTGTTCACCGCGCGCGGCTACAACATCGAGAGCCTGACGGTGAGCGAGATCACCACCGACGATCTCGTCAGCCGCATCACCATCGTCACCTCGGCCTCGGCGGCGGTGATGGAGCAGATCATCGCCCAGCTCGAGCGGCTGGTACCGGTGCACAAGGTGGTGGACCTCACCGCCAGCGGCCCGCACGTCGAGCGCGAGCTGGCGCTGGTCAAGGTGGTCGGCACCGGCGACCACCGGATCGAGGCGCTGCGCCTCGCCGAAGTCTATCGCGCCCGCGTCGTCGACGCGACGATCTCCAGCTTCGTGTTCGAAGTGACGGGCGGCACCGAGAAGATCGACAAGTTCGTCGAGCTGATGGCCGAGGTCGGCCTCGTCGAAGTCGCGCGCACCGGCGTGGTCGCGATCTCGCGGGGCAAGGAAGCGGCCTGAACCATACACCCGTCATCCCGGCGAAAGCCGGGACCCAGGGGCACGGGCGATGACCTTTGTGGCCCTGGGTCCCGGCTTTCGCCGGGATGACGACTAGAAAGGGAAGAACCTGGGAATGCGTGTCTATTACGATCGCGACGCCGATCTGAACCTGCTCGTCAACAAGAAGATCGCCATCCTCGGCTATGGCAGCCAGGGCCATGCCCATGCGCAGAACCTGCGCGATTCGGGCGTCAAGGAAGTCGCGATCGCGCTCCGCCCCGGCTCGGCCTCGGCGGCGAAGGCCGAAGGCGCGGGCTTCAAGGTGATGGCGAACCAGGACGCGGCCGGCTGGGCCGACATTCTGATGATCCTCGCCCCCGACGAGCACCAGGCCGCGATCTGGGAAGCCGACCTCAAGGGCAAGATGAAGCCCGGTGCCGCAATTGCGTTTGCCCATGGCCTCAACGTCCACTTCGGCCTGATCGAGCCACCCGCGGACATCGACGTGATCATGATCGCGCCCAAGGGCCCCGGCCACACCGTGCGCAGCGAATATGTCCGCGGCGGCGGCGTGCCCTGCCTGATCGCGATCCACCAGGATTCGACCGGCAATGCGCACGACGTCGCGCTCGCCTATGCCTCGGGCGTCGGCGGCGGCCGCTCGGGGATCATCGAGACCAACTTCAAGGAAGAGTGCGAGACCGACCTGTTCGGCGAGCAGGCCGTGCTCTGCGGCGGCATCACTCACCTGATCCAGGCGGGGTTCGAGACGCTGGTCGAGGCGGGCTATGCCCCCGAGATGGCCTATTTCGAATGCCTCCACGAGACCAAGCTGATCGTCGACCTCCTCTATGAGGGCGGCATCGCCAACATGCGCTACTCGATCTCGAACACCGCCGAATATGGCGACATCACCACCGGCCCGCGGATCATCACCGACGAGACCAAGGCCGAGATGAAACGCGTGCTCGCCGACATCACCTCGGGCCGGTTCGTGAAGAACTTCGTGCTCGACAACCGCGCCGGCCAGCCCGAGCTCAAGGCCGCGCGCAAGGCCGCCGCGGCGCATCCGATCGAGCAGGTCGGCACCGAGCTGCGCGCGATGATGCCCTGGATCGGCGCGAACAAGCTGGTGGACAAGGACAAGAACTGATCGTCGGCGCCTGGTTCAGCCGCTTGAGTTCAACCGTCATCCCGGCGTTCGCCGGGATGACGCACTTTGGAGCGGGGGAGCAACCAAATGACCGACGGAGCCGAGGGCCGCGAAGGCGCCAAGCGGGTGGAGGCCTTCTCCGACGGCGTGATCGCGATCATCATCACGATCATGGTGCTCGAGCTCCACGCGCCCGAGGAGCCCGGCCTGAAGCACCTACTGCCGCTCTGGCCCGTCTTCGTCGCCTATCTGCTGAGCTATATCTACGTCGCCATCTATTGGGTGAACCACCACCGGCTGTTCCACTTCGCCACGGGGGTGAGCAACGGCCTCGTCTGGTCGAACATCGCGCTGCTGTTCGCGCTCTCGCTGGTGCCCTTCGCGACGGCCTATCTCGGCGAGCAGCAGTTCACCCGCGACGCGACCCTGCTCTACCTCGGCACGATGCTGCTCCCGTCCTTCGCCTACAGCTGGCTCCAGGCGGTGATCCGGCGCACCGGCCGCCAGGACGACGTCGCGCAGGACTATCACCTGCGCAGCACGCGCAAGGGGATGGCGGCGACGTTCGTCTATGCGCTCGGCATCCCGCTGGCGTTCGTCTCGCCCGTCGCCGGTCTCGCCTGCGCCGCGCTGGTCGCGGTCTTCTGGTGCCTGCCGAAGAGCCCGCTGGACGCGCTGTTCGGCGCGTAGCGACACATCGACCCGGCCCCTTCAACCGTCATCCCGGCGAAAGCCGGGACCCAGGGCCACACAGGTCCTTGCCCGTGACTCTGGGTCCCGGCTTTCGCCGGGATGACGGTTAAGCAGCGGACAGAGAAAAGGGCGCCCCGGAAACTCCGGAGCGCCCCAATCTCTCAGCCCTTCTCCGGCAATCAGAAGCCGTAGCGCAGCCGCACGCCGTAGAAGCGCGGATAGCCGGGGTAGCCGGCATAGTTTCCGGTCTGCTCGGGCACCGCGAAGCCGGTGATGTTGTAATATTGGTTCGTCAGGTTATCGACGAAGAACTCGCCGCGGATCTTGCCGTCCTCGGTCTGCAGGCCGATGCGCGCGTCCACCAGCACATATTCGTCGTTGCGGACGATCCCCTGGCCCGGGAAGGTCGTGCTCACGCCGGCGATCTCGGTGGCGCTGTTGTAGCGCGCGTCGACGTGGAGCAGGCCGTTGATGTTGCCGAAGAGGTGCGGCGTCCAGGTCGCGGCGCCCGTGATCACGTTGCGCGGCTGGTTCTGGATCTGCTGCCCCTCGAGCCCTGCCAGCGGCGTGCCCGTGAAGTTGTTCGACTTGTCGTACTTGGCGTCGAGGAAGGTATAGGCCAGCCGCAGCGTGAAGTCCCGCGACGGACGGACGATCGATTCGAGCTCGATGCCCTGCGACGTCGACGACTTGATGTTCTGCACCACGAAGTTGTTGCCGCTGAACACCAGATTCTGCAGGTCGTGGTACTTCGCCCGGAACAGCGCGGCGTTCAGCGTGAAGGCGCGGCTGAAGCTGGTCTTGAAGCCCAGCTCGAACGAGTCGACCGTCTCCGACCCGAAGGCCAGGTCCGAGCCCTGCGCGCCGTTGCCGCCGAGCAGCACCGAGTCGAAGGTCGCCTGGTCGAGGTTGTAGCCGCCCGACTTGTAGCCGCGGTCGTAGCTGAAATAGCCGAGCACCTTGTCGGTGAACTTGACCGACAGCTTGGCGGTGCCGGTGATCTTGTCCTCGCTCCGGCTGTGCGCATAGGTACCGTTGAACTCGCTGTTCACCGCCGGGTTGCAGCTCAGCAGGAACAGGTTGTTGAACAGCCCGGCGGCGGTCAGATACTTGGCATAGGTCGCCGCCGCCGCATTGCCGGCGCGGACCTGGTCGAAGAAGGCGCACGAGCCGAGGTTGTTGTTGATCGTCGCGTCGAGCGTCTTCTTCTCATGGTTCCAGCGCGCGCCCAGCGTGATCGAGATCTTGTCGTTCACGTTGATGATGTTGTGGGTGAACAGCGCGATCGCGTTGGTCTTGACGTTGAACAGGTCGGGGTTGTTGCCCTGCCCCGCCACCGCGCCCGGCAGCGGGTTGGTGACCAGCGCGGCGAGGCCCGGGACCGGCGTGCCCGAGAAGCCCGGGACGACGCACAGCGACGACGGCGCGGTGCCGACCTGGGCGCGGAAGCAGCCGACGAGCGGCCCGAGCGAGGCGCCATAGGCCGCCTGCAGCGCCGCGAGGCTGTTGGGCACCGCCGGGTTGAGCAGCGCCGCACCGAACAGCGGCACCGTCGGCCCCAGCGAGCCGAAGAACTGCAGCGGCGTGCCGAAGCCCGCCGGCGGCGCCGCGCCGAGCGCGCCCGCGAAGACGGTGTCGACGTAACGATTGCCGTCGTTGCCGATCTTCACCGTGTCGCGCAATTTGAGCGATTCATTGAGGAAGAAGCCGCCGATCAGCCAGTCGAGCTTGCCGCCGAACAGCGAGCCCTGGAAGCGCAGCTCCTGGGTGAAGTCGTTGAGATTGACGTGGTAATCGTCGCGATAGGCGCGATCGATGCCCGAGAAGTCGATGTCCTGGTCGCGGTTGGCCGACCATTTGCGATAGGCAGTGATCGAAGTCAGGTTGACGCTGCCGAGATCCCAGTTGAGCTCGCCCGAGACGCCGCCGTCCTTGACCTGCTCGCCATAGTTGCGGTTCGGCGAGACCGCCATGCGGCGATCCGACGGCGAGCCGGTGTACATGCCGATCAGGCCCTGCGGCACCGCCACCGCGTTGATCGCATTGGCCAGCGACCCGCGCGCCACGCTCACCGCGCCGCAGCAGGCTTCGTCGGTATGGTAATAGTCGGCGATCAGCCGGAAGGTCACCGCGCCGGTATCGAGCAGCGCCTGGCCGCGGAAATTATAGCGGTCGATGTTGTTGATGTCGCGGCCGGTGTTGACGTCATGGATATAGCCGTCGCGCTTGCGGATGCCCGCGTCGAGGCGCACCGCGAACTGCTCGCTCACCGGCCCGGTGACGCCGCCGTTGAGCTCCCAGGCGTTGTAGTTGCCGTAGGAGCCTTCGATATGGCCGCCGAACTCGAACTTGGGCTGCGCGGTGAACACGCGCACCGCACCGGCCGAGGTGTTGCGGCCGAACAGCGTGCCCTGCGGCCCGCGGAGGATCTCGACGCGGTCGAGCTCGGGGAGCTCGGCGAGCGCCACGCCCGCGCGCGGACGGAACACGCCGTCGATGAACACGCCCACCGCCGGCTCGAAGCCGGGGTTGTCGCCCGCGGTGCCGATGCCGCGGATCGAGAAGGACGAGCCCGTCGCCGCCGACTGGCCGGTGGTGGTCTGAAGGCTCGGCGCGAGCTGCTCGAGGCCCTTGATGTCCTGCACGCCGGCGTTCTGGAGCAGTTCGGCCGGCACCGCGGTCACCGCGACCGGCACGTCCTGCACCGTCTCGTTGCGCAGCGTCGCGGTGACGACGATCTCGTTCGCGCCGTCATAGGACTGGGACTGGTCGTCCTGGGCCGGCGGCGTCGTATTGTCCTGTGCGAAGGAAGGCGACGCGATGCACAGGGTCAGTGCAGTCGCCGCAAGCAGCTGAAGCTTCTTCATGGTTGGCACCCCTCCTTGACGCGCTCCGATCTTTGCCGGTCGCGCGTTGCTTTTCGTGTGGCAGCAACTATCGCTGCATTTCCCGAGGCGTCAACGGGATTAGGCCGCGCTTTCCGGCGGATTTCAGCGGTTTTTCCCGAGGCGACACAAGAGTGCAACAGTGGCTTTCGGGCCAAGACCAGCGTGACGTAGCGTCAAGCGGCGAGACGACCGTTGGGAGAGCGAAACGAGAAAATTATGGTTGATCGCGAGGAAGGCCCCGAAGACGGCGACATCATCGAGGCTCCGGCCAAGATTCCGGTGCCCGACGAGGTCGCCGAAGCGGTGCGCACGCTGATCCGCTGGGCCGGCGACGACCCCGAGCGCGAGGGGCTGGTCGACACGCCCAAGCGCGTCGCGCGCGCCTGGAAGGAATATTGCCAGGGCTATGGCGAGGACCCCGCGCATCATCTCTCGCGCACCTTCGAGGAGGTCGGCGGCTATGACGAGATCGTGCTCTTGAAGGACATCCCCTTCCAGTCGCATTGCGAGCATCACATGGCGCCGATCATCGGCAAGGCCTCGATCGCCTATCTGCCCAACGACAAGGTGGTGGGCATCTCGAAGATCGCGCGCGTGCTCCACGGCTTCGCGCGGCGGCTGCAGGTGCAGGAGCGGCTGACCGCGCAGGTCGCCGACTGTATCTGGAACGCGCTCCATCCCCAGGGCGTCGCCGTCGTCATCGATGCGAGCCATTCGTGTATGACCGCGCGCGGGGTGCGCACGCCGGGCGTCGGCATGGTCACCAGCCGGATGATGGGCGTGTTCCGCGAGGACGAGCGCAGCCGCGCCGAAGTGCTCAAGCTGATGGGATACTGACCCCGTGCGCGTGCTGGTGACAGGCGGCGCGCGGCGGATCGGCGCGGCGATCGCGCGGCGGCTGGCGCTGCGCGGCCACGCGGTTGCGATCCATCACCACCATGCCGGCGAGGATGCCGAGGCGCTGGTCGCCTCGGTGCGCGCCGCCGGCGGCACGATCTGTGCCGTCACCGGCGAGCTCGAGGACGCCGCCACGGCGCCCGCGCTGATCGAAGCCGCGCGCGAGGCGCTGGACGGGACGATCGAGGGATTGGTCAACAACGCCTCGCAATTCGCCTTCGACACGCTGCCGCTCACCGATTTCGCGCTGCTCGACCAGCATATGCGCGTGAACCTCGGCGCGCCGATCGCGCTCGCCTCGGCGCTCGCCGGGCAGGACGACCTCGACGAAGGCGCGGTGGTCAACCTGCTCGACCAGAAGGTCGCCAACCTCAACCCCGATTTCCTCACCTACACGCTGAGCAAGGCCGCGCTCGCGACCGCCACCGAACTGCTCGCCCGCGCGCTCGCCCCGCGCATCCGGGTGAACGCGGTGTCGCCGGGCCTCACCCTGCCCAGCCTCGACCAGACCCCCGAGGAGTTCGCCGGCCATGCGCGGCAGAACCTGCTCCAGCGCCCCGTCGCGCTCGACGACATCGCCGCGGCGGTCGAGCATCTGCTGGGCGCCGGGAGCGTCACCGGACAGAATATCTTCGTCGACTGCGGCCAGCGCTTCCTCTCGCGCGAGGGCGATGTGATGTTCGAGGGCCGGAGCCGGCCGCATGGCTGAGGCGCGCTACACGATCCGGCTCGAGGGGCTGGAGCTCGCCATGGGCCTCGGCATCCATCCGCACGAGCGCGCGGCGCCGCAGCGGGTGCATCTCCATGTCGAGATGGACTGCCGCTACGCCGCCGCGCCGGAGGACCGGATCGAGGCGGTGGTCGATTACGACTTCCTGCGGGCGGGCATCCGCCGCTTGGTGGAATCGCGCCATTTCGAGCTGCAGGAGACGCTGTGCGACGAAGTCGCGGCGCTGGCACTGGCGGACCCGCGGGTGTGTCGGGTGCGGGTGCGGTCGATGAAGCTGGACATCTATCCGGATGCACGCGTGGGCTGCGAGGTGGAGCGAGTGCGGGGTTAGGCTCCACTCTCCTCACATTCCCAAACCGTCATCCCGGCGAAAGCCGGGACCCAGGGCCGCGAGCGATGTCCTTCGTAACCCTGGGTCCCGGCTTTCGCCGGGATGACGGCTAGAGGCAGATCAGGCCGCCTCGCCCTCCCGAGCCAGCACCTTGTCCTGCGTGTTCGTCTCGAAGTCGCTGGCGTCGTGCCGCTCGCGCAGCTGCTGCTCCAGCGGACCCGTAGCGCGGTTGACCATCCGCCCGCGCCTCACCGCCTCGCGCGCGCCGACCTGCGCCACCCACCGCTGAAGGTGCTCATATTCGCCGACGTTCAGGAATTCCGCCGAGCCCGCATAGGCCTCGCCGCGCGCCAGCGCACCGTACCAGGGCCAGATCGCCATGTCGGCGATCGTATACTCGTCACCCGCGATATACTCCCGCGAAGCCAGGTTCGTATCCAGCACATGCAGCTGGCGCTTCACTTCCATCGCATAGCGGTTGATCGCATATTCGATCTTCACCGGGGCATAGGTGAAGAAATGCCCGAAGCCGCCGCCGACGAACGGCCCCGCGCCCATCTGCCACATCAGCCAGTTCATCGTCTCGGCGCGCTTGTGCGGCTCGGTCGGCAGGAAGGCGCCGAACTTCTCCGCCAGGTAGAAGAGGATCGACCCGCTCTCGAACAGCCGCACCGTCGGCTCGACCGAATGATCGACCATCACCGGGATCTTCGAATTGGGGTTCGCCGCGACGAAGCCGCTGCCGAACTGCTCGCCCTTGCCGATGTTGACCAGCCAGGCGTCATATTCGGCGCCCGAATGGCCCGCCGCGAGCAGCTCCTCGAGCAGGATGCCGACCTTCACGCCGTTGGGCGTCGCCAGCGAATAGAGCTGGAGCGGGTGCTTGCCCACCGGCAGCGCCTGCTCGTGCGTCGCGCCCGAAACCGGCCGGTTGATGTTGGCGAAGGCGCCGCCATTGCCCTGCTCCCAGGTCCAGACCTTGGGCGGCACATAGCCCGCGGGGAAATTGTCGGCGGGGTTCGGGGCGTCGTCGGCCATGGGAATGGTTCCTGTTTGTTGAACTATTCATCTGGGGTGCCGCGCCGGCTTTCCAAGGGGTCTCGCCGCTTGAACGGCGGCCCGAACCCGGCATAGTCGCGCGATCCGATCCGGGGAGTCGTTTCTGCCATGAAGATCCGTACCTTACTCGCCACGACGCTCGCGCTGGCACCGCTTCCGCTCGCTGCCCAGACCGCGCCGGCGCCCGCCCCCGCATCCGCCGACGACCCCTATCTCTGGCTCGAGGACAAGGACGGCGCCAAGCCGATGGCCTGGGTCGAGGCCGAGAACGCCAGGACGCTCCCCCGCCTCCAGGGCGACGCGCGCTACAAGCCCTTCTTCGACGATGCCCTCGCGATCGCCGCCGCCAAGGACAGGATCGCGATGCCCGCGCAGGTGTATGGCCGCATCGTCAACTTCTGGCGCGACACCGATCATCCCAAGGGCCTGTGGCGCTGGACCACGCCCGAGAGCTACGCCAGCGCCGCGCCGCAATGGACCACGCTGATCGACGTCGACGCGCTCGGCAAGGCTGAAGGCAAGAACTGGGTGTACAAGGGCAGCAGCTGCCTGCCCCCCGCCGAGCGCCGCTGCCTCGTCTATCTCTCCGACGGCGGCGAGGATGCCGTCACCGTGCGCGAGTTCGACCTCGAGACGGGCACGTTCGTCGACGGCGGCTTCAGCCTGCCCACCTCGAAGCAGGACGTCAGCTGGCTCGATGACGACACGATCCTCGTCGCGCGCGACTGGGGCCCCGGCACGATGACCGCCTCGGGCTATCCCTTCGTCGTCAAGAAACTCAAGCGCGGCCAGCCGCTCGACGCCGCGGTCGAAGTCTATCGCGGCAAGCCCGAGGACATCGGCGCCGGCCCCGCGCTCCTCACCGACGCCAGGGGCAACCGCGTCGCGATGATCATCAACAACCGTACCTTCTTCGAATCGGACAAGTTCCTCCTCACCGACGCGGGCACCACGCGCCTCCCGCTCCCCGCCAAGTCGGGCCCCGGCGGGATGATCGACGGCCGCGTGCTGATCAACCTGAGCGAAGACTGGACCACCGGCGGCAAGACCATCCCCGGCGGCGCGCTCGTCTCGGTGACGCTCGCCGACCTGCGCGACGGCGGGGACCTTTCGCCCACCGTCATCTTCCAGCCCAGTCCGCGCCAGTCGGTCGACGGCTTCGCGACCACGCGCGACAAGCTGCTCCTCACCTACACCGACAATGTCCGCGGCCGAGCGGCGATCTACACGCCCACCGCGACCGGCTGGACCTCGGCCCCGCTCACGCTGCCCGACAACGCCACGATCGGCCTGGTCTCGACCACCGACACGAGCAACTTCGGCTACCTCAGCGTCACCGGCTTCCTCACCCCCACCACGCTCTGGTCGGTCGACGCGGCGAGCGGCAAGCTCGCGCAGGTCAAGGCTACCCCGGCGCGCTTCGATGCCTCGCAGGACGTCGTCGAGCAGTTCGAGGCGACCTCGACCGACGGGACGAAGATCCCGTACTTCATCGTCCACCGGAAGGGCGTGAAGCTCGACGGCACCACGCCGACGATCATGACCGCGTACGGCGGCTTCCAGTCGTCGGAGACGCCCTATTATTCGGGCAGCCTCGGCAAGCTGTGGCTCGAGCGCGGCGGCAGCTTCGTGCTCGCCAACATCCGCGGCGGCGGCGAGTTCGGCCCCAAGTGGCACGAGGCGGGGCTCAAGACCAAACGCCAGATCATCTACGACGATTTCGCGAGCGTCTCGAAGGACCTGTTCGCGCGGAAGCTGACCAGCCCGGCGAAGTTCGGCATCTACGGCGGCTCGAACGGCGGGCTGCTGATGGGCGTCGAATTCAACCAGCATCCCGAGCTGTGGAAGGCCGTGGTGATCCAGGTGCCGCTGCTCGACATGCTGCGCTACGAGCAGATCCAGGCGGGCGCTTCGTGGGTAGGCGAGTACGGCAGCGTCTCGGTGCCGGAGGAGAAGGCGTTCCTGGCGAAGATCTCGCCGTACCAGAACCTCAGGAAGGGCGTCGCCTATCCCGAGCCCTTCATCTGGACCACCACCAAGGACGACCGCGTCGGCCCCCAGCACGCGCGCAAGTTCGCCGCGCGGATGGCGGAATATGGGCTGCCTTATCTGTTCTACGAGGACACGGCGGGCGGGCACTCGGGCGACGCCGACATCGCCCAGGGCGCGCGGATCCAGGCGATGCAGATGGTGTATTTCTCGCAGAAGCTGATGGATGGGCGGTGAGGGCGCTTGGCCGGAGGTCGCGGCGAACCCCGACGTCGCCGGATGGTCAGTCCACGATCCAGTGGCGTTTGAGATATTCGTCGAACATCGGAACGGTAAAGGCAATGTCGCCGTGGGCTGGGCTGTAGATCATTCCCTTGGCGATGATTTGCGCTCGCCTGGGCCCTAAGGTCGTAAGCTTTTCATTCAACGCCTCGGCGACGTCCGCGGATCGATATGGCCCGGTTCCCAATCGGGCCATGGCGATCACATATTCCTTCTCCTTCGGGGTCAGGCGATCAGCCCGGACCTTGAAAAAGCCTTCGTCGAGCCGGCGCAATGCTTCCCGCTCGGCGACTTCAATACAGCCGACCGAGATCGGTGACTGCTGCGACGCGTTCCAGACCTGATACCCCCATTCCTGGAGGAAATAGGGGTAGCCCTTCGTCGACGTGACGATCTGGTCGAGCAGCGCTTCATCGATCGTTTCACCTTCTTCTTCGATGGGCTGCCGTATTGCGTTTGCGGCGGCATCCTTTGGCAGCGCGTCGACTTCGGGGAAGGTGAAGAGCCGTTCGGCATATGATTTCGCATCGCCGGACAGTGCGGCGATCGCCGGCAGACCGGCACCGAAGAGAATGACAGGCAATCCCTTCTGGTTGATGCGATGGATCGCCACGATCAAGGCGCCGAGTTCTTCGGCGGAGAGATATTGGACTTCGTCGATCAACAACACCCAGCCGCGGGAAGCAGCCTTCGCCGCTTCGCCGACCTTCAGGAACAGCTCCGTGATATCATATTCCAGGTTCCCACTGTCAGCGGTGCCAGGCTCGGGATCGACCGAAACTTCGAAATCACCCATGTTGATCCTGAAGGCACTCGCAAAGCTGCGGAGCGCGCGCATCGCCTTGTGCGTAGTGGCCTTCGCGGCTTCGACGAGCGATAGCTTGCGAAGCACCTGATGGATTTTCGGATAAAGCAGATCGACCAGCTTTCGATCTTCCGGCGCTTCGATAAACGACGTCAGATAGCCATGTGCCTCCGCGGTCTGTTCGATCTTGTTGAGCAGAACGGTTTTCCCAACACCCCGCAAGCCGAGAAGCATTTGCGATTGCGCCGGACGCCCGAGCAGGATTCGTTGCAGGGCAGTGTCCGCGTCCGAGACAATTCTGTCACGACCCGCCAGTTCGGGCGGCTGCGAACCCGCCCCGGGCGCAAACGGATTTCGAACCGGGTCCATTTTTATCTCTTTATAGGATAGTATATGCTCATTGAGCTATAATCGGGTAAATTCCCTATAAGTCAATGAGCGATGGATGCCCGGCGGGCGCGAACGCAGATGCGCCATGCCCGGCCATTTGCCGAGGGCGAAGCGCACAAACGCGGCGTCGCGCAATCCGCTGTTATTCTAAACCCTATTCGCCGCGCTCAGCACCGCCCTGACGCTCGCGGTCGCGATATCCGCGTCGATGCCCACGCCGAACACCGTCCGCCCGTCCTCCGTCCGGCATTCCACATAGGCGGCCGCCTGCGCATCGGCGCCATGCCCGATCGCGTGCTCCGAATAGTCGACCACGTCCAAATTCGGCCCGGTCGACACCGACAGCGCGTCGATCACGCCCGAGATCAGGCCGTTGCCGCGCCCCGAGATCGAGCGCGCTTCGCCGTCGATCGCCACGCGGCCGACGAACAGCCGCTGCCCCGCCGTCCCGCTCTCCTCATAGTCGACCAGCACGAACCGGTCGCGCTCGCCCGGCAGGTACACCCGCTCGAACAGCCCCCAGATGTCGGCGGCGTTCAATTCGCGGCTCGTCTCGTCGGCGAGCGCCTGGACATGCTTCGAGAATTCGGCCTGCATCCGCTTGGGCAGCTTCAGCCCCTTGTCCTGCTCGAGCACCCAGGCGACGCCGCCCTTGCCCGACTGCGAATTGACCCGGATCACCGCCTCGTAGTCGCGGCCCAGGTCCTTGGGGTCGATCGGCAGGTACGGCACGTCCCACAGCTGGTCGTTGCGCTCGGCCTGCGCCGCGAAGCCCTTCTTGATCGCATCCTGGTGCGAGCCCGAGAAGGCAGTGAACACCAGGTCGCCGGCATAGGGATGCCGCGGATGCACCGGCAGCGCGTTGCAATATTCGACGGTCTTGATCACCTCGTCGATGTCCGAGAAGTCGAGCCCCGGGTTCACGCCCTGGGTGTAGAGGTTGAGCGCCACCGTCACGAGGTCGACGTTGCCGGTGCGCTCGCCGTTGCCGAACAGGCAGCCCTCGACGCGGTCGGCGCCGGCGAGCAGCCCCAGCTCGGTCGCCGCTACGCCGGTGCCGCGGTCGTTGTGGGTGTGGAGGCTGATCACCACGCAATCCCGGTTGCGGATGTTGCGGCCGAACCATTCGATCTGGTCGGCATAGATGTTGGGCGTCGCCGCCTCCACCGTCGCGGGGAGGTTGAGGATCAGCGGGCGCTCGGGGGTCGGCCGCAGCACGTCCATCACCGCCTCGCAGACTTCGACCGAGAAATCGAGCTCGGCGGTCGAGAAGGTCTCCGGCGAATATTCGAAATGCCAGTCGGTGTCGGGCTGGGCGGCGGCGCAGTCGCGCAGCACCTTGGCGCCGCTGACGGCGATCTCGCGGACCTCGTCGCGGCTCATCCCGAAGACGATCCGGCGCCAGGCGGGCGAGACGGCGTTGTAGAGGTGGACGATCGCCTTCGAAGCGCCGCGCAGGCTCTCGAAGCTCGTCTCGATCAGGTCGCGGCGGCTCTGGGTGAGCACCTGGACGATCACGTCGTCCGGGATGCGGCCGTCCTTCACCAGCCCCGAGATGAAGTCGAACTCGGTGGCGCCCGCACTCGGGAAGCCGACTTCGATCTCCTTCACGCCCACCTTGCAGAGCAGCTCGAAGAAGCGGGTCTTCTTCTCGCCATCCATCGGGTCGATCAGCGCCTGGTTGCCGTCGCGCATGTCGGTGGAGAGCCAGCGCGGGGCCTGGGTGATCGTGCGGCTCGGCCATTGCCGGTCGGGCAGGTCGACCTGCGGGAAGGGGCGGTATTTGATGCTGGGATCGCGCAACATGTGAGTCTCTCGGCTTGGCCGGCTCGGCCGGTCAGGGTCGCTTCGGGTTCGCTTGGCCCTTAGGGGAGACGCGCACGGCGCTACGCCCCTAAGGGCGGGTAAGGAGAAGTCCGAGGGCGAGCAGCCTGGTCACGCCGCGCTCCATGCACCGCGAGGGCTGATTTGTCCACTATGGCGATGCCCGCGTCAGCGAAATCTTAAAGCGCCGCCGGTAACGCCTTCGGACCCAGTTCGCGGAAGAATGAAGCCATGTTCCAGCTCGTCTACGTCAGCAGCGTCGTGCCCGAAACCGCACCCGATCCGGAGGCGATCCTGCGGGTGTCACGGGTGAACAACGCACGCGACGGGATCACCGGGCTGCTCTATTCGGACGAGCGCCGCTTCCTCCAGGTGCTCGAGGGCGAGCCGCTTGCGGTCGAGCAGGCGTTCGCGCGCATCCAGCTCGATCCGCGCCACCGCGCGATCGTCGTCCTGCTCCGCCGCGAGATCGAGGCGCGCGAGTTCGGCGACTGGGCGATGGCGCACCGCACCCCGGGCGACGACGCCGATGCCTTCATCGCGCGCGTGGCCGAGCTGGTCGCGCATGCCGCGCCCGCGGTGCGCGGCACGTTCCAGGGCTTCGCCGAGGCGCGCCGCGCGGCCTGAAGATTCAGCCGATCGCCTCCCAACCGTCATCCCGGCGAAAGCCGGGAGCCAGCGTTGCGGAGGACATCGCTCGCGGCCCTGGGTCCCGGCTTTCGCCGGGATGACGATGTCAGAATAGCGGCGACGTCGGAACGCTACATCCCGTTGGCGACGGCTTCCCCGGCCGCGGTCTGGATATTGTCGTCGCCGATCGGCGTGTCCGAAGGCCCGACCGGCGCCTCAGGTGTCGGCGTAGCGATCGGCGTGGGCGTTGCGACGATCGTCGCTTCGGGCGGCGGGGCCGAATAATTGGTGGTCGGCGCGCTCCCGCAGCCGCCCAGCAGCAGCACTCCAGCGATCACCAGAACCCGCATCACGCCTCTCCCCTCTGCTCCAACGCCTTCGATAGCACGATCCGTCTTGGACGATAAACTGTTCGTCTCAAAGGCAGGGGGGGATGCATATGCGAAAAATCCACAGTAGAGCATCGCCAGCGGCAGCGGAGTTTTTGCTTCCCTGGGGGGAAGCCGATGGCGCTACGAAGCAATAGCCCGAAAACCGGGCGCGATCAGGAGAAGAAGAAAATGGCGGATACCAAAGGCGGCGCCCGTGGCGGGATCGCCAAGCCGGTCACCCCCTCGCCCGAGCTCGCGGCGATCGTGGGTTCGGCTGCCCTTCCGCGCAGCGAAGTGGTGAGCAAGATCTGGGCCTATATCAAGGCCAACAATCTGCAGAACCCCGCCAACAAGCGCGAGATCCTCGCCGACGCCAAGCTCAAGCCGATCTTCGGCGGCGACAAGTGCACGATGTTCGAGATGAACAAGCATCTCAGCAAGCACATGAAGTAAGCGACTTGGGGGCCGGTGGCCATGCCGGCCCCCTCGCGATGACGCGGTTCATCGCACTGTAGCCGCCGGCGCAGACGCCCGGCGCGCCTCGCGCTTCCCTCGCCCGATCAGGCGACCTTGAACCCCTCGCGGTTCACGGCCTTGGTGAGCGCCTTGTTGCGCTCCTCGCTCAGCACCTCGCGCAGCATCGGGAAGAGGCGCTCCTCTTCCTCCTTCACATGCGCCTCGAGCTCGCTGCGGAACTTGCGCAGCTTGGCCATCCATTCCGGGCTCTCGGCGGGCATGTTGCCGAGCTCGTAGAGCGCCTGCTTCACATAGCCGTGCTCGCGGTTGAGCTCGTCGGCGGCCTCGCGCTGGCCCGACTGGCGCAGGGCGGGATAGATCACGCTCTCCTCCTCGATCGCATGCTTGGTGAGCGTGGCCTTTAGGTGGCTCAGCAGCATCGTCCTGCGCCCGGCCATGTTGTCGGCGGTCGCCTCGATCGCGTCGAAGGTCTTCATCACCGCACGATGCTCGGCAACCAGCGCGCCCAGCCAGTCGTCGGCGAGCAGGTCGGGCGCCTGGACGATCGCCTTGCGCCCGAACATCGCGAGCAGCCCCAGCGCCGCGCCGCCCACCGCCGCGCCGGCAACGACGAAGCCCCGGCCGGCTCCGTTGCCGGCGTGGCCGTTCGCCTTCCTGCCCGAAGCCTTGGTGAAGCGTCCCTTGTCGTCGCGTGTCGCCGTGGTGGTGGCCATGATCGCCTCCGTGGATTGATGGCGCGACAATGTTTCGGAGAAGGCGCGGTTCCGTTCCACTCTCCACTTCGCCATCCCGGCGAAAGCCGGGATCCAGGGCGACGAGCGACGTCCTGCTTGGCCCTGGATCCCGGCTTTCGCCGGGATGACGATTTCGGGATGTGGAGGCGCTCAGCCTCGCGCCGCCGCGGCCAGCTCGGCGCTGCGCTTCGCCGCCGCGTCGAGCGTCGCGGCGATCAGGTCCTGCAGCGCATGGTCGTGGTCGAGGACGTTGAGCCCCGCGCGCGTCGTGCCGCCCGGGCTGGCGACGCGCTCGGCGAGCACCGCGGGCGGCTCGCCCGAGGCTGCCGCCAGCGCCGCGGCACCTTCGACCGTCGCCACCGCGAAGCGCAGCGCCTGGTCGGCCGGCAGGCCCAGCCCCGCGCCGCCTTCGGCCAGCGCCTCGAGGAAGCGATAGACGAACCCCGGACCCGAGCCCGACAGCGCAGTCACCGCGTCGAACAGCTTCTCCTCGCCGATCCACTCGACGATGCCGAGCGGCGCCATCAGCGTCTCGGCGACATGCCGCGCCTCGGCATCGCCCCCGTGCAGCGCGACCACGCCGCGCCCCAGGCTCACCGGCAGGTTCGGCATCGCGCGCACCACCGCGCCCGCGTCGAAGCGCGACGCCAGCGCCGCTTCCTCCACACCCGCGAGGATCGAGATCAGCACGCCGGCCTTCAGCCGCGGCATCGCGTCGAGCTGCTGCGGCTTGACCGCGAGCACCAGCACCTCGGGCGCACCCTCGCCGGGCTCGGTGAGCACCGTCACGCCTTCGGGCAGGTCCTTCGCCCAGGGATCGATCACCGTGATCGTCGCGGGATCGGCGCCGGCGGCGATCCAGCGGCGCAGCATCGCGCCGCCCATGTTGCCGCACCCGGCGAGCCAGATGCTGGCGGGGAAGCTCAACTCAGGCTTCGCCCTGGGTCTCGATCAGCGCCGAGGCGAGCGCGTCCTGCGGGGTCTTGCCGCCCCACAGCACGAACTGGAAGACGGGGTAGAAGCGCTCGCACTCGTCGACCGCGCTCTCGACGAGTAGCTCGGCCTGGGCGAGGCTCAGCGTCGGCTCCTCGCCGTCGATCATCGCGGCGTGGCGGAACAGCAGGATGCCGCTGCTCGACCAGAGCTCGAAGTGGCCGATCCACAGTTGCTCGTTGACCAGCCCGATCGCTTCGTAGAGCGCCACGCGCCGCTCGTCGGGCACGCGGATATCGGGGAAGGCGAGGAACTGGAGCACGCCGTCGTCCTCGCGCCAGATCGCGCGAAGCTCATATTCGGTCCAGCTGCCCTTCACCTTGGCGACGATCTCGTCCTCCTCGCGCTCATGGCTCCAGCCATGCGCAGCGAAATAGGATTCGAGCATGTCGATCGGGGCAGCGTCTTCGCGGTCGAACTCGGCTTCGTCGAGCATCACAACCTCCACCCCGACATCATGGGCAGGAGTCCTGCCAACCGCCCGGATGCGGCACAAGCATTGCAATCATAACCCTGTCGAAAAGCTGTGGACAAGCAGTTCAAGACTGGACGGTTCAAGACTGGGCCTTCGGCTTTCGCGGCTTCGGGGCTGCCTTGGGCGCGGCCGGAGCCGCCTGGCCCGCCAGCGCCGCCTCGAGCGCCGCCACGCGCGCGGCGAGCGCATCGGCTTCGTCGCGCGCCGCCGCGGCCATCGCCTTCACCGCGTCGAATTCCTCGCGGCTCACGAAGTCGAGCCCGCCGATCCATTCGCGCGCGCGCTCGCGCGCCGCGGCCTCGCCTTCGCGCGCCATGCCGGCAAAGGTGCCCGCGGCACCATTCACGAACTTCACCAGATCGTCGAACAACCGATTGTCGGTCTGCATCAAAAAACTACCTGTCCCGAGTTACTTGACCTCTATCTGGTCAGTCGACCGCCCCGGCGCAAGGTTCGCCGCGTCGGGATTGAGCTGGTCGATCTGATACAGCAGCATGCCCGCATAGGCCAGCCACGCGATGTACGGCAGCATGAACAGCGCCGCGACGATGCGCACGCGCGCGAAGAAGACCGCAGTCACCAGCGCCAGCACGCCCAGCGCGCCGATCAGGATCATCGAGCCCTGTACCTGGTGCGCGCCGAAGAAGACGAGCGGCCAGGCGAAATTGCCGGCCATCATGATCGCGAACAGGATGATCGCCGGCCGCTGCAGCCGCGATCCGCGCGCGTTGATGATCATCGCCAGCGCGAGGCCGAGCAGCACGTAGAGCACCGCCCAGGCGGCCGGGAACACCCATTGTTCGGGCATGCCCTGCGGCTTGGCCAGCGCCACGAACCAGCCGTTCTGCGAGCCGGTGGGCAGGAAGCGCGCCGAGGCGAACCCGGTGAGCAGGATGAACGGAACGGTCACCACCGCCCAGCGCAGGAATGCGAGGCGCAACTGTCCCCTAGACGCAATTTCGCTCAAACTCGCGACCCTCCCTTACTCGGCTGGCTGCGCTGCCCCCAGCGCGGCGTCGAGTTCCCGGCTCACAGCCTCGGGGGAACCCGTCCGCTTGGCAAGCCTAGAGTAGAGGATCGGAATAAGAAATAGGGTGATGAAGGTCGCGAGCGCGACGCCGAACACGATCACCACGCCGATCGCCGAGCGCGCCGCTGCGCCTGCGCCGCTCGCCACCATCAGCGGCACGGCACCCGCGATCGTCGCGATCGAGGTCATCAGGATCGCGCGCAGCCGCCGCGTCGCCGCCTGGCGAATCGCCTGGGTCAGCTCGACGCCCTGGTCGCGCAGCTGGTTGGCGAACTCGACGATCAGGATGCCGTTCTTCGCCGCCAGCCCCACCAGCATCACGATGCCGATCTGCGAATAGAGGTTGAGCGAGGTGCCGAACGCCCAGAGCCCGAGCAGCCCGCCGCCCACCGCCAGCGGCACGGTGGTGATGATCACTGCGGGGTGCACGAAGCTCTCGAACTGCGCGGCGAGCACGAGGTAGACGATCACGATCGTCAGCGCGAAGACGAGCAGGATCGATCCGCCGGTCTCGATGAACGCCTGGCTCTCGCCGCGATAGCCGACCGCGATCACTTCGGGCGATTGCTTCGCCTGGTCCTGGAGGAAGGCCAGCGCCTGGCCGAGCGAATAGCCCGGCGCGAGCCCGCCCTGGAAGGTGATCGCGCGCAGCTTGTTGAAGCGGCCGAGGTCGCGCGGCCCCGAATATTGGCGCGTGGTGACGAGGTTGGAGAGCGGCACCAGGCTGCCGTCGCGCGCGCGGACGTAGATCGAGGCGAGGTCGGCAAGCTTGGAGCGGTCCTCGAGCTCGGCCTGGACGATCACGCGATATTCCTCGCCGCGGTCGACATAGGTCGAGACGCGCCGCGAGCCGAGCATCGTCTGCAGCGCCTGGCTCACCGCCTGCACCGACACGCCAAGATCGCCCGCGCGCTGGGCGTCGACGTCGACGCGGAGCTGCGGCTTGGTCTCCTTGTAATCCGAATCGAGGTTGATGATCCCCGGGTTCTGCGCCGCCGCCGCGAGGATGCGGTCGCGCGCCTTCATCAGGTCCTCGTAGCGCGTGCCGGCGATGACGAAGCCGATCGGCTGGCCGCGCCCGCGCCCCAAGGCCGAGCGGACCTGCGCATTGCCGCGGATCGCGGGCATGCCGGCGAGCGTCTTGTTGATCTGCTGCACCACGTCCTGCGTCGTCGCCTTGCGCTCCTCCCAGGGCCGCAGGAAGATCACGAAGGTACCGCTGTTATAGTCGTCGGTGGTGGTGAAGCTGCCCGGCGTGCGGGTGATGACGGTGCGGACGGCGCCTTCCTTGAGCAGCGGCATCAGTCTGCCCTGCGCCTCGGTCATGTAGCGGTCCATCTGCGCGAAGCCGGTGCCTTCGGGCGCCGAGATCTGCGCCTGCGCGACGCCCTGGTCCTCGGCCGGCACGAGCTCGGACTTGAGGTTGGTCCAGGCCAGCCCCGCGAGCCCGAGGAATGCCGCGACGAGGAGCAGCGGGATCAGCGGCCGGCGAATCACGCCCTCCAGCCGGTGCCCGTAGAACGCCTCGAGCGCCTGGAAGCGCGCATCGACCCAGCCGGTCAGCCGCCCGCGCGCTTCGTGGCGGAGCAGCTTCGAGCAGAGCATCGGCGTGAGGCTGAGCGCGAGGAACCCCGAGAAGCCCACCGCGCCGATCATCGCTACCGCCAGCTCGCGAAACAGGAGGCCGGTCTGGCCGGCGAGGAAGCAAACCGGCACGAACACCGCGCACACCACCAGCGTCGTCGAGATCACTGCGAACCCCACCTGCCGCGTGCCCTTGAACGCAGCGACGAGCGGCGGTTCGCCTTCCTCGATCCGGTGGTAGACATTCTCGAGCACCACGATCGCATCGTCGACCACCAGCCCGATCGCGAGCACCATCGCGAGCAGGGTCAGCAGGTTGATCGAGAAGCCGCACGCCCACAGCACCGCCATCGAGGCGAGCAGGCAGATCGGCACGGTCAGCGCCGGGATCAGCGTCGCGCGCCAGCTGCCGAGGAACAGGAAGATCACCAGCACCACCAGCACCGCCGCTTCGCCCAGCGTGTGCCACACGCCTTCGATCGCGCGGCCGATGAACTGCGAATCGTCCGAGCCGATGCCCATCGTCATGCCCGCGGGGAGCGTCGGCTGGATCTGCGCCATCAGCTTCTTCGCCGCATCGGCGACCGCGAGCGTGTTCGCGCCCGACTGGCGGACGATGCCGAGACCCACGGCCGGCGATCCGTTGACGCGGAAATAGCTGTAGGGATTCTCGGGTCCGCGCTCGACACGCGCGACGTCGCCGAGCTTGACCTGATAGCCGTCGGGCCCGCGCCCGACGACGAGCGCGGCGAAGCTTTCGGGGCTGGAGAACGGCCTGTTGACGCGCAGCGTCGTGTTCTGCGCCTGCGATTCGAGCCGCCCCGCGGGCAGCTCGACATTCTGCCGCCGGAGCGCGATCTCGACGTCGGCGGGCGTCAGCTGGAACGCCGCGAGCTTCTGCGGCTGCAGCCAGATGCGCATCGACGGCTTGGCCTCGCCGCCGACGAATACGCGCGCGACGCCGTCGATATTGGCGAAGCGGTCGGTGAGGTTGCGCTCCACCCAGTCGGACAGCTCGAGCGTCGACCAGCCCGGCCGCGCGAGCGTGATGAACATGATCGGCGAGGCGTCGGCGTCGACCTTCTGCACCTGCGGCGCGAGCGCGTCTTCGGGCAGGTCCTGCATCGCCCCGCCGATACGGTCACGCACGTCGTTCGCGGCCTCGTCGATGTTGCGGCCCGGGCGGAACTCGACCGAGATGTTCGAGCTGCCGTCGCTCGAGCGCGAGGTGATCGTCTGCACGCCCTCGATGCCCGAGAGCTGGTCCTCGAGCGGCTGGGTGATCCGCGTCTCGATCACGCTCGCCGCCGCGCCGGTATAGACCGTCTGCACCGAGACCACGGGCGGATCGATGTCGGGATATTCGCGCACCGACAGCGACCAGAAGCCGACGATGCCGACGAGCGTCAGCAGGATCGCCACGACCGCGGCGAACACCGGACGGCGGACGGAAAGGTCCGAAAGCCGCACTAATCGCCCTTGGAGGCGCCTGCGCCGGTCGGGCTGCCCTGGCCGTCGAGCCGCACATGCTGCCCGTCGGCGATCTTCACCACCCCCTCGGTCACCACCCGCGCGTTGGCAGGCAGCCCCGAGACGATCTCGACCATGCCGTTCTGGCGCAGCCCGGTGCGCACCGGCGTGCGCTTCACCTTGTCGCCCTGAACGATGAAGACGAAGCTCTGGTCGCCCTCGCCCACCACCGCGAGCTCGGGCACCGCCGGCGCGGTCCGCTCGGCGGTGGCGATCTGCACGGTGAGCAGCATGCCGGGCTTCAGCCGCTTGTCGCCGTTGGGCAGCACCGCGCGCACGGTGGCGGCGCGCGTCTCAGGGTTGAGCACCGGGTCGATCGTCGCGATCGTGCCGCTGAACGGCGCGTCGGGCCAGGCGGCCGCGACGGCCTGGATCGGCTGGCCGGCGCGGACCTGCGCGAGCACGGTCTCGGGCACGGTGAAGTCGAGCTTGATCTTCGAGATGTCGCTGATCTCGGCAATCGGCGTGCCCGAATTGACCACCGCGCCCGCCGAGATGGTACGCAGCGACACCCAGCCCGAGAAGGGCGCGCGGATCACGCGGTCGCCGATCGAGGCGCGCGCCTCGCTCGCCTGCGCCGAGGCCTGGGCAGCGAGCGCCACCTGCGTATCGACTGCGCTGGTGGTCGCGAAGCCGCGCGCCTTCAATGCGTTGAGCCGTTCGAGCTGCTGCTTCGCCTCGCGGGCACGGGCGTCGGCCATCTCGAGCTGCGCCTGCTCCTGCCCCGCCGCGAGCACCGCGACGATCTGGCCCTTGCCGATATATTCGCCGTCGTCGAAATTGAGCTTGAGCACGCGCTCGGTCACCGGCGCGGAGAGCGTCACCTGCTCGTTGGCGCGGGCAGTACCCACGGCTTCGACCCGGTCGACGAAATGCATCGCCTGGACTCTCGCGGCACGCACCAGCGGCGCGTCGCGGCGCACGGCGTCGCCCTTGGCCTGGTTGCCGCATCCGCTCAGCGTGGCGGCGATCAGGATCAGAGCTGTAGCAGTGCGCATCGATGTCCGGGCAGCTATTCCGCACCCCGGCTAAAGGCAAGACTTTGCCCCTGTGTTTCCGCGCCGCAGCAAGGCGAGCGAATGTGCCCGTTCCCTGGAATATGGAACCGCGTCACGCATCCCAAACCGTCGCCCTGAACTTGGGCGTGTCATCGATCCCCGAGCGGGTTTCGGCGCTCCAGCGGCCGTCATCCCGGCGAAAGCCGGGACCCAGGGTTACTGAGGACATCATTCGCGGCCCTGGGTCCCGGCTTTCGCCGGGATGACGGCTCAAACGGCAGTGCCGCTCCCGTCCGCTTTCAAACAGCGCAATTGATGACACACCCTTGTTTCGCAAGCTAGCGACACCGCCAAGAGGATGGTTGGATGCTGAAACAAGCTCAGAATGACAGTGTGAGAACCAGGATATCTCAAATATCCGCCGCCACGGTGAGCGAATAGCGCCGGTTGCCGTTGGGGATGTAGAAGCCGCTCGCGGTGTTGTTCCAACCGAAGACCCCGAACACATTGGCGACCGTCGCATGCACCAGCAGCTTGGTCTCGCCCACGCTGAAGCGATAGCGCGCGCCCAGGTTGACGACCGATCGCGCCGGGATGGACAGCGTGTTCGCCGAATTGGCGACCGGCCGGCTGATCGACTCCCCCGCGGCTTCGATCGACAGGCCCTTCAGCCCCGGCACGGCATAGTCGAGGCTCAGGATCGAATGCCGGCGGAAGCTTGCCACCGGCCGCGGCCCGATCGCTCCGCTGCGCACTTCCTCGCCCGAGACCTTGGCGTCGATCAGCACATTGCCCGCGACCAGCGTGAGCCCCTTCATCACTTCGCCCGCGACCGACATCTCCACCCCGCGGTTGCGCACCATGCCGAGCTGGCGGAAGCGCATCGCCGAATCGAGGTTGAAGTACGGCTTCTCGACGTCGAACACGCCCACCACCGCGGTCACGCGCCTGCCGATGCGGATGCGCGCGCCGGCATCCTTCTGGCGCGTATGGATCGCGGGCGGCGCTTCGTTGAGGTTCGCCGCCTCGCGCGGCGCGACCGGGCTCTCCTCCAGCCCGCGGGTATAGCCGGCGTAGAGCGCGAGCCAGTGGGTCAGGTGCGCCGCTGCGCTCGCTTCGATCAGCAGCGGCGAATCGCGCGTCTCGGGGAAGTGGACGCTCGGGTCGGGATCGGTGATCCGCTTGGTGTAGCGGCTCTTCTGGATGCCGAGGCCCAGCTCGCCCACGCCCTTCCACTGGCCCTGGTACGCGACCCCCAGCGTCGCCTGGCGCACCGCGTCGCGCGTCTTGGGGCCGTTCGAATAGCTCGGCGCCGGGCGGAAATCGGGCTCGATCGCGCTGCTCGGCCCCAGGTCGACCAGCGCCGCGCCGCCATAGCGCCGGTCCTGCGCGCGCCCGCGCAGCGACGCGACCAACGTGTGCCGCCGCGGCCCCTCTTCCAGGCTCTTCGACACGCGCAGTTCGCCCGAGGTCGAGCCGCTGCGATAGCCGTCCTCGAGCACCACCACCCGGTCCGCCGCGCTCCCGTCGGGCGAGACGCCGAACAGCAGGTCGGCCGCGGCGTGCGGGCTCGCATAGACCGAGCGGAACGCACCCAGCGACACGTCGAGCCCCAGCGGATCGGCGTGCGCGATCACGCCATAGCCGGTGCCGGTCGCGTCATTGTCCGCCCAGTGCTGGCCCAGGAACCGGCCGCGCTTCATCTTCGGCGGCAGCCGCATGCCGTCGGTCGCGATCAGCGGCTGGGCTTCCTCGTCGCGATCGCGCGACTGGCCCCAGAAGGCCTGGACCGAAACGCCGTCGCGCGGCGCCCAGCGCAGCGTCCCGCCATAGGAGAGCAGAAATCCCTTCGCGCCAAAGGGCTGGCCGTTGCGATAGACTCCCGCCCCGCCCGCGAACCCCAGCCGCTCGCCGTCGATCGGCAGCTCGGCATCGGCTTCGAAGCTCAGCGAGCCCCAGGGACCGACGCTGGCCGCGAACGACGCGAGCGGGTCCTTGCCCGCACGGCGTAGCGCGAAGTCGACGATGCCGGTGGGCGCCGGAAAGGCATAGCCCTGCGCCGAGATGCCGACGCGGATCGTCGACCCGGCGATCACGCGCTGCGAGAGGTCGGTCTGCTGGTCGAAATAGAGCCCCTCGATCCGCACGTTCCCCGCGTCGACCGGCGAGAAGCCGCGCACGTCGAAGGGGTTGTAGATGCCGATCGATTCATTGCCGACGCTCGATCCGAAGGCATCCTCGGCCTCGCGCGTCGCATTGTCGTCGGTCCGCTGCGCGCAGGCGGGCGCGGCGCACAACGCCAGTGCCACGGCCGAGACGCAAGCCGCTCCTCTCCACATCCTGGTTCCCCAACCGTTCGGAAGAGGTGATTTAGCAGACTATGGCACCGAAGTCGTTGCGAGGACGCACCGGCTCGTCCCCGACAGGCCCCGACCCATCCCCAAACTCTAACGGCTTCAGGATCGATGCGCCCCGATCAGGAACTCGACATTGCCCTCGGGCCCGGTGATCGGGCTCTCGGTCACCCCCTCCACCGCCCAGCCCTGCGCGCTCAGCCAGTCGGAGACTTCGCGGCAGACGCGCGCATGCACCTCGGGATCGCGGACGACCCCGCCCTTGCCGACTTCGGCACGCCCCGCCTCGAACTGCGGCTTGATCAGCGCGAGCAGCCGCGCCTTCGGCCCCGCGAACCGCATCGGCACGTCGAGCACCTTCGCCAGCCCGATGAAGCTCGCGTCGCACACGATCAGGTCGATCGGCTCGGGGATGTGCGCTTCGGTCAGCACCCGCGCGCTGGTCTGCTCGTGTACCACCACGCGTGGATCCTGCCGCAGCTTCCAGGCGAGCTGGTTGGTGCCGCTGTCCACCGCATAGACGCGCGCCGCGCCGCGGCTCAGCAGCACGTCGGTGAAGCCGCCGGTCGAGCTGCCCACGTCGATCGCCACCGCGCCGGTTACATCCCAGCCGAAATGGTCAAGCCCGTGCGCCAGCTTGATCCCGCCGCGCGACACCCAGGGATGGTCGCGCCCGCGCACCTCGAGCGCGGCATCCCCGGCCAGCATCTGCCCCGCCTTCTCGATCTTGCGGTCGCCGCTGAACGCCAACCCCGCCATGATCAGCGCCTGCGCGCGCGTGCGGCTCTCCGCGAGTCCGCGGTCGACGAGGAGCTGATCGGCGCGTTGCTTGGCCATGGCCTTCCTTTGGCGGCGCGCGGCGCCGAATGCCACACCGATTCGGATTCGTTCCAAGTCGCTGCGACGCCGCGCAACGCTACCATCACCGATCGCGACTCGATTGGGAGGAAATCGCATGACGCCCAAGGATCCCGGCCTCGACCTGATCAAGGAATTCGAAAGCTGCCAGACCGACCTCAAGAACGGCAGCTTCCAGGCCTATCCCGACCCCGCCTCGGGCGGCGCGCCCTGGACGATCGGCTGGGGGACGACCGGCAAGGACGTCAAGAAGGGCGTCGTCTGGACCCGGCAGCAATGCGACGACCGATTCGCGTCGGACATGGCGGTATTCGCCAAGGGCGTCACCGATCAGCTCGCCGGCGCCGCGACCAGCCAGAACCAGTTCGATGCGCTGGTCTCCTTCGCCTACAACGTCGGCATCGGCAATCTCGGCCGCTCGACGCTGCTCCGGTTGCACAAGGCGGGCAATTTCGCCGGCGCCAGGGCCGAGTTCGCCAAATGGAACAAGGCCAAGGGCCAGGTGATGGCCGGCCTCACCCGCCGCCGCGCCGCCGAGGCCGCGCTCTACGCCAAGCCCTGAATCTCCAAAGTCGAGTCGCCCGCCCCTTCCCGTCATCCCGGCGGAAGCCGGGATCCAGGGCAGCAGGCGAGTCGCTCTTGGCCCTGGGTCCCGGCTTTCGCCGGGATGACGACGGAAGTGCTGGATGAGCCGGATAGTGCCCTCTTCTCGCTGGATTTTTCGGCTTGGCGCATACGCCGATCATTTTGTCGCAGCCCTATTGCCTACCAAATAGATAGGAATATATTGCGGCGTACCGGCCAGCTCCTTCGAGGGAGACCTGTTATGTCGATCTTCTCGGCCTTGGACGTCGCTGCGCCGGTCGTTCTCACCGTGCCCGGGCTCGGCGATTCGGGTCCCTCGCACTGGCAGACGCTGTGGGAGGAAGCTCGTCCGGACACGCGCCGGGTCGAGCTCGGCATGTGGCATTCGCCGCATCGCAATGCCTGGGTCACCAAGCTCGACCAGGCGATCCGCCAGGCGCGGACTCCCGTCATCCTCGTCGCGCACAGCCTCGGCGTGCTGGCGACGATCTGGTGGGCCGAGCTCGCGCGCCAGCCCTTCGGCCTGCCCGTCGCCGGCGCGCTGCTCGTCGCGCCCGCCGATGTCGACCGAACCGCGGCGCCGGCCTCGCTCGCCGCCTTCCGCCCCACGCCGCTGACCGCGCTGCCCTTCCCGTCGATCGTGGTCGCGAGCCACGACGATCCCTGGATCGACATCCAGCGCGCGCGCGACCTCGCCAATGCCTGGGGCAGCCATTTCGTCGACGCCGGCCACCAGGGCCATCTCAACGCCGACAGCGGCCTGGGCTGGTGGCCCGAGGGCCAGAAGCTGCTCGACCGGTTGCTCGACACCGCTTCCGATCGCCACGGCCGCCCGCGCACCCCGCGCGAGGCCCGTGCCCTGCTTGCCGTCAACGCGACCGACGCCGCCCAGGCGCATTACCTGGGCGCGGTCAGCTAGACGGTCTGCCGCGGCGCCCCCCTCTCCGGGTGCCGCGGCCACGATGTCCCGTCCGCACGGTCGCCCCCGTGTGGACCCGGCCGGGCGGTGTCCCCCTAGAACACCGCCCGGCCACCCCTTTCCGGCTTCCGCGCACGTCTCGCTCCGATGCGACCAACCGCATCGGAATCCGCGCGATGTTATGTTGTAACTTCGCCCAGCCAGGTCTATATGCGCGGCCATGGCGGTCCCGCTCAGTATTTCCCGCGTATGGGGAGTCATCGACTCGCGCCTCGATCGCATTGCGATCGGGGTCAGCGGGCTTTGCCTGGCGCATTGCCTCGGCACCACGGTCCTGCTCGCCGTCTTCTCCGCCGCCGGCGGGCTGCTCGATCCGCGCATCCACGAAGTGGGGCTGACGCTCGCGATCGTGTTCGGCGTGGTCGCGCTCGGACGAGGCATCTTCACCCATGGCTATATGATGCCCGCGGTGATCGGCGCCTTCGGGCTCGGGATCATGGCTGGCGCGCTGTCGCTGCCGCACGGCCAGTTCGAGACCTTCTGGACGCTGATCGGCGTGGCGCTCGTCGCATTGGGACACGATCTCAACCGCCGCGCCACCTACTGACGCTTGTCGTGGGGCCATGGCGGGCCTAGATTCGGAACATGTCCGGCCACCATCACCACCACGAGCATCACGGCACCGACCTGACGCGCGCCGCGCAGACCACGCTCGAGAAATCGGGCGAGCAATGGACGAGCATGCGCGAACGCGTGTTCGAGGCGCTTGCCGGATTCGACAAGCCCGCCTCGGCCTATGACATCGCGGAGGCGGTGTCGAAGCTCGAGGGCCGCCGGGTGGCGGCGAACAGCGTCTACCGCATCCTCGACCTGTTCGTCGGCGCCAACCTCGCCCGCCGCGTCGAGAGCGCCAACGCCTATGTCGCCAATGCGCACCCCGATTGCCTGCACGACTGCATCTTCCTCGTCTGCGACAGCTGCGGCCAGACCACGCACATCGACGACGATTCGATCACCCGCACGGTGCGCGCCGCGGCGAAGCACGCGGGCTTCTCCCCCGAGCGCCCGGTGATCGAAGTGCGCGGGAAGTGCTCGGACTGCGAGTGAGTACAGTTCGCTAAAAAAAGCCGTCATCCCGGCGAAAGCCGGGACCCAGGGCGGCAGGCCACGTCGCTCGTGACCCTGGGTCCCGGCTTTCGCCGGGATGACGGTTGAAGTGGGTCGGATGGCGCGCGCCCCTGCACCAAAACTCCTTGATCCAGGCATTCGACTCAGCCGCGCCACTGGAGTATCAGGCCGTGATGGCCGATCTCCCGAACACGCCGTTGCTCGACACCGTCGCTACGCCTGACGACCTCCGCAAGCTCAAGCCCGCCGACCTCCGCCAGCTCGCCGACGAGCTGCGCGCCGAGACGATCAGCGCGGTCGGCGTCACCGGCGGCCACCTCGGCTCGGGACTCGGCGTTGTCGAGCTCACCGTCGCGATCCATTATGTCTTCGATACCCCGCGCGACCGGCTGATCTGGGACGTCGGCCACCAATGCTATCCGCACAAGATCCTCACCGGCCGGCGCGACCGCATCCGCACGCTGCGCATGGGCGGCGGGCTCTCGGGCTTCACCAAGCGCAGCGAGAGCGAATACGATCCGTTCGGCGCCGCGCACAGCTCGACCTCGATCAGCGCCGCGCTGGGCTTCGCGGTGGCCAACAAGCTCGCGAGCCAGCCCGGCAAGGCGATCGCCGTGATCGGCGACGGCGCCATGTCCGCGGGCATGGCCTATGAGGCGATGAACAACGCCGAGGCGGCGGGCAACCGCCTCGTCGTGATCCTCAACGACAACGACATGTCGATCGCGCCCCCGGTCGGCGGGCTCTCGGCCTATCTCGCGCGCCTCATTTCGTCCGAGGAATATCTGGGTCTCAGGAGCCTCGCCAAGCGCGCGATCCGCCGCCTCTCGCGCCGCCTCACCGCAGCGGCGGGCAAGGCCGAGGAATATGCCCGCGGCATGGCCACCGGCGGCACGCTGTTCGAGGAACTCGGCTTCTATTACGTCGGCCCGATCGACGGCCACAACCTCGACCATCTCATCCCGGTGCTCGAGAATGTCCGCGATGCCGAGGAGGGCCCGATCCTCGTCCATGTCGTGACCAAGAAGGGCAAGGGCTATGCCCCCGCCGAAGCCGCGGCGGACAAATACCACGGCGTCCAGAAGTTCGACGTGATCACCGGCGCGCAGGCCAAGGCGCCCCCGGGCCCGCCGAGCTACACCAACGTCTTCGCCGAAGCGCTGGTTGCCGAAGCCGAGCGCGACCCCACCGTCTGCGCGATCACCGCAGCGATGCCCTCGGGCACCGGGCTCGACAAGTTCGAGCGCCGCTTCCCGGATCGCAGCTTCGACGTCGGCATCGCCGAGCAGCATGCCGTCACCTTCGCCGCCGGCCTCGCCGCGCAGGGCATGCGGCCGTTCTGCGCGATCTACTCGACCTTCCTCCAGCGCGCCTACGACCAGGTCGTCCACGACGTCGCAATCCAGAACCTGCCGGTCCGGTTCGCGATCGACCGCGCCGGGCTGGTCGGCGCCGACGGCGCGACGCATGCGGGCAGCTTCGACCTCACCTATCTCGCGACGCTTCCGAACTTCGTGGTGATGGCCGCCGCCGACGAGGCCGAGCTCGTCCACATGGTCCACACCGCCGCGATGCACGACACCGGCCCGATCGCGCTGCGCTATCCGCGCGGCAACGGCGTCGGGGTCGCGATGCCCGCCGCGCCCGAGCGGCTCGAGATCGGCAAGGGCCGCGTCGTCCGCGAGGGCAAGACCGTCGCGATCCT
This sequence comes from Sphingomonas sp., assembly GCF_017745215.1. Classification (GTDB taxonomy): domain Bacteria; phylum Pseudomonadota; class Alphaproteobacteria; order Sphingomonadales; family Sphingomonadaceae; genus Sphingomonas. Next base: position 112,325 of record NZ_JAGHZV010000005.1, read on the forward strand.
CTCGCTCGGCACGCGCCTCGCCGAAGCGCTCAAGGCCGCCGACGCGCTCGACGCCAAGGGCCTGTCGACGACGGTCGCCGACCTGCGCTTCGCCAAGCCGCTCGACGAGGCGCTGATCCGCCGCCTGCTCACCACCCACGAAGTCGCGGTGACGATCGAGGAAGGCTCGATCGGCGGCCTCGGCGCGCACGTCCTCACGCTGGCGAGCGACGAGGGCCTGATCGACGCCGGCCTCAAGCTGCGCACCATGCGCCTGCCCGACGTCTTCCAGGACCAGGACAAGCCCGAGAAGCAGTACGACGAGGCCGGGCTGAACGCCGAGCATATCGTCGAGACGGTGCTGAAGGCGCTGCGCTACAACGAGGCCGTCGCGGCGGACGGCGTGAGGGCTTAGCCGATTCGCGCCTGAAGGCGCCGCGCGTTTGCGACTTAAATCCTCCCCCTCCGGGGGAGGATTGATGTTGCGGCGCCCCTGGCGCCCTACCCCACCACTTCGCGCAGCGCCGCGAAGACCTCCGCGTCGATCGCCCGGCCGACCTCCCCCGCCATCACCTCCAGCGCCTGCGCCCTGGACATCGCCGGGCGATACGGCCGGTCGGCGGTCAGCGCGTCGAAGAAGTCGCACACCGTGATGATCCGCGATTCGCGCGCGATCAGCATCTCGTCGAGCCCCAGCGGATAGCCGCGCCCGTCGAGCCGCTCGTGGTGCGCGCCGGCGATCGTCGCCATCTCGCGCAGCGGCGCGATCCGGCCGAGGATCGCCATGGTGTGCACCGCATGGCTGCGCATCTCCGCCCATTCGACCGCGTCGAGCTTGCCCGGCTTCTCCAGCACGCGGCTGCTTACCCCCAGCTTGCCGACGTCGTGGAGCATCGCGGCACGGCGGACCGCACGGCGATGGTCGGCGGGGATGTCGAGCCGCTCGCCCAGCGCCGCGGCATAATTGCCGACCCGCTCCGAATGGCCGCCGGTGAACGGGCTCTTGGCGTCGATCACGGCGCCGAACGCCGCGGCGATGTCGTCGAGATAATCATCGTCGACCGCGACGCGCACCTCGGCGGGCTCGAACCCGCGCAGCCGCTGCTCGAGCGCCGGATCGGCGAGATCGGCCCAGAAGCCCGTGTCCTTCGACATCGTCAGGAACAGCCCGACCAGCTCGGGATCGAACCAGCTTCCCGACCGTGCCTCCACTTCCGCGCGCGCCGCCTGAGGCCCGCCGGCGACGTTGAACACGTCGGCGATCTGCGCGAGCAGCGCCAGCCGCGCCGCCACCGGGACCGCCGTGCCCCGCAGGCCCAGCGGCTTTCCCGTACCGTCCCAATGCTCGTCGAGCGCCGCGACCGCCAGCGCCACGGGCTCGGGGAAGCGCAGCTGGCGCGCGATGTCGGCGCCGCGCATGCAGCGCGTCTCGATGAGCTCATGCACCAGATCCTCGCCGTTGCGCAGGATCGTGAGGATCGCCTTCGTCCGCGCGCGCAGCGGCCCGCCCGCGCCGGTACGCGAGAAGACGAAGCGCAGCGTCGACGCGAGCCCCTGGGGGATCAGCTTGAAGCCCTGTTTGATCGCGCGATCGTCGGCGAGGTAGAGCTCGGCGACACGCGCGGCGTTGCTGCTGCAGCCCAGGTCCTTGAGCAGCGTCGCATAATAGACGGTACGCCGCTCCTCCGCGCTCAGCCCCAGCGCCGCGGCCATCCGGCTCGCGATCCAGCAGGATCGCAGCGCATGGCCCTCGGGCTGGCCCTCGGTGAGGTCAAGCGCATAGGAGAAGGCGCCCAGGATCTCGGCGAGCGAGGTGGTCGTGGTGCCGGCGATGCCGCCGAACTCGGCGGGAAAGGCGTGACGCATGGACTGGCCTTCAAGGCGGGAACGCGGGACGAGTCGCCGTTCCTAGGCCAGCGCGCTTAACGCCCCGTTTCGGCTCCGCTCGGCTCGTCGCATCCGCCTCCGGTGGCGCGACCAGCCCTTCCAGCGTCCGCACTTCGTCGCCCGCGACGAAGGACGCGTCGTCCTCGTGCGGCTCGACCATCACATGGTGGGTCTGCCCCGCTGGTACGGCGGACACGGACTCGAAGATCTCCCCCGACCCGAAATTCGCAGATTCACGGATCCCCGCAATCGACTCCGGACACGGGTGCGCGCGGCAAGGCGCGGAATTGTCACGTTCTTGGCAGCGATACTGGCGCCCCGGCACGAGTCGCGGCGGCGCGCTAATCGATTTTCCAACTCTCACTGACAAAGGCCGCTCGCTTTCCACTCGCCCGAACCAGGCCTAGGCTCGCCGGAAATCAAAGCCAGGCGCAGGAGAGCGAAGATGGATGCAGAGACCAAGGGCGACCCGCTGGAGTGCCCGATGAAGAAGCCCGCGGCGCTTCGCGCGCTGCTCGGCCGCACCAACCGGGACTGGTGGCCCAACCAGCTTTCGATCGACATCCTGCACCAGCAGGGCAGGTCCGGCGATCCGATGGGCGACAGCTTCGACTATCGCGAAGCGTTCAAGTCGCTCGACTATGCCGCGGTGAAGCGCGACCTGACCGCGCTGATGACCGACAGCCAGCCCTGGTGGCCGGCCGATTACGGGCATTACGGCCCCTTCTTCATCCGCATGGCCTGGCATAGCGCGGGCACCTATCGCTCGGGCGACGGCCGCGGCGGCGCCGGTGCGGGGCAGCAGCGCTTCGCGCCGCTCAACAGCTGGCCCGACAACGGCAACCTCGACAAGGCGCGCCGCCTCCTGTGGCCGATCAAGCAGAAATACGGCTCGAAGCTCAGCTGGGCCGATCTGATGATCCTCGCCGGCAACGTCGCGATCGAATCGATGGGCGGGCCCGTCTTCGGCTTCGGCGGGGGCCGCCCCGACGTGTGGGAGCCCGAGAAGGACGTCTATTGGGGCACCGAGGAGCAATGGGTCGGCCAGGGCGCCGAGACGCGCATCCAACCCGAGCAGAACCTCATCCTGGAGGACCCGCTCGCCGCGATCCAGATGGGCCTCATCTACGTCAATCCGGAAGGTCCCGGCGGCAACCCGGACCCGCTGCTCTCGGCACGCGACATCCGCGAGACCTTCGGCCGGATGGGCATGAACGACGAGGAGACCGTCGCGCTCACCGCTGGCGGCCACACCTTCGGCAAGGCGCACGGTGCGGGCGACGCGTCCAAGGTCGGCATCGAGCCCGAGGGCGCGGACATCGCGATGCAGGGCCTCGGCTGGATCAGCAGCCACGGCGCCGGCATCGGTGACGACACGATCACCAGCGGCATCGAAGGCGCCTGGACCCCCACGCCAACCAAGTGGGACGACACCTTCTTCCACATGCTGCTCGACTATGAATATGAGCTGGTGAGGAGCCCCGCAGGCGCCAAGCAATGGCAGCCGGTGGGCCAGTCCGAAGCGGACAAGGCGCCGGGCGCACACAGCCCCGAGCGCCGCGTCCCGACGATGATGACCACCGCCGACATGGCGCTCAAGATGGACCCGGGTTTCCGCGCGATCTCGGAGAAGTTCCGTGCCGATCCGGCGGCGTTTGCCGATGCCTTCGCGCGTGCCTGGTTCAAGCTCTGCCACCGCGACATGGGTCCCAAGGCGCGCTACCTCGGGCCGGAAGTGCCTGCGGAGGACCTGCTCTGGCAGGACCCGATCCCCGCGCTCGAGCATCCGCTGGTCGACAGGGCCGATGTCGTCGACCTGAAGCGCCGCGTGCTCGCCTCAGGCCTGTCGGTGTCCGAGCTGGTGACGACCGCCTGGGCCTCGGCGTCGACCTGGCGCGGGTCGGACCATCGCGGCGGCGCCAACGGCGGCCGCATCCGTCTTGCGCCGCAAAAGGACTGGAAGGTCAACCAGCCCGAGCAGCTCGCCAGGGTGCTGGCGAAGCTCGAGCAGATCCGCGCGGACTTCAACGGCCCCGCCGCGAACGGCAAGAAGATCAGCATCGCCGACCTGATCGTCCTCGCCGGTGCGGCCGCGGTCGAGAAGGCGGCGAAGGATGCGGGCTATACCGTCGAAGTGCCCTTCACCCCCGGCCGCACCGATGCGTCGCAGGAACAGACCGACGTCGAGGGCTTTGCGGTGCTCGAGCCCAAGGCCGACGGCTTCCGCAACTATCTCTCGGTCCGCTACAGCGTGCCGACCGAGGAGCTGCTGGTCGACCGTTCGCAGCTGCTCGGCCTGGCGGCGCCGGAGATGACGGTGCTCGTCGGCGGCCTCCGCGTGCTCGGGGCTAACCACGACGGTTCGAAGCATGGCGTGCTCACCGATCGCGTCGGCCAGCTCACCAACGACTTCTTCGTCAACCTGCTCGACATGGGCACGGCGTGGAAGGAAGTCGACGAGACCGGCGACGAGGAGTTCGTCGGCACCGATCGCCATACCGGCGAGCACCGCTGGACGGCATCGCGAACCGATCTGGTGTTCGGTTCGAACTCGCAGCTCCGCGCGCTGTCGGAAGTCTATGCCTCGTCCGACGCCGGCGAGAAGTTCGTCCACGACTTCGTCGCCGCCTGGACCAAGGTGATGGACGCCGACCGCTACGACCTGCTGGCCTGACCCGCCGGCCGATCCCCCGCCGCGGCGCTCCCTTCCGCGGCGGGGTTGGCTCTACCGCCAGCCCACACAGGTCTGTGCGCTAAATCCGATTTCCCCGCGCGATCGCCCCCAGATGCAGCGCGCTCGGCTTCACCGTCCGCTTGAAGCTCTGCCGGTCCACCGAAACCAGCCCGAAATGCACGTCATAGCCCGACGTCCATTCGAAATTGTCGAGCAGCGACCAATAGAGATAGCTGTGCACCGGAATGCCTTCGTCCAGGCATTCGCGCACCCCGTCCAGCGCCGCGTCGATGAATGCCACGCGGCGGCTGTCGTCGTCGGTCGCGATGCCGCTCTCGGTGATGTAGACCGGCTTGCCGATCGCCTTGTGCGCCCAGCGGATCGTGGCCGCGAGCGCCTGCGGGTAATATTCATAGCCGGCCCGGGTCAATTCGGCCCCGGCAGGCGGCGGCACGAATCCCTCGGGCCCGACGCGGAAGCGCGTATAGGTCTGCACCCCGAAGAAATCGGCGTGGCTGCGCGCGACCTCGACCCAATCCCCGTACAGCCGGCGCTGATACTCCGCGACCAGTCCCGGATCGCCGACCGACTGGATGTCCTGCGTCGTCAGCGTCAGTCCCACCGGCAGCTCGGGCCGCGCCGCCTTGATCGCCGCATAGCCGCGCCGGTGCGCCTCCTGCATGATCGGCGTCACCACCGCCGGATCGGCATAGGCAATCCGCGAGAAATGCGGGGAATCGGTTGCCTTCGCCGCCGCCGCGATCGCTTCGCGCGACTTGGGGATGCCCGCCGCGAATTGCGGGAACAGGTGCACCAGCAGCTGGATGTTGGCTTCGTTGAACGTCGTCGCGAGGTGCATCAGCCCGCCGAGGTGCTTGGCCGCGCGATCGCAATAGCGCGCGAACAGCTCGGGGGCGTCGGCCGCCTCGAACCCGCCGCGCTTGGCGAACCAGAGCGGTGTGGTGAAGTGGTTGAAGGTAACCACTGGCTTGAGCCCATGCGCCCGGCACGACTCCAGCATCTGCGCATAATGATCGAGCTCGGCGTTGGAGAATTCGCCTTCACTCGGCTCGATCCGCGCCCATTCGATGCCGAGACGATAGCAGTTGAACCCCAGCCGCTTCGCGATCGCGAAATCCTCGGCAAAGCGATGGTAGCTGTCGACGCTGTCGCCCGAGCGGTCCTTGAACATGCTGGGCTTGATGTTCTCCATCAGCCAGGCGTCGCTGTTGGTGTTGTTGCCCTCGCTCTGATAGGCCGAGATCGCGGTGCCCCAGAGGAAGTCCTTCGGCAGCGCCCGCTTGCGCTCTCCGGCTCGGCCCGCGGCGAGCAGCGGCCCGCTCGCCAGTCCCGCGGCGGCGCCCGCGATCATGCCTCGACGCGAAATCCCGGTGCCGTTGCCCATCACTTCCTCTCCTCCTCGTGGCGGACTCACGCCGCCTCGCTCGGAAACTTACTCTCTCATCAGCGAATATCAACGCAAGTCCGATGGACCCACACTCGAGTACATGGAATATTGATGTCAAATACAGGATAATGACCATGATATCCATGTGATTTCATCATCAATTTTCGTCCCACGGGTCGGCCCTCTTGGCATCGCCAGGGCAAATCCCCCGTTTTTCGGCTCGCCCAATCCCGTTATGACGCGATATCGTTTAATACCGCACATATTAATGTTATTTTGCCATATATCGGGTGGCCGCCGAGCCCCAGGGCCGCGCGCCTTCCGTTCGAAAGAACGCCGATTGGAGCTCCCAACTGCCCGCTGAATCGCTCCGCCCCCTCAAAATGTCCCAGATTGCTTGTGGTTTTCCCGGTAATCATCCATGATATCATGGTAAATGGCCATGAATGAGCGCCCTTCCCTCAACGAACTCGCTGCGCTCGCCTCGATCGCGACGCACCGGAGCTTCCGCAAGGCAGCGGACGAGCTCGAGCTCTCGCCCTCCACGCTCAGCCATATGATGCGGACACTCGAGGGGCGAATGGGTACGCGGCTGCTCAACCGCACCACGCGCAGCGTCGTCCCCACCGATGCGGGCGAGCGGCTCGTCGCCAGCCTCCACCCCATCCTGCGCGACCTCGATGCGGCGCTCTCCGACGTCGCGACGATGCCCGAGCGGCCCGGCGGTCTGCTGCGCCTGGCCGCACCCGAGAGCGTCGCGATGCAGCTCCTGCAGACCGTCGTCCCGAGCTATCTCGCCGCCTTCCCCGAGATGGCGCTCGATCTGGTCGCCGAGGACGGGCCGGTCGACATCATGGGCGAAGGCTTCGACGCGGCGATCCGCCAGGGCGACATCGTCCCGCGCGACATGACCGTCGTGCCCTTCGGCAGCCCGTCGCGGATGATCCCCGTCGCCGCGCCCGCCTATCTCGAGGGCCGCGAGGCGCCGCAAAGCCCCGAGGACCTCCCCCAGCACGACTGCCTCCGCCTCCGCCTCGCCAGCGGCCGCGTCCAGCGCTGGGAGTTCGAGCGCCACGGCCAGCCGCTTGCGATCGACATCGACGGCCGCCTCACCCTCGGCCGGCCCCAGCAGCTGGTCGAAGCGGCGCTTCGCGGCCTCGGCATCGCCTATGTCGCCGAGCGCCTCGCCCGCGCGCCCATCGCCGAGGGCCGCCTCCTGCCGCTGCTTCCCGACTGGTGCCCCGAATATCCCGGCCTGTTCCTCTACCACTCCGCCAGGCGCCACATCCCCGGGGGGCTGCGCACCTTCATCTATGCGCTGAAGACCTGGTCGGCGCGCGGGCATTTCTAGCGTCGCTGCTCTCTCCGCTTTAGAAAGCCGTCATCCCGGCGACGTGTTAGACCATTTTTACACGATTGAGATTAAACAGAAATTTCCCAAGAAATCGCTTCGTGTAACATTCGTGTATAGAATTTTGACTTTAGGCGGTGTGAGGTTGCCGGGCTGGCTGTGCGATTGATGTCATGCGGTGCGTTGGGGGTCCAGCGAATCTCGCACGATCTTCACAGCCGCGATCTCCGCCTGCGCGGTTCCCGCCCGCCCTATTTGTCGGTGCGCGGGGGGCGCGTGGGCTTGGCTGCGGTTGGGGCCCTGGCGGGTTGGGTGGCGGCTGCGGCCTTCCCCGGTTTGCGGCCGAGGCCGATTTTCACGGCGAGGGCGCGGCGGGCTTCGGCGTAGTTCGCCGAGACCATCGGGTAGTCGCGCGGGAGGCCGAAGGTGTCGCGGTAAGTCTCCGGCGTGAAGCCGTGCAACGCGATATGCTTGCGCAGCATCTTGTACGGCTTGCCATCTATCATGCTGATGAGATGCTCGGGCTTGATGGATGCCCGCGCAGAAACTGCGCCCTTGGGCTTTTCGGGTGCCGGAGCTTCCACAGGCTGGTCAAGTTTCGCGAGCGCTTGGAAAGTGCTGGCAATCAGCGCAGGCAAATCACCGATGGCGACGCTATTGTTCGACACGTGAGCGGCAACGATGTCGGCCGTCAAACTCATGAGGGTGGTTTTTTCCGCCATCGGGATGTTCCTATCGCTGGTGTGTCATTTCCATGACTTCCCGAAATCGCCCTGTCGAGAAAGACTTGCTGCAATTGGAAAGAGGTTGCCGCTGCAACCCTGCCTCCGTGGCGAACGGGGGGTGTGCAAGCGGAGCGGTGTCGGCGCGGGGAACCGGCTGCACGGAGCGTGAGCGGAGGAAGGTGGGCGGACGGCACTCGAAGCGCGCCGAGGGCGGAGCCCTAAGATAACACTTCTTCCTTCCGCTAAAATTCCAGTCCGTCCGCGAAGGCGACCGCCAATCGGGATGCGCGCTCACCGAGTTCGCTGTGATTTCTGAGCGCTTCGATCCGTTGCGCTGCCTCGTCGTAATCTAAAAACGGCGCGAGATTATCCCTCTTGATGACGTCGAACCTGCCACGATTACTGCTGTCGACAGAGCTGACGAGCTTCTCCAATGTCTCCACCAGTCCCTCATCCGAAACAATGTTCGCCTCGAGGCGTTCGCGCGGGCCTGCCTCGTCTCCGCCCTGCCGCCATGCGAATAGCAAGCTGATCGGATCGATAACTTCGAGAATTTCATGATCGGACAGCGCCCGGTATCGGTCGAGCATAATGCCATTAATTTGGTCGAGTTCGGGGTTAGTCACCAGCCAGTCCTCTGTGGGGCGTGGCCTGTCGCCGTACCGACCGTGGGCAAACGTCTCGTGCCGAAAGACGGTCGTGAGCCAGGCAAGGGCCGCACCGTGCTGAAACATCGTTGTTACAGCCGCGGCGCGCTGTTCTGCGTCCAGCTGCGCAAGTAGGAGCGGGATGAGCCGGGACGCACGATCCCATAGTGAGTTGATCCAGAAGCGGTCGAAGGGGCGTTGCCGATAGGCCGCGTCCATGGCTTGCGACAGGCCGAGAAGAATGTTGTCGCACTGCTGCGGCGTCAGCACTTCGAACGCACTGCCTCTGATGCGTTCAAGCAGGATGTCCGCCTTGGTGAATGATCCACCAGCGGGCTCACCGTGGAGACGCAGAAGTTCTGCAGTGGTCTGCTCGACACCCGCTTCTGCTGCCGCCCACATTGATGTGAAATCGTCCTGCGTCAGGGCATGCGACGGACCCGCCAACGCAAAATAGAGCCGGTAGTGATCCGGGCTGGCCAGGCGCACACCGCGAATTGCTGCGTCTCGCTGGTGTTCATGGACGTGCTGAAATATTCTGAATTTATCGCCGTCATCTCCGTAATTCATTTCTACGCCAGCTAGTTGATCAGCAAAATAATGCCGGTAAGTAAGATCATCGAAATGGCCTTCTTCGGTGATGTTGATCAGCTTGGAAAGCTCCCGCGTCTTTTCCACATCGGATACGCGAGCGATTCCTAGCGAGTGGATCGCTGCGGCGGCGCAATATTCTTCGATCCAACGGTAGAGCGCGGGATTTCCATCCTTAATGAGCTGAAGCCAGACGAGGTCCGCCAAATCGGCTTTGGCGTCTCGAAGCGGTGGCCAGAAGAACCGGATCGAATCCAGTGCGCGCACAACGGACCTTGGGGTCCGTAGCTGACGTCCTCCCTCAAAATCGACAACCGTCTTGAGTCTCGAAAGCTCGTCATCGTTTTTGGGCGCGGCGATTTGATGAAGGGAATCAGTGAACCATTGACGCAATTGCATTGATTCCGGTTGCGGTACCATAATCGTAAGCTGGATGATCTTTTCGAGATAGGCCTTGCCGCTCTTTGCGCGCGCAGCTTTCTCGATGCTGTGGGCGAGGATTTTTCCATCGTAGCAAAGCAAATAGATGACATTTGGAAAATCGGCGACCGATCGAACAAGGCGCAATATCTCGATGACTTCCGCTGGTTCGAGGCGATCAACGTCATCGATCGTGATGACAAACCTGTGCCCTAGATCGCGAAGCGATCTGACCAGTTTGTCCTTGAGGTCGGATAATTGGGAGGCGGCACGCTTGCCCTCGGCTAGATTTGCAGCTGCCTTAGTCCCCTTCCCGAACCATTTGACAGGTGGCAAGCCCGAAACGTCTCCAATAAACTCAATTGCGGCTCCCACTTTAGTCAGGCCGGAGGCGAATTCTCGTAGTGCGTCTTCCGCCTTTTTAGCTCGGGCGATGGTGATCGGCGTTGCATCGCCAGCATCCAACGCGACTCGATCCAACTGCTTCGACAGTTCGGTAAACAGGCCATTGATCAAGGCATCTCGGTTGCCGATCAACCACGGGCGAAAATTTATGACGCTGGGTCGCTGCTCTTTGGGTAGCTTCTGAAGCTCATCCTCAATGAGAAAGACGAGACTGGATTTCCCCGACCCCCACGCTCCCTCAATACCGATTACAAGGCCGTCATCGGATGCATGATCGATGAGGGATACTGCAATGCGCGCGGCAACTTCCCGAAAGCCGAGTTCGTCCTTGTCGCCGGGACCAAGCGCGCGATCGCCTTTTATTGAATTATTCGTATGTGTCGCCATAGTTGAATTCTAACCGATGGCAATTATTTGACAATCGCGGACGCGACTGGTGCAAAATCCGTCTTGCTCATCATACCCGGCAGCGCCACCCTCTTGGAGGGGAGAGCAAAGATGGCTGAATTCCTTAGATTTCGGCTCGATGGCGAAGAGCTGACGTTCCGATCGCTTCGTCAACTGGGAAAGTGGTGGGAGAAGGAGCGCGCCACGTGGGACTGGTTGCTATCGAAAAATTGGGACGAATTTTCGCAATTGCAGCGTCGCACCCGGGCTTTAGACGCTAAGATCACGAGCGGAGCGGATGTCAGCGCCATCGAAGAAGAGCTGAAATCGATTTTCTATGGGCTGCGCCCATCTCTTCCCTACAGCGGAAGCTTCGATGGACAGCGCTACCTCTCGGCAAGGGATTTAGTCGGCGATGATGCCGCCCGCTATCTCGTCATTGTTGAGCGTCACTCCGATTTTCAGCGCAATCTTCAAAATGCGACCTGGTTCTACAATTATGCGCGCTCGGTCGCTGCCTCGTACGTGGGCTTCGACCGCGAAGCGCTGGCGGCAGAGCGCCGCAATTATCGTCGCGCGATTGACCGGCTAGAGCAGCGCGTTCGCGACTTAGAAGCCGAGCAAGATGAATTTGTTCGTTCGCGCACGCACCGGATCATGGCTTTGAAACGCCGTCTCCTGCAACGATCCTTTGCGATTTGGAATGCCGCCGCGAAAGATTTTGCGGCCCAGCGCTCGGAGATCGTAGATCAGCTCGCTGAGACCGAGGACAAATATCGTAACCAAATGGCGCTTATGGCACCGGTCCAATACTGGCGCGACAAGGCAACCTCGCATGGTAAATGGGAGATCGCGTGGGCCGTGCTGATGTTCATCTATTTCGTGGCCGCCGGGTTTGGAATTTTCTTTCTAGCGAAGTGGGCAGCGGCGTATCTCCTTTCCGTGCCAGAAAGCCAGCATGCTACACCCGTATACATTATCGTCAGTGGTGCGACTTTGGGAATCACAACTTTGATTTTTTGGATAGGTAGATTGCTTTCAAAGCTTTTCCTGAGCGAACACCATCTAGGATCGGACGCACGAGAGAAGGCGGTTATGACAAAAACTTTTCTTTCGATGGAAACGCGAGAGTCCTTTAGCTCGGAGGAGCGAGCAATCATTCTGGCGTCAATCTTTCGAAGCAGTCCGGACGGTATCGTGAAGGATGAAGGACCGGGCGATTTCAGCGCTCCAGCCTTGCTCGCCCGCTTTTTGTCGCCCCAGAAATCCTAGTTGGCGCGATTCAATCTTGGTGAAGGCGTGATCCTCAGCTCCGATAGCGCGCGATGAGTTTTTTCCATTCGTAGAGGGGTGGGTCGGGGAGCGGGTCGCCAGTGGGGGTGGATTTGGTCTTGTCGATCCAGGGCGCGATGCGGAGGCGGTCGCGGGTGCGGCAGGGCGTGCAATAGAGTTTGCGCTTAGCGTCAGGGAGGCTGTCGCCCCAGCGGCGCATGCCCCCGGACACGTTGCCATCCCCCCTCAAACAACCATCATGAAGGAGCCAGACTCTATCTTGGAGTGGTAACAATCAGTGGCGCACGTCAGATCGTCCGGCGAACCCGCCACCGGAAAAGGATCGTCCGAAATGGATACAACCTAAGAATAGATAGTTGCGCCGGAAAATGAGTCTTCATCCGGCATGTAGCTACTGCATTTTGAAAATTGATCCGTATCGGCGAAATTTTCTGAGAAGCGTGATGAATTAAATCCGGCGCTAATCTTGCGATTTGAGCGATTCGATGAGACGTTAGCCTCATTCGTCTGAGTGATTCTGCGGGTGGGGGAACTTCGCTATGAATTCATTTAGCGTCGCGCTTGGCGCGCTTTCTGATCGTGCGCGTCTTTTCAGCATTTTAGCGGTGGCTCTTCTTATTTCTCTGTTAGGGGCGGTCGTTCTACCGTCGTCCTGGGGGCAATGGAAAAGCAATGCCGCCGTTGCGCCGCCGCCCACACGGCTTCATTTTTCCGGCTCACCGGCGGATGCTGAATTCCTTCGCGTAGGTCTCTTCGACCAAACGCTGGTCCCCGCAGGCGTGACCGCGGCGTCGGATAACCGCGATCTGGCCGCGGCTCTGCTCGTGTATGAAAAGTCGGTGTCGGCGGGTGACATTGACGCGGTAGCTCCCCTCACGTCATTCTTGGCAAGCCATCCCGGCTCGGCCTGGCGTCCGGTGCTGCTGCTCAATCTCGGAAGCGTCTACCGGCAGACCGGCCATTTCAGCAAAGCCATGCAGGCATTTGATCAGGCCTGGACGGCGAGCAAAAGCCTTCGCACGCGCGATGGCGCCGCGATCGGTGACGCGGCGATTGCCGAACTCAGCCAGTTCAACGCTTATCTCGGGCGGACGGAGCGGCTTTCTGGCCTGCTTGCCGAGGTAAAAGACCGACCTATTCACGGGACGGCGGCGGAGCTGGTGAACAGTTCCAAGCGTGGCCTGGCACATATGAGCGAATGGCCGGAGCGGAGCTTCCGCTGCGGACCTCTCGCGCTCCTGCGCATCCTGCTCTACCTCAATCCCCACGCTCCGGCCGACACGGTCAACCGCCTGGAAAAGGCGAACTCAACGGCGCAGGGGCTTTCGCTGAGCGCGGTGCAACACATCGCCGCAAGCGTCGGCATGCGCTACCAGATGGCCTATCGTTCATCGGGGGCCGCGATCGTGACGCCCGCCGTCGCCCATTGGAAGATGGGCCATTACGCGGCGATCGTCGGTAAGTCCGGAGACCGCTACCTCGTCGAGGACTCGACGTTCGGGCGGGATATCCGGGTGCGCCGGGGGACGCTCGAAGAGGAAACGAGCGGCTATTTTCTGATCCCCTCGGGACCGTTGCCGAGCGGATGGCGCAAAGTTGAAACGGCGGAGGCGGACAAGATCTGGGGGCGCGGCGATACCGGCTCGAGCCGCGACCAGGGTGGCACCGGGCCGCAGAGCGGCGATCCGGCCTTTCCGGACGATGACAACAAGGATTGCGGCGGCTGCACGACCTGGAACGTTGAGCCGATGTTCGTCAGCCTGGAGCTGCACGACCGCCCTGTCGGCTATACGCCGCCGGTAGGCCCGGCGATCAATTTCGACATCTACTATTCGCACCGTGACGTGCAGCAACCGGCGACGTTCAATTACGTCAATTTTGGCCACAAATGGACTTTCGGCTGGCTCAGCTACATGACCGACAAGCGCTCAAGCGGCGGAGCGGTCGATCTCTATCAACGCGGCGGAGGCGACGAGCCCTACACGATGTCGGGGGCCACCTCGTCGCCCGGCGCCTATAGCCAAGCCTATGTGACGGCCCAGACCGTATCCGGCGCGACAACGTTCACCCGTCACCTCAAGGACGGGTCGTTGGAGGTCTTTGGCCAAGCGCTGGGCAACAAATATTTCATGACGGCCGTCATCGACCGACAGGGCAACAAGGTGACGATTAGCTACGACGCGCAGATGCGCATCGCGTCGATCACCGATGCGATCGGCCAGGTGACCACGCTCAGCTATGGGAACAGTGACCCCCTCAAGGTCACGAAAATCACCGATCCCTTCGGGCGTTCGGCCAGCTTCACCTATAACGGCGCCGGCCAGCTCGCGAGCATCACCGACGTGCTCGGTATCACGTCGCAATACACGTACGGCACAGGCGACTTCGTCTCCGCGCTCAAGACGCCCTATGGCACGACTAGTTTCGCGTTCGGTGATGTCACGACCGATGCGAGCCTCGGCGATCGACGATTTCTCAATGTCACCGATACGCTCGGGCGCGTCAGCCGCGTGGAATTCCGTCAGGACGCGCCCGGCATCCCGTTCTCGGACCCGGTGGTGCCAGCCGGCATGCTCACCCAAAATTCTTATCTGAATTATCGCAACTCGTTCATCTGGAATCCCGAGCAATACAAGGTCGCGACGGCGGGTGGCGGGCTCGACTACGCGAAAGCCAAAATCCTGCATTTCGTGCACACGCGCGATTTTTCCGCGACCTCGCGCGTCATCGAGAGCACCAAGGAGCCGCTTGAACGGCGCGTCTGGCGCGATTATGCTGGGCAGTCGATCGGTTATCAGGAGGGTACGAGCAACCTGCCCCTGCATATCGGGCGAGTGCTCGATGACGGCACGACGCGGCTGGAGACCTTCGCTTACAACAGCGCGGGCAATGTGACTTCCTACACTGATCCAGCAGGGCGGAAGCAGTTATTCACTTACGATTCCTCCGGGCTGGACTTGCTGACGGCGAGCAACGTGACGGGCGGCACGTCGCGGCTGCTCACCAGCCTCACCTATAACGGCCAGCACCTACCCACAGCCGTCACGGGGGCGGACGGATCGACCTCCCATTACGACTACAACGCCGCCGGTCAGCTCACCAAAGGCACCGACGCGCTCGGTAACGTCACTGGCTACAGCTACGACGGCAAGGGTTACCTGACCGGCATCCAGGGCGCGGTGTCGGGCGCCACCTACAAATTCACCTACGATACCGTCGGCCGCGTGGCGTCGGCGACGGACCCAGGCGGTCTCACGGTCAGCTACAGCTACGATGATGCCGATCGGCCGGTGAGCGCATCCTATCCGGACGGGACGTCCATTAAATATGCCTACAGCCTCCTCGATCTCGTCGGCGTGACGGACCGGCTAGGCCAGGCCAGCCAGATGACGTACGATTCCGAGCGGCAGCTCGTGAAGGTCGCCGACGCGCTCGGCCAATCGAACCAGTTCAGCTATTCGCTGAACGGCCAGCTCGCCACGATCACCGACGGCAACGGCCATGCGACGCAGATGGTTCGCGATCTTCAGGATCGGATCGTTACCAAGACCTACGCGGACGGGACGTCGCAGACGGTCGATTACGAGGGCAGCACCAGCCGCATCGCGATGGTGACGGACGCCAAGCATCAAGTCACCAGCTACCTCTACAACGCCGACGACAGCGTGAAGTCGATCGCCTACACCAACGCTCTCCCCGTCGCCTTCACCTATGACAATGTCTTCCCGCGGCTGGTGTCGATGACCGATGGCATCGGCACGACGCAATACAGCTACTATCCGATCACCGGCGCTGCGAACCCCGGCGCGGGCAAGCTGCAATCGGTGACGAGCCCGGTCGCGGGCGCCAGCGGCGTCGCGGACACCGTGACCTACCAGTATGATGCGCTGGGCCGCATGGTCGGCCGAAATGTCGATGGCGCCGCCGAAAGCACGGCATATGACGCGCTGGGCCGGGTGACGACCGCGGCCAACGTGCTGGACACGTTTAACTACAGCTATCTCGACGGCAGTGCGCGGGTGAGCGGCATCAGCTCGGCGCACGGGCCCAAGGTCGCGCTGAGCTACTATGACGCGAAGGGGGATAATCTGCTCAAGCAGATGAAATACACCAAGGCGAGCGACGCGATCCTCTCGCAGTTCGATTATGCCTACAATGCCAACGACAACGTCACGCAGTTCAAGCAATCCTACATCAACCAGAAATTCGCGGCGCTCGGGCAGCTTCCCGGCAGGGGAACCGGTGAAGCGCTTGCGCAGCGGCAGCCCGAGTCCGGCGTGCGCCCGGCCGATTGGCAGCGCACCATCCTGAACGGGCTTTCGGGCAAGGCGCACGCGGCCACCGCGCAGGGCGGCGCGTCAACGCCGTCCGAGGATTTCGATCTGCTCGCCGGGGCGCTGCCGGGCATCGTGCTGGCGCTGGCCGCCATGCTCGCCGTTGCGACACGGCGCCGCTGGCGCCTGGCCCTGTTCGTTCCGATCGGCCTTTTGCTGGTGCTGGCGAGCTGCTCGAGCCACAAGCGGAAGGCCGACGAGCCGCCGCTGCCGAGCGCGCAAATCACCGATTACAGCTACGACAAGGCCAACCGCATCACGGCTGCCACTGTCGGCACCAACCTGACGAGCGGGTCATCTACCTCGCCAAACTACGCCTACAGCTACGACGCGGCATCGAACCTCACGAAAATCCAGACGCCTGCGCGTACCCAGAACCTGGCCTACACCTCGACCAACGCGATCAGCAGCGGCACTTACGATGTCAACGGCAGCCCGACCACGCTCGATAGCACCCAATATACCTGGGACGGCGCGAACCGCCTGACGAAGGTAGTCTCCGGGCCCGACGAAGCCAGTTACAGTTACGACGGCCTCGGCCGCCTGGTGCGCGTCATCGCCAAGAAATCCGGCGCGGTGGCGTCCGATCACGCGCTGCTCTGGTGCGCCGGTGAGGTCTGCGCCCAGCACGACAATCTGAAATCCGGCGCCCCGATCGAAACCCGCTTCTTCGCGCAAGGCATGATGATCGGCGCCACGATCCAGTACTCTGTCACCGACCGGCTGGGTAGCACGCGGCAGCTCGTCGATGGCACCGGCGGCGTCAACGCGCAGTATGAGTATGACCCTTATGGCAATAAGACCGTGGTTTCGGGTGTCGCGACCAACGCTGGTTGGAGCATTTACTATGACGAGCCGACGGCCGCACTCTCCTTCGCGCTCCTTCGTGCGCATGACCCTGCGCACGGGCGTTGGCTGAACCGCGATCCCGTTGGGGAGCTCGGTGGCCTCAACCTGTATGAAAGTGTCGCAAGCAATCCAGTAAATCGGATTGATCCGCTAGGCCTCTGTCCGCCACAAAATCCGAACGCGTCCGACGCAATGGACGAAGACGAGCGCAAAAGTGCGGCAGAAGATGACTACGAGAAATGCCGATCTCTTCAAAGTGCCGAAGCGAGAGCTCGATGCTGGGCTAGCGCCGCTGATCGAGATGCGGCGCGTGGAGCGGGGCGACCGTTACCTCCGTTAGTCACATGGCGCGAGATGGACCCGTGGCAGCAGAATTTTTGGCCGAATCCTCTGGATATTGATCCGAGACTAATTGGTGCGGTGATAATTATAGGCGGGACAATAATTGTTATTGGTACTATATTTGCTCCAGAGGCAACTCTTCCAATTGTTGGAAGAACACTTTTATCATTTTGAGATTTATTGTGAATTTTATATACTCTAGAAGGCTGACATATTTGGCAGATCGTGAAATTGTCGTTTCAATCGAAGCTCCCATTCCGGAGAGTGGCGATTGGAGATGTAGAGTATCGATCGACGGATTCGATAAGCCAATAGTCAAGGATGTTTTTGGCGCTGACAGTATACAGGCCCTATATTTGTCTCTTATTAATATTTCTACTAGCTTGTATCTATCGAAAGAATTTTCAAACGGGGAGCTGCGCTGGTCAGGTGGCATGACGAAGTCGGATCTGGGGCTTCCAATTTCGGGCGTAATTCGAGACGATGTAGATCGAATAAGGGCTGCGGTCGATGAGATGGGAGATTGAATTTCTATCCTGAAGTTTTCGGTATCAGATTCCTTAGAAGAATATTGTCCATAATATTGAGCCCATACGACGTAAACCCCGCGCTTCCCCGAGGCTCGCCGAGTAGGAGCTCGATCATCGCCTCTTCCGTGAAGGGGATGTCGATGATTTCCTGAAATTCTCGCCGGTCGTCGCGCGCGAGGTGGCGCTTGCGGTGGTAGAAGGTTTCGCGGTCTATGCCGAGATGGACAAGGCAGGACAGGAACGGCTCGAAGTTCCGCCGGTCGATGGCGAATTCCAGGTAGATAGTTTCGTCATCCGGTTCGGAGAGATTTGCGCCGAGCTCCTCGCACAGCGCACGGGCGATGGCGCTCCGAAAATCCACCCGCCCATCAAACACGTCGTCGAGATTGAGTCCTTCGTTGGCGGTGACATGCCATAGGCCGTGCTGGTTGGCGTTGCCCTGACGATTCGAGACGCGGGCGAGATAGACGCGCTTGCCCTGCCGTTCCTGCGTCGTCGCCAGGACGTTGATGCCGAACGACGTGGTGAAATAGCGCAGGTACGGCATCGTACCGAACGGATCGCCATCATCGCGAAACAGTGCGGGATGGCTCATGCGCAACTCATGCATCACGCGGCGCATGACCCGGTGCGTGTGATAATCCGTGACGTAGAAATCGAGATCGAGGTAGACGCCCTCTCCGGCACCAGAACGCTGCGGCTGCTGGAAGCCGAATAGGCCCAGTTTCCGTTTGTTGTAGGGAGGAAATGCTGACGAGCCGCGCAGCGCTTCAAGCACGTGGTGCGCATACATGTCGGCATGATGGGCGACGATCGCAGAGAAACCGGGCACCCGGACGGCGGCGAGAAACGACTGGCAGGCGGCGTCGCCGTCGAAGTCCATCGGCGCATAGAGATCGTACCGCCCGGCGAAGACCGCATCGCTCTCGATGGCAGCCTGGAACCATGGCGGCATCGGCAGGATGAAACTGCGATCCCTCACCCGTCCGCAGAGATGCTCGTGGCGTAAGGCGTGTGCCGGGTCATCATCGATAGTCGAACGGACGAGCGGTGTGGCGCGGTCGGCAAGCGGGCGCATCAGCAAATCCCAGGTTTCCCGGGCGGTGAATCGCTTCTGATCCCGTCCAGGCTCTACCGGATCGCCGTGCCGCAGCACGGCTTCACGCACTTCCTGCCATTCAAGCCAGGCGGGGTCGTGCCTTTTTCCGCCGCCCGGGAAAAACGCGCGCTCGATCACCTGTAAGGAAGAAAGGCCGGGCAGGCCGCCTTTGCGATGACGCAACTCGCTGAGCCGTCCTTCCGAAAGCCCCGAGTTTGCGGCGAAGAGCGATGCCGTCTGCGGTTGGCCGCGATTGCCCGTGCCACGCGGCAAGTGCTTGTTGATAAAATTGGCGAGAAGAAAAGATGCTGCCGAATCTGATACTTCGTGCCCAGCCATCGAATTCTCCGAAGATCATCGAATATGTGCTGAATGACAGGCTGTGGCGCGCTTCGCAATCTTTGCTCGGCGGCGGGAGTTTTCAAGTCAATGCCGCCAGCAACAAGGAGACGGGACAATGGACCACAACTCAAACGATCCTGCGGTGCGCGTGTGCACCCTGGTGACCACGGCCCTTTTCGGCCACCTGATCGGCGGCACGGCCGGGCCGGTCATCGGCCACTTCATCAGCAATACCTTCCTGAAGTGAGCCGGGGGGCCTGAGGGCCTCTCATCCATCGACATCGTCGGTGAACTCGGGCGCAGGCGCTTCGCGCTGTGCGGGGAAGACCTGCGCCCATTTTCCGGAGTGGTCCTTATGGACAGAGAAGATTGGGAGATGGCTGAACGCGGGTTTCTGGGGGCGCTGGGCGACGGGCCGGGCGAGCCGTTCGGCACGTGGCCGCTGCCCCCGCATCCGCAGCCGATGCCCAAGAAGCTCCGGCCCATCACCCATTCCAAGCAAGGGAGCTAGCACATGACCTGCCCGCATTGTGGATCGTTCCACGCTGATTCCAACCTGATCCAGGTCGTCTCGTTCGAGCAGCTCGCCAACACGGTGACACTCGCGCGGCGGGCCGACCACCCGGCCTTCGCCTTCGGCACGCTCGCGCTGTGGGGTGGCGTCAAGTTCATCAACCTGTGGCGCAAGGAGCGGCGCTGCGTCGGCTGCGGACACCGGTACTGACCATGTTCGAGGCATTTTTCAGCGCCTTCGGGGCGGCGATCGACGATGTGCGGTCCAAGCTCATCGACGAGGCCTGGTTCGGACGTCGCCGCCCCGACCGTGCCGCCGATACGGCACGGGAGGTCGGCGACGATGCGCCCGACGAGCGCAGCCTGCTCGACCGGCTGTTCGAGGACCACCCCGAACTTTTCACCACGGAACCGGAGCAGCCCGGCCACGCGCCGGAGCACGGCATCGACCGATAGGCCGGTCCCGCATCTGACGGAGGCATGATGCGCCTGCTATCGCGAACATCGCCCGCGGCGGAACTTGCGGTTCCGCTCGCGAGGCTTTCCCCCCGCGACTATTTGCGCACCCAGGACCTTGGCTCGCATGTGCTGGTGACGGGCGCGTCGGGCTCCGGCAAAACCACCGGCGCGGCCGAGCTGCTCGCGGCGACCTGCTTGCGCATCGGCATGGGCATGCTGATCTGCTGCCTGAAGCCCGACGAAGCCGACCTATGGGTACGTCGTTGCGCGAAGCACGGGCGGCTGGGGTCGCTGATCCGATGGGATGGGCGGAACCACCGCTTCAACTTCATCACGCATATCCTCGCGCGGTTCGGCGTGTCCGGCCTCAACAGCGTGGTGGAGTATTTGCTGACCATCGTCGACCTGGCGAAGCGCGCCGCGCCGTCGCCGGGGCGCGAGAGCGACCAGTTCTGGACCGACTCCATCCGTACCCTGCTGCGCCACGCGGTGCCATTGATCTACGCGGCGACGGGCGGCGTGCGGGTGGTGGACGTCATCAATTTCGTGCGCAGCGCGCCGCAGACGCCGGAGCAGTTCACCGATAGCCGATGGCAGGCGAGCTCGTTCTTCTGCCGGATCTGCATGATGGCGTCCGGCAAGGAAGCAGCCGTCAAGATCGACAACGCGCTCGGCATGCAATGCCTGCTCTATTGGAAGGACACGTTCGCGACGCTCGACCCGAAGACGCGATCCAATATCGCGATCTCGCTGGTCGCGGCACTCGACCGGCTGTGCCATGGCTGGCTTCGCGACTGTTTCTGCACCGACAGCACCATCACGCCGGAGCTGTGCTTCCACGGAGCGGTGATCGTGATGGACATGCCGTCCACCACCCTGGGGGAAGACGGGCTGCTGGCGCAGCTCATCTTCAAGCATGCATGGCAACAGGCGATGCTCGCGCGCACCGCGCTCGAGCCGAGCCAGCGCGAGCGCTATTGCTGCCTGTTCGCCGACGAGGCGCCCGCGTTCGTAACGCCGGGCGATGCGGACTTCCTCGCGGCGTGCCGCAGCTCGAAGGTCTGCGTCGTCTATCTCGCGCAGTCGCTGCCCTCGTTCTACGCGAAGATCGGCGGATCGCATCCCGAGCATGTGACGCATCACCTGCTGACCAATTTCAATACCAAGATCTTCCACGCGAACTCGTGCAAGATCACCAATAGCTGGGCGTCGGAGACGATCGGGCGCAGGCTTCACCGGCGGGCGAGCTACAGCGAATCCGAAGGCACCAGTCGCAATTACGGCCTCGGCATGAACGAGGGCGAGAACTGGGGCGGCTCTACCCAGTCGGGCGGCAGCTCGTCGACGGGGCCGAACGG
Source organism: Sphingomonas sp. (assembly GCF_017745215.1). Lineage (GTDB taxonomy): Bacteria > Pseudomonadota > Alphaproteobacteria > Sphingomonadales > Sphingomonadaceae > Sphingomonas. The sequence continues at coordinate 133,918 of NZ_JAGHZV010000005.1, forward strand.
CGCGCATTCGTCGGGCAGCAATTGGGGGAGCGGCGCGTCCTGGGGCGGCAGCGACGGGCGGAGCCGGAACCTTGGCAGCTCGACCAATTACGGCACGAATAGCGGCTGGTCAGAGCAGGCCGACTGGATCATCGAGCCCGGCGCGTTCGCCTGGGGGCTGCGCACCGGCGGCCCGGCGAACGGCGGGATCATCACCGCCGTCTGGTATCAGACCGGGCGCATCTTCGGCCTGACGGGCGGCAACCATGTCATCGTGAGGTTCCGGCAATGAGAGAGCCCGATATTCGCACGCGCGTGCTGGGCAGCGCCCCGGTGTTCCTGGGCTCCTGGGCGATGGCGATCGTCGCCTTCATCCTCTGGATGCAGCGGGGCGACGCGTGGCCGCTGCTGATCGGGTTCGGCCTGCTCGTCGCGGCGGCGACCAAGGCCGACCGGCAGATGCAGGCCTATTGGCGCTGGCAGGTCGAGTGGAACCAAATGGCGGGCACGCCGCCCCGGCGGAAGCGCCCGCTGATGTGGGCGGGGAGCATCGTGCTTGGCCTGCTCCTGTTCAGCCTGCTGGGCCATGCCGCCCAGCATGGCGGCGGCCAGGCAGTCGTCGGCGTGCTGATGCTGCTGGCCGCCCCGCTGCTTCTCTTCGCCGGGCTGGCCAAGCTCTGGGCCTGGGCCCGGCGCAGGCGTCGCGGTGGCAGCGCTCGGGACGGCGTGGTTGCGGTCTGCATCCGGCGGCCGCTGATTCCCGTCCCGACGCTGCGCGACGCCTATCGCGGCTTGCCCGACCATTGCCGCCAAGTGCTGGGACCGGTCGAATGAACGGCCAGCAAGTCCTCGCGCAAGAGTTGCAAGTTTTGCCGGATTTGCGGGCAAGGCGCGACCGCCAAAGCCCCTCAGCCACATCGCTGACATTACGCGGTTTTAATGCGGAAGTTAGCAATTCCTTAACCATATTCTCCCTACCATGGACGTTAAAAGCCTCCGGCAGGGGTGCACGTTGTACGCAACCTAAGCGGGCAACGTATCTGTGCACTCTTAGACTTTTCCGGAAGGCTTTAACCACCATGGGAAGGAAGATGGCCCCTTAGTCGGCTGGGGGTGCTTATGGCGCTTTTCAGCATGCGGATGCAGGTCCTGTCGCGGAGCAAGTCCCGGTCGTCGGTCGCCGCTGCGGCCTATCGGTCGGGCGAGAAGCTCCGCGACGATCGGCAGGGCATCACCCACGATTACCGCAACCGCGGCGGGGTCGAGCATACCGAAATCCTGCTCCCGGCCGGAGCACCGGCCTGGGTGCAGGGCATCGACCGCGAGCGGCTGTGGAACGCGGTCGAGGCGGGCGAGAAACGCAAGGACAGCCAGACCGCGCGCGAGCTGCGCATCATGATTCCCCGCGAGCTGCCGCCCGAGGAGCGCATCAATGTGGTGCGCGATTTCGTGCTCAAGAGCTTCGTGGCGAAGGGCATGGTCGCCGATATCTGCTGGCACAACAAGATTTCGGACACGGACGGGCGGGAGCAGCCCCACGCCCATGTCATGCTCACGATGCGTCCGCTGGTCGCGGACGGCTTCGGGCAGAAGGTCCGGCATGATTGGGTGCCGGACCCGTCCGGCCGCCTTCATCCGGACGGGCGGCCGGTCATGGTCGTCTCCAATGCCCAGAGCTGGAACTGTCCCGACTATTACGAGCGCTGCCGCGAGGCATGGGAGAACACCGCCAACGCCGCGCTGGCGCGCGCCGGTTCCGACCAGCGCATCGACCGGCGGAGCTACCTGGAGCGCGGCTTGTCGCGGCTGCCGGAACCGGCGCTGCGGCTCGCGTTCCACCTCAAGGAACTCTATGGGGTCATGAAGGAGCGGTTCGGCCAGTTCCAGCGGGCGCGGCATTACCGCGCCGTCGAGAGCCGCGCGAAGGCGGCGTTCGCCAAGCTCGATGCGTCGCCGATGACGCCTGACGCTGCACGTCAGGCGAAGGACACCGCCGAGCGGTTCTTCGCGTGGATCGAGCGACAGCAGGAGCGGCTCGGTCCCGCGGGAATGGAGCACGCCCGTGCAGGGCCCAACCAGACGCACGGCGGCGCAATGCCCAACGCGGGCCCCGACCGCGACGCGTCCCGTTCACCCCCGACATCCGACCTAGAGCGATGAGCATGGACCATCAGGACCCCAACCACTGGCGCAACCTGTTCGACCGTGGGCGGCGCGAGCCGCTGCCGGGGAACGACGGGCGCGCACCCTTCGGGCAGCCCGACGCCGCGCCTCCGCACTCGCACCGGCCCGCGCCGCCGGGCGGCTACGATGACGGCCACGACCCGGCACGCCCCCAGCCGAACGGCGGCGAACCGACCCGAGGGCCGCTCTCACCCGAGGAAATCACCGACGAAGCCGCCCTGGCGCTCGCCCTCGACCCGCAGGAATACCGGCCCTGGGTGCTCCAGCGCGGACGCTCGCGCCCGGCGATGATGCTCCACCTGCGCCGCTTCGAGCCAAAATCCGGCCTCTGGACCGGCTGGGTCCTTTCCTACCCCCAGCTCCTCGCCGCCGAGTACACCGGCGACAGACTCCTCTCCCTCGACTTCGGCACGCGGCAGTTCATCATTGAGGGCGCGGGGCTGGATGAGCTGGCACAGCGCTTACAATCCGGCTCGGTGCTCATAGTGCAGGAATACGCCGCAGCGGTGTGGCAAGCGCGCCCTGGCAAGCCGCTCGTGACCTCCATCCGGTGCCTCGGTGGCAGCGGCGACGCCCGTAATGTTGCATTTGAAAAGGCTTGAATACCTGCCGCTTTTTCTGTCCAAGTCGCAGTTAATAATGGAGTGCGGCACCGGCGTAGGGATCACGGACCTGTGGTGGCGGTGGCGGAAGTTGTGGCGGCGGGAAAATTGCCTGTATTGGCATAGGCGATGCTTGGGCCGCGATCAGTTCAGGGCCGCCGTCGCTAAACTCAGTCAGGCTACGCAATCCTGCGGCAATGGAGGTTGACCCAAACACCAAAAAACATCCGGCGATCACCGTGATGCCCCGTCGCGCATCCATCCTTCCGTTGAGCATTCCCAACCCAACTGCCGCAACACATACTACCGCGAGCGTGGTGGCGATGGTGCCGAGCATCGTGCTTTGCAGCCAGTGCGCTGCGGCAGGGATCGCGTGTTCGGCCATCATGCCTTGGACGTACAGCTCGACCGCAACGAGGGGAAGGCTAAGGGCTGATGAACTCGTAGACCTCAGTCGCTAGACGGCGTTCGGATCGTTCAAGTGAGAGAATAGGATCGCGTATTGCTCTTGGCGCGTCGCGTGATTGTGGCATTCTTAGAAAATACTGGTTCGGCGAATAGCTGAACCGTTCCCTCCGAAACGGAATAGAATCCCCTTGCCCGGGCGCGGGGGCGGCGCATCATCCTCCATAACGGCGCGAATCGAGCGCTGTCGGTACTCGGCCTGGCGTAGCATCCGATGCATGGCGAACGACCGGCCCAGGCGGGCCCCGCGGTTGCCGCTTGCAATGTTGGATTTCGTGTTGTTCTCGGTTTGTACCGGGCGGCGGCGGGCCGCTTCGGGCTTCTGGCGGGGGAATCATTGATGCGAGGTTTGATTGCGCCGGTCGCGGCGCTGGCGGCGATCGTAGTGGCCGCGGCGGCCGCGCTCTCGGCGGCGCCGATGGGCAACGAGACGATCAACTACAGCTATGACGCGCGCGGACGGCTCACCAACGTGAGCCACAGCGGCAGCGTGAACAACAATCTCCAGGCCAATTACACCTACGACAAGGCGGACAACCGCGTGACGGTGAACGTCACCGGCTCGCCGAACTGACCGGCGCTTAGACCAGCAAATTCGGGCGGGGAAAATCCGATGATGAAGAAGCACTCCGGCCGCGCGCGCGGCCGGATCGGGCGGCGCATTGCGCTCTCGATCACGACGATCCTGGCGAGCGGCCTCGTGGCGCCGGCCATGGCGCAGACCTATCGCAATCTCGATGCGAACGGCGTCGATCTGACGCTGGGCGATTTCGTGATGGCATTCCCCGAAGGGGCGATCGGCTCGGGACCGGGCGAGCTTGCGCTGGTGCGCCGGGATACGAGCAACAACCCCACTCAGTGGGACAAAATTCTATTCACGCGCACCGGCAGCGGAACGAGCACCGTCGTCACCATCCGGCGCGAGGGCGGCTATGTCGACAAGTTCACCAACGTCGGCCTCGTCAACGCGAAGGGCAATGGTGCCACGCTGACGATGACCGACAACGCCCATTACACCTACCAGACGGCCGACGGCACGACGATCACCTTCCTCGACCCCACCGGGGGCGATGGCGATCCGGCCGTCACCTTCTGCGGGGCCGCGCTCGCGACCAACTGCACGCTGCTTCCGGACACGATCACCAGCCCCAATGGGCGCAGCATCACGCTTTCGTGGGATATCTACCCGCTTGTCGGCGGGGCCTTCGACTGGCGGCTTGCTTCGGTGGCGAACAGCTACGGCTATTCGGTGACCTTCACCTACGCCGATAACAGCTACACCGGCTCTACGCCCGCAGCCGACTGGTTCAAGCGCACCCAGGCCGATTTCCGCAACACGGCGATCGGCAGCACCATCCAGGGAAGCGTGACCTACGCCTATCCTTCCTCCGGCACGGTCGATGTGACCGACATGGCGGGCGCCACCTGGCGCGTGACCGCGACCAGCATCCGCCGTCCGGGCGAAGGCAGTGCGAGCTTTACGGTCGGCGGCACCACCAATGCCGTGACCTCGGTGACGCGCGACGGCATCACCACGAGCTATTCACGCTCGGTGAGCGGCACCACCGCGACGATGACGGTGACCGACGCGCAGAGCCACTCGACGGTGATCGTCTCCAACCTCACCACGGGCAGGCCCACGTCGGTGACTGACGCGACCAGCAAGACCACCGGCTACAGCTACGACAGCTACGGCCGCCTGACCCGCGTCACTGCGCCCGAGGGCAATTACATCAACTATACCTATGACGGGCGCGGCAACATCACGGAGACGCGGCGCGTCGCCAAATCGGGCTCGGGGCTGTCGGACATCGTCGAAACGGCGAGCTATCCCTCGACCTGCTCGAATCCGGTGACGTGCAACGAACCGACGAGCACCACGGATGCGCGCAGCAAGACCACCGACTACACCTACGATAGCACCCATGGTGGCGTGACGGCGGTGACCGGTCCGGCCCCCAGTGGGTCGGGTACACGCCCGGAGACGCGCTACAGCTATACGCTCACCAACGGTGAATATCTCGTCACTGGCGTCTCGGCCTGCCGCACCAGTGCCGCGCCGGGGTGCGTGGGCACGTCGGACGAAACCAAGACCACGGTTGCTTATGACACGAACGGCAACGTCACCAGCCTGACGCAGGCGGCGGGCGATAACAGCCTGAGCGCCGTCACTGCAGCGACCTATACGCCGCTCGGCGATGTGCTCACCGTAGATGGGCCGCTTTCCGGTAACGGCGACACCACGACCTTCCGTTATGATGCCGCACGGCGACAGACGGGCGCGATCTCGGCCGATCCCGATGGCGGCGGCTCGCTCAAGCGCCGTGCGCAGAAAACGACCTATGATAGCGTCGGTCGCGCCACGGACGTCGAGATCGGTACGGTCAACGGCACAAGCGACAGCGACTGGTCGGCGTTCGTCTCCGCGCAAAAAGTCACCACAAGCTGGTCGGGCGGCTACAAGACCAAGGATGTGCTGACGGCATCGTCGACCACCTACCAAGTGATGCAGTACAGCTACGACAGCGTCGGGCGGCTTCAATGCACAGCCCAGCGGATGAACAGCAGCGCCTGGGGCTCGCTGCCGTCCGACGCCTGCACCTTGCAGACCACGGGCAGCTTCGGCGACGACCGGATCACCAAGCGGACCTTCGACAATGCGGGCCGACTGACAAAGGTGCAGACCGGCTATGGCGTGACCGGCGTGCAGGCCGATGAGGTGACCACCGCCTATACCGACAACGGCCGGGTCGCCAGCGTCACCGATGCCGAGGGCAACAAGACCAGCTACAGCTATGACGGGTTCGACCGGCTGTCGAAGACGTCGTACCCCAACACCACCAAGGGCGCAGGCACCAGTTCGAGCACCGACTATGAGGAGCTGGTGTACGATGCGGGGAGCAACGTCACCAGCCGCCGCCTGCGGGGCTATGCAGGCGATTCGACGAAGCACATCGACTTTACCTATGATGCGCTGAACCGGGTGACGGCGAAGGATCTTCCGGGATCGGAGCCCGATGTGGCCTACACCTATGATCTGCTGAGCGAGCTGACCGGCGCGAGCCAGACGGGCAATGCGCTGACCTTCGGCTATGACGCGCTCGGCCGCAACACCAGCCAGGGCGGGCCGCAGGGCACGGTGAGCTATCAATATGACGCCGCCGGACGTCGCACGCGGCTGACCTGGCCGGACAGCTTCTACGTCACCTACGACTATCAAGTGACGGGCGAAGTCACGACGATCAAGGAGAGCGGCAGCACAACGCTGGCGACCTATGCCTATGACGACCTTGGTCGGCGCACGAGCCTGACGCGGGGCAACGGCAATGTGACGGGCTACGGGTTCGATAATGTCTCGCGGCTGGCCTCGCTCGGGCTGAACCTCGACGGCGGCACGACGACCAACGACGTGACGACGAGCTTCAGCTATTCACCATCGAGCCAGATCGCAGCGCAGACGCGCACCAACGACCTCTATGCCTGGGGCGGGCATTACAACGTCAACCGCGGCTATACGTCGAACGGGCTCAACCAGCTGACGGCCGCGGGCGGCACGAGCCTGGGCTATGATGCCCGGGGCAACCTGACTTCGTCGGGATCGGACAGCTTCAGCTATTCGTCGGAGAATTTGCTCACCGGCGCGACGGTGAATAGCGTGAGCACGACGCTGAGCTACGACCCGATGTTACGGCTGTACCAGACGGCCGCAGGGGCCACTGCGAGGTTGCAGTACGATGGCGTCAATCTGATCGCGGAGTACAACAGCTCCAACGTACTGCAGAAGCGCTATGTGCATGGCTCAGGCACGGACGAACCGCTTGTCGAATATGACGGCAGTGGCAATCGAACCTATCTGCTGGCCGACGAGCGGGGCTCAATCGTCGCGCGGAGCGACAATTCCGGAGCCAAGACCGCGATCAACAGCTATGACGAATATGGTATCCCCGCGAACGGCAATGCCGGTAGGTTCCAGTATACCGGGCAAACATGGTTGAGCGATCTCGGCATGTACTACTATAAAGCTCGCATTTATTCACCAGGGCTGGGTAGGTTTATACAGGCAGATCCAATTGGATACTCAGCGGGCATGAACATATATAACTATTTATCGGCCGACCCGGTTAACGGCGATGATCCAAGCGGTATGATTAAGTGCACTGGATCGTTAGTTGAGCATACCAGTTGTGGTACTATTGATCCGCTGGCTTGCATCGGGAACTGTTCTGCTTTTGATCACCCAAGTGATGCGGCAAATAACGAGGGCGGGTCTGGTTCTTACACTGGAGATACAACGGACGGCGTGGATACTCTTGAAGGGGGTTTACCCGACGACGTCATGCGAGGGAGCCTAGATGGGAGCGCGCCAATAGTGGTGACTGGAGTGCGCTACAGTCAGAATTATATGCCTATCTCGACGAGTTTGCAGCAAATAATTACCAATCCGACGTTGGATTCCGAGGGGTATATGTTCGAAGCTGAGGTTGATGTCAGCCCGGGATTCCTCTCTCCTGAAAAAAAGGTGAGAATACTGGGGGGCGCGACATATTTTAAAATTAAGACCTTCAGTCCAAATTTTGTGCAAACGGGAGGCCAAAATAACCCTGGGCTGGCGATTCCAATTGGGGAGGTTTTGGTAAATGGCAGGGTATTTATCGTAAGAACTGGATTGGTGACGACGACATATTTTGCCATGAACCCTGACGTTCATTGGGTAACGGTTAGGCCAACTATAAACACTCCGCCAGGCACGGACGTAAGAATATACTCAAAGAGGTGACTATGAAATACATAACCATTGCTGTCATGGCCATTGCGGTCACATCCTGCTCAGGTATGAATAATAGTGAATTCTCGAATAGGAATGCAGATATTTTATTTTCAAAGAATGACTTAGATCATGATGGTAGGATAAAGTTTTCTGAGATGTTTCCTGCAAATAATGACGGATCTCGTAATGGCGATATTAACAAGATAACTTTCATGGAATATGATAGTAATTCTGACGGATATATCACGAGAGATGAGTTTATCTTTCTGCAAAAAATGCAGCTCGATTGCGATAAATTTGTCTCGAAAAAAACGAACTCACGAGACAGATTATTCGATCTATGTAAAATGGAGCTATCTCTCAAAAGAAATAACTGACAATCGGCTACTTTATCTCCTTCTTAACTACTTCAACAGGCCGCGCGCAAATCAGGATTAACGTGGCCAAGCCCGGCGGCGCCGCCTCCACGGCAAGCTCCGCGCAAGCAGGGAGGAAGCGCAAGGGGTCGGCGTAATTTGTGCCTGGCGTTCATCGCCACATCCGTTGCGAGTTCGCGCTCTTCGTCGCCCATGGCGTTGAAGTAGAAGCGGGTGGATTTGCTGTTGAGAGCGTGGCCGAGCGAGTGGCGTAGCAAGCCCTAGTCGAGCCCGAGGAACGTGGCTTCGACGTCGTAGCGCTAGGCTAGAGCATCGTGCCGTTAATGTGGTGCGTACCCGGTTTTAGAGAAGTAGTTGTGGCATTCGGCTGGTTGGAAGAGGCGGCAGATATCTCCGATGGCAGCGATCAATGCATCAAAGGTTCGTGCTGCGGTCTTTCGCAGGTAGGCCTTGAGCTTGGCGAAGGCCATTTCGATTGGGTTGAGATCGGGGGAGTATTGGGGAAGGAAGAGCATCCATGCGCCCCGCGCCCGGACGGCTGCTTCAGCCCTGGCGCTTTTGTGAACCGACAGGTTGTCGAGGATCACGATGTCACCGGGTGCCAGTGTGGGCGCGAGTTGCGTTTCGATGTAGATATTGAAGGCTTGGCGATCCATTGCGCCGGGGATCACCCAAGGCGCCGTAAGTCCGTCCTGACGCAGGCCGGCGATGAAGGTCTGGGTGCCCCACTTGCCGAACGGCGCGCTCGCTTTGAGGCGTTTCCCATGCCGCGCTCGCCCGCGCAGGCGGGTCATCTTGGTATTGACCGAGGTCTCGTCGATGAACACCAGGCGCCCCGGATCGCGGCGCATATGAGGCTGTCGATCGTCGATCCAGATCTTGCGTCGTTCGGCCACGTCAGCGCGTGCGCATTCCGACGCCATCAGCTGTTTTTTTATATGTGAACCCGACCCGGCAAAGCAGCTTCGAGAGCGAGGCTCGAGCCGCCGTTACCCCTCGCTCGGCGTGCAGCCGCACCGCCAACTCGGGCATCGCGATGTCCGGCTCGGCTTCCACCACCGCGACCAGATAATCCAGATGCTCAACCAGCGGACCCTTCCCCGCTGGACGTCCCTGTTTGCGCGGCTTTGCGCTTCCCTCTTCCGCCGCCTGCGCGACCCACCGGATCGCCGAACTTGCGCTTACCGAAAAACGCTCCACTGCCGCGCGCCGTGAGCTCCCCGCCGCTACCGCCTCGACCACTCGAACACGCAAATCATTCGATCGACATTCACCCATGATCCACCTCCAACGAGGTTGAATCACAATCGCGATCCCCTGGGAATCCTTCGATTCACAAAATCGACCCGCCGCTCTAGGTCATGCCCTGCGCGTCACCTCCGCCCCCGCCATGCGATGAGGAGCATGAGGGGTGAGAGGAAGAGGTCGAGGAGGGCCAGGGGGAAGTCGAGAGTTTGGAGGAGCGCTTTGGGGATGGCTCCCCGGCGCATTTCGCCAGGAGCCAGGAAGTAGCGGGCTATTCGTCGATGACGGCGCATCGGTTACCGCTCCTTCCACATGCGGCGGACGAGCGCGCGTTCTTCGTCGCCGAGGGCGGCGGTGTAGATATAGGTCGATTTCGGCTCCGCGTGCCCGAGCCAGCGCCCGACCGACGACTCCGCCATTTTGCAGCCGATGGCGTGTACGCCGAAATGATGGCGCAGGCCTTTCGGCGTCGCCTGCGGGCCATCGATGCCCGCCGCATCCATCAGCGCCTTGATGCGCCGCCAGCCGGTCGAGCGCGACCAGGGGAACAGCCGCTCGTCCAGCGCGCGGTGCTTCGCCAGCTCGGCCAGCTCGCGCAGGAAAGGCGCGGGCAGTGGGACGGCCCGGTGCACCAGCTTGCGGCGTTTCAACGTGCGGAACACGACGCGCGCCAGTTCGGTATCGAGCAGGCGCGGCGTGAGCGCTAGCCCCTCGCTGACACGGCAGCCGGTATAATACAGCAGATGGCAAAACAGCCGCGTTTCGCGATCGGCACGGGCGGCGGCGGCCAGTAGGCGCTTCGCCTCCCGGGCATGCAGGTATTTGCGCTGCCCGTTGATGTCGAGAAGCTGTGCGCCGTCCGTGATCATCGATATCCGCCCGTGGCTGAAACAGAATGGGCTATTCTGTTGCAACCCCTCGGCCCAAAAAATGAGGCGCGCTGCGGGTTTCCGGCAGAGCGGCGAAAGATCGGATGATGAGATGCTATCGGCATAACTACCGACAATCTTAGAGCTTTCTTAGCCGCTGCCCGCAACAGAATAGCCCATACTGTAGCATTCCCGACCGGATTTCATGAAGCGGTGGGGGATTTTTGCCATGGCTTATGTCTACACGGTGCAGACGAACAAGGGCACCTATGACGTTACGGTTCAGCAGCATCACGACCACATGTCTGCGGGCGATTTCGAGCGGGCGCTGGTGGCCGCGCTGCTCACATTCGGCTCGGGCTTCGTGCTGCATCGCTATTCCTTCAAGGGAAGGCTGTGACGGCGGTGCGCAAGGCGGCGCTGGCCACTGTCGCGTTGATCGCCGCAACGGGCTGCGCCGCGCAGGCAAGCGCGGCGGCTCCGGATAGCGCCGCCGAGAAGGCGTACACGCTGACGCTGATGTGCTCGGCGGTCGCCGCGCATTATCAGGATAAGGCCGCAGGCGTGCGGGCCCTGGAAGCGGCCCGCAAAATCGCGGCGTCGCTGCACTATGGCAACGCACGCTTGGCCGCGGATATTTCGGGAACGGCAGAGGCACTCGGCATTGAGACGCGCACGGACCCGGGCGCGATGGAGCGCCATCGGGCAAGCTGCCGAGGGCTCGGATTGGCGAGTTAGCCGCGTCGGACCTCGCCGCCTTTCGACGTCTGATTCTCGGCGAGGCCGTGGCCGGATGATTCAGCGGCGGCGGGAGACGAAACGCCCGCCGCTTTCAATACGGCCAGCACATCGCCCAGATCGTCCGGCTTCTCCGGAGAAGCTTGCCCGTCAGCTTTCGGACCCGCCGCTGGCGACACCACACCGGCAGTTTGGAGTTCGGCCTCGCGGCGCTTGATGTCTTCCAAACGAGACGCATAGGCGGGACTTGTATCGGCGCCGTGTGCGCCAGCGTCGCGTAATTGGGCCTCCGCCAATTTCAGCGCGCGTGCCGTGCCCTCCGGCGTTCCCTCCGCCATCGCGGCGTCGATCGCGCGTCGGTTGGCTTCCTCGCGTTTGCGGTAAGCCTCGCGGTCCTCGTCGGACGCGAAGCGGAGATACGGGTCGAAATCCTTCATGCCGTCCATGACGGCGCGGACGGTGTCGCGGGCGCGGGCGCTAGCGGTCGTCAGTGCGTCCGGCGCATCGGTGGCGCTCGATGACGCGGCCTGCTTCGCCTCGTTGGCGATGGTGGCTGCGGCAGCGAGGATCTCGGCGCGCATCCCGGCGAGCGCGGATGGGCTCGCGGTGGCGACACTGCGTTGGAGCGCGAGCAGGTCGTTGAGGCTCAATTCGCCGCGGGCGATGCCGACGCTATCGGTGCCCGTGCGGAGCCTGGCGACGGCGGCTTCCAGCTCGAACTGCGCAGCGACGAGGCGGCCGAGCAATTCGGCCCGCAAGCTCGCTTGCGGATCATCCGCCCCGGGCGGATGATCCCCTGAAACTGTCGTTTTGCCCGCTATAGACTTCCCCTGCGCGCGTGCGTGAACCTTCCCGCAGTATAGCGCGCAATCGCTAAGATATGGTTAATTTTCCCCTAACGGCGGCGTCGAGCGGCATCGCCGGTCGTGGGCTGGCGGGTTCCCTCCACTGCCGCGCGCTGGCTCGCACGGGGGATCTCGGGCGTTTTGGCCGACCGCACCGGCCGGGCAAGGCGACGTGCTTCCATTCGTGCAGCATCGTCCCGCGTGGCGGCGCGTGTCACGCGGCCTGTGCCCGTCCGGCTGGGGCGGTCGGCCTGAGCTTCCTCGTTCCTCGAGCAATCCAGCGCGAGGCAAGGGAGGGAGGAAACCATGACCCAGCTTCACGACCTGGCGATGCTGATCGACGCGCTCGCGGCGCTCATTCTCGCGATTGCGCATCTCGTCGCGGCGAGCCAGCGGCCCCCGTAGGGACCGCCGGGGCGGAGGTTCACGCCTCCGCCTTCGCCGGGCGCTCGGTGATGCGGCGCATCACGGTGCGGCCGCCGAGCGGGATCGCGGCGCAGCTGAGCGAGAAGCCGTTGCCGTCGCGGTTGGGCCAGGCGGCGCCGATCGGCGTCCAGAAGGCGGATTTGCCCTCGCCGGTGACGAGGTAGATGCGGTGGGTCGGCCTGATGCCGGGAAGTTTGCGGTGCGTAGCCATGATCTGCTCCTTTGCGTTCCGCCGCCGGACCACCCAGCGGCTTCATGGGGAGCAAAGAGGCCGGGCCATGGAGCCGGGGGTCACACCCCGCCCGCCGCCGAGCATAGCGCGGGCGGATGCGCCCGAAGGGAGCGGAGCTGCACAAGCGCCAGCGCGGAAGCGAGCTGGGTTTACCCGAGGCGGGCCCGGCCTAAGGCTCACCCCATACAGAAGCGGCGGGTGATGTGGTGGTGGATGCGGAGAGCGCGCGATCAAGGGCAGTAAGCGGGTGATAAGTCACAAGGAGCAAATGCGAATCTCCACAAACCTCGCGGAGGCTATTGTTGCAAACAACCGCTATGGCATCTGACCGAAACTGTGCGCCGTGGCCGCCGCCGCATCGCGTAACCGATTAAACCGAAGCCGAGGGAGAGCATGGTCCAAGTAGCGGGCTCAGGTACGGCGGTTGCGAAGTATTTGCCCGAAAGTAGGGTCACACCCCCAACGCCCCGGAGTTGGACGTCAGGATGTGCGTTAAGGATCGCTACCCCACCCGCCGCGTCGTCGGTCGAGAAGTTGCTTTTCCAGGCAAATTCGAACAGCTTGGAACCCAGTGAGCCGTCGGTGTTGACGCCAACTAAAGCTGTCTGGAAATAGCTATAGCAGAAGTTCTTGGCGAGCGCCCCTCCCAGGCACGGTACATTTGGTTGATCGGCGAACTCGAGCGTCTTCCCGTCAGCCGAGATGTGCCCTGCGAGATTGTAGCCATTATCTGAGAACGAATTGAACGAATCATAATAGTAAGGATAGGCGTTCAAGCCTGAATTGTACGAATATCCGCCTGGTATCGGATCGAAAAAGGGCGGAGACTGATGCGCCGCCAATAGAATTGCGGGTAACGCCAAGGGGTCGGCAGAGATCAATGTCTGCTGCCAATTGAAATGGTCAAATCCAAGAGAACGTGCGGCCTCGGACAAACTGAGGCCGTTCCCAGGCGAAAATTTTGCAGAGATGATGCTGCCTTCATTGAACAAGCTAACTCGACCCGCATAGATCGAGGCAGGATCAAAGTCGGACTCGCCGGTCGGGGTCTCCGCCACAACGATAGCGGGGGCGTAAGCACCGCCCAATGACACGAACTGACCTGGCAAGTTAGAATACAGAAAGAGTGACGAGGCAGAGAAACTCGACAGCGAATTGCTCGCAGGAAGCGCCGTGAAAGACACGTTGCTTTGGTCGGTCGGCGTTAGAGTGACCCTCCAGCCTACGCCGGGTGTTGAAGAATCCCAGCCAAAAAGGTTGTAAACCACTGTGCTACCCTGGCCAGGAATATTGAAGCGGTCTTCGTCAATCTGCATGTGGGAAAATTGATACGAGCCCGCACCGATCCTCACATCGCTCGACATCGCGCCGTCCCAAAACGAACTCCCGACGGTAGCACTACCCCCAATAAACGGCAGGTCCGGGCTGTAGGCGAAATTGACGCTTATAGGGGTGCCTTGAGCATAGGTAGACCCACCGTAATCCTGCCGACCTGTCATTGTAACGGTAGTAACTTGCGCGCCAGCAGGCGAAGAGATGCCGAACCCGATCACGAAACTTAGCGCCATGATTGCTCGTTTCATGAGCGAATCTCCCCAATTTTTTATCGATGCTCCCATAGCAAAAAATGAACGTCAACCGTGCGGTCTGAATTGAATTTATCACCGGCCTTCTGCGCTAGAATGATTTCTACTTGCGCTATCGCCCAAATCTCCGATGCGGCAGCAACGAATAATCACTGCCTTCGACGCAGGTGATAGCAACTTGCTACTCCCAAAAAATCTCACGTCTTTGGCCGCTTGCGATCGACACGACGTAGGTGGTGAGAGAGCTTTAGCATGACCGCCCGTCGGCCCGGCATTTTGATCCCGCCGAGTAGCCCGTGCCAGACGTGGGATTGAAAGGCCTTGCCCCATTTCCTCTTTCATCGCCACGGCGGAGGAAGCGGGGCGGCGGAAGACGCGGGCCTGAGGGCGCACCCGACCGGGCGCGCCTTTTTCCCATGCCCGCTTGGCCGGTTCCGCGAGCAAGAGCACCACGGTGCGTCGCGAACCCGGCAGGAACGCAAGCCCCAAGTGCATCGGCCGTCGAGCTCGACGGCTGGTCGATGCGGGCTAGCGTTTCGAACGGCGAGGCTTTTTCGGCTCCTGCCTCGCCTGGGCGGCGCGCGCCAGCTTGGCGTCCGCCTCCTCTGCGGCAGCCTGCGCGTCGAGCGCGATATTCTCGGTGTCCCAGCCGTTGATGCCCATCAGCACGCGCTCGGCGTAGGACACCGTGTTCACATGGCCGTAGTGATCCTGGATCACCTTGACCGAGGTCCCCATCTGATCGGCCAGCAGCAGCGAATCCACTCCTTCCTGCAAGCGCATCGTCGCGTAGGTGTGGCGGAAGCTGTAGATGGAGCGAGCGGTGCCGCCGCTGCCGCGGCGCAGCTTAGTGACCTCCAGCAGATCGTCTACCAGATGCTCGTAGAGCGATTGATTGGGCTTTCCGTCGATGGTGGTGAACACCCGATCCTCTGGCTTGGGCTCCTCGTCGTACTCCGGCAGCGGCCTTCCGGCTGCTTTCTCGGCCTTCTTCTTGAGCGCGATCTTGGCCTGCCCGCGCACGCGGTTGAGGTAATCGCCGACGCTCTTTGCCGCCACCAGCTTGCGCGCCTTGCCCTTGCCGCGCACCGAGAGCACGACGATCTCGCGCCCCTCGCGGTCCTTCGCCGGTTCGATGTCCTGCCAGCACAGGTTCTTCAATTCGGAAGGCCGCATGCCGGTGTTACAGGCGATCAGGATCATGTTGTAGGTCATGGTGCGGTACCATTGGGCGACCGCGTTGTTCGTGACCTCCTGATCCTTGCCTTCCTCGTCCTTCTTGATGCTGACCCGAATCCACTTGCGGCCCTTGGTATGCAGCGCCCGGTACTCCTCGCGCGTGAACTCGTCGCGACGCATGCGTCGGAGCTTCGGCCGCCGGTCGAAGCGCTGGCTGACCGGCGCATAGCGCTTCTTGATGGCGTAGTTCATCACCGCGCCGAACACCGCCATCTCGAAGCCGATCGTCGCGTCGCTGATATAGGGCAGCGGCTTCTCCAGCTTCTTCTGCACCGCCGCTTCGAACTCCGCGGCCGACAGCTTCTTCGGGCGCACGCGGCGCGCCGCCATCCGCTTCACCTTCGCCGCTTCGTCCTGCTCCACCAGCTTGACCGCCAGCTCGCGCGAAACGGTGCGCGTGCCGTTGCGCTCGCTGGCACCTTCGCCGTGCTCGCGCCGCCACGCCGGATAGTCGCCCCACGAGTCGTCCCCGATCAGATGCACCTGAATGGAGCCGACATACGCCTCCAGCGGCCCGTCGAGGATCGCCTGGATCTTCTTCGGCCGCGCCTGGCTGATCTGCTGATGCTGGGCGCGGGTTTTCTGAACGTCGAGATATTCCTGCGCCACGTCGCGGAAGGGCCGGTTGAACACCGCGATGTCGTTATTCACCTTCGCCTTCACATCGGCGAAGAGCTCATACGCCCGCTCCTCCGCTGTCTCGACGTCGAGCGTTTTCAGCGCCAGGATTTTGTAACGTCGCTGATTGGGGATTTTCACCCGGCAATGCCACTCGCGGTGCTGCAAATCGCCGCGGCGGAAGAGGATGAGGCCGCGCTTCAGCTCCCGCTTGTCCGTGATGAACGCCATATCCGCCTCGCTTCGTGCAACATCCGTGTACATCGCCGACGTAAGTGGTTGATTTTGCGATGTCGTGTCACAACCGTACAGCAAGATA
Source organism: Sphingomonas sp. (assembly GCF_017745215.1). GTDB lineage: Bacteria > Pseudomonadota > Alphaproteobacteria > Sphingomonadales > Sphingomonadaceae > Sphingomonas. The sequence continues at coordinate 150,410 of NZ_JAGHZV010000005.1, forward strand.
TAGCAAAAATTATCGTTTATTACTAGTTATTTGATAGATTACTATCATCCCGGCGAAAGCCGGGACCCAGGGCCGCGAGCCACATCGCTTGCTGCCCTGGGTCCCGGCTTTCGCCGGGATGACGGAAAGAGGGAAAGGCGCTGCGCCCTCATTCACTCACTATCGCACAAGTGAATATTGACGCCCCGCGCGACCCCGCCGATAGCGCCTCCGCGTCCACAGCCGGAGACCCCACCATGTCCCTTCTCCCCCCGCCCGACTTCCGCCTCGACGGCAAGCGCGCGCTCGTCACCGGGGCGGGGCGCGGGATCGGCGCGGCGGGGGCAGCGGTGTTCGCCCAGGCGGGCGCCGCGGTCACGCTCTGCGCGCGGACGCTGAGCGAAGTCGAAGCCAATGCCGCGGAGCTCCGCGAAGCCGGCTTCAAGGCCGACGCCTTCGCGCTCGACGTGCTCGACACCGTGACGATGCAGCGCGAGATCGCCGCGCGCGGCCCGTTCGACATCCTGCTCAACAACGCCGGCGCCAACCGCATCCGCCCGATCACCGACGTGACCGAGGAGGATTACGACGCCGTCCTCGACCTCAACCTGCGCGCCGCGCTGTTCGTCGCTCAGGCGGTGGCGAAGGGTCTCCTCGCCGCGGGCCGGCCGGGTTCGATCATCAACGTCTCCTCCCAGATGGGCCATATCGGCGGCCCCGGGCGCTCGCTCTACAGCGCGTCGAAGTTCGCGCTCGAGGGGCTCACCAAATGCATGGCGATCGACCTCGCCCCACACGGCATCCGCGTGAACACGATCTGCCCGACCTTCATCGAGACCGCGCTCACTCGCCCGATCCTCGACACGCCGGGCACGCGCGAGCGCGTCCTGAGCCGCATCCAGTTCGGCCGACTGGGGCAGATGGAGGAGCTCACCGGCCCGCTGCTGCTCCTCGCCGCGGACGCGTCCTCGCTGATGACCGGCAGCGCGCTGATGGTCGACGGGGGGTGGACGGCGGGGTGAGGCGTTTCGCCCCCTTGCCAAACCCCACCCCGCCTGCTTCCCTCCCCCTCATGTCCGGCAATCCGAACGACTTCATCCCCGTGGAGCCCCGGCCGGCCCCGCTTCGCTGGCCTTTCCATCGCCGCCGCCCTACAGCCGCGGCATGCTCCAGATGACCACGCTGCCGCTCACTGCCCGCCCTCGCCTGCTTGCAAACTGGCTGTTCGTCGTCGCGGCGATGATCGTCGCGATGGTGGTGATCGGCGGCATCACGCGCCTCACCGAGAGCGGCCTCTCGATCACGGAGTGGAAGCCGATCAGCGGTGCCATCCCGCCGCTCACCGAGGCGCAGTGGCAGGCCGAGTTCGACCACTACAAGCAGATCGGCCAATATGAGCAGCTCAACCGCGGGATGACGCTCGCCGGGTTCAAGGCGATCTTCTTCTGGGAGTACGTCCACCGGCTGCTCGGCCGGCTGATCGGCATGGTCTTCGCGCTGCCGCTCCTCTGGTTCGCGGTGAAGCGGCAGATCCCGCGCGGCTATGGCTGGCGGCTCGTCGCGCTGCTCGCGCTGGGCGGGCTGCAGGGCGCGTTCGGCTGGTGGATGGTCAAGTCGGGCCTCAACCATGTCCGCACCTCGGTCAGCCACCTCTGGCTCGCCGCGCACCTGATGACCGCGCTGTTCACGCTCGGCGGCGTGATCTGGACGGCGCTCGACCTGCTCGCGATCGCGCGCAACCCCGCCGCGAGGCCCGCCCGGCTCACCGGCTTCGGCATCGCCGCGCTCGCGGTGCTCGGCGTCCAGCTCTTCTACGGCGCGCTCGTCGCCGGGCTCGACGCGGGGCTGGTGACCAACCAATGGCCGCTGATGAACGGCGCCTTCTTCCCGGGCACCACCCAGGTCGGGCGCTCCTTCCTCGATGCGATCTTCGACGATCCGCAGATCGTCCACTTCATCCACCGCTGGTGGGCCTGGGCGGTGGTCGGCGTGCTCGTGCTACTCGCGCGCCGGGTCAAGCGCGCCGATCGCCGCGCCTCGATCGCGATCCACAGCGCCTTCGGCACGCAGGTGCTGCTTGGCATCGCCACGGTGATGGCGGGAATGCCGATCTGGCTCGCCGCGCTCCACCAGTTCACCGGCGCGATGCTGCTCTGTGCGACCGTCTGGGGCGTCCATCTGCTCGGCCGGCGCGGATGAACGAGACGGCGCTGCTCTACGCCACCTTCGCCTCGGCGGAGGATGCCGAGCGCGTCGCAGAAACCGTGCTGGGCGAGCGTCTCGCGGCCTGCGTCAACATCCTCGCGCCCTGCACCTCGGTCTACCGCTGGCAGGGCGCGATCGAGCGCGCGACCGAAGTCCCCGCGCTGTTCAAGACCCGCCCGATGCTCGCCCGGCGCCTGCACGAGCGGATCGCCGAGCTTCACCCCTATGACCTGCCGGTGATCGAGCGCTGGACGGTGGAGACGGACGGCCCGGTGCTCGACTGGGTCGCGGTGGAAACCGGCCGTTGATCTTCCTCGCGCCTCTGCTGATCCAGGCAGAGGCCGAGCCGGCCCGCTTCCTGCCCCCGCTTGCCGTGCCTTTCCGCGTCGTTACCGAGCGCGACCAGCAGGGCGTCTCCGGCCATTATCGCTTCCGGGTCGAGCGCCTCGTCCGCTTCGCGCGCGATGGGCTCGGCTACCGCGCCGAGCTTCGCGTCACGGCGGTGGAGGGCGAAGGCAGCGAAGACGTCTCGACCATGTTCGAGGCGAGCTACTCCGGCCTGACCGGCCGCACGCTCGTCCTGCGCCTCGATGCCGCGGGCAAGGTCATCGCGATCGACGACCGCGAGGCGGTGTGGGCCGCGGTCTGCGACAGCGTCGGCCGGATCTTCGCGCTGCGCACGCACAAGAGTGCCGAGGAGCGCGCGCTGCTCGCCCGGCGCATCGCCGAGCCGCTGCGCAGCCTGCCGCCCGAGCGCCAGCTCCGCGTGCTCGGCTCGATCCTCGACGCGATGATCGCGCACGAGCCCGGCGAGGCGATCGGCACGCGCCAGGTCCGCGTCCCCGGCGATTCGCCGTTCGGGGGCAAGCTGTCGCTGACAGGCACCCGCACCGTCGCGCCGATCCCGCTGGGCCGGCGGATCAGCGTCGAAGCGTCGGGTGACGCGGCGCTCCCTGCCGCCAACGGTTCGCAGCCGCCATCGGGCCATGTCGTCCTGGCGATCCTGCGCGATTTCGACACCGCCACCGGCCTGCTCACCGCGTCGAGCGAGACCGTGACCAGCCAGCTCGACCAGCCCGGCATCTCCCCGACTGTCCGCATCGCCACGACACGGGTCGAGCGGCTCGACCCCGCTGCCTGGCCGGCGGACTAGGCGGTCAGGTGCCGCGCGCCGCTCGGCTTCTCCGAAGCGATGGCGGCGGTCTGCCGGGGCGTCCGCGCCATCAGCCCGAGGCACAGCGCGAAGGGCACCGCGATCGCGGATGTCCGCAACGGATAGTCGACCAGGCTATGGAGCAGCACCACGACCACCGCCACGCTCGCCGCGCAGGCGATGGGGTCGCGCCCGCCCTTCGCGGTCCACAGCTTCCAGAATCGCGTCGCCACCCAGAAGAGCAGCCCGGCGAGCAGCAATAGCCCTGGGATACCCGCCTCGACCGCGAGCTCGATCAGGTCGGAGTGCGCATGGTTCGCATAGACCGCGCCCACCGTCGCCGGATCCTCGAACTGGCGGAACACGCCCGCGAAGGAGCCGAAGCCCGCGCCGAAGGGCAGCATCGCCGTCACGGCGCCCTTCGAGAGCTGCCAGATGTGCGGCCGGCTCATGCCGTCGGATCCAAAGCTCGTGCTGCCGAAATCGGTGATCGAGGGGCTGAACAGGATGACCGCGACGGCGGCCAGGATCACCAGCCCGCTCGCGACGAGCAGCCAGAGCTGCGCGCGCGGCGGCAGCGCCGGCTGGAAGACGAAGAAGGCACCGGCCAGGGCCGCCGGCACGAGCAGCAGTCCTGCGAGCGATCCTGCCGCCAGCAGCCCCAGCAGCGCGAGCAGCGCCACCGCCGGCGCCGCCACCCAGGCGATGGTTGCGCGTCCGGCTTCATCGTTGCGCACGCGCGCGCGCACCGCCACGGCGGCGACCAGCGGGATCACGATCAGCGTCAGCGTCGCCAGATGGTTGGCGTTGGAGAAGAAGCCCACCGCGCTGCCATAGTTGGTGACCGCGTAGAAATAGAGCGGCGATTCCTGCCCCGCGGAGAGCTGCCCCATGCCGACGAGCACCGAGGCGACCGCTGCGGCGAACAGCGCCCACAGCGCTGCCTGCACGGCCTCCCGGCCCACGCGCAGCACCAGCACGAGCGCGGCGATCGGCGGCAGCATCGCCGTCACCCCTGCCAGCGTCCGGGCGGGATCGAGCGACAGCGGCATCCATGGCAGCGGCGTCACGCCGATCACCGTCAGGCCCTGCGCCACATGCGCGCGGCCGGGCAGGACCGACCATAAGGCGGGCGGCAGCGGCAGGAGCTGGATCAGCATCAGCGCGAGCGCCGCAAGCGCGAACATCAGCGGCACGCGCTCACCGCGGCGCTCGGGCAGCCAGTCGACCGTCACCACGCCCCAGGCGATCACCGCCAGGGCCAGGAACTGGAGCACGGCATTGCCGAGGAAGCCTCCGGCGCTCGCACCGCCGAGCAGCACCGCGAGCAGCACGAAGCCCGCCGCGACCGTCTGCTCGATCGTCACGCCCAGCTCGAAGCTCTTCTTCTGCGTCTTGCTGCTGCGGCTCCGCCCGCTCCTGCTCCCGCTCGCCCGCGCCATTACTTCGTCGCCTTCTCGATCTTCACCTGACGGACATAGCCGCCGACCCGCACGGGAAATTCGGAGGAGGTGCCCATCAGCATCACCGCCTGGGCGGTGCAGTCGGCGCCCACCGTGAAGGTCGTGGCGACGCCGCGGAGATCGATCGCATTGGGCAGCGCCAGGTTGGCGATCACATTGCCCTTCGGCAGGCAAGCGATCTGCCAGGAGACCGACGCGGGCGTGTCCGATTCGCGCTCCTGGTCGAGCTTGGAGAAGCTCGTCAGCCGATATTGGCCCGGCGGGATCAGCGCCACCTGCCTGGCGAGCGCGATGTTCGCTTCGGGCGAATAATCGAAGCGCAGGCCGTGGCTCGGTTCGATCGCCGCAGTGCCGTCGCCCTCGGTCGGCATCTGCCAATTGAACGGCAGCGCACCTGGGCTGCCGGTGAAGCCGCCGTCGTAAAGATAGGCGATCTTGCCGAGCGCTTCCTGCGGCAGCCACCCGAGCCACGCGGTGTAGGCGCGATCGAAGTCGCCCTTGGCGACCATCGCCTGCAGCAGGGCGCCCTGCTGCTGCACCGCGGGCGCCTTGCCAGAGGCGGCACGCGCCGCGTCGATCGCGTTGAACACGATGCTGGGCTCGACCTGCGCCGCGACGAGCTTTTCGTAGTAATAGTCGCGCCACGTGCTCGCGCCGGGCAGCGCTGCGCGGATCAGCGGCCAGCTCGCCGGCACCTTCGTCAGCCGCACGAGCATCGGCACGGTCTGCTGGTTGTTGTCGGGATCGAGGTCGATCGCGCGCAGCACGCCTGCGGTCGCGCGCTCCACTCGGTTGCCGCGGGCATCATCGTCGATCTGCCAATAGCGCGCCGGCAGGAAACGCGGGTCGCGCCGCACCGCGAGGCCGACCAGTGCGGCGCCGCTTCGCCGGTCGCCCTCCGCCGCGCGCGAGGCACCCAGCAGGAAATAGGGATCCGCCGAGAGCGGGTCGCGCACCGCCGCCCCGCGCACGAGCGCGCGCGTCGCGGGGGGGAGCGGCTTGCCGGTGCCCGCCGCCATCGCCTGGCTGATCCGCAGACGTTCCTGCTGGGTCTGCCCGCCGAAGAGCCGTGCGAGCCGATCGTTGCCTTGAACGTCGAGCGCATGCGCGGCGACCTGCGCAATCGTGGGCACTCCGGCGAGCACGAGCAGCGCGGCTGCGCCCAACCGGACCCAACGCCCGCTTCTGGCCGGCATCAACGCGTCTCGAGCGAGATCAGACGAGCCGAATTCTCCTTGCCGCCCTCGCCATAGCCATAGCCGTACCCATAGCCGTACCCGTAGCCGTAGCCGGCCTTGGCGGCGTCGAACTTGGTGATCACGGCGCCGATCATATGCGCGCCCGCGATGCGCAGGCGGCCGAGCGCGCGCAGGATCGCCGGACGGCGGACGCGACCGGCCTGGACCACGAACACCGTCACGTCGCAGATCGAGGAGAGCACCGGCGCATCCGCCAGGCCCAGGATCGGCGGCGAGTCCACCACGATCAGGTCGAACGACGCCTCGGCCTCGCGCAGCACCGAGCGGAAACGGTCGCCCGCCAGCAGTTCGGCCGCGTTCGGCGGGATCGGGCCGCTCGGCATCATGAACAGATTCTCGATCGACGTGCCGACGACGTGCGCCGCGACCGTGTCGTGCGAGGCGAGCAGCGAGGACAGGCCCTTCTCGCCTTCGAGGTCCGACTTGAAGGTCGGCTTGCGCATGTCGCCGTCGATCAGCAGCACCGTATAGCCGATGCGCGCGAAGCTGCGCGCGATCGCGAAGCTCGAGTTCGACTTGCCCTCCGAGGCCTGGGTGCTGGTCACGAGCAGCGACTTGGGCAGGCCGCCCGCGGTTGCGAACTGGATCGCGGTCCGGATCGCGAAATAGGCCTCGGATTGCGGCGACTTGGGATCGAGCAACGCGTCGGCGACGGTGCCGTCCTTGGCTACCGTCGGCACCACGCCCAGCAGCGTGAGGCCCAGCCGGTCCTTGATGTCGTCGGGGTTCTTGATCGTGTCGTCGATGAATTCGATGCCGAACGCCAGCGCGACGCCGATCAGCACGCCGATCACCAGCGCGAACGACAGGTTGGTGCTCATGCTCGGACGGAAGGGCCCGCCGGGCACTTCGGCGCGGTCGACGATCGAGACCAGGTTGCTGCCCACGCCGCCGGCCACGCTGACTTCCTTGAAGCGCTGGAGCAGGCCCTCGTACATGGTGCGATTGGTGTCCACCTCCCGCTGCAGGATCGTGTACTGGATGCCGCGGTTGCGCAGGTCGATCATCTGCGTCTTGAGCTGGTCGACCTTGGCGGAAAGCTGCTGCTCACGGCCCAGCGCGGCGCGATAGGCAGCGCTCATCTGGCCGGTGACGGCGCCCGAGACCTGCTTCTCCTGTGCGGTGAGTTGGCTGCGAACCGCGTCGATCTGTCCCTTGAGGCTCACCATCTCGGGATAGTCGGGCTTAAACAGGCTCAGCTTTTCCTGATATTGCGCCTGAAGCACGTTGAGCTGTTGACGCAGCCCGACGAGCGCGGCGTCGCGCTGCGTCTGGATCTGCGCTTCCGCGCCGCTGGCCTGTTTGTAGCTTTGCTCGAGCTGGATCCGCTGGTTCTGCGCCTCGGTCAGCGCCTGGCTGAGCGAGAGCAGGTTGGCGCTGTCGAGCGACTGTTCCCTCGAGCCGCGATCGCTGCCGCCCACGTCCGAATCGACCGTGACGATATGATGCTCGGCTGCATAGGCGACCAGCGCGCGTTCGGATTTCTCGAGCGCCGCCTTCACCGTCGAGATTCGACGCTCGAGGAACTGGCGGGCAAAGGCCGTCGCGTCATATTTGCGCTCGAGGTTCGAAGCGATGAATCCCTCGGCGTAGGCATTGGGGATCTGCGCGGCGAGCTGCGGCGACTTGCTTTCATATTGGATGGTGATCAGGCGGCTGCCGGGCACCGGCGTGATGCTCACGCCGCCCGCGACCACCGCCGCCGCGATCTTCTCGCGCACGTTGCGCGGCGCGTTCTGCGGCACCACCGCCGGGTTGCCGGCGAGATTGAGGCTGCGCGCGACGCGCTCGGCCAGCGCGCGGCTGCGCAACAGGCCATATTGGGTCGCGAGATACTGCGGGTCGCGATAGGTCTGGTAGGAGTCGCTGCCGCGGTCCTCGTTGACCACGCGCTGCTCGTTGAGCGCGACTTCGATCTGCGACTGGGAACGATACATCTTGGTGGTCATCATCGTCGTGACCACGCCGATGATCGCGCAGACCGCGATGCTCGCCAGGATAAGCAGGCGCCACTTGTAGAGAATCCGCCAGATCTCGTGCGGGCTGATGCCGCTGTGTCCCTCTTCCTTCGAAGTCGCGACCGCACGGCGCAGATAATCGTTGCTCGCATCGGCGAGCCAGCCGCTCTGGGTCTTGGAGGCCGGGACCAGTGGAGTGTCTTCGTTCATATGTCAGCTACCAGAAGCGAGGGGGGGGACGCGCGGTTCAGGCGGGTCAGAACGGAGAGAAGAGCGCAGCGAGCGGGATCGACGAGACCACGTCCTTGAAGCGCGAGCGCCAGCGGTCGCCGTCGACGATGATGATGTCGTCGCCATAGATCACCGGATCGGGATTCAGGCCGCGGCGGATGTCGGTCAGGTCGAAGGCGGCAGCCATGCGCTGGCCGTCGATCGTGCGGAACACCACCACCCGGCGCGGATTCGCCGTATCGGAAGTCCCCTTCGCCATTGCGACCGCCTGCATCAGCGTCGTCGGTCCGTCGATCGAGAACACGCCGCCGCTCGTGACTGCCCCGTCCACCGTGATGCGCAGCCGCGGCGAGGCCTTCACCGATACCTGCACCTCGGGCGATTGGAGATATTTCTCGCCCAGCCGCTGGCGCAGGTCCGCGGCGACTTCGAGCGTCGTCTTGCCCATCACCGGCACCGGGCCGAGCAGCGGCATGATGATGCTGCCATTGGCTTCCACTTGCATGTCGCCGGAAAGCGTCGGAACCCGGAAGACGCTGATCGTCAGCACGTCTCGCGCGCCGACGTGATAATCCTGGTTGAGGTCGGCCGCGGTCGGCACGGAGGGCGCGCCAAAGTTCCGGACGCCATAGGGGACCGGCCCGCCGCGCGAAGCGCATCCCGTGAGCGTCACCGCCGCGGCGATGATCGCGGCCCACATCGCAAGGCGGCCTCGCACTCCCGGGCGGCCAGCGTCAACACTCATTACGTCACCCTCTCGTTCACCGCGCGAACCCAGCGCGGAAGGCACCACGCTCACCCTTGGATCGAATCGCGCCGGCCATGGCGTTTCAAAAGCGCGCACCTCGCCTCGGCAAGTCACCGCCGCCAAAGCCTTATCCGCGTTCGCCGGCGCAGGTCTACCGAAAACGAAAAAAGGCCGGGGGATACCCGGCCTTTTTATTCCGATCTCGCGATCGAGAGCTTACGGGCTCGCCGGCTTCTTCTTGCCGTCGGCCGCGATGATCGCACCGGTGATGACGGCGGCCAGCGCAAGAAGCGCGACCAGCCAGCCAGCGCCGCTGAGCGAGCTGGTATCTTCCATCTGGTAGCCGGCACGGGCCAGCTGGAGCGACTTGACGCTGCTCGAGCAGGCATCGCTCGAGATCGTCACGCTCGAAGCCGCCGGGACGTCGAGCGAGCAGCCGTTGAGAGCCAGCTTCGCACCCGCATCACGCGTCACGACGCGATCACCAGCCGTCAGCGACGAAGCGCCCGAGACGGTCACAACCTTGCCGTCCCGCACGACCATGTAGCCGGCCGAATCTGCAGCGCCCTGCGCCTGCGCAGCGGCGATAGGCGCGAGCGCCATACCAATCGCGGCACCGAACGAAATGAAGTTGGTCAGCTTCATGTTCTTCCCCTTGTACTAATCTTATTCCGGCCCACCAACATGCAGCCCGTGACTGCCGGTTCGCTCCTGAGTCCTCTCGCCGAAACAACCCGCCAAGTCAACTCGTTTTCGCCGCTTCGCTATGGCTTTCGACTGCTAAAAATGACTTAAAAGCGCCTTCCACGAACAGAGCCGTCAACGGCCCACCCATATACGCACCAGTGTCGATTCCGATCCGCCCCGGCGCCTCGTCCGGCATTTTACTGATCGTGTGGCCATGCACCACGATCAGGCCGTCGTCCCGGACGGCATCGAGGAAGTCGGCGCGAATCCAGCGAAGATCCTGAGTTTTCTGCCGTTCCAGCGGGATTCCGGGGCGGATTCCGGCATGGACGAACAGATAGTCGCCGAAGCGGAAGCTGTCCGCGAACTGTTGCACGAACGCCACATCCTCGGGCGGAATGTGCGCGCGCAGCAATTCCGCCGCCTGCTCGGCCGAAAGCGACGCCAGCTTGCCCACCGGCACGCCATAGCTCTGCGCGCATTCGAATCCGCCATGCGTCATCCAGTCGGTCACCAGCCAGGGCTCGTCGCCGAGCACGCGGAGCATCATCTCCTCGTGATTGCCGAGCAGGAAAACCGGGAGCAGCCGCCCCCATTCGCGCGTGCGCAAGCGATTGATCACGCCCGCCGAATCGGGGCCGCGGTCGATCAGGTCGCCGAGCAGCACGATCCAGGTCTTCGCCGGCGAGCGCGACCGTTCGACCGCGTCGATCCGGTCGAGCATCGCATCGAGCAGGTCGAGCCGGCCGTGGATGTCGCCGATCGCATAGCAGCGTGCGCCCGGCGCTCCCTGGGGCGGTTGATCCGCACGGTTGCGGCGGGATTTGAAGATGTTCAACATTTGCTTGGCCGATTATTGCTGCGGTGCGGCACCAGCGGCAAGCCCGCCGCTCGCGACTGCGGCGAAAAGCCCATGGAATCGGGCCATTGCCTGCGCCTGGCCGTACCGTTCTTCGATCATCTCTCTCGCATGACGGCCCATACGCGCACAAGCCGCGCGATCGCCGGCGAGGCGTGCGATCAGCGCGGCGAGCCCTTCGCCGTCCCCCGGCGCGACCACTTCGCCGCAGCCGTGTGCGGTGAGCAGCCGGGCGATCTCCCCGCGTTGATGCGTCACGGCGATTACCGGCCGGCCCGCTGCGGCGATGCCGAAGAACTTGCTCGGCACGATCAGCCCCTCGAAGGGCTCGCGCAGCGACAGCCAGTGGACGTCGCCGGCGCCCAGCGACTGGGCGAGCCGTTCGCGCGGCTGATAGGGCTGGAAGGCGATGTTCTTGCCCGCCCGCGCGCGCACGCCGTCGAGGTGGTGCCCGCCGCCGACGAAGAGGAAACGGATGTCGTCGCGCCCCTCGAGCCGCGCCGCCGCGTCGAGCAAGGTCTCGGCCTCGTGCGCGCGCCCCAAATTGCCCGAATAGGCGACGACGAACTGCTCGGGACCATAGCCCCATTCGCGGCGCAGCGGGTTCGCCTCGTGCACGAGCGGCGCGATGTCGGTGTCGCCCGACCAGTTCTGGATCACCGCGATGCTCGCGCCGGGCACGCCGCGCGACGTGACGCGCTCGGCCATCAGTTCGCCCACCGCGACGTTCGCCGCGGCCCTTCGCAGCGACCAGTCGCGCAAGCCCGCCACCAGCGCGCCCCCTGCCCCGTCGGCCCAGCGGATCCCCATCGCCGCGGCGACTTCCGGGTAGAGGTCCTGCAGCCAGTTCACCAGCCGCGCGCCCTTGATCCAGGCGACCAGCGCCGCGGGCACCGAGACGAGCGGAGGATCGGTCTTGGCGATCAGCACGTCGCCGCGCTTCACGAGTCGCAGCATCGCCCACAAGGCGCTGGGATAGAAGGAAAGATAGTCGCTCAGCCGCCCGAGGATCGTCCCCCGCCCGAATCGGGTCGTCGCGACCCGGCGCACGCGCACGCCGTCGAGCGGTTCCTCGCGCGGCAGCACCGCGGCGGGGTCGTCGTAGCGCATCCGGCTCGTGATCACCGTCACCTCGAAGCCGCGCGCGACGAGGTAGCGGCACAGGTCGGTGAGGATCTGCGCGGTCGCCGAATGGTCCGGGGCGTAGAAGCGATTGACGAAGATCAGGCGCGGCATGGGTGTAGGCGGTTCACCGCCATCCGAAGCCCAGCAGCACGGTGCGCACCGTGCGGATGATGATCACGATGTCGAGCCAGGCCGAGAAGTTCTTGATGTAGTAGAAGTCGTACTGGAGCTTCTCGTTCGCGTCGGCGAGCTCGGAGACATGGCCCTGGTTCACCTGCGCCCAGCCGGTGAGGCCCGGGCGCACGATGTGGCGATAGGAATAGAAGGGCAGTTCGCGCTCGTACCAGTCGGAAAGCGGCATCGCCTCGGGGCGCGGGCCGATGAAACTCATCTCGCCGCGCGCGATGTTGAACACCTGGGGCAGTTCGTCGAGCCTGGTGCGGCGCAGGAAGCGGCCGACCCTCGTGATCCGCGAATCGTCATGGAGCGTCACCGCGTCGTTGCGAGCCTCCTCGGGATCCTCGCACGGCAGCCGATCGGTCATCGTGCGGAACTTGAGCATCGTGAACGGACGCCGTCGATACCCCATCCGCACCTGACGGAAGATCACCGGCCCGCCCGAATCGATCCGCACCGCGATCGCGATCACCGGCAGCACCACGATCAGCACCGGCAACAGCGCGACGCACGCCGCGAGATCTCCCAGCCGCTTCACCTTGTCATAGGCGAAGTTGGGAACCAGCGAACCGAGGTTGTTCTCGGAGAGATGCTCGATCCGTACGCGCCCGGTGAGGGATTCGTGGAGCTGCTTGGTGTGGTAGACCGCATGGCCCTTGAGCGCGGCCTCGGCGAGCATTCGCTCCCACGCCGAATCATGATCCCAGTGGAGATTGGCGACGATCGTCGCGCCGCGCTCCTCGGGCGGCAGCGGCTGGCGCAGCGTCACCCACTCGAAGCGCGGCGCGTCGCGGATCAGGTCGTCGATCCCGCCCGGCACGACGTAGAAGCGCGCCACGCCTCGCCGCTCGATCACCAGCGCGAGCAGGAAAGTGAACACCACCGAGGCGAGGAAGCCCACCAGCAGCATCGATCCCGAATATTCGAGGCGCGTGAAGAACAGCACCGCGATCGCCAGCCCATAGGTCGAGACGAACACCGGCAGGATATAGGCGAACGCCATCGTGCCCGGATAGGCGGTCATGCGGCGGTAGATGATCAGCGCCGCCAGCGCTGCGGTGACCGAGCCGATCGCGCTGTTCTGCGAAGTGTTCGCGCTCAGCAGGATGTCGAAATGGCTGAGGAAGAAGGGCGCCAGCCCGCCGACCACCAGGATCGCGACGATCTGGAACCGCAACGACTGGAACATGCGCCGCGATTGGTTGACGTGCATGTAGGGCGTCACCAACGGACCTTACCCCCTTCGTTCTGCGCGTCCCTGATGCGCACCAATCGTCCTAGCAGCCCTATACGCGTACCTGAACCACTCAGATCAAGATTCGTTCCGCATTGCGGAACAAATGCCTGGGGCTTTGCGTCGAATCCTCTTCGCCCCCGCCGCAGCGAAGCGGCGAGCGCGACTTACGGCTGGCCCTGCGGCGCTCCGCCCGGAGTCGGCGCGCCCGGTTCCGCGCCCTGCGGAGGCTGCTGTTGCATCTGCTGCATTTGCTGCATCTGCTGGATTTGCGCGGCGGTCACCAGGTCGTCCATGCTGATGTCGAAGATCAACACGGCGTCCTTGAGCTCCGGGGGCGCCATCGGCGTCGCGCCGAAGGCGATGTTCGCCGGCAACCACACGCGATAGACCGAGCCCTTGCTCATCAGCTTCACCGCTTCGGTGAAGCCCGCGATCATCGGCTGCGCGCCGATCTGGTAGCGCAGCGGGCCCTTGGGCTGGAAGATCTCGCCGTCACGCTTCTTGCCTTCGATCGTCAGTGATACGCCGTCGCCGTCGACCGCATTGGCGCCGGTGCCCTGCTTGAGCACCTGGTACTGGAGGCCCGAAGCCGTGGTGTGGATGCCCGGCTGGGTCTTGTTCCACGACAGGAACTGCTCGTTGGTGCCCTTCGCCGCGACCACCGCGCGCGTGCCCACCCAGGCCAGCCCGAAGGCAGCGGCGACCGCGAGCACCAGCCCGAACCACAGCCAGCGCTTGTACGAGGCCTTGACGGGCTGCAGCGGAACGGCGGTGACGGACATGCTGGGCTCCCGCCGCGGTGCGGCTCATCGAAGGTGAATAAAAGTCGGGCCAAAGACGGCCTTCGCGCGCCTTTGGCCCAACTTTGCCGCCCGATCAATGGGCGGGCGTAATGGCAACTCGAACGACGCGCTCAGCGCGCGCCGTCGCGCTCCATGCGCTTGCGCTCGAGCTTGCGCGCGCGGCGGACCGCGGCCGCGCGCTCGCGGGCGCGCTTCTCGCTCGGCTTCTCATAGTGACGGCGCAGCTTCATCTCGCGGTACACGCCCTCACGCTGCAGCTTCTTCTTGAGCGCGCGAAGGGCCTGGTCGACGTTGTTGTCGCGAACGATGATTTGCATAAAGCCGTCTTTGCTCCGATCTCGAAATCGAGTTGCCGTCGATTCAATAGAATAGGGTTCGCCGGAGCGCGAGCTGCGGCGGAGGGCGGCCCTCTAACAGCAGCCGGCGGCAAATTCAAGCGGTTCTGAGGAGCGCCCCGCGCTTCTTGATTCTGCTTCCCAACCACCGTCATCCCGGCGAAAGCCGGGACCCAGGGCCACGAGCGATGTCCCCTGTAACCCTGGGTCCCGGCTTTCGCCGGGATGACGACTGTGGTGGCTGTTGCAGCCAAACCACACTGGTACCGCATTACACCGGATTGCAGCGCTGAAACGCCCCGGATAGCTTGCGGAAGCAATCGTCTGGACGATGGACGACCTCATCTTGGACTATGAAACTCGCATCCTGATCGTCGACGACGATCCCGGCATTCGCGAACTGACCGCCGCCTTCCTGGCCGATCATGGCTATTGCGTCGACGCCGCCTCGGGCGCGCCCGAGATGCGGACGCTGATGGCGCAGCACGACTATGCGCTGCTCGTGCTCGACGTGATGATGCCCGGCGAGGACGGCCTCAGCATCCTGCGCTCGCTCGACCGCGCGAGCGGCCCCGCCGTCATCTTCCACTCGATCGTCGGCGGCGACATCGACCGGATCGTCGGGCTCGAGCTCGGCGCCGACGACTATGTCGCCAAGCCCGCCAACCCGCGCGAGCTGCTCGCGCGCATCCGCTCGGTGCTCCGCCGTACGCGCAACGCCCCCGCCGCCCCGGCCGACCGCAGCTATCTCCGCTTCGCCGGCTGGCGGCTCGACCCGCTCGGCCGCCAGCTGCTCGATCCCGACGACCTCGTCATCAACCTCTCAGACGGCGAGTTCCGCCTGCTGCTCGCCTTCGTCGAGAACCCGCGCCGCGTGCTCACCCGCGACACGCTGCTCGACATGTCGCGCGGCATCAACGCCGAGCATTTCGACCGCGCGGTCGACGTCCAGCTCAGCCGGCTGCGCAAGAAGCTCGCCCGGCCCGGCGCCGAGGACCTGATCCGCACCGTGCGCAACGAAGGCTATCTCTTCGTCGCCGACGTGACGCGCCGATGAGCCGCGGCTATTCGATCGTCGCGCCGATCGTGCTGCTCGTCGGCGCGTCGGTGGCGTTCACGGCGCTCGCGCTGTTCGCGGTCACCTTCTCGGGCCCGCCGCGCCGGCCGGTGCCGGTGCGCCCGGCGCTCGTCGCCCAGGCGCTCAAGACCGGCGCCGTGCCCGCCTCGCTCGCGACCCGGCTCACCCTGACCGACGGCGCCGTGCTGCCCGAGCCGCGCTATCGCGAGCACGTCAACCCGGCGATGGACGCCGAGATCGCCAGGGCCGCCGGCGGCGGCGAAGTGCACGGCAGCTATTTCGGCCCGCCCTGGATCGGCAGCGAGATGCTGTTCGGCAGCTTCCGCGTCGCGATGCGGCTCCCCGGCGCGGCCCCGCGCTGGCGCGTCGTCGAGACGCCCGAGGAGCCCTGGTTCACCCGCTGGCACGCGATGAACCTCGTCGCGATCCTCAGCCTGATCGTGCTGATGACGTTCATCGCCTGGCGGATCGCGCGCACCATCTCGCACCCGATCGAGCGCCTCGCTGCCGCTGCGGCCGAGACGCGGCTCGGCACCCGCCGCCCGATCCCCGCGGGCGGCCCGCGCGAGGTCCGCGAGCTCGCCGCCGCGATCGCCGCGATGGAGGCGCGCATCCTCGAGGCCGCCGAGGGCCGCACCGCGATGCTCGCCGCGATCGCGCACGATCTCGGCACCCCGCTCGCGCGCCTCGCCTTCCGCGTCGAGAAGCTGCCCGAGGGCGCCCGCGAGCGCGCCGAGGCCGACATCGACGAGATGCGGACGATGCTCAACGACGTGCTCCGCTTCGTCCGCGACGCGCGCGGCGACATGCGCGCGCGCACCGAGCTCGGCAGCCTGATCGAGAGCGTCGCCGACGATCTCCACGCGATCGGCCGCCCGGTCACCGCCAAGGCGGGGCCGCGGCTGGTGATCCTCGCCGACCCCGTCTCGCTGCGCCGCCTGCTCACCAACCTCGCCGACAATGCGGTGCGCTACGGCAAGGCCGCGCGGATCGCCTGGGCAAGCCTGCCGGGCTGGGCCGAAGTCGTCGTCGACGACGACGGGCCCGGCTTCGGCGCCGCGCCCGCCGCGCTGTTCGAGCCCTTCGTCCGCGGCGAGACCTCGCGCAGCCGCGAGACCGGCGGCAGCGGGCTGGGTCTCGCGATCGTCCGCGCCATCGCCGAGACGCATGGCGGCTATGTCACGCTCGAGAACCGGCCCGAGGGCGGCGGCCGCGCTCGCGTGCGCCTGCCGCTGGAGCCCACGGCCGCCGCCTGATACGCGCTGCAACATCGCGACATCGCTCGAAATTCCGCCGTGCGGTTCGGCCCCGATCTCCGGGCCACGGACAGCAAGGAACCGCCGAATTTTGCGAGCGACAATGTCTTCGCCGACGATTCCGCTGCGCAGATCCCGCAGCAGTCCTCCAATCATGTCCGGCTCTGTCTCCGCCGGATATGCCGCCGGCGCCGCGATCAAGATCGTGCGCTGACGGCGACGAGTCTCTCCCCACCATTGTCCGGGGGAGAGAGGCGCGGCACGGGATGGGTCCCTGAATGCCCGTACCGCGTCGGCGAGGGCCTTCTTCTCTCCCCTGGCTGAGGAAGGCCCTCGCCCTTTGTCGCGAGGCTTCGGTGTAGAGGCATCTGCGGTTCGCCCCGACACTCGGTAAACACATCACCACCCCGGCCTTGTGCCGGGGTCCACCCAGCGGCACCGGCCGGACGAGAGGCTCTATTCCAGCCGTTGTCTCCCGGCGGGCCCCGGCACAACGCCGGGGTGACGGTTGGGTTTCGCGGAGTCGTCGACCGACGGATCCAAGTGCCGAGGCGCACCGGGGGTTTCAGCTTTGCCCGCTCAGCCGCTATAGCCCGGATATGCCGAGCGATTTCAGCCCCGAGTTCCGTTTCGTCTGCGCCGCCTGCCGGTGGCCGCGCGGGCCGGAGCGCGACGCCGCGGTGCGCGACGCTGCAGAAGGGATCGACTGGTCCCGCGCCGCGGCGATCGCCCGGCGCCAGCGCGTCTGGGGGTTGGTCGACGACGCGATCCGCTCGGCCGGGCTGGAGCCACCGCCCGAAGTCGCGACCGGCTTCGCCCAGCGCGGCGAGGCCAATGCCCGGCGCAACCTGATCGCGCTCGCCGCCACCGCCCAGCTCGGCCGCGCCTTCGATGCCGCGGGGATCGACTGGATCGGCTTCAAGGGACTCACCCTGGCGGTGCGTGCCTATGGTTCGCTGGCGGTCAAGATGTCGAACGACATCGACCTGCTCGTCTCCGAAGCCGACACGGCCCGCGCCTGCTCGCTGATTGCCGAGGCCGGCTACCGGCGCTTCAACCCTGGTCCCGAGATCGCCGACCACCAGATCGAGGCCTGGATGAAGGTCTGCAAGGAAACCGGCTGGCACCACCCCCAGAGCGGCCTGATCGTCGAGCTGCACGGCCGGATGCTCGCCAATCCCGCGCTGATGCCCGAGGCGGGCCTGTCGGCGCCGCGCCAACGCATCGTCCTCGCGCCCGGTATCGACGTACCGACGCTCGCCGACGAGATTCTCCTCCCCTATCTCTTCGTCCATGGCGCGCACCACGGCTGGTTCCGCCTCAAATGGCTCGCCGACGTCGCTGCCTGGCTCGCGCGGGAGCCCGAGCTCGTCGAGCAGCGCTACGAGGAATCGCGCGCGCTCGGCGTCGGCCGCGCCGCTGCCCAGGCGATGCTGCTCGCGCACAAGCTGCTCGCGCTGCCGCTCGACCCGGCGTTCGAGGCCAGGCTCCGGGCCGATCCGGTCCATCGCCGCCTCGTCGCGATCGCGCTCGCCTGCATGGCCGGCGACTTCGAGCTGACCGAGCACGCCAACCCCGCCGCGCGGACGATGCTGCCCGCGACGCTCGGCGCGCTGTGGTTGCGCCGCGGGCTTGGCTACAAATGGAGCGAGCTGGTGTCGCTCGCCTCCAACCCCACCGATCGCGCGACGGGCAAGCTGCCGCCCGGGCTCGGCTTCCTCTATCCGGTGCTCGGCGGCGTGCGCTGGGGCGCGCGGATGACGGGGCTCATCGGCCGCGAGGCGAAGAAGGCCGCGTGACGGGCGCCGCGACGCCCCGGCGCCGCCTCGGCCCGATTCTCGGCGGATCGGCGGGCAACCTCGTCGAATGGTACGACTGGTACGCCTATGCCGCGCTGACCGCTTATCTCGCGCCGCACTATTTCCCCGACACCGCGGCGAAGGACCTCAACGCCTGGGCGGTGTTCGCGGTCGGCTTCTTCATGCGGCCGATCGGCGGCTGGCTGATGGGCGTCTACGGCGATCGCTACGGCCGCAAGGCGGGGCTGACGCTGTCGGTCACGCTGATGTGCCTCGGCTCGCTGCTGATCGCGCTGACGCCCGGCTATGCGGCGATCGGCCCCGCCGCGACCGCGGTGCTGGTGCTCGCGCGGCTGATCCAGGGCCTGTCGCTCGGCGGCGAGTACGGCGCGAGCGCGACCTATCTCTCCGAGATGGCGGGCAAGGAGCGCCGCGGCTTCTTCTCGAGCTTCCAGTACGTCACGCTGATCTCGGGCCAGCTGATCGCGCTGCTCGCGCTGATCCTGCTCCAGGCCGTGATGCCCGCGGCGGAGCTCAAGGCCTGGGGCTGGCGCATCCCCTTCGCGATCGGCGGGCTGCTCGCGGTGATCGTCTTCTGGCTCCGACGCCGCCTCCCCGAGACCGAGAGTTTCGCCAGGCGCGAGACCGGCGAGCGCTCGGGGCTGCTCGCGCTCTGCCTGCGCCACCCGCGCGAAGCGGCGGTGGTGATGCTGCTCACCGCCGGCGGCACGCTCGCCTTCTATGCCTACACCATCTACCCGCTCGCCTTCCTCAAGAAGACCGCGGGCTTCTCCGACGCCGCCTCGGCGCAGGTCAACGCCGCCGCGCTGTTCGTCTTCATGTGCCTCCAGCCGCTCGCGGGCGCGCTGTCGGACCGGATCGGGCGCAAGCCGCTGATGGTCGGCTTCGGCGTGCTGGGCGTGCTCTTCTCCTATCCGATCTTCGTCGCGCTCGAAGGCGTGAAGACCGGCGTGGGCGCATTCCTGCTGATGGTCGCGGCGCTGGCGATCGTCACGGGCTATACGTCGATCAACGCGGTAGTGAAGGCCGAGCTCTTTCCCGCGCACATCCGCACGCTCGGGGTCGCGCTTCCCTATGCGCTGGCCAACGCGATCTTCGGCGGCACCGCGCCCTATGTCGCCCTGTGGTTCAAGGACGAAGGCTGGGAGCGCGGCTTCTACTGGTACGTCACCGCGATGATCGGCATCTCGCTCATCACCTACCTCGCGATGCGCGACACGCGGAAGCACAGCCGCATCCTGGAGGACTGATCCCTAGAGGATCATCCCCCCGCCGCGGATCGCGAGCACGCGGCCGATCGAATCGAACAGCGCGTCCATCGCCACCGGCTTGAACAGCACGTCGTCCGCCCCCGTCTCGAGGCAGCGCTCGCGCAGGTCGACCGCGGTGTCGGCGGTGATCACGATGATCGGCAGGTCCTTCTTCGCATCCTCGCGGCCGCGGATGCGACGGATCGCCTCGAGCCCGTCCATGCCCGGCATGCGCAGGTCGACGAGCACGACGTCGAAGTCCTCAGCCTCGATCTTGGCCAAGCCTTCCTCGGCCAGACCCGCCTCGGCCATCGTCGCGCCCGCGACATCGAGCATGTCCTTCACGACCCGGCGATTCATCGGGTCGTCCTCGATGAAGAGGATGTTCATCCTTGGCGTGATCCGAGCGCGGCAATCATCAGAGGTGCGACCTTCTTGTTCGGCTTCCCGGAACCTATTGCGCTATGCAGCCCGCGACACAAGCGCGCCCGGACTCGGCTCGTCCGAATCTCCTTTCGACACCGTAACGAGCGCCTTGATCAATGCGGGTCCATTCACCGGCTTGTCAATCACCTGTCCGACACCCGCGTCAAGAAGTATAGTACGAATCGCATCATCAGGCTTGACCCACAGCACTGCGCTCGCTGCGCCCGCGGCCGCAGCCGCGTCGGCGAGCTGGCGGAGCAGGGCCGTCGGATCGCCGTCCTGTGCCTTGAGCGTGCCTTCGTCGACCAGGATCTCGTCGGCGCCGTCACCCAGCGCGGCGACCGCCTCGTCCAGCGTCGCGAGGAAGCGCAGCGTGCCCACCCGCGGCTCGAGCAGGGTCTTGAGCATCGCTCGCGCGATCGGGTTGCGGTCGAGCACCAGCAGCGTCCCCTCGCCGCCCTTCGCCGCGACGCTCTCCGCCGGCGCCTCGGCCTCGGTCATCGGCATGTCGACGATGAAGCGCGAGCCCTCGCCTTCGCGGCTCTCGACCGAGATGTCGCCGCCGAGCGCGCGCGCCAGGTTGCGGCAGATCGCGAGCCCCAGCCCGGTCCCGCCGAACTTGCGCGTCGTGCTGGTGTCGACCTGCTTGAACGATTCGAAGATCTCGTCGAGCTTCTCCTGCGGGATGCCGATGCCGCTGTCGGTGACGACCAGCCGCAGCCGCCCGCCCTCTGCCACCGCGCTCAACCCCACCTGGCCCGCCGCGGTGAACTTGATCGCGTTGGAAAGCAGGTTGAACACGATCTGCCGCAGGCGCGCCGAATCGCTGACGATCCAGCCCGGCGCCTTCTCGAGGTCGAGCACGAAGCCCAGCCCCTTGGCGCGCGCCTGCTCCTCCCACATCCGCGTCACGTCGCGCAGCACCGCGGGCAGGTTCGTCGGCGCGGTCTCGACGGTGAGGTTGCCCGTCTCCATCTTGGCGAGGTCGAGGATGTCGTCGACCAACGCGCGCATCGTCACGCCGGCGCCATGGACGATGCCGATCCGGTCGCGCGTCGCCGGCTCGATCCGGGGATCGGAGAGCATCACCTGCGTCATCCCCAGGATGCCGTTCAGCGGCGTGCGGATCTCGTGGCTCGTCGTCGCGAGGAACTCGGTCTTGGCCTTGAGCGCCTTCTCGAGCGCGAAGTTGGTCTCGCCCAGCACGATGTTCGCCGCGCGAACCTGGTTGCGGCTGCGGCGGATCACGAACAGCGCGACGGTGAGCAGCAGGATGATCACCAGCGTCGCGCCGCCGATGTAGAGGAACAGCGCGCGCTGGAACTCGGCCGACTTGGCGATCTGCTCGGCGCGCAGATTGGCGATCTTGGCGTCCTTGTTCGCCGAATCGAACTGCGCCGACATCAGCGCCGCGCCGGTGGTCGTCGCCACCTTCGCTGCTTCGTCGTCCAGCCGCTTCTTTGCCTCGAGGTGCCTGAGCGCCAGCGCATCCTCTCCCAGCTTCTCGTAGACGAGATAGGCGACGGTATGCGGATAGAGATAGGCCGAGGAAGTCTTGCTCAGGTCGACGCCCGCGAAGACCTCGTCGATCAGCTGCCTGGCGCGCGCCAGGTCGCCGCGCTCCATCGCGACGCGCGCCGCCACGGCCGAGAGCTGGAGCCGCACCGCATGCGCATCGGCGCCGCGCGCGAGGGCAAAGCCCTCGGACAGCGCCTGCTCCGCCGCGGCCAGCCGCCGCGCCTCGACGCGCCCGCGCGCGATGTTGCCGAGCACCCGCGCCTCGAGCACCGCGCTGCCGTTTGCGCGCGCGATCTCCAACGCCTTCAGATATTCCGCCTCGGCCGCGTCGTAGAGGTCGAGCCTCAGCAACGTGTTGCCCAGGTTGTTGTGCAGCGACATCGAGAGCTGCGGATCGCCGTCATAGGCACCCGCCGCCTCGGCGAAATATTTCTGCGCATTCGCGAAGTCGTTCGCGCCCAGGTAGAGCAGCGCGATGTTCTGCAGCGCGATCGCCTGGCTGCGCGGCTCACGCGCGGCGACGAAGGTGCGATAGGCCTGGTGGTAGTTGCCCAGCGCCTCGGACGCCTGGTCGCGGTCGACGAAGAGCGAGCCCTGCGACATCAGCAGGTCGCCGCGCAGCTTGAGCGTCTCCTGGATCGGCGCGATCAGCTTGAGCCCGCGCGCGAGCAGCGGCGCGGCGAGGTCGGGCTCGCCGCTGCGCAGATGCGCCTCGGCCGCGAGCCAATAGCCCGTCGCCAGCACGAGCGAGCGCGTGCGCTCGTCCGGCAGCGCCGCCGCGAGCCGCTCCGCATCGGCGACGTGGCGGAGCACTTCGCGCGGGTCCTCCATCATCGCCGCCTTGGCGCGCGCGAAGGCATCCTCGATCGCGGGGCTGAACCTGGGCTGGGGCAGCGGCGACGAAGCCGCGGAAGGCGCCTGGGCCCGTGCCGCCGCCGGCACCAGCGCCGAACAGCCGAGCAGCAGCAACGCGAGACGCAGCTTCCGCCGCATCACGCGCGCTTCCAGAAGCTCTCGGGCCGGATGAACGACGTCGGCACCGCGCCGGCGCCCTGCAGCTTAGCTTCGTCGGCAACGAAGGTGCGGAACGCGTCGATGCCGAGCGGGCGCGAGATCAGGAAGCCCTGCACCATGTCGCAGCCCATCACGCTGAGCAGCGCCAGCGCCGAGGGCGTCTCCACCCCCTCTGCCGTCACTTCCATCTCGAGCGCATGCGCGAGGTCGATCGTCGAGCGGACAATGAGCGGGTCGCGGTTGCTCGAGGTGAGCTGCATCACGAACATCTTGTCGATCTTGAGCTCGCGCGCGGGGAGCTGCTTCAGATAGGCGAGCGACGAGAGCCCCGCGCCATAATCGTCGATCGCCAGCGTCACGCCGATGTCGGCGAAGGCATGAAGGTGCCGGATCGCGCTTTCGGGATCGCGGATCACCGAAGTCTCGGTGATCTCGAAGCCGATCTTGGCGTCCGAATGCGCGAGGATCTCGCAGGCTTCCGCCACGAACGCCTCGTCGGCGAGCAGCACGCCCGAAATGTTGAGGAACAGCGGCAGGTCGTGCCCGTCGGCGGCGAGGGTCTTCTGGTCGGCGATCACCTGGCGCAGCGTCCAGAGCGTCAGCGCGCCGATCTCGCCCGCCTGCTCGGCCACCGAGATGAAGTCGCCCGGCAGGATCAGCCCGCGCGTTGGATGCTGCCAGCGGATCAACGCCTCGGCGCTTGCGATCGCCTGGCGGCGGACGTGGATCTTGGGCTGGTATTGGAGGAACATCTCCCCGTTCGCGATCGCCCGCGGCAATTCGCGCATCAGGGTGAGCCGGTCGAACGCAAGGTCGGTGCGCGACAGGTCGAGCATCACCACCCGATTCTCGGCCTGCGCCTGCTCGAGCGCCGATTCGGCCGCCTCGGCGAGGCGGACCTCGTCGCTGTCGCCCGACGGCGCCGCGGCGACGCCGAAGCGCATCTGGAGCTGGAAGCGCTCGCCGTCGATGTCGAGCGAGCGGAGGAACGCCTTGCGCAGCCGGTCGATGTCGGCGGCCGCGAGTTCGGTGGTCTCGCGCTCGAAGGAGATTTCGATCAGCGCGCGACCGCTCGGCGCGATCCGCATGTCGGGGCAGATCCCATTGATCCTGGCCGCGGCATCGAGCACCAGCTGGTCGGCGCGCGGGCGGCCGAGGTGCCGGCGCAGCATCGCGAAGTTGCCGATCTCGCACAGGCAGAGGATGCGCCAGTAGCGACCGTTGCCGCCGGCGCCGTTGCCACGCTCGGCGCGTGCAGTGGGATGCAGCGAGATCCGGCGCGGCATCGGCGCGTCGCCGCTTCGTTGCGGTCCCGAACCATCCGCCCGGGGTATCTCCCGCTCTGCAGGGCGTGCGCGAGCGCCGCTCGCGGCCGCACGGCCGCGAGCAGGTGTTGAGTTCGCCGGGGGTTCGATCCGTGCCGACATCCCCTCACTTCTAGGCGCTCAGCCTTGAAGGAAGCGTTAAGCACGGACCCCGTTCGCCCTTCCTGAATGCGTCTGGAAACGCCCCCCGGAACGCCCGATGACACCGCTGTCCTCCGTAGTGTTACGACTTGATTAAGGCTTAATCTCCCTTTAACCACCGAATCGCGCGAAATGCGCACGATGGGAGACTGAAGATGTTCGCGTTTCTTGTTCTCTTCCGCGACGGTCTGGGCGGCGACAACATTCGTCCGTTCTGAACCGAACGCACTGCCGGGCCGGCGGTGAGGCGCTTCCGTGGCGGGGGTGCGCTGACCGGCCCGGTCGGTAATGAAACCGAATGAAGCCGTGGGCACCCGCCCGCGGCTTTTTTGATTCGATATCAATCATATCGGATGAAATCCGGCCCGATCCGGAGCAGGTTCGTTTCGGGTGCGAAGCGGACTTACCGGGCCGCTCGCATCCAAACCCGCTTCTTCATTTTAAGCCGTCTCCCCGGTTTCGCGGGTACATCGGGTCGGCGTGCCCCCGGCATGGCCGACCCGATGTAGGCTGGGTGAGGGTCTTCTTGTTCTGCCTTCTCGCAGGGTCGTCGCACCTCGCCTTTCGAAGACCCGTCACCCTCAACTTGGGCGTGTCATTAATTGCGGCCTTTGAAAGCAGGTTGGGAGGGGCACGCTGTCTTCCTAAATCGTCAGCTGTAGGAGTGCCGAAACCCGTTCGGCAATTGATCACACGCCATTGTTTCGGGGTTCAACTGCGGGCGACACTGCCAAGAGGTTGGTTGGATGCTGAAACACGTTCAGGATGACAGGGTAAAAGAAGCGGCGCTCAGCCCACCGCCGCTACAACCTCCGCCTGTATCCCCAGCACACTCGCCGCCTTCAGCGACAGCATCGCGCAGGCGCCATACCCCCGCCCCAGGCTCTCGAGCGCCAGCGTGCCCTCCATCGCGCGCATCGAATTGGCGCACCAGTGCAGCCCCAGTCCGCCCGACTTCTCCTCGCGCGTCGAATAGCCGCGCTGGAACAGCCGGTCGGCGATGTCGGCGTCGAACCCTTCGCCGTCGTCCCTGATCCGAATCCGCACGCGTTCGCCAACCTGCTCGATCGTTACCGCGATGCTCCCCTCGCCGCGCCCCGTCGCCGCGATCGCCTCGACTGCGTTGGAGAAGAGGTTGCCCACCACCTGGCTCAGGATCACGCGGTTGGCGAGCACCCAGCAGGGCTCGGCCGGATAGCGGAACTCGATCGCGGTCCCGCCCGAATAGCGCGCGATCACCGCATTCTGCGCGACGATCGCGACGAGGTCGCACGAGCCGAGCTGCGGCCGCGCGTTCGCAACTTCCTGCTGGCGGCCGATGATGTCGAGCACATGGCGCAGCGCCTCGCGGCCGATGTCGAGCTGGCGGTGGCGCTCGTCGCGCTCGGCGTCGCCCGCCTCGATCGCCGCCGCCAGGAAGGCGACGAGCTTCCGCCGCCGCGCCGCCGGGATCCTGCCTTCGACCAGCTCGGCCAAAGCGCGGTCGAGCGTCGCGCGGTCCACGGCCGGCGGCCGGTCGAGCCCCTGGCTCATCACCGTCGTCACCGGGTTCAGCGCGTTGCGGACATTGTGCATCACCGCGACCGCGCTCTCGCTGCGCCCCATCGCGAAGCTCTGCGCCTCGAGCTGCTCGCGCAGCCCCTGGAGCTGGCGGAGCATCGAGTTGAAGCTCGCGACCAGGCTGCCGATCTCGTCGTTGCGCGGCGCTTCGGTGAGCAGGTCGAGCTCGCCCGATTCGCGCACCACGCCCATATGCTGCTCGACCCGGTTCAAGGGCCGCAGCACCAGTCGCGTGATCGCGCGACGGAGCACGATCAGCACGAAGGCGAGCAACAGGCTCGATCCGATCACCGCGAGCAGCAGCAGCCGCGTCCCCAGCGTCGAGATGTCGCGCGACACGCTGAACGCCGCGGTCGCCACCGGCTCGCCGCGCGGACCCGGCACCGGCACGCCGACCACCAGCGTCGACGATCCCGGCGCCATTTCGAGCGCATTGGCGGCGTGGCTCAGGTCGATCCGCGCGGCGAGCTGGAGCAGGCTGCTCAGCTGCCGGGAGCCGATCGTCCGCGCCATCAGCACATGGCCGTTCCCGGGCACGCGCGCCACGCCCACCGCCGCGAGCCGTCCGCCCATCCGCAGGTAGAAGCTCGCCGAGCCCCGCCCCTCGAGCACCCGCGCGAAGTCCAGGCTACCCGCCGCCGCGGCCAGCGCATCGCGCATCGCCGCATTCCCGGTCGTCTGCCCCGCATCGACCCAGCGTGCCGAGCGCACCCGGCCCTCGAGCCCGACCCAGGCGACGCCCTCGACGTCGAGGCTCGCCATCGCCTGCGGCGCCACGCCTTCACCCGAGGCACGCGCCACCGATTCCATCACCCGGGCATAATCCGCCAGCGCCGCGCGCGTGCGGTCGGCCTGGGCGAGCACCTGCTGGCGCTCGAGCCGGTTGAAGCTCGGCACGATCACCATCGCCATCAGCAGCGTGAGCGCAGTCGCCGCGATCAGCCCGATGCCGGTGAGCATCCACACCAGCTTGCCGCCGAGCGACCCCGGCGGCCGCAATCGCCGCGACGAAGGCCCGGCGCCGGCACGCATCAGCCGTGCGTCCCGGTCCGCGCTCCGAAGCCGAACACGATCTCCTCATCCTCGCCCGGGGTCAGGAAGCGCTTGGCGGAAAGCGCCGCGGCGCGCTCGGCGACCATCGGGTGGGCGAGGAAATAGCCCTGGGCATGGCTGCACCCCGCGACTCGGAGCGCCTGGAGCTGCGCCGAATTCTCGACGCCCTCGGCCACCACTTCCAGCCCCAGCGCGCGGCCGAGGTGGATGATCGAGTGGACGATCGCGGCTGATTCCCGTTCCCGGCCCATGCCGTCGACGAAGCTGCGGTCGATCTTGAGGCTGTCGAGCGCGAACTTGCGGATGTTGTAGAGCGACGAATAGCCCGTGCCGAAATCGTCGAGCGCGATGCGGAAGCCCATCTGGCGCAGGCGATACAGCGTGTCCGCCGCGCGCTCGGCATCGTCGAAGATCGCGGTCTCGGTGATCTCGATCTGGAAGCGCTGCGGGCTCACCCCGGCCTCCATCACCCGCGCCATCAGATGCGCGACGAAATTCTGCCGGCGGAACTGGCGCGGCGAGAAATTGACCGAGACATATTGATCCGGCCATTGCTGCAGCGTCTTCAGCGCCTCGTCGGTCACCCAGTCGCCGAGCTCGTGGATCAGCGAGGATTCCTCGGCGATCGGGATGAACATCGCCGGCGCGGTGAGCCCGTACTCGGGGCTCGCCCAGCGCAGGAGCGCCTCGAAGCCCTTCACTTCCAGCGTGTCGCGCGTCGCGATCGGCTGGTAGACGAGGCACAGCTCGCCATTCTCGATCGCCTGGCCGAGCCCGGTCTCGATGCGGCGGCGGAAGCGGATCGATTCGTCCATGCTCTCGTCGAACAGCCGGACGATCCCGCGCCCGTCGCGCTTGGCCTCGTTGAGCGCGAGGTCGGCGCGGCGCATCACGTCCACCGGATCGCGCGGCTCGTCCGGCCCCACCACGACGAGCCCCGCCGAAGCGCTGCCCTGGACGGTGTGGCCGAACACCGAGAAGTTCGCCGAGGCCGCACGGATCAGCCGCTCGCAGCGCATCATCGCTTCGTCCTCGCCCGCGACGCGCATCAGCATCGCGAACTCGTCGCCGCCCAGCCGCGCGACGAAGCCCTCCCCTTTCATCACGCCCTGGAGCTCGGCGCAGACCATGCGGATCAGCTCGTCGCCCGCGAGATGGCCGAAGCTGTCGTTGACCAGCTTGAACCGGTCGAGGTCGAGCATCGCCATCGCGAAGCAGCTCCCTTCGCGCACCTGCTCGGCGAGCGCGCGGGTGAAGGCGAGCCGGTTGGGCGCGTCGGTCAGCGAATCATGGTTGGCCATGTGGATCGCGCGCGATTCGTTCGCGGCGAGCTCGAGCGTCTGCTCCTCGAGCAATGCGATCTTCTCGGCCAGCGCCTCGCGCGCCGCCGCCAGCTCGCGATCGACCTGCCATCGCCGCCCGAGCGCGCGCGCGGTCTGGACGACTTCGTCCACTTCGAACGGCTTGGCGATGTAGAAGATCTTGTCCGCCGGGCCGGCGGCGCGGCTGATGTCGAGCGGCGAGAAGTCCGAATAGCCGGTGACGATGACGATGTTGATCTCGGGGTCGATCGCGCGGATCCGCGCCGCGGTCTCCTTGCCGTCGATGCCCGGCGGCATGCGGATGTCGATGAAGGCCACCGCGAAGCGGTCGCCGCTCGCCATCGAGTCCTTCACCGCCGCGACCGCCTCCAATCCCTGCGAGCAATGCGTCGAGGCGAAGTGATGGTCCTCGTTCACCGGCACCACGGGCATTTGGCCGCTCTCGCCGAACAGTTCCGCGGCCATCGCCGACAGCGCCGCCTCGCCACGCTCGCCGCGCGCAGGCTCGAAGCAATGGCGATACGAATCATGCATCGCCGGTTCGTCATCAACGATCAGTAGCCGCACTTACGGGCCCCCCCTGAGGTATTTAAACGGAGTATCCGGATGGGCTTAATGCTGCGTAAAGATCGTTTCGAAGCCGTGCTCCTCCCAAGCCGCCTTCCAGTATCGTGAGTAGCACGTAAGCGTACACGTGCCGGTCCTCGCCCGGATCGGCGCGCGCCGGGAGTGAGCCGAAGCCGCATCCGATCCCCCCGCGGCTTCGGCTCATGGCGCCTCCACTGTCCCGGAGGCGCCTCCCCGGTTGCGGGATTTCCGCGTTGCTTTCCCTAGTCTTGCTCTTAGGGTCGCGGGCCCATGCACGCGTCCGATCCAGACGAGCCGATCGCGCCAGGCAGCGAGCCGCTGCCCGTGGGGGAGGATGAGTTCCGCCTGATCGCCGATTCCGCGCCCGTCGCGGTGTGGGTGTCGCGACTCGACCACCGGCGCAGCTTCGTCAACCGAGCCTATGTCGAATGGCTCGGCGTCTCCTACAAGCAGGCGCTCGACTTCGACTGGCGCGAGATCATCCACCCCGACGACGCGCTGCGCATCCTCGGCGAATCGATCGCGGGGGAAGCGAGCCTCAAGACCTTCGAGCTGATCGGACGCTATCGCCGCGGCGATGGCGCATGGCGGTGGCTCCACTCGACCTCGCAGCCGCGCTGGGATGCGGAGGGGCGCCACATCGGCTTCATCGGCGTCGCGCACGACGTCACCGACGCCAAGGAAGCCGAACTGGCGCTGCGCGACCGCGAGGCGCAGCTCTCGGCCTTCGTCAACCAGTCCACCGCGGGCTTCGCCGAAGTCGATCTCGACGGCCGCTTCACGCTGGTCAACGACCGCTTCTGCGAGATCGCCGGCTGGAGCCGCGAGGAGCTGCTCCAGCGCACGATGCAGTCGATCACCCATCCCGACGACTTGCCGCGCAACGTGCCGATGTTCGAACGCGCGGTGCACGACGGCACACCTTACACGCATGAGAAGCGCTATATCCGCAAGGACGGCGGCATCGTCTGGGTCAACAATTCGGTATCGGTGATCCGTCGCCCCGGCGGCGGGCCGTTCGGCGTGCTCGCGGTCACGCTCGACGTCACCCAGCGCCGCGAATCCGAGCAGGAGCTGCGCCGAAGCGAGGAGACGCTCCGCCTCGCCGTCGAAGGCGCCGGCATGGCGACCTGGGAGCTCGACCTGCCAGCGCGCGAGGGCCAATGGTCGCCCAACCGCTTCGACCTGCTCGGCCTGCCGCGCACCGCCAGCCTGCGCGGCACGGTCGAGGACTGGATCGCGCGCATCGTCGACGAGGACAAGCCGATCGCGCGCGAGGCGGTCGAGCGCTGCTTCGCCGCGGGCGAGCCCTATCGCATCGAATATCGCATCCGCCGCGCGGACAATGGCGAGGAGCGGTGGCTCCAGAGCCACGGCAGCCGCATCGACCATGACGGCGGTCGGCTCAACCGCTTCGTCGGCGTCTCGTTCGACATCACCGAGCGCAAGCATGCCGAGGAGGAACTGCGCGACAGCGAAGCGCGTTTCCGTACGATCTTCGAGCAGGCTAACGACTATTTGATCACCACCACGCTCGACCAGCGGATCACCTCGGTGAACCCCGCCGCACTCAGTGCCCTCGGCTATACCGAGGCGGAGGCGATCGGCCGCCATGTCTCCGAGTTCATGGATGCCGAGCAATATGCGCTCAGCCGCGAGGCGCTCGAGCACAAGATCCAGTTTGGCGGCAACACCCGCGTCTCGATCGTCGTGCGCGCCCGCGATGGCCGCCAGCTGGTCTGGGAGATCGATTCGCGGCTGATGGCCGACGAACGTGGCAAGCCGATCGCGCTCAATGCGATCGGGCGCGACATCACCGAGGCCAAGCGCGCCGAGGCGCATCTCCGGCTGCTCGTCGACGAGCTCAACCACCGCGTGAAGAACAGCCTGGCGATCGTCCAGGGCATCGCCCAGCAGACCTTCAAGGCCGGCGCCGATCCCGAGGCGGCGCGGCGCGCTTTCGAAGGCCGCATCGCCGCCCTCAGCGAGGCGCACGACCTGCTCACCCGTGAACATTGGGGCTCGGTCTCGATGGCGCGGATCATCGCCGATGCGGTCGCTCCGCACGGCGGCGACCTCGGCCGTTTCCGTCTCGACGGCCCCGACCTCACCATCGCCCCCAAGACCGCGATCAGCCTCGCGCTCGCGATCCACGAGCTCGCGACCAACGCCGTCAAGCACGGCGCGTTGTCGCAGCCCGAGGGACGTGTGACGATCCTCTGGGCGCGGGGCGGCAGCGAGGCCGATCCCCAGCTCCATTTCGAATGGAGCGAGGCGGGCGGCCCGCCGGTGACGCCGCCCAAGTCGC
The DNA here is from genome assembly GCF_017745215.1 of Sphingomonas sp. Taxonomy (GTDB): domain Bacteria; phylum Pseudomonadota; class Alphaproteobacteria; order Sphingomonadales; family Sphingomonadaceae; genus Sphingomonas. Next base: position 181,288 of record NZ_JAGHZV010000005.1, read on the forward strand.
GCGGCTTCGGCACGCGGATGATCGAGCGCGGGCTCGCGGCGGAGCTGAACGGCACCGTCCATATCGAGTTCGCCCCCGCCGGCCTCATCTGCACGCTCGACGCGCCCTTGCCCGAGGCCGCGTCGTGACGGCCCTCGCCGGCGCGCGCGTGCTCGTCGTCGAGGATGAGCCGATCGTGGCGATGTGCCTCGAGGACATGCTCGAGGCGCTCGGCTGTATCCCCATCGGTCCCGCCGGACGGCTCGACGAAGGGCTGCGCTATGCCCATGACGCCGCGCTCGACGCGGCGATCCTCGACGTCAATCTCGGCGGCGAGCAGAGCATCGCGATCGCGGAGGCGCTGCTCGCACGCGGCATCCCTTTCGCCTTCGCCAGCGGCTATGCCGCCGCCCCCGAGGTCGGCGGCGCCCAGGCCGCGCCGCTGATCGGCAAGCCCTATCGCGAGTCGGATGTCGAGGCGGCGCTGACGGCGCTGCTGGATCCGGCGGACTGATCGGATCCGACCCTGACAGTCTGCGCTCCCTTCCAGGGAGGGGAGTCAGACAGCACCGATCCCCCACCCCCTGCTTAGGTTTGATTTACGCGCCCGCCGCTGCCTGCCACTGCGCCGCCCCTGGGACTCTCGCCGGGGTGGCACCATGACGCATCAGCCTGTCTTCTACGATCCGAGCGGCTTCCGGAAGCGCTGGTCTCTGCGCGGAATGGTCGCGGTGTTCCTCGGCATCGTGATCGCCGCGGTGCTCTTCGCTACCACCCTGGTGGACGTCCCGGCCGGCTCGCCGCTCGCGATCGGGCTCGAGCGCCCACAGGCGCTGCGCCTCGGCGCGCAGGTCGCGCGCGCGGGCCATCACGTCCGCCGCGGCATCTCGACGCTCGGCGGCTGGCTGCCGCGCAAGCCCGCCGCACACGCCGGCCAGCCGCTCACCGTCGGCTTCTACGTTCCCTGGGATCCCGCCAGCCTCGATTCGCTGCGCGGCCACCTCAAGCAGATCGACTGGGTCGTCCCCGCGCTCGCCGGCGTGAGCGGGCCCGACCATGCCCTGCGCATCGTCAACGATCCCGGCCTCGCCTATCTCCTCGCCACCGCGCCGACACGCCCGCACCAGCTCACCATGGTGCAGAACCTCGACGACGGCGCCTGGGACGGCCCCAATGCCGCGACGCTGCTCCACGATCCCGCCGCCCGCGCGCGGCTGATCCAGGCGCTCGTCGCCATGGCCGAGCGCCAGCACGCCGCGGGCCTCTGCTTCGACTTCGAGAACCTGCCGGCCAAAGCGCTGCCCGATTACGTCAAGCTGCTCACCGAAGCGAACAAGGCGCTCGACGCCAAGGGCCTGCTCGTCACCGTCACCATCCCCGCCGACGACCCCACCTGGCCGCTCGCCCAGATCGCCGCGGTCACCGACCGGCTGTTCCTCATGGACTATGACCAGCATTGGCAGGGCGGCACCGCCGGCCCGATCGCGGCGCAGCCCTGGTTCATCGAGCAGATCCGCCGCTCGCTCTCCCAGGTCCCGCGCGACAAGCTCATCGTTGCGCTCGGCAGCTACGGCTACGACTGGCACGGCGACACCGTCGACGCGATGACGGTCGAGGAAGCGCTCGACGCCGCACACGACAGCAGCACCACGCCCCAGTTCGACCCCGACAGCGGCAATTCGCGCTTCGCCTATGAGGAGGAGGACGGCGAGAGCCACAACATCTGGCTGATGGACGCCGCCGCGACCTGGAACCAGCTCCAGGCCACTCGCGCGCTGGGCGTCAACAGCGTCGCGCTGTGGCGGCTCGGCAGCGAGGACCCGGGCGTCTGGACCACGCTCGACACCTGGCGCCAAAGTCCCGGCACGCGGGGCAAGGCGCGGCCCGATCTCGCCTCGATCACCCCCGCGAACGACGTCGACGTCGAGCATTCGGGCGAGATCCTGCGCATCACCGCGACCCCCACCACCGGCAAGCGCCGCATGACCTTCGGCGCCGACGGGCTGATCCACAACGTCGTCTACGACTCGCTCCCGACCCCCTATGTCGTATCCCGCACCGGCGCGCAGAATCCCAAGCTGATCGCGCTCACCTTCGACGACGGCCCCGATTCCTACTGGACCCCGCGCATCCTCGACGTGCTCAAGGCGAAGCACGTCCCCGCCACCTTCTTCGTGATCGGCGAGAATGCGGTCGACAATCCGGGCCTCATGCGCCGCCTCGTCGCCGAGGGGCACGAGATCGGCAACCACAGCTACACCCATCCCAACATGGCGCAGGTGACCGACACCGAGGCGCGGCTCGAGTTCAACACCACCCAGCGCGTGATCGAGGCCTATACCGGCCACAGCACCCGCCTGTTCCGCGCACCCTATTTCGGCGACGCCGAGCCGACCACCGCCGACGAAATCGGTCCCGCGCTCGCGGCGCAGCAGGCGGGCTATACCGTGGTCGGCCTCCACGTCGATCCCGAGGACTGGCAGCGCCCCGGCGTCGACGCGATCATCAACACGACGATGCGCGAGATCCTCGAGCCAGAGCCCGACCGCTCCGCGAACATCGTCCTCCTCCACGACGGCGGCGGCGACCGCACCCAGACGCTCGCCGCGCTGCCGCAGATCATCGACCGGCTCCGCGCCAAGGGCTACACCTTCGTCCCGGTCTCGCAGCTCGCCGGCCTCACGCCCGCGCAGGTGATGCCCAAGGTCACCGCCGAGGACCTGGCGGCGGTGCGCTTCGACGTCGGCATCTTCCGCGTGCTCTCGGCGATCGGCGGCGGGCTCGTCTGGCTGTTCTTCCTCGCGATCGCGCTCGGCATGGCGCGCGCGGTGCTGATGACGATCCTCGCGGTCACCGGCCGCAACCACATGCCGGCCCCGCCGATGCCCGGGGAACCGCCCTTCGTCTCGGTGATCATCCCCGCCTATAACGAGGAACGCGTGATCGAGGCCTCGGTGCGCCGCGTGCTCGAGAGCGAGGGCGTCACGCTCGAAGTGATCGTCGCCGACGACGGCTCGAAGGACCGCACCAGCGCGATCGTCCGCGAGGTCTTCGGCCATGATCCGCGCGTCCAGCTGCTCACGCTCGTCAACGGCGGCAAGGCCGCGGCGCTCAACCGTGCCCTCAAGGACGCCACCGCCCCCGTCATCGTCGCGCTCGACGCCGACACCCAGTTCGAGCCGCTGACCATCGCCCGCCTCGCGCGCTGGTTCGCCGACCCCGACATCGGCGCGGTCGCGGGCAACGCCAAGGTCGGCAACCGCGTCAACCTCGTCACCAAATGGCAGGCGGTCGAATATGTCACCGCACAGAACGTCGAGCGCCGCGCGCTCGCGCGGTTCGATGCGATGATGGTCGTCCCCGGCGCGGTCGGCGCGTGGCGGCGCGAAGCGCTCGACGACGTCGGCGGCTATCCCGAGGACACGCTCGCCGAGGACCAGGACCTCACCATCGCGATCCAGCGCGACGGCTGGCGCGTCGCCTACGACGTCGAGGCAGTGGCCTGGACCGAGGCGCCCGAGAGCTTCAAGGCGCTCGCCAAGCAGCGCTACCGCTGGGCGTTCGGCACGCTGCAATGCCTGTGGAAGCACGGCCGCCTCGTGCTCGACCGCAGGCCCGCCGGCCTCGCGCTGGTCGGCGTGCCGCAGACCTGGCTGTTCCAGATCGTCTTCGCCGCGATCTCGCCGCTGATCGACACCGCGCTCATCGTCTCGATCGTCGGCACGATCGTCCGCGTCCTCCAGCACGGCTGGGCGCAGACGCAGACCGACGTGTTCCGCATGGGGCTCTACTGGCTGATCTTCACAGCGGTCGACCTCGCCTGCGGCTGGACCGCCTATGCGCTGGAGAAGCGCGAGAAGCGCTTCCCCGGCTTCCTGCTGCTCGCCCAGCGCTTCGTCTATCGCCAGGTGATGTACTGGGTCGTGCTCCGCGCGATCGGCTCGGCGGTGGCGGGCTTCTGGGTCGGCTGGGGCAAGCTGGAACGCACCGGACGGACGCGGACGCCAACCCCTTAGACCCGCCTCGTTTTTCCTTGGAGATCCGCTGCCGTACCCTATGATCGCGCCGGCGCCCCGGGGGGAGGTCTGATGCTGTCGGTCTTGCTATTGATGATCCTGAGCCAGTCTGCCCAGAACGGAGCAGGCCAGCCTGTTGCGAAGCCCCAGACAGCCACCCAGACCGCGCCCGCGGACGACCCCGCGCAGGATGCCGAAAATCCCCCGATCCTGGTCGTCGGAAGATTGCCGCACTGCCAACCCCGGCCGGGCGACCCGCTGGACGACGTGGACATGGCGCCCGCCGCGGCGCAGTCGCGCCAGCAAGTGATCAAGCGCGATCCCGCGACGGGCGTTCTGGGCATCTTTCCCGACGACGATCCGGTCACCGGCCCCGACATCTGGCAGCGCGCGGGCACGCGGATGGACCAATATGTCTTCCGCATACCCGAGGACGGTGCGCCGCTCTGCATCGGCGCACGGAGCGGTGGCCCGCACGGCTGGGGCCAGTTGCGTCAGGTGGTCGATGCGCGGCCCTATCGCGGCAAGATCCTGCGCGTGACGATGTGGGCGGCGTCGCAGAAGGCCGGGCGCGTGTGGTTCTGGGTCGCCAGCGGCCGCCCGGGCAAGCCCAGCGCGACGGCCCGGGCCGACATGGCCACCGAGACCGGCCAGTTCGAGTTCCGCGGCTCGCACACCTGGACGCCGATCAGCCTGACGATGGGGCCGGTGCGGTGCGACCAGGAGAAGCTGAGCTTCGGCGTCATGCTCGACGGCCCCGGCGACCTATGGATCTATCAGCCGCGGCTGGAAGTGGTCGGCAGCCAGTCCGCGCGCGAGGCCGAACGCGACTGCGACGCCCTCAAGCCGAAGCGATAGCGAAGGCCGGCCGGCGTCGCGCGCCTATTTCCCCTGCAGCTTCGACAGGATCGCCATCGCCTGCTCGGCCCCGGCATTGGGCACCGTCTCGCCCGCCCGCGACGTGATCTCCGCCCAATGCGCCGCCACGCCTTCGGGGCTCAGCGCATCGCCATCGAGCCGCACGCCGGGGGTCAGCGTCACATAGGCCGATTGGAAGACCCCCGCGCCCGCACCCACGATCACATTGTTCGGCGCATCCTCGCTGACCAGGTAGAGCGCCGCGGGCGCGACCTTCTCGGGCTCGAAATGGCGGTACATCTCTTCGGGGAAGATGTCCTCGGTCATCCGCGTCGCCGCGGTCGGCGCGAGCGTGTTGACGCGGATATCGTGCTTGGCGCCCTCGAGATGCAGCGTCTTGGCGAGACCGAGCACCCCCAGCTTGGCTGCGCCATAATTGGCCTGTCCGAAATTGCCGTAGAGCCCGCTCGACGAGGCGGTCATCAGGATGCGCCCGTAATTCTGCGCGCGCATCGTCTCCCACACCGCCTTGGCGCAGTTCGCCGAGCCGATGAGGTGGACCTGCACCACGAACTCGAAATCCGCCGGCTCCATCTTGGCGAAGCTCTTGTCGCGCAGCACGCCGGCGTTGTTGATCAGGACGTCGACGCGGCCCCAGCGCGCCTTCGCCGCCTCGACCATCGCGACCATATGGCCGTAATCGGTGACGCTCCCGCCGTTCGACATCGCTGCGCCGCCGGCCGCCTCGATCTCCTCGACCACCTTGAGCGCGGCGTCCGAATGGCCGGTGCCGTCGCGCGAGCCGCCGAGGTCGTTGACCACCACCTTCGCCCCGCGCGATGCCAGCTGCAGCGCATAGGCGCGCCCGAGCCCGCCGCCCGCGCCGGTGACGATCGCGACGCGATCCCTGAAGTCGATGGTCATCGGGGCGTTCTCCGGGTTCGATCCACTCAAAGCGTCATCCCGGCGAAAGGCGGGACCCAGGGGTCACGAGCGACATAGCTTGCTGGCCTGGGTCCCGGCTTTCGCCGGGACGGCTATTTCGGTTGGTCTAACGCCGGGAAAGGCGAAGGGGAACCGGCTGCATCATGGCCACACCGGTCCCCCGTAGGTCGCGGCGGGCCTCAGCCCCCGCGTTGCCGGCAATTGTCGAACTGGCCGGGTTTGCAGATCGGGTAGTGCGCCATCGGCGGCGGCGCCGGATAGGCCTGGTCGGGCGTCTGGGTGTTCGGCACGAACACCACCGTGTCGCCGGGCTTGGGCGTGCCGGTGAACAGCGGCTGGGTCGGCTGGTAGCCGCCCTGCGGGTCGGGCGCCGCCTCGGTGGTCGTGGTGGTGGTGACGGTCGTGCTGTCCTGCGTCGCGGGCGCGGTCTGGGCGACTGCGGTGCCCGAGACGGCGAGGGCTGCTGCCAGCGCAATCAGCTTCATGGGGGCATCTCCTGGAGTTGCGCGAGCGCGGTTCGATTTCGCTCGCAGTCCAAACGCGGGAGATGCGGATTGGGTCCGGGGTCGTCGAAGCCCCGTCGAACACCAACAGCCGTCATCCCGGCGAAAGGATAAAGCGCTCCCATCACCTTGAGATCATTTAATAATTGTGGATAGAATGCGGCTGTGCAGGAACCGTGCAGATATTTTTCCTGCACAGGTCAATTTCTCGGGTTTGCGGCGCGCTTCGATCATCCAAAAGCATGCCGCGATTCGCTCCGATCGACCACCCCAACCGCACTCATTCACCAGCGGCAAACCGACGAAGCTGCGCGCGCTCCATGTTGTTCGGTGAAAACCATCTCGTAACATAATCGGGTTGCAACGACTGGCTAACCCGCCCCGGCTCGACAAAATCAACGACGATGCGCAGAGCGGGGTTGAAGCGGCGACGCGGCCATCCAAGCGCCGCTTCCAAATCGGCAGACCGCACGCCATCTTGCTGTTTCACCGCAAGAGCGGCGACCTGCCTTGCATCCTCTTTCGGGCTCCAGCCCATGATTGGCGGGTCCAGAACCTCATACCCGTATTGCGTTAGCTTGTACCGATCGGGGCTACCAATGAAAGAGATTGTGCTGACTAGGCCGTAGGATTCCAGATCACCTAACCCGTCCTTGATTTCCTGCCGCTCAACATCGGGATAGGCAGCGGCAATCTCGTCGATGCTGACCCAGGTGTGGGCGAGCCCGTCGGGGCAATGCTCGACCATGTATTTGGCGGCAACCGCGCTGCCGCCGGTCAGCGAAACGGTTCGCGCCCCGGTTTGCTGGGCGATCTTCTCCACGCGACCGTGCAGGTTGTTGACTCCGTCCGTGACGTCGCCTTCCCACCGGCGACGATCCGCTTCGGTCGGATCGGGCAACACCTCGCCCGCCGCTTCGGCCAACAACGATCCGGCAACAGGCACCGCACCGAGTACGCCTTTGGCGGCTGCACGCCCTAAATCGGCTGCGCGATTGACTTTCGGCGGTTGTATCGGCCCGCCATCTAGTGACTCATCTGACATGAAACAAAAATAGCAGAACAGACTGGCAACGCAAAGCCGAGTAAGTCCAATTCAAGGGAAGAAGGTTGCGGGTATCTGCAACCCTGCCGCTCTGGCGAAGAGCGGGTGTGCAAGCGGAAAGCGTCTTCGCGGGGAACCGGCTGCACGGAGCGCGTAGCGCGGAGGAAGCTGGGCGGAAGATCGCTTGCAGCGCGCTGAGGGCGGAGCCCTAAGAATTTCGTCGATCCGGTGCGCAGACCTTGAGCGTGCGCCAGAACAAAACTAGATCATTTCTATGTCGATGCCTCTTGCACAAATCCGCCAAGCCTCTGCCGAACAGTTCGCGGCTCACAGAGCCGAAGCGCCAGACATCTCCGAAACCACGCCGCCCGAAATGACGCCTGCGCTGCTCGATTTCGCAAAGACCCTCGATGGCGATCCACCGCAATACGTTCCGGTCGTGAACGACCCGCACGGCCTGTACGGCTGGTGCAGCGATGGCGTAGGCGAGAAGATCAAGGCGGATGGCGGCGAAGCCATGTTCGGCTGGACGATCTGGGAGTGGCCGGGAGCGCTCTTGACCGCCGAATTTCATTGCGTCTGGAAAAGCCCTGACGGGGAATTGCTGGATATTACGCCAAAGCCAAAAGGCGAGCGGCGGATCGTGTTCGTGGCCGATCCGAGCGTCCCCCAGGACTTTGATTTCGACCATCGTCCCCGCAATCGCAGGGTTCGCATATATGAGGATGCGGACCGTACAGAGTGGGCACGGGAAATGGCGATAGCTCTTTCCGGCGCGCAGCGGGTCTATGAAGAGCGCCGCGCAGCGAAAGCCAATCTACCTCTTGAAGCATGGCTGTTGCGAAAGGTGCCGGTCGATCCGATCCCGCATGTGGTCGATGAACTCATCGCGGTTTGCAACGAGTTCGAAGAACATTTCGACTCGCTGGGTGCCAGCGGCCCGGTGATACCGGACGCGCGATTTGTCGAATTGGGAAAACGCCGTTTAGAGGTTCAAACGCGTTTCAAGGCGCTTTTCGCGGAACGCGAGAGGTGTAGAAGCCAGAGCTAACGTTCAAACGACTTGAAGTCGTTTATTTTCAATATGTTAATTAAGTGAGCGGCCTCTCACCTGCACGACCCATTTCGTAGGTTGTGTGAAATCCTATATTCTCCTTTCATGACCGAACCAACGAAGCCTCCCGAAAAACCGAAGTATGCACCCTCGCGTTATATGCGAGACCGCCACCCCGACTTGTTCTCCGATTCGGTTTCCGAGGTGGAATACGAAGTCGAGCGCGACGTATTATCCTACCACCTCGAAACGCTCACAAATCAGAAAGATGAGACTGCGTTCGAAAATTTCTCGCAACGTCTTTGCGAGAAATTCATAGCGCCGAATATTCGCCCTCAGACTGGTCCGGTTGGTGGGGGCGACGGTAAGACCGACGCAGAGACGTTCCCGGTATCGAGTGAAATTTCCGCTCGCTGGTTCGTGCCCGACAACGACAAGGCCGGCGAACGTAAGGCCTTCGCATTCAGCGCCAAGAAAACTTGGCGCTCTAAAATCCAGTCCGACGTCGCCGCCATCGCGGGCACCAAGCGAGACTACGACCAGATCATCTGCGTCACCAACCAGTTCGTCCCAGCAAAGAAGTCTGCTGATCTGCAAGACGAGCTTTTTAAAAAGCACGGCATCCCAGTCACCATTCTGGATCGCACCTGGATCCTCGACCGCGTTTTCAAGCACGACAGTATGGCCATTGCGGTTGAGGAGCTTGGCGTTGGCAAGGGCACGGAGAAGCAAACCAAGAAGCTGGGGCCAAGTGATACCCAGCGTAAGGCGGAGCTAGACGCCCTTGAGGCAAAGATCGCTGACGGATCGCAATATCAGGGGCAGCCTGCCGCGCTAGTCGAAGATGCGCGAAATGCCGCTCTTCTGGCTCGAGGATTGGAGCATTCGAGTGTTGACGTGAACGGGCGTTTTGATCGCGCGCTTCGTCTCGCGCGAGATAACAATCTCAAAAAGCTCGAACTCGCGATTTCCTACGAGTGGGCATGGACCTCCCATTTCTGGCATGAGGACCACCTTCGCACGTCCGAACTCTACGACACAGTTGAAGGTCTCGCTCTCGCTTCGGACGACGCAAATGACTTAGAGCGTTTGAGCAATCTTCTGCCCCTGATACGCATGAGCGTCCAATCGGGCTCGATGGAAGCATCGAAGGGAAAGCTCAAGGACCGCACCGCTGCGCTCAAGGCGGCGCTGGAAGGTCTGTCGGTACAGACCAGTCGGCCCAACAACGCGTTACATGCCGAAGCCCTGTTGCTCATGACTCGTGTCTCCGAAAAAGGCGTTGAGCATCGCGACGACCCGCTCAAGGATATCTGGGTCTCGTTCACCGACGTCATAAAACGCGCCGAAGGGTTAGGAACATTCCCGTTCACGAGCATCGCAAATGCCCTTACACAAATCGGCGAATTCATCGCTGACAGCCAGGAATTCGATACCTTATTCGAGACCGTCACCGACGCCCTCGCGGCGCGCAGCGGCGAAGGGGAGGCTGCAAAGAAGAGTGTTCAGCGGGGATACCAGAAGCTTGCGAAGGGATTGCCCTATGACGCTATCCGCTGGTTCGGCCGTGCCGTCGCGCTCCTCATCAAGGAGGAGTATGAGGATGATCTCATCGACGCTTTGCTAGGCGCAGGCTTGGCCTTCGAAGAAGTCGGCCTTCCATGGGCTGCAAGGAACTACACCCTAGCCGCCGTCAGTCAGGAATTCTCGTCGTTCAAAAGGTACGGCAGCATCGGCGCCCTCCGGGCTTCAGTCCTGTCCAGGTACTTTGATACCGAACTCAAGCTCCGCCGCGTTCCACAGATTCTAAGTGCGCACGAGTTGGAAATGATCGTTCGCCATTCACAGGCGCGCACGGATGGGCAGCGCCGCCGCCTCGATAAGGTGCAAGAGGCCCACATGATGCAGATCGCATCGCTGCTTCTGCAGACCCCCGTCGATAAACTGAGCGAAATCGCTCAACTTCCCGACGCGCTCGAACGGCTCGCATTGCCGATGTCCCGCACCGCACTGCTTTACCTGATGGGCAATGAAGACATCTTGAGAACGGAAGGCTGGATACCCGAACAAGAAACTCGCGAAGGCGCGGAAGCCTTCATGCGCGACCTGCACGACTACGGCTCAAAAGAGGACTATCCCGCTCCGGACTTCGCCCTTGAGGAAACTGTCACGCTTTCGTCCAATGTACTCGGATGCCGCATTGAATTGGTTTGCGCCAACAATCTTGTCTCCATCGGCATCGGCGAGGCGATCCTCGGGTCACTGGAAGCCTTGCTTGCGACCAGCCTCGATCATCGCATTTTGCCTCAGGTAGACCACCTGCAACTACGGGTCACCCCGTCCGACATCGTCGGGCTCAGCCCTGTCCTGACGTTTGCCGATGTTGAGGGAGAACCCATCGGCACGATCACGCACCGCATGGTCATGGAATACAAGACCAAGGAAGATGCGCTATCATTTCCGCGTTGGATGAGGGATGCCGTTCTTGAAATCTTCCTTCGCTTCGCCGCCCCTCAGGATGTCGAGACGTGGGGCAAGGCCCTGTTTGAAGATGAGCGCGCCCTAGATCGCGCGCTGACGTTCTCAAACATTCCCATCATGCTTGGCAATCTGCACGGTGATCGCGCGCAGCTCTCCCTTGCTGATTGGATCGATCCAACCGATCCTATCTATGAGGTCAAACGCTCGGAGACCTGGCCCCCCGCCCCGACTCCCGCGGCGATCCAGTCATTTGGCGACACACCGCGCGGTAAAGGCCTCGCTCCCAGAAAATTGCGCGATGCGGCGGCCAAGGGCAAGCATTCGACGACGCGCTGGATTTCGCCCATTGATGCGCGGAAGTGGGATAAGGCGAGATGGAATGGCACGACGTTTATGTGGTCTCCGGACGACCCGGACATGCCACCTCCCATGCTGGGACTCGCGTACGAGAATCCTTCGGCCGCCCGAGACATCTTCATGTCATGGCGAAAGCGTTACGGCGATGACGATGTCAAAGACGATCTTAAAGTTACGATCGTTCGCGGCATATCGCGCGATAACCCCGCCTCTTACGCCGTGATGGTCAGTCCTAACCCGGATAACGTTCCAATTTCGGATGGAAAAACTGTCGGATTTGTATCGCGGATCAATCGTATGTACCCAAATTCGACTGAGAACCTTGATAAGTTCCTCGAAGACTATGCGCGGCATGGCCGGTATGTGCTGCTTCCTGTCCACCTCCCAAACAAGCTCGCGCAACCCGAACCTATTTTTGACCTGCCAATCGGCAAGCACAATCTAACGGTCGTCAACGCGTGGGAGATAGCGACCAACGACATGACGGCCTCGGTCTTGGATTTGGATGAACCACCTTTTATTCCACCGGACCAGCCCAATGCACCGGTACTCGAGACGCTAGAGTGGCTGAGGTCATTGCAGTTCGGTTAAGCCGATATTTGGATCGGGGGGCGGCGCAAAAAAAAACCGCAACCCTGTTGCCGATAGTGTTGCAGCGAACGTTTGGAGCGACGTCTAGCTTATCGATCAAGCGACGGCCCACGATCAGGTTGACGCTGTTGCGGAGTTCGGCGCGCGACCTGTCCGCGCTGGTTGACGGTGCGGATAAACTCCGCTCGCGGCGTTTGATCATCCGCCTTCACGTCGCGCTGGTGGGCTTTCCCGACACGGATCAGCTCGGCGGTGCGGCTGCGCTCCTGTTCACGCGCGCGTTCTCGAAGCTGACGCTTGGCGTCGGCTGCGGCTTCGCCGCGCTGGTGCATGTCGCGCATTGCAGCGAGGCCGCTGGAACGTTCGTCCTGCAACCGCTCGGCTCGGGGTTGGAAGCGCTGGCGGATCGCGCTTTCCAAGGCGACGCGCTGTTCCTTCGATCGACGCGCCAGCGCCGAACGCTCGGCCTTGTGGAGGTCGATCTGCTCACGCCGGGCGGCGTACTGCTTCTTCCTCGTGCCGCCGGTCCAGTCGAGAAAGCGCGTGGCGCGCGCCCAAAGCGTCGTCTGCTTTTGCCGTAGCGCCTGACGCTCGGCGCGGTGACGCTGGCGCAAGCCCGCCGCCGCGTCATGCAACGATGCGCGCAATTCCGTGATGCCGCGATTACGCGTTTCCTGACGCTCGGCGCGGAGGGCATCCGCCTGGCCGCGAAAGCGGGATTTGAGCGCGCGCAGTTCTTTCGTGCGCCGGCGCGCATGCCCCGCAAGCTCGGTTTCAAGCTGACTGTCAAGTTTCGTTTGCCCGCGCTCAAACTGAGCCCAGGTCCGCGTCTCAAAATCAGGCGAGCGCGCAGCACGTTCGAGATTGAGATTCACAATCTCGGCATGGCGCTCCATGCGGGTGCGGCCTTGGTCGATCGACGGATAGTCGATCTCGCGCCCGAGCGCGTTGCGGCGCTGCTTCGATTGGGGCTCCTGAACATAGCGCTCCACTTGCGCGCCGCGCACGCCGATATGGATTGTCGGCTCGCGGTCAATGCCTTGGGCCGCAAGGGTCCGCCGGTCGATCCGAGTTTCATGGCCCGCCCGCTCCAGCGCCGTATTCGCGTGATGCTCCCAGCGCTCGCGAATCCAATCGACGCCCTTCGGCTCAAGCCCGGCTTTGATGCGGTCGCGCGCGCTGTCAGAGAGCCGCAACAGGCGTTTGCCGGTTTCAAGGTCGCGGTCGCGCAGGACGATATGGGCGTGCGGATTATGCGCGTCCTCCCCGCGCTGGTGGATGGCGAACATCCACGGCACGCGATCCTGCGTCACATCGCGCACGAAATTGCGAACGAGCTGAGCGCGTTCGGGCTCGCCAAGCTCGCGCGGAATCGCGACGCGCACCTTATCGACAAGACGCGCATTCGCCCGCGCCGTCACTTCCTCGCGGTCCATCCAGCTTCGGGCATGGACCGGATCGAGCGGAATGACATGCGCTTCTACCAATGGCTCCGCGCCTTCGCGACTCACGTAGCGAAGATGCGCGCCCGCCGTACCCGGCGCATGGGTCGAGCGTCCAATGGACGCGAGATTGCACGAATAGATTGCCATGACGGGCGATCCATTTTTCCCCAGTGCTATAGTTGCGCTGCCGATATGACTCACGAATGCGAGAATCGGTTCCGAAGGGCGCGAGCTCTTGGCCGCGAAGGTGCGGAAACGGCGGACCGTTTCCGCTCGGACTTGCTCCGATGGCGCAGGGTTTCAAGAAACCCAAAAGTGCGCCCTACAGATTTACATAATATCAGATGGGGTTGAATCGCGGGTAGTAGATTCCACTATTCGCATATCCGGGCATGCGATCTGCCTACGATGGTATGCGTCCCATCGGCTCAATCTTTGGGTTTGAAGATTGCCGATATGATCGCTTGGTCCACGTCCGGCTTATAGTCGAGCAACTGAGGATCGTCCACGCTCTCTTTACAGAGCGCCCGTAGAGAATGTCCGGTCTTCGGCATGAAGATCGAGGATATGACCTCGGGATCGGCATCTTGCTGATAGTCAGGCCGTCGCGGTTTCTTTTCGACGTTACCGTTTGCTGGCCAGTCGCCCCAAATCGTCATCCACCACTTGACGATGCGTCGCTCGATTTCCAGAGGTGCGTCTTCGCCAAATCCCTCGAAGACCTCGATTTCGAACCAAGTGGCGACAATTTCGATGATGTCCGGGATAGGCCTTTTGAAATTGTCCGACAAATCGCTTGCCATTTCCCATACACCGCTGGGGAAGGAAAATAGCCTTGGAACTCCGAAAATTTCTAGAATTTCTGATTTCTTTTCCCAAAGTTCTTCGTCTGTCGGTACATCCATAGTTTAATTATAGTATAAAATCAGCGTCCCATGCCAGATTTTCCAGACGGAGGCCTGTTAGCTTTATTGAAAGCCGCTTTTGCTGTTCCAGTCTTGCCTGCCTTACTAGCCTCAGCTGACAAATTCCCACGGCCCGCCTTCGATCCTGGCTGGCTTGTTGTGGATTGCTGGTAGGCCTGTGACGCCTTTTGGCTAAAATTCGGCGTGGCTTTTTCGCCACCGCCGCTGGCATGGTGGTTGCCAAACTTCTTCACCTGATCCTGACGGGCCGCAAAAGCCTCGCGGTTCACGGCGTCGGCTGCCGACCCCTTCATCTTCAGGTCCATTCCCGGCGCGGGCGCATGGTCGGGGCGGCGATTGTCAGGCATGATCGACTCCGTCCGTGGCAATATGCTCAAGTAAACGACGAGATGAAGCGGGGGAATAGAGGAGATGACCGATCTGCCGCGCGGACAGGGCGACAATCGCAACGTTTCACTCGGCACGGCGGGCTGGATGCCAGCCGCCGAGGCCGAGCAGCTTGCCTATGAGCCGGGCGCGTTGTGGCTCGGGCGGTCGGAAACCGAGGCCGCGATACCTATCGGATGGCGCGACGACCGCCATGTCATCACCGTGGCCGGAACGCGCGCGGGCAAAGGCACCTCGCTGCTGGTCAACAATCTGTGCCTCTATCCCGGTTCGGTCGTGTGCATCGATCCCAAGGGAGAGAATGCGACCCTGACCGCCGCGCGGCGGGGTCAGGGATCGGATACCGCAACGCCGATGGGGCAGCGCGTCTACGTCCTCGATCCGTTCAATGCCGCCCAAGTGGATCAGGGCTATCGCGCCGCTTTCAATCCGCTCGACTGGATCGATACCGACAATCCCGAAGCGTCGGACGAAGCAAAACGGCTGGCGGACAGCCTGGTCGTCGTTGCGAAAGGCGAGGACGCGCATTGGGATGAATCGGCCCGATCGGTCATTGAAGGGCTGATCCTCCATGTCCTGCACGCCATCGAATATGAAGGACGACGCAACCTTCTAACGGTGCGCCAACTCCTGACGCGCGGCGATACGCAAGGGGTCGCGGAGTATGTAGCCTATCGGCGCGCCACCGAACCTGAATTTGAGATGCCGGAACCTTCCGCCGCCGCCTTCGACTTTCTCTGGAAAGCGATGGCCGAAAGCAAGGCATTCCATGGCATTGTCGCCGGTGTCGGCGCGTCGGTGCTGTCGATGGCGGACCGGGAGCTAAGCTCGGTCCTCTCGACCGCGCGCCGCAATACCGACTTCCTTGATTCACCGCTCATGCGTCCGGTCCTCGATCATTCCACCTTTTCGCTCGACGCGTTGAAAAGCGATCCGGCGGGCGTGACAGTCTATCTCTGCCTTCCGGCCCGATACATGAATACGCATGCGCGATGGCTGCGCATGATGGTCGGCCTGACGCTCGACGGAATGGAGCGACTGCGCGGAAGGCCGATGAGCGGGCATCCGGTCCTGCTTGTTCTGGATGAATTCGCCATCCTCGACCGGATGGCGTCGCTGGAAAAGGCCATCGGCCAAATCGCGGGCTTCGGCGTCAAAATCTGGGCCGTTCTGCAGGACCTCACCCAGCTTAAGGCGCTCTATAAAGAGCGCTGGGAGACGTTTCTCGGCAACGCGGGGCTCGCGATGTTCTTCGGCAACGCGGATCAGTTCACGCTCGACTATATCTCGCGGCGGCTCGGCAAGGTCGAGGTCCGCAAGGATGTCGCCAATCGCGGCGAACAGGTCGGCTCCGGCACGGGAAGCAGCTACAACCCCTCGGGCGTCGCGAGCTGGGGATTGGGCGCGCTGACCGCGCTCATCCCCGGCCTTTCCCGCTCGCGGCAGGAAGGCGTCGCATGGGGCACAAGCGAGACGGTGCAGAAAACCGAACTTCTCAACCCCGACGAGGCGGCAAAGATTTTCGCCGCCGAAACCGGCCGGATGCTCGCGATCACGCCGAACCATTATCCGATCGCCGTTCGCCGCACGCCTTATTTTGCCGATCCGGCTTTCGCGGGCCTCTTTGATCCGCACCCGGATCACGGAGCCGCTGCCGCGCCTGCCGCTCCCGCCGCGCCGCCGCCTGCGCCTGAGCGCGGCGAAACCGAGCGCCTGTATGCGCCCGAGATAACCGAGGGCCTGTTTCGGCAACCGAGCCATGGAACGCTGATGAAGTGGCATTCGGCTTCGGGCGCGGCATTCAAGGCGGGCGACCTTCTCGCCGAAATCGAAACGCGGCGGCAGATTATCGAGGTTCTCGCCTTATGCGACGGAGTGATGCGCGCTCATACGACGCCGGAAGGTGGAATCGTGCGAAGCGGGTTGCATCTGGCGGATATTTGGATCGCGGACGCGCCCGCCGTATAAAGCGGTACGCTCATAGCTCGGGAGTCTCTTTGCCTATGCGACGCAAGCTGACCGGCGGACTGCTCGTCGCCTTGGGCGCGGTGGCGTACTGGATTCTGCTCGGCGCGATCGAGAACAGCGCGGCCTTCTACCAGGAATTTGCGAAGAACGCCGACGAGAGATTCAAGGCGGCGGCGATGGCCGACGGAAACATTCCAGTGGCGGCGACGCCCGACCCGCTGCAATTGAAAATACTGCTTTCGTTCTCGACGTTCCCCTTTGTGCTGTTCAGCATCGCGTGCGTGGCTGCCGTGATATTCGGTTTCTACCTGCTTCTCAGCTCCTCTGCGCAATCCAACAAAACAGCGCGCGTCGAATTCAGGTCGCGGAAAAAGTAGGTCAGCTTCCGAGCAAGGGGATGCAGACTCCTTCAAATTCCTCGCGCTGAAGCTTTGCAAGATCGGGCCTTACCCCCAACTCAATATCCCTCTTAGCCTTCTCAGCGTCCCGGCGTCCGGCTTCCTTCTGCGCAGCCAGGCACTCGGGATTGCCACCAAAGCAATACATGGGACCGGAGCCCGGCGGAGCGGATTTCGCCTCGACCGCCGTCATATCGAGGAGGTCTTGCTCGACCTGCGTCGGAGTCTTTCCTGCCTCGGTCGCGTGTTGATTAGCGAAGAATCTCGCCTGAGTCCGCACCCGCATTGCTTTCAGCGCGAACGCCTTGTCAGCATTTGAAACGAAACCATTGGCCAGCCACAGGCAGCGAACCGCCGTGGCATAATCGACCTTCTTCTGCTCGGCGAGATCGCGTCTCGGCAGCATGGCCCTCGGGTCATTCTCCGCCGCCGCCGAATTTTGCGGGGCGGGGCCAGGCGAACTGCATGCGGCAGCCGCAAACAGCAGCACAGCCATTGTTTGAAGTCGCAAGCGTCGGGACATTGCGTTCTCCGTGGATCACCCAAAAACTGCGACAGCTTCGCGCAGCTTAGGTCGTTACACTCTGTGCGCAAGTTGAGGGCGCTCATAGGAGCGCCCTCTGTTCTTCGCGAGGCTTGTTCCGGCGCATCACGACGCGACCGCCATTGGCGTTGGCGACAAGGTCGATCGAAAAGCCCTCGCCGTCGCGATTGGGCCAGGCTGCTCCGATGCGGGTCCAGCGCGCGGTCTTGCCTTCGCCATGGACGACATAGACGCTGTGGGTGGGAAAGCGATTTTGAGCGGTAGCGGTCATGATAGTCTCCTTGGTTCCAGACCTCGGATCAGTCCGGGGTTCATGGGGAGACAAGGGCCCGCCGAGACGAGCCGGGGATCAAACACCGCATGGTACATGCGCCGGGATGGGCCGGAGCTGCACAAGGAACGAGAGAGACGCGGAAGCGAGGCGTGTTGATCGCCGGCGGCGGCGGGCATGATCCCCAATGAAATTAAACCCGGACTGATCCGAAGGTGAGACCGTGGCTCGAGACTGACCGGCACCTGCACTCGCCGACTACCCAAGACCGAACGATACCACGAGACGCTGACGCGCGCTGTGCTTCGCGGTGCTAGCCGAGACGATCCTGGCGAATTCCTTGCGTTCGTCTGCGCTGTCGATCAGGCGCGTGTCGCCGCCACGCGAGGCGGCAAGATCGAAGCCCCGACGCAGCACCGCGTTTTCGCGAGCGTTGATCATTCCGTCCGTGAGCAAGGCGCTGAGTTCGCGGCTCAACTGATCCATCGTGATTGGCTGATTTGTCGTTTCCGGCGCGTCCGGCTGACACGCGGCGAGAGCGAAAAGCGGAACGACCAGTAGCACGCGCATTTGCGACCCCTCCATCACGAAACACTCCGCATGTACCGGAACAGCGTGGCACGTCCGACGCCGTATTTTTGTGCGACAGCTTCGGCCTTCATTCCGCTGTCCATCAGTCGTCGCGCGGCGGACGCCTGCCGTTCGGATAGTTTGCGCTTCCGCCCGAGCTTCACGCCGCGCTCTTTCGCCGCCGCCAATCCGGCGCGGGTGCGCAGGCGGATATTGTGAAGCTCGACCTCGTTCCAGAGCATGCGCTGCTGCCCCATCAGGCTGTCCATTATGTCGGCGGTGCGCAGATTTTCGGTGAGGCTAATAAGGCTCGCGCCGATCTCGCCGAGCTCGCGCTGGAGCAGGAGATATTCGAGCAGGTCGCGACCGAAGCGATCGAGCTTCCACACCACAAGCTGATCGCCTTTGTTCAGGCACTCCAACGCCCGCGCGAGCTGGGGCCGATGCACGGCGGTGGCGCTGATCTTCTCACGAAAGACGCGATGGCAACCGGCCTTGCGCATCGCTCTTGCCTGCATGTCAGGATTTTGCGTCTCTTTCGACACGCGAATGTAGCCAATTTTCACGGAGCCCTTTCCGGTGCGCGGTGGCGCACCGGCAGTCTCAAAAACCATCGTTTATGAGACCGGCCCGAAGACCGGGAATATCAGACGGTCGAGCTGCCTATTTCCTAGTAATCTGAAGTAGCACGAAGAGCGGAACCCCTCAAGATACGTGAGTATCAAATATGATGGTTTTCGAGACTGCAAGGCGAAAGCTATTGGGTCATGTATCTCCGTTCTATCGTCGGCGTTGTTGCTTTGGTGGTTCTGTGCATCCCCACTACTGTTGCACAAGCGCAGGAACTTGAACCTAAGCAGTGCCTTTCCATGGCCGAGATGAACACGGCGTTGAAAGCGCAAGGTCAGCGCACGCTTGTCATCGGCAACCGCGAAGCGCTCAACAACGACGCCACGCGAAGCTCGGGCGTGACGGTCACGCGCTACGCAAACGCCGTCACGTCGAACGCTGACGGGTCGGTCGGCTACCAGCTAGAGGGCGATTTGCCGCGCGCCCAAAGCTCAACCCGCATGTGCGTCGTCGCGAGGCTTACCAATATCCGCCTGATTGATGCGCGGTTGCCAGTCGCGAAGCCCCTGTCGCTGTTCGGCCCTTCGTTCGATGCGGAGATGCGCCAAAAGGAGAAAATCGGAACCCGCCCCATGGTGATCGCCGATACGGTCCATCGCAATGCCGACGGCTCGACAAGGAGCGGCCTTCCGATGATCATATTCTGGAACGGCGGGCAGCGAAGCGCCTCGATCTATGCGCTTCGGGGGGAGAACAAGCCCGTCATGCTCGTGCTGATGGGTGACACGGACTACACCCCTTATGCGCTGCAAATTCTCGATGCGCGCAGGCCATCGAGCTAACCGCTAGAGATCAAGCCCGGCTGAGTTTGCGGGAAGCGGCGCGGGCGTCGTCGTGGCGGCGAGCTTCGGCGCGTCCAGCGGCTCAGACGCTGCGAGCGCTGCTCGATATCCTGATGAAAGATCGGGTGCGGTGGTGAAGAGTTCGGCCCTGCTGGTGGTCGAACCGTCTTGTTCGTGGCGCATGCCGCCACCGTTTATCTCGGAGCGACCAAATTTCTGCACCGCTGCCTGCGATGTGTAGCGTTGAAAATCAGGATCGCTCTTCGCGCGATCGATGGCCGCATTCTCTTCCGGCGTCCGCTGTGTCGGCGGCTTTGAAAGGGCTGTAAACACGTCGGCCATTTCATCGGCCTTCACGGTCGCTTGCCCGTTGGTCTTGCCGTCGCGGACCATGCGGGAGATTAGCCACTGCCGGAGAGGCCCGTCGCGCCGGAGTTCGTCGCCAAGCTCACCCCATTGTGCGCCGGTCATGTTGACGCCCGCGAAGCTGTGCGTCGCTTTCGACCATTCGTCGCGCTCGCGCTGACGCTCCGCTTCTTCCGCCGTCCAGGCGAACAGCTCAAGCGCCTCCTCGGCTTCATCCTTTTCGCGTTCGGCTCTGGATTTACCGCCGATCGCTCCACCCTTCCCGGCGAGGGAGAAATTTTCCGCGCCTTCGAGGCGAAGCGCGAGACTGGCCTGCGCTTCTGTCGCGGCAGCTTTGGCGAACGAGATTCCAAGCGGCAGCGTCACCGCGCCGAAGCTCTGCGCCATCGCTAGCGCCGCACCGTCAATTCTGGAATCTGCCTCTTCGTACTCCGCCATGTTCCCATATTATGGGACAAGACGGTTAATAATCTCTAAAAAGAAAGTGTTGCAGCATCTATAACTTGCTGAATACTTTAGTATTCCCTATGGATCGGCCTGCGCTTCAAGGCCGTATGCGGCTACCAGCGCTTCCCAAAAGCTTATGCATCTGATCATCAAGTCCCACAGCGCGAAATTTTCGGTGTCGGCGATGACGGACCATTCCCAATCGCTGCCTGAAAACGGATTGATTACGCGGCGCTGTATCGACCAATCCGCGTCAATACTCGGATTTTGGATAGTATAGTGCTTATAGCGATTGCAGATGTCGCGGCAGATGCGCATCGCGATATCACCCTGTATCGCGGCATCTAACTCGTTCGGCTTCAGAATTTTCTGCTTCGCCAGCCAGTCACGCACCGAGTAAGCCTGAACGAAGAAGCAGAGATAGAAGGTCAGCTCATCCCGCATTCGATTGTGGGAACGATGGCATTCTCGAATCCGGTCCGGCCAGTCGGCCAAGCTGAGATAAAGGTGGGACCATCCCCGGATTTTCTCGGCGCTATATCTCAAACCCACTGCTGCCTCCTCGACGGCATTATAGCTGAACTCAGGCCGTTCGTCGCCGATCGCCCGGCGTCTCAGGTCTACGCCCTTCCGGGCGTGTATGTGCTTGTGCATTCGATTTTGCCGATCCGATCAGAGATTGAAGCCTGCTCGCTTCCGCCCCCGTCCAAGCCGGGGTTGTGCAGCTCCGCCCCGCGCAAGCGGCGGCCTAAGGCACGGTCCGGGCTTTCAATCTCCGATGCTAGGCTCGGCAACGAGACATCTCCGCATGAAGCGGCAAACACGCTCGAAAGGAGATGCGATGACCTTCAACGATCTGGCGCTACTGATCAGCGCTATAGCCAGCCTGATCTCAGCGATCAGTCACCTGATAAGAACTTGGAAGCAGTCCCATTAGGGGCTGCTTCTAATTGCGAAGGGAGGCCGCGGCAGCGGCCGATTTTTGTGTTCAAGCTCTCCATTTGCCAGCGGCAGATAGCTTGAAGGGGCGAACGCGAGATCACGCGTTCACCGGCCATTCGCCGATCGGGGAGCGCCAGCGGCGCATCGGCAAACGGCTTTTGATCCCGCCGAGAAGCCCGAGCCGGGCGCGGGATCAGGTTAGCGCGAGAGCGCGCTAACCGGCACGAGGGCGGCGACCCCTGCGGGGCGTAGCGGGCCGCTTCGCCTTATCGCGTACAGAGGAAGCCTTGGCGGCTTTGCCGTGGGGTTCGGCTTTCCCGTCGTCCTCGTCGTCGGGCCTGCGGCCCTTCCAACCGCCCGCGCCCTGCAACACGCGGTCGGCGTGCCGAATGGAATCCACATGGCCGTAGTGATCCTCGATCATCTTGACCGATGTGCCCATCTGCTCGGCAAGCAGGTAGACATCCACGCCTTCGCTCAGCCGCATCGTCGCGTAGGTGTGGCGGAAACTGTAGGTGGAGCGCACCGTGCCGCACGGACCGATGCGCAAACCCGCTTCGGTCAACAAATCGTCGATCAGGTGTTTATAGAGCGAGAGGGCGGGCGTTCCGTCGATAGTCGCGAACACCGGATCGAGCGGTTTCGGCTCCGTTAGATGATCCGGAACGTTCTTCATGCCGTCGCGCTCGAGCCGCTTGCGGTTCTGCTCCTTGATCTTCTGGCGGATGCGGTCGAGATATTTGCCGACGCTCGGGACCGCGACCAATTTGCGCGACTTGCCCTTGCCCTGGACGAACAGCACGACAACCTCGTTGCCGTCGCGATCCCTGGCGGTCGTGATGTCCTTCCAGCGCAGGTTCTTTGCCTCGCTGGGCCGCATGCCGGTGTTACACATCACCAGCACGAAATTGTGCGTTATCGCGCGATACCAGCGGCTCACCAGCGAGAGCGGACGGGCGGGTTCCTTCGCCTTGCCGTCCTCTTTCGTTTTGCCCTTCACCCAATAGTCGCGGGAATAGGTGTAAAGCGCCGTATATTCCTCATGCGTGAATTCATCGCGACGCATGGTCTTGAGCTTGGGCCGCGTGTCGTAGCGTTGGCTCGCCGGTGCGTAACGCTTCCGAATGGCGAAGTTCATCACGGAGGCGAAGATGGACATTTCAAAGCGGATGGTGGAGTCGCTGATCTGGCGCGCACCTTTGATGCGCTCAGCGATCGCCGCTTCGCGCGCCTCGATCGCTTCGTCGCTGGCCGATTGCCCGCGCCGGTTGCTCGCGCCCGGCAGGACGCGCGGGCGAAGGCCCCGCGCTTGCCGCGCCTTCTCGCGCGCCATCAATTCCTGATCCACCAGCTTGGTCGCGAGCGCCTCGGAGATCGATCGAACGCCGTTGCGCGCCGCGCGGCCTTCGCCGTTGGCGCGGCGCCATGCCGGGTAACCCCTCCATGTGTCGTCGCCGATCAGGTGGACTTGCGTCGAACCCATATAATCGTTGAGCGCCCCCTCGATCACGGCGCGAAGTTTCTTCGGCCTTGCCTCGCTGATTTCGCCGCGATCCGCGCGCGCCTGCTGTTCAAGCAAGTATTCCTGCCCCACCTTGGCGAAAGAGCGGTTGAATAGCGGATGGTCCTTCTCAAGGGCGTATTCGACATTGGCATCGCGCCGCCACGCCTGCGTGCGGGCGGCGTTGATGTCGTCGGTCTTTAAAGAGAAGGTCTTGTAGCGGTCGGCCTTTGGGAGCTTCACACGGCAATACCAGTTGCGGTGCTGCACGTCCGCCCGACGAAAGATAATCAAGCCGGGCTTCAGCACCTCTTTATCTGTGACAAACGCCATAGCGCTATCTCGCTCTCTGTGCAGTTTCTGTGCAGAACAGCGGCGTAAGTCTTTGATCTACCGTTGCTGTGCATGCCTTGTGCAGAGAACTATAGCAAAAAATATCGTTTATTACTAGTAATTTAAGATGAAATAGTCATCCCGGCGAAAGCCGGGATCCAGGGCCGCAAAGGCCATCGCTCGTGACCCTGGATCCCGGCTTTCGCCGGGATGACGGCGTCAGGAATTAATTCCCCGAATCCAGCGCATAGCCCGCCGAACGAACCGTCCGGATGATGTCCGGCTTGCCGTTGGTGTTGATCGCCTTGCGCAGCCGGCGGATGTGCACGTCGACCGTGCGGCTCTCGATGTCCGAATCATGCCCCCATACCGCATCGAGCAGCCGCTCGCGCGAGAACACCCAGCCGGGATGCTCGAGGAAATGCTTGAGCAGTCGGAACTCGGTCGGCCCCAGCGGCACCACTTCGCCGCTGCGGCGGACCTTGTGGCCCACCGTGTCCATCTCGATGTCCGAATAGGTGAGCTGCTCGCCCGCCAGCGCCGGCCGTACGCGGCGCAGCACCGCGCCGACGCGCGCCACCAGCTCGCGCGGGGAGAAGGGCTTGGTGACATAGTCGTCCGCGCCCGTCTCGAGCCCGCGCACGCGGTCCTCCTCCTCGCCGCGCGCCGTCAGCATGATGATCGGCACGTTCGCGGTCTCGGGCATGCGGCGCAGGCGCCGGCAGACCTCGATTCCCGAAAGCCCCTCGACCATCCAGTCGAGCAGCACGATGTCCGGCGTCGCCTCCTTGGCGAGGAGCAGCGCTTCCTCCCCGTCGTGCGTCTGCTTCACGTCGAAGTCTTCGCGTTTGAAATGATAGCTGACGAGCTCCGCGAGGGCGGCGTCGTCTTCGACCAGCAACATGCGGGCCCGGGCCATTTTCACGTCCTTTCGGTATCGGTGGCCTCGCGGTCGGCGAGGTATTGGCCGGTGGCTGCAAAATAGACCATCTCGGCTACGTTGGTGGCGTGATCGCCGATCCTCTCGATATTCTTGGCGACGAACAGCAGGTGCGCGACCTGGCTGATCGTGCGCGGGTTCTCGACCATGAAGGTCACGAGCGTGCGAAAGATGCTGTCGTAGAAATCGTCGAGCGCATTGTCGCTGTCGCACACCCGGCGTGCCTTCTCGGCATCGCGCGCCGAGAAGGCGTCGAGCGCGTCGTGCACCATGTCGCTCGCGATCTGTCCCATCGCCGGCAGGATCGAGATGACTTCGATCCGCTCCTCGCCCTCGGCGTGGATCATCGGCACGCGCTTGGCGATGTTCTTGGCATAGTCGCCGATCCGCTCGATCACCGCGGCGATCTTGAGCGCGGCGATCACTTCGCGAAGGTCGTCCGCCATCGGCGCACGAAGCGCGATCACGCGCACCGCGGCGCGCTCGATCTCGCTCTCGATCGCGTCGATCGCCTTGTCCTTGCGCCGAACCTCGCGCGCCAGCGCGACGTCGTTGCGCGAAAGCGCGGTCATCGCGTCGCCCAGCGCTTCCTCCGCGAGCCCGCCCATCTGGCTGACGAGCGCGCGGAGCTGGCCGATGTCCTGGTCGAAGGCCTTGACCGTATGTTCGTGGCCGGTCGCCATCATCCGTACCTTCCGGTGATATAGTCCTTGGTCCGCTCCTGGCGCGGATTGGTGAAGATGTCGTCGGTCACGCCATATTCGACCAGCTGGCCCAGGTGGAAGAAGGCGGTCCGCTGCGAGACGCGCGCGGCCTGCTGCATGTTGTGGGTGACGATCACGATCGCATAGTTGCCGCGCAGCTCGTGGATCAGCTCCTCGATCTTGGCGGTCGCGATCGGGTCGAGCGCCGAGCAGGGCTCGTCCATCAGGATCACTTCGGGATCGACTGCGATGGCCCGCGCGATGCACAGCCGCTGCTGCTGCCCGCCCGACAGGGCGGTGCCGCTGTCCGAGAGCCGGTCCTTCACTTCCTCCCACAACCCCGCGCGCTTCAAGGAACGCTCGACGATCGCGTCCATGTCGCTCTTCGACGCCGCCAGCCCGTGGATGCGCGGACCGTAGGCGACATTCTCGTAGATCGACTTGGGGAAGGGATTGGGCTTCTGGAACACCATGCCGACGCGCGCGCGCAGCTGCACCACGTCCATCGCGCTCGAATAGATGTCCTCGCCGTCGAGCGTGATCTCGCCTTCCACGCGCGCCGTCGCGATCGTGTCGTTCATCCGGTTGAAGGTGCGAAGGAAGGTCGACTTGCCGCAGCCCGAGGGGCCGATGAACGCCGTGACGTTCTCCATGTCGATGTCGATCGACACGTCGCGGATCGCCTGGTTCGAGCCGTAGAAGACGTTGACGCGCCGCGCCGACATCTTGTGCTCCGCCGGCGTCGCGGAAACGGGAGGGAAGGCGCGAGCGGCGTCGGTCATTACCAGCGAGTCTCGAATCGGTTGCGGAGATAGATGGCCAGCCCGTTCATGGCGAGCAGGAAGACGAGCAGCACGATGATCGCGGCGCTGGTCTTCTCGACGAAGCCGCGGCTGACTTCGTCGGACCAGAGGAAGATCTGCACCGGCAGCACGGTCGCCGGATCGGTGAAGCTCTGCGGCGGGGTCGAGATGAAGGCGCGCATGCCGATCAGCAGCAACGGCGCGGTCTCGCCCAGCGCCCGTGCCATGCCGATGATCGTGCCGGTCAGGATGCCGGGCAGCGCGAGCGGCAGGACATGGTGGAACACCACCTGCACGCGGCTTGCCCCGACCCCCAGCGCAGCGTCGCGGATCGAGGGCGGCACGGCCTTGAGCGCATTGCGCGCGGCGATCACGATCACCGGCATGATCATCAGCGCGAGGGTGAGCCCGCCGACCACCGCCGCCGATTCGGGCAGCAGCGGCCCGAAGCGCGCGCCGCCGATCTCCCAGGTGCCGAGGAACACCGCCAGGCCGAGCAGGCCGAAGATGATCGAGGGCACGGCCGCGAGGTTGTTGATCGAGACTTCGATGAGGTCGGTCCAGCGGTTCCGCGGCGCATATTCCTCGAGATAGACCGCGGCGAGCACGCCCACCGGAAAGGCGATCGCGAAGGTGACGAGCATCGTCATCAGCGATCCCTTGAGCGCCCCCCAGATGCCCACCGCGGTGGGATCGGTCGAGTTGCTCTCGGTCAGGAAGCCCCAGTTGAACCCGCTGCGCAGCTTGCCCTCGGCCTGAAGCTTGCGCGCCGCGGCGACGCCCGGCCCTTCGTCTGCGGTGCCGCGCTCGACCTCGGGGGAGGCCGGCACCCAGATCACCGTCTTCTGCTTCAGGATCCGCGGATCGGCCTTGATCCGGTTGCGCACGGTAAGCCAGGCGCTGTCCGACACCGTCTGCAGCTCGCCCGGAAAGGCGG
Organism: Sphingomonas sp.; assembly: GCF_017745215.1. Taxonomy (GTDB): domain Bacteria; phylum Pseudomonadota; class Alphaproteobacteria; order Sphingomonadales; family Sphingomonadaceae; genus Sphingomonas. The sequence continues at coordinate 208,011 of NZ_JAGHZV010000005.1, forward strand.
CCGAGGCGGCGACGTCGACCTTGTCCTCGAGCCCCGCGCCGCTCAGCGCGAGGTCGGCACCGGCGGCATGGAGCTGGTGCTCGTCGACCGAGATCTGCATCGCCGGGAAGTCGAGCGGCAGCGCCACTTCCGAATGGAGGAAGCCGCGCAGCCCGTTGAAGCTCATCGTGAACAACAGGAAGGCGAGGAACGCCGCCGAGAACACCACCGCCATGAAGCCGAGCAGCCGGAAGCGCCGCTCGGCGCCGTAGCGGCGGCGGATGCGGCGCTGCATCTCCGGCGACTTCCAGTCGGTCGGCGGACGGTCGCGCAGGGTGGAAGGCGCCTTACTCATAGGCCTCCCGGTAGCGCTTCACGACGCCGAGCGCGAAGATGTTGAGGCAGAAGGTCACCACGAACAGCGTGAGGCCCAGCGCGAAGGCGGCGAGCGTCTTGGGACTGTCGAACTCGGCCTCGCCGGTGAGCAGGTCGACGATCTGCTTGGTCACCGTCGTCGCGCTCTCGAAGGGATTGAGGCTGATCGTCGCGGCGCCGCTCGCGGCCATCACAACGATCATCGTCTCGCCGATCGCGCGGCTCACCGCGAGCAGCACGCCGGCGACCACGCCGGGCAGCGCCGCGGGCAGCAGCACCCGGCTGATCGTCTCGCTGGTCGTCGCGCCCATCGCCAGGCTGCCGTCGCGCATCGCGCTGGGCACCGCGGCGATCGAATCGTCGGCCATCGAGGAGACGAAGGGGATGATCATCACCCCCATCACCAGCCCCGCCGCGAGCGCGCTCTCCGACGAGGCATAGGTGTCGCCCAGCGCCACCGCGAGCTGGCGCACCGCCGGCGCAACGGTGAGCGCGGCGAAATAGCCGTAGACCACGGTCGGCACGCCCGCGAGGATCTCGAGGATCGGCTTCATCCACTTGCGCACGCGAGGTGCGGCATATTGGGTGAGGTAGACCGCGCTCATCAGCCCGAACGGGATCGCGACGAGCATCGCGATCACCGCGCCGATGAAGAAGGTCCCCCAGAACAGCGGCACCGCGCCCAGCGACGCGCCGGGGTTCTTCGCGTCGATGATCTGCGGGCTCCAATGCGTGCCCAGCAGGAACTGCATCGGCGAGATTTGCTCGAAAAAGCGCATCGATTCCCAGAACAGCGACACGAAGATTCCCAACGTCGTCAGCACCGCGATCAGCGAGGCGACGAGCAGCAGCAGCATCACCACCCGCTCGACCTGGGTGCGCGCCTTGAATCCCGCGCGCAGCCGGGCGAAGGCCAGTGCCCCGCCCGCGAACGCCAGCGCGATCGCCGCGATGCTGCCCATCCAGCCGTAATGCGCCTGCGCCTTCTTCATCGCCGGCGCGAGTCGGTCGGCGAGGTCGTTGCCGCCACCCTGGAACGGATCGCGGGCGATCTGCCGCGCCTGGGCGAGCACCGAATCGCGCTCGAAGTCGAAGGTCGAGAGCTCCTTCGCCGCCGGGTCCTTGAGCACCGCTTCGCGCACCAGCCCCGGCGCGATCGTTCCCCACACGGCGAGGAACAGCAGCGCCGGCAGCACCGTCCAAAGCGCGACGTACCAGCCGTGCTGCGTCGGCAGCGAGTGAAGCCGCTTCTGCACGCCGCGATCGAATCGCGCCGCCCGCGCGCGCGCCGTGATCCAACCGATCAGACCGAGACCCGCGATCAGGAACAGGAGTGCGAACAGATTCACCGGCAGGACATTCTCAGCAAGGTCAGCGCGCCGCTCAGTGCAACTGCGCCGGATCGAGCGCAACTTCGTTCTGGATGATGTCCCAGGACTTGTTGCGCACCGTCGCCGGCGCCGCGATCAGACCGTGCTTCACCAACTCGCCCTTGGGGTCCCACAGCTCGGTGTACAGGTTCAGGAAGTCCTTGAGCCCGGGCACCGCCTTGAGGTGGCGCTTCTTGACGTAGAGGTAGAGCGGGCGGGAGCCCGGATATCGGGTGGTGGCGATCGTCTCATAGGTCGGCTCGATGCCGTTGATCTTCACGCCGTGCAGCCGGTCGTGGTTCTCCTCGAGATAGGAATAGCCGAAGATGCCGAGCGCGTTGGGATTCTGCGCCAGCCCCTGGACGATGAGGTTGTCGTTCTCGCCCTTGTCGACATAGGGCCCGTCGTCGCGCAGCCTCAGGCATGCCGCATCGAATCTGGCCGGATCGCCGCCTTCCTTGAGCGCCCTGGCCTCGGGCCAGGCGGCGAGGCAGCCCGGCTGGAGGATCAGCTCGGCGAAGGCGTCGCGCGTGCCGCTGGTCGAGGGCGGCCCGTAGACCGTGATCGGGATCGCCGGCAGCGCCGGGTTCACATCCTTCCAGGTCTTCGCGGTGTTGGGCTTGCCCATCGGATTGGCCGCCAGCGCGAGATAGATGTCCTTCTCGGTCAGCGCCATCTTGGGGCCGTTGTTCGATTCGGCGAGCGCGATGCCGTCGGTGCCGATCTGGATTTCCAGGATCTCGCCGACGCCGTTCTTCCGGCAATTGTCGTATTCGCTGCGCTTCATCGCGCGCGAAGCGTCGACCACGTCGGGGAATTGCGCGCCGACGCCTTCGCAGAAGCGCTTGAAGCCGGCGCCGGTGCCGGTCGACTGGATCACCGGCGCCTTGTGGCCCTTGCCCTGGTTGACGAAGGCCTCGGCCACCGCGGTGGTGAAGGGGAACACGGTCGAAGAGCCGACCACGCGAATCTCGCGCACGCTGCTGCCGTCGCACGAAGCGAGCGCGAATGCGGTAACCGCAACTAGCGTGAGCCGGCCGAGCATCGATGGGTTCCTTCGGGAATCGCCTCGTCGGCCGCCGGCATGGCCGGGGCCGCAAGCTAGCCCATTGCGCGCCAGCGTGACAGGTTCATGACACCCGCTGCAGGGGAAGCAGGATCGTCACCGTCGTGCCCTTGCCCACGCCGCTGGCGATGTCGAGCCGGCCGCGGTGGCGCTCGACGACGTGCTTGACGATCGCGAGCCCCAGGCCGGTGCCGCCCATCGCGCGGCTCCGCCCCGAATCGACGCGGTAGAAGCGTTCGGTGAGCCGCGGGATGTGCGCCGGCGCGATCCCCTCGCCCTCGTCGGCGACGCTCAGCTCGACCATCCCGCTGCCGCCCGGGCGCAGCCGCACCGTCACCGGCGTGCCCGGCCGGCCATATTTGAGCGCATTGCCGATGATGTTGTGGAGCAGCTGCGACAGCTGGATCCGATCGCCGCGCACCGGCGCCACGGCTTCGGTCTCCACCACGATATCCGCCGCGCGCACGCCACCGCCGGTGGCCAGCTCGGTGTGGACCTCCTCCACCAGCTCGGCGAGGTCGACCGCGTCGCTCGGCGCGCGGTATTTCTCGGCCTCGATCCGGCTGAGGCTCATCAGGTCGTCGATCAGCCGCTGCATCCGGCGTGCTTCGTCGAACATGATCTTGAGGAAGCGGTTGCGCGTTGCCGGATCGTCCCCCGCTTCGTCGCCCAGCGTCTCGACATAGCCGAGCAGCGACGCGAGCGGGGTGCGCAGCTCGTGGCTGGCGTTGGCGACGAAATCGACGCGCATCCGCTCGGTCGCATAGCTGCCGGTGCTGTCGCGCAGATGGACGACGCGCTGGCCTTCCCCGATATCGCGGACGCGCAGCTCCCAGCGCTGGTCGCGCGTGCCGAGCCCGACGAGGTGCACCGGCGCGGCCGGAGCGCCCTGCTCCGGGCTCAGCAGCCGTTCGGCCGCCGCGGGGTGGCGGATCGCGACGCGCACGTCCTCGCCCAGGATATGGTCGCCCAGGAGCTCGCGCGCGGCGCGGTTTGCGTGGCGGACGCGATTGGCGGCGATCACCAGCAGCGGCTCGTCGATCGCTTCGATCACGTCGCCCACCGGCGGGCCTGCCTGGACCGGTGCCGGAGCGGTGTTGAGCGTCGCGGGCGGCGCATCGCCCATCCCGCCAGCGACGAGCACCGCCGCCGTGCCGCAGACCAGCCCGACGAGCAGGGTCTGCACGTCCCCGTTCAGCAGGAAGCCCGCCAGCGCGCCCGAGGCGGCGACGGCGAGCGCCAGCAGGGCGCGGGCTCCGAAGGGTGAAGGCATTGCGCCCTTCCCTTAGAAGAAGTTGCGCCAACGGCAAACCGCCGCCCATTCCCGAAACGAGATTTACGATTGCGAAAGGCCGCGGCGCGCAACATGGATGGGCGATGAGCGAGGACAGTCCCGAAGCCGGGCCCGGCCCCAGGGCCACGCGCCGCCGCGCGCTGATGCTCGGCGCGGTCGGCGCCTCGGCGATCGTGTCGATCCGCCCCGCGCTCGCGAGCACCGCGGTGTCGGTCAGCAACTGCAAGATCCCGGTGCCCGACGCCGGCCGCGCGGGCAGCTATATCGCGCCCGACGGCAGCCTGGTGCCCGCGGGCACCAAGGGCGCCTTCCCCGCCGCGGGCGAGTTCAGCGCCGAGGACGTCAAGCGCGCGCTCCAGGGCGGCACGCTGCCCGGCACCGACGCGGAGTCGAGCCGCGCCTACACCAACTACATCCGCCGGCTCCAGGCGGGCCAGAGCGGCTTCACCTGCTTCGCCTCGCTGCAGATGCCGCGCGGCTGAGCGCTTGCCGAACGCCCCGTCTCCGGGCCCGGTGACCCGCTACCGCGCCGCCGATCCCGCCACCTTGCGCATCGTCCCGCTCGACGCGCTCACGCTGATCTACCACCGCGCCTCGGGCATCACCCATGTCGTCGATGCGCCGGTGCCCGAGATCCTCGAGGCGCTGGGCAGCGAGACGCTCGACGCCTTCCAGCTGCTCGCCCGTCTTGCCGAGCGCTTCGACCTCGCCGACGCCGACGAAGCGGCGCTCGCCGCGCGCCTCGACGAGCTCGCCGCCGCCGGCTTGGTCCAGCACCCGTGAGGCACGCGGCCCAGCTCCGCATCGGCCCCGTGGGCTTCCGCATCGGCAGCGACTGGCGTGGCCCGATCGCCCAGCTCGAGACGCTCTACGCCGATTACCCCCAGCCGCACGACGGCATCCCCGACTTCACCGTCCGCCTCTTCGCCGCGCGGCCGTGGCGGCGGTTCCTGCGCCCCTCGGTCGAGATCGGGGGCGACTATCTCCTCGCCGATGCCGCGCCGCTTCCGCTCGCCCAAGGGCTACTCGCTGCCGAGATGGGGATGAACTTGCAGATGGCGCTCGGCCAGCGGCGCTACCTGCTGCTCCATGCCTCGGCGGTCGAGCGCGACGGCAAGGCGCTTCTGATGACCGGCCTCTCGGGCGCGGGCAAATCCACGCTCGCCGCCCTGCTCTCGGCGCGCGGCTGGCGGCTGATGGGCGACGAATTCGCGCTGATCGATCCGGCGACCGGCCTCGCCCACGCCTTCCCGCGCCTCGTCAGCCTCAAGAACGAGAGCGTCGCCGTGGTCGAGGCCGCGATCCCCCGCGCCCACTTCGCCGACGCGATCGAGGGCACCCCCAAGGGCCGCATCCGCCACCTCGTCCCCGACGCCGCCGCGATCGCTGCGATGGACACGCCGGCGGCCCCCGCGCTGATCCTCTTCCCGAGCTTCGGCTTCGCCCCGGCCACGCGCCCGGTACCGCCGAGCGAAGCGTTCGCGCGCCTTACCCAGGCCTCGACCAACTATGTCGCGCTCGCCGAACGCGGCTTCGACGCGCTCACTCGCCTGGTGCGCGACGTGCCCGCCGCGGCGATCGACTATCCTGACACCGACGCCGCAATCGCCCGGGTCGAAGCGCTGTGGGAGGCGGTGGCGTGACCGCCCGCCTCCTCGCCCGCACCCTCGCCGAGCCTGCGACCGCCACCCAGCTCGACGCGCACGGCTGGACCCAGCTCATCGCCGCCGCGCGCGCCGAGCAGATCGTCGGCACGCTCGCGCACCGCCTCGCCGGCCTCCCTGCCCCGCCCGCGGCCCGGCGCCTCCTCGAGGACGCCCGCGCCAGCGCCGACCACGGCCGCACCGCCGCGCTCTGGGAAGCCGAGATGGCGCGCCGCGCGCTCGGGCCCATCCCCTTCGTCCTGCTCAAGGGCACGGCCTTCCTCGCCGCCGGGCTCAAGGCCGGCGTCGGCCGCTCGGTCGGCGACCTCGACATCCTCGTGCCCCGCGACCGCCTCGCCGAAGCCGAGGCCGCCTTGCTCGCCGCCGGCTGGGAATGGGTGAAGCCCGACCCCTATGACGACGCCTATTACCGCCGCTGGATGCACGAGCTCCCGCCGCTCATCCATCGCGAGCGCGACCGGATGATCGACGTCCACCACACGATCCTGCCGCTCACCGCGCGGATCACCCCCGATCCAGTCGCGCTGCTCGCCGAGGCAGTGCCGCTCGGCAATGGCCTCTGGGCGCTCTCGCCAGGCGACATGCTCTGCCACGCCGCTGCTCACCTCTTCGCCGACGGCGACCTTGCGGGCGGCCTGCGCAACCTCTGGGACGTGCACTGCCTGGTCGAGGAATTCGGCATCACCGGCCTCGTCGAGCGCGCGCGGCTCCACGGGCTCGAGCGCGAAGTCGGCCGCGCGCTGCGTCTCAGCGCCTCGCTCTTCGCACCTTCCGCGCCGCCGCGCAGCCTCGCCGACCGGCTCTATGTGCGCCGCCTGCTCGCGCGCGACGGCTGGGGCCGGGCGACGCGGCCCCTCACCCGCCTCGCCTTCTACGTCCGCTCGCACTGGCTGCGCATGCCGCCGCTGATGCTCGCGCGGCACCTCTGGACCAAATGGCGCAAGGCCTGACGCAGCGCACAATTAACCGTTCCTGAATCTCATCCATTTTGGTAAATTCGGGCGAGCATCGGCAAGGGGACGCCAGAATGCGAGTCGGAAGGGCGATTCCGGCGGTCTTGTTGTTGGTTGCGGGCTGCTCGCCCGCGGCCGACTTGCCGCTGGCGAAGGCAGAAGTGGCGAAGTTCCGCAAGCAATGGGCTTCGGGGCGCTGTGGCGAAATCCACGCCGGTGCCGCACCCGACTTCATCCAGAGCACCTCGCGCGAGCAATGGATGCAGCTCTGCCCGCTGCTCGCCGCGAAGCTCGGGCCGTTCCAGTCGTCGAGTGAACCGGGCTGGACCGACAACCTCTTCAACGGCGAGCATTTCGTCATCCTCACCTATCAGTCGCGCTTCGCCAACGGACCGGGGCAGGAGGAGTTCGTCTATCGGCTCGACGGCGGCAGGGCGACGCTCGCAGGCTATCACGTCAACTCGAACCTGCTGCTCGAGCCTGCGCCCGCCTCAGGCGAGCCCGGCGAGGACGGGGACCAGCTCGGCGTAGCGATGGACAACGGCATCAGCGGCTAGGTCCTCGACCGGACCGGCCAGGAAGCCGAAGCTCACCGCCACCGCGGGAATGCCCGCGTTGCGCGCCGCGGCGATGTCGAAGTCTGAATCCCCCACGAACGCCGCACGCCCGCCGCCGCATCGCTCGATCATCGCCTGGATGCCGAGCGGCGAGGGCTTGGCGCTGCCCTTGCCCATCGTGTCCACGCCGATCACCGCGGCGAAGCGGTGCGCGAGACCCAGCTCGTTCACCAGCTTGACGGTCAGATATTCGAGCTTGTTGGTGACGATCCCGAGCTTCACCCCCAGCCCGTCGAGCGCGTCCATCGCGTCGAGCAGCCCCGGATAGGGCCGGGTCTCGCGGGCAATATGCCCCTCATAATAGCTGAGCAGCTGCGGGAAGAGCTGGTCGAGCTGCGCGTCGTCGCATCCGCCCGAGGCTTCGAGCCCGCGCTGGAGCATCCGCCGCGCGCCGCCGCCGATCATCCGCTTGACCTCTTCGACCGCGAGCGTCGGCCGCCCCGCGAGCGACAGCGCATGGTTGGTCGCCGCGGCCAGGTCGCCGCTGGTGTCGAACAAGGTGCCGTCGAGGTCGAACCCGACGACTTGAAAAGGGAAATCGGTCATTTCGGAGCCGCTGCCAGCATCGCTATGGCGTTGGCAAGCCAATCGTGGCAGGGCCACCAACCTAAGTCTGATTCCGGTTCGATCGCGCGCCGGCTATCCCGGCCACGAACCGTTTAAGGGACCCTGCTCCGCGTGGCCACGCAACCCATCGCCGCGATCATCCTTGCCGCCGGCAAGGGCACGCGGATGAAGTCCGATCTCCACAAGGTGCTGCATCCCATCGCCGGCCGGCCGATGCTGCTGCACCTGACCGACAGCCTCGCCGAGGCGGGCGCCAGCGAGCGCGTCGTCGTCGTCGGCTCGCAGCGCGAGCAGGTCGAGGCGGTGGTCCATCCGCTCGGCATCCGCACCGTCGTCCAGGAGCATCAGATGGGCACCGCCCACGCCGCGCGCGAAGCCCAGGGCGCGCTCGCCCGCTTCGATGGCGTGGTGGTGGTCTGCTTCGGCGACACCCCCTTCCTCAGCCCGGCGACGATCGAGCGGCTCGTCGCCCGGCTCGACGAGTACGACCACCCCAAGATCGCGGTGCTCGGCTTCCGCCCGCTGGACCCCGGCGCCTATGGCCGGATCATCGCCGACAGCGACGGCCGTATCCTCGCGATGGTCGAGTACAAGGACGCCAGCCCCACCCAGCGCGCCGAAAAGCTCTGCAACTCGGGCGTCACGGCGGTGCGCGCCGCCGACCTCTGGCCGCTGCTCGCGCGCGTGAAGAACGAGAATGCGGCGGGCGAATATTACCTCCCCGACATCGTGATGCTCGCGCTGGCGGACGGCGACCGCTCGGTGGTGATCGAAGCGCCCGAGGCCGAGGTGCTCGGCGTCAACAGCCGCGCCGACCTGGCGCATGCCGAGCATCACTGGCAGCGCGCCCGCCGCGCCCACGCGATGGCCGACGGCGCGACGCTCATCGCGCCCGAGACGGTGTGGTTCGCCTGGGACACGGTCTTGGGCCGCGATGTCACGATCGAGCCCAACGTCGTCTTCGGCCCGGGCGTGGCGATCGCCGACCGGGTCCAGGTCCGCGCCTTCAGCCATCTCGAAGGCGCGACGATCGAGAGCGGCGCGACCGTCGGCCCCTATGCCCGGCTGCGCCCCGGCGCGCGGATCGGCGTCAATGCGCATGTCGGGAATTTCGTCGAAGTGAAGAATGCGACGCTGGGCGAGGGCGCCAAGGCCAACCACCTCACCTACCTCGGCGACGCCGACGTAGGTGCGAAGGCGAACATCGGCGCGGGCACGATCACCTGCAACTACGACGGCTTCTTCAAATACCGCACCACGATCGGCGCCGGCGCGTTCGTCGGCTCGAACAGCGCGCTGGTCGCGCCGGTGACGATCGGCGACGGCGCGATCGTCGCGGCGGGCTCGGTGATCACGAAGGACGTCGATGCCGACGCACTCGCGCTCGCGCGCGGCACGCAGGCGGCGAAGCCCGGCTGGGCGAAGAGATTTCGGGAGATGATGGCAGCGCGGAAGGCCGCGAAATAGCCAGCCCCCAGGAGTAAGATTGAATGTGCGGAATTGTCGGAATCGTCGGGACCAGCGAAGTCGCGCAGCGGCTGTTCGACGGACTCAAGCGCCTCGAATATCGCGGCTATGATTCGGCGGGCATCGCCACGCTCCACGACGGCGAGATCGATCGCCGCCGCGCCGAGGGCAAGCTCTCCAACCTCCAGGCGCGCCTCGCCGAGAACCCGCTGCCCGGCCGGATCGGCATCGCCCACACCCGCTGGGCCACCCACGGCGCGCCGACCGAGGACAATGCCCATCCGCACATCGCCGGCGACGTCACCATCGTCCACAACGGCATCATCGAGAATTTCAAGCCGCTGCGCGACGAGCTCATCGCCGACGGCCGCGTGTTCAAGAGCCAGACCGACACCGAGGTCGTCGCGCACCTCGTCGACCGCGAGCTCACCCGCGGCCGCACCCCGCGCGAGGCCGTCGCAACCGTGCTGCCGCGCCTCCACGGCGCCTTCGCGATCGCCTTCCTGTTCCGCAACGAGCCCGACCTGCTGATCGCCGCGCGCCTCGGCGCGCCGCTCACCGTCGGCTATGGCGAAGGCGAGAACTATCTCGGCTCGGACGCGCACGCGCTCGCCACGCTCACCCGCCGCATCGCCTATCTCGACGAAGGCGACTGGGCCTGTGTCACCCGCGAGGCCGTCGAGATCTTCGACCGCGAGAACAACCCCGTCGAGCGGCCTATCGTCGATTCGGGCGTCACCCCGATGGCGATCGACAAGGGCAACCATCGCCACTTCATGCTCAAGGAAATCTACGAGCAGCCGGTGGTGGTCGCGCAGACGCTGCGCTCCTACCTCAGCCGCATCGACGAGCGTGTCGCGCTGCCCATCCCCGAGTTCGACCTGTCGGGAGTCAAGCGCGTCACCATCGTCGCCTGCGGGACGAGCTTCTACGCGGGCATGGTCGCCAAATATTGGTTCGAGCAGTTCGCCCGCGTCCCCGTCGACCTCGATGTCGCGAGCGAGTTCCGCTACCGCGCGCCGGTGATGGAGGAAGGCGGGCTCGCGCTCTTCATCAGCCAGTCGGGCGAGACCGCCGACACGCTCGCCGCGCTCCGCCACGCGCGCGCCGAGAACCAGAAGATCGCGGTGGTGGTCAACGTCCCCTCCAGCACGATGGCGCGCGAGGCCGACCTGCTGCTCCCCACCCATGCCGGCCCCGAGATCGGCGTCGCCTCGACCAAGGCGTTCACCTGCCAGCTCGCGGTGCTCGCCGCCTTCGCCGCCAACCTCGCGACCGCCAAGGGCAAGCTCGACCGCGACGAGGAGCGCCGCATCGTCCGTCACCTCGCCGAGGCGCCCGCCTCGCTCAACGCCGCGCTCGCCTATGACGAAGCGATCGAAGCGATGGCGCACGTCATCGCCGGCGCGCGCGACGTGCTCTACCTCGGCCGCGGCACCGATTATCCGCTGGCGCTCGAAGGCGCGCTCAAGCTCAAGGAAATCAGCTATATCCACGCCGAAGGCTATGCCGCGGGCGAGATGAAGCACGGGCCGATCGCCCTCATCGACGAGAATGTCCCCGTGATCGTCATCGCGCCCTCGGGTCCGCTGTTCGACAAGACCGTCAGCAACATGCAGGAGGTCCAGGCGCGCGGCGGCAAGGTGGTGCTGATCTCGGACTATGACGGCATCTTCGCCGCGGGCGACAATTGCCTCGCGACGATCACCATGCCCAAGGTCCACCCGCTGATCGCACCCCTGGTCTACGCGGTGCCGGTGCAGCTCCTCGCCTATCACGTCGCGGTGGCCAAGGGCACCGACGTCGACCAGCCCCGCAACCTCGCAAAATCGGTGACCGTCGAATAGCCCTGGGAGAGCCGCGCATGTGCACGCACCTCGATACGATCCTGGACGTCATCCCCAGCGCCAAGGGCTGCGAGGAGTGCCTCAAGATCGGCAGCCCCTGGGTGCATCTCCGCCTGTGCCGCAGCTGTGGCCATGTCGGCTGCTGCGACCAGTCCCCCCACCGCCACGCCCGCGCGCATTTCCACGCGACGCGCCACCCGATCATCGAAGGCTACGACCCGCCCGAAGGCTGGGGCTGGTGCTGGGTCGACGAGGAAGTCGTCGACCTGCCCGACCAGACGCCCCAGCAGGGGCCGATCCCGCGATTCGTCTGACCTTTGAATCGTCATCCCGGCGAAAGCCGGGACCCAGGGTTACGAAGGACGTCGCCGCGGTCCTGGGTCCCGGCTTTCGCCGGGATGACGGTGAGTGCGTGCATACCGTATTGCTACAATAACACACTCATGCTAAACCCCCTCCACCAACAGGAGGGACCCTGAGCCATGTACAGCGAAAGCGATCTGGCAGGCGCAGTCGAGGCGGGCGCGATCTCGCGCGAAGCCGCCGAGGCACTGCGCAATCACGTCGCGGAGTCGCGCGCCGCGCCCGCCGTCGACGAAGAGCATTTCAAGCTGCTCACCGGCTTCAACGACATCTTCGTCGCAATCGCGACGGTGCTGATGCTCGTCGCCGTCGGACGGATTGGCGCCTATTTCGCCGACCTCCTCTATGGCGGCGACAATGAAGCGCACCAGATCGGCGTCGGCGTGACCGTCGCCGGCTTCGCGGTTGCGGCCACCAGCTGGCTGCTCGGCGAATATTTCACGCGCCGCCGCCGCATGGCGCTGCCCAGCATCCTGCTGCTCCTCGCCTTCGTCGGCGGGATCGCCGCGGGCGTCGCCGGGCTGTTCACGGCCAATTGGGGCTGGCTGACCGAGCAGCTCCACATCCCCGACACCGACCTCGGCCATCGCCAGTACGGCGCCGGCGCCGCCGCGATCGTCGCGATCACCACCGCGGTCGGCGCCTGGGTGCATTGGAAGCGCTTCATGGTGCCGATCACCGTCGCCGCGGCCACCGCCGCAGTGATCGGGCTCGCCGTCGCGCTGGTGCTCGCGCTCGTCCCCGATGCGATCCACTGGATCAACCCGATCCTCCTCGGCGCCGGCGTGCTGGTCTTCGCCTTCGCGATGCGCTGGGACGTGAGCGACCTCGAGCGCCGCACGCGCCGATCGGACGTCGCCTTCTGGCTCCATCTCGCCGCGGCGCCGCTGATCGCGCATCCGATCTTCCAGATGCTCGGCGTGCTGAGCGGCGACATCTCGGGCGCGACGGCGGGGATCGTGATCGCGCTCTACATCGGCTTCGCGCTGGTCGCGCTCGCGGTCGACCGCCGCGCGCTGCTGGTCTCGTCGCTCGTCTACGTCCTGGCCGCGATGTACACGCTGTTCCGGACGACGGGGAACGTCGAGCTCTCGGCTTCGCTCACCGCGCTGGTGATCGGCTCGGCGCTGCTGACGCTCTCGGCCTTCTGGCACCCGATGCGCCGCGCGGTCGTCGGCCTGCTGGGCGGCATCGGCGAAAGCCTGCCGCCGACGCAGCAGCCGGCGTTGGCGTAATCCGATGGGGGTGGCCTCCCGAGGAGGGCCATCCCCATCCGACTTTACAACCGTCATCCCGGCGAAAGCCAGGACCCAGGGCAGCAGGCGACGTCGCTCGTGGCCCTAGGTCCCGGCTTTCGCCGGGATGACGACGACTTAGAGTTGCAGGATCACTCCCCCACCAGCTTCAGCAGCCGCCGCTCCACCGGCGCCAGCACCGGCCCGAGCTCATGCCCGCGCTTGAGCACCAGCCCGCCTTCGCTCAGCAGCGCCCACATCCCCTGGCGGTTCCTCAGCGCCGGCCGCTTCTCGATCCGATATTCGGGCCGCTCGGCCGCGCGCCGGAAACAGGCGAACACCGCCGCCTCGCCGTCGAACTGGATCGCATAGTCGCGCCAATGCCCGGCGGCGACCATTCGGCCATAGAGATCGAGGATCCTTGTGAGCTCGGCGCGGTCGAAGCCGACCTGCGCCCTGCGGGCGAGCGGGAGCGGGGTCACCGTCCCCATTCAGCCGAAGACCCTTCCATGGGGAATCCGCATCGAAGCGCCCAGGCCAGCCTCAAGCCGAATCGCGCTGCTCCGGGCTGAACAGCTTGGGCTCATGCTCGGCCTTCGCCGCCTCGCGCTCGGCGATCATCGCGTCGAGCCGCTTCCTCAGCGTCTCCATCTCGCAGCGCATGATCTCGAGCTTCTGAGTCGCGGGGTCGAACATCTGGCTGCACGGCGTGCCATAGGGCATCCAGTCCTGCTTCCAGGTCTCGGCCTCGACCAGCACCGGACGCGCCGGGATGCCGACCATCACCGCGCCCTCGGGCACGTCCTTGGTCACCACTGCGTTCGCGCCCACGCGCGCGCGCCTGCCGACCGTGATCGGCCCGAGCACCTGCGCGCCCGAACCCAGGATCGCGCCGTCGAGGATCGTCGGGTGGCGCTTGCCCGCCACGCCATTGTCGGGGCTCGTGCCGCCCAGCGTCACGCACTGGTAGATCGTCACGTCGTCGCCGATCTCGGCCGTCTCGCCGATCACGGTGAAGCCATGGTCGATGAAGAAGTTGCGCCCGATCTTCGCGCCCGGATGGATGTCGATCGCAGTCAGCCACCGCGACCAGTGGTTCACCGCGCGGGCAAGGAAGAAGAAGCGGCGGCGGAACAGCGCATGCGCGATGCGATGATAGCCCAGCGCCCACACGCCTGGGTAAAGGAGAATCTCCGCGCGGGATCGCGGCGCGGGGTCGCGCGCCTTGATCGAATCCAGATAGGCGCCGAGACGCTTGAACATGGCCGGTCCCCTTTAACCGCAACTCATTTAAACATCGCGAAGCGCAATTACCAGAACCGCGCCTTTCCCGTTTCGATCCAACGTGCGCGAGAGGCGTTTTTCCGCACCCGGAAACCTGGGCGCGTCATCACGGGATTGGACTTCCCCAATCTTCATCCCGGCCCAATCGTCATCCCGGCGAAAGCCGGGACCCAGGGCCGCGAGCGACGCCCTGCGTAACCCTGGTCCCGGCTTTCGCCGGGATGACGGCCGCGGGGCCGAGGTCCGTCAGGCAATAGATGACACGCCGTCTCGCGAGGAACACGAGCAGCGGACCGGGGAGCCGGCTGGCCTCGTCCAAAGAAGGGAGTGGCGCGGGGCCCAATGGTTGGGGGCCGGGCCCCGCGCCGGGGGAGTAGGTGCTCGCGCCTGAGTGACGCTGTCCGTTCAAAACGGAGGATGCTTGGGGGGCATCCCGGCTTGCGCCGCTTGCGGCATCACCGCCGGCGAAGCACCAATCTCGCCCTAAGCTGGGGGGCTTCGGGCGGAGCACTTGGCTCGACTGCGAAATGACCAAAGCTTTGTTTCGGTGGGATGTCCGCTCCGAATCGGTGTTTTCCGCTCATCGTGCGGTTGCGGCAGATCAACGCTAAAAAGCGTGAAATCGATCACAAGCCCCTTAATGATTGAAAACTCCGATCAGCGCGACCGAGGCTTCCAATTTCACATTGCGACGCAGCGCGCCTATCTGCTGCACCGCAACCAAAAACGGAGTAGCAAGCACATGTCGCTGATCGGAAGCACCATCAAGCCGTTCACCGCCCAGGCGTACAAGTCGGGCAAGTTCGTGAGCGTCACGGACCAGGACGTGAAGGGCAAATGGGCTGTGTTCTTCTTCTATCCGGCGGACTTCACCTTCGTCTGCCCGACCGAGCTCGAGGACCTCGCCGGCATCTACCCCAAGCTCCAGAGCATGGGCGTGGAGGTCTACTCGGTGTCGACCGACACCCACTTCAGCCACAAGGCCTGGCATGACACCTCGCCGGCGATCGGCAAGATCGATTACTTCATGCTGGGTGACCAGAACCATGTGATTTCGAACAATTTCGAGATCCTGCGTGCCGGTCAGGGCCTCGCCGATCGCGGCACTTTCGTCGTCGATCCCGAGGGCGTGATCCAGCTGATCGAAGTGACGTCGGAAGGCGTCGGCCGCAACGCCGCCGAGCTGCTCCGCAAGGTCAAGGCCGCGCAGTACATCGCCGCGCATCCGGGCGAAGTCTGCCCGGCCAAGTGGGAAGAGGGCGAAGAGACGCTCGCCCCTTCGCTCGACCTCGTCGGCAAGATCTAAGCGTCCCCGAGGCGCCCGCTGCCCCCTTGCGGGCGCCCACCAGGCCCGGGGCGAGCAATCGTCCCGGGCCTTTTCGCAAGTGCAACAGGAGTAAGCCATGCTCGATGCCAATCTGACGCAACAGCTCAGGACCTATCTCGCCAATATCCGTGAGCCGATCGAGCTCGTCGCGAGCCTGGACGACGGCGCCAAATCGCGCGAGCTGGCTGGCCTCCTCGACGAGATCGCCGCGCTTTCGGACAAGATCGCAGTGATCCGCGCCGACGACGACATGCGCCGCCCGAGCTTCCTGATTCGCCGCGCCGGCACCGATATCGGCGTGCGCTTCGCCGGCATCCCGCTCGGCCATGAGTTCACCAGCCTGGTGCTCGCGCTCCTCCAGGTCGGCGGCCACCCCTCCAAGGCCGCGCAGGAGGTGATCGAGCAGGTCAGGGCGCTCGACGGCGACTATGAATTCGAGACCTATTTCTCGCTCACCTGCCAGAACTGCCCCGATGTCGTGCAGGCGCTCAACCTGATGGCGGTGCTCAATCCGCGCATCCGGCACACCGCGATCGACGGCGGGCTGTTCCCCGGCGAAGTCGAGGAACGCCAGATCATGGCGGTGCCGAGCATTTATTTGAACGGCGAGCCTTTCGCTTCGGGCCGCATGGAGCTCGAGCAGGTCGTCGCCAAGCTCGACAGCGGCGCCGCGGCGCGCGCGGCCGAGAAGCTCAGGCACAAGGCGCCGTTCGAGGTGCTCGTCGTCGGCGGCGGCCCCGCCGGCGCGGCGGCGGCGATCTATGCCGCGCGCAAGGGCATCCGCACCGGCGTCGTCGCCGAGCGCTTCGGCGGCCAGGTGCTCGACACGATGGCGATCGAGAATTTCGTCTCGGTCCCGCACACCGAGGGCCCGAAGCTCGCCGCCCAGCTCGAGCAGCACGTCAAGGACTATGACGTCGACCTGATGAACCTCCAGCGCGCCGAGAAGCTGGTGCCCGCGAGCCATGAGGGCGGGCTCCACGAGGTCGTGCTGGCCGGCGGCGCGGTGCTGAAGGCGCGCACCGTGATCCTCTCGACCGGCGCGCGCTGGCGCCAGATGAACGTCCCCGGCGAGGCCGAATATCGCAACAAGGGGGTGACCTATTGCCCGCATTGCGACGGGCCGCTGTTCAAGGGCAAGCGCGTCGCGGTAATCGGCGGCGGCAATTCGGGAGTCGAGGCGGCGATCGACCTGGCGGGCGTGGTCGCGCACGTCACGCTGATCGAGTTCGACAAGGACCTGCGCGCCGACGCAGTGCTCCAGCGCAAGCTCGCGAGCCTGCCCAATGTCCGGATCATCACATCGGCGCTCACCACAAAGGTTGTCGGTGATGGCCAGAAGGTAACCGGTCTGGTGTACAAGGACCGCAACCACGATCAGGAGCACGAGGTCCAGCTCGAGGGCGTGTTCGTCCAGATCGGGCTGGTGCCTAACACCGAGTGGATTAAGGACGCGATCGCGCTCACCGATCGCGGCGAGATCGAGATCGATGCGCGCGGCGAGACCTCGCAGCCCGGCATCTTCGCCGCGGGTGACGCGACGACGGTGCCCTACAAGCAGATCGTCATCGCGATGGGCGCGGGCTCGACCGCCGCGCTGGCCGCCTTCGACTATCTGATCCGCCTGCCGCTCGAGGAGCAGATGGCGGCTTGAGGGTGCTCTCTTCCCTTTAAGTCGTCATCCCGGCGAAAGCCGGGACCCAGGGGCCCGAGCGACGTCCTGCTTGGCTCTGGGTCCCGGCTTTCGCCGGGATGACGGCAGTTTGTGAACGCTTCCCCCTAGCCTGATCGCCAAAATCGCTTACATAGGCCCCAGTCAATCGACAGCGGCGATCAATGACGACCACCTATCTCCCGACGCTCAAGCAGCTCCAATATCTGGTCGCGCTCAACGACGCGGGCCATTTCGGCCGCGCCGCGGAGGCCTGCTTCGTCACCCAGTCCACCCTCTCCGCCGGCATCCGGGAGCTCGAGACGCTGATCGGCGTCGTCCTCGTCGAGCGCACGCGCCGCGTCGTCCGCTTCACGCCGCTCGGCGAGCAGATCGTCGCCAAGGCGCGCCGCGTGCTGCGCGAGGCCGATGAGCTCGGCGACCTCGCCCGCGCCGCCGGCCGGCCCCTGTCGGGCGAGATGCGGATGAGCGTGATCCCCACGATCGCGCCGTTCCTCCTCCCCCGCATCCTCCCCCGCCTGCGCCGCGACTATCCCGACCTGCGCCTCTATCTGCGCGAAGAGACCAGCGGACAGGCCTGCGAAAGCCTCCACAACGGCCGTGTCGACTGCGTCCTCCTCGCCCTCCCCTACGCCTGCGGCGACATCGAATCGGTCCGGCTGTTCGACGACCGTCTGTTCGTCGCCTTCCAGCAGGGCGAGATGGAGCCCGCGACCAGCATCGCGCCGGGCGAGATCGACGAGCGCCGCCTGCTCCTCCTCGAGGACGGCCATTGTCTCAAGGACCATGCGCTGTCGGCCTGCAACCGCCCCGAACTCCGCGCCGAGGCGACGATGATGGGCACCTCGCTCCACACGATGGTCCAGATGGTCGACAACGGCTTGGGCGTGACGATGCTCCCCGAGATGGCGGTCGACGCCGGCATCCTCGACAATACCCGCGTCGAGGCTCGCCCACTCGAGTCCCCCCACGCCTCGCGCCACATCGCGCTGGTCTGGCGCAAGGCTTCCCCCCGCGAGCGCGACTTCCGGCTGCTCGCCGACGTGCTGGCGGAGGCGCGGGCTTAGTCAGGCATTTCGCGCGGGGGCCTGGTGGCCTGCTGCATGCTCACCTGCTGGATCGAGAAGATCCGAATGACACCATCCGCAGTTCGCTTCCAATAGATGTAGCGCCGTCCATATCTGTGGAAGTAGCCGGCGACGCCGAACTCAACCGGAATCGGTCGCCAGACAAGCTGGCGATCAGCAATCGCGTGAACCGCTCGACGAGGCCATGGATGTATCGCTCGGCCTGATTCGCGCCCCATCGGTGGCGCGTATAATCATAGATTTCGTCGATCTGCCCCGCAGCGATCGGATCGACTTGGAAGCCGCTCAATCGCCCCACCGTTTTTTGGCACGGGCGATCACATCCTCGGCGGAGATGTAGACATATTCCTCATCCGGCGTCGCAAAGCCGCGCTGCAGCTCCGCCTTCAGCGTATTGAACGCTTCGCGCTCCACCCGCTCCTTGTCGCGCCGGATCAGGTCGCGGACATATTCGCTGACGTTCTCGTACAGCCCCTCCTCGCCGACGTTGCGCTGGATGAACTCGCTCAGCGCGCCGCTCACGCGCACGTTCAGCGTCATTGCTTTGCCCACCGGGACCTCCATAGCTGTCGCCATATGTCTCAATATATCCCGATATTGTGGACGAACAATCGACAGCCCATTCTAGCGCACCAACCACCAAAGCGGATGGAACCGCATCCGTTATGGACGCAGTCGCCGGGGATGCGCTCGGGCCGACCCTATCCTCTGCGATGGCGGCGCTGTTGCCGTCCAACCGAGGAGGTTGAATCATGGTCTTTGGCGACGTTTGCCTTTTGCTGGCGGCGTTGTTCGGCTTCGGAACGCTTCTGTTGAAGCTCGTCGAAGTCACGCGTCAAAAGTAGGGCAACGGGCGGGGGGCGCGCTGCAACGCGTCCCCCAAACGAGCGAAGCCCCGCTGCTGCAACAACGGGGCTTCATCCAAGAAAGGCACTCATGTCCTTTGGCGATCTCGTTATACCGTCGACTCGCTAAAATTTCAACCTTCCCCCCAGCCCGCGGCACGCTCGGCATCCCCCGCCCGCGCCTCGACCCAATGCGCCGCCTCCCCGCGCACTTCCTTCTTCCAGAACGGTGCGTCGGTCTTCAGCCGGTCGATCAGGAAAGCGCACGCCGCCAGCGCCTCCGCCCGATGCACCGCCGCGGTGGCGACGAACACCACCCGGTCGCCCGGCACCATCTCGCCGACCCGGTGTACGATCGTCGCCGCGAGCAGCCCCCAGCGCGCGAACGCCTCCTCGGCCAGGTCGCAGAGCGCCGCCTCGGTCATGCCGGGATAATGTTCCAGCGTCAGCGAGGCCACGCCATCGTCGCCGCGCACGCAGCCGGTGAAGCTTGCGATCCCGCCCGCCTCCTTGACCTCGACGGCCGCCAGCTCGGTGGCGAGGTCGATCGGCGCGGGCTGGACCGAGACGCGGATCATCCGCCCGTCACCGGCGGGAACAAGGCGACTTCGCGCGCGCCCGCGATCGGCGCCTCCATCCCGACGAACTTCTGGTCCACCGCCGCGCGCAGCTTCCCCGGCTCGGCAAAGGCCGCCGCATGCCCAGCGCTCCGCCCCGACAGCCAGGCCACCAGCCCGGCCACGTCGGCCACGTCCTCGGGCGGTTCGACCAGCTCGTGCGGCGTGCCGACCCTCTCGCGCACCCAGGCGAAGTAGAGCAGCTCGAGCGCCATCACGTGTCCATGTGCTTCAGGCCCACGCGCAGATAGTCCCAGCCCGTCACCAGCGTCAGCGCCGCCGCGCCCCACAGCGCCGCGAGTCCCACGTCGAGCATCCAGGGCCAGCCCGGCAGCGCGCGCGCCAGGATCAGTGCGCCCAGCGCCACCAGCTGCAGCGTCGTCTTCCACTTGGCGAGCCGCGAGACGGGCACCGACACCTGGATGCCGCCCAGGAACTCGCGCAGCCCCGAGACGGTGATCTCGCGCAGCAGGATGACCAGCGCCGCGATGAGGTGCCATCCCGCGATCGTCCGCGTCGCGACCAGCAGCAGGATCACCGCCGCGACCATGATCTTGTCGGCGATCGGATCGAGGAACACGCCGAGCTTGGAGACCGTCCCCTGCGCGCGGGCGAGGTAACCGTCGAAATAGTCGGTCACGCCCATCAGGCAGTAGATCGCGAACGCGATCGCATAGCCCAGCCGCCATTCGGGCCACCAGAGGAAGGCCGCGAGCAGCGGCACCGTGAAGATCCGTGACAGCGTCAGGATGTTGGGAAGCGTCAGCATGCGGCTGGCGGTCTACACCCTGGCCCCGCCCTCGTCACCCCGGAGCGGCCAAACTCGTGCCACGGGCGAAACACAATCGCGATTGCCGCCCCGTCCCCCGCTGGCTATGCCCTGCCATCGTTTTGAGTCTCGGAGTCAACAGCTAGGCATGATCGGTTCGCTCGGCTTGCTCACGCAGCGCCGCTTCCTGCCGCTGTTCGTCACCCAGTTCCTGGGCGCGTTCAACGACAATCTGTTCAAGAACGCGATGATCTTCTTCGCGACCTATCAGATCTTCAACAGCGAGGAGGCCGAGACGCGCTTCAGCGCGATCGCCACCGGGCTGTTCATCCTGCCGTTCTTCCTCTTCTCGGCGCTCGCCGGCCAGCTGGCCGACAGCTACGACAAGGCGAGGATCATGCGGATCATCAAGTTCGCCGAGATCCTGATCATGCTCGTCGGCGCGGTCGGCATCTTCACCGCGCACCTCGAGCTGATGCTCGCGGCGCTGGTCGGCATGGGCGTGCACTCGGCCTTCTTCGGCCCGATCAAATATGCGGTGATCCCCCAGCACCTGCGCGAGGAGCATGTCCTCGGCGGCACCGGGCTGGTCGAGGCGGGGACCTATATCGCGATCCTCGGCGGTACGATCGCCGGCGGAACGATCGGCGACGTGCGCATCGCCGCGGTGGCGGTCGTCGCGGTCGCCTGCATCGGCTGGGGCGCCTCGCAGTTCATCCCGCCCGCACCGCCGGTCGCCAAGCTCAAGATCGACTGGAACGTCGTCCGCTCCTCCTATCGGCTGGTCGCGGCGACGATGCACATCCGCCGGCTCTACCTCGCGATCCTAGCGATCAGCGTGTTCTGGACGATCGCGGCGATGCTCGGCGTGCTCTTCCCGCCGCTGGTCAAGAACGTCTTCCACTCGCAGAAGGACGTCGCCAGCGTCTTCCTCGCGATCTTCTCGGTGGGGATCGCGATCGGATCGATCATCATCAACGCGCTGCTCAAGGGCCAGGTCTCGGCGCGCTACTCCACCGCCTCGGTGCTCGCGATGGCGGCGTTCGTCACCGATTTCTACTTCGCCGCGCGGCTCTGGCCGGTCAACGAGGGCCCGCTGATCAAGACCGTCGAGTTCCTCGCCGAGCCCCAGGCCTGGCGCGTGCTGTTCGATCTCGCGATGATCGCGATCACCGGCGGCATGTTCGTCGTCCCGCTCTATGCCTTCCTCACCACCACGGTTGACAAGTCGCAGACCTCGCGCACCGTGGCGGCGAACAACATCGTCAATTCGGGCTTCATGGTGTTCGGCTCGGTCGGCATCTTCGGCGTCACCAAACTGGGGGTCAGCGTCGAGAATGCGATCCTCGTGGTGCTGATCTTCTGCTTCCTCTCCGCCTGGGCGGCCTGGGTGCTCCACAAGGCCTGCGACACCCCGGCGACGGTGGCGCCCTAAATTCCTCCCCCAGCTTGCTGGGGGAGGAATTTACAAATCCCGCCGCTCCAGTCGCTCGAGCAGCTTCGCCAGCCGATCCGCCTCGGTCTGCATCGCGTCGCGCCCCGGCACGTCCGGCCGCACCAGAGGCGGCGTCAGCGCCACCTCGACCAGGTTGCGCGCTTCGTTCGGATCCGCGCGCAGGTCATACATTTCCCATTCCTGCGCCTCGGCGCCCGAGGGATCAAAGTAGCGCGCCAGCTTGAAGTCCCTGGTCCGCACCGCGCGGACATGGCTCGGCTGCTTCACCGGGCCGCCGGTCAGCCTCACCCCCTTGGGCCCATGGCGCAGCCGCACCCGGTCGACCACCGCTTCGTAGACGCGGAACTCCTCATAGCTTTGCTTCTCGTGCGCATTGCGCTCGGGCGGCAGCGGTGAGGTGATGTCGTCGTCGGTGATGAACAGCACGCCCTCGCGCTCCTGCCCGTCGGGCTCGATCACCGGAATCTCGACGCGCGCGCCCGAGGCCGCGTTGCGGATGATCTCGGAAAGATCGACTCCCGGCAGCCTGGGCACCGGCCGCGTCTCGGCAAGCTTGGCGCCGATCTTCACGCGCTCCTCGGGCGTCACGCCTGCCAGCCCCAGCACCGTCGGCAGGATGTCGATGTGGCTGGTCAGCGCGTCGACCTGCGCCGGCTCGGGTGCCACCACCCGCCTCGCCACGGCAGCGGGATCGGCGACGCCGGGGAACTGGACCACCACCGGCACGTGCAGCGCTTCCTGGTACGCCGTGTACCATTTCTCGATCATCATCCCGTGCGCCGCGGCATATTCGCCGTGATCGGCCAGGAACACCACGATCGTATTCTCCGCCTGCCCCGAATCATGCAGCGCATCGAGCACCGTCGCGACATGCCCGTCGAGCACCGCGTGGAGCCAGGCGTAGAGCTGGAGGAACAGCGTGCAATTCTCCTCGGGCCCCGGGTCCTCGGCGAGCTGGAAGGGGATGCACATCCTGAGCGCCGAATCGACCATCGCCTCGAAGCTGTGATCGCCGCTCGGGTCCTTGCCGGCGGCCTGGGCGGCGGCGATCAGCGTGTTGACGAGGTTGAACCCGCCCTTCGCCGCCAGAGCTAGCCCGACCTTGTACGCCGCCTCGTGCTGGCAGCTCGGCTTGGTCGACAGGTCCTCGTTCTGCGTCGGCGAGGGCCGCGCGCAGTCCTGCGGGAAGTCGTTGGGGTTGAGCGGCAGCCGGATCGTCCCCGCGGTCGGCGCAGGTGTGCGCTCGCCCTTCCGCGGCACGGTGAGCGGCCCCATGATCGATTGGGTGCCGCTCTTGCTGTCGCTGTCGGGCAGCGCCTGGGCGATCACGCCGGGATAGGTCGCGATGTCGTGCGGGTTGGTGAACGACACCACGGTGAACCACGGCGGGATGTCGTTCACATCGGGCCCGGTGCTCGTCGGGTCGCTCGCCGACATCTGCGCCGAGACCCGGTTGTAGTTGAGCGCCAGTCCCTGGCGCCGCAGGAACTTGCACGCACTGTCGGTGAACCCGGCGTCGCGATAGACGCCCAGGTTGTTTGCCTGCGCGCCGTGCGGCTCGGGGTAGCTCTCCTCCCAATTGTCGAAGCCGTAGCGCTCGAGCGAATGGTCGGGCGGGTTGGAGACGTGCCACTTGCCGAAATAATGCGTGCTGTACCCCGCGCCGCGCATCCAATGCCCCAGCGTCGGGATGCCCCCGGCCTCGAGCCAGGGGAAGTTGGGCGAATCGCCGTTCTTGAAGAGGCCGTCGGTCTGGGTGACGCCGGTCTTGGTGCCGTATTGCCCGGTGTAGATCACCGCGCGGCTCGGCGTGCAGGCCGAGGCGGCGATCGTGTGGTTGCGCAGCACCACCGAGTTGCGCCGCAACCGCAGCAGCCCCGGGAAGCAATGCGCGAAACGGTTGTGCTCGTGTACTTCGCCCTGGAAGCCGAGGATCTGCTTCAGTTCCTCGTCGAACCCGCCCTCCGCGCCATAGGAAAAGCGCGGAAATCGATATTGGTCGCAAGTGATCAACAGGATATTGGGCCGCTTCGCCGCGGTCCCCGAATCGGTCGTCGTCTCCGAATCGTCCCCCATGACACGCTCTCCTCCGCGTCGTTGCGGAAAGACAACTAGCGTGTCCGTCGATCCGACTTAACCGGATCGAACCGATGCCGACTCGAATTCGCTCGCCATTGCAGTCGATATACGAATCGTATACGGACCATACTTCAGCCACCTGCCGAGGGTCCGATGGGCATTGTGAAGATCGACGATCAACTCCACGAGGAGGTCCGCCGGGCGAGCGCGGTGATGTGCCGCTCGATCAATGCCCAGGCCGAATTCTGGATGAAGATCGGCATGCTCGCCGAAGCCAACCCGACACGCTCGTTCAACGAGATCGTCCGCTTCCAGCTCGAAGGCGCGCAGGTCCGCCTCGCCGAGACGCTGGCCGCCTGACATGGTCAAGACTCCCGACGAACTCGCGCTGATGCGCATCTCGGGCCGGCTGCTCGCCTCGGTGTTCGAGATGCTCGACGGGCTCGACCTCGCCGGCATGTCGACGATGCAGGTCAACGACCTGGTCGAGCGCTTCATCACCGTCGACCTCGCCGCGCGGCCCGCGAGCAAGGGGCAGTACGGCTTCAAATACGTCCTCAACTGCTCGATCAACCATATCGTCTGCCACGGCGTGCCAGACGCGCAGGCGATCATCCGCGACGGCGACATCATCAACCTCGACATCACGCTCGAGAAGAACGGCTTCATCGCGGACTCGAGCAAGACCTATCTTGTCGGCAACACCCCGCCCGCCGCGCGGCGGCTGGTGAAGGTGGCGCAGGAGGCGATGTGGCAGGGCATCCGCCAGGTCCGCCCCGGCGCGCAGCTCGGCGACATCGGCTTCGCGATCGAGCGCCACGCCAAGAAGCACGGCTACACCGTCGTCCGCGAATATTGCGGCCACGGCATCGGCCGCGAGATGCACGAGGATCCGCAGGTGCTCAACTTCGGCAAGCCCGGCACCGGCATGCGGCTGCGCGAAGGCATGGTGTTCACGATCGAGCCGATGGTGAACCAGGGCAGCCGTATGGTCTCGACCGAGGACGACGGCTGGACCGTGGTCACGCGCGACCACAAGCTCTCCGCCCAGTTCGAGCATACGGTCGCGGTGACCGCGAGCGGCGTCGAAGTGCTGACGCTGCGCGGCGACGGGACTTGATCGTCTCCTCGCCGCCTGCCCTCAGAGCAGGAAGGTGTAGAAGCAGACGAAGAAGGCGGTGAAGCTCAGCGCGAACAGCTTGAGGTCGCTGTCGTCGCGGCGCTTGCGCTCCACCGCGCGCGCGCGCGCGATCGTGCGGCGGATCGGGTGGCTGGCAGCCGGCGAAGCGATCGAGAGCGGGTCCATGCGCGCAAGTTAACGCGCCGTTTACGATTTGGGCAAATCCCGAGGGTGGTTAACAATTGTGCAAGGGTGGGACAGCCGTTTCTCCGCCCCCCCTCCCCTGAAGGGGAAGGGCTTTAGACCCTCACCGCTTCGGCGCCGGCCCGGTCGAGCTCCGCACGATCAGCGCATGCCCCAGCGTCACCTGCTCCGGATCGGGCTTGCCGCCCAGCAGCAGGTCGGCGGCGGCATAGGCGAGCTCGCGCACCGGCTGGCGGATCGTCGTCAGCGGCGGCCACACCGCGCTCGCCAGGTCGGTGTCGTCGAAGCCCGCGATCGAGAGCTGCCCCGGCACCGCGATGTTGAACTCGTGCGCCACCGCCAGCGCGCCCGCCGCCATCTCGTCGTTGCCCGCGAAGATCGCCGTCGGCCGCGCCGCGCGCGCCAGCAAAGTCCGTGCCGCCTCCCGCCCCGAAGCGAAGCTATAGTCGCCCGGCACCACCAGGTCCTCGTCGAACTTGATTCCCGCCGCCTCCAGCGCGCCGCGATAGCCCTTCAGCCGCTCGCGCGACGAGATGTGCGTCGAGGGCCCGTGGATGAAGGCGATCGTGCGATGCCCCAGCCCCACCAGATGCTCGGTCACTTCGCGCGCCGCCGCGACGTCGTCCATCGCCGCGAGCATGCCCAGCTCGCGCTTCACCCCCGGCGCGATCCGCACATAGGGTACGCCGCGCCGCTCGAGCGTCTCGATCAGCTCGGTCGATTCGGTCACCGGCGGCGAAATGATCACGCCGTCGAGATGCGCCTCGTCGATCAGCGCCATCACTTGCGGCACGAAGTCCGCCGCCTCGGCGTCGACCGGCTGGTGGAGCAGGCGGAAGCCCAGCTCGTCGCAGCGCTGCTGCGCGCCATGCTGCACGTGATAGACGTAATAGGGGCTCGGATTGTCGTAGAGCAGCGCCACCGAGAAGCTCCGCCGCCCCGCGAGCGTGCGCGCCGCATGGCTCGGCCGGAAGTTCAGCCGCGCGACCGCTTCCTCGACGCGCCGCCGCGTCGCTTCGCTCACATGCTTCTCGTTGTTGAGCACGCGGCTCACGGTCTTGAACGAGACCCCGGCGATCTTCGAGACTTCCTTGATCGTCGGACGGCTGGACATCGGCTCCCCCGGGGACCGGGCTTTGGCCCGTGTGACGATTGCATGGCATATTGGAGAGAGTCGGCGCAGCGCAAGCGGAGATGTAACCGCTGTCAACCGTCCGATGCCGCGTTCCGGGATTTAGCTGGCCGGGATTCACCCGGCAATCACTCCGGCGCGTAGGCCCTGAGGAAGATCTCCGCAGCCAGCGCCGCTTCCTGCTCGCGCTCGGCATCGGTGGGCTTCTGGCCCCAGAGCATGCGCTGGTGTGCGCCCCCGACGCACAGGCTCGCCAGCACGCGTGCGGCGCGCAGCGGATCGTCGCGGCGCAGCGCGCCCGCGTCCATCGCGCCGGCGAAGAAGGCCGCAAGCATCTCCTGCGTCGCGCGCGGCGCGCGGCGATAGAAGATCTCGCCCACCTCGGGGAAGCGGCTTCCCTCGGCGACCACCAGCCGGTGGAGCGCCAGCCCCTCCGGCGAGGTCACCTTGGCGATGAAGCTGCGGCAGAACTGGAGCACCGTCGCGCCCACGTCCTCACCCGGCTTGAGCAGGTCCGCGAGTTGCCGGCGATAGGCCGAGGTCGTTTCGTCGAGTACGGCCCCGAACAATTCCTCCTTCGAGGGGAAATAGCTCCACAGCGTGCCCTTGGACCCGCCGAGCTCGGCCGAGATCGCCGACATCGAAGTCGCCGAATAGCCGTTCTCGAGGAACATGCGCCGCGCGACCGCCAGGATCGCCTCGCGCCGATCCTGCTTGCGCGCCTCGCGCTTGCCCGGCGCCTTTTCCGCCGTTTCGATCTCCGTCTCCATTACCGTACTATAGGGTACGATTTTCGCTTGACAAGGGATCGCCAGGCGCCCATCTGCGTTGCCGTACCAGACAGTACGGTATAAAAAGATGACATACCCCCGCTACCGCCCCCTGTTCCTCGCCACTCTTGCTGCCGGCACGCTGCTCTCGGCCTGTGCCCCGGTGCCGAACCTCGGCGCCCGCCCGGAGGTGCGCGCCGCCTCGAGCTATGCCGCGGACCAGTCGCTCGCCCCTCGCGCGGTCGCCGCCGCCTGGCCCGCCACCGACTGGTGGTCGGCCTATGGCGATCCCCAGCTCAGCGCGCTGATCGCCGAGGGCCTCGCCGATTCGCCCGATCTCGCCGCCGCCGCCGCGCGGCTCCGCTCGGCGCAGGGCTATGCGCAGCAGGCCGGCGCGGCGCTGCTCCCTTCGGTGACTGCCCAGGGCGGCGCGAACGAATCGAAGCAGAGCTACAACAACGGCATCCCCGCCGCCTTCGTGCCGCACGGCTGGAACGACAGCGGCCAGCTCGCCGCGAGCCTCAGCTTCGACCTCGACCTCTGGGGCAAGAACCGCGCCGCGCTCGCCGCCGCCACCTCGGATGCCGAGGCGGCGCGGATCGAGCTCGAACAGTCGCGGCTCGTGCTCTCCACCAACATCGCCAGCGCCTATGCCGATCTCGCGCGCCTCGGCGCCGAGCGCGCGGTTCAGGCCAAGGCGCTCGAGCTCCGGCTCGAGACGCAGAAGCTCGTCGGCGATCGCGTGACCAACGGGCTCGATACCCAGGCCGAGCTCAAGCAGTCGGACGCCGCCGTCCCCGCCGCGCGCGCCGACTTGGCCGCGACCGACGAAGCGATCGGCCTCACGCGCAACCGCATCGCCGCGCTGCTCGGCAAGGGCCCCGACCGCGGCCTCGCGATCGCCCTCCCCGCCCGCCCCGCCCAGGCGCACGACCTGCCCGCCGGCGTCACCACCGATCTGATCGGCCGCCGCCCCGACATCGCCGCCGCCCGCGCCCGCGTCGAGGCTGCCGCGAACCGCATCAAGGTCGCCCGCGCCGACTTCTACCCTTCCGTCAACCTCACGGCGCTGGTCGGCCTCCAGGCGCTCGGGCTCGACAATCTGTTCAAGGGCGGCTCGACCTATGGCCAGGTCGGCCCGGCGGTGAGCCTGCCGATCTTCCGCGGCGGCCAGCTCGCCGGCCAATACAAGGGCGCGCGCGCCGCATACGACGAAGCGGTCGCTACCTATGACTCGACCGTCACCACCGCCTTCCGCGAAGTCGCCGATGCGATGACGAGCCGCCAGGCGCTGGAGACCCGCCTCTCGGAGAGCCGGCAGGCGCTGGCCTCGTCCGAGGCCGCCTATTCGATCGCCAGGCAACGCTATGAAGGCGGCCTGTCGACCTTCCTGGATGTTCTGACCGCCGAGGAGAGGGTGTTGCAGAACCGCCAGATCGTCGCCGACCTCGAGGCGCGGGCGTTCACGCTCGACGTCCAGCTGGTCCGCGCGCTCGGCGGAGGCTTTTCCACCAACACCGCGGCCGACGCTGCCGTTCTCAAGGACCCGACCCATGGCTGACGCCGATCCCGCCTTCCCCACGACGAACGCCCAGGAAGTGGCGGCCAAGCCCAACACGCTGCGCAGGCGGCTGCTAACCGGCATCGGCGCCGCGGTGCTCATCGCCGGCGTCGGCTACGGCGGCTGGTACGCGCTGGTCGGCAGCCATTACATCAGCACCGACAACGCCTATGTCGGCGCCGACAGCGCCAGCGTGACGCCGATGCTCGCCGCGCAGGTGACCACCGTCGCGGTCTCGGACACCCAGCAGGTGCGCAAGGGCGACATGCTCGTCCAGCTCGACGACCGGGACGCGCGCGTGGCGCTCGCCCAGGCCGAGGCCGAGCTCGCCAAGGCCCGCCGGCAGTACGGCCAGACCTCGGCGACCAGCGCCGCGCTCGCCGCGCAGGTCCAGGCGCGCGACGCCGATATCGCGCGCGCCCGCGCCCAGCTCGTTTCCGCGCAGGCCGATTACGAGAAGGCCCGCGTCGACCTCGCCCGCCGCCAGCGCCTCGCCCCCAATGGCGCGGTGTCGGGCGAGGAGCTGACCACCGCCGCCAACGCCTTCGCGTCGGCCAAGGCCAATCTCGACCTCGCGCGCGCCGGCGTCGCCCAGGCTGCGTCCACCCGCGGTGCCGCCACCGGAGAGCTCGCCGCGAACAATGCGCTGATCAGCGGCACCAATGCCAACAGCGCGCCCGAGGTGCTCGCCGCCCAGGCCAAGGTCGTCGCGGCCAAGCTCGACCTCGAGCGCACCGTGATCCGCGCGCCGATCGACGGCGTCATCACCCGCCGCAACGTCCAGGTCGGCCAGCGCGTCGCCCCGGGCGCGCAGCTGATGCTGATCGTCCCCGTCGCCCAGCTCTATGTCGACGCCAACTTCAAGGAAGGCCAGCTCGCCAAGGTCCAGGTCGGCCAGCCGGTGACGCTCAAGTCCGACCTTTACGGCGGCAGCGTCGAGTACCACGGCAAGGTCGTCGGCCTTTCGGGCGGCACCGGCTCGTCCTTCGCGCTGATCCCCGCGCAGAATGCCACGGGCAACTGGATCAAGGTGGTCCAGCGCCTCCCCGTCCGCGTCGCGCTCGACCCCAGGGAGCTCCAGGCGCACCCGCTGCGCGTGGGCCTGTCGATGGACGCCGAGATCGACATCTCGAAGAACTGAGGACACCTCCGATGACCGGCAGCAAGGCCGAGACGATGGCGCCCCTCACCGGGGTCCCGCTCATCCTCGCGGGCGTCGTGCTCGCGCTCACCAACTTCATGGTGGTGCTCGACACCACCATCGCCAACGTCTCGGTGCCGCATATCTCGGGGAGCCTCGGCATCTCGGGCAGCCAGGGGACGTGGATCATCACCTCCTATGCCGTCGCCGAGGCGGTGTGCGTGCCGCTGACCGGCTGGCTCGCCGGCCGCTTCGGCACGGTGCGCACCTTCACCTTCGGGATGATCGGCTTCGGCGTCTTCTCGACGCTGTGCGGCCTGTCCACCTCGCTCGGCATGCTCGTCGCCTGCCGGATCGGCCAGGGGCTGTGCGGCGGCCCGCTGATGCCGCTCTCGCAGACGCTGCTCATGCGCATCTTCAAGCCCGAGCAGCGCGCCCAGGCGATGGGCGTCTGGGCGATGACCACCGTCGTCGCGCCGATCCTCGGCCCGATCCTCGGCGGCACCATCTCGGACAGCTGGTCGTGGCACTGGATCTTCTTCATCAACATTCCCGTCGCCGCGCTCTGCGCCTTCGGGGCGATGCGCCTGCTCGCGCGCGTCGAGACGCCCACCGAGCAGCTCCGCGTCGACCGCGTCGGGCTGATGCTGATGCTGCTCTGGATCGGCGCGCTGCAGATCATGCTCGACCTCGGCCGCGAGCATGACTGGTTCAACGACGGCACGATCGTGTCGCTCGCGGTGGTCGCCGTCATCGGTCTCCTCGTCTTCCTCGCCTGGGAAGGCACCGAGGCGCAGCCGATCGTCGACCTGCGCGTGTTCCGCCACCGCGGCTTCACCGTCTCGGTCCTGTCGCTGTCCTTCGCCTTCGCAACCTTCTTCTCCTCGGCGGTGATCATCCCGCAGTGGCTGCAGCTCAACATGGGCTACACCGCCACCGATGCCGGCTATGCCACCGCCTTCACCGGCGTGGCGGCGGTGATCATGTCGCCGATCGTCGCCAAGCTCTCGACCAAGGTCGACCCGCGCCTGCTGGTCTGCTTCGGCATCCTCTGGCTCGGCTTCACGTCGCTGCTCCGCGTCCATTGGAACAGCCAGGCGGACTTCTGGTCGCTCGCCTTCCCGCAGATGCTGCAGGGTTTCGGCATGCCCTTCTTCTTCATCCCGCTGACCACGCTCGCGCTCGCCTCGGTCGATCCGCGCGAAGTGGCGTCGGCGGCGGGCGTGATGAGCTTCCTGCGCACCATGGCGGGCGCGATCGGCACCTCGGTCTCGACGACGATGTGGGACGATCAGTCGCGCATCGCCCGCAGCGAGATCGTCGCCCGGCTCAACACCGACGGCACGGCGGACAGCCTCACCGCGCAGGGCTTCTCGCTCGATCAGGTCCGCGCGATCGTCGCCCAGCTGGTCGACAAGGAGGCGTCGTCGCTGGCGACGAGCCACGTCTTCCTGCTTTCGGCCTTCGTCTTCGTGGCTGCGGCGATGATCATCTGGCTGACCCCGCGGCCCAGGCGCGCGGTGGGGCCGGGCGCGGCGCATTGAACCGCCTCCTGCCGGCAATTGGCCGAAAATCAAAACTGTTGCGCAAATAAATATAAACGACCTAAGAATTGCCGGGGCACTGTCGCCATAAGCTGTTTCCGTCGAGATTAGATGGTGGCGATGACGAGCGGCAAGTACAGGCTGCGATTATTGGGAAGCTTTGCGCTGTTCTCGGCCGATGGCGCGCGCATTTCATTGACCAGCAAGCGCGCCTGCGCCTTGCTGGCGCTCCTTGCAATGACTCCCAGCGGCGAGCGGGCGCGGGTCTGGCTCCAGTCGATGCTGTGGGGCAGCCGCGGGATCGAGCAGGCGCAAGCGAGCCTGCGCCGCGAATTGTCGAGCCTGGTCCAGACGCTCGACGCCAGCGGCGCGCCGGCGCTCATCACCCGCAACGCGTCGCATGTCGTTCTCGATCTCGATCGGATCGACGTCGACGCGCTGGCGATCACGCCGCGGCTCGATCGCGACGTGACTTTGTTCCCGGTGTTCCTGGAAGGCTTCGACCTGCCGGGCTGCGACGAGTTCGAGGACTGGCTCCGGACGCAGCGTCGCCGGATCGAGGAAGTCTGCCTCACCGTGATCGAGCCCCCGCTCGCCGGTTCGGTCACCCCGCAGGCGCTGCTCGGCGGCCCCCTGCCGCCGCGCAGCGACCTCGTCGTCGCCCGGCCGCCGCCGCTGGTGCCCAAGCCCTCGATCGCGGTCCTGCCGTTCAGCGCGGGCGACACCTCGAACCGGGACGCCGTCGAGCGCGGGCTGATGCTCGCCGAAGCGATCAGCATGAGCCTCGCCAGCTATCCGCACATCTTCGTCGTATCGACCAGTTCCGCGGCGATGCTGCTGGAGCGCGGGCAATTGCCCGGCGAGATCGCCGTCACGCTCGGTGTCCAGTATCTGCTCGAGGGGACGCTGGCCGAAGGCGAGGACGCCATGCGCGTCAGCGTGCGCATCGTCGACGGGGCCAATGGCATCCAGCGCTGGGCGAGCAGCTTCCGGCACCCGCATGGCGACGCGCTGGCGCTCCATGACGAGATCGCGCAGGCGATCACGCCGCAAATCTGGACGCGGATAGACCAGGCGGAGCGCCACCGCGGCCTCTCCCGCCCCGCGCGGATGGATAACAGCTACCACCTCTACTGGCGTGCGAACGCGCTGCTCCATCAGTGGACGAGCGCCTCGATCCGCGAAGCGCTGGTGCTCACCGAGGATCTGGTGGCGCACGAAAGCGAGAGCGGATGGGCGGCGTCGCTCTGCGCCTTCTGCAATGCCGCGGCATTCTCCACGGGCTGGACGGCGAATCCCGAGGCTGCCCGGCGGACGGCGATGCTCCAATACCAGAACGCGCTGCGGCTCGAGCCCGACAACGTCGAGGTGATGGGCTATTGCGCGGGTACGCTCGCGCTCACGGGTGGCGACCTGCGCATCGCCGACCATCTCGTCGATCGCGCGCTCAGCCTGTTCCCCGCCTATCAGCCGTCGCTGTTCTGGGGCGGTTGGGTCGATCTCGCCAGCGATCGCCCTGCCCGCGCGAGCGAACGGTTCGAGCTGTCGCTGCGCATCAATCCGGTCTCCGGCGTCCGGGCCCATGCGATCACGGGGATCGGGCTCGCGCGGCTGATGATGGGCGAGATCGACGAGGCCTATGCGCTGCTGTTCGAAGCACACATCCACATCCCCCAATACGCCCTCACCATGGCCGGGCTCTACATGGCGGCACGGCTGAAAGGAGAGACGTCGGTCGCCGCCACCATCGCCACGCGGCTGCGGCGGAGCGGCGACCTCGACCGCGTCTTCGCGCTCTTTCCCAGCCCGATGCATCGCGCGATGCTGGAGGCGAGTCTCTCGCAGGGCTGACTCGCCGGCGTCATGCCAGATCATAATTGTCGACCAGCTGGTTGCGCATCGTCCGCTTGCCCTCGGGCTGGAGGAGCGCGTCGCGGGTCTTGTTCCATTGCCCGAGCGACGAGGCCGCCTCGGCCGCCGAGCCGAAATTTTCCTTCACGATCGCCGGCGCATTGCCGAGCTTTCCCCAGTGCATCGCGAACGGAAGGCCCCGCCTGTGAAAGGCGTCCTGTATCGCCTTGGCGGCCTGGAGGCTGTTCGGCGCCCCGATCTGATAGGGCAGGAGCGCGGCCGGCGATGCCCCATCGAGCTCGACGGCCACGCTTTCGGGCCAGCGCAGGTGCGCGAGCGTTCCCGCGGCGCCGGTGACGAAGCGATAGGTAAAGATGAATTGCCGCCCCGGCCCCATGTCCTTCACCGTGTCGCACATGATGTCGATCGCCCTGGAAAGCTCGCCGAAGGGGATCGCGAAGCCCGCGTTGTAGAGCATGCCGGGCCCGCCCGTCGCCTGGTCGCTCGAATGGAGCACGCTCCATTTCCGCGCGTTCGGAAGGCTTGCCTCATCCTCCAGCGCCTTGCGGACCAGCCCGATGTAGATCGCCGGAAGATCGGCTGCCGGAGCGGCGTCCGGCTCCAGCATGCCCAGCTGGGTTTGCTGCAGCACATATTGGATCACCGCGTCGGCGGGGCGTGGCGTGCGGCCCGGAACTTCGGTGTCGATCAGCGCGGTCGTCGGCGAATAGAAGATATGGACGCTTTCCTCTCCCTTCGGGTCGAAGGGGTTGAGGCTGAATTCGTAGAAGATCGGGCTGATGTCGCATCCCAGGATCTTGGCCGCCCTCGCGAAATCGCGCGCCCGGACCGCCTTGAGCCAATCGTCCCACATCGGCGCGAGCCTGAGGATGGGGACATTCTTCTGGAAGAGCCGCAGGGGCTCGAGCTCGACGATCGCGCCATTGACGATCCCCATCGCGCCGAGGTGAACGAGCGCGTCGGCGAACTTGCGGTCGTCACGGATGACCTTGTCCGCGAAGGACGTCGCCACGGTGTCTGCCAGGACCGGATTGCTCGCCCTCTCGATCCACACCGAATGACCGTCCCCGGTGATCAGGTGCAGGCCGCGCACCATGTTCTGGAGCGCTCCGTAGCCCAAGCGCGACCCGTGCGTGCCGGTCGCGATCGCGCCGGCGAGGGAGGGTCCGAGCTGGTCGCCGCTGGTGCTGATCGACAGATTATGCGCTTCGGCCCAAAGCGCGAGCGCGCGCATCGTGGTGCCGCCGCGCACCCAGGCGAGCAGGCCGGGGCGAAGCTGCGATGCCGCGTGCAGCTCGCCGGGGCGGAACGGCACGATGCCCACGAGCCCGCTGTTGTCCTCAAGGTGGCTCTCGCCAGCCAGCTTGCCGCCGCACTCGAGCTGAAGCTTGGTATTTCCGGTGAGCATGCTGAACGACCAGGCCTTGCCGATCAGTCCGCAATAAGTGCCGGAGGCGTCGGCGAGACGGAGGTGCGCGAAAAGATCGGCCGAGCTGAGGGCGAACATTTCCTGCCCCTTGGTCTTGCCGTCGGGCTGCAGCTTTCCCTTCGGGTTGAACCGGCGCTGATCGAAGACCTCGATCATGTGGGTCCCATGATAGTTGTTCCAGACCTCGGACATAAGACCTGCCTCCTTGGACGAATGCCGCAATGCTGCACGATTGCGCACGTCTTCCAAGATCGCGGCGGCTCGAAAGTCGCGAATTTCGGCTTTTTTCACGCAACGAGGACGCCGACGTAACGATCGCCGGATGATGAGATGATTTGTTCGCCGTGCACTCTCGATTTTCAGGGGAACGGCGATGGACTATTCTCGAACTCGATCCGCGATGGGCAGGTCGCCGCGCGGCCCGGCCACCGCGGCCGGCGCGCTCGCGATCGCCTTGGCGCTTTCGGGCTGCGTCACTTCGACGCTGCAGCTCGGCCGCGCCGGCACGATGGTGGAGGCCGGCAACGCCGCCACCGCCGCATCGCGGAAGACCATCGACGAGACCGCCGCCAGCTACCGGCGCTATCTCGTCGAGCTCGCCGCCTTCGATCCCAATTGCCAGGCGCTGTCGTCGACGCTCGAGATCGGTCCCGGCGCCACGGGCGGCTGCATCATCGAACAAGGCGGGCGCGGACACAAGGTGCTGGGGCCCTCGCAGGCCTATGCGAAGATCAGCCTGGCGACGATCAACGGCATGGTGGCTTATCTCGATGCGGTCGACGCCATCGCCACGCGCAAGCCGATCGACATCGCCGGAACGCTGACCGACGCGCGCGACCAGCTGGAAGGGGTGATCAGCAACATCAACGGGATCGTCGGCAGCAATTTGTCGCTGCCGGTGTCGGAAGATCAGCTCAAGAGCGCCAAGACGATCCTCGACCTGATCTCCGGTCTGATCAGCTCGGCGGATCAGGTCCGCGATCTCAGGAGGATCGAGGCCAAGCTCGACGACAACGAGTTCCGGGCCTCGCTCGATGCGCTCCGTGCCATTTCGCATGCCTGGACCGACGCGCTCGCCACGTCGCTCAAGCTCGAGGGCGCCCAGATCGACGGCGTTCGCGGCTATCAGGCGAGCGCGATGCTGGCGCTCTGCCCGCCGGGCAGCGCGTCCGATTGCCGATACACGCGCATCCCGGCGGCGGACCGCGCCGAATATCGCGCCACTGCCGATCGCTCGCTGGCGGTCACCGAGCAACTGGCCAAGGTCCAGGCGACGCGCGAACAGCTCGACAAGCTGCTCGACGCGTTCGGGGAGGCGCACGCGTCCTACCGCGCCCTGCTGTTCGATCCCCACGCCAAGCTCTCGCTGGCGGAACGGCGCCTCAAGGCCGCGGAAATCCGCAAGCGCATCCTGTCGGCGCTCAAGGGGCTGCTGGCCGTCGCCGCGCTGTTCTGAACCCTGACATCGGAGGAACCTGCCATGAACTCGACCACGCTTTCCGCTGCCTGGGCTTCGCTCGGCGACTCGCTCAGCCTCCTCTTCAACCGGCTCCCGGTCGCGGATCCGCGGCGCCAGCGCGTCAACGCCAACACGATGGCGGCATATGACGAAAGCCTGCAGGCGATGGGCCGCGACGACGATGCGTTCGAGGCCGTGCTCGGCAGGCTCGCCGGGCGCGCGTCGACCCTCGACCTCGGCAATCACGCCGCCTTCGAGGCGCTGATGGCCGAGATCGAAGGCCTGCTGGCGAACTGACTCGTCCGGCGTGCTGCGAGAGACAGGAGATGAGAATGCGCGTTTCATCGATCGCTGCCGCCGGGCTGCTTTCCCTGACGGCCGGCTGCACCGTTCCCCGGCCCGCGCCCGCGCCGGGCGCGCCGGCCTGCGCGCTTCCGGGCGTGCCGCTCCGGATCGATCTGGGCACCGGCAGTCGGCTGGGGGCGCAAGCCGAGGCGCCGGAGGACCCGATGGTTTCGATCCTCCGCAACGCCGCCGCGGCGCGTTCGGCCGGGATCGAGGCGCTCGGCCCGCCCCAGCCTCGGGCCAGCCATCTCGTTCTCAGCGGCGGCGGACAGGACGGCGCCTTCGGCTCGGGGTTCCTGGCGGGCCTGGCGCCGTTGCCGGACTATGACGTCGTGACCGGCGTCAGCACCGGCGCGCTCCAGGCGCCGCTCGCCCTGCTGGGGAACGAGGCGCCGCCCGACGACCGCCGCCTCGACGCCGCGGACGATTTCCCCGCCGACGCGAACCGACCCGGCCGGCGCAACATCGACGATCTGGTCTCGGGCTATTCGATATCGCGCGAAGGCAGCTTGTACCGGTCGCGCGGCGTGGCCGGGATCCTTCGCAAGGCGGCGTCGGGCGACCTGGCGCCGCTCAGGCGCCGCATCGGGCTGCTCATCACCGACCAGACCCTGCGCCGGCTCGCGATGCTGGACCCGAGGCGCCGAGGCCTCTTCACGCTTCTGCTGAATTGGGACACGGGCGACGCCGAGCGGATCGACATGCTGGAACTCGCCCGGCGATATGCGGGTGGCGACCGGCACGCGCGCGATTGCTTCATCGACGTGATGATCGCCGCGTCCTCCGAGCCGCTGGGCACGCCGCCGGTTCCGATCGACGATCATCTCTACGTCGATGCGGGGCTGCGTTTCGGCGTGTTCGCGGTGAATGCGATCGAGGCGGGCGCCGAGGCGGCGAGGACGTTCCGCTCGCCGCGGGCCGCGGGCACGGCTTCGTCCGCGCCGGTCATCCGCACCGACATGATCCGCAACGGCGACCTGACCGTGCCCTATTCCGCGCCTCCGCGATATTCGGCGCTGGATATCGTCGGCCGAGCCCGGAAAATCCTGGTGAACCAGGTCTATGCCTTCTCGATGCGGGACGTGCTGGCGCGCGCCGGCGACGGGCAGCAGGTGCGCTTCGCCTTCATCACCAAGGATGAAATCGCGGCGGGCCCGCCGGCGAAGGGGGTTGAATTCGATCCGGCCTACATGGCGCGGATGCTCCTGATCGGGCGCGATCGCCGGGGAGCGTGGAACGAAGTGCGGCCAAGCTAACCACCAGAGGAGGTTCACATGGAAGATACGGCTCCGAAGTACCGGATGATCGTCGCCGGCCTGCTGCTCGTCGCCTATATGGGCGTTGCGGGAATCCTGCTGTTCGAGCTCTATCATCCGGGCGACAAGCCGCCCGAATGGAGCCAGGTGCTGGTGATCTTCAATGCCGTGGGCGCTCTGGCGACGACGGCGGCGGGCGTGCTGCTCGGCGTCGAGATCCAGCAGGGCAATGTCCGCTCTGCCCAGCAAGCGAACGAGCGGCTGGCGGGCGCGCTCGCGACGAAGGACGCGGCCGCGCTGACGGCGCTCGATCGCCTCGAGACGGTGCAGTCGGGCGATCCCTCGAAGGGCGGCGACGGGATTTCGGCCGCCAGGACGGCGCTGCGAGGCGCGCTGGTCACCCCGCAACGCTGAGGCACCGGGCGCTTGATGCGCCCGGTCCGCCACCGGCGGAATTCGCACTCCGCTAAACAAAAGCAGGATCCCGCCGATCTTTCCTGATCACGCGCCGAGGGCGGCGTCAGGGGGCGGGGAAGAGATGGTAGCGATCATCACGGGCAAGGGTGCTGGGCTTAGCGGGGGCTCGGGGTCGGTGCTTGGGTCTGGGGGGTTGCTGGGGAGCGCGGTGGCGGGCCGCGGCGGGGAGAGCGTGTACGTCGATGCGGGGAGCGGGAACCTGCTCCTGTCGAGCGTG
>NZ_JAGHZV010000006.1 GCF_017745215.1 Sphingomonas sp.
ACACCAACCGCGGCCTGCAATTCCTCGACCTGATCCAGGAAGGCAACATCGGCCTGATGAAGGCGGTGGACAAGTTCGAGTATCGCCGCGGCTACAAATTCTCGACCTATGCGACGTGGTGGATCCGCCAGGCGATCACCCGCTCGATCGCCGACCAGGCGCGGACGATCCGCATCCCGGTCCATATGATCGAGACGATCAACAAGCTGGTCCGCACCTCGCGCCAGTTCCTCCACGAGCAGGGCCGCGAGCCCACGCCCGAGGAAATGGCCGAGCGGCTCTCGATGCCGCTCGAGAAGGTCCGCAAGGTGATGAAGATCGCCAAGGAGCCGATCAGCCTCGAGACGCCGATCGGCGACGAGGAAGACAGCCACCTGGGCGACTTCATCGAGGACAAGAATGCGGTGATCCCGGTCGACGCCGCGATCCAGGCGAACCTCAAGGAGACGGTCACCCGCGTGCTGGCCTCGCTCACGCCGCGCGAGGAGCGCGTGCTGCGCATGCGCTTCGGCATCGGCATGAACACCGATCACACGCTCGAGGAAGTCGGCCAGCAGTTCAGCGTGACGCGCGAGCGCATCCGCCAGATCGAAGCCAAGGCGCTGCGCAAGCTCAAGCACCCGAGCCGCAGCCGCAAGATGCGCTCCTTCCTCGACCAGTAATCGAGGATGATCGACGGAAATGGGCGCCGCTCCGGGAGGCCGGAGCAGCGCCCTTTTCGTCTCAGCCGCGGATGCGCTTCGTGCTGAAGCCACCCTCGATCAGCTTCGAGACCAGCCCGGTCTCGCGCTTGAGGTCCTCGGTGAGCGCCGCCACGCCGGCGTCGGTGCCCTTGGCGAGCGCCGCGTCGAGCTCCTTCGCTGCGGGCGGGCCCTCCTTGATCGAACGCTTGCTGTGCAGCCCGAAGCTGGTGATCAGCTCGCGGACGATGCCGCCGGCGACATATTGCTCGATCGGCACGTCGGTATAGATCAGCTCGGGTGGCCACATCCGCCATTCCCACCAGGGGATCTTGGGCTTGTAGATCGGTTCCTTGGGCAGCACCCAGTCGAACACCGCGCAGCGCGAGGCGCGGCGGCCGAGCGCGTCGAGCCCGTAGCGGCCGAGGATGCGCAGCGGCGTGTCCGGCGTGAGCTCGACGATGATGTCCTGCCAGACGATCGACCACCACGCCGCCTGGCGCATCGCGCTCTGCACCGAAGGCGGGGCGAGCCAGACGCCGACGTTGAGGAAATAGGCGTCGATCTGCTTGAGCGCCGCCTGCCCCGCCGCCGTCGAGCCGAATCCGGTATAGGGCGCCGGCGAGCCCGAGAGGCCCATCAGGTTGATGTCGAACCAATGGTGCCAGGTCGAGTCCGCAAGGATGCGGCCGACGTCGACCATATGGCCGTTGTAGGCGGAGATCACCCCGATCTCCTGGCCGTGCTTGGTCGCGGTCGGGTCCTTGATCCGACCCCAGGCAATGACCTGCGGCGGCTCCTGCCCGCCCGCCCCGGTCGGCCAGTCGGCATTGCCGCCGACCGACGGCGCCAGCGCTTCGCCTTCGTGCTGGTGGTCGGGGAGATAGTTGATCGGTCCGTCGGGCCCGCACAGCACCGGGTGCGGGCGCGAATAGAAGATGCCGGTCCTGTAGCGGCGCCAGCGGATCGTCTGCGGAATGTCGTCCGACTGGTCGTCGAAGTTGAAGAAGTCGGCAGGTGGATCGGGATCGGCGGGCTCGCCCATCACCGGCGGACGCTGCACGATCGTGGTGTTCCAGTCATAGGGGGAGTTGGGCGGCGCCGGATATTGGCGCATCTGCTTGACGCGGCGGATCTGGCCGCAGAGCCCCTGCCCCAGGTTCGCATGGTCGCCGGTGGTGAGCACGCCGCCGAACTTGGGCGCGGCCATGAACTGGTCGAGCAAGGTCAGCTCGCCCGGGGTCAAGTTGCCGTTCCCCCCGGTGATGCCGAAGAACCAGATCTGGTCGTATTTGTTGATGATGTCGAGGTCGGTGAGCTTCTTCGGCGTGCCCGGGCTCACCGTGGCGCTGGGATCGAAGCCGTCGCGGTTGCAGACGTCGACCTTGAAGTCGACGTAGAAATAGGCGTGGGTCTCGAGCAGTGTCTTGACGTAGGTCAGGCCCTGGAACGAGCCGCCCTGGAGCATGATCGTGCTGTCGGTGTAGATCAGGATGCGGCACTCGGCGGGCGGGCGCCACCAGGTGAAGTCGCGTTCCCAGTCGGGGACGTTCCAGCGATCGCGCAGGATGTCGCCAAGATTTGGGCGCAGCACAGCCCCGGGAAAACTAGCCATTTTCCGTTCTCCGTTCGATAGCGATGTGTGGACGCAAGATCGATTATCGATCGGATCGAGCTGCGACTCGCCCAATACCGGGATCCGACCTGGGGAGCTTCCGTCCCGATCGAGATGGAGTCAAATATTCATCATACGATTATGGAGTCATGTCTCAGGCATCGTAACCGATCTATTATCAGTTACTTCGACATCAACCCTGCGACGGCCTGCACCAGAGCGAAACCCGCTTCGCCGCCTTGTCGAAGCTGAGCCTCGCGCAGGCGGCCAGCGCGGGCCGCGGGATGGTGAGGCCGAAGGCGGGCGGGCGGCCCTTCCAGTTCGCGGTCACCACGATCTCGTCGGGATCGTCGACCTGCCCTTCCTCGCGGATGGCCTCGCCGCGGCCGGCCTCGTCGACCCGGTCGCGCACGCGCACCGCGATCCGCGTGAACGCGAAGGGCGGCATGGCGAAGGGCCGCGCCAGCGTCATCAACCGCACCGGGCGCCTGACCCCCATGCCAACCTCGAAGTCCCAGCTCGGGCCGCTCAGCGTGCCGCCATAGGCCGCGGCGATCGCCGCGCCGGCCGCCGCCGTCGCGACGGGGTAGCGCTCGGCGGAGTCGAGGTCGAACGCCACCGTCATCCCGAAGCTCGCTTCCTTCCAGCCGGTGAGGCTCGCCGAATCGATCCCGCCGGTCAGCGGCATGTCGTAGCGGCCCTGCCCGGCGGCGAGCGGGGCGAGGACGAAGGTCACCTTGCTTTGCGGCAGGACCCAGGGCCCGACCGAACCGTCGCCCACGCTCGGCGGCGCGCCGACGAACCAGAAGGCGCGCGTCCGCTGGCGCCTGCCGCCGACCGCGAAGGGAACCGGGCGGTTGTAGCCCTTGAACTCGCGACGGCCCGAGACCGAGAGGTCGGCGCGGCCCATGATCCCGGCGGGGGAGAGGCCGTGACGGGTCACGAAGGCCTGGTTGAGCACCAGCCGGTCGGGCCCGGCCGAGACGATGTGCAGCTGCGCCGGCTCGCCCTCGACTTCGCTCGCCACGAGCTCGTCCGGCGAAACGACGAGCTCGTCTCGCGACGGAGCCTGGTCCTGCCCCGCCGCGCAGAGCAGCATCGCCGCGGTCGCCAGCCCGATCACCTTGCGCATGCGTTCCCCCTCGCCCGATCGCCGCGCCATAGCAGCGCCACCCGGCTGAATCCGTCCTGAACCGTCCGGAGCATGCCCTCGCCGAGGCGTCGCGCCCGACCTGAAGAGTCACAAGAGTCACGACCCGTCGCCGCGATCCGGCAGTCGGATCGGTACGAACCGAACGAAATCGCGCGTCATTGTTCCATCTGGCCCCGACAGTTTCAAAGAGCGGCCAGGAAACCCGGCGCGCCGAGCCAAGCAGGCGAAATCCTACATTGCAAGGAACCGTGAGCCACCCGCCACGACCGATCGTTCCAGTTGTGCAAAGGTATTTTTGGATGCCTCCAAAGAATTAACCGCAGTCATCCTCCGTCTCGTTCTGGAACAACGCGCTTCGACCTAGGTAAACTGCGCATAAACCACGTCTTTACGCGCCTTGGTATATTCCCGGATGGCATGAGAGGTCACTGCCGCCAGCGGGTGGCAGCTTTCGGTTCTTCTGGGGGCCTATGGCGTTCGATTCGGTCCAGATTGCGCGGCTCGGCGGCGCGTGGCAGGCGATGGGGGCACTGGCCGCTTCGGACGGCACGGTGAACCACCGCTGGCTGCAGCGCCTCGCCCGCACGCCCGAGCCGCTCCGCGACCTCGCGGACGCGGCGCATTATCTCTGCCTGCTCCACGGCCGCCACCCCGGCGTGGTCGATTTCGCGCTCGACCATGCGCACCTGCCGGGCGAGCATGGCTGGCTCGAAACCGCCGCCGAAGCCTTCGTCACCGAACGCGCCTATCTCGTCCGCCTCGTCGCTGCCGCCGGCCCGCTGCCGAGCACGCCCGGCCAGGCCGAGGCCGAAGCCGCCGCGGCGGCGCAGCGCCACGCGCTCGACATGCTCGCCCAATCCGATCGCAGCGGCTGCGCGAGCGGCGCCGCCTTCGCGCTCGCGCTGGACTGGCTGGCGATCCGCCCGGTGCTCGACAGCGCCGCGGAACGGCTTGGGCTCACGCCGCCGCCCTGCGGCCTGCCGCTTTCCGAGGAGACGGTCACCGTGGTCGACGCGCTCGCGCGCGAACCCAGCGTCGAGCGCGCGATGCTGTTCGGCGCGCAGCAGCTGTTCGCGCAGCACCGCGCGCTGTTCGACCTGCTCGAGGTCCGCGCCTCCGCCCGCGCGCACCATTGATTTTCAGGCGGGCGGCTTGCGCTCGCCCCCGCCTTCCCGGTACGCAAACGGTCCGTTTCAAAGGACCACCGATGCGTTTCCAGGGCACCCAGAGCTATGTCGCGACCGAGGATCTGAAGGTCGCGGTCAACGCCGCGGTCACGCTGCGCCGCCCCCTGCTCGTCAAGGGCGAGCCGGGGACGGGCAAGACCGTGCTCGCCTATGAGATCGCCAAGGCAGTCGGCGCGCCGCTGATCGAGTGGAACGTCAAGTCGACCACCAAGGCGCAGCAGGGGCTCTATGAATATGACGCGGTCGCGCGGCTTCGCGACGGCCAGCTCGGCGATCCGCGCGTCCACGACATCGGCAACTATATCCGGCGCGGCAAGCTTTGGGACGCCTTCACCAGCCCCCAGGTGCCCGTGCTGCTGATCGACGAGATCGACAAGGCCGACATCGAATTCCCGAACGACCTGCTCCAGGAACTCGATCGGATGGAATTCCACGTCTACGAGACCAACGAGACGGTGCGCGCCGCCGAGCGGCCGATCGTGGTGATCACTTCGAACAACGAGAAGGAGCTGCCCGACGCCTTCCTGCGGCGCTGCTTCTTCCACTACATCAAGTTCCCCGATCGCGAGACGATGCAGGCGATCGTCGACGTCCATTTCCCCGGCATCCAGAAGATCCTCGTCTCCAAGGCGATGGACATCTTCTACGACATCCGCGAGGTACCGGGGCTCAAGAAGAAGCCTTCGACCAGCGAGTTGCTCGACTGGCTGAAGCTGCTGCTCCACGAAGCGATGCCGCTCGACGTGCTCCAGTCGCGCGACCCGTCGAAGGCG
The DNA here is from genome assembly GCF_017745215.1 of Sphingomonas sp. Taxonomy (GTDB): domain Bacteria; phylum Pseudomonadota; class Alphaproteobacteria; order Sphingomonadales; family Sphingomonadaceae; genus Sphingomonas. The sequence goes on from NZ_JAGHZV010000006.1 coordinate 5,409, forward strand.
ATCCCGCCGCTCCATGGCGCGCTGCTCAAGAACGAGCAGGACGTGATGCTGTTCGAACGGCTCGCCTTCATGGCGCGGCGGCAGCAGGGGAAGTGACGCGATGACCTACACCGGGCAGTGCGCGTGCGGCGCGGTGACCGCGACGATCGAGGGCGAGCCGATCGCGGTGCGGCAATGCTGGTGCCGCCAGTGCCAGAAGATCGCGGCCGGATCCGGCACCACCAACGCGATGTTCGAGACCACGGGGATCGCGCTTCGGGGTGAGCTCGCGCACGGCAGCTATGTCGCGGCGAGCGGCAACCAGCTCAGCCAGCATTTCTGCCCGCGCTGCGGCACGCATGTGATGGGCGAGAGCTCGGCGCGGCCGCAGTATCGCAGCGTCCGCATCGGCTTCCTCGACGAGGGCCATGGCCTTGCGCCCAGCACGCTGATCTGGACCGGCGAAGCACCGGACTGGGCGCATCTCGACCCCGAGTTGCCGCACGTCGAGCGCCAGCCGCCGCCGCCCGTCGCCGCCAAGCCCTGACGCTTGCCGCCGCCCCGCGTCACGCCCGAGGTCGCCGGCGCCACCCGCTTCGCTGCGGTGCGCGCGTGGCTGGAAGCCTATGCGCCGCGGCCGGGGTGGCGGGCGTGGCTGTTCGAGTTCCTGCTGTTCGGGTTCAAGCAGGGCTGGGCCTGCCTGTTCGGCGCGCTGCTGCTGGCGCTGCTCTTCGCGACGCACCTGCTCTATCCGGCGCAAGCCCCGCTCGCGCGCTACGATTTCCTGGTGATCGCCGCGGTGCTGATCCAGGTTGCGATGCTCGCCTTCCGGCTCGAGAGCCTCGAGGAAGCCAAGGTGATCCTCGCCTTCCATGTCGTCGGCACGGCGATGGAAGTGTTCAAGACCAGCCAGGGATCGTGGCTCTATCCCGAGCCGAGCCTGCTGCGGATCGGCGGGGTGCCGCTGTTCTCGGGCTTCATGTATGCTGCGGTGGGCAGCTATATCGCGCGGATCTGGCGAATCTTCGACTTCCGTTTCGAGCCCTATCCGCCGCATCGGGCGACCTGGCTGCTCGCCGCGGCGATCTATGCCAACTTCTTCACCCATCACTGGCTGCCCGACGCGCGCTGGCTGTTGTTCGCCGCGACGGTGCTGCTGTTCTGGCGGACGCGCGTGTGGTTCACGGTGTGGCGCAGGCCGCGCTGGATGCCGCTGCTCAGCGGCTGGTTCCTCGTCGCCTTGTTCATCTGGGGCGCCGAGAATATCGGCACCTTTTCGCGCGCCTGGATGTATCCTGGCCAGGAGAAGGGCTGGACCCTGGTGTCGCCCGCCAAGCTGGGAGCCTGGTACCTGCTGATGATCATTTCCTTCGTGCTCGTCTCGACGATCCACCGCGGAGCGCGCGATGCGCGATGAGCCGCGCCGCGACTGGATCGCCGTCGGGCTGATCACGCTCGCGGGCCTCGGGCTGCGCATCGCCGCAGCGCGCGGGGGCCTATGGCTCGACGAGGCCTGGTCGGCAGTGAATGCGCAGGAGGTGGGCACCGCGCTCGGCGTGTTTCTGCGGATCAACCACGACAACAACCACCACCTCAACACGCTGTGGCTCCAGCTCGTCGGGCTCGACGCTTCGCCGGTCGTGCAGCGCGGGCTGTCGATCGCAACCGGCACGCTCAGCATCCCGCTCGCGGCGCTGATCGCGTCGCGGCAGAGCGCGGGCACGGCAGTGACCGCGGCGATCCTGTTCGCGATCTCGCCGCTGCTGGTGACCTATGGCGCCGAGGCGCGCGGCTATGCGCCGATGCTGTTCTTCCTGCTGATCGCGGTGCTGCTGACCGCGCGCTGGCTCGACGACACCAGCGCGCGGGTGCCGGCGATCCCGCTGTTCCTCGCGGTGCTGATGGGCATGTTCTCGCAGCTGACCTGCGTGTTCGGGCTGGTTGCGATCGGACTGTGGGTCGGCTGGGCGCTGCTGCGCAGCCGCAAGCCCAAGCGGGCACTGGTCGACGGCGCGCGGGTGCTGGCGCCGATGGCGCTCGCCGCGGGACTCGCGATCGGCGTGGTGCTGGGCGCGGCGCATGCGGCGGGGACGGGCCTCCAGGTCGGCTCCTACACGCCCTTCACCTTCGCCAAGCTGGGCGAAGGCCTGGGGGCGCTGATGCTCTCGACCTTCGGCGGACCCGTCGCGCTGGTCGCGGCGCTGGTGCTGCTCGCCCCGCCCGACAGCCCCGGCGATGCCGCGGGCGTGGCGCGCGACCGGTCGTTCTTCCTGTTCGCGCTGCTGATCCCGGTCGGCGTCGTCCTGCTCCAGCTCGGCAACAGCGGCGCGCCGCGCTACCTGCTGCTGAGCGGGATGGGCGCCGTGATGCTTGCGGCGGTGCACACCGCGCCGCGGCTGGCGGCAGGCTATCGCTGGCGCTGGCCGGTGATCGTCGCGCTGTCGGTGGTGATCGTCGCCTCGCTGGTCACCGACTGGCGGATCGCGGTGAATCGCCGCGCTGACCCTGCCGCGGCGATCGACGCGATGGTCGCGCGCGCGCCCGGCGGCGCCGAGGTCGCGGTCGGCTTTTCGCGCTCGGCCGCGGTGCTGCAGGCGGGCGTGGCGGCGCGGCGCTATCCGATCCGGATCGTCGAGGCCCCCTGCCCCGCGACGCGTTTCCTCTACCTCGACCGCAACGGCGGCGATCCCTTCCCCGCGGTCGCGACGCGCTGCGGGTCGCGCTACCACGAGATCGCCGGCGCGCGCCCGACGGGGCTCTCCGGCCTGCCCTGGAAGCTCTACGAGCGCGACGAAGCGCCAGTGGCGGGCCGCTGACGTGGCGCGCCGGCCTTCCCCGCTCCAACCTCGCCCCGCCAATCAGGAGGAACGATCGATGTGCGGTGAGCGAGTGAAGGCGTTGCGCGAAGCCAAGGCGTGGACGCAGGAGCATCTGGCCGAGGCGGCGGGGGTGAGCGTTCGCACGGTCCAGCGGCTCGAGGCGGGCAAGGGGTTCGCGTCCGAGACCGCGCTGGCGGTGGCGGCGGCGCTCGACGTCGACGTGCGCGAGCTGACCCGGCGCGAGGACGGACCCAACTGGCTGTGGCCGCCGGTGCCGCTCGCGGTGAAGCTGTTCGTGCCCGCGCTGCTCGTGCTGCCTGCGCTCGGCTGGCTGACGCTGCTGCTGCTCCGTCACGGCGTCGGCCTGACGGTGCCCGATCCGGCGCTGCTCGGCTCGCCCTTCCTGCTGGTCGGCGGGCCGCTGGTGGCGCTGCTGCTGCCGCTGGTGACGATGATCCACCCCGGCGCCAAGGCGGGCTGGAGCCCGGGCATGGCGACGCTGGTCCGCCCACGCACCCTGCCCTTCCTGATCGCGATGGGTGCGCTGGTGGCGCTGACCTTCTTCTTCCTGTTTTCGGCGGGGCTGGCGATCGGGCATCTCGCGCGCGCGGCCGGATTGTGACACACCGGCGCGCATGTTCTTCTCCTTCCTCGACGAGCTGCGCGCCGCCGGCATCCCCGCCAGCCTGAAGGAGCATCTGGTCCTGCTGGAAGCGCTCGACCGCGACGTGATCGAGCGCACGCCAGAGGCGTTCTACTATCTCGCCCGCGCGACCTTCGTGAAGGACGAAGGGCTGCTCGACCGGTTCGACCAGGTGTTCGCCAAGGTCTTCAAGGGCATTTCCTCGACCTATGGCGTGGCGCCGGCGGAGATTCCCGAGGACTGGCTCAAGGCGGTCGCCGAGCGGTTCCTGACCCCCGAGGAGATGGAAGCGATCAAGTCGCTCGGCTCCTGGGAGGAGATCATGGAGACGCTGAAGAAGCGGCTCGAGGAGCAGCAGGGGCGCCACGAGGGCGGGAGCAAGTGGATCGGCACCGGCGGTACCTCACCGTTCGGCAACGGCGGCTACAATCCCGAGGGCGTGCGGATCGGCGGCGAGAGCAGGCAGGGCCGCGCGATCAAGGTGTGGGAAGGGCGCGAGTACAGGAACCTCGACTCGACCCGCGAGCTAGGGACCCGCAATATCAAGATCGCGCTGCGACGCCTCCGGCGCTTCGCCCGCGAAGGCGCGGCCGACGAGCTCGACCTGGATGCCACGATCGAAGGCACCGCGCGCCAGGGCTGGCTCGACATCCGCATGCGCCCGGAGCGGCACAATGCGGTCAAGCTGCTGCTCTTCCTCGACGTCGGCGGATCGATGGACCCGTTCATCAAGCTCTGCGAGGAGCTGTTCTCGGCGGCGACGGCGGAGTTCAAGAACCTCGAGTTCTTCTATTTCCACAACTGCCCCTATGAAGGCGTGTGGAAGGACAATCGCCGCCGCTTCACCGAGCGCACGCCCACCTGGGACGTGCTCCACAAATACGGCCACGACTATAAGCTGATCTTCGTCGGCGATGCCTCGATGAGCGGCTATGAGATCAGCCACCCGGGCGGCTCGGTCGAGCATTTCAACGAGGAGCCGGGCGCAGTGTGGATGCAGCGGCTGACGAACACCTATCCGGCGGCGGTGTGGCTCAATCCGATCCCGCAAGCGCAATGGGGCTATACCCAGTCGATCCGGCTGCTCCGCGAGCTGATGACCGACCGGATGTACCCGCTGACGCTGGCGGGGCTCGACGAGGCAATGCGGGAATTGAGCCGGAAGCGGTAGGGCTCGCGCCACCCAAGAGCAAAATCGTCATCCCGGCGAAAGCCGGGACCCAGGGTTGCAAAGGACTTCCCTCGCGGCCCTGGGTCCCGGCTTTCGCCGGGATGACGCCTGTTGGTTCACGGCTTTGGGGTCGGTCGCCCGTCAGGCCCGGGGTCAATCCCCCGTCAGGATGCGGTCGACGAGCTGCTTCACCGTGGGCACGAAGCCGTTCGAGTAGAACGGATCGCGCTTGAAATTGTACGCGGCGTGGCCGGCGAACATCAGGTTCTGGTCGGTATCGCCGCCATGGGCGATGTCCTGCAGCGTCTTCTGGATGCAGAAGCTGCGCGGATCCGCCAAGCGCCCCGTCGAGTTGGTCTCATTGTCCGCCCAGCTCGAGAAGCCGCACTGGCTGAGGCAGCCCATGCAGTCGGCCTGGTCCTTGCGGATCACGGTGCGCTCCTCGGGCGTCACGAACACCAAAGTGTTGTCCGGCGTCTTGAGCGCGTCGGTGAAGCCCAGGCCATACCATTCGCGCGCGCGCAGCAGGTCGTTGCGCGTCACCCAGAAGTTCTTGCCCTTCACGCCCACGTCGAGCTGGAAGGTGTGATCGCCGGCATGCTCGGTCGAATAGGCGATCTGCCGGTCGCTGCGCGCTTCGAGATTGCGCAGGAACGGGTTGCGCACCGCCGAGGAGTAGAAGCCCGTCGGGGAGAAGCGGTGGAGGAGCACTTCGCGCTCCTCGATCTCCATCAGCTTGGCCTTCCAGCCGTCGGGGATCGGGCTTTCCTGGGTGAGCAGCGGGCGCGTGCCGAACTGGAAGGCGATCTGTCCCAGTTCGGGATTGTCGATCCAGTCGTTCCAGTCGCGGAGGTACCAGACGCCGCCCGCCATGATGATCGGCACGTCGTCCGGGATGCCGCCCTCGCGCATCGTCTCGCGCAGCGCCTTGACGCGCGGATAGGGATCCTCGGGCGCGCGCGGGTCCTCGGCGTTCGACAAGCCGTTGTGGCCGCCGGCGAGCCAGGGGTCCTCATAGACCACCGCGGCGAGCCATTCCTGCGCCTTCGAATACGCCCGCTTCCACAGCGCGCGGAAAGCGCGGCCCGAGCTCACGATCGGCAGGTACGAGACGTTGTAGCCCGCGGCGATCTCGCTGAGCTTGTAGGGCATGCCCGCGCCGCAGGTAACGCCCGCGACCATGCCGCGGGTACGCTCGAGCACGCCGTGGAGCACGCGCTGGGCGCCGCCCATCTCCCACAGCACGTTGATGTTGATCGCGCCCTTGCCGCCGGCGATCTCGAAGGCCTTCTTGACCTGCTGGACCGCGCCGTCGATCGCGTATTGGATAAGTTCCTCGTGGCGCTCGCGGCGGGTGAGCGCGCGATAGATCTGGGGGATGATCTTGCCCTCGGCGTCATAGCTGTCCGCATTGACCGCCGAGACGGTGCCGATCCCGCCCGCGGCCGCCCAGGCGCCCGCCGAGGCATGGTTGGTGGCCGAGACGCCCTTGCCGCCTTCGATCAGCGGCCAGACTTCATGGCCACCGTAGATGATCGGCTTGAGACCCTTGAACACATTTCCTCCAGTAAAGCTTGATCGCCCGAGTAAACCGAAGCGGATAGTTTAGCGAGCGGAATCACTCCGCCGGGCACCCTATGCCAGGACCCCCGGCCGTCCCATCGCGTCGGAATAAAGCGCTGCATAAGCGGCAATCATCCTCTCCTCGTCGAACAACGCTTGCGCTCGCTCCCGGTTCGATCGGCCCACCCACGCGCGTTCCTCGGGGTAGCGCGCGAGCAGGTCGATCCGGTCGCGGAGCAGGACTTCGGTTCGTTCCGGGGCAAGATACTTTTCGTTCGGGGGCGAAACCATCTCGGGAATATCACCTACCCTGGGCGCCACTACCGGCAGGCCCGCAGCCATCGCCTCGAGCACCGAAATGGGCGCCTGCTCGCTCCTCGAGCTCAGCGCGAAGATGTCGAACAGGCCGATGTAGCGATGCGGCTCCGGCAGGAAGCCTGGCATCACGAGCTGGTCGGTGAGCGCCATTGCCTCGGCCTGGTCGAGGATCGCCTCGCGCTCGGGCCCCTCGCCGACGATCACCAGCCTGGCGCGCATGTTGAGCCCGGCGACGGCGCGGACGAGCAGCGGCAGGTCCTTGACCGCACGCAGGCCGGCGAGCGTGCCGACGACGATCTCGCCCTCCTTCCTGCGGAAGCCGGGGATCGCATCGGGATCGGGCGTTCCGGCATAGGCGGAGACCGCGATGCCGTTGGCGATGCGCCGCACGCGGTCCTCGGGCACGCCCCAGGCCTTGGTCGCGATCCGCTGGAGCTTGTACGAGGGCACGACCAGCGCATTGGCGGCCGGGAGCGCGATCCGGCGGTACATGTTGCGCACCGGGCTGAGCCGCAGCGCCTCGTCCTCGTTGAAGCCGTCCTCGTGGTGGACGATCGGCGGCAGGCCCTTGCCGAACACGCGCGCGGCCATCACGCCGTCGATCGCGCCCCAATTGTAGGTGAGCACCAGGTCGAAGCGCCGCATGAAGCGCGCGATCGCTTCGTAGCGCCTGACCGAGGGCTTGCCGAGCAGCGGCGGCGGATCGAGCGCGATCTCATACTTGATCCCCGACGCAATCGCGTCGCGCGCGTTGAGCTCGTCGGGCGTCGCCGAGACGATGGTGTGCCGCGCGCGATCGCCGAACGCGTTCATCAGCCGCACGGCGCGCGCTTCCTTGCCGCCGAGGTTGAAGGTCGAATGGAGGTGGAGGATGTGGATCGGGGTCGCCATGCTGGGCGCGGTGATTAGCCTATCCGCGCTCAGCCTGCGACCGGGTAGTTGTCGACCTTGGCGAGCAGCCGCTCGATCGCCGCGACGACTTCGGGCTCCTCGAGCGTCGGCGCATGCCCGACACCCGCGACGGTGACCCGCTCCGAGCCGGGGAGGCGCTCGATCATCCGCTCCGCGGTCGCGGCGCTCAGGATATCCGAACGCTCGCCGCGGACGAGCAGCACCGGCTTGCCGGCCAGGCCGTCGAGCGTGGGCCACATGTCGGGGCCCGCCTCGTTGCCCGGCACGCGGAAGGGCTCGGCGATCTTCATGTCGTAATCGAGCACGATCCGGCCCTGGCTGTTGAGGCGATGGAGGCGCTTGGCCATGCGCAGCCAGTCCTCGATGTCGAAGTTCGGATAGACGTCGGCATTGGCGTCGGCGAGCGCGCGCGCGGCGTGCATCCAGGTCGGGTACCACACCGACTTGCCGACATAGCTGCGGATGCGCTCGAGCCCGATCGGATTGAGCTCGGGCCCGACGTCGTTGAGCAGCGCGCCCGCCAGCCGCTCACGATCGGTCGCGGCGAGCAGCATCGTGACGATCCCGCCGAGCGACGTGCCGAACGCCACCACTTTTGCCAGGTCGAGCTCGGCGAACAGCGCCTCGACGTCCTGGAGGTAGACGAGCGGCACATAGGTCATCGGGTCCTTGGCATAGCCACTCTCGCCGCGACCGCGGAACTCGACGAGGATCACGCGCCACTCGCCCGCGAGCCGGTTCGCCACGCCCTCATAGTCGCGCACGTTGCGCGTGAGGCCGGGGAAGCAGACGATCGCGGGGCGGTCAGCGCGGCCGGGATAATCGCGATAGTGGAGGCGAAGCCCGTCCTTGGACCACCAATAGCCGTCCGCCCAGGCGAGGTTGCGTCGATCTGCCATCCGGCCCCATATCGCCGGATGACCATGGCACCGCAAGCAAGTCCTGAGGGCCGCAAGGCAATATTCACGCCCGAGAGAGCGATCGAGGCGCTCGACAAGCCTTTCTATGACGCCGTGGCGCCGGCGGAATTTCCCAAGGCGACGCTGCGCTTCCGCAACCAGCGCTGGGCCGAGCGCGTCGGGCTGGGCGGACTGAGCGACGCGCAATGGCTCCGGCATTTCGCGCGGTTCGAGCCGCTGCCGGACAGCCTCGAGGGGCCACTGGCGCTGCGCTACCACGGCCATCAGTTCCGCGTGTACAATCCCGAGATCGGCGACGGGCGCGGCTTCCTGTTCGCCCAGCTCAGGGATGACCGCGGCAGGCTGCTCGACCTCGCCACCAAGGGATCGGGGCAGACGCCGTACAGCCGTTTCGGCGACGGGCGGCTTACGCTCAAGGGCGGCGTGCGCGAGATCCTGGCGACCGAGATGCTCGAGGCGCTGGGGGTGGAGACCAGCAAGACCTTCTCGCTGGTCGAGACCGGCGAGCAGCTCCACCGCGGCGACGAGCCCTCGCCCACCCGCTCCTCGGTGCTCGTGCGCCTGAGCCACGGCCACATCCGCATCGGCACCTTCCAGCGGCTCGCCTATCATGACGAGGGCGAGGCGATGGGCCGGCTCGTCGAATACTGCCTGCGCCACTTCTACGGCGAGGAACCCGGCGAAGCGCCCGCGGTGCAGCTGCTCGCGCATGTCGCGCGACGGACCGCGCGGCTCGCGGGGCAGTATATGGCCGCGGGTTTTGTCCACGGCGTGCTCAACAGCGACAACATCAACGTGACCGGCGAGAGCTTCGACTATGGCCCCTGGCGGTTCGCGCCAAGCTGGGAGCCGGGGTTCACCGCCGCCTATTTCGATCGCAGCGGCCTCTACGCCTTCGGCCGCCAGCCCGAGGCGATCTTCTGGGACGTGATGCAGCTTGCCGCCTCGCTGCGGCTGATCACCGGGGACGAGGATGCGCTGACCGGCGCGATGAACCTCTTTCCCGACGCCTATCAGGCCGCGCTGGTCGAGGCCTTCTTCTGGCGGCTGGGGCTGGTGCCGGGCGAGCCCGAGGAGAGCATGGCGCTGGTCCAGGCTGCGGCGAGTGCGCTCGACGAGACGAAGCAGTCGATCGATCGATTCTTCTTCGACTGCTTCGGCGGGATCGCGCCGCGGACCTATCCGAAGGCGTTCGACGGGGCGCTGTCGGTGCTTGGCCAGTTCGCCCCGCGCAAGACGCGCGTGCACGCCTATTGGCGCGACCACGAGCCCTGCTCGATGCTGATCGACGAAGTCGAGGCGATCTGGTCAGCGATCGACCAGCGCGACGACTGGAAGCCGCTCAACGACAAGGTCCTGGCGATAAGGCGGATGGGCGAAGCTTTGGCCTAGCCAAAACCCGTCATCCCGGCGAAAGCCGGGACCCAGGGTCACGAGCGACGCGCTTTGCTGCCCTGGGTCCCGGCTTTCGCCGGGATGACGGTTGAGGGGAGCGCGGATATGCAACTTTTCGGTTGCCTATCTGCAAACATGCAACTATCCGGTTCCATATGAACCCGCCCGACGACGACGACATCTTCAAGGCCCTCGCCGACTCCAGCCGGCGCCGGCTGCTCGATCGCCTCCACGCGACCGACGGCCAGTCGCTCGCCGAGCTCTGCGCCGGGCTCGATATGACCCGCCAGGCGGTCGCCAAGCATCTCGCGATCCTCGAGGCGGCCAACCTCGTCGCGACCCGGCGGCAGGGCCGCGAGAAGCGCCATTTCCTCAATCCCGTGCCGATCCACGGCATCGCCGAGCGCTGGATCCGCAAGTTCGAGCAGCAGCGCCTCGCCGTGCTCGCCGCGCTCAAGCAATCCCTCGAAGGAGAAGACCCATGACCGATACCCCGAAGAGCAGCTTCCTCTACGTCACCTACATCCGCACCACGCCCGAGCGGCTGTGGGAGGCGCTGACCGACTCCGATTTCTCGCAGCAATATTGGCTGGGCGCGCGCGCCGAGTCCGAGTGGAAGGTCGGCGCGCCGTGGCGGCTGGTGTTCCCCGACGGGCGCGAAGCCGATTCGGGCGAGATCACGGCCTTCGATCCGCCCAGCCACCTCGCGATCCGCTGGCGGAACCAATGGTCGCCCGAGCTCAATGCCGAGGGCTGGTCGCTTTGCACGATGGACCTCGAGCCCGCGGGCGACGCCGTGAAGCTCACCGTCACCCACAGCATCGAGCGCGCCGAATCGAAGTTCATCGGCGCAGTCTCGGGCGGCTGGCCCAAGATCCTCTCGAACTTGAAGTCGCTGATCGAGACCGGCGAGACGCTGATGCCGCCCAAGGCAGCCTGAGAGCTACTGCCATGCCACACCCTCTCCCCGCGAAACGGGAGAGGGCCGGCCAGCCTCAAGCCAGATCGCTGAACTTGGTGAACTGCCGATCGAACCGCAGGTCCACCGAACCCGTCGCGCCGTGGCGCTGTTTGGCGATGATCACGGTCGCCTTGTTCGCGATCTGCTGCTGGCGGTCGAACCAGTCCTGGTATTTCTGGATCTCGTCGGCAGTCGAATGGTCGCCCGGCTGCGGGGGCGCCTTGAAGTCGTGATAATATTCGTCGCGATAGACGAAGAGCACGATGTCGGCGTCCTGCTCGATCGAGCCCGATTCGCGAAGGTCCGAGAGCTGGGGGCGCTTGTCCTCGCGGCTCTCGACCTGGCGGCTGAGCTGCGAGAGCGCGATCACGGGCACGTGGAGCTCCTTCGCCAGTGTCTTCAGGCCGCGGCTGATCTCCGAGATTTCCTGCACGCGCCCGTCGCCCTGGCTGCGCGAGCTGCCCTGGAGCAGCTGGAGATAGTCGACCACCACCATGCCGATCTTGTGCTGGCGCTTGAGCCGCCGCGCGCGCGTGCGCAGCGCCGCGATCGTCAGGCCCGGGGTATCGTCGATGAACAAGGGCAGCTGCTCGAGATCGGCGGCGGCACGCGCGAACTTCTGGAAGTTCGCCGGGCTGAGGTCGCCGGTGCGCAGCTTCTCCGAGACGATCTCGGATTGCTCGGAAAGGATGCGCATCGCCAGCTGGTCGGCCGACATTTCGAGGCTGAAGAAGGCCACCGGCGCGCCGATCGACTTCTCCTCGTCGATCCCAGTCGTCTTGTCGTCGATCCAGCGGCGCGCCGCGTTGAACGCGATGTTGGTCGCAAGCGAGGTCTTGCCCATGCCCGGGCGACCGGCGAGGATGATCAGGTCCGATCGGTTCATGCCGCCGGTCATCGCGTTGAGGTCCGACAGCCCCGTGGTGATGCCCGACACGCTGCCGCCTGAATTCATCGCGCGCTCGGCCTGCTTGACCGCCAGCGCCGCGGCGCGGGTGAAGCTCTTGGCGCCGCTCTCGGTGCCGCCCTTCTCGGCGACATCGTAGAGCTTCATCTCGGCGCTCTCGATCTGCTTCTGCGGGTTCACTTCCTCGCTGGTGTCGAGCGCGCCCTCGACCATGTCGCGGCCCACGCTCACCAGCGCGCGGAGCACCGCCAGGTCGTAAATCTGGTCCGCGAAGGCGCGCGCGCCGATCAGGCTCGCCGGATTGCCGGTGAGCTGGGCGAGATAGGCCGGCCCGCCGAGCGTCTTCATCGCTTCGTCGGCCTGGAACAGCGGGCGCAGCGTCACCGGATTGGCGACGAGGTTCTCGCCGACCATGTTGGCGATCGCCGAATAGACGCGGCCGTGGAGCGGCTCGAAGAAATGCTCGGGGCGCAGCTTGATCATCACGTCTTCGACGACGCGGTTGTCGATCATCATCGCGCCGAGCAGCGCCGCCTCCGCTTCGATGTTCTGCGGCAGGGACAGGCCCTCGGGTTCCCCCGGGGCGGCAAGTCGAATCGGTTCGGCCATCCCCCCGTTTCAGCGTTCCGTGCCTGTTCCGCAAGGACCCGGCTTGTGGAAGACGGGGAATGCTAGGATAGGAGCGGCTGCATGGCCGATCCGCGGATCATCGACGTCACGCTCGACGAGCGCACCATCCTGTGGCGATCCGCGGACGTCGAGCAGGAGCGGCGCATCGCGATCTTCGACCTGCTCGAGGAGAATGCGTTCGCGCCGCAGCGAAAGGCGGCGGACGGCTATGCCGGGCCCTATCGGCTGCACCTGAGCGTCGAGGAGGGTCGGCTGGCGCTGGCGATCCGGCGCGAGGACGGCGCGCCGCTCGAGACGATCGTGCTGGGGCTCGCCCAGTTCCGCCGCCCGATCCGCGACTATTTCGCGATCTGCGACAGCTATTACAAGGCAATCCGCAACGCGACGCCGGCGCAGATCGAGACGGTCGACATGGCGCGGCGCGGCATCCACGACGAAGCCGCGCGGCTGCTGATGGAGCGGCTGGACGGCAAGATCGCCGTCGACTTCGCCACCGCGCGGCGACTGTTCACGCTGATTTGCGTGCTGCACATTCGGGGTTGAGGGGCGCGGCCGCGCGGCCCATGTTCGTGCGAATGGACGACAGAGTAAGCGAACTGATCGAAGCGGCACGCGCGGCGGCGCGCCATGCCCACGCCCCATATTCGCGCTACGGCGTCGGCGCGGCGCTGCGAATGGCCGACGGCGGTATCGTGACCGGTACCAATTTCGAAAATGCGAGCTACGGCCTGTCGCTGTGCGCCGAGACGGTGGCGCTGGCCACGGCGAACGCCCAGGGACGGCTGCGCGAGGTGGTCGAGGTCGCGGTGGTGGCGGGGCCGATCGGCGCGGACGGGCTGCCGGCGGGCGACGTGCTCGCGAGCCCCTGCGGGCGCTGCCGGCAGATGCTCAACGAGAGCGCGCAGCTGGGCGGGCGGGACCTGCTGGTCCATTGCGGGGCGCCGGATGGGGATGCGGTCGTGACTTACCGGCTGTCCGAGCTGCTGCCGCATTCGTTCGGGCCGCGGGATCTGGGCGTGGAGGGGTAGCCTCCGCGCCCTTCAAGTTCAGCCGCCATCCCGGCGAAAGCCGGGATCCAGGGGAGCAAGCCGTGTCGCCCGTGGCCCCGGGTCCCGGCTTTCGCCGGGATGACGGTTGATTGAACCTGGGTCCTCGCCCCTACTTCGGCGGAACCCCCTCGACGATGAACACCGGCCCCTCCGCCGACGCATGCCGCAGCGGCGCGATCGCCAGATAGTCGGGCGAGGCGTTGAATGCCCTGGCCGCCTCGACGCTCGGGAATTCGATGATCACCACTCGCCCGCTCGGCGCCTCGCCCTCGACCGGCGTGATCCCGCCACCGCGGACGATGTAGTGGCCGCCGTATTTCGCCAGGATCGCCGGCACCTGCGGCGCATATTGCCCGAACTTGGCCGGGTCATGAACGGTCAGCTGCGCGACGACATAGCCCTTGGGACCCGTGGCCTGGCCCACCGCCTGGCCCGCGCCGCTCGCCGCCGGCCCCGCAGTCAGCGCCGCCGCCGCGACCAATCCCGCCATTCCGATCCGCTGCATCCTCGCCTCCCCAAGCTGGCCCGAAAAGCCGGGCGCTTGCCCTCGCGCCATTTTGCCGCAAAGGCTCACCGCATGTCGATTCTTTCGGACCGCTGGATTCGCGAGCAGGCGCTCGAGCACGGCATGATCGAGCCCTTCGTCGAGGCGCAGCGCCGCGAGGGCTGCATCAGCTACGGCCTCTCTTCCTACGGCTATGACGCGCGCGTGGCCGACGAGTTCAAGATCTTCACCAATGTCGACAGCGCCGTGGTGGACCCGAAGAACTTCGATTCGAACAGCTTCGTCGACCGCAAGACCGACGTCTGCGTGATCCCGCCGAACAGCTTCGCGCTCGCGCGCACGGTCGAATATTTCCGCGTGCCGCGCGACGTGCTGGTGATCTGCCTCGGCAAATCAACCTATGCTCGCTGCGGGATCATCGTGAACGTGACGCCGCTCGAGCCCGAATGGGAAGGCCATGTCACGCTCGAATTCTCGAACACCACGCCGCTGCCCGCGCGCATCTATGCGAACGAAGGCGCCTGCCAGTTCCTCTTCCTCAAGGGCAACGAGGCCTGCGAGACGAGCTATGCCGACCGCGCCGGGAAATACATGGGCCAGCGCGGCGTGACGCTGCCGCGGCTCTGAGGCCCAGTCCGAAAACCTCCCATCCCAACTCGCGGAGCGCCCGGGCAGGCGACGCTCCGCACCGGAAACCGGCTCAGTTGGCAGCCGTCGCCGGACTCGCCTCGCGGCGGTCGAGACGACGCAGGCCTGCCTCGGCCAGCGCGTGCGAGCCGAAGCTCGACTGGTTGCGCATGTCCATCAGCACATTTTCCTGCGCCAGCACCTGGCGATAGAGCGCACGCGCCTGGTCGGCGCGGCCGGTGTGCGCATAGACCGCCGCGAGGTTTAGCAGCAGCTCGGGGCGGCCGGGATGGATGCGAAGTTCGCGCATCAGCACCTTCTCCGCATCGGCATAGTCGCCGGTCGTGATGGCAGCGCTCGAGACTCGCGTCGCTTCCTGGGCCTGGACGGGCGCCGCGACGCCGGCGAGCGGAACAGCAGCGGCAAGAGCGAAAACTGCGAAGCGCATGACGCCATCCCTCCTTAGGTTACGCCACAGTTACGATACTGTGACAATTGAGAGACTCTTTCATGACATTTTCATTGCAGTTTTGCAAACATCGCCCTCGGGATCGTGCGCAAAAAAAGAGGCGGCCCCGAGAGGCCGCCTCCGATCATTCCGCTGCGCCTCGAGGGCGCGGCGCCATGTTCCTCAGAACACGGTCATATATTGCTCGTTGCCGACGAAACCCAGCTTGGTCACGTTCGCGCGCTTCACGATCGCGAGCACGTGATCGACCACTTCGTAGCGCGCATTGGGATCGGGCTGGAAGTGGAGCTCGGGCTCCGGATTCATCGCCGTGGTCTGGTCCAGATACTGGCGCAGACGCGTATCGTCGACCTGCTCCGAGTTCCAGAACACGCGGCCGTCGGCATCGATCAGCAGCTTGTTCTTCACCGGATCGACGGTCATCGGCTGGTTGGGCTGCGCCTGCGGCAGGTCCACCTTCACGGCGTGCGTCTGGATCGGGATGGTGATGATGAACATGATGAGGAGCACGAGCATGACGTCGATCAACGGCGTCGTGTTCATTTCCATCATCGGCTCGCCGTCGTCGCGGCCACCGCTCATTGCCATCTTGGTCTACTCCTTATGTGCGGTGCTGGTCAGAGACGTTCGGTCGCCGTGCCCGCCTCGGGCTCGGAGATGAAGCCGACCTTGACGAAGCCCGCACGCTGCATCGTGATGATCGTACCGCCGATGCACTTGTACGGCGTGTTGATGTCGCCGCGGATGTGAACTTCCGGCAGTTCGAGGCCGGCAGCGTTCGGGCCGCCCTGCCGCGCGATCTCGTCTTCCAGGCGCTTCACCGCGCGCTTCAGCAGATCGTCGGAGCTCACCTTGGCGAGGCCCCAATAGACTTCGCACTGGCCGTCCACCGCGCGCACCGAGAGCGACACATTCTCGGGCTTGGTCGTGGTCGGCTCGAACGCCTGCTTCGGCAGGGTCAGCGGAATCGTCTGGATCACCACGGGGATCGCGATGAGGAAGATGATCAGGAGCACCAGCATCACGTCCACGAGGGGCGTGGTGTTGATGTCGGACATCGGTACGTCGTCGCCGCCGCTACCTGTGCTAATCGCCATTGCGCGCTTTCCTATCTTCGCATTCAGCCCGCCGCCTTCCGCGGCGGGAGGCCGTGCGGAGCTCCCGCACGGCCCATTGCCGTCAACTTACGCAGTGGTCGTCGCGGTGGTGGTCGCCGGCTTTGCAGCGGCGCCCTTGCGCGAGCCGGTCGCGGGCTTCACCCGGCCGTCCGACGCGAGGTAGCCGAGGACGTCGTTCGAGAACGAGCCCAGCTGCTCGGCGATCGCCTTGTTGCGACGCTGCAGGAAGTTGTAGGCGAGCACCGCGGGAACGGCCACGACGAGGCCGAGCGCGGTCATGATGAGCGCTTCACCGACCGGACCGGCGACGGTGTCGATCGACGCCTGACCCGCCGCGCCGATCTTGATGAGCGCGCGGTAGATGCCGATAACCGTACCGAACAGACCGATGAACGGCGCGGTCGCGCCGACCGTGGCGAGGAACGCCAGGCCGCCGGCGAGCGACGAGTTGATCGAGGCCTCCGAGCGAGCGAGCGAACCGTGCAGCCAGTCGTGCGCTTCGACCGGGTCGGTCAGCAGCTTGAACTGGTCCTGCGCCTGGAGCGCGTCGTCGACGATCTGGCGATAGGCCGAGTTCTTGGCGAGCTTGGCAGCGCCATCGCGGATGTTGGTGGCGTTCCAGAAGGTCGCGCGGACGCGGCGGCCCTGGTTGATGATCTTCTGCTGCTCGAAGATCTTCGTGAAGAAGATGTAGAGCGAGAAGAACAGGAAGACGGTCAGGATGATGAAGACCGACCAGGCGATGATGCCGCCCTGCTGCAGCGCTTCCCACAGGCCGTAGGGGTTGCTGCTCTTTGCAGCGGCAGCGCCGCCCGCGAGAATGGTGGTGAGCATGTTCAGTTCTTTCCTCTAGAAAATGTGTCGCTTCGTCATTCAAAAGGCCGGTCGCGCGGGATCACCCCGGGCGGCCGGCCAGGCAAAGGATCAGTTTTCAGGCAGACGCCAGGTAAAGCGGCTCGACCATGCCGAAGGGATCTTGTTCCCGGAGGCATCTTCCGCCGGCGAGAAGCGCGCGCGGCGCTTCAGCAGATTGCAGGCGGTGCTGTCGAGCAACGACGATCCGCTGGACCCGGTGATCGTGCAGTTGGTGACACGGCCGGTGGCGTCCACGTCGAGGCGGAAGCTGGTCGTGCCCGCCTGCTCGGCGCGGATGGCTGCGTTCGGATAGTCGTCGTTGGTCACCCAGCCCTGGGGGCTGCCGCGCGGTTCCACCTTCTTCGCGATCCGCGGCGGTGCCGGCGGAGGCGGCGGCGCAGGCGGAGCCGGCGGCGCGGGCGGGATGATCGGCGGCGCAGGCGGAACCGTGTTCGTCTGCTGGATCACCGGAGCGGGCGCAGGGACCGCGACCTGAGCCGGCGGCACATAGACCTGCGTCGGCGGCGGCGGCACCGGCGAGTCCGGCGGCGGGGGCGGCGGCACTTCCTCCGGCGGAGGCGGCGGCTCGCTCACGTCGAACGTGTTGAGCTCCTCCGCCTTCTTCTTGATGTACTGATACGCAAGGCCGGTGACGAAGGCGTATCCTAGGCCAGCCACGATGATCGCGACCATGACGATCGCGACGATCTTGCTGCCACTTGTATTCCGGTCAGCGTAAGCCATTCGGCAACGTCACTCCTCTATCTCTCCGCGGCCCCCGATTCGCACGGATAACCGCCCGGCGTTCGCCTATAGCGTCCGTCGGCAGAGCGCGAGTCTCTATCGTGGCACCCACGGGAGCGCAAACGCTTTGTCGGACATAAGGCACCTAGTGCCGGCTGATGACGGAAATATTTCTGTATAGGAACGGCACAATCCGGTAACGACCGTGCGTATGCGCCGTATCTTCGCACATGGAATTTGCGCGGCCGCCATCCTGGCCTGCGCTCCAGCCACCGCCCAGACCGCCAGACCCGCCCCTTCTCAAGGGGTTGCGGCGGCGGCCCAGCCGGCCTTGCCCAGCTATGCCAGCATGGCGAAGCTGGTGCTCGGCGCGCCGCTGGTGATCGACGCACGCGTGAAGACCGCCGACCGGGTGAAGCCGCAGGACGCGCCCGGTCTCGCCGCGGGACGCGCGCGCTTCTACGTCGTCGCCGACGTGGCCGCGCTGATTCGCGGCCGCGCGGGCCTGCCGGCGCAGATCTCGTTCCTGGCGGACATCCCGCTCGATTCGAAGGGCAAGCCGCCCAGGATGAAGAAGGCGCGGCTGCTGCTCTTCGCGCGCGCCATCGCAGGACAGGCCGACCAGGTGCAGCTCACCGGGATCGACAGCCAGCGCGGCTGGTCGCCGGGGCTAGACGCCATGGTCCGCGGGATCGTCAAGGAAGTGCTGGCGGCCGATGCGCCGCCCGAGGTCGACGGCGTGGGCAATGCCTTCAGCGTGCCCGGTGCGCTCCCCGGCGAGCGCGAGACGCAGATCTTCGTGACCACGCGGAGCGGCGCGCCCTTCTCGATCCAGGTGCTCCGCCGCCCGGGCGAGCAGCCGCGCTGGTCGGTTTCGCTGGGTGACATCGTCGACGATTCGGCGGGCGCGCCGAAGAAGGATACGTTGCTCTGGTACCGCCTCGCCTGCGGGCTGCCGCGCCAGCTGCCCGAGGCGAGCGTGGCGGGCGAGGATCCGGCCAACGCCCGCGCCGCGCGCGAGGACTACGGGCTGGTGATCCGCGACCTGGGCGCTTGCGCGTAATGCGCTGAACGGGTTGCGTTAAATCCAGCCGGAAATGATGTGCCTCAGCGCCGGTGGCGGACGAGGGTGATGCCGATCGATTCGCCCTGCTCGGCGATCGCGAGCTTGACGATGCGCACCTCGACGCGGCGCACGCGCGCGTCCGAGATGAAGAGCGTCTCGCAGATATGGTCCGCAATGCCTTCGATCAGCGTGAAATGCACGTCCCTGGGCAGCGCGCCGGTGGCAGCGTGCTTGAGGTCGAGATAGCTCTTCGAGGCATTCAGTGGCGTGTCCGGCGCGAAGCGCTCGGGCGGCGTCAGGTCGGCGGTGACCGAGATGCGCAGCGGCTGCGGCAGGTGCGTCTCCTCGGAATAGATGCCGGTGAGCACCTCCATTTCGAGATCGTGCACCTGGAGCTGAAGCAAGTCGGACAAGGGCAAGCCTTTCGTGGAACGGGTGCGCGGCCATAACGCCGGCTCCTGCCCCCTGCAAATCCTCCCCTGCAATTCATCCTTGCGTCACACCAGATAGCGATTAAAGGCGCGCTCCCCCGGGTACCCTCGCTCGGATCGCGCAACACGAGGACAAGGACGTGACCGCACTGGTGCCGCTCGCCGACATCGAACCCCAGCTGGTCGAGGCGCTGCTCGACCGTGCGTTCGGGGCCGATCGACGCACGCGAACGGCCTATCGCATCCGTGCCGGTGCCCGCGCGATCCCCGCGCTGAGCTTCGCGGCGCTCGACGACGACGGCGCGCTGCTCGGCACGATCCAGTGCTGGCCGGTGTCGCTCGCCTGCGATTCGGGCGCCGAGGTGGCGCTGGTGATGGTCGGCCCGGTCGCGGTCGAGCCGCAATGGCAGCAGGGCGGGATCGGCAAGGCGCTGATGGTCCGCATGATCGAGGCCGCCGACGCCGCGGGCGTCGAGGGCAGCGACGCGCTGATGCTGATCGGCGACCCCGAATATTATGCGCGATTCTTCGGCTTCTCGGCCGAGCGCACCGGCGGTTGGCGCCTGCCCGGGCCCTATGAGGCGCGACGCCTGCTCGCGCGCGGCGCCGGCGTGCCCGACTGCGAGGGCCTGGTCGGTCCGCGCGAGTTGAAGGCGGCGGCATAGGCGCCTAACCAACCGGAATGCCTACGCCCCCCGATTTCGCGTCGTTGAGTCTCGCCGAGATCGCGCGGCTGGCGCAGGCGCACAAGCTGCCGCCGGTCGAGAGCTGGAACCCCGAGCATTGCGGGGACAGCGAGATGCGGATCGCGCGCGACGGGACCTGGTTCCACCAGGGCTCGCCGATCGGGCGCGCGGCGATGGTCGAGCTGTTCTCGACAATCCTGCGGCGCGAAGCGGACGGTAGCTATGTGCTTGTCACGCCGGTGGAAAAGCTGAGCATCGACGTCGAGGACGCTGCGTTCCAGGCGGTCGAGATGAAGGCCGAGGGAACAGGCGAAGCGATGCGGCTCGCCTTCAGGCTCAGCACCGGCGACCTGGTCACCGCCGGCCCCGCGCATGCGCTGCGCTTCGCGGCGACCGAGGAGGGGCCGCGGCCCTATCTCCACGTCCGCGGCGGGATGGAAGCGCTGGTCGCGCGCACCGTCTATTACGAGCTCGCCCAGATCGCGCTGGCGAACGGCAGCGAGCCCGCCGGCGTGTGGAGCGAGGGGCAGTTCTTCCCCCTGGAGCCGGCAGAATGACGCTCGCCGAGCGGCTGCGCGCCGCGCTCGATGCTGCGGAAATGCGGGGGCCGCTGCCGCTGGCAGGCGACCATTTCGACTTCGACCCGACGCAGCCGGGCCGGGCCGCGGCGGTGCTCGTCGCGGTAACCGATCGCGCCGAGCCCGGCGTGATCCTCACCCAGCGCACCGAATCGTTGCGCCAGCATTCGGGACAGGTCGCCTTCCCCGGCGGACGCGTCGACCCGGAGGACGACAGCGCCATCGCCGCCGCGCTTCGCGAAGCGCATGAGGAGATCGGCCTGCCGCCCGCCGAAGTCGAGGTGGTCGGCACGACCAGCCACTACCGCACCGTCACCGGTTACGACGTGACGCCGGTGATCGGCGTGGTGCGCCCAGGCCTGCCGCTGGTCGCGGCCGAAGCCGAAGTCGCCGCGGTGTTCGAGGTCCCCCTCGCCTTCCTCGTCGACCCGGCGAACCAGCGCGAGGTTCGCGCACATTATCAGGGACGTGAGCGGCGCTATTATGAGATCAACTGGCACGACCGACGGATCTGGGGCGCGACCGCGGCGATGATCGTCAATCTGGCGCACGTGCTCGCATGACCGCAGTCACCCTGCCCCCCGCCGAATGGCGCGAGCGCGAAGGGCTCGACCGGCTGGCCGAGGTGCTCGGTGCCAGCGAAGGCACGTCGCGCTTCGTCGGCGGCGCGGTGCGCGACACACTGCTCGGGATCGGCGTGGCCGACATCGACCTGGCGACGCGGCACAGCCCCGAGACGGTGATGGCGCTGCTCAAGGCCGCCGAGATCCGCGCGGTGCCGACCGGCCTCGCGCACGGCACGGTGACCGCGGTTCTCCCCGGCGGGCCGGTGGAAGTGACGACGCTGCGCCGCGACGTCTCGACCGACGGGCGCCACGCGACGGTCGCCTTCACCGAGGATTGGCGCGAGGATGCGGCACGGCGCGACTTCACGATCAACGCGCTCTACGCCGATCCCATTTCGGGACAGGTCTACGACTATTTCGGAGGGCTCGACGACCTGGGGAAGCGCCACGTCCGCTTCATCGGCGATCCGCTGCAGCGAATCGCCGAGGATCACCTCCGCATCCTACGCTTCTTCCGTTTCCTCGCGCGTTTCGGCGATTCGCCCGATCTCGAGGGCCTTGCGGCGTGCGCGGCGCGGGCGAACGACCTGATGGCGCTGAGCCGCGAGCGCATTGCGGACGAGCTGCTCAAGCTGCTGGTGGCGAAGGATGCGGTGCGCGTGGTGGGGCTGATGATCGCCCAGGGCATCTTGGTGCCGGTGCTGCCCGAGATCGACAGCGCCGAGCGGCTGGAGCGGCTCGCCGCGCGCGAGGCCGAGGCGGAGGTCGCGCCCAATGCGATCCGCCGGCTCGCGGCGCTGCTTCCGGCCGATCCCGCGGTGAGCGAAAGCGTCGCGGCGCGGCTGAAGTTCTCGAACGCGCAGCGCCGGCGGCTGGCCTCGGCGGCATTGCCCGCGGAGGGCGGCGTCCAGGCGCTGGCCTATCGCACCGGGCTCGACGGCGCGGTCGACCGGCTGCTGCTCTCGGACCGTCCGCTCGGCGACTTGGCACCCATCCGCGGCTGGAACGTCCCCGCCTTCCCGCTGAGCGGCGGCGCGATCGTCTCGCGCGGGGTTCGCGCGGGGCCCGAAGTGGCGCGGCTGCTCCGGCGGGTTGAGGATCAGTGGGTGGCGGAGGGCTTTCCCGACAAGGCCCGGGCCGAGGCGATCGCGGACGAGCTTACGGCGGCGGGCTGACCTACTCGTTACTCCCCCACAGCGTCATCCCGGCGAAAGCCCGGGACCCAGGGCCACGAGCGGCGCCCCCTGTAACCCTGGGTCCCGGCTTTCGCCGGGATGACGGTTGGGGTTGGTGACGGTTAGCCTTTGAACCCAAACATTCAAACGTAAGGCTCGGAAATCAGCCGGTACGCTTCCATATCCTCGAGCGCGCGCGAGTAGAGGAAGCCCTGGCCGAAGCTGCAGCCCAGCGCCGCCAGCGTCTGGGCGAGCTCGTTGGTCTCGATGCCCTCGGCGGTGGTCTGCATGCCCAGCGCCTGCGCCAGGCTGAGGATCGCGCGGACGATCGCGATCTTGTCGCGGTCCGCGAGCATCCCCGAGACGAAGCTGCGGTCGATCTTGAGCAAGTCGATCGGCAGCTTCTGGAGGTATGCGAGGTTCGAATAGCCGGTGCCGAAATCGTCCATCGCCAGCGTGGTGCCGAGGCCCTTCAGCGCCTGCATCGTCTGGGCGATGCGATCGGGATCCGAGACGATCGCGCTCTCGGTGAGCTCCAGCGTCAGCCGGCGGCCCGCGACGCCGTGGCGTTCGAGCGCCGACTGGACCATCGGCGCGATCTGGTCGCGCTGGAGCTGGATCGCCGAGAGGTTGACCGCGACCTTGACGCCGCAATCGCCGCCCCAGCGCTTGTCCCACTCCGCGATCGTTCGCGCCGCCTCGTCCATCGCCCAGCGGCCGAGCGGGACGATCAGCCCCGATTCCTCGGCGACGGGAATGAACTGGTCGGGCGAGAGCTTGATCCCCTCCTCGTTGGTCCAGCGCGCGAGCGCTTCGAACGAGACGATTCGGCCGTTCGAAAGGTCGCAGATCGGCTGGTAGCTGAGCGTCAGCGCGCCGGTCTCGATCGCGCGGCGCAGCTCGGTCTCCATGCCGAACTGCTCGCGCGCGATGTGGAAGGCGCGGGTGTGATAGACTTCGACGCGGCCACTCTTCTTGGCGCGCTTGACCGCGAACTGGGCGTTGCGGACCAGCTCCTCGGCCTCGCCGTCATTGTCGGCGCCCATCGCGATGCCGATCGAGGCGTCGACGCGGATTTCGAAGTCCGAGAGGCGGAAGGGGTTGAGCAGCGCGGTGGCGATGCGCTTGGCGACGTGGAGCGCGTCGGTCGGGCCGTCGTCGAGCGTGAGCAGCACGCCGAACTCGTCGCCGTTCATCCGCGCGAGCACGTCGCGGCCGCGCAGCGCGCCCTTCAGGCGGCGCGCGACCGAGATCAGCAGTTCGTCGCCCGCGAGGCCGCCGAGGCAGGCATTGACGCGGCTGAACCGGTCGAGGTTGATCACCATCACCGCATAGCGCTCGCGGTTCTCCGGCGTGACCGCAGCCTCGACCTCGTCGCTGAAGCCGGCGCGGTTGGGCAGCCCGGTCAGGCTGTCGGTCGCCATCTCGCGGCGCAGGCTGTGCTCGGTGCGCAGCTCCGCGGTCTGGTCGACCAGCGTGATCATGCAGCGCATCGCCTGGCCGCGTGCGGCGCGGCGCGCGAACATCACGCGGAAATAGCGGCAGTCGACTTCCTCGCCGAACTGCCAGGCGATCTCGCTCTGCAGCTCGTTCGATTCGAGGAAGCGGCGGATGCGCGGGCCGAGCAGGCGGATCACCGGCGAATCGACCGGGGTCGAGCCCAGCCCGGCGTAGCGGAAGGGGCGATTGACCGCGTCGAAGAGGAAGTCGCGGCCGCGCATCTCGACGATCACGGCGGGCACCGGCAGCAGCTCGAGCAGCTGCGCCGCGGCGCCTCCCGCGAGCGCGAGATTGTCCTGCCCCGAGGAGTCCTCGGGTTCCACAGGCTGGGCACCGGAGTGGCTGCGTTTGAGCACCATCGCCCGCTCGGGATAGCGGGGGTTCGTTAAAGCCCGATAAATGCTAAGAAAAGCACGGGCCCGAAACGATTCGGAAATGGCATGATCAGCGAGGCTGTCAGCGGAACCGATTGTTCCGCGGGAAGCCGTTCGGCGGCAGCCTTCCGGCGGCACCGCGCGCCGCCCGCCAGGGCGAGAGATCGCTCTCGGTACGCACCCGCCCCTCGCTGCCGCCCATCGCCCAGCTGAGCCCATCGGCGAACTTGAAGGTGATCGCATCCGAGAGGCCGCCGTCGCGGAAGCGCTGGAGCTGGACGCCCTGGCCGCGGCTCATCTCGGCGAGTTCGGAGAGCGGGAAGACGAGCAGCTTGCGGTTGTCGCCGATCGCCGCGACATAATCGTCGTCGGGCTTCACCGGGCGGACCAGCGCGAGCGAGGCGCCGGGGCGCGGCGTCACCACCTGCTTGCCCTTGCGCGTCTCGGCGATGACTTCCTCGGTGCGCACGATGAAGCCGCGCCCGTCGGTCGCGGCGACGAGCAGCTTCTCGGCACTGCTCGCGGGCCACAGCCCGACGATCGCGCGCTCGCCTTCGAGGTCGACCATCAGCCGCACCGGCTCGCCGAAGCCGCGCCCGCCGGGGAGCTTGTCCGCCGCGAGCGTGTAGAAACGACCATTGTCGGCGGCGAGCAGCAGCTTGTCGGTGGTCTGCGCCGGGAAGGCGAGATAGCCCTCGTCGCCTTCCTTGAACTTGAGGTCGGCGATCTGCGGCGCCTCGAGATGCCCCTTCATCGCGCGGATCCAGCCGCGCTTCGAGAGGATCACGGTGATCGGCTCGCGCTCGATCATCGCCTCGAGCGGGATCTCGCGCGCCGGCGCGGCTTCCTGGACGAGCGTGCGGCGCTTGCCGAGCGGAGTCTCGGGGCCGTAGCGATCGCGCAGCTTGCCGAGGTCGCGCTTCATCCGGGTGCGCTGGCGCGCGTCCGAGGAGAGCAGCAGCTCGAGCTCGGCCTTCTCCTTCTCCAGTCCCGTCTGCTCGCGCTTGAGCTCCATCTCCTCGAGCTTGCGCAGGCTGCGCAGCCGCATGTTGAGGATCGCCTCGGCCTGGCGGTCGGAAAGCTCGAACTCGGCCATCATGATCGGCTTGGGCTCGTCCTCGGTGCGGATGATCTCGATCACCCGGTCGAGGTTGAGGAACGCGACGATATAGCCCGCGACCAGCTCGAGCCGGTCGGCGATCTTGGCGAGGCGATGCTCGGATTTGCGCCGCAGCACGACGAACTGGTGCTCGACCCAGGCAGCGAGCGCTTCGCCCAGCCCCATCACCCGCGGCGTGCGGTTGGCATCGAGCACGTTGAGGTTCAGCGACACGCGCGTCTCGAGGTCCGAAAGGCGGAACAGGCTGTCCATCAGCGTCTGCGGATCGACGGTTCGCGCACGCGGCTCGAGCACGATGCGGATGTCCTCGGCGCTCTCGTCGCGGACGTCGGCGAGGATCGGCAGCTTCTTGTCGTTGATCAGCGCCGCAATCGCTTCGATCAGCTTGCCCTTCTGCACGCCGTACGGAATCTCGGTGACCACCGCGACCCAGGTGCCGCGGCCCTGGTCCTCCTGGTGCCATTTCGAGCGGACGCGGAAGCCGCCGCGGCCGGTGGCATAGGCCTCGGCGATCGCCGCGGGGCTGTCGACGACCAGGCCGCCG
This sequence comes from Sphingomonas sp., assembly GCF_017745215.1. Taxonomy (GTDB): domain Bacteria; phylum Pseudomonadota; class Alphaproteobacteria; order Sphingomonadales; family Sphingomonadaceae; genus Sphingomonas. Next base: position 31,034 of record NZ_JAGHZV010000006.1, read on the forward strand.
GTCGGAAAGTCCGGGCCCTTCACATGCTCGAGCACGTTCGCCTCGGGGTTGTCGATCAGCGCGACCGCGGCGTCGATCAGCTCGGCGGCATTGTGCGGCGGAATGCTCGTCGCCATGCCCACCGCGATGCCCGCGGCGCCGTTGGCGAGCAGGTTCGGGAACAGGCCGGGGAAGAGCTCGGGCTCCTCGTCCTCGCCATTGTAGGTCGGGCGAAAATCGACGGCGTTCTCGTCGAGCCCGTCCATCAGGTCGATCGCGACCTGGGTCAGCCGCGCCTCGGTGTAGCGATAGGCGGCGGCGTTATCGCCGTCGATGTTGCCGAAATTGCCCTGGCCGTCGACCAGCGGGTAGCGCAGCGAGAAGGTCTGGGCGAGGCGGACCATCGCGTCATAGACCGACGCGTCGCCATGCGGATGGTATTTGCCGATCACGTCGCCGACGACGCGGGCGCATTTCTTGTAGCCCTGCGCCGGATCGAGCCGCAGCAGCCGCATCGCCCAGAGCAGGCGGCGGTGGACCGGCTTCAGCCCGTCGCGGACATCGGGGAGCGAGCGCGCCGTGATCGTCGACAACGCATAGACGAGGTAGCGTTCGGAGAGCGCGCTGTCGAAGGGGACGTCTGAAGCGTCGGGCGTCGGTTCGGGAGCTGCGATCGTGTCGTTGTCAACGGCCATTCCGACCGCCCTAGCAGCGCCCGCGCGCTCTTGCGAGCCGCGCAGGCCCTGCCCTCACGCTTTTTCCACAGCTTTCCGCCCCAGGGACTTCCGACGGGGCGTGCCCGGGTGCGGCGCCTGGTCGGGCGGGAGCAGCGCCCCCCAGGGGTCGTCGCCGAGCCAGGCCTGGACCTCGGGACCGATCCATTCGCGGAACGCACGGATCTTGGCGAGGCCGCGCTTCGCCTCGGGATAGACGAGGTGCATCGTGCCGCGCGGATAGTCGATGAACTCGTCGACCGCGGGGACGAGCTGGCCCGAAGCGATCTGCGCTTCCCACATCAGCGGGCAGAGCGCGGCGACGCCGTGACCCGCGAGCGCGGCGCTGCCGTCGAGGATCTGCGAATCGAAGCGCACGCCGGGCGGCGGCACGCCGTCGGGGTCCTCGGGCTTGAACCAGAGCCGCCACCAGATGTCGCCGGGCGTGAGCCGCGGCATCCGGAGCAGATCGTCGACGCTGCGAACCGGCGGATATTTGGCGAGGAAGGCGGGGCTGGCGAAGGGCATCACCGGCGTGCGCATCAGGAAGTGGCAGACCATGCCCGGCTGCCTGTCCTCGAAGCCGCGCAGCGCGACGTCGGCCTCGCCTGCCGCCAGGTCGATCACATCGTCGCTGACGTGGAGCCGCACCGCGAGCCCCGGCCGCTCGAGCTGGAAGCCGCCGAGCCGCCCGGCGAGCCAGTTGGTCGCGAGCGTGCGCGGCGCGGTGATCGTCAGCACATGCTCGCTCTCGGCGCGCACGGCACTGAACGCCTCGCCGAGCGAATCGAAGGCACTGGTGACCTGCGGTGCGATCCGCCGGCCGTGCTCGGTCAGGACGATGCCCCGCCCGCTGCGCGTGAACAAGGGCGCGCCGAGCCGCTCCTCGAGCACTTTCATCTGATAGCTCACCGCGGCCTGGGTCATCCCCAGCTCTTCGGCCGCGCGCGTGAAATTGCCGTGGCGCGCAGCCGCCTCAAACACGCGGACGGCAGACAGGGGCGGCAGGCGTCGCATGCGCAATTCATAAGCACAGCTTATTCGTTACGTCCAACGATTTGTTGGCCTGAATCGCTGCCCGGCGGCAGAAGAGCGCTATCGCCGACCCCCCGGCCCCAACAGAGGAAAGACCCATGAACCGCACCGCTGCTGTCACCGCGGCCCTGTTCGCCGCGCTGTTCGTTGCTCCGATCGTCGCCCCCGTTCCTGCCCTCGCGGCCGAGGACGGCAAGCGCGTCCATGTTACCTATGCCGATCTCGATCTCTCGACGCCGCAGGGCGTGGGCCAGCTCGACCGGCGCCTCGCCAAGGCCGTCAATTCGGCCTGCGAAGCGACGCCGAGCCGCGCGCTCTCGCAGGCGCTGGCGCTCCGCCACTGCCGCGACACCGCGCTCGCCTCGGTCGCCGAGCAGCGCGTCCATGCCATCGCCTCGCACCGCAGCGAGATCCAGGTCGCCGGCGGGCGCTGACTTTCCCTGACTCCCGCCAGTGATCCGAGGCGGGCGGCGCTGCGGGGCGCCGTCCGCCTCTTCGCATGCGCATTCCACAAGCCTTGCTCATGAATGTCCGCGACGCCGTTGCGCGTGCGCCGCACTCGTTCCCGAAACGGAACATCGCCTGGTCGGCGGAGTTGGGCCTTGGTTAATTCTCGGCTAAACACGGCACCCGACCAGGGAGAATTCGATGCGAGTCTTTGCGGCACTGGCAGCGCTGATGCTGCTCGCGGGGTGCGAAGTTCAGCCGGCAGGGCCAAACTCCAAGGATGCGTTCGCCGACGCGCAGACGATGTCGGGCGCGACCGGCCCGTTCGACTACCGCTACGCCTTCCGCCTGCCCGCACAGCGCGTGAAGCAGGTCCAGCAGTCCAACGCCGATGCCTGCGACAAGCTCGGGCCGGCGCGCTGCCAGATCCTCGCCGAGAAATATGTGGTGGGCGACACCAACCGCACCCGCGCAGTGCTGACGCTCAAGATCGACCCGACGATCGCGCGCGCCTTCGGCGACGCCGCGGTCCGGACGCTGCAGAGCGCCGACGGCCAGCTGACCGACAGCGAAGTCACCGGCGCGGTCTCGAACGCCAGCGTGCGCAGCGCCGCGATGGTCGATCGCCTCCGCGGCCAGCTTAAGGTCTCGCAGACCCAGGCCGACGCGGGCAGCGCCGAAGCCAGGGCACGCGCCGGCCGCATCCAGTCCGCGCTCGACACGATCGCCGAGGTCGAGGCCAGCCAGGGCCAGACGCTGGCGACCGCGACGATGCTCGTCAGCTATGAATCGAGCACCGCGCTCACCGGCCTCGGCAGCCCCGAAGCCAATTTCCACAGCGCCGGCATGACCTTCGAGAGCACGGTCTCCCGCGTGCTGATCGTGCTCGCGTCGTTCGGGCCGTGGTTCCTGCTGCTCGTACTCATCGTCCTGGTGCTGCGCTTCGTAGTGCATGGCCCCGGCGGCGGCTTCGAGACACCCGAGCAGACCGACGAGCGCGAGCGCGAGGAAGAGGCGGCACGGCACGAGAATCGCAACCTGATCCACCGCTGGTTCAACCGCGACGACGAGCGCCACCCCGAGCCGCAGCACGGGGTCTGACGACCCCCACCCAACTACGCACGCAACCGTCATCCCGGCGAAAGCGGGGATGACGACTGTTGGGTTGCGTCAAAATATGGCGTAAAAATGTCCTGCCCCATTTTTGCCATATTGACATAATCCCATCGCCATGATGGATTTTATCTCGTCGAAATGACGAGGAGACAGAGCCATGCGGTTTCGTGCGTTCCTTCCCGCCGGTGCGCTCGCGCTGGCATTGGCTGGCTGCAGTGCGGCAGATTATGGCAGCAATGCGACCACCAGCGTGACCGAAGACGCCGCCTCGGCGGACGCAGCCGACGCGCGCGCCAAGGACGGCGTGGGCGCCGAAGCGGTCAAGGTCTCCCTCCCCAAGCTCGCCTACAGCTACGAGCTCAGCTACCGGCTTCCCTCGGACAAGCTCGGCGGCGCGCAGGACGCGCATCGCCGGCTTTGCGAGAACATGGGGCCCGCGCGCTGCCAGCTGCTCTCGCTCACGCGCGGCGATGCGGAGAACAGCAGCGGCGACGCGACGCTCAAGGTCCGCGTCGCCACCGCCGAGGCGCAGGGCTTCGCCGACGCCGCCTCCAAGGCCGTGAGCGACGCCGGCGGCCGCACGCTCCAGACCAACGTGGGCGCCGAGGACGTCTCGAAGCAGGTCGTCGACACCGAGGCGCGCATCCGCCAGCGCGAGATGCTCGTCGCGCGACTTACCGACGTGCTGCGCCGGCGCAACGGCAAGGTCGAGGAGCTCGTCGCCGCCGAGCGCAGTGTCGCCGAGGCGCAAGAGGAACTCGACCAGGCGCGCGGCTGGCTCGCCGAGCTCAAGGGCCGTGTCGCCATGTCCGACGTCGAGATCCGCTACGAGGCGGTCGCACCGGCCACAAGTCCCTCGAGTACCACCGCCCAGCTCAACGACGCCGTAACCGGCTCGGCGACCGGCTTCGCGATCGGACTGCAGATGCTGGTGACGCTTGCAATCTATATCCTGCCCTGGGCGCTGCTGGTCGGGCTCGCCGCGCTCGGCATCCGTGCAGTGCGCCGCCGCGTCGGGCCGCGGATCGGCGCGGAAGGCTGATTCGCCCCGCGGCGCTTCGGCGGCCCGCTATTCGGAGTGCCGAAGCGCCGCGTCGAGCTGAGGGACGAGCCGCTGCTCGAGCCAGAGGCCGCCGCGCAGACTCAGATGATGCGAATCGAAATAGAGGATCGTGCTCCCCTCGTTCGCCGGGCAGGCCGTCCGGTCGCAGAGCACTGCGAAGGGGTCGACCAGCGCCAGATCCCCGCGCTTCGCCGCGAGCGCGCGCAAGGCTTCGGTCGCTTCGCTCCGCATGGCGTCGGCCCGCGCCCGCGGCATCGCGCAGCGCGCCGGCGCCGCACGCGCAAGACAGGATGGCCCGTCGTGCGGCAGCGTCGGATTGTCGAGCATGGCGACCACCCGCACGCCCAGCGGCTTCGACCAATCGACGATGTCGCTCACGGCACGCGCGACGCGGACGCCCACCGGTCCCGGCTCGCGATTGGGCATGTCCGGCACGTTCGACGCCGGCCAGCGCGAGGCGAGCACCAGCGTCACCGGCCGCTGCCGGGCCAGCTCCGCGACTTGCCGGCGCACTGCGTCGTTCAACGCAAGGCATTGCGCGCGGTCGACGAGATCGCCTGCGATCCCCAGCGAGTCCCATCCGGGCATCGGCCGGCAGCCACCCCGTGCGCGATAGAGCACCGCCACATGATGGTCGCGGCCCCAGCGATCGAACAGCGCAACGCTGTGGAGCGCGTGCGAATCGCCCCACAGGATGATCAGCGGACGAGCCGCGCGATCGCCGACCGTGCAACCCTCGACCGATGCGAGACCCGTAAAACGCGTCTGATAATGCGAGCAGGCCGCGGGCCAGTCCCCCGTCCGTTCGCGCCGGGCGGTCGCGATGGCCTGGAGCCAGGGCGAGCCGGCGAGTCGCGCCTGCGCGTCGAGAAGGACGCCGATCGACGCTGTCGCGCCAAGCACGAGCGCCGCGGCGCCGACGCCGAGCGAACGCCACTCACCGCGAGCGATCGCCCAGCGCCGCTCGCGGATCGGCGCCTCGACCAGGTGATAGCTCGCCGCGCTGATCGCGAACGATACGGCGAGCGCCGCCAGCAGCATGCCCGCCGAAGCCTCGCCGAGCGTCGCCGACTGGACGAACGCCAGCAGCGGCCAGTGCCACAGATACCAGCCATAGGAGATCGTGCCGGTATAGGCGAAGGGCCGCAGCGCGAGCAGCCGCGCCACGGGGTTGCGCGGGGCATGCTCGCCGGCCAGGATCACCGCGGCCGCACCAAGCGTCGGCAGCAACGCCGTATAGCCCGGGAAAGGCGTCGTCCCGTCGAACAGCCATGCGGCCCCGGCGATCGCCGCGAGGCCGGCCGCGGCCAGCGCGGTGGCGAGCCATGGCGGCAGCCGGCGACCGCGATGCTCGCCCGCCGCCAGCGCCGCGCCGATCGCGAACTCCCAGGCACGCGCCGGCGTGAGGTAGAAGCCCACCGAGGGGTTCAGCCGCACGACCGAAACGCTCAGTGCGAGCGACACGACGGCGAGGAGCCCGAGCAGGACGAGCAGCGCGCGCAATTGCCCTATCCGCGTCCGGCGCGCGATCCAGGCGGACGCGACGATCAGCAGCGGCCAGAGGAGATAGAATTGCTCCTCGACCGCGAGCGTCCAGGTGTGGAGCAGCGGAAAGGATTCGGGCTGCGCGGCAAAATAGCCCGACGCCTGCCGCCAGAAGAAGAAGTTCGACGCGAACAGCAGCACCGACAGCGCCGACCAGGCAAGCGACTGGAGCTCGCCGGTCGCCGGCAGGATCGCCAGCCCGCCGGCCAGCGTCGCGAGCAGCATCAGCAGCAGCGCCGGGAGCAGCCGCCGAGCGCGCCGCGCATAGAAGCCCGCGAAGTCGATCCGCTGCGTCCGGCGCTGCTCGGCGAGCAGCACGCGCGTGATGACGAAGCCCGAAATGACGAAGAAGACGTCGACGCCGACGAAGCCGCCGGTCAGCAGCTTGGGGAAGCCGTGGAACACCACCACGATCCCGACGGCGACGGCGCGCAGGCCATTGATGTCCGCGCGCCACTGGCGGCTCGCTGCTCCTGCACCCTTGTCGATCGTCAAGCCGGCCACCGCCCCATTTCGCGCGGGCCGATTAACAGACTGAAGACGGTCGAACAATCGCCGGAGACGGTCCGCAGCCGAGCGGCGTCCCGAGAGTTTTCCACAGCCTGGGGCATCCACCTGACCGGATGCGCGATTGCACCTCCCCACCCCTTCCGGTATAGGCGCGCCTTTCCGAGCCCCGGCATGCGCCCGCGCCGCCGGGGCAACGCATTTCAGGGGTTTCTGCCGCATGGCTCGCCGCCGCCAGATCTACGAGGGCAAGGCCAAGATTCTCTACGAGGGTCCGGAGCCGGGTACGCTCATCCAATATTTCAAGGACGATGCGACTGCCTTCAATGCCCAGAAGAAGGGCACGATCAACGGCAAGGGCGTGCTCAACAACCGGATCAGCGAGCATCTCTTCACGCTGCTCGCGGGGATCGGCGTCCCGACTCACTTCATCCGCCGGCTCAACATGCGCGAGCAGCTGATTCGCCATGTCGAGATCGTGCCGATCGAAGTCGTGGTGCGCAACGTCATCGCCGGCTCGCTGTCGAAGCGCCTCGGGATCGAGGAAGGCACGCCGCTGCCGCGCACGATCATCGAATATTACTACAAGGACGATGCGCTGGGTGACCCGATGGTCACCGACGAGCATATCCTCGCTTTCGGCTGGGCGAGCCAGGAAGAGCTCCACGACATGGCTGACATGGCGATCCGCGTGAACGACTTCATGTCGGGCCTGTTCGCCGGCATCGGCATCCGCCTGGTCGACTTCAAGCTCGAGTTCGGGCGGATCTGGGACAATGACTACAGCCGCATCATCCTGGCCGACGAGATCAGCCCGGACGGCGCGCGACTGTGGGACATGGCCTCGGGCGAGAAGCTCGACAAGGACCGGTTCCGCCGCGACATGGGCGGCGAGATCGAAGCCTATCAGGAAGTCGCGCGCCGCCTTGGGCTGTTCCCCGAGGGCGCGGATTCGGCCGTGCTCGACCTGGAAAGCCATCGCAAGCGCCGCGGACGCTGAGCGTCGCGACCTGGGGTCGCCCTCCAAGTGACCGCCGAGAGGCCACGGGCAACGTGGCCCGTCGTCCCCGAGCCCCGGCTTTCGCCGGAATGGCGGCTTGAGGCTCATCTTCCATCGATTTCGGATTGCCCCGGGCGCGCCGCCCCGCCATAGGGCGCGGGCATGAAGCTCCGCATCATCGTCACGCTCAAGAACGGCGTTCTCGACCCCCAGGGCAAGGCCATCCAGCACGCGCTCGCCGGCCTCGGTTTCGACGGCGTCGCCGACGTCCGCGCCGGCAAGATCTTCGAACTCGAAGTCGCCGACGCGACGAGCGACGAGGCGATCGACGAGATGTGCCGCAAGCTCCTCGCCAACACGGTGATCGAGAACTACCGAGTGGAAAAGTCATGAAGACCGCAGTCATCGTCTTCCCGGGTTCCAACTGCGATCGCGACATCGCAGTCGCGCTGGAAGCGGTGACGGGCAGCAAGCCCGCGATGGTCTGGCATGCCGAGACCGAGCTTCCCCACGGCCTCGGCCTGATCGCGCTCCCCGGCGGCTTCTCCTACGGCGATTACCTGCGCTGCGGTGCGATCGCGGCGCGATCGCCGGTGGTGCGAGCGGTGGTCGAGGCGGCAGGCAAGGGCGTGCCAGTGATCGGTATCTGCAACGGCTTCCAGGTGCTTACCGAGACCGGGTTGCTCCCCGGCGCGCTGATGCGCAACGAAGGGCTCGACTTCGTCTGCCGCGACGTGGCGCTGACCGTCGACAACAGCCAGTCGATCTTCACCAGCGGCTATCGCGCCGGCGAGACGCTCACGATCCCGGTCGCGCACCACGACGGCAATTATTTCGCCGATCCCGAGACGCTCGACCGGATCGAAGGCGAAGGCCGCGTCGCCTTCCGCTATGCCGATCAAGTCAACGGCTCGGCGCGCAAGATCGCCGGCGTGATCAACGCCGCGGGCAACGTCCTCGGCATGATGCCGCACCCCGAGCGCAAGATCGAAGCCGCACATGGCGGCGCCGACGGTCGGCGGCTGTTCGAGGGACTGCTCGAAGCGGTCGGCTGAGGGGGCCGGAACCCCCTCGCCTTCCCGTCCCCGATTTATCCCGCGCGCTCGCCCAGCCACGCCAGGATATCCCCCATCACCGCTTCCTTGCCGAGATCGGCGAGCAGGTCGTGGTAATGGCCGGCATAGATCTTCAGCGTCTTGTCCTCCGAGCCGGCGTGCTCGTAGAAATATTCGCTGCCCTTGCACACCGTCGCATGGTCGTCGCTGCCGTGCATGATCAGCACCGGCAGGGTCACTGTCTCGAAGCTGTCGTGCAGCCGTTCGTCAGCACGGACCAGCGCCGCCACCGTCGCGGCGGGCTGGTTCTCGTTCTCGATCAGCGGATCGGCGTTGAGCATCGCGACATGCTCGGGATCGCGCGAGAAATATTCGTTCTTGAGCTTGAGCACGCCGAGGTGCGGCGCGATGTGGCTCAGCCCCTTGATCGCCGCGAGCGCGAAGCCCGGCGCCGGCACCTGGAAGGCGAAGTCCTCGCAGATGAAGCCGTCGATCTCGGCCTGGTGGTCGAGCACATAGGTCGCACCGACGACGCCGCCGGCGCTGTGCGCGAGCAGGAAGACCTTGAGCCCCGGATGGCGCGACTTGGCGATGTCGATCGACCCCGCCTGGTCGGCGACATAATCGGCGACGTCGTCGACATAAAAGCGCTCGCCGCCCGACTTGCCGCGCCCGCGCAGGTCGGCGGCGTAGACCGCATAGCCCGCCTCGACGAGCTGCGACGCCGCCCATGCATATTGTCCGCTGTGCGCGTTGAAGCCATGCCCGATCACCACCACTGCGCGCGGCGCCTCGGCGGGCAGCCAGGAGCGCATGAAGATCTCGACGCCGCCCTTGCCTTCGAACGTCTCTTCCTTGCTGGTCATCGTGTCCATGGTGAGCATCGCGCATCTCCTCGAGGGTGTGCGCGCAACCAAGCATCGCCGCGGGGGCGCCGCCAGCTACCTCTTCGGGTAGTTCACACCGTCGTTCGGAACGGCGAGAAGTCAGTCCCCTCGTCGAACACGTCGACGCCTTCGCGGCGCTTGAGGAAGCCGACGACGAGATAGGTGAAGGGCGTGAGCAGCACTTCCCAGCCGACCTTGAGCGCCCACTGGGTGAGCAGGATCACCAGCACGTTGGTGGTCGTCCAGCCCGGCGCGCCGAGGAAGGCGAGCGGGTAGAAGATCAGGCTGTCGACGCCCTCGCCGAAGATCGTCGAGCCGATCGTGCGCGTCCAGAGGTGACGCCCCTGGGTCCAGAGCTTCATCCGCGCGAGCACGAAGGAATTGACGAACTCGCCCGCCCAGAAGGCGACGATCGAGGCCGCGGCGATCCGCGGGATGCTGCCGAAACCGAAGACCTGCTCATAGGCCGCCTGACCGGTCCAGCCCTGATCCGGCGGCAGCGCCACGACGACGATGCACATCAGGATCATGAACAGCATCGCTGCGAAGCCCGCCCAGATCACGCGCCGCGCGCGGGCATAGCCATAGACTTCGGTGAGCACGTCGCCGAGCACATAGGAGATCGGGAAGAACAGGATGCCCGCACCGAACGGCCAGGGGCCGATGAGGGGCAGGTCGATCACCGATCGCTTGCTCGCGCCGATGATGTTCGACAGCAGCAGGATGACGACGAACGCCACCATCACATAGTCGTAATAGCGGAAATGCCCGCCCGCGATGTCGCGCGCGGCGACGTGCGCCGGTCTTGCCCCCTCGTTCATGGTCCGGGACTATGATCGCGGTTCCGCCGCCGCGCAATCCGCGCTAACGGCGGCTGGCGCGCGCCCGTAGCTCAGCTGGATAGAGCACGAGCCTTCTAAGCTTGGGGTCGCAGGTTCGAACCCTGCCGGGCGCGCCATTTCCGCCTACCGCAACGGCTTCGGCAAGGTCAGGCGGTAGACCAGGATTCGGCTGTCGTTGTCGAAGTCCGAATCGCAGGCCTGGCCCGACATCCGGCAATGCCGCGCGATGAAGTCGTTGTCGTTGCCGACGAGGAGGAAATAATCGGCCGGCCGGCCCCGCTCGAGGGCGGGGACGAGGTCCATCGCTTCCCATTTTTCGGACAGTCCCTCGACGCTGAGCCCGAAGCGCCCAAGCTGGACGGGGTTGAGCAGATTGACCAGCTCGACCCAGTCCGCCGAGGCGACGCCCGGCCGCAGCGCCGTACCCGTCGGGTCGCGGAGCAGCGACACCGCGCCGGTCTCATAATCGGTGCCGGCAAGGTCGGTCGCGCCGGTGACATCGACGAGCAGCACGCTCTTGTACATGATCGGCGCCCCTCCCGGCCCGGCGCCATCGCCCAGCCCAGCCCCGTCGCGCGCGAGCATCAGGAAGCGATGGTCATCGAGCGCGCGGATCTCGCTCTGCGCGGCGGTGCGATCGGGCGCGCCGCCGTTGCCGTCGCCGGCATAAGCGGGGAGCTGGACGACATAATGCGCGCTGGGGGTCGCCGGGGTCGGCGAGCGGCTGACGTCATAGACCAGCACGCGGGTGTCGACGCGGCCGGCGGCACTACCGGTCGCGCTGTCCTGGATCAGCGCGCTCTGCAGCGCGACGAACAGCGTGCGGCCGTCGGGCGAGAGCGACATGCCCTCGGGGCCCTGGTTGTTGCGCCGGCCGCTCTCGGGCGGCTGGAGCGAGCCGAAGAAGGGCTGCCCGCCGCGCCGCGGCACCACGGCCGCGGGCGGCTGGATCACCCCGGTCAGCCGGCCGCGCTTGTCGAAGTGATAGACGTTCGCAGTATATTCGTCGCCGACGTAGAAGCCGCCGTCGCGGGTGAACTGCAGCGACTCCGCGTCGAGCGACACCTTGCCCGCGCCCACGCCGCTGGCTGGCGCCGGCAGCAGCAAGCCGCGCTCGGTCAGCGTGCCTGCGCCCGGATCGGCGCCGGTGAACGGCTTGCCGCGGAAGTCGCGCAGCTCGATCCCGCCGTCGGGGACGAGGTCGACCCGGCCCGAGCCGGACGCGAAGCGGAGGCGGAACCGCTCGAGCCGCGCCGGATAGTCGAAGAAGAGGTTGGCGGCGGGATCGTTGCGGCCGCGGTCGGGCAGCGTCCAGAGCACACCCTCATAGTGATCGGCGACGCGCTTCCAGCTACCCGGCGCGATCTGGAGCGAGGAGAAGGACCCGAGCGTGTCGCCGAGGAAATCGACCGTGCCCGCGGGAAGCGAGCCGGTGCCGACCAGCCCCTGGTTCGTGAAGGTCTCGCCCCGCAGTGCGACGCTGGTCGCGCCGGCGGTCTGGTCGAGGTGCGGCCGGGTGATCGCCACCTCCTCCCCGGCGGCGAGGCCGGGAAGGAGGCACGAGAGGATCAGCGCGGCGGCGCGGAGCGGCTTAGAAATCAAAGCCGATCGTGCCGAACACCTGGCGCGGCGCCGAGGCGTGGAACACCAGGATGGTCCCGGCCGCATCGTCGGGCGCGAACACGCTGTTGTCGAAGTTCGACGCGTAGCGCTTGTTGGTCAGGTTGGTGACGTTGAAGCGGATCTTCGCGCCCTTGAGCGGGCCCACGGCGCCGAAGTCGTAACCCAAACCGAGGTCGAGCGTGGCATAGCCGCCGAAGCTCTGGTCGTTGGTGTAGGTGTAGTAGCGCCGGCCGGTGTACTTGCCCTGGAGCGAACCCCAGAAGCCGTCGTGGTTCACCGTGAGGACGCTCGCGAACATCTGCTTGGGCGTATCCACCTGCTGCTTGCCGGCGGTCGCCTTGGTCACACAGCTGTTGCCCGTGCACCAGTTGAGATTGTCGTCATAGGTGGTCTTGTTGAGCGAGCCCGAATTGTACCAGCTCAGCCACGCCGTCGGCCGCCACAGCACGCCGAGCTCGACGCCCTTGCTGGTGACGCTGCCGGCGTTGTGGAAGGAGTTGCCGCAGCCGGGGTTCTGCTGCTGGTTGGTCGGGCAGGGGTTGTACTGCAACAGGCGATTGTCGAACTTCACGCGATAGCCGCTCAGCGACACCTGCAGCGGGCCGCTGACATAGCGATAGCCGCCCTCGAGGCTCTTCGACGTCTCGGGCTTGAGCGTCTTGCCCTGCACGTCCCAGACCGACTGAGTCACCGACTGCGGCCCGAGCTTGAAGCCGCCCTGGTACATGGCCATGTTCTCGGCATAGCTGGCGAACAGCTCGTGCCCGGGCGCGACCTGCCAGTGCGCGCCGACCTCGGGCAGGAAATTGTCCTTGGCGACCAGCGAGCCATTGGCGAACTGGGTCGAGGCCGGCGGCGCCGCCTTGGCGATGCCGGGAAGCGCATAGGCGTCCGAGCGCGAATAGGTGCTCTTGAAGCCGAAGTCGAAGCTCAGCGTGTCATCGAGCAGCCGGACCGTGTCCTGCACGTAGAACTGGCGGGTCTTCCACTTGGTCTCCTGCACCCATTGCGCGGTGTCGGGCTGGCCCTTGAGGAACTGCGCCAGGCTGAACGGGCCGGTGACGTTGGCCCAGATGTAGCGCGCCGCGCTGCTGGTGTTGCCTTCGATCCAGAAGCCCGCTTCGAGCTCGTTGAAGGCAACCTTCCAGTTGACGCTGCCGAGCACGCCGGTGCGGTCGATCGTGTAGCGCGTGTCGCGAATCTGGACGGGGAGGTCGTCGGCAGTCGATGCCGTGCCCTGGTTCGACAGGCCGAAGATCCAGTTGTTGCCCGCGCCCTTGTCGCTGTGGTGATAGCCCTGGATGCGCACGCTCAGCGACTTGGTGAGGTCGAACTCGCCCTTCAGGTAGAAGAGGTTGTCGTTGCGCAGGATCTGGCCGTTGGTGAAGGTCACGTCGGCGCGCTTCTCGGGCAGCGTCGAGTCGACGCAGGTGATCGAGGGCACGTTGGTGGTGCAGTCGGCGCGGGCGAGATAATCCTGCCAGTTCGGCGCATAGCCGCCCAAGTCCCAGCCGCGGCGCGAGAGCACTTCCTTCGAGAGATAGGTGTCGTCGGCCTGGTTGGTGCGCGAGATGTCGGCGAAGGCGGTCAGCTTGATGCCGTCGGTCTTGTACTGGAGCTTGCCGTTGAATTGCTTGCCGGTCGACTTGTTGTACGCGGCCTGGTTCACGAACAGGTCCTGCTGGACGTACTGGCCCGAGAAATAGGCCGAGAAGCCGCCATGCTCGCCGGTGTCGAAGCGCACGAAGGTGCGCAGGCTGTCCTCGCTGCCGACGGTGCCGTTGACCGACAGGCCCATGTCCTTGTGCGGATCGCTCGAGACATAGGTCAGCGCGCCGCCGAGGTTGCTCGTCGAGGGAATGCCGAGGCCGGCGATGCCGGTCGCGAGGTCGGCGCGGCCGAGGTTCTCGGAGATCAGCGCGCGGCTGATCGTGAGGCCGTTGTAGTTGTTGTAGGCGCCGTCGCCGAGCGGCATGCCGTCCAGCGTATAGCCGAGGTGGGTGGTGCTGAAGCCGCGAACCTGGAGCGACAGCGACTGTTCGTTGACGCCGAGCGCGTCGATCGACTGCGCCATCACGCCCGGCAGGAAGTTCAGCGCCTTCTGGACGCTGGTGCCCGGCGGCAGCGAATCGAGGTTCTGCGGCACGAGGGTCGAGACCGAACGGGTCTGGCCGGTACCGACGACGACGATCTCGTCCGACCCGCCGGCATCGACGCTTTCATCCGCCGCCACAGTCCCGTCGCTGGCCTGGGCGTGCGCGGCGGGCGCGAGCGCGGCCAGCGCGGCGGAGGCCATCAGGTAGGCGCAAGCGTGGCGGAGGCGCAGCGGGCGGCGCGAGAAATCTGTCATTATCAATCCCCATCCGACGGCAGGAGGCCGCCCCACCCGCGCCGCTAAGGCGGATTCGCGTCGGTATCGTTACGAAGCCACGACACTTTGATGACGATGCATGGCAATCAAATTTCGTTGCTCAACCGCAACGGCAGGGCGTGCGTTGCCGAACCATGCCGCGCGGGAAGCCGCGCTGCTCGAAGCTATCGGGGCGCGGCACTCAGGCGAAGCGAACCGCGACAGGCTTCACCGGATAGCCCTGGCGACCCGCGCCGCAAGCCTTCCGCCGCGAATCGGCTCCGACAGAATCGTTTCAGGTTCAACACATTAGATGAGAAACCTAGATCAACTGCGGCTCGTCACGCATCCGGAACGGCGCTTTCCGATTTGTTAAATTTCAAGCTGTTGAAAGGGCGCACGGGCGGGGGAGAACGCCAGAGGATATCATGTCGAGTCCGGTTCAGCGCGAACCTCGCAGGACGGTTCGGATCAGTGCGCGGATGCGTGTCGATTCGAGCTGCTGCAACGTCACGATCTGCAACGTCTCGTCGCGCGGGCTCATGCTGCGCGCGACGCAGGCGCCGCCGCGGGGCGCCTATGTCGAGCTGATGCGTCCGGGCGCGGTCACCGTTGCGCGCGTGGTCTGGTCGGACGGCGTGACGTTCGGCGTGCAGACACGCGAGAAGCTCGACGTCAAGGCGATGACCAATCCCGCCGCGGCGGGCAGCTCGCTCGCGCTCCAGCCGCAGCGCAGCTCGGCCGAGTTCGCGCCCGCCGCGCGAAGCTATGTCGGCGGCCTCCATGCCGGGGCGGCCAGCGAGGCGACCGGCCACCGACTGCAGTATCTCGCGATCGGTTTCGTCGTGCTGTTCGCCGCGATCTTCGGCGCGCTGCTCGCGCACGACTTGCTGAGCGGCCTCAGCCGCGCCGTCACCACCGCGATGCGTTGATCGCGATATTATTTGCGGTTGCCCCGCCAGTAGAGCAACCCGGCGACGATCGCCGCCGACCCGATGCCCACCGCGGCGCCCAGGCCGATCTGCTTCGCCGAGGGCGCCCAGCGCTTCTTCGCGTCGATCGCGGCCTTCACGGCAGCGAGCGTCTCGCCCATCGGTTCCTCGTCCTCGTTCGCGGGAGGCTGCGGCTTGGATACGGGTTTCCTGGTCATGGCCTTACTCTATCAGGAACTATACTTAACGAGCCGCTAACGAACGCGTTGCCTGCTGGCAATTCATGCTTTCCCCGAACCCATGTCCGTTGCAGAAGCAGCCGATGCACCGCGTCTATGCCCGGATGGGCACCACCATCTTCGAAGCCATGTCCGCCCGTGCCCGCGAGACCGGGGCGATCAACCTCGGCCAGGGCTTTTCCGATGGCCGCGGGCCCGAGCCGGTGCTCGAGGCCGCGGCCAGGGCGCTGCTCGATAAGTCGAACCAGTACCCGCCGATGCCGGGCCTCATCGAGCTGCGCCAGGGCGTCGCCGATCATTATGCCCGCCACCAGGGGCTGAACCTCGCTGCCGAGGAAGTGATCGTCACCTCGGGGGCGACGGAGGCGCTCGCCGCTGCGATCCTCGCGCTGGTCGAGCCGGGCGACGAAGTCATCTGCTTCCAGCCGCTCTACGACGCCTATGTGCCGCTGATCGAGCGCGCCGGCGGCGTGCCGCGCCTCGTCCGGCTCGAGCCGCCGCACTGGCGCGTCGACCGCGCGATGCTCGAGGCGGCGGTGACCGCGAAGACGCGGCTGCTGCTGCTCTGCAATCCGCTCAACCCGACCGCGACGATGTCGAGCGCCGACGAGCTCGCGCTGCTCGCCGACTTCTGCGTCGCGCATGACCTCACCGCGATCTGCGACGAAGTGTGGGAGCATGTCACCTTCGATGGCGCGCGGCACCTCCCGCTGATCGGCTTCCCCGGCATGCGCGAGCGGACCGTGAAGATCGGCAGCGCGGGCAAGATCTTCGCGCTCACCGGCTGGAAGGTCGGCTGGATGTGCGCCGCGCCGCACCTCGCCAGGGGGCTCGCCAAGGCGCACCAGTTCCTGACCTTCACCACCCCGCCCAACCTGCAATGGGCCTGCGCCGAGGGGCTCGCGACGCAGGACGGCTGGGTACAGCAGTCGCGCCACGGCTTCCAGGCGGGCCGCGACCGGCTGAAGGCGGGGCTAGAGGCTGCGGGACTGGTGACGCTGCCGAGCGCTGCGACCTATTTCCTCTCGGTCGACCTCGCCGCCTCGGGGATCGCGATGGACGACGTCACCTTCTGCGATCGGCTGATCGAGGAAGCGGGGGTGGTGACGATTCCGGTCTCGGCCTTCTACGCGCAGGATGCGGTGACCAACGTCGTCCGCTTCGCCTTCTGCAAGCAGGACGCGGTGCTCGATGCCGCGATCGAGCGGATCGGCGAATGGATGCGCGGACGGAACGATTAGTCGCGACAGTCCAAGAATTTCTACTGTCAACCACCCCCAAGGGGTAGCTTGCCGCCCGGCCGGCCGCTCCACACATCGGCGCTTTCAGCAGGAAGGTGCCTCCCATGCCTCGCTTCGCCCAGCCCGTCTACATCGCCGCCGGCCTCCGTACGCCTTTCGGGCGCGGCGGCGGAGCCCTCGCCGATCATGATGCGATCACGCTCTCGGTGCCGCTCGCCCAGGCGATGGCCGGGAAGGCGAGGCCCGACCTGTTCATCTGGGGCACGGTGATCCCGAGCCTCGGCTGGAGCAACCTCGGCCGCGAGATCTGGCTCGACGCCGGGCTCGATCCTACCGTCCCTGCCTGGTCGAACGTCCTCGCCTGCTCGACGAGCATGGTGGCGGCCTTCAACGGCGCCGGCATGATCGGGGGCGACATCGACCTCGTCCTCGTCGGCGGCGTCGAAGTGATGAGCAACCCGCCGATCGGGATCCAACTGGAGGTCTCCAAGCGGATCGTGAAGCTGTTCCGCACCGATCCTCCGGCAGCGCTGGCCGCGCTCCAGGCGCTCACTCCCAATGACCTGGTGCTGCCGGTCAAGGGCTGGGCCAACCGCATCACCGGCCGCACGATGGGCGACCATATGGAGGAGACTGCCAAGATCTGGTCGATCAGCCGCGAGGCGCAGGACGATTGGTCGCTCAAGAGCCACCAGCGCTCGGTCGCGGGCTGGGAGCGCGGCTTCTTCGACGATCTGGTGATCGCGCTGCCCGAGATCAGCCGCGATGCCAATCCGCGCGCGGACACCTCGGCGGAGAAGCTCGCGGCGCTGCCTCCGGCGTTCGACAAGACCAGCGGCCAGGGCACGCTGACCGCGGGCAACAGCTCGCCGATCACCGACGGCGCGGCGGCCTGCTGGGTGGCGAGCGCCGAAGGGCTGACGCGGCTTCCGGCGGGGATCTATCACGCCGAACTCGTCGACCATGAGATTGCCGCGGTCGACCATGGCGTCGACGGGCTGCTGATGGCGCCGAGCTTTGCGATCCCGCGGCTGCTCGCGCGGCACGGGCTGCGCTACGACGACATCGCGCTGTGGGAGATCCACGAGGCGTTCTCGGCGCAGGTGCTCGCCAACGTCGCCGCGCTCGAGAAGCCGGGCTGGACCCGCGAGCGCGCGGCCGTGGATTTCGACTTCGGGCCCTTCCCCTGGGATCGTGTGAACCCCAACGGCGGCTCGGTGGCGATCGGCCATCCCTTCGCGGCGACCGGTGCGCGCGACCTGAGCCAGGCGGTCAAGGAGCTGTGGGACAAGCCCTCGGGCAGCTGGGCGGTGGTCAGCGTCTGCGCCGACGGCGGCCATGGCACGGTGTCGCTTCTGCGGCGGCCCTGACACCTTGCTGTAACCGCTTGGTCATCCGGACGGTCGGCCGCCAGCCACCCCTCCACTCATCGCCGTACAGGCTCGTTCCATCGACGGGCGGGCAACAACCCCGCGCCGCGGCTCGTTCGCCGCATCGTCCGGGGAGTATCAAGTACGGAGTGTAAGGGATGACCAAGTTCGGGATGATGTTGCGCGGCGCCGGTGTCGCTGCGCTGCTTGCGACGACGGCGATGGCGTCGCCGGCGATGGCGCAAAGCCGCGAGGACCGCGCTCGCGTCGCGATCGGCGAAGCGCGCGCGAAGATCGATGCGGCGGTGAAGACCGGCGCGACGGGCGAAGTGCCCACCCTCGTCGCGCAGGCGCAGGATGCGCTACGCTCGGCCGAGGAGCAGTTCCACCGCGATCACAACGCCACCGCGATCGACGAAGCGCACCGCGCCTCGCTGCTCGCCGACCAGGCGCTTGGCCTCGCCGAGCGCAACAAGACCGAAGCGGCCCAGACCGCGGAAGCCGATCGCGTGAGCGCCGAGGCTGCGGCGCAATCCGCCCAGGCCAACGCAGAAGCCGAGCGGCTGCAACGCGAAAATGCCGAGGCCGCAGCGCAATCCGCGCAGGTGAGCGCGGCCGATGCGAGCGCACGTGCGGAGGCCGCCGAAGCGAAGGCCTCGACCGCGTCCGCCGATGCTGCCGCGGCGCGCGCCGAACTGGCCGCGCGCCCTGCCGCCACCACCACCGAAGTGACCACCACGACCCAGCCGGTGGCGCGAACCTATTCGGTCAAGAAATCGACCACTACCGTCCGCCGCGCGCCTGCCAAGAAGAAGGCTAGCACCACGACCAGGGTGGTGACGCCGGCGACGACGACCACCACGACGGTAAAGACACAGCAGCAACCGTAAGCCGTTCGTCCGGGGTGCGCCGTTCCCTCCAGGGGAGCGGCGCGCCTTGGTTATCAAACCTTTACGCGCGGCTGCGTTGTTTACCGAAATGGCAGCGGCACGCACCGCGGCCTAGGGTAGCTCGTCTTTTGAAGGGGGGCGCACCAGCCATGTATCTGCCTGACCGCGCCGCTCTCGCGGCGGATTTGCCGCTCGACGGCAGCCTCGAGGTCGAGTTCGACGCGGCGACGGGTGTCATCCGCCTTACCGGCAAGGGCGCGTGGGTGACCGAGACGGTCGAGGCGTGTTTCCGCGAGATGGTTGCGCTGGTGATGCAGCGCCGCGAGCAGCGCCGGCCGGTGCTGGTGCTCGTCGACCTTTCCGAATGCGCGGTGCAGAGCGATGAAGTCGCGGCGAAGATCGGCCTTGGCGCGGAGAAGGTCCAGCAGCCGGGGGACCGCGTCGCGATCGTGGTGCGCTCGAGCCTGGTCAAGGCCCAGCTCCGCCGCACCCTGCCCCAGCCGGGCGAGATCTTCATCTCGGCGAGCGCCGCCGAAACCTGGCTGATGGCCTATTCGCACTGAGGCCGGACGGCTTCCCCGCCTGATACAACGGCATTCCATCCTCCCGAGACGGGTTGGGGCACCCCTTAACCGTCATCCCGGCGAAAGCCGGGACCCAGGGTTGCAGAGGACGTCGCTCGTGGCCCTGGGTCCCGGCTTTCGCCGGGATGACGTCCGACGGGGGGCCGTCGACAATCGAGGACCTGCCCAGGCGCGGGACGGTTTGGGAGCCGGCTAGATCGTCTCCAGCACCCCGCGCTCGGTGATGTAGGCCGTCACCAGCCGCGCCGGCGTCACGTCGAAGGCCGGGTTCGCCGCGGGTGAGTCAGTCACGCGCACCGTCTCGATCGCGCCGTCGCTGCCCAGGCCGGTCAGCCGCGTCAATTCCTCGGCATTGCGCTCCTCGATCGGGATCTCGGCGCCGGTCGCAGTGTTCGGATCGAAGGTGGTATAGGGCAGCGCGACGTAGAAGGGCACCTGGTTGTCCGCCGCGGCGAGCGCCTTCAGATAGGTGCCGATCTTGTTGCAGACGTCGCCGTTGGCAGTGACGCGGTCGGTGCCGACCACCACCGCGTCGACCTGGCCCTTCATCATCAACAGCCCGCCGGCATTGTCGGCGATCACCGTGTGCGGCACGCCATGGTTGCGCAGCTCGAAGGCGGTCAGCAGCGCGCCCTGGTTGCGCGGGCGCGTCTCGTCGACCCAGACGTGGACCGGGATGCCGGCGTCGTGCGCGAGGTAGATCGGCGCGGTCGCGGTGCCGTAGTCCACGGTCGCGAGCCAGCCGGCGTTGCAATGGGTGAGGATGTTGAGCGGTCGGTCGGGGTGTTTCGCGTGCAGCTCGCGGAACAGCTCGAGGCCATGTTCGCCGATCGCGCGGCAAAGCTGGGCGTCCTCCTCGACGATCGCATCGGCGCGCGCGAAGGCGGCTTCGGCGCGTTGCTCCGGCGGCAGCGGCGCGACCGCCGACCGGACCGCGTCGAGCGCCCAGCGCAGGTTGATCGCGGTCGGTCGGGTGGCGTGGAGCTGCTCGTAAGCGGCATCCAGCGCCGTGTCGGAGGGATCGACCGCGAGCGCCATCGCCAGGCCATAGGCGGCGGTGGCGCCGATCATCGGTGCGCCGCGCGTCCACATCTCGCGGATCGCGACCGCCGCCGCGTCGACGTCGCGCAGCTCGACCCACTTCACCGCCCAGGGGAGCTGGCGCTGGTCGAGGATCACGCAGCCCTCGCCGTCGTCGGTGCGGCGGATCGAGCGCGTCGGCTTGCCCTCGAGGATCATGGCAGCACCTCCGCTAGGCTGTGGACATCGCCCGACCGACCCTCGCGATCGATCACCAGCGCCTGGAGCCCGGCTTCGCGCGCGGCGCCGGCCTCGGCGTCGATGTCGGTGATGAAGAGGATCTCGGCTGCCGGCAGCGCGAGCGCCTCGGCGATCCGGCGGTAGCTCTCGGCCTCGCGCTTGGGGCCGATGGTGGTGTCGAAATAGCCGCCGAGCATCGGCGTGAGGTCGCCCGCGATCGAATGGCCGAAGATGAGCTTCTGCGCTGCGATCGAGCCCGAGGAATAGATGTTGACGCTCAGGCCCCGCTCGACCCAGCGGCGGATCGCCGCGGGCGTGTCGGGATAGACATGGCCCTTGAGCGTGCCGTCGGCATAGCCCTCCGCCCAGATCAGCCCCTGGAGCGTCTTGAGCGGCGTCGCCTTGCGATCCTCGTCGATCCATTGGAGCAAGGTCGCGACGGGGTCCTCGCCGCCGACTTCGGCGAGGATCAGTGCGGCTTCCCCGGGATGCGCGGCGACGAACGCCGGGAGGTGCGCCCGCGCATAGGGGAAGAGCTCGTCGGCGACGAAGGAGATGCTGCTCGTCGTGCCCTCAATGTCGAGGAGGATGGCTTTGGTCATGTTCATTTCTGCTTCGTCATCCCGGCGAAAGCCGGGACCCAGGGCCACGAGCGACATCGCCTGCTGCCCTGGGTCCCGGCTTTCGCCGGGATGACGGTTGTGGTTATGCCGCCACCGGTTCGTGCCGGGGGAAGCGATCGGCGATGGCATCGCCGGTGAAGTTGGCGATCCAGCCGTCGGCATTGGTGAACAGGCGGATCGCAGTGAAGCGCGGGCTCGGGCCCATGTCGAACCAGTGACGCATGCCGGCGGGGACCGAGATCAGGTCGCCCTCCTCGCAGAGCACGGCATAGACCCGGCCCTCGTCCGAGCGCAGCGTGAACAGCCCCTCGCCTTCGACGAAGAAGCGCACCTCGTCCTCCGAATGGCGATGCTCGGAGAGGAATTTGGTGCGCAGCGCCGCCTTCTCCGGATGGTCGGGGACCATGCGGATCACGTCGACCGAGCGGTAGCCCTTCTCGGCCTTGAGCCGGTCGACCTCAGGCGCGAAGGCGGCGAGGACCTCGTCCTGCCCCGCCGCGGCGCCGAGCGGGCGCGAGGGCCATTGCTCGAAGCGCACGCCGAGCCCGGCGAGCGAGGCGGCGATCTCGTTGGGCTCGCGCGTGTCGAGCGCGGGCGTCCCGGCATCGTCGGCGGAAAAGATGCGCAGTCGTGTCATCGTCCCATCCCGTTCCTGAAGCCGAGCTCGGCGAGTTCCGCGGCGATCAGCCATTCGGTCCCCTCGAGCACGCGCTCGGCCTCGTCGAGGTCTCGGCCCCAGGCATAGAGCCCGTGGCTGCGGATAAGATAGGCGGGCGCGGCGTCGGGCGCCAGCCGCGCCGGCGCGACCGCGGCCTCGATCGCGGCCATGTCCTGGCTGTTGTCGACGATCGGCAGGCGGATCTCGGTCTCGTGCGTGGCGATGCCGGGAAAGACCTTGAGCATCTCATGCCCGCGGAACACCCATTCGCGGGCGTCGGGCACCGCGCGGCTGAGCCCGACCGCCTGGGGCGAATGGCCGTGCAGCACGGCGTTGGCCTCCGGAAAGGCATGATAGAGCGCGAGGTGCAGCCCGGTCTCTGCCGAAGGCTTGCCGGGGGTGAGCGGATTGCCGTCGAGATCGACCCGCATGATGTCCGCGGCGGTGAGCCGGCCCTTGTGCTTGCCCGAGATAGTGATCGCGACGCTGCCGTCGGCGAGGCGGACGGAATAGTTGCCCGCGGTCGCCGGCGCCCAGCCCCGCGCATCGATCCGCCGGCCGACCTCGGCGAGCGCGAAGGCGGCATCTTCGAAGTTCATCGTCATGGGGCGGCTTTAGCCGATTGGCGGGCGAGCGCTAGCGATCCTTCGCCGGCACCGGCTGGACGATCTCCTTCGCCGGGCCCATCACCCAATTGCCCGAGGAGACCGGGATCATCGTCGCGTCGAAGCTCCCGCCGGTCACCTTCTCGTACTGCGCGCCGCCCAGCGAGGCGGTATCGACGCTCAGCGGCGGCGCGTCGGGCATGCCCCAGGGGCCGAGCTGCGGATCGTCGAGGAACTCGTCGATGATCGACACCGGCACGCCGACGTTGGTCATGCCGTAGAGCTTCTTTGCGAACGCCATCGGCAAGCGGATGCAGCCGTGCGACGCGGGTCGGCCTGGATTATGCCCGGCGTGGAGCGCGATCCCGTCCCAGGTCAGCCGCTGCATCCAGGGCATCGGCGCGTTCGAATAGAGGTTCGAGCGGTGGAACACCTGCTTCTGGAGCACGGTATAGTCGCCCACCGGCGTGTCGTGCCCGGGCATGCCGGTCGACACCGTGGTGACGCCGATCAGCACGCCGTCGCGATAGACATAGGCGAGCTGCGCCGGGATCGACACGACCAGCGAGACGCCCGCCCCTGCCCCGCGCCGTTCGGCCGTGGGCTCGATCCGCGCGACATCGTCGTACCAGACGAACTCGCCGGGCTTGAGCACCACGATCGCGCGTTCGGCGGATCGCTCGCCCTGGCCGGGGATAAGCGGCTCGGGCTTGCCGTTATCCGGCGGCACCGTCGGCGCGCCTTCGCGCACCGGCAGTCCGGCCGAGACCTGCGCCGCCGCGGGCACGCTCGCGAATGCGGCGAGCGCCGCGAGGATGAACCAGGTCCGCCTCACATGTCCTCCCGGGTGATTCCTTAACGCAATTAACCGAAATTCTTAACGGCTGCGACTCAGGATAAGAGGACCGCGTCCCTCCGCGAAACGCCCCAGGGCGGCACGCATGGCGATGAATCGGGCAAGAGCTGCGCCGAACCGCCGACTTTGGGACAGATGTTCAACGCCTCGTTTGCCAAGCTTCTGATATAGCTATGGGCCTAGGGGCAAGTTCGTGGGCAAGAGAGCGTGACGGAACCTTTCGATGCGGCGCACACGCGCCGGGCAATGCTGAAGTCGGCACTGGTGATGGCGAGCGGCGCGGTGGTGAGCGCCTGCACGTCCAATCGCATCGTCGCCGCGGTGGAGCCGATCGTCGCGCGGCCGGTGCCGGTGCAGGCGGCGCCGAAGCTCGCCGAGCCGGTGCTCGCGGCCAAGGGCCCGGTCGCCCCCGCCGGCGTCCGCCCCGAGCTGTTCCGCAAGGCGATCGCCGCGCTCGACCGCCATTCGATGGCGATCGCCTCGCACGACCGCATCGCCATCGCCGACTTCTCGCTGAAGTCGGCCGACCCGCGCTTCCACATCATCAACCTGGGCACCGGCCAGTGCGAGACGCTGCTCGTCGCGCACGGCATGGGATCGGACCCCGATCACACCGGCCTGCTCCAGCGCTTCTCGAACGATCCCGGCTCGAACGCGACCTGCGAAGGCGCCTTCGTGACCAGCGACTATTACACCGGCCAGCATGGCGCATCGCAGCGGCTGCTGGGCCTCGACACGACCAACAGCAACGCGCTCGACCGCGCGATCGTGGTCCATTCCGCATGGTATGCGAACCCTGACATGATCCAGAAGTGGGGCAAGCTCGGCCGCAGCCAGGGCTGTTTCGCGGTGGGCGAAGCGGATCTCGAGACGGTGTTCCTGAAGCTCGGCCAGGGCCGGATGATCTACTCGGCCAAGGTCTGAAGGGTCACCGCAACCGGGTCCACACCGGCGTGGCCCTGACGTCCAGCCGGCACAATCCCGCCAGACCGTGCTTGCCCGCATAGGCAGTAATGCGCGCCGGATAGTCGGGCGCTTCGGGATCGGCGAAGTCCCAGTCGGGCGGGTTGAAGCTCGACATGCCGTTGACCGTCGGCACGCGCCAGCGCTGCGCAAGGTACATCGCATCGACATTGTGCGGATAGAGCGCGTCGAGCCGGGCGTCGCGGAACATCGGCTCGCCCACGCGCGTCGCCGTCACCACGAAGCTCTTGCAGCCCGGCGGCGGTGTGGGGATGGGCTCGAGCGCGGCGAGCTGTTCGCGGCGGCTCATACGTGCGGTGGGCGCGAAATTGATCTGCTCGATCACGAGCAGCGCGACGATCCCGAGCGCGAGCGCGCGATGATTACCGAGCAGCGCTGCCAGCCGCGTGCGATGGACCGCGGCGACGAGCAGCAACAGCGGCAGCAGCAGGAACAGCTGGTAGCGCAGCACCACGCGCAGCCCGCGCGCGCCGGGCACCAGCCAATAGACCAGCCCCCAGAGCGACACCGGCCCGAAGCGCAGCGTGAACGCCCAGCTGATCACGATCGCCAACGCGAAGGCGCGCAGGAAGCTCGCGTCGCCGCGCCTGCGCACCAGCGGCCACGCCGCGGTACAGGCCAGCGCGAACAGGAACAGCGGGAAGCCCGACTGGTGCTCGTTGCCGAACACCGCCTCGGCGAGCTGGCCGTTGCCGAACAGGAAACGCAGCCCGGCGATCAGCCAGCCCCACAGCAGGTTGCCGGGGCCGACGTTGATCAGGTCGGTCGGGTGGATGAGATAGGAAAGCTTGTAGCCATAGCCGCCGGTCTCGGCGAGCTTGGGGACATAGACGGCCAGGAAGGGAAGGATCGCGAGCGCGAACGCCGCGGCGGTGACCGCGATCGTGCCCCAATGGCCGTTCAGCACTGCGAGCCCGCGCAGGTTCATCCGGCGCGTCACGCCGGCCCAGCAGAGCAGCAGCACCAGACTGAAATAGAGCGCGAACCAGACGAAATAGAAGGACGTGACGAGCCACAGCCCGATGATCGCGACTGCCGCGATCGCGCGGCGCCTGGCGCGCCACACGTCGCCCGCCATCTCGCTTCGCCAGGCGCCGATCGCCGCGATCGCCAGCCATGGGAGCAGCGCGAGGCTGCGGATCTGGATGTGGCCGGCGCCGACGTACATGTTGTTCGAGATGCTGAAGAGCAGCGCGAGCAGCGTCGCCGTGGCCACGCCCCAGCGCAGCGTCCGCGAGGCCAGCACGAATGCGCCGGCGAAGCCGATGGTCTCGAGCGTCGCGCCGGTCAGCGTGTCCGCCCGGAATGGGTCGAAGCCCAGTCGCCAGGCGGAATAGATCAGCCCGTGGAGCAGATAGCCGTCGTTGTAGCCGAGCGTGTCGGGATGGGGATGGAAATACAGCGGCAGGTTCCATTGGCCCACACCCATGAAGACGTTGCGCCAATGTTCGAGGATGCTGATCGCGATGATCGAATCGCCGCGGTCGCCGAAGCCGAGGTCGAAGCCGCTCATGATCGGCAAGCGGTTGAAGATCAGCAGCGCAAGCAGCCAGGCGCCCAGGACGAGCAACCACTCGAACGGCCGCGCCCCCGGCGAGGACATTGCGAGGCCTTCGTTCGTCGTTTCCATCAAAGTCCCCGGCCCTCGGTGACCCGGCCATAGGATCGGCGCAGCGACGCTGTCCAGTTTCGTGTCGGCGCGGAATGGTCCGGCGCGGCGCCAATGGGACGGGCCCGGCCAATCGGGTGGGGTTGGCCCCGCTGTCCGAGGCGGTTAGGACGGCAGCGATGGCCGATCCGCACCCTTTCCATTCGCTGCATCGCCACGGCATGATCCGGGCGGGCGTCTGCACGCCGATCGGCACCGCGGGCGATCCCGCCGCCAATGCCGCGGCGGCGATCGCGCTCGCCGAGCAGGGCAGCGCCGCAGGCGCCGACCTGCTGCTCTTTCCCGAGCTCAACCTCACTTCCTATGCGATCGACGACCTGCACCTGCAGGACGCGCTGCTCGACGCCACCGAGGCGGGGCTGGCGGCGGTGGTCGCGGCGAGCAAGGACCTCAAGCCGCTGCTGCTCCTCGGCGCGGCGCTGCGGCGCAACGGGCGCGTCTACAACACCGCCGTCGCGATCCACCGCGGCACGATCCTCGGCGTGGTGCCCAAGAGCTTCCTGCCCAATTATCGCGAATATTATGAGAAGCGCTGGTTCGCGCCCGGCGTCGGGCTGACCGGGCTCGAGATCGCCATCGCCGGCCAGCAGGCGCCGTTCGGCACCGACCTGGTCTTCGCCGCCGATGCGCTGCCCGATTTCGTCGTCCATGCCGAGATCTGCGAGGATTACTGGTCCCCCACCCCGCCCTCGACGCTCGGCGCGCTCGCGGGCGCGACGGTGCTGTGCAACCTCTCGGCCTCGAACAT
Organism: Sphingomonas sp.; assembly: GCF_017745215.1. GTDB lineage: Bacteria > Pseudomonadota > Alphaproteobacteria > Sphingomonadales > Sphingomonadaceae > Sphingomonas. The sequence continues at coordinate 57,855 of NZ_JAGHZV010000006.1, forward strand.
CACCATCGGCAAGGCGCGCGAGCGGGCACTGCTCTCCGCCTCGCAGTCGGCGCGCGCAGTCGCGGCGTATCTCTACTCCGCCGCGGGACCCGGCGAGAGCACCACCGACGTCGCCTGGGACGGCCAGGGCGAGATCTACGAGCTGGGCGAGTTGCTCGCCACATCGCAGCGGTTCGAGCTGGCGACCGAGATCACCTACGCCGACCTCGACCTCGAGCGCATCCGGCTCGAGCGGATGCGGATGGGCACGTTCAACGACGCCGCCGCCGCCGCGGGCCACCCCGAGACGCGCTTCCGCCGCATCGCCTTCGCGCACCGGCCCGACGGCGCGGACCTCGGCCTCAGGCGCGACATCCGCCGCTTCCCCTTCGTGCCCAACACGCCCTCGAAGCTCGAGGCGGACTGCTATGAAGCGTTCAACATCCAGGTCGAGGGCCTCAGGAAGCGCATCGCGTCGACGGGCGCCAAAACGCTGGTGATCGGCATCTCGGGCGGGCTCGATTCGACGCATGCGCTGATCGTCGCGGCCAAGGCGATGGACCGGCTCGGCCGCCCGCGCACCGACATCCTCGGCTATACCATGCCCGGTTTCGCGACGAGCGATGGCACCAAGGCCAACGCCTGGGCGCTGATGCGCGCGCTGGACATCACCGCCGCCGAGATCGACATCCGCCCCGCCGCCAACCAGATGCTCGCCGACATGGACCACCCGTTCGCGCACGGCGAGCCGGTCTATGACGTGACCTTCGAGAATGTCCAGGCGGGCCTCCGCACCGACTATCTCTTCCGCCTCGCCAACCAGCACAACGGCTTCGTCGTCGGTACCGGCGACTTGTCCGAGCTCGCGCTCGGCTGGTGCACCTATGGCGTCGGCGACCAGATGAGCCATTATGCGGTCAACAGCGGCGTGCCCAAGACGCTGATCCAGTATCTGATCCGCTGGGTGGCGCGCACCGGCCAGTTCGACGAAGCGGCGAGCGAGACGCTGCTTGCCGTGCTCGACACCGAGATCTCGCCCGAGCTCGTGCCCGCCGATGCCGACGGCAGGATGCAGAGCACCGAGGCGCGGATCGGCCCCTATGAGCTGCACGACTTCTTCCTCCATTACGCCGTACGCCACGGGCTCAGGCCCTCGAAGATCGCCTTCCTGGCCTGGCACGCCTGGCGCGACGCCGCGGCGGGGCGCTGGCCCGAAGGCGTTCCCGACGACGGGCGGCACGAATACGACCTCGCGACGATCGCCAAATGGCTCGAGGAATTCCTCCGCCGCTTCTTCCAGACGAGCCAGTTCAAGCGCTCGGCGCTGCCCAACGGCCCCAAGGTCTCGGCCGGCGGCGCACTGAGCCCGCGCGGCGACTGGCGCGCACCCTCGGACGGCAGCGCGCGGGCCTGGATCGAGGAATTGAAGGCTTCACTGCCGGGAGGAGAGTGACGATGATCGAAACGATGCTGGCCATGGCGGCGGCGCTGACCCCGCTCGCGGGCGCTTCCGAACCCTTCACCACGCGCTGGAACATGACTCCCGAGCAGGTCATCGCGACGATGCCCAACGCCGTGGCGACGCCCGCATCGCCCGAGAATGCGATGCGCAGCCTCGATGCGCTGGTCTATGCCGACCTCAAGGACGGCGACGTCGCGCTGCACATCGGCTTCCACTTCACGCGCGATGCGAAGCCGGGGCTCCAGCTCGTCAACCAGAAGGTGACCGACCGCAACCAATGCGCCGCCTATCGCGACCTGCTCCGCGCCCGCTACGGCGCGGGCCAGGAGACGCTGGGCACGGCCCAGATGAAGGACCTCCAGGTCCCCGAGGTCGACATCGAGTGGAAGGGAACGCTGAAGGGCGAGCACCTTCTATTCGTCGGCTATTATTTCCCCGGCACGACCGAGTTCGGCCTCTGCAAGCTGATCCGCACGCCCAAGGGCTGATCAGCCGTCGAGCATCTCGGCCACGCGCCGAAGCAGCTCGCGCGATTCGAAGGGTTTCCGGAGCACGCCGATCTCGGCGTCTATCGTGTCGAGCGCGGCCGAATCCGCAAAGCCGGTGACGACGAGGATCGGCAGCCGCGGCGCGAAGCCGCGTATCTGGCGCGCGACGTCGGCGCCGGTGAGCCCGGGCATCGCATAGTCGACGATCATCAGGTCGGGGACGCGCGCCTGCGCGGCCGCCACGCCCTCGGCGCCGTCGCTCGCCTCGACCACTTCGGCACCCGCGTCGCGCAGCACGTCGGCCATCACCGCGCGGACTTCGTCGTCGTCGTCGATCACCGCGATTGTACGCCCGGCGAGGCTCACCATCGGCCCGGCCTCGGCTTCGCCCGCCGCCGCGAGGCTGGGCGCGGCTTCGCTCACGCGCAGCAGCAGCGTGATGGTCGTGCCCCGGCCCGGCTGGGTGTCGATCTTCAGCGAGCCGCGCGACTGGCGCATCACCCCGAACGCCATGCTAAGCCCCATGCCGGTACCGCGGCCGACTTCCTTGGTGGTGAAGAAAGGCTCGAGCGCGCGCGCGGCGACTTCGGGGGGCATGCCCGTGCCGGTGTCGGCGATCGACAGCGCGATATAGTCGCCCTCGGGCAGCTCGGGCGCAACCTCGCCGACGCGGCGCTGCGCGGTAATGGTCAGCGTGCCGCCGTCAGGCATCGCGTCGCGCGCGTTGAAGGCGAGGTTGAGCACCGCGAGTTCGAGCTGGAGCGGATCGGCCTCGACGTTCCAGCTCGAGTCGATCGTCTCGATCCTGACCTTGCCGAGCGGCGCCACCGATCGCTCGATCAGCTCGCGCGAGCCGCGGATCAGCTCGGCGAGGTTGACGCTGGTGATGTCGAGCTTCTGCCGCCGCGAGAAGGCGAGCAGCTGGCCCGAGAGCGCGCGTCCCCGCGCCACGGCCTTGAGCGCATTGGCGCCCCATGTCGCGATCTTGCCCGGCTGGTCGGGCTTGCCCGTGATCAGCTCGAGATTGCCGGCGATCGCCTGGAGCAGGTTGTTGAAATCATGCGCGATGCCGCCGGTGAGCTGGCCTACCGCCTCGAGCTTCTGCGACTGGCGCAGCGCCTCTTCGGCCTGCTCGCGCCGGTCGACCTGCGCGCGCAGCGCCTCCAGCGCCGAATCGCGTTCGCGGATCAGCGCGGCGAGCTCGAAATTGGCAAGCTGGAGCTTCTCGGCGGAAGGGAGCGCGATCGCCTTGGGCAGGAGCGGCCAGAGCAGCACCGCGGTCGCCACCGAAGCCGCGGCGGTGACTACCTTCACCAGCGCCTCGAGCCCGTAGACGCCCTGGTACAGCGTCCAGATCGACATGACGTGCGTCAGCCCGCACGCAAGGATGAAGGTCGCGAAGCACCAGAAGACCCAGCCGAACGCCAGGTCGCGGCGCCGCCTGACGAGGATCACCAGCGCGATGGGGATCGAGAAATAGGAGCCCGCGATGATCAGGTCGGCGAGGATATGGGTCCAGATCAGCCCAGGGTCCCAGAACAGGCAGTATCCGTGCGGTGCGTAGCTGCCGTTCCAGAAGGCCCTCAGCATTGGCTCCCCCTCCATTGCTTGCACCAGGCAAGCCCTATGCAACTCCGGGATATCCCGACAGTTCCGCGCATAATGGAATAATTCAAGTTAAGATGCCTGCCAAAGCAGGGCATCGGGCCGCGCGAGCACCGCAAGGCTCAGCCCCGCGCCCTTGGCCGCCTCCACCGCGAGCGCAGTGGGCGCCGAGATTGCGGCGAGCAGCGGGCAGCCGGCGAGCACCGCCTTCTCGACCAGCTCGTAGGAGCAGCGCGACGAGACCAGCGCGAAGCCGCCGTCCCAGCCCAGCCCTTGCCGCGCCATCGCGCCGACCAGCTTGTCGAAGGCATTATGGCGGCCGACATCCTCGCGGACGAGGCGGATGGCACCGTCCTCCGCGCAGAGCGCCGCGGCGTGGTGAGCGCCGGTCTTTGCATTCAATACCTGGTGCTCGCGGAGTTCGGCGGCGGCGCGGAACACCGCCGTCCGCTCCCCCGCGAACCGTGCCTCGACTCGCGGCAACGGCCGCAGCGCCGCCTCGAGGCTGTCGATCCCGCAGAGCCCGCAGGCACTGTCGGTGGTGCGGTGGCGGACGCGCTCGATCACCGTCGCGCCGTCCGCGACCGTCAGCCGCACGATCGCGCCCGCCTCGGTCCGGTGCGCCTCGGCGTCGATCACGCGGCCCAGCCGCTCGGCCGAAGCGAAGCCCCAGGCGAAGTCCTCGAGTTCCTGCGGCGTCGCCATCATCACCGCATAGCCGAAGCCGTTGACCTCCACCGCCACCGGCACTTCCTCGGCCAGCGCGCGCGACACCAAGGTATGAGTGCCGTCCGGCTCGACACGCTCGAATGCGGGGTCCATGGACTCGTCTTAGCAGTGGAGTCGAACATGGCGAAGGCGAAGGACGGCACCGCAACCTATCCGGGTCCGGTCGGCGGCTGGGGTTCGCTGCGCGGGATGGCCGAGACCTGGGCACGCGAGAAGGACGGGCCCGAAGTGCTCTCGACGCTGATGCGGCTCAACAAGCCCAATGGCGTGATGTGCGCGTCATGCGCCTGGACCAAGCCCGCGCATCCGCAGCTGTTCGAATTCTGCGAGAACGGCGCCAAGGCGCACCTCTGGGAGCAGACGCGGCTGCGCGCCACGCCCGACTTCTTCGCACGGCACACGCTCACCGAGCTCAAGAGCTGGAGCGACCACGACCTCGAACAGGCCGGCCGCCTCACCCATCCGATGCGCTACCACCGCGCGAGCGACCGCTATGTCGAATGCAGCTGGGACGAAGCCTTCGAGGCGATCGGGCGGCGGCTGAAGGCGATCCACGATCCCAGGTCGGTGGTCTTCTACGCCTCGGGCCGCGCGAGCCTCGAGACCAGCTACGCCTGGGCCCTGATGGCGCGGCTCTACGGCAACAACAACCTGCCCGACAGCTCCAACATGTGCCACGAAACCACCTCGGTCGCGCTCAAGGCGACGATCGGCGTGGGCGTCGGCACCTGCCTGCTCGAGGATTTCGAGCATTGCGACGCGATCTTCTTCTTCGGCCAGAACACCGGGGTGAACAGCCCGCGCTTCCTCCACACCCTCGCGCATGCCCGCAAGCGCGGCTGCCAGATCGTTACCTTCAACCCGATCGTCGAAAAGGGCGGCGTCGCCTTCCGCAACCCCCAGTCGATCCAGATGGTGACCGGCGGCTCGATGCCGATATCCACACAATATCACCAGGTGAAGGCGGGTGGCGACATCGCGGCGATCCTGGGGATGTGCAAGCACGTCTTCGCCGAGGACGAGCGGCGCGGCGGCGGGATCATCGACCGCGCCTTCATCGCCGGGCACACCCATGGCTTCGACGCCTTCGCCGAAAAAGTGACCACGGTCACCTGGGAGGAGATCGAAGCCGAGTCCGGCCTGCCGCGCGCCGCGATCGTCGAGGCGGCCGAGGTCTATATCGCTGCCGAGCGCTCGATCGGCATCTGGGGCATGGGGCTCACCCAGCACGTCCGCGGGTTCGAGAATATCGCGAGCGTGGTCAACCTGATGCTGCTCAAGGGCAACATGGGGCGGCTCGGCGCGGGCGTCTCGCCGGTGCGCGGCCATTCGAACGTCCAGGGCCAGCGCACCGTCGGCATCGCCGAGAACCCGGCGCTCGTCCCGCTCGACAGGCTCGCCGAGCTTTACGGCTTCGATCCGCCGCGCGAACATGGGCTGGGCACGGTCGAGACCTGCCGCGGGGTGATCGCGGGCACGGTGAAGGCGTTCCTCGGCCTCGGCGGCAATTTCCTCCGCGCGGTGCCCGACCAGTCGCTGGTCGAACCCGCCTGGGAAGGCATGGACCTCACCGTCCAGGTCGCCACGCGGCTCAACCGCGGGCAGCTGTTCTGCGGCGAGGACGCCTTCCTGCTCCCCTGCATCGCACGGAGCGAGTCCGACGTGCAGGCGAGCGGCCCGCAGGTTGTCACGATGGAGGACAGCCTCTCCTGCGTCCACGGCTCGTTCGGCAAGGCGACGCCCGCGAGCGAGCATATCCGCTCGGAGATGGCGATCGTCGCGGGAATCGCGAAGGCGTCGCTCGCGCCCAATCCCAGGGTGCCGTGGGACGAATGGGTCGGCGATTACGGCAAGGTCCGCGACGCGATCGAAGCGACCTATCCGGCGATGTTCAAGGATTTCAACCAGCGGCTGTTCATCCCCGGCGGCTTCTTCAAGGGCAATGCAGCGCGCGATCGCGTCTGGAACACCAAGAGCGGCAAGGCTGAGTTCACCACGCCCGAGACGCTCAACGCCACCGGCTTCAGGGACGCGCCGGGCCGCTACCGGCTGCTGACCCTGCGCTCGAACGACCAGTTCAACACCACCATCTACGGCTATTCGGATCGCCTCCGCGGGATCGAGGGCACGCGCGAGGTGTTGCTGATCAACCCCGAGGACATGGCGCGTGCGGGGCTCAGCGCGGGCCAGAAGGTCGCGCTGGTGAGCGACGCCGAGGACCAGGTCGAGCGCGTGGTCGAGGGCCTCGCGGTAACCCCCTTCCGCCTGCCCGACGACTGCGTCGCGGGCTATTATCCCGAGCTCAACCCGCTGATCCCCCTCGCGCATCACGACCACGCCTCGATGACCCCCGCGGCCAAATCGGTGCCGGTGAAGATCCGGGCCTGACCGGCCGAAATCCGTGGTCCACGAAGGGGTTGCTTAACGGACCCGCGCTAAGCTGCCGCCGATGGTTGCGTTCGTTTCCCTTGCTGCGGTTCTGCTCCTGCTCGGCGCCCTATGGCAGCGCCTCCGCGCGGCGGCACGCGACCTCGACCGGTTCGGCGAGGCAGCTATCCGGCTGGCCCGGGGCGAAGCCGCCGAGCTCAGCATCGGAGGCCGCGGCGCCGCAGCGCGTTTCGCCGAGCGGTTCAACGCCATGGCAGCCGCCCTCGCCGAGCGCGAGGCGCTGATCTTCCAGGCGGGGCTCGCCGGCGCCGGATCCGCGCGGAGCGCGATGCCGCTCGACGTCGCATCGCTCGCTCGCGGGGCGCAGGCGCGCCGCGTGCTCGAGGCAGACCTGCGCGCCGCGATCGCGGGCGGCCAGTTCGAGCTCCACTTCCAGCCGCTGTTCGACCTCTCGACCAGCCGGATCGGCTCGTTCGAGGCGCTGCTGCGCTGGCGCCATCCGACGCGGGGAATCGTCAGCCCGGCAGATTTCCTGCCGATCGCCGAGGAGAGCGGGCTGATCGTCGAGATCGGCGGCTGGTCGCTTCGCGAAGCCTGTGCGCATGCCGCGGCCTGGCCCGAGCATATCCGCGTCGCGGTGAACGTCTCGCCGCTGCAGGTCCGCCATCCCGCGCTCGCCGAAACGGTGCTGCAGGCGCTCGCGGCGAGCCGGCTCGATCCATCACGACTCGAGCTCGAAGTCACCGAAGCGGCCCTTGCCGAAGGGCCGGAGGCAAGCAATGCGTTGCAGCGGCTACAGGCGCTCGGCGTGCGCATCGCGCTCGACGATTTCGGCACCGGCCCGACCAGCCTGACATGCCTCCAGGAATTTCCGTTCGACCGGATCAAGATCGACCGCAGCTTCATCCACCAGCTGCTGACGCGCCCGGGCGCGACCGCGGTGCTCCGCGCGATCACCGGGCTCGCCGGCGCGCTCGGGATGGAGACGACCGCCGAAGGCGTCGAGGAGAGCGACCAGCTCGCCGAGTTGCGGCGGCACGGCTGCTCGTCGGTGCAGGGCTATCTGTTCAGCCGCCCCATCGCCCCGCGCGACGTGCTTGCGCTGCTGGCGGACGAGGATTCGGACCGCATGGCGCGGGCGGGCTGACCTCGGGCTTCTTGCGTCCTGGCCCTCACTCCGGCGCAGTCTCCTGCGCCTTCTTCGCTTCACGATCGAGCTTGTCCTGCGCCCATTGCCGGATGAAATTGCGCGTGCAGCCGCTCTGGCCGTAGCTGCCGACCACCGAACAGCTGCCCGGCATGCCGACGCGGTTGACTTCCTCCACCACTTCGGCACGGCGGCCCCAGGCGACGCCGTCGGGCTTGTCGGTGCGCTGGTCGCGGAAGCGCTTGGGGATGCGATACGGCGAATCGCCGATCGTCGCGCACACCACGATCTCGTCCGGGTCGGTCGAGGTCGGGCATTTCTCGTCGCCGACCAGCATCACGCTGCGGATCCGCTTGGGCGGGCCGTCCTGCGCAGGCGCGGTCTGGCCCTGGCCAGCCGGCGCGGCAGCGAAGAGAGCGGCGAACATCAGCGTGGTGATCATGACTTGTCCTTTGCACGGGCCGGTGGGCACCACCATAACCCTCAAGTTTAGTCCCTGTATCCCCCCGCGTTGCCCGGCGAATGCGGCGGGGCCGTGGCACGCCTCGGCTTGCCACCCGCGCGCGAGCGCCTAAGTCGGCAGCATGCCCAGCCGTTTGCCCTGGTTCCTCGCTCTCCTCCTGCTGCTTGCCGCCTGCGGTCCGGCGAAGCAGCGCGGCGGCGTCGACGCGGCGTGCAGCGATATTATTTTCGAAGGCGATCGCTTCACCGTCTGCCAGGCGCGGCCCGAGGTCCACGCGTTGCTGCTCGTCGACAAGGGCGCCGACGGCAAGCCGATGCGCGGCTTCGACCGCCTGCCCGAGCGGCTGGGCGCCGACGCCAGCCGCGTCGCCTTCGCGATGAACGCGGGGATGTTCGACGAGGCCGGCGCGCCGATCGGCTATTATGTCGAGGACGGTGCCGAGCAGGTGCCGCTCAACCGCCGCGACGGGCCGGGCAATTTCCACATGAAGCCCAACGGCGTCTTCTGGGGCGATGCCAAGGGCTGGCACGTCGCCGACACCGATGCCTTCGCCGCAGCGAAGCCGGGCCACATTCGCTTCGCCACCCAATCGGGGCCGATGCTGGTGGTTGGCGGGCAGATCCATCCGAAGATCGCGGACAACGGAACCTCGCTCCAGCTGCGCAACGGCGTCGGCGTGGCGAAGGACGGCTCGGCCTGGTTCGCGATCAGCGGCGTGCCGGTCTCCTTCGGCCGCTTCGCCCGGCTGTTCCGCGACCGGCTGGCCTGCCCGAACGCGCTGTTCTTCGACGGCAAGGTCTCGCGGCTGTGGGACCCCGTCGCCGAGCGCGAGGACGCGAGCCCGCCGGTGGGGCCGATGGTGGTGGCGCTCCAGCGGGATTGATCGGCGCAGCCGGGAGATTACCCTGTCCCGCATGACTCGCCTGCTCCTCGCTCTCGCCGCGCTGCTCGCGCTCAGCCTCCCCGCCCGCGCCGCGGACTGGCCGGTCACCGAGGGCGACTATGTCGCGAAGGACTTCCGCTTCGCCTCGGGCGAGACGCTCCCCGCGCTGCGCCTCCATTATCGGACGCTCGGCACCCCGCACCGCGACGCCAGCGGCAGGATCGACAACGCCGTGATGGTCCTCCACGGCACCGGCGGCACCGGCGCGCAATTCCTCCTGCCCCAGTTCGCCGACGAGCTCTACGGCCCCGGCGCGCCGCTCGACATCCGCACCACCTATGTGATCCTCCCCGACGGGATCGGCCACGGCAAGTCGTCGAAGCCCAGCGACGGCATGCGCATGGCCTTCCCGCATTACGACTATGCCGACATGGTCGAGGCGCAGCGCCGGCTGCTCGTCGAGGGGCTGGGCGTCACCCGGCTCAAGCTGATCCTCGGCACCTCGATGGGCTGCATGCACGCCTTCGTCTGGGGCACGACGCACCCGGGCTTCGCCGAGCGGCTCGCGCCCTTCGCGTGCAATCCCGTCGAGATCGCCGGGCGCAACCGGATGTGGCGCAAGATGCTGATCGACGCGATCGAGGCCGACCCGGCGTGGAACGGCGGCAACTACGCCTCGCCGCCGCTCGCCGGGCTGCGCACCGCCTTCGACCTCTCGATCCTCGCCGGCGGCAACCCGGTCGCGCTCCAGGCCAATGCGCCGACGCGCGCCCAGGCCGAGGCGACACTGGCCAGGTCGCTGGGCGCCCGCCTCGCCGCGCCAGACGACGCCAACGACATGATCTACCAGTTCGACGCCTCGCGGACCTACAACCCGTCGCCCCTGCTCGACCGGATCACGGTGCCGATGCTGTGGATCAACTCGGCCGACGACTTCATCAACCCGCCCGAGCTCGGCATCGCCGAACGCGAAGTGAAGCGCATGCCGCGCGCCCGCTTCATCCTCATCCCCGCCAGCGCCGAGACCAAGGGCCATGGCACGCACACCTGGGCGAAGTTCTGGAAAGCCGACCTTGCGGCGCTTCTCGCTACAAAATAGGCGTGGGGCGCAGTGCCGATCGGAGCGACAGGATGAGCGAAGATCTGAGAAATTCGATCTTACTTTGGGTCGGTGGAATCGCGATCTTCGGCGTCTTGTGGCTGTCGCTCCGCTTCGACTTGCTGAGGGGGCTGCCCGAGGGGTTCGGGCAGGCGGCATTGGCATTCGTGATTCTGGTTCAGCTGGTCCAGCTCTGCCGGTTCCTCTGGCGCCGCAGGACGGAACGAGAGTCGGCGGATAGCCGCTAGCCAAGCCCGCTTCCCCTGGTTCCGCGGCCTCGCTAAGGCAAGCGGATGATCCTCGTCCTCGACAATTACGACAGCTTCACCTGGAACCTCGTCCATTACCTCATGGAGCTGGGCGCCGAAGTGCAGGTGGTGCGCAACGACGCGCTCACCGCGCGTGACGCCGTGAACAGCAATGCCCAGGCCTTCCTGATCTCGCCCGGCCCGTGCACGCCCAACGAAGCGGGGATCAGCCTCGACCTCGTCGCCGCCTGCGCCGATCTCGGCAAGCCGCTGCTCGGCGTGTGCCTGGGGCACCAGGCGATCGGCCAGCATTTCGGCGGCAAGGTGGTGCGCGGCGGGCTCATGCACGGCAAGACCTCGCCTGTGCACCACGACGGCACCGGCCTGTTCGAAGGCCTGCCCTCGCCCTTCACCGCGACGCGCTACCATTCGCTGATCGTCGAGGACATCCCCGCCGAGCTGCTGGTCAACGCGCACGCCGGGGACGGCAGCGTCATGGGCTTCCGCCACGCCTCGCTCCCGATCCACGGCGTCCAGTTCCACCCCGAGAGCATCGCCACCGAGCACGGCCATGCGATGCTGGCGAACTTCCTCAAGGCCGCGGGGATCGAGGCGAAGGAAGTGGCTTGATCGCCTGATGGACCTCGACCCCCAAGCCTTCGCCGCCGAATGGGCGGCCGCCTGGAACGCGCGCGACCTCGAAGCGGTGCTGCGCCACTTCCACGAACACGCCGTGTTCACCTCGCCCTTCGCCGCGCAGATCGTGCCCGAGAGCGGCGGCCGTCTCACCGGCAAGCCCGCGATCCGCGCCTATTGGGCGCAAGGTCTCGCGCGCATCCCCGACCTCCGTTTCAGCGTGGACCGCGTCTTCACGGGCGTCGACACGATCGTAATCGCCTATACCAACCAGAAGGGCGGCAAGGTCAGCGAAGTGCTTCGCTTCGAAGGCGGCAAGGTGATCGAGGGCCACGGCACCTACGCCGGCTAAAGAAGGATTTGCTCGACTTGGGCGTCGTGGCTCGGGATAGAAGCGCCGTGACGACCTTCGCCCTTCTTCCCGATCCCGCGACGCCGCTCGCCCGCGAAAGCGCGGCGCAGGCGTTCGCCGACATCCTCGACGGGCTCGCGACCGAAGAGGCGATCGAAGCCTTCCTGATCGGCCTCAGCATCCGCGGCGAGACGAGCGTCGAGATCGCCGAAGCCGCGCGGGCGATGCGCGCACGGCTGATCCCGGTCACCGCCCCGCCCGGCGCGATCGACGTCTGCGGCACCGGCGGCGACGGGCACCATACGCTCAACGTCTCGACCGCGGTGTCGCTGGTGGTCGCGGCCGCCGGCGTCCCCGTCGCCAAGCACGGCAACCGCGCCGCGAGCTCCAAGTCGGGCGCCGCCGACACGCTCGAGGCGCTGGGCTTGAACCTCGACCGGGCCGCCGCACGCGCCGAGGAGAGCCTAGCCGAGCTCGGCATCGCCTTCCTCTTCGCCCAGGCGCACCACCCGGCGCTCGCCCGGATCGGCCCGATCCGCAAGCGCATCGGCCGGCGGACGATCTTCAACCTGATGGGACCGCTCGCCAATCCCGCGCACGTCACGCGCCAGCTTATCGGCATCGCCCGGCCCGATTATGCGCCGATCTATGCCGAGGCGCTCGAGCAGCTCGGCACCGAGGCGGCCGCCGTTGTCTCGGGCGAGGAAGGGCTCGACGAACTCTCGACCGAGCTGCCGAGCGTGGTGGTCAATGTCGGCAGCGCGCGGCTGCCGACGCGGATCACGCCCGAGGATGCCGGCCTGCCCCGCCACCCGCTCGCCGCGATCAGAGGCGGCGGTCCGCAGGAGAATGCGCGGGCGCTGCGCGAGCTGCTCCAGGGCGAGCCCGGCCCCTATCGCGACGCCGTGCTGCTCAACGCCGCCGCCGCGCTGATCGTCGCCGACCGCGTGTCGGACCTGCGCGAAGGCGTCGAGGAAGCTGCAGAAATGCTCGACAACGGGCTTGCCAATGCGCTGCTGGACTGCTGGATCGCCTTCGCATGACCACCATCCTCGACCGCATCCTCGAGACCAAGCGCGCCGAAGTCGCGGCGCGCCGGCGCGCGACACCGGTAATGGATCTGCATGGCCTCGCACTTGGACAAACACCGCCGCGCGGGTTCAAGGCGGCGCTCGACGCGCGCACGGCCGCGGGTGGCTACGGCCTGATCGCCGAGATCAAGAAGGCGAGCCCGTCGAAGGGCCTGATCCGTGCCGACTTCGATCCGCCCGCGCATGCCCGCGCCTATCAGGCCGGCGGTGCGGCGTGCCTCTCGGTGCTCACCGACTATGAATATTTCCAGGGCCATGAGGACTATCTGATCGCGGCGCGCGCCGCCTGCGAGCTGCCGGTGATCCGCAAGGACTTCATGGTCGATCCATGGCAAGTGCTCGAATCGCGGTCGATCGGGGCAGATGCGATCCTGATCATCGTCGCCGCGCTCGACGACGGCCAGATGGCCGAGATCGAAGCCTCGGCGGTCGAGCTGGGGATGGACGCGCTGGTCGAGGTGCACGACGCGCGCGAGCTTGAGCGCGCGCTCAAGCTCAAATCGCGGCTGATCGGCGTGAACAACCGCAATCTCAAGACCTTCGAAGTCGATGTTCAACGCACCTACGAACTGGTCGCATCGGCGCCGAAGGACTGTACCTTCGTCGCCGAGAGCGGCTTAACCACTCGCGTCGACCTCGACGCGATGGCCGAGCACGACATCCGCTGCTTCCTGATCGGCGAGGCGCTGATGCGCCAGGCCGACGTCGAGGCGGCGACGCGGGCGCTGGTGGGGTGAGCGGGCTCACCCACCTCGACGAGACCGGCGCGGCGCGCATGGTCGACGTCGCGGGCAAGCCGGTGACCGCGCGCGAGGCCGTCGCGAGCGGCCGCATCACCATGTCACCGGAAGCGGCAGAGGCGATCCGCGAAGGAAGCGCGAAGAAGGGCGACGTCCTTGCCGCCGCGCGCATCGCCGGGATCATGGCGGCGAAGAAGACCGCCGAGCTGATCCCGCTCTGCCACCCGCTGCCGCTCACTCGCGTCGCGGTGGACCTCGCGGCCGACGAGACCGGCGTCACCGCTACCGCCACGGCGGCCACCGAAGGCAAGACCGGCGTCGAGATGGAAGCGATGACCGCGGTCAGCGTCGCGCTGCTGACCGTCTACGACATGGCCAAGGCGCTCGATAAGGCGATGGAGATCGGCGAGATCCGGCTGCTGTCGAAGACCGGCGGCAAGTCGGGGGGCTGGGTGCGCTGACCGCTTACTCTCCTCCCTGGAAGGGAGGGGAATCAAGTCAAACCTCCCCCCGCCGAAAACACCCCGGCGCATGGTCGTTCACCATCCCGACCGCCTGCATCCAGGCATAGACGATCACCGGACCGACGAACTTGAACCCCCGCGCCTTGAGCGCCTTGGAGATCGCTTCGGACACCGGCGTGCTCGCGGGCACATGCACCCCGTCGTTCACCACCGGCGCTCCGCCCGCCAGCCCCCACACCCAGTCCGAGAAGCTCTCGCCGCTCCACGCCATCTCGACGTAGAGGTTGGCCGCCGCGATCGTCGCCTCGATCTTCGAGCGCGCGCGGATGATGCCGGGATCGGCCATCAGCCGCGCGACGTCGGTCTCGTCGAACGCCGCGACCTTCACCGGGTCGAACTCGGCGAAGGCGCGCCGGAATCCCTCGCGCCGGTGCAGGATCGTCCGCCACGAGAGCCCCGCCTGGAAGCCCTCGAGCATCAGCATCTCCCACAGCAGCCGCGAGTCGCGCACCGGCACGCCCCATTCCCGGTCGTGATAGGCCTCCATCAGCGGATCGCCCTCGGCCCAGGCGCAGCGCGTCACCATCGTCTTCTCCCCTTCGCGGTCGACGATGTTCCCCTTATGATCCGCGGGAGCTCAACGCAAGCCGCAGCCCGCGGGACTTGCACCCGGCCGCGCACAGGCGCAAAATCGCCCCATGAAACCCGCGCTCTACGCCCACCCCTTCTCCTCCTACTGCCAGAAGGTGCTGGTCGCGCTCTATGAGAACGGCACCGATTTCGCCTTCAAGATGCTGAGCCCGGACTGCCAGGACAATCTCGCCGAATTCGGCTCGCGCTGGCCGGTGCGCCGCTTCCCGATCCTGGTCGACGACGGACGGACGATCATGGAGGCGACCGCGATCATCGAGCATCTCCAGGCCCATCATCCCGGCCCGGCGACGATGATCCCCGCGGACGCCGACGACGCGATCGAGGTGCGGATGCTCGATCGCGTCTTCGACAATTACGTCATGACCCCGATGCAGAAGATCGTCGGCGACGCGCTCCGTCCCACGGAGAATCGCGACGGCTATGGCGTCGCCGAGGCGCGCCGGCTGCTCGACGCAAGCTATGCCTGGCTCGACGAGCGCATGGCCGGCCGCGACTGGGTGGCCGGCGATTTCGGCCTCGCCGACTGCGCCGCGGCGCCCGCGCTCTTCTATGCCGACTGGGCGCATCCGATCCCCGAGGCGCTTGCCCACCTCAAGGCCTATCGCGCGCGGCTGCTCGCCCGCCCCTCCTTCGCCCGCGCGGTCGACGAGGCGCGCTCCTACCGCCGCTTCTTCCCGCTCGGCGCCCCGGATCGCGATTGACCCTCCGCGCGTTGTTCCCGGTAAGCGCGAGCCGGCCCTGATCTGGATCAAACCCACCTCAGGGACAACTCCTGGCCCCGCGCTTAACGCTTTCTTCAATGCCCGGGCCGACATTCGGTCCCGGGAAACCGGGTGGATGTTGGAAATGCGCGAAGGGATTGCGTCTACGACGATTTTTTCCCTGTGCGCGGATTCCCCAACGGCGCTTCCGGCCGGTCTCGACCCCGAATCTGAAGCCCTCGACGCCGGCTGGCTCGCCGCCGACGGCCAGCGCATCGCCTGCCAGGTCCGCCGGCTGAGCGCCAAGGGCGCGCTGCTTCGCGTCGACGAGACGGTCGAGGTCGACGCCGCCTTCGAGCTCGAGCTGCCCAATGGCCAGTCGATCCCCGGCACGATCAGCTGGGTGGTCGAGGACGATGCTGGGTTCCTCTTCGCCGAGCCGATCGACATCGTCGCGACGCTTGCGCGCAACCTCGCCATCCTCCCCGCCGAGCGGCGGCGCGTGCCCCGCGTCGAGCTTCAGCAGGTCGTCGGCGTGCGCCGCGGCGGCGAGTTCGAATTCGCCCGCACGCGCGACTTGTCGCAGGCCGGCGTCGGGCTCGAGACCAGCCTGAAGCTCGAGGAGGGCGACCAGGTCCAGGTTGCCTTCGACGGGCTCAGCACGCTCTCGGGCACGGTCAAATGGGCGCAGGCCGGCAAGGCGGGCATCCAGTTCGATGCCGAGATCGCCTGGCAGACGCTGATGCCCTGGCTCCGCATCGCGGCGCGCAGCAACGGCGGGCGCGGCGGGCGGATGCGCGCGGTCGACGATGCGCCGCGCTTCAGCTTCGGCTCGGAGAAGCAGGTCATCCGCCTCAGCGCCGCCGCGCGCGTCCGCGAGGGCACGCGCTGGTGGAACGTCGAGGTGCGCCACCTCACCGCGCATCTCGTCGAGTTCGACTGCGTGACGCCGATCGCCAGGGGCACGCCGCTGTGGCTGTGGCTGCCGGGCTTTCCGGGCTGGCCGGCGAACGTCGTCGAGGTCGAGGGCCATCACTACCTCGCCGAGTTCCGCGTGCCGCTGCGCAAGCACGACATCGACCGCCTCCTCCCCGCCCGCATGGCGGCGCGCGGGGGCTGAGCCCGCCCGGCTCCGCGCGCGGAACTTGCCTCCCCACCCCGCCCGCGCCAAAGCTCGGCGCCGATGCAGCCCCTCCTCCCGCTCGCCGAGGCCCAGGCCCGGCTCCTTGCGCTCGCTGCGCCGCTCGCGATCGAGCAGGCGCCGCTCGCCGAGGCCGCGGGCCGCTGGGCTGCGGCCGACGTCGCCGCGCGGCGCACCCAGCCCGAGCAGGACCTGTCGGCGATGGACGGCTATGCCATCGCCTTCGCCGACCTGCCCGGCCCGTGGCGCATGATCGGCGAGAGCGCCGCCGGCCGCCCCTTCGCCGGGTCGATCGGCGCGCGCGAGGCGGTGCGCATCTTCACCGGCGCCGCGCTGCCCCCGGGCGCGGACAGCGTCCTCGTCCAAGAGGAGGCGGCGCGCGATGGCGACGCGCTCACCCTCGCCGGCGAAGGCCCGCCCGCGCGCGGCCGCAACGTCCGCCGCCGCGGGCTCGACTTCGCCGAGGGCGACAGGCTCCTCGCGACCGGTGACCGCATCACCCCGCCGCGCCTCGCCGTCGCCGCGCTCGCCGGCCATGCGACGCTGCCGGTCCGCCGTCGCGTCCGCGTCGCGATCGCCGCGACCGGCGACGAACTCCTCGCGCCCGGCGCGCCGATCGAGCCCGGCCGCATTCCCGAGACCAACCGGCTGATGCTCCGCGCCCAGCTCGCCGACCTGCCCGTCGAGATCCTCGACCTGGGCATCCTCCCCGATCGCCAGGACATGCTCGCCCAGGCCTTCGCCTCGGTGGACGCCGACCTGCTCGTCACCACCGGCGGCGCTTCGGTCGGCGACCACGACCTCGTCCGCCCCGCGCTCGAACAGGTCGGTGCGGCGATCGATTTCTGGAAGGTCGCGCTGCGTCCCGGCAAGCCGGTCATGGCCGGCACGCTGGGGTCGACCGTGGTGCTCGGCCTCCCCGGCAACCCCGTCTCGGCGTTCGTTACCACCTTGCTCTTCGTCCGCCCGCTCGTCGCGCACCTCTCAGGCGCCGCCGATCCCTTCCCTCGCACCCGCTCGGTGCCGCTTGGCGAGCCGCTTCCCGCCAACGGCCCGCGGCTGGATTATCTCCGCGCCGAGCTCCGCCAGGGCGCCGCCTTCGCCTCGACGATCCAGGACAGCTCGATGCTCCGCACGCTCGCGCGCGCGACCTGCCTGATCCGGCGCGAACCCCATGCCCCGGCCGCCGGGATGGGCGACTCGGTGCAGGTCCTCGACCTTTACGCAGGCGACTCTTGACGGCCCGCGGAACATTGCATAAACGTTCCTCGTCTGTTCCTACGAAGAGGGCCGAGCATGCTTACCCGCAAGCAGCATGAGCTGATCTGCTTCATCGCCGATCGCTTGAATGAGACCGGCGTTTCGCCATCGTTCGAGGAGATGAAGGAGGCGCTCGACCTCAAGTCCAAGTCGGGCGTGCACCGGCTGATCAGCGCGCTCGAGGAGCGCGGGTTCCTGCGTCGCCTCGCCAATCGCGCGCGCGCGCTCGAAGTGGTCAAGATGCCCGAGCGCGGTGGGGTCGCGCCTGGACAACCTTCGCAATCTTCGGCTGCGGCGCCCGCGGCCGACGCCGCCCGTTCGCTGCCCCAGCCCGCCAACGACGTGATCGAGATCCCGCTCCACGGCCGCATCGCCGCGGGCACGCCGATCGAGGCGCTCGAAGGCGCGACGATGCTGCCGGTGCCGGCGGCGCTGCTCGGCGCGGGCGAACATTATGCGCTCGAGGTCGCCGGTGACTCGATGGTCGAGGCGGGCATCCTCGACGGCGACTATGCGCTGATCCGCCGCACCGATACCGCACGCGACGGCGAGATCATCGTCGCGCTGATCGACGAGGCCGAGGCGACGCTGAAGTTCTTCCGCCGCGAAGGCGCGATGGTCCGGCTCGATCCGGCGAACCGCAGCTACGATCCGCAGCGCTACCGTCCCGAACAGGTGCGCGTGCAGGGCAAGCTGGCCGGTCTGCTCCGCCGCTACTGAGGAGCGCCGAGCGGGCCTGCGGCAGCTGCCCGTGGCGCGCTGCGGACCCAGCAGTTCACGGCGAAGCGGGAGTCGATGAAGCGGCCCGACGGGCACTGGACGGGGAGGACCTCGTGCGGGGCCCATGAAGGGAAGACCAGCAGCATATTCTGCTCGGGCGTGAGGTCGATATATCGCCCGATGCCGGGTGCGAGCGCGTGGAGGCGCAGTTCGCCGCCGAGATAGGCCTTGGGCTCGGCATGGAAATAATAGACTGCGCTGAGCACTCGCAGGCTCTCGATGTCCTTGCCGAACCGGCTGTCGATATGCTGGCGATAATAGGCGCCGTCGCCATAAGTGAGCAGCTGCGTCTCGATCCTTGCGACCGCAAAGCGTTCGACGCCGACGGCAGCGCAAAGATCGCCGAGCCGGCCCATGATCCGGTCGCTCAGCAGGCCGTGCCATTCGCGCAGCTTACGCTGGCCCAGCGTATACGAATGGCGGATTTCGGGTCTGAGCTGGCCCGCGTCGACCACCGAGGGCTCGAATTCGGCCTCGCGTCCGAAGGCCCAGTCGCGGAGCCGGGCATGTTCCGCTGGATCGAGGAAATCGCGAAAGCGCGCGTGCGGCGGTACTCGCTCGAACCCTGGGGAGCCCCGGTTTTCGCGGCCGGTCTCGCTCACGGCTTGGGCATCTGCGCGGCGAGCTCGCGCTTGAAGTTATCTTCGGCCTCGTCGACCCGGCGCCTGAGCTCACGCGCGTCGACGAAGGCGAAGCGATCGCCGGCAAGCAGCTTCGCTCGCTTGGTCTCCATGTCGAACGCCGCGGGATGGAAGTTGAGGAAGATATCGGCCTTGAGCGTCCTGAGCTTGGCGAAGGTCGCAGGAAAATCGCGGTCGACGCCCGGATAGCTCTGCTTGCCCACCAGTTTCTCGCCCGCGACCGTGAGGCTGCAGGCGAACAGCACCGCGAGCTTGCGCCCGCCTTCGGTCACGCGCGTCGTCCAGCTCGTGCAGCCGCGCGTGTGGCCGGGGGTGAGCCGCGTGACGAGGTCGGTCGTGCCGAGCCGGATGTGCTCGCCCTCGCCGATCACGCGATCGACCTTCACCGGCGGGAACTTCAGCAGCTCGGGCCGGCCGCTGGTGAAGCCCGCCTCCAGGTCGGATGTGTCGCTCGCGCTCGCGAGCAGCTGCGCGCCGGTGAGCGCCTTGAGCTTCGCCAGCCCCCCGGCATGGTCGAAATGCGCGTGGTTGATCAGGAGGATCTTCACGTCGCTGAGCTTGAAGCCGAGCTGGGTGATGTGCGCGGCGATGACGTCGGCGCTCTGCGGCAACGCGCCGTCGATCAGGATGTGCCCCTTGGGGCCGGTGACCAGATAGGCCGAGATGCCCGCGGTGCCGACGTAGTAGACGTTCCCCGCGATGTGGAACGGTGCCATCGGCTTGGTCCATTCGGCCACCGCCTGCGCCCAGTCGGTGGTCTGCGCGGAAGGCGCCGCAGCACCGGTCAGCAGCAAAGCAGCAAGTGCCAACGCGCGCATAATCTCTCCCGAACTCAGTTTCGCGCAACTGGCGGCATCACGCGCGGCGGGTCAAGCCAGGGATGGCGATCGCCCGGCCACCGGACCGTCCGCACGCGGGCATCGGCGAAGCTGATCGCCACGCCGCCGCTCGCCGCGAGCGCGCGCCGGTCGAGCTTCAGCCAGCGGGGCGCGCAGCCCGCGGGCAGTCGCCGGTCGCTCACCAGGATGTCGACCGAGCGGCAAAGCTCGGTAAACGCCGCCCAGGGCAGCGCATAGCTGCTCCGCGTCGCGGCCACCCTCCAGTGCCGCGCCCCCGAAGCGACATCGACCAGGCATAGGTCCGGACTGCACCGCGCGTCCGGCTGCTCGGCGAGCGCGACCAGCGCGTCGTCGACCCCGCCATTCTCGCCGAGCATGTCGCGAACATAATCGCCCGCGCGGTCGCGGAGCAGCGCC
This sequence comes from Sphingomonas sp., assembly GCF_017745215.1. Lineage (GTDB taxonomy): Bacteria > Pseudomonadota > Alphaproteobacteria > Sphingomonadales > Sphingomonadaceae > Sphingomonas. Next base: position 78,062 of record NZ_JAGHZV010000006.1, read on the forward strand.
ATCCGCCCGCCCTCGACGCGCACCGCCATGTGCCGTCCATCGCCGGTCACGAGCAGGTCGGGTGCGGGGGTGAGCAGCGCCCAGCCCAGCCCCAGCACCAGCGGCACCGCCCCTGCCAGCCGCACCCGGCTCCGCCACAGCGCGAGCCACAGCAACCCCGCGACGACCAGCGCATAGGCGCCGCCCGGCATCCCCGGCAGCGACGCGACCGACCCCGGTGCCGAAGCCGTCGCATGCGCGATCCACAGCAGCAGGTCGAGAGCCCGCTCGGCCAGCCACCAGACCGGTGCCCCGATCCCGCCGAGGTCGAGCAGCAGCGCCAGCGCTTCGAGCGGCATGATCACGAAGGTGGTCAGCGGGATCGCGACGATGTTGGCAAGCGCGCCGTAGAGCCCCGACTGGTGGAAATGGTAGAGCGCGATCGGCATCAGCGCCGCCTCGACCACCACGCCGGTGAGCAGCAGCGAGCCCAGCTCGCGCAGCAGCCGCCGCCCGCGCCCCTCGTCGCGCCGCTCGAACCAGCCGCGCACGCGGGGGTTCTCGTGGAGCGCGACGATCGCGGTCACTGCGGCGAAGCTCAGCTGGAAGCTCGGCCCGGCCAGCGCCTCGGGCCAGAGCAGCAGCACGAAGCACGCCCCCGCACAGACCAGCCGCAGCGTGATCGCCTCGCGTCCCAGGCTCAGCGCGAGCAGCACCATCAGCGCGGCGACGCAGCTTCGGATCGTCGGCACCTCCGCGCCGGTAAGCAGCGTATAGCCGATCGCCGCCGCCGCGCCCGCCCCTGCCGCGACCAGCGGCAGCCGCCAGCGCAGCGCCAGCCATGGGCTCAGCGCGAGCAGCCGCAGCACGATCAGCATCGCCGCCGCGGTCACCGCGCTGACGTGCAGCCCGCTCACCGAGAGCAGGTGGGCGAGCCCCGAGCGCTGCATCGCTTCCTGGTCTTCGAGTGCGATCGCGCCCTGGTCGCCGGTGGCGAGCGCGCTCGCGATCCCGCCCGCGCTCCCCGGCACCTGCGCCTCGATGTGCCGCGAGAGGCCGGCGCGAAGGTCGGCCCCGGGCACGTCGCCGGGCGCGATGAGCTCGACCGGCGCGAACCCCCGCCCTGTCGCGCCGATCCCGGCGAACCAGGCGACGCGCGCGAAGTCATAGGCGCCGGGCACCGACGCTTCGGGCGGTGGCATCAGCCGCGCGCGCAGCTTCACCATCGCACCGCGCGCCAGCCCCGCCGGCGCATCCTCCGCCTCGAGGTTCACCCGCACGCGCGGCGGCAGTCCGCTCGCGCCCAGCGGCGCCAGCGTCAGCCGCACCAGCCCGCGCGCCGGCAACGGCTCGACGCGCTCGACGCGCCCTGCAAACGCCGCGACCACTGGCCGCGCCAGCACCGGTGCCGCCACCGACTCAGCCCGCCACCACACCAGCGCGCACCCGAGCATCGCCGCCAGCGCGCCGACCAGCACCGCCCGTCCGGCGCGTCCGCCCTGCGTCACCGCCACCGCCAGCGGCGCCAGCGCACCCGTGCCGACGAGGAACGCAGTCCACGCCTCGCGCCCCGGCAACAGGAACCAGGCGGCAACCCCTGCCCCGAGCGCCACCGGCAACCACAGCACCAACTGCTCGCGCTCGTCTTCGAGCCAGATTTCCAGCGCCCCTCGCCCCTGGTGGAAATGCTTCGCCAGCCCCATTTGAAGGGCGGAAATCCCCGTGCTAGGGGCCTCGGCGGCTGAGCTGGCCATCGAACACGAACACTGGGAGCATGCGCGGTTGAGCGCAACATCGGATACCGGCAGCAAGCCTGTCGTCACGCGCTTCGCCCCTTCGCCGACGGGGTATCTGCACATCGGCGGCGCGCGCACCGCGCTGTTCAACCTCCTCTATGCCCGCCACCACGGCGGCAAGTTCCTGCTGCGCATCGAGGATACCGATCGCGCACGCTCGACCCAGCCGGCGATCGACGCGATTCTCGACGGGATGCGCTGGCTCGGGCTCGATTGGGACGGCGACGAGGTCTATCAGTTCGCTCGCGCCGCACGGCATGCCGAAGTCGCGCATGAAATGGTCGCGAAGGGCGCCGCCTATCGCTGCTACCTGACCCAGGACGAGCTCGCGAGCATGCGCGCCGAGGCCGAGGCGGCGAAGAAGCCGCTGCGCATCCGCTCGCCCTGGCGCGACAAGACCCATAACGATCCCGATACGCCGCACGTCATCCGCCTCAAGGCGCCGACCGAAGGCGCGACGACGATCCGCGACCAGGTCCAGGGCGAAGTCACCGTGCAGAACGCCGAGATCGACGATCTCGTGCTGCTCCGCTCGGACGGCACGCCGACCTATATGCTCGCGGTGGTGGTCGACGACAACGACATGGGCGTGACGCACGTCATCCGCGGCGACGACCATCTCAACAACGCCTTCCGCCAGCTCCCCATCTATCGCGCGATGGGCTGGGCCGAGCCCGAATACGCCCATATCCCGCTGATCCACGGCGCGGACGGCGCCAAGCTCTCGAAGCGCCACGGCGCGCTCGGCGTCGATGCCTATCGCGACGAGCTGGGGCTGCTGCCCGAGGCGGTGTCCAACTATCTCCTCCGCCTCGGCTGGGGCCACGGCGACGACGAGATCATCAGCCGCGAGCAGGCGATCGAATGGTTCGACCTCGCCGGTGTGGGCAAATCACCAAGCCGGTTCGATCTGAAGAAGCTCGAGAACCTCAACGGCCATTATATCCGCGAGTCGGACGATGCCCGTCTGGCCGATCTGGTCGCCGCGCGGCTGGGTTTCGAAACCAGCGACTCGCAGCGCGATCTTCTGCGCCGCAGCATGGCCGCACTGAAGCCGAGAGCCGCCAATCTCCTCGAATTGGCCGATGGTGCGATGTTCCTTTTTCGCACTCGCCCACTGGAATTGGACGACGGCGCACAAGCTCTGCTAGAGGGCGACGCGCGGGGGCTTCTGGCCCGACTTCACGCGGCGCTTGACGCCGCCGAAGCCTGGGATACGGAGGCGCTCGAAGCGGCGGTACGGGCCGTCGCGGACGATGCGGGGGTGAAGCTTGGTGCAGTCGCGCAACCGCTCCGGGCGGCGCTCACCGGACGCCGGACCTCGCCGGGGATTTTTGACGTCCTGGTTCTCCTGGGGCGCGAAGAAAGCCTCGGCCGCATCGCCGACCAAATTACCGCCCCAGTCGCAGGGGCCTGAGACAAGGAACGACAGGATGACCGACACGCCCAGCATCAAGATCGGGGATCAGGATTATGCCATTCTCTCCGGCAGCGTTGGGCCAGACGTCATCGATATCCGAAAGCTCTACGGGCGAACGGGCCAGTTCACCTACGATCCCGGCTTCACCTCGACCGCGTCGTGCGAGTCGGGCCTGACCTATATCGACGGCGACGAGGGGGTCCTCCTCCACCGCGGCTATCCGATCGGCCAGCTCGCCGAGGAATCGAGCTTCATGGAGGTCAGCTACCTCCTCTTGAACGGCGAGCTGCCGTCGAAGGACGAACTCGACAAGTTCGTCTGGACGATCACGCGCCACACGATGCTGCACGAGCAGCTCGCGACCTTCTACCGCGGCTTCCGCCGCGACGCGCACCCGATGGCGGTGATGTGCGGCGTGGTCGGCGCGCTCTCGGCCTTCTACCATGATTCGACCGACATCACCGATCCGTACCAGCGGATGGTCGCGAGCCACCGGCTCATCGCCAAGATGCCGACGATCGCGGCGATGGCGTACAAGTACAGCGTCGGCCAGCCGTTCCTCTATCCGAAGAACGAGCTCAGCTACACGGGCAACTTCCTGCGCATGACCTTCGGCGTGCCCGCCGAGGAGTACATCGTGAACCCGGTGGTGGAGAAGGCGCTCGACCGCATCTTCATCCTCCATGCCGACCATGAGCAGAACGCCTCGACCTCGACCGTGCGGCTCGCCGGCTCGTCGGGCGCGAACCCCTTCGCGTGCATCGCGGCGGGCATCGCCTGCCTCTGGGGCCCGGCACACGGCGGCGCGAACGAGGCCGCGCTCAACATGCTTCGCGAGATCGGCCGCCCCGAGCGCATCCCCGAGTATATCGCGCGCGCCAAGGACAAGAACGATCCGTTCCGCCTGATGGGCTTCGGCCACCGCGTTTACAAGAACTACGATCCGCGCGCGACGGTGATGCAGAAGACGGTGCGCGAAGTGTTCGCCGCGCTGAAGGTCAGCGATCCGGTATTCGACGTGGCGCTCCAGCTCGAGGAAATGGCGCTCAAGGACGATTATTTCGTCGAGAAGAAGCTGTTCCCGAACGTCGACTTCTATTCGGGCGTGATCCTCTCTGCGATCGGCTTCCCGACCACGATGTTCACCGCGCTGTTCGCGCTCGCGCGCACCGTCGGCTGGGTGGCGCAGTGGAACGAGATGATCTCGGACCCCGACCAGAAGATCGGCCGCCCGCGCCAGCTCTACACCGGCCCGACCCAGCGCGATTACGTGGCGATCGACCAGCGCTGAGGAGTTGAAACCGCGCCCGGCAGGCGTTGAGCCGCCGGGCCGCGGGCGCTATTGAGGCTAGGTGCGACGCCTAGGGAGGGCAGCGATGCGCCAGAAGATCCTCATCATCATCGGCATTCTCGGCTTCATCTTCGGCGTGCTGTTCGCGCTCCAGGGGCTGGGCGTGCTGCCCTATCCCAAGACGAGCTTCATGGTGAACAATCGCGACTGGGTGCTCCGCGGCGCGATCATCGCCGGGCTGAGCGCGATCCTCGTCGCGGGGGTGCGGCTGGTCCCCGACAAGCGCCGCAAGGGCGACGGCGAAGGCTGAGCTCGTCAGGCGGGCCTTGCCCAGCCTTCAGCTGTCATCCCGGCGAAAGCCGGGACCCAGGGCAGCAAAGAACGTCGCTCGTGGCCCTGGGTCCCGGCCTTCGCCGGGATGACGGTTCAGAGGAACGGCATCCTCCTCGCAATCTCTCCAAACGGCGCAGATGAGGACACGCCCGAGTTCCTAAGTGGCCGACGATCAAGGGCGCGGCGTCGGCGCCATCCGCTTCACCTTGCGCGCCGGCGAGTCCGGCAGTTCCTTCGCGTCCACCCGCCCGTCGCTGTTGCTGTCCAGAGCCTGGAAACGCTGCATCGCCGCGCGCTCGAACTCGTCGCGCGAGACGCCGCGGTCGAGGTTCAGGTCGGCGGCGATCACCGGCTCGGGAAGCTGGAAATAATTGAAGCGCGCCGCGCCCGCGATGCCGCGATAGCGCATCGGCCCCGGCGGGCCATCGGCCATGCTGTCGGGGCCGTCCACCGTCGGATCGAGTGCGCGGCGCATCGGACCGGCCGGTCCGCCGCCCCCGGTCTCGACGTGCAATATCATCTCGTAATGGCGCAGTTCCTCGGGGCCGATCTCGCCGTTGCCGTCGCGGTCGAGCGTCGCGAAGAACCGGTCGGCATCGGCGATCATCTCGGCCTGCGAGAGCCGCCCGTCGTGGTTGCCATCGGCCTCGGCGAACCATTTGAGATCGGGCGGGGACGCCTTGTCGCCGTGGAAGACCTCGCCCATCGGGCTGACGAACACCAGATCCTCCTCCGCGGCGGGCGAAGCAAGCAGCAGCAGCGCGGCGAAAGGGACGGGCATCGGCGGAGCACTCCAGTAGGAAGTTGCGCCCTAGTCTCGCCAGATTGCGGCGGAATTTCGCTGCGTAACGATCCTGTACGGCAGCTTACGATGTGATTCAGCATCGCGAATGCCTGCGCGACCTAGCCTTCTCCTCACCGGGGAATCGTCCCGGCCACGACAGAGGAGAGAAACCCATGAAGCTGACCCGCATGGCCGCCGCTGCCGGCCTCGCGCTTGCCGCGCTCACCGCTTCGACCGCCGCCAGCGCGCAGCCCGCGCCGCAGCATGGCCGCGGCTACGACCGCCACGATCGCCATGACCGCCACGGCTGGAACAGCCGCGACAGCCGCCGGCATCATCATGTGAAATGCCGCGTGGTCTATCGCCATCACCATCGCGTCAAAGTCTGCCACCGCTGAAGCGAAGGGCGCCCGTTCGTCGGAACGGGCGCTCCCGCATTCGTTCGGATCGAACCATCAGCCGTCATCCCGGCTTTCGCCGGGATGACGAGGAAAACCGGGGGTGCTCAAACCCCGAAGGCGCTGCCTCGCATCGGGTCGCGGTACGGCAGCAGGAACACGAAGCGCGCGCCCATGCCCGGCGCGCTGTCCACCGTGATGTCGCCGCCCATCGCGCGCGCGAGCCGGCGGGCGATGTAGAGCCCCAGCCCGCTCCCGCCGGGCTCGCTCGGATCGACGCGTCCGAACTTCTCGAAGATCCGCTCCTGGTCCTCGATCGCGATGCCCTTGCCCTGGTCGGCGACGATCACGCAGCCCATGTCGCCGTCGCGCTCGAGCCGGATCCACACCTGGCCGCCGCCCGGCGAATAGCGCACCGCATTGCCGATCAGGTTGACCAGCACCTGGAGACAGCGGCGGAACTCGCCGGTGACGGGCAGCGTCTCGTTCGCCGCGGGCTTGTCGATGCGCACCTGCGCCTGCGCCGCGCGCACCGCGAGCAGCCCGGCCGCGCGCCGCGCGACATCGGCGAGGTCGATCTCCTCCGCTGTCGTCGAGAAATCCTCGCGCTCGATCGCCTGGAGGTCGACGAGGTCGTCGACCAGCCCGAGCAGATGGCGCCCGGCGTTGGCGATGTCGCTCGCATATTCGGCATAGTCGGTGCGGATCGGCCCTTCGGTCTGGGCGCTGATCGAGTCCGCGTTGGCGATGATCTTGCCGAGCGGGCCCCGCAGCGCGCGGTCGAGCCGCTGGCTGAAGCTGTCGGGGAACCCGCCGAACTCGATCGTCGTATCATTGGACTCGAGCACGTCGTGCTTGGGCGCCGGTGCCGCGTCGAGCATGTGTGCCGCGCCGACGAAGCCCGCGAAGCGCCCGCCCGGATCGGTGCGTGGGCTCGCGTCCAGCCGCACCGAGCGTCCGGTGCCGCGCAGTTCGGCCTTCTGCCCGTCGAACCGGGCCTGCGCCGCCACCGCGCTCAGGATCGGCAAATTGCCGCTCTCGTCCTCGCTCAGCGCGAACAGCCGGGTCAGCGGCTGGCCGAGCATCGCCGAACTGTCGAAGCCGTAGCGCGCGCCGGCCTCGATCGAGAGGAAGGTGATGCGCAGCGAAGCGTCGGTCTCCCAGAGGAAGTCCGCCGCCGATCGGAAGAAGTCGCCGTCGCGCTCGGGCTCGGCCGCCGCCGCGCGCCAGCCCGGCCGCACGCGCCAGCCGCTCACTTCGAGCCGCACGCCGCCGTCCTGGGGTTCGGCGCGGACCCAGAGCTCGAGGTCCTCCTCGCCGTCCGCCGCGATCACGTTACGCGAGATGCCGATCCCCAGCCGGTGCGCGAGCCGCGCGAGGGTCGCGATCTGCGGCACCGCGAGCGGCCCGCCATTGGTGCCCCCGGCCCGCGCGTTGAGCTCGGCGAGGCGCGGCTCGGCGTCGAGCAGCCGGCCGTCCGAATCGATGAAGCCGTGCGCGATCGGCATCGCGGGATCGATCGCGTTCACGACGCGCCTCCCCGGCCGAGCGCGATCACCGCCGCGCGATAATCGGGATGGAGCTTCATCGGTGCCAGCGCCGTCCGCGCCTCGCCCGGCGCGATCGAAGCGATGGCGTCGAGCGCGTCGGCGAAGCTCTCGAGGTCGCGCCGCGGGTCGGCTTCGCACAGCGCATAGCCGATCTTGGCGATGGTATCGCGGCTGAGCTCGAGCGCGCGGCACGCCAGCCACAGCCGGTCGGCCTCGGGATCGAGCACGATGTCGCGAGCGAGCGCATGGCTGACGCCCATCGCATGCGCGAGCAGCGCGGTGAACACCACGATGCGGCGGTCCCCCAGCGATTCGACGAGCAGCCCGGGAAGCTCGCCGGGCTGGGCGTCGATCGCGGCGGCGAAGCGCATCGCCGCGGCCTCGAGCCGGTCTCCCTCGTCATAGGCGGTGAGGCTGCGCTGGGCGGCGTCGGAAAGCGCACGGTCGAGCGCGTCGACGGCGTCCTCGGCTTCGTCCGCCACGCGTTCCCGAAGCGCCGCAGCGACCCACCAGACGAGCCGGTGATGGAGCTCGGACGGCAGCTCGGTCTGTGCCAGCTGTCCCGATTCGGGACCTCCGCGGCGACGGCTTTCGACGAACAGGACCGCCATTGCGCTCGCCGCGACGACGCGATCGGGGTGCTGGACGAATCGGTTGATCAGGCTCGGCCGCTCGGGATCGTCGGGCGCGGACATCGGCAGGGCATTGCCGATCAGTTCCTGGCGCACGCGCGCGATCAGCTCGGCCATCAGCTCGGGATCGCGCAGCAGACCCGAGCCCGCGAGTCGCGCCATCACGCTCGCGTCGCCCTGCGCCAGCGCGGTCGCCAGCCCGCCCTCGCCGCGCGCGCCTAGCAGGCGGGCGCCATGCTCGCGCACCTCGGCCTCCACCGTCTCGACCAGCCCGCGCAGCAGGACGCCCAGCGCCGAGCGGGTGCGCTCGTCGAGCCGCCGGTCCTCGGGGAGGAAGAAGTCGTCGACCGCGACCTTAAGCGCTGCGTGCGCGCGCGAATCAGCCGCCGCCGCTCGGGCAAGCAGCCTCTTGGCGCCGATGGTGGCACCATCGCGCATGTCGACGGGATTGTCCGACATGGACCTCGACTAAAGGAAATGTCCTTAAGACGAGACTAAGCTTTTTCGCGGCTCGCCTCAACCGCCGCGGCGTTCGTTGCGAACGCGTACAGGGCGGAAATCGCGAGGCCGATAACTGCCTGTCCGGCAAGCGCAAAGGGTGCAAGAACCAGCAGATGCGCCGCCCCGCTCGCCCACCAGCGGCGATGCGGCACCGGCGAGCGCTCGGCGACGACCTGGCAGGCGACCGCGGCGAGCGCGAGCACCAGCGGCGTCGCGCTGCCGGTGCGCAGCTCCTCGCTCACCCCGGTGCTGAGCGCCGCCGCGCCGAACAGCGCCGTGACGATCGCCTCGAGCAGGTGCGCGCGCTTGGTCTCGCCCATCACCGCAGCCATCGCCGCGCCGACGCCGAACAGCGCGACCGAGAGGAGCGTGACGGTGAGCCCCGTCCCTTCCCAGCCCCAGGCGATCAGCCCGAGCGCAACGAGCGCGAAGACGCCCCCGCCGAGCACGATCGCGCTCGATGGCACGCCGCGGCGCGTCAGCTCGGGCAGCGCGCGCCGAGCGAGCGGCGTGAAGATCCAGCGGTCGGCCCAGTTCGGCCGCCGCTCGGTGAGCGCCGCCAGCACCGTCGCGCCGCGCTCGGCCAATGTCGCGGCATCGAGCACGACGAGGTGGCCGCTGCGCTCCCACGCCTGGCTCAGCATCACATGCGCGGCGTGCGCCTGCACCGCGACGCGGAGCAGCGCCGACTGGAAGTCATAGTCCGCCGGCATATGCGCGATCTCGACGAGGTGCTCGCCGGTCACGCGCGCGACGCCGGCCCAGCAGACCTGCTTGTCGAGCCGCTCGATCGCCGAGGATGACGCGGCATCTGCGGTGACGAGCAGCGCCTCGCCGCCTTCGGCCGCCATCCGCGCGATCACCGGCTCGCTGGTGACGAGCCCCTCGGCGAGGACGATGACATGCGCCTGCGCCGGGATCAGCTCGGCGGCTTCCTCGGCGGACTGGACGATCTCGACGTGCAGCCCCGGCCGCATCGCCCGCTGGACCGAGGTCATCAGCAGCGGCGTCATCTTGGCCACCGCGACGAGCACGCGGTCGGCGCCGGCCGCGTGGAGCAGCCGCACCTGATATTCGAGCAGGGTCATGCCGCCGAAGGGCAGCGTGGCGGCGAGCGTTCCGGGGCGGTCGGTGGCGTCTTCGACGGCGAAAATCAGGCCTGCAAGCATCGCGGCGGGTTAAAACGTCCGCAGCGATCGTGCAAATGTCCTGCGCGGGAAGAGTGGATTTCGGCCCGCTTCGGCTATGATCCGCCGCGAACCGCAGGGGATGAGGGATGCTCGGAAGATTGTTCGGCCGCAAAAAGGAGAAGCCCGCCACCCGGCAGGCCGACTTCCCCTGGTCGAACCTGACCGAGGCCGGCGCCTGCAACCTCGCCTTCGGCGACCTGGTGAACCACGCCACCGGTTTCTACTTTATCGAAGGCCGCGGCCCGCATGCCGAATCGACCCTCGCCGCGCTCGGTGCGATCGCCGGCATGGCAGCCCGGGTCGCGCTGTTCGAGCGGATCGCTTCGGGCGAGCGCAGCCCCGAGGGGCTCAACACCGCCACCCTCGACGACGGCCGGCAGTTCACCTTCGGCGACCCGCTCAACCTGCTGCTCACCCAGGCCGATCCGTCGATCCACAGCCTCGGCCTCTGGCCGGTCGCCGCCGGCGCGACGCTCCAGGCGGGCGTCGCCGAGCACGAACTGCCCGACCTCGGCGAGCAGTTCGCCATCGTCACCCGCCGCCTCGGCACACCCGACGAAGGCTGGCCCGACACGCCCGAGGGCAACCGCCCCGCCGCCTCGACACACGACATCCTCGCTCGCGTCTGGCCGATCGCGAAGACGATCCTCACCCAAAGCTACCACGACAAGCCCGGCCCGCTCGGCCCCGCGCCGCTGCGGCTCTGGCCGGCGATCACCACGATCGCGGTCTCGCCGATCCTCGGTCGTACCGCCGCGGTGCTCGACCCGCGGATCGGTCTCGCGATCGTGATGCAGTCCGCGATCTATGCCTCGAAGCTCGATCCCGCCGCGCTCGAAACGGGCAGTTAGCACCAGAATCGTCCCGTCTCGTTCCGCTCGCGACTGATCCATGCTAATGTGCGCAGGTACGTCATTCGGAAGGAGGGGTCCGATCATGGCAACTGCTGCAGACACTATCGGTATCGAGGCCAAGGGCGGCTGGACCGCGTTCGTCGATCGCTGGATCTACGTGTTCATGGCGGTGCTGTTCATCGCCACCGTCTTCGCGGGCTTCATCCCGCATTCGATCAACATGCTCGGCGACGTCTCCGCCGGCAAGCGCCCGCCGCTGCCGCCGATCCTCCACATCCACGCCGCGCTGATGGGCAGCTGGCTGGTGCTGCTGCTCGTCCAGGCCACATTGATGGCGACCGGTCGCGACGGCTTCCACAAGCAGCTCGGCCTGCTCGCGATGATGCTCGCGCCGGCGATGGTGCTCGCGGGCTTCTTCCTGATCCCCACGATGGACGGCCAGGTCATCGACGGCATCCGCCACGCCCCGCCGCCGGTCGCCGCGCAGCTTCGCGCGGTGCTGCCGATCGTGCTCAACATCATGCTCGTCCAGATCCGCATCGGCGTCGAGTTCGCGATCCTGGTGGCGATCGGCCTCAGCGCCCGCCGTTTCGATTCGGACACGCACAAAAGGCTGATGTTCCTCGCGACCTCGGTCGCGCTGCCCGCGGCGACCGATCGCATCCCCTGGCTGCCCAGCAGCATCCCCGGCTCGGCGCTCACCGTCGAGCTCTGGCCGCTGCTGGTGCTCGCGCCGATGTTCGTTTGGGACCTGTTCCGGCTGAAGCGGATCCAGCGCGCCTATTGGATCTGGCTCGGCGTGATCCTGGTGCCGGGCATCCTGATGCACCTGCTGTGGAACGCGGCCGGCTGGCAACGCTTCGCGCTCAGCCTGCTCGGCGCGAGCGACATCGCGATCTGAGGCAGGCGCCCAAACGCTGGTAGATTCTTCAAAATTCCGTCACCCCGGCCTTGTGCCGGGGCCCACCGCGCGGCGAGCGATGGAATCGAGGCAAAGGCCAGTCCGCGCGACTGGGTGGGCCCCGGCACAAGGCCGGGGTGACGAGAGATTGTACGGATCGGCCTCAGTAGAGCAAATACTTCCGCCGCGTCTCGTCCCAGGCCGTTTCGTCCGGCCGGGCGAGCGCGTCGAGGTCGCCTGCCTCGCCGCCGCCATCGACCCAGTCGCGCAGCCCCGTGCCGCCGTTGATCACGTCGATCGCCAGCTTGTCGAAGACGTACTCATAGGGGAAGTCGCGCCAGAGGTCGTAGCCCGGGTGGAGGTTGCGGATCGCGCGGAAGCCCGCCGCCTGCAACCGCCAGGGGCGGAAGCCGCCATGGTCGTACGCCGCGCCCTCGGCATGGATGAACACGCCTGAGCAGAGCTTGCCGACATGTTTGTGGAAGGTCGGCTGGAACCAGATATCCCTCAGCGTGCAGCCCGCCAGCCATTGCGGCGCGATCCGGTGCATCTCCGCGATCACGGCCTTGGCGTCGATGTCGGGTGCGCCGAACAATTCGAGCGGCCGCGTCGTCCCGCGCCCTTCGGAGAGCGTCGTCCCCTCGAGCATCACCGTGCCGGCATAGGCGCGCGCCATGTTGACGTTGGCGGCGTTGGGGCTCGGGTTGATCCAGACCCGCTCGGGCGGCCAGCCCCAGCCGGGGCCTTCCGCGGGCTGCCACCCCTCCATCGCCACCACATGATAGTCGACGTCGAGCTTGAAGTGATCGATGAACCAGGCGCCCATCTCGCCCAGCGTCATGCCGTGGCGCATCGGCATCGGCCCCGCGCCGACGAAGCTCTCCCAGCCCGGCAGCAGCGCCGTCCCTTCGACCGGCCGCCCGGCGGGATTGGGCCGGTCGAGCACCCACACGCTCTTGCCATGCTGCGCCGCGGCCTCGAGCACGTAGAGCAAGGTCGTCACGAAGGTGTAGATGCGGCAGCCCACGTCCTGGAGGTCGACGAGCATCACGTCGAAGGTGTGCATCGACTGGCCGGTCGGCCGCCGCACCTCGCCGTAGAGGCTGAACACCGGCATGCCATAGGTCGGGTCGGTGAAGTCGGGCGACTCCATCATATTGTCCTGCAGGTCGCCGCGCACGCCGTGCTGCGGGCCGAACACCGCCGAGATGTTGACGCCGGCCGCGACCAGCGCGTCGAGCGAATGGGTGAGGTCCGCCGTCACTGAAGCCGGGTGCGCGAGCAGCGCGACGCGGCGGCCCTCCAGCGGCTTGCGAAGGTCAGGGTCGGCGAGCAGGCGATCGATACCGAAGAGCATGGACGCTTGCTGGCGGGAGTCGCGATTCGGCGCAAGCCGGAAGCGCAAGCGCCTAGGGGCTCTGCACCCCCGCGCTGGCAGACTGGCGAGGAGCAAGAGCAGCCTTACCAAGTGGGACAGTGGAGGTCATAGCGGCCCTGCTCCTCGCCCCCGCGGGCCTTACCCGGCCCGTCGCTCTGGTCACAGCTAACCTCAGTAAAGAAAGAAGGTCAACACGCTGATTATATTCATTTTGGCGAAGGCAAGGCGATCGTCATGCAGGCGCGGTCGTGGAAGTCGGGGGTTTCCGTAGCGTGAACCGCGGCCCACCAGCTCCTGGTGCCGTCCTTCTCCTCGATCACCGTCGTGAAGTTGAGCGTCTTGCCGTCGAACGGCAGGGGCAGCTCGGCGATCAGCACGAAGCTGCTCTTCCCCTGGAAACGCGCGATGGTGACCGGCCCATCGAGCGCGAGGTCGTGCATCGCCTCGCGATAGCCGGTGAAGCCATAGGCCGCCCAGTCGCCCGAGGGCGCGAGGTTGAACTCCTGATATTCGGCCTCGCCGGGGATGCCCGCGAACAGTTCGAAGCAGCTCGTCTGCCAAAGCCCGTCGCGCCGCTCGGGCGCCGCCGCCCTGGCCGCGAGGCTGATCGCGTCGACCTCACCCGTGACCGCATATTGCACTGCCCAGCCGCCTTCGGGCCGAAGCATGATCCCGGCCTCGATCTCGATCTTCGCCTTCGGCGGCGCCGAAGGATGCGGGGCGAGCGCCCGAGTGGCGAGGATGAGGGTCATTCGGTCTCCTTTGGGCGCACGCTTAGAATTGGTCCGCCCGGGATTATCAACCGTCATCCCGGCGAAAGCCGGGACCCAGGGCCGCGAGCGATGTCCTGCTTGGCCCTGGGTCCCGGCTTTCGCCGGGATGACGATTCAAGTTGATGGAAGGCGAGTCTATCAACGGACGGCTTGGCGGCAAGCATTGGCCTTCCCCGTCATTTCCCCCTAAAGCCCGCCGCCATGCTCCGCCTCTCCGGCCTTTCGCTCCCGCTCGACCATCCGGCCGATGCGATCGCCCCCGCGATCTGCACGCGCCTCGAGATCGCGCCTGCCGAACTCAAGGGCTACACCCTCTATCGCCGCGGCAACGATGCCCGCCGGCGCAACGCGATCCAGCTCGTCTACACCTTCGACGTCGAGCTCACCGACGAGGCCCAGGTCCTTGCCCGCTTCGCCGACGACAAGGACGTCCGCCCCACTCCCGACATGACCTGGCGCGCGCGCGTCCACGCCCCGGAGCGCTGGAACGGCCTGCGCCCCGTCGTGATCGGCGCCGGCCCCTGCGGGCTCTTCGCGGGCTTGGTCCTCGCGCAGATGGGCTTCAAGCCGATCATCCTCGATCGCGGCAAGATCGTGCGCGAGCGGACCAGGGACACTTGGGGCCTTTGGCGCCGCGGCGTGCTCAACCCTGACAGCAACGTCCAGTTCGGCGAGGGCGGCGCGGGCACCTTTTCCGACGGCAAGCTCTATTGCCGCGTCAAGGACCCCCGCTTTCTCGGCCGCAAGGTGCTCGAGGAGTTCGTGAAGGCCGGCGCGCCTGACGACATCCTGTGGGAAGCGCATCCCCATATCGGCACCTTCCGCCTCGTCACCATGGTCGAGAGCCTGCGCGAGACGATCGAGGCGCTCGGCGGCGAATATCGCTGGCAGACCCGCGTCGACGACCTCGAGCTCGTGCCGCTGCCCGACGGCCGCCAGCGCATACGCGGCGTCCACCTCCACGACGGAAGCTTCCTCGAGACCGGCCATGTCGTGATGGCCGTGGGTCACAGCGCCCGGCCGACCTTCGAGATGCTCCACCGTCGCGGCGTCCATATCGAGGCCAAGCCCTTCGCGATCGGCGTGCGCATCGAGCATCCGCAGAGCTGGATCGACCAGGCACGCTTCGGCAGGTGCGCGAAACACCCCGATCTCGGCGCCGCCGCCTACAGCCTCGTCCACCACGCCTCGAACGGCCGCAGCGTCTACAGCTTCTGCATGTGCCCCGGCGGCCGCGTCGTCGCCGCGACGAGCGAGGAAGGCCGCGTCGTCACCAACGGCATGAGCCAATATTCGCGCGCCGAGTTCAACGCCAATTCCGGCCTTGTCGTCGCGATCGATCCGGCGCGCGACTTTCCCGGCGGGCCGCTCGCCGGCATCGCGCTCCAGCGCCATTGGGAGGACCAGGCGTTCCTGGCAGGCGGCTCCAACTACCACGCTCCTGGCCAGAAGGTCGGCGACCTGCTCGCCGGCCGCGCCTCGGCCGCGCTCGGCGAAGTCATCCCCAGCTACAAGCCCGGCGTGACGATGACCGACCTGTCGCGCTGCCTCCCCGGCTTCGTGATCGAGGCGTTCCGCGAGGCCTTGCCCGTCTTCGGCCGCCAGATCGCACGCTACGACCATCCCGACGCGGTGATGACCGGCGTCGAGACGCGCACCAGCTCGCCGGTGCGCATCACGCGCGGCAAGGACCTGCAGAGCCTCAACGTCGAGGGCCTCTATCCGGGCGGCGAAGGCGCGGGCTATGCGGGCGGCATCCTCTCGGCCGCGATCGACGGGATCAAGCTGGCCGAAGCCGTGGCGCATAACCTTGTCCCGGCCTGAGCACCCCGGCGCTTGATACTGATATGAAACGACATTCCTGCACGCCGGCGCTTGATCGCGACCGTCCAATGCGCGAATGAGCCGGCCGATGACCGCCGCGATCAGCCGCCCCAGGGGCCCGACCCGTCTCGTCGCTCGCCAGGTCTCAGAGCTGCTGCTGACGCGCGCCGGGCGCTGGCAGCCGCTGGTTCCGCACGAGCGGATCGCCGCGATCGTCTTCGCCTCGGCGCTCGGCGCCACCCTCGCCCACCACCCCTTCCGCGACGCCGAATCCGGCCGCTGGATCGGGATCGAGGCAGCCAACCGCCTCGGCCGCCCCGTCAGCGGCGCCGCCATCGCCGAGTCGATGGGCCTGCCGCACACCAATGTCCGCCGCCGGGCCGCCGAACTGGTCGACGCCGGGCTGCTGATCCGCGAGGCCGCTGGCTTCCGCATCGCCGAGCGATTCCTCGCGGACGAGCGATTCGGCCCGGCCGCGGCCGAGGACGTCGCGGCCCTGACCCACAGCCTCTCCGCGCTCGCCGACGCCGGCTACGCCCCCGCCGCCCGCGCGCTCGACGCCGGCTTCTCCGTGCTGCCCGATGGCGTGGTCGGGCGCTTGCTCGTCGCCTTCACGCTGCGTGCGCTCGAGACGTTCACCGAACTCTACGGCGACGTTACCAGCGGCACGATCGTCGCGGCGATCGTCGCCGCCAACGTCCGCCAGGTGACCGGCGACCCGCGCCTCGCCGAACGCTATGCCGAGGAGGATATGCCACTCCCCGACAGCCTGCGCGAGCCGATCGGCCTGCGCCCGCTCGCCCGCGCGATCGACATCCCCTTCGAAACCGTGCGCCGCCGCGTGAACGCGCTCGTCGCCGAGGAGGTCGTCGCCTGGAAGGACGCCGGGGTGATCGTCCCCACCCACGTCCTGCTCGACGAGCGGCTGCTCGAGAACAACCGCCGAATCATGGCGCATTTCGAGCAGCTGCTGAACACGCTCGTCACCCTCGCCGCCGAGGCGCATCGCTGACCCTTCCTGTGCCACAAGGAACCAGCTGACCCATTTCGGCGGGCGGCCGCGTTGCCGCGCCCCTTAACGCTCCGTTAGGGAACCCCTGCCGCCGATCAGCGACTCGTAACTGATTGGTATCAAATCACTAATGCTCCCGGGATCATCGATTCCGGGGCGCCCTGGGGGTATCGGAAATGAAATTTGCTGCTGCCGCGATCGCGGCCCTTCTCTGCGCGACTCCGGCGTGCGCGACCTCGCTCGACTTCACCTCGATCGCGTCCGGCACCACGCTCGCCAACGGCCAGAGCGTCACGCTCGGCGACTTCATCCTCAAGAACATCGGCGGCCAGACCGGGGTGTTCTTCAACGGCGCCGACGGCTCGATCGCGTTCGGCGACGACCAGACGCTCACTTCCGCGGGCAGCCTCTTCACGCTCACGCGCGTCGGCGGCGGCCTGTTCGACGTCAACTCGGTGGTGTTCGCGCTCAGCGCCGGCGCCAGCGGCCGCACCGACCTGTTCGACTACAGCCACCGGATCCAGATCACCTCGGATGGGCAGAGCACCACCGGCACCACGGCAATGCAGGGCATCGACTCGCTCTACATCGACTTGTTCTCGAACGCCGGCTCGGTCGGCATCCGCAACTTCGACCTCACGCCCGTGGGCCCCTCCGGCGGCTCGGGCGGCTCGGGTGTCGGCGCGGTGCCCGAGCCGGCGACCTGGGCGATGATGCTCGGCGGCTTCGGCATCGTCGGCTTCGCGATGCGCCGCCGCCACAAGCCCCGGACCAGCGTTACCTACGCCTGATCCATCGCAGGCGTGAGCCGCCGGCCGGGCGAGGCCGGCGGCTCGAACCTGCCAGGCCAAGACGCTTGGGACCGGCGCGCTCCCCTGCTAGGGGGCGCCCACATGCTCAACCTGAACGACATCACGGTTCGCCTCGGCGGGCGGACCATCCTCGACGGCGCCACCGCCAAGCTGCCCCCGCGCGGCCGAATCGGCCTGATCGGCCGCAACGGCGCCGGCAAGACCACGCTGGTCCGCGTCATCGCCGGCATGCTCGAGCCCGACATGGGCAGCGTCGAGATGCCCCGCGGCGCCACGCTCGGCTATATCGCGCAGGAAGCCCCTGCCGGCGACGCCACGCCCTTCGACACCGTCCTCGCCGCCGACACCGAGCGCGCCGCGCTGATGGCCGAGAGCGAGACCAGCCACGATCCCGACCGGCTGGGCGAGATCTACGACCGGCTTGCCGCGATCGACGCCTATACCGCCCCTTCGCGCGCCGCGACGATCCTCGTCGGCCTCGGCTTCGACGAGGCGATGCAGAACCGCCCGCTCGACAGCTTCTCGGGCGGCTGGCGGATGCGCGTCGCGCTCGCGAGCCTGTTGTTCTCGCAGCCCGATGTCCTCCTGCTCGACGAGCCTTCGAACCACCTCGACCTGGAGGCGGTGCTCTGGCTCGAGGATTTCCTCGTCTCCTATCCCGCGACGATCCTGCTCGTCAGCCACGAGCGCGACTTCCTCAACAACGTCGTCGACCACATCCTCCACTTGGGCAGCGGCAAGCTCACCCTCTATCCCGGCGGCTATGACGCGTTCGAGCGCCAGCGCGCCGAGCGCCAGGCCCAGCTCGCCGCGGCGCGCGCCAGGCAGCAGGCCGAGCGCGAGAAGCTCCAGGATTATGTCGCGCGCAACTCGGCCCGCGCCTCGACCGCGAAGCAGGCGCAGTCGCGCGCCAAGATGCTCGCCCGGATGCAGCCGATCGCCGAGCTGTTCGACGATCCGAGCCTCAGCTTCGACTTCCCCAACCCCGACGAGCTGCGCCCGCCGCTGGTGACGCTCGACATGGCCGCGGTCGGCTATGACGAGACGCCGATCCTGCGCCGCCTCAACCTGCGCCTCGATCCCGACGACCGCATCGCGCTGCTCGGCCGCAACGGCAACGGCAAGACCACGCTCGCGCGGCTGCTCGCGATGCAGCTCGCGCCGATGGAGGGCGCGTTCAACGCCTCGGGCAAGATGCGCGTCGGCTATTTCACCCAGTACCAGGTCGAGGAGCTCGACCGCGAGCACACCCCGCTCCAGCACATGACCCAGGCGATGCCCAAGGCGAGCCAGGGCGCGGTGCGCGCGCAGCTCGGCCGCTTCGGCTTCCAGGGCCCCAAGGCGACGACCGAGGTCGGCAAGCTCTCGGGCGGCGAGCGTGCGCGCCTGGCCCTCGCGCTGATCACCCGCGACGCGCCGCACCTGCTGATCCTCGACGAGCCGACCAACCACCTCGACGTCGACGCGCGCGAGGCGCTGGTCCAGGCGCTCAACGCCTATTCGGGAGCGGTGGTGATCGTCAGCCACGACCGTCACATGCTCGAGCTGACCGCCGACCGGCTGGTGCTGGTCGACGCCGGCACCGCGCGCGAGTTCGACGGCTCGATCGAGGACTATATCGCTTTCGTCCTCAGCAAGGACAAGGAAGCGGCCAGACCGGCCAAGGGCGACAGGAAGGAAGATCGCCGCCGCGGCGCCGAAGCGCGCGAGAAGGAGAAGGCTCTGAAGAAGGCGGCGCGCGAGGCCGAGGCGGAACTGGCGAAGCTGGGCGACCGGCTGAAGGCGCTGGACCGCGCGATGTTCGATCCGGGCAGCGCCGAGCCGGCGCTGGCGAAGCTCACCATGACTGAGCTGATGAAGCAGCGCGCCGACGTCGCGGCGCGGATCGAGACGGCCGAGGCCGCGTGGCTGGAGGCAAGCGAAGGGCTCGAGGGCGTCGGGTAGGTCGCAGCGGCGGTCGGTGTTTCGTCGCTGGCGCCAACCAGCGGGCCGTCATGCTGAACGCGTTTCAGCATCCAACCCTCTCGAAACGCATCATTCAAACGTCATCCCGGCGAAAGCCGGGATGACGATCCGGGGGGAGGCGTTCCTTCCTCGGGAGCGCCTGTCGAGCAGCGAAATGATGACTCGCCCAAGTTCAGGGTGACAGGCCACGAGTGGGCCCGCGAGCCCGACCGTCGATACACCCAAAGGCCGGGAGCGGACCCGCCGCTCCCGACTCGATTACGAAGTCGCGCGGGGCTTACAGCCCGTCGACGCTCTTGCTGACGAGGATGTTCACCGCGACGCGGCGGTTCTGCGCCTTGCCTTCGTCGGTGTCGTTCGGCGCCATCGGGTCGGCCGTCGCCATCCCGGTCGGGGTGAGCATGCGATAGGGCTTCCAGCCGCACTTCTGCTGGAGATAGTTGATCACGCGGCCCGCGCGCTTCTCGCTAAGCGCCTGGTTGAGGTCGTCGCTGCCGGTCGAATCGGTGTAGCCGACGACGAGGATCAGCGCATTGTCGGTGCCTTCGGCCGAGTTTGCCGTCTGGCAGAGCTGCGCCTTGTCCTGTTCGGAGAGGTCGGCCTTGCCGACGTCGAAGTGCACGTTGGTCGTGCTCTTGATGTTGTACTTGTCGATGTCGCCCAGGCGGCCGCGCAGCGATTCGGTCGCCGCGGTCTGTTCCTCGAAGCCCTGCGCCGTTCCGGTGCGGATCATCGTCGCGGTCCTCAGGTCGCCGCTCTTGAAGCTGATCTGGCTGGCTACCAGGTCGTCGCCCGCCGGTTGGCCAACCGGCTGGAGCGTCTTGACCGTCACCGGCAGCCCGTTGAGCAGCGAGTCCGCGGCAAGCTTGCTGCGGCTGCTGAACAGGCCGCCGCCGGCCCGGATCTGCGTCGCGTCGTTGATCGCGATGATCACGCTGCGGCCGTCGGCGGTCGCGACCTTCATCCGGTCGCCATGGCGCGCGGTGATCACGCCCTTGATCTGGGGACCCGGCGTCATCGGCCCATCGGGCGCGCGCTCGCCGGTCACGACGATGCTGGGATCCTGTGGGGTCTGCTGCGCCGACGCGCTGACCGGCGCGGACACGGCCAGCGCAGCAAGGAGCAAGCGAACTTCCGGCCTCTTCGATATGATACGCATGAGCGACTCCGTCTTAAACCCGCCCCGGGCACCGCCTGCCTGTTCGGATCAATCTGTCTCCCAGATGAACGACTCGGGTGAGAGCGTCGAACGAACGGACGATTCGAGCGCGTCGTGCGGCGAACCGATGCGGCCCGTGTCGTGGCCGTCGCGCTTCGCCGAGGGCAAGCTCTCCTCCCTCGCGAGCCCCCGAAATCGCCTGGCCGGAAGCAGGCAAGGTGCTGGCCCCGGCGGTCGCGCGAAGTCACCGGGATCGTACGGAAAAAGATAAAGCTATGATGTTTTTGGAAATTCTGCTAGCAACAACCATCGCTGGCAGACGGATTTCGTAGGCGCCATCGGCTGAGAGACGGACGCGCTCCCGCTTACATTAGCAGGAGCATCCGCAATGGATCTCAATTATCTTTATTCCCGCCATCAGGTCTCCCTGATGCTCGCCAAACGTGCGGCTTCGCCCGAGGCGCGATGGGCCCATCGCGCCATGGCGCGCGCCTATGCCCAGCGAATTCGCCTTGTCCAGGAAGCAGTCGGCATCACCGACTCGACGCCGCTCGTCGCATGACCGGGGACGAGTCCGGCGGCGCCGATCCCGCCGCCACGCCGCCGCGGATGAAGCGCTTCCGCAAGACGTTTGCCACGCCCAGGCTCTCCGCGGAAGGCGCCGAGCGCCAGAGCAGGATCACGCTTCTCGCCTGGGACGCCCTGGGCCCGGACGCGGCGCAGGCATTCCTCAACGCCCATGACGATGCCTTGGGCGGATGGCCGCTCAACCTCGCGGTAGAAAGCGCGGCTGGGGCCGAAGCCGTCGAGCGCGCGATCGCGGCGCGGTTGGCGGCGAAGCGGGGGCGGGACGAATGATGCCCGCGAACCTCGGCCTGCTCGCTGCCTATGGCGCGATCGCCGTCGTCACGCTCGCCGCCATGGGTATCGTCATGCTGCGCCGCCCTGGCGCGATCTCGCGCAAGCTCCGAACCGATCGAAGACTCGAAGCGGACGAAATCAGTAGAAAATCTTTGGACGCCTGACCTCTAGATCCCTCATCCTCCAAGAGAGAACATTTAATCTCTCCTGGAAACGACATCCGTCATTCAATCAATCGAATCATTTCCATGATCGATGCCGTACCTCCGTGCGTGAATTCGAAGAGCTCCGGCATTTTATTTTCAAAAAATCGTCATGACTTCCTTGCAATGGCTTCGACCTACCCCATATGCCATATGCTACAGTCGCAAATCGACGGTCTTCGGAGCTTTGCGGCCCCCATTCCTTCTTTCTGCCCCTTGCAGCACGAGGTCCGCCCACGCTGGGCGCGCCGCCAGCATGAAGGAATTCCACATGAGCCATACCGGCACCGTCAAATTCTTCGATACCGCCAAGGGTTTCGGCTTCATCGCCCCCGACGGCGGCAACCAGGACCATTTCGTCCATATCAGCGCCGTCGAGCGCTCGGGCCTGCAGACGCTGAGCCAGAACCAGCGCGTCAGCTATGAACTGGAGAACGACAAGCGCGGACGTCCGTCGGCTGCGAACATCGCACCGGCGGACTGAGGGGCGGCTCCAGCCGTCCCGCGGCGCCTGTCCCCTCGACGGGCGCCGCACCGCCTTCTCTCTTCCCAGGAGCCATGATGTCCCAGCCCGATTATCGCGCCTTGGCCGCCAAATGCCGCGCCGAAGCCGAACTCGCCACGCTCGAAAACGTCCGTGAACGTTGTCTTCGCGCAGAAGCCGCATGGCTCGACATGGCAGTGCGTCAGGAGCGCGTCGTCAATTCGCGCGCGGCCCGCGTCGCGCCGGCCCTCGGCCAATAGCCGCTCGGCTCGCTTGACATGTAGGACCTCGCCTGCGTCCTTCCCGCGCATGCCGCGCGCCGTCTCCTCCCTTCTCCCTCCCTGCAAAGCCGCCGCGCACCCCGCCGGTTTTTTCCGAATGGCTGGTGTCAACCGTGTCAACTGTGTTAGTGAAATAATACACACCGATGCGGCGGCGAGCTCCGTTCTTGGCCTCACTTCCCTGACTTTCGCGCCGCCAGCCTCGGGGATGACGCAGCCCCCCGCCTCGGCTAAAGCGCCGCCACCATGACCGAGCACAAGTCCGATCTTCTCCGCCTCCTCGCCTCGCGCGGCTACCTCCACCAGGTCACCGACGCCGAGGGGCTCGACGCCCTCGCGACGAAGCAGGTCGTGCCGGCCTATGTGGGTTTCGACGCCACTGCGGCGTCGCTCCATGTCGGCAACCTCGTCTCGGTGATGCTGCTCCGCCGGCTCCAGCAGGCGGGGCACAAGCCGATCGTGCTGATGGGCGGCGGCACCACCAAGGTCGGCGACCCCTCGGGCAAGGACGAGGTCCGCAAGCTGCTCGACGACGATGGCATCGGCGCGAACATCGCCAGCATCCGCCGTATCTTCGAGCGCTTCCTCACCTTCGGAGACGGTCCCACCGACGCGGTGATGGTCAACAATGCCGACTGGCTCGACCGGCTCGAGTACATCCCCTTCCTGCGCGACGTCGGGCGGCACTTCACGATCAACCGGATGCTCACCTTCGATTCGGTCAAGCTCCGGCTCGAGCGCGAGCAGCCGCTGACCTTCCTCGAATTCAACTACATGATCCTCCAGGCCTATGACTTCATGGAGCTGTCGCGCCGCTTCGGCTGCCGCCTCCAGATGGGCGGGTCGGATCAATGGGGCAACATCGTCAACGGTATCGAGCTCGCGCGCCGCGTCGACGGCGCCGAAGTGTTCGGCGCGACGACGCCGCTGATCACCAATGCCGACGGCACCAAGATGGGCAAGTCGGTCAACGGCGCGGTATGGCTGCACGAGGACCAGCTCTCGCACTATGAATACTGGCAGTTCTGGCGGAACGCCGACGACCGCGACGTCGGCAAGTTCCTCCGCCTGTTCACCGACGTGCCATTGGACGAGATCGCCCGGCTCGAAGCGCTCGAAGGCGCGGAGATCAACGAGGCCAAGAAGATCCTCGCCAACGAAGCCACGGCGCTGTGCCGCGGCCGCGCCGCGGCCGAGGAAGCCGCCGAGACCGCGCGCCGCACCTTCGAGGAAGGCGCCGCGGGCGAGGCGCTCCCCAGCTTCGCGGTGGAGGGCGGCAGCATCGCCCTCGTCGATGCGCTGGTAAGCCTGGGCCTGAGCGCTTCGAAGGGCGAGGCCCGGCGGCTGATCAAGCAGGGCGGCGCGCGCGTGAACGGCGAGCGCGTGGACGACGAAGGCCATGCGATCACCGTCGCCGGCGAGCCTGTTCGGGTCTCCGCGGGCAAGAAGAATCACGGGCTTTTGACCCCGCTTCCGTAGCTGACCGGAGGCGGGCATAAATCGATGTTAATCAGCTTTGTTTCAAAGAGATTCACGCCACGGCGTTATTCGTGGCAATCGTACCTTCGGGTCTTTGAACGGGGCGGGCGAGTTTGGCCATGGGTATTCCGGCCTTTGCTGATTTCCGGCAAGCAGGCCGCGACGCGGTCCATTATCGGGCGCGCGCCTTCGGTCCGGATGCCCGCCAGCTCAACCTGCTGATCGTCAACATCTCCGCCCACGGCCTGATGGCGCGCTGCGACGCGGCGCTCGAGATCGGCCAGCGCATCCGGGTGAATCTGCCGATCATCGGCGTGATGGTGGCCGAGGTCCGCTGGTCACTGGGCGGCCGGATCGGCTGCCAGTTCGACACCGGCATCGACCTCGCGAGCTATTATGAACTGCTCGCAGTGCTCCTCAAGAACCACAAGTTCTAACCCGCCCGCAGCAGCCCTACCGCCGCATCGCGCTCGAACAGGTAGAGCGCCGTCCGCGCCGCCTGCCCCCTTGGCGTCTGCAGCTTGCGATCCTGGTCCTCGAGCAGCCGCGCGTCCGCCGTCGCCATCTCGAGCAGCGGCGCCAGCAGCTCGGGCGGGGTGAGCCGGAACTGCTGCTCGCCCGATTGCCGCGTGCCGAGCAGTTCGCCCGCGCCGCGCAGCTCCAAGTCGCGCTCGGCGATGACGAAGCCGTCGGTGGTGTCGCGCATCAGCGCCAGCCGCGCCCGCGAGGTTTCGCTCAGCTGCTCGCCGCGCAGCAGGATGCAGTGCGACTTGCCATCGCCGCGCCCCACGCGCCCGCGCAGCTGGTGGAGCTGGGCGAGCCCGAAGCGATCGGCATGCTCGATCACGATCAGCGTGGCATTGGGCACGTCCACGCCCACTTCGATCACCGTCGTCGCCACCAGCACCGCCAGCTCGCCGGCCGAGAAGCGCGCCATCACCGCGTCCTTCTCGGGCCCCTTCATCCGCCCGTGCACCAGCCCGATGCGATCGCCGAACCGATGCCGCAGCTCGGCGGCGCGCGCTTCGGCGGCCGCCATGTCGATCTTCTCGCTCTCCTCGACCAGCGGGCACACCCAGTACGCCTGCTTGCCGCTCTCGATATGCCGACCCAGCCCCGCGACGACGTCGCCGAGCCGAGCGTCGGCGATCACGCTGGTCTCGACCGGGGTGCGGCCCGGCGGCATCTCGTCCAGCCGGCTCACGTCCATCTCGCCATGCGTCGCGAGCTGGAGCGTGCGCGGGATCGGCGTGGCGGTCATCACCAGCAGATGCGGCGGCACGCTCGCCTTGGCCTGGAGCATCATCCGCTCGGCCACGCCGAAGCGATGCTGCTCGTCGACCACCGCGAGCCCGAGATTGCGATAGCCCACGCCCTCCTGGAAGATCGCATGCGTGCCGACGAGGATGTCGATCGATCCGTCGGCGAGCCCCATCAGCGTCGCTTCGCGCGCCTTGCCCTTATCGCGCCCGGTGAGCACCGCGACGGTCACGTCGAGCCCGGCAAGCAGCCGCGACAGCGTCTCATAATGCTGGCGGGCGAGGATCTCGGTGGGCGCGAGCATCGCCCCTTGCGCGCCCGCCTCGACCGCGATCAGCAGCGCCATCGCCGCGACCAAGGTCTTGCCCGAGCCGACATCGCCCTGGAGCAGCCGCAGCATCGGCCGTTCCTGTGCCATGTCGCCCTCGATCTCGCGGATCGTGCGGGCCTGGGCGCCCGTCGGGGCGTAAGGCAGCTTGAGCGCGTCGCGCAGCCGCCCGTCGCCGCGCAGGGGCTGGCCGCGCTTCGACCGCGCCTCGCCGCGCACCAGCAGCAGCGCGAGCTGGGTGGCGAACACTTCGTCATAGGCGAGCCGCTCGCGCGCCTTGGCGTCGGCGGGATCGGCGTGGATGCGCGCCAACGCTTCGTGCCAGCGGGGCCAGCCCTGGCGCGCCTTGAGGCTCGGCTCGATCCATTCGGGCAGCTCGGGGGCGCGCTCGATCGCCTGCTCGACCAGCGTTGCAATCCGCTTCGAGGTGATGCCTTCGGAACAGGGATAGATCGCCTCGCGGCCCTGGTGGCCCTCCGCCTCGCCGGGCTCGAGCACATAGTCCGGATGGACCATCTGCAGCTCCTGGCCATAGGTCTCGAGCTTGCCCGACACCCAGCGCGGCTCATTCAGCGGCAGCAGCTTCTTCACCCAGCCCGAGCTGCCGCCGAAATAGACGAGCGTGACATGGTTGCCGTGCGCATCGACGGCCTGGACGCGCGCCGGCGAGCGCGCGCTGCCGCCCATGCGATAGTTCACGGGAGTAAGCTGGATCGCGATCACCCGGCCCGCGTCCGACGCCATCAGCTCGTCGCGCGGCAGCCGGTCGACCCAGCCGGTGGGAAGATGGAAGGCGACATCGACGGCGCGATCCAGCCCGAGCCGCTCGAGCGGCTTGGCGAGCGCCGGGCCGATGCCCTTCAGCGCCGTGACTTCGGCAAACAAAGGATTGAGGACGTCGGGCCGCATGCCCCCGACCTAGTGACTAGGCGGTCACGTGCCAACCACGAGCGTCAGGATCAGCCGATCGCCGAGGCCTTCTCGATCGCGGCGAGCACTTCGGTGACGTTCGAGCCGACGACCAGCTCATGGTCCTTGTCGAACGCGATCACGCCGACTTCGTCACCGGCCATGTTGATCGTCGAGACGGCGCGCACCGCCGAGATGTTCACCAGCATCGGATCGCCGTTGATCGACTTCAGCATCACGAAACGCATTACGACACCCTTCCTGGCAACCGGTTTGGGTTAATTATAGAGGCACGACACGCGCTTGGGCCTGCCGGGCGGCATTTATCTTGGGGTGGCGAGACGCTGGCGTTCGCGCCCGCGAGTGCCTATCTGGGCGGAAACCCCGTCGCCGACGGCGCATTCCAGCGCTGCCGGCCAATCGTCGTTGGAGCATCATGGATCGCGAAACCCGTCTCAAGCGCCTGCACTTCCGCGCCTGGCACCGCGGCACCAAGGAAGCCGACCTGTTCGTCGGCGGCTTCTTCGACACGCATCACGCGCGCTGGAGCGACGCCGAGATCGACTGGTTCGAGGCGCTGATGGAAGAGCAGGACGTCGACATCATGGCCTGGGCAATGGGAACCGCCGCGGTTCCCGTGCGCTGGCAAGGTCCGTTGATGGACGCGCTGAAGCAGCTGAATTTCGTGCCCATAGCAAGATAACCGTCCTCCCGGCGAAGGCCGGGACCCAGGGTCAAGAGCGATGCCCCTTGTGGCCCTGGGTCCCGGCTTTCGCCGGGATGACGGCTGAAGAGAACCATGCCCGACCTCAAGACCATCCTCTCCGCCGCCAAGCCGCTGACGCTCGCGGGCGTGCCCGCCGGCTTCCTCCCCTGGATGCTGGCCGACCTCGCGCGCGCCGGGCGCACCGCAGTCTACATCGCCCCCGATGAGTCCGCGATGCGCGCCGTCGCCGCCACCGCGCCCTATTTCGCGCCCGAGCTCGACGTCATCGCCTATCCGGCCTGGGATTGTCTCCCCTACGACCGCGCCTCGCCCACTCTCCGCATCATGTCCGAGCGCCTGGCCGCGCTCCACGCGCTCCAGACGCAGCCGAAACACGCCCGCCTCCTCGTCACCACCGTCAACGCCGCCACCCAGCGCACCCTCACCCCCTTCCGTATCCGCCAGCTCGTCGCACGCCTCGCGCCCGGCGAGCGGATCAGCCTCGAGAAGCTCGGCACGCTGCTCCAGTCGAACGGCTATGTCCGCGTCGACACGGTCAACGACGCGGGCGAGTTCGCCGTCCGCGGCGGCCTCGTCGATCTCTTCCCGAGCGGCGCCGACCAGGCGCTGCGGCTCGACTTCTTCGGCGACGAGATCGAGAGCGTCCGCACCTTCGATCCCGCCGACCAGCGCACGACCGGCCGGATCGACGGCTTCACCCTCCTCCCCGCCTCCGAAGCGCTGCTCGACGAGGAGAGCATCCGCCGCTTCCGCACCCGCTACCGCGACAAGTTCGGCGCAACCGCCACCGGCGACCCGCTCTACCAGGCGATCTCCGACGGCCGCCGCCTCGCCGGCATGGAGCATTGGCTCCCGCTGTTCGAGGAGCGGCTCGAGACGCTGTTCGACCACCTGCCCGGCGATGCGGTGCTCATCCGCGACGCCGGCGATGCCGGTGCCGCCGAGGCGCGCTTCGAAGCGGTCGCCGACTATCATTCGAACCGCGTCCGCGCCCAGTCGGGCGATCCGGGCAGCTATCGCCCGCTCGCACCCGACGCGCTCTACCTCACCAGCGCCGAATGGACCGACAGGCTCGACGCCGCCCCCGCGCACCTCGCCACGCCCTTCCACGAACCCGAAAGCAAGACCGTCCTCGACTTCAACGTGGACGGCCCCCGCGACTTCGCCCCCGAGCGCGCCGCGGGCACCAATGTCTACGAAGCCGTCGCCGAGCATCTCGCCAAGCTGCGGCGGGAGAAGAAGAAGCCCGTCCTCGCCAGCTATTCGAATGGCGCGCGCGAGCGGCTGAAGGGGCTGCTCGAAGACCATGGCCTCACCGGCGCCGCCCCTGCCGACAGCTGGCAGGAAGCGCTGGGCATCGCCGATCGCGGCGTCGCGCTGATCGTCCTGCCGCTCGACCATGGCTTCACCGCGCCCGACATCGCGCTGCTCACCGAGCAGGACATGCTCGGCGACCGGCTCGTCCGCCGCGCCAAGCGCCGCAAGAACACCGACGCTTTCCTCGCCGAGCTCGCGACGCTCTCCCCCGGCGACCTCGTCGTCCACGTCGACCACGGCATCGGCCGCTACGACGGGCTGACCCAGATCCCGGTGCAGCAGGCCCCGCACGACTGCGTCCAGCTCAGCTATCTCGGCGGCGACAAGCTCTACGTGCCGGTCGAGAACCTCGAGGTGCTCAGCCGCTACGGCTCGGCCGAGGATGGCGCGCAGCTCGACAAGCTCGGCGGCGAGGCGTGGCAGCGCCGCAAGAGCCGGATGAAGGAGCGCATCCGCGAGATCGCCGGCGAGCTGATCGCCACGGCGGCCAAGCGCGCGCTCCGCCCCGCCGAAGTCGCGGAGCCCGATCCCGGCGGCTATCCCGCCTTCGTCGACCGCTTCCCCTATGAGGAGACCGACGACCAGGACCGCGCGATCGGCGACGTGCTCGAGGACCTCGGCGCCGGCCGGCCGATGGACCGGCTGGTGGTCGGCGACGTCGGCTTCGGCAAGACCGAAGTCGCGCTGCGTGCCGCCTTCGTCGCGGCGATGGCGGGGATGCAGGTCGCGGTGGTCTGCCCGACGACGCTGCTCGCGCGCCAGCACTTCAACAACTTCACCGAGCGCTTCCAGGGCTTCCCGATCAACATCGGCCGGCTCTCGCGCCTCGTCCCCGCCGCCGAAGCCAAGGCGACGCGCGACGGGCTCGCCGACGGCACCGTCGACATCATCATCGGCACGCATGCGGTGCTCGCCAAGGGTGTCGAGTTCAAGCGGCTCGGGCTCGTCATCGTCGACGAGGAGCAGCGCTTCGGGGTGACGCACAAGGAGCGGCTGAAGGCGCTGAAGGCCGACGTCCATGTCCTCACCCTCACCGCCACGCCGATCCCGCGCACGCTGCAGATGGCGATGTCGGGGCTGCGCGAGCTCTCGGTGATCCAGACCCCGCCGGTCGATCGCCTCGCGGTGCGCACCTATGTCATCCCCTGGGACCCGGTGGTGCTGCGCGAGGCCTTGCTGCGCGAACATTACCGCGGCGGGCAGAGCTATTTCGTCACCCCCCGCATCGCCGACCTGCCCGACATCGAGACATTCCTGCGCGAGGAAGTCCCCGAGGTCCGCTACGTCGTCGCGCACGGCCAGATGGCGCCCGGCGACGTCGAGGAGCGGATGTCGGCCTTCTACGACAGGAAGTTCGAAGTCCTCGTCTCGACGACGATCGTCGAGAGCGGGCTCGACATCCCCAGCGCCAACACGATGATCATCAACCGCGCCGACAAGTTCGGCCTCGCCCAGCTCTACCAGCTGCGCGGGCGCGTCGGCCGGTCGAAGACGCGCGCCTATGCCTATATGACCACGCCGGCCCAGCGGCTGATGACCGAGGCGGCGGAGAAGCGCCTGAAGGTGCTCTCGGATCTCGACTCGCTCGGCGCGGGCTTTCAGCTGGCGAGCCACGACCTCGACATCCGCGGCGCGGGCAACCTCCTCGGCGACGAACAGTCGGGGCACATCAAGGAAGTCGGCTACGAACTCTACCAGTCGATGCTCGAGGAGGCGATCCTCGAGGCACGCGCGGGCGGGCTGCGCGAGGAGCTGCGCCCCAGGGACTTCTCGCCGCAGATCACCGTCGACGCGCCGATCCTCATCCCCGAGGACTATGTTCCCGACCTCGACCTGCGCATGGGGCTCTACCGCCGCCTGAACGAGCTCGACGACCGCGCCGGGATCGAGGCGTTCGCCGCCGAGATGATCGACCGGTTCGGCAAGCTGCCCGAGGCGACCGAGAACCTCGTCACGTT
Organism: Sphingomonas sp.; assembly: GCF_017745215.1. Lineage (GTDB taxonomy): Bacteria > Pseudomonadota > Alphaproteobacteria > Sphingomonadales > Sphingomonadaceae > Sphingomonas. The sequence goes on from NZ_JAGHZV010000006.1 coordinate 108,421, forward strand.
GATCGAGACCAAGCTCAACGCCAAGGCCGCATGCGTCGCCAAGCTCGACGTCGGGCCCAAGGGCGCGCTGGTGAGCTTCCACGACGACAAGTTCCCGAACATCGACGGGCTGCTCGCCTATGTCGACCGGCTCGACGGCACCGCGCGGCTGCGGCCCGACATGAAGCTGGTGATCACGCGCGAGTGGAAGACGCCGGCGGCACGGCTCAATGCTGCGCTGCAATTGTCGCGGGGGCTGGCAAAGGCGGCGGGCTGACCAGCGGTGTCATTGCGGCATCGGCATAAATATCGGGATTTCCCGATGTTTATTTGTGCCGGTTATGGTTGTAGCAACTTCTTCCCGGTCATCATCTCGACTCGGGAGGAGCAGGAATGTCGACCGAACAGGTTTTCGAACGCCGCCGGATGCTGATCACGGCGATGACCTCGCTGGTCGGGGCCGAATCGTTCGACGAGCTGGTCGAGGTCCTTCGCCGCCACGCCCGCTTCATCGCGGCTTCCGAAGGCGTCTGCGTCGTGCGGCGCGAGGGCGACCAGGTCGCGTATCTCGCCGAGGACGCCGTGCGGCCGCTCTGGGCAGGGCGGCGCTTCCCGATCGAGGCGTGCATCTCGGGCCGCGCGATCGTCGAGAAGCGCGCGATCCAGATCCCCGACATCTACGCCGACGAGCGCGTGCCCCACGCCGCCTATCGCCCCACCTTCGTGGGCAGCATGGCGATGTTCCCCATCGGCCTCGACGAGCCCTCGATGGCGCTCGGCGCCTATTGGCGCGCGATCAAGCCGATCGAGCCGGTCGCGGTCACCTTGCTCTCCAGCCTCGCCGACTGCGCCGGCCACACGCTCCAGCGACTGACCTCCTCGGCCGCGGCGGCCTGAGCCGGCCTGAAAGATCGATAAAATCGATAACGGTTGACAGTGTGGACAACAACCATTGCAGATACTGCGAAAGCGCGTTGATCGTTTCAATCGATCAAAGAAGGGTACGATGAGAAAGAGCGCCCCCTAACCTCGCAGTCCGATTCCTACATTGCAATCCGAGCGAGGCATCAACCTGGACTCGAACCCGATCGGGCCAAGCAGCCGTCATCCCGGCGAAAGCCGGGACCCAGGGTTACAGAGGACATCGCCCGAGACTCCTGGGTCCCGGCTTTCGCCGGGATGACGAGGGAGGTGACGAAGGCGATCGCCGCTCAGCTGCTGTGATCCGCGATGATCTTCCAGCCGCCGGCCTCCTTGCGGAAGACCAGCGAAGTCATGCCCGTGTCGGGCTTGTCCGTTTCGATATTCTCCAGCGTCCATTGCGCGATCAGCAACGCATGGTCCGGCCCCAGCATCCGGAAATCCTCGATCCGGAAGCTGAGCCGCGTCGGCACTGCCGCGGCCATATGCCCGAACTGCCTGGCGTAGGTGACCATGTAGCGGTTGCGGATCTCTTCCTTGCCGCGCGTGACGATCTTGCCGGTGAAGCTCGTCGCCGGATCGTCCGAATAGACTGCGAGGAACCGGTCGATGTCGCCGCTGTTCCAGCCTTCGGCCGAATCCGCCATCGCCGCCTCGACCGCCGCGCGCGGATCATCGGCCGGCCGCGCCATCGCCTCAGGCACCGCCAGCAGCAGCGCGAGCATCGCCAGCATCGCTCGGATCATCGCAGTTCCTCCTCCACTTCGCGCTCGTCGGCGAGCTCCTCGGCGGCGAATTTCTCGCGCTGCATCACGAAGCTGCCGGTGCTGCGCACGATCACCCATTGGCCGCTGATCTCGGTCGCGTCCTCGTTGACCGTGCCCGCGTAGAGCACGGCATGGACCAGCGCCGGTCCCTGATATTGCTTGACGAAGCGGATCGAGGAGCCGTCGCACCGCCCGGAGACGAGGGCGCGGCGGATCTCGGCATAGCCGGTCGTGTCGGGCTCGCTGATCACCCCGCTCAGCGCGCCTTCGCGGTCCTCGATCTGCGCGATGAAGCTGTTGGTCTCCGAGCGCGTCGTCGCGGCGTAGCGGCCGTACCAGACGCCGCTGAGGTCCCTGGGATCGCTCACCGCGTCGCCACCAGCCGCGCGAGCGTCATCCCGTCGACCGGCTCGGAGCAGAGATAGCCCTGGAAATATTGGCAGCCCTCCTTGGCGAGTAGGTCGAGCTGCGCCTCGGTCTCGACGCCTTCGGCCACCACCGCCAGCCCCAGCGAGCGCGCCATGTCGATCACGCCGCGGACCACCACGCGATCGCGCACGCTGCCGGCGATGTCCTGGCTCAGCCGCTTGTCGATCTTGAGATAGTCGAGCGGCAGCGCCTTCAGATAGGCGAGGCTCGAATAGCCGGTGCCGAAATCGTCGATCGCGACGCGGCAGCCGGCGGTGCGCAGCTCGGCGAGGAGGCGGGCGGCGTCGCCCAGGTCCTTCATGATCCCGCTCTCGGTGACTTCGACGGTGAGCCGCGCGCGCGGGAAGCCGCTCGCGTCGATCCGCCCGAGGAGACCATCGACGAAGTTGGTCCGGCCCACGTCGGCGGCAGTGACGTTGATCGAGAGCCTGAGCTTGATCAGCGCCGCGGGCCAGGACGCCGCGGTCGACAGCGCGACCGACTGGACATGGTCGCTGAGCGCGCCGGCGATCCCAGCATGGTCGGCGGCGGCGAAGAGCGTCTCGGGGCCGATCTCGCCGTAATCGCGGTGCCGCCAGCGCGCGAGCGCCTCGGCACCGACGATCGCGCCTGTCGCGATCGCGACCTGCGGCTGGAACACGACTTCGATCTCGTCGCGGTCGATCGCGCGGCGCAGGTCGGCGGCGAGGATGGCGACCGAGGGCCCTTCGGCCTCGGGGATCGGCACGTCGAACAGCGCTTCGCTCGCGCGGCGGAGAAGGCCAGTGGCGCCCTCGCCTGCATTGCTCAGCGCCGTCGCGATCCGCGCACCGAGCGGGAGCAGATCGCCTTCGACGACGAACGGCCGCGCCATCGCTTCCTCGAACGCCGCCTCGGCGCGCGCGAGGCCCTCGGCGTCGCAGCCGTCGCTCGCGACGAGGAATTCCGAGCCGCTCATCCGCGCGACCACCGCCGTCCGCCCCAGCGCCTCGCGCGCGATATCGGCGATCCGGCGCGACGCGGCGCGGAGCAGCCGGTCCCCCGCCTCGCGGCCGTATGCCGTGTTCACCGTCTCGAAGCCGAGCAGCCCGATCAGCACCGCGCCGACCTGTACGCCCTCCTCGAGCCGTCCGCCCAGCCAGCGCCGCGCGCTTGGCCCGTCGCGCGCGCCGGTGAGCGCGTCGTGCACCACCGCCTCGGCATCGGGCGCCGCGCCGAGCCGCTCGATCAGCGCGCTCAGCCGCCCGGTCACGGGGTCGCGCTGGAGATGCTGCACGACGCGGCCGATCCCCGGCAGGTCGTGCGCGAAGGCCGTGGTCGGCCGTTCCTCGCTCAGCCGGCGCACCGCCGCGCGCATCAGCTTGCGGTCGGCGCCATCGAGCCTGGCGAGCGCAGGACGAAGCGCCGGCGCCTCGGGCAGCTCGAGCTGCGCGGCGAGATCGGGGGTGAGCTGGAGCGAGCGCAGCGCGCTGTCGTAACGCCAGCCCAGCGCCTCGCCCTTGGTCTCGACGCCTTGCCGCCCCAGCCGCTCGGCATGGCGCTGGGCGAAGCGCATCGCCTGCGCGATCGTCGCCACCGACGCGGGGCTCGACAGGAAGTGCGTCGCCCCGGCATCGTGGAACTCGCGCAGGTGCAGCGTGTCGCTTTGCGAGACGAGGATGAGCAGCGCCGCCCGGCTCGCCTCGACCACGCCGCCGAGCGCGCGCGCCGCCATCAGCCCTTCGCTCAGCGCCCCGCGCGCATCGATCACCGCGACCTGCGCGCCGCTCGCGAGGAAGCGCCGCTCGACTCCTTCCGCGCGCCGCGCCGCGACCACGCCCCAACCCGCGCCGGCCGCCGCCGCCGCCATCTCGTCGCGCTGGCGGAAGGAGAGGACGAAAACGGGGGCCTGGGCCGGCGGTGCCTCGGTCTCGGGCTCCGGAGTCGCAAGGTTCATCGGCGTATCGATAACCGTAAGTTTGTGTCACCGCCATCCAGGCTTGTCAGGCGAAGCGGAAGTGCTAGGCCAGCCGCATGCACGGCTCGCCAGCCCTGATCGACAGCCATGGCCGCACGATCCGCTATCTGCGCATCTCGGTGACCGATCGCTGCGACCTGCGCTGCCGCTATTGCATGGCCGAGGCGATGAGCTTCCTGCCGCGCGATGCGCTGCTCGCGCTCGAGGAGATCGCCCTGATCGCCGAGCGCTTCATCGCACGGGGCGTCACCAAGATCCGCCTCACCGGCGGCGAGCCCCTGGTGCGCCGCGACCTGGGCGAGCTCGCGCGCCGGCTGGGCTCGCACCTCGGCAACGGGCTGGAGGAACTGACCCTCACCACCAACGCCACGCGCCTCGCCGACCATGCCGGGACGCTGGTCGCAGCGGGGATGCGCCGGATCAACGTGAGCCTCGACAGCCGCGATCCCGACACCTTCCGCCACATCACGCGCCACGGCGACGTGAGCCAGGTGCTCGCCGGCATCGCCGCCGCGCGCGCCGCGGGGCTGCGCGTCAAGATCAACATGGTCGCGCTCAAGGGGCTCAACGAAGCCGAGATCGCGCCGATGCTCGCCTGGTGCGCCGCCGAGGGCATGGACCTCACCCTCATCGAGACGATGCCGCTCGGCGCGATCGACGAGGATCGCGCCGACCGCTTCCTGCCGCTGACCGAGGTCTTCCCCGCGCTCGACGCGCAGTTCGATCTCGTCCGCGACACGCACCGCAGCGGCGGCCCGGCGCGCTACTGGCGCGTGAAGGGCAGCGAGACGCGGCTCGGGCTGATCTCGCCGCTCACCGCCAATTTCTGCGACGGCTGCAACCGCGTGCGCCTCACGACCGAGGGCAAGCTCTATATGTGCCTCGGCCATGACGACCAGGTCGACCTCAAGGCCGCGATCCGTGCGGGCGGGCTCGCCGCGGTCGACGAAGCGATCGACGAGGCGCTCCGCCTCAAGCCCGCGCGGCACGACTTCCGCATCGCCAGCGGCGCCGCGCCTGCCGTCCGCCGCCACATGAGCGTCACCGGCGGATGAGCGAGCTTCGCGCGCTGGTCGCTTCGCCCACGCCGCCCGCCCAGGCCGCGGCCGAGGAGCTGCGCGAGCGCTATTCGTGGGTGCCGATCGAGGAAGCCGAGGTCGTGGTCGCGCTGGGCGGCGACGGCTTCATGCTCCAGACGCTCCACGCGATGATCGACCGCGAGCGCACGCTCCCGGTGTTCGGGATGAACCTGGGCACGGTGGGCTTCCTGATGAACGACTGGGGGTTCGAGAAGCTCGACGAGCGGCTGGTGAAGGCGCGCCCGTTCCGCGTGAGCCCGCTGCGGATGAACGCGGTGACGATCGAAGGCGACAGCTTCCGCTCGCACGCGATCAACGAAGTCTCGTTCCTGCGCGAGACGCGCCAGACCGCGAAGCTCGAGATCGCGGTCAACGACCGCATCGTGCTGCCCGAACTGGTGTGCGACGGCATGCTGGTGGCGACGCCCGCGGGATCGACGGCGTACAACCTTTCGGTCCAGGGCCCGATCCTGCCGCTCGGCTCGGCGATGCTGGCGATGACGCCGATCAGCCCGTTCCGCCCGCGGCGCTGGCGCGGCGCGATCCTGCCCGACAAGGCGCGCATCGCGATTCGCGTGCTCGAGGCCGAGAAGCGCCCGGTGAGCGCCGTCGCCGATCAGCGCGAAGTGCGCGAAGTCGCCCAGGTCGACATCGCGATCGACCATGAGCACGACCTCACTTTGCTCTTCGACCCCGAGCATGCGCTCGACGACCGGATCACGATGGAGCAGTTCGTCGCTTAGCCCCTTAGGGAATTTGACGGGTTGCATCGCCGGAATTCGGGGCTATAGAGCCCCCCTCACCGGCTATTCCCTGATAGCTCAGCGGTAGAGCTCTCGACTGTTAATCGAGCGGCCGTTGGTTCGAATCCAACTCAGGGAGCCAGCCTTTCCGGCCGACGGGCGCATCGGCGCCACGGGCTCAGGCCCCCAGCGAATCGAGTGCGCCGAGCGTCGGGGCCAGGTAGCTCGCGCCGAACAGCCGGACGTGCACCAGCAGCGGCCAGAGCCGGTACACCGGCTGCCGCTCGCGCCAGCCGGGCGCGAGCCCCAGCGCATCGTGGAAGCGCGCGGGCGGATGGTCGAACAGGCCGAGCATCGCCACGTCGACTTCGCGGTCGCCATGGCAGCAGGCCGGGTCGATCAGCCCATTCACCCTCCCACCGGCGACGAGGATGTTGCCGCCCCAGAGGTCGCCGTGAAGCAGCGCCGGATACGGATCGCGCGGGAGATGCTCGGCGAGGCGGTCGGCGAGCGCTTCGACGCGGCGCGCGACGGGCGCGGGCAGGTGCGGCAGGTGACAGCGCAGGCGGTTGTCGGCCCAGAAGCGTGGCCAGTCGTTCGACCAGCCGTTGGGAATCGCGACGCGGCCGAAGCGATATCATGGTGCCAGCCATAGCGCTCGCCCACGGCGCCGTGCAGCCGGTTCAGCACCGAGGCGAGATCGTCCCAGGCGGAGGTGCCGTCCGCGGCCAGTTCCGCCATCACCAGCAGCCCCTCGCCCACGCCGAGCACGTCGGGCGCGGGCGCGCCCGTCGCGGCGATCGCGGCGAGCATCTCGCTCTCGGCCAGCACATCCGGACCCGGCTTGGCGATCACGCGCCGGCCATCGGCGAGCGTCAGTCGATAGACCGTGGAAAGGTCGCCGCCCGAAAGCGGCACGGCGCCGCGGACCTCGGTCGCGAGCAGCCTGGCGGCGGTGTCGGCAAGCGCCGAAGCGTTCATGCCTCTGGTTTAGGCCGGCGCCTCGACCAATCAATCGTCATCCCGGCGAAAGCCGGGACCCAGGGCCGCAAGCGATGTCCTCTGTAACTCTGGGTCCCGGCTTTCGCCGGGATGACGGGTCGGGATTGTCGCGCTTCCTTCCCTGACCTCAATCCTGCGCGCCCGGCAGCGCGAAGACGAAGTCGGCGCCGCGCTCCGCCACCGGCGTCTCGAGCCACAGCGCGCCGCCATGCGCCTCGACGATCGTGCGCGAGATCGGCAGGCCCAGCCCGCTGCCGCGCGGCTGGGTGGTGAACAGCGGCTCGAACAGCCGGTCGGCGATCTCCGCCGCGACGCCAGGGCCGCTGTCGGCCACGCGGACGAACACCATTTCGTCCTCGCGCCACGTCGCCACGCGGATGCGCTTTTCGGCCGCGCCGTCCATCGCCTGCACGGCGTTGCGCAGCAGGTTGGTGAGCACCGTCTCGATATGGATGCGGTCGGCGAGCACCGCCGCGGCATCGGGCTGGAGGTCGAGCTCCAGCGCCACGTCGCTCCCGGCGCCGATCGTGGTCCAGGCGGTCGAGATCATCGGCGCGAGCGGCTCCGCGCGCGTCTGCACCGCACCCGAGACGACGAAGTTGCGCATGCGGCGCACCAGATCGATCGAGCGGTTGTTCTGCCGCGCCGCGCTCTCCAGCGTGCCGGCGAGGTCCTCGAGCGCCTCGACGCAGCGGCGCACCGCTGCGATGCTCGTCTCGAGATAATTGCTCGCCGCCGTCAGCGGCTGGCTCAGCTCGTGCGCCATCGCCGAGGCCATGGCGCTCGCCGCGGTCAGCCGCGCGCGGGCCGCCGGATCGGCGTGGCAGAGAAACGAGTCATGCGCGTCCTGGGCTGCTTCAGCAGGATTGTTGCGACCGATATCCCCCTGGGGCCCCGATAATTGCTGTGCACGATTCGAAGGTCGATTGAAGGTCAATGCGTGTCTCCAACGGCGCGTCATGACGCAAAAAGCCCCGATTTTTCGGGTCGTTGAGTTGATCGATCTGAAATTCCCGCTATCTGCACGGTGCGGAATGTTACCGTTAACGGCCGCGCGCTCTACGCCTGCGTTAACCTTTTCTCTTTGCAAATCGCGACAAGGCCTTTGCAATTGACGTCGCGAGGCATAAATTCATTCCGCTGTCGCAAAGTCGACCGAGTCTTGCGGCGGCGGAGGAGCTGTTGCGTTGACCTGGGCGCGTGCCGCCACCCTGCGTACCTATGTCGAGCTCGCGCGCAACGTTGGGCTTGATCCCTATCGGATGCTCGCCAAGGTCGGGATCGACGCCTCGCAGCTCGCCGACCCTGAATCGCGGATCAGCGCCAAGGCGCTCGCCCAGCTGCTCGAGGACAGCGCGGTCACCGCCAAATGCCCCGAGTTCGGCGTGCTGCTCGCCGAGGGGCGCAGCTTCGCGTCGCTCGGGCCGCTCACGCTGTTGCTCGAGCACCAGCGCACGCTGCGCGACGCGATCGAGACATTCATCCGCTACCAGGGCATCCTCGGCGGCACCCTGCTCGCCAGCCTCGAGGAGCACCAGGACAGCGCGATCATGCGCATCCAGATCCTCTCGCAGCTCAGCTATCCGCCGCGCCAGTCGATGGAATATGTCGTCGCCAATTGCGCGCGGGCGCTGCGTTCGCTCGGTGGCGAGGCGTGGACGCCCGAGTCGGTGCATCTGATGCACCGCACCCCTGTCGATCCCGCGCCCTATCGTCGCGTGTTGGGCACGCGCGTCGAGTTCGAGAGCGGGTTCAACGGCCTCGTCTACACGCGCGAGGCGCTCGCCCGCGTCAATCCGAACGCCGATCCCGGCATGGCCGACTATGCCCGCGACTATGTCGAGACCTTCCTCCAGGACGTCGAGGCGCCGTCGGTGGTCGAGCGCGTGCGGCGCGCACTCTACATGCTGCTCTCCTCGGGTCGCGGCACGATCGACCAGGTCGCGCTCCACCTCGGGGTCGGCCCGCGCACGCTCCAGCGCCTCCTCGGCACCGAAGGCGAGAAATTCTCCACCGTGCTCAACTGCGTGCGCCGCGAGCTGGTGGTGCGCCACCTCAACAACCCCGCCCAGCCGCTCGGCACGATCGCCGAGTTGATGGGCTATTCGAACCTCAGCTCGTTCACGCGCTGGTTCACCGGCGAGTTCGGCGTGTCGCCCGGTGCGTGGCGCAACGGCGCGGGCGTGGCGGCGAGCGCGGTCGCACCACCCGCGCTCAACGACACCGGCGCGATTCCGCTGACGGCGGCGTGATGCCACTTCCCGTTCGCTGCCACCTTCCTTCTTCGTCATCCCGGCGAAAGCCGGGATGACGGTTGTAGGGGCCTGGATTGCCGATCCCGCCTTGCACCCATCCCGACGCCCTGCGATCATGGGCCATGAGCGACCTCGACGCCTTCATCACGGGCCTGCCCAAGGCCGAGCTCCACCTCCACATCGAAGGCAGCCTCGAGCCCGAGCAGATGTTCGAGTTCGCGCGGCGCAACGGCGTCGACATCCCGTTCAAGAGCGTCGAGGAGGTCCGCGCGGCCTATCAATTCTCGAACCTCCAGGACTTCCTCGACATCTATTACGCCGGCGCCAACGTGCTGCGCACCGAGGACGATTTCCGCGAGATGGCGCTGGCCTATTTCGACCGGGCGGCGGCCGACGGCGTCGTCCATGCCGAGATCTTCTTCGATCCCCAGACGCACACGCACCGCGGCATTCCCTTCGGCGTCGTCGCGAACGGCCTGCTCGCAGGCATGGCCGAGGCCGAGGCGAGGCACGGACTCACCTCGAAGCTGATCCTCTGCTTCCTGCGCCACCTCGACGAGGAGGATGCGTTCAGGACGCTCAACCAGGCGCAGCCGTGGATCGAGCAGATCGAAGGCGTCGGGCTCGATTCCTCCGAGGTCGGCCATCCGCCGTCGAAGTTCGAGCGCGTCTTCGCCGCCGCCGCCGCGATGGGGCTCAAGCGCGTCGCCCATGCCGGCGAGGAGGGCCCGCCGGAATACGTCCACGAAGCGCTGGACCTGCTCCAGGTCGACCGCATCGACCATGGCAACCGCAGCCTCGAGGATCCGGCGCTGGTCGCCCGGCTCGCGCGCAGCTCGATGACGCTCACCGTCTGCCCGCTCTCCAACGTCAAGCTGTGCAACGTGCCCTCGATCGACGCGCACCCGATCGACCGCATGCTGCGCCTGGGCCTGCGCGCGACGATCAACTCCGACGACCCCGCCTATTTCGGCGGCTATGTCGGCGAGAACTACCGCGCCGTGGCGCGCGGCCGCGGGCTCGGCCGCGACGACTTCGTCACGCTGGCGCGCAACAGCTTCCTCGGCTCCTTCCTTCCCGACGATGTCGTGGCGGCGCACCTCGGCCGGCTCGACGCCTATTGCGAGACGCATTGAGATGGCGATCAAGTTCACGCCCTTCACCCATGACGAGATGGTCGCCGGGGTCCATGCCGTCGCCGAGACGATGGATGCCGAGGGCTGGCGCCCCGACCTGCTCGTCGGCGTGGGGCGCGGCGGGCTCACCCCCGCGGTATTCCTCTCGCACCGCATGGGGCTGCCGCTCGTCTCGATCGACCATTCGACGCGGATCGCCCAGTTCGGCGAGGAGCTGGTCGCCGTGCTCGCCGCGCGCACCCGCGAGGGCCAGCACCTTCTCTTCGTCGAGGACATCAACGACAGCGGCAAGACGATCGGCGAGCTCCGCGCCGGCCTCGCCGCGCATGGCGCGGTGGCCGAGCACGTCCGCTTCTCGGTGCTGATCGACAACAGCCGCTCGCGCCAGCAGGTCGACTATCGCTTCCGCCGGATCGACCGTGACATCGACAAGGACTGGTTCGTCTTCCCCTGGGAAGCGATGGCCCCCAAGGAAACGCTCGCGGAGGAAGCGCTCGAAGTGCCCGAGCGACTCGGCTGACCGCACGTGCAGGGCGTTTCGTCGCGGCGCCCTCCGGAAAGCAGCTCCCGTTCAGCCAGTTGGCGCGATCTGGTATAATGGAGGCACTTCATGTCCACCCTTCTCCAGTCTCCCGGAGGAACCATGCGGAAAACAGTAATGAAACGCGGCGTCGCGATCGCCGCGCTGGTCGCAGCAGGGCTCGCGGTCGCGTCGTGCGCTACCCCGACTCCCTATCAGCCCGCCACCGGCACCGGCCAGTATCGCACCGGCTATTGGGACGAGCGGATCGACACCGACCATTTCCGCGTCACCTTCGCGGGCAACAGCCTGACCTCGCGCGAGACGGTCGAGCGCTACCTCCTCTACCGGTCGGCCGAGCTCGCCGTGCAGAACGGCTATGACTATTTCATCCTGGTCGACCGCGACACCGAGACCAAGACGAACACCTATACCGATCGCGGCTTCGGCGACGGGCCGTTCGGCTATTGGCACCCCTATTGGCGCTGGTATGCGCCGCGCTGGGGCTGGCGGAGCTACGACCCGTTCTTCGACGATCCCTTCTGGCGTGGCAGCGACTGGGACGTGCGGACGGTCCAGCGCTTCGAAGCGAGCGCGAACATCGCGGTGGGCAAGGGCGCCAAGCCCGGCGACAACCTGCGCGCCTTCGATGCGCACGAGGTGCTGACGCGGCTGGGGCCGAACATCGCGATGCCGGCGGCGCACTAGGACTTCTTCTCTCAGGCCCTCTCCCGCTTTTGCGGGAGAGGGCTTAGCGCATCGAACGCCTGGACCCTCTCAGGCCGTCAGCGCCCCGTGGCAGTGCTTGTACTTCTTGCCCGAGCCGCACGGGCACGGCTCGTTGCGGCTCACCCGGCCTTCCCATTCCGAAGGATCGGCACTCAGCTCGTCGCCGACCAGCTCGGGGATCTGCGGCGCGATCCGCGTCGTCACCAGCCCGGCGCTCGCCGCATCCCAGTCGCGCGTGTCGTCGTCGCCGGTCAGCGGGTCGATGTGCGAGGTCAGGAAGTCGGGCAGCTCGGGAAGCGGCGGCGGCGCGGCGACGCGGAACTGGGCGAAGGCCAGCGTGCGCGTCACATCCTCGCGGATATGCTCGAGCATGCGCTCGAACATCGCAAAGGCTTCCTGCTTATATTCGTTGATCGGCGTCTTCTGCGCATAGGCGCGCAGGTGGACGACCTGGCGCAGCGCGTCGAGCATCGCGAGATGCTCCTTCCAGTGATGGTCGAGGTTCTGGAGCAGGATCGACTTCTCGACCTGCGCCCAGGTCTCGGGATCGAGGTCCGCCGCCTTGGCCGCGACCATCGCGTCGGCCGTGTCGCGCAGGCGAGTCTCGACGATCTCGGGCTCGATCGATTCCTCGGTCTTCACCCATTCGTCGATCGGCGCCTCGATGTTGAGCGTCTCGAGCACGCGGGTCTTGAGCCCCTCGACGTCCCATTGCTCGGGGTAGCTGTTGGGCGGGCACCCCTCGCCGACGATCGCATTGACCGTCTCGGCGCGCATGTCGGCGACGACTTCGCCCACCGTCTCCGAATCCATGATGTCGGCGCGCTGCTCGTAGATTACCTTGCGCTGGTCGTTCATCACGTCGTCGTATTCGACGACCTGCTTGCGGATGTCGTAGTTGCGCGCCTCGACCTTGCGCTGCGCGGTCTCGATCGCCTTGCTCAGCCACTTCGAGCCGATCGCCTCGCCATCGGCGATGTTCGAGCGCATCATCTTGGCGAACAGCGTGTTCGAACCGAAGATGCGCAGCAGGTCGTCGTCGAGGCTCAGGTAGAAGCGGCTGAGGCCCGGGTCGCCCTGGCGGCCCGAGCGGCCGCGCAGCTGGTTGTCGATGCGGCGGCTCTCGTGGCGCTCGGTGCCGAGCACGAACAGGCCGCCGGCCTCGAGCACCTTCTGCTTCTCGATCGCGATCTCTTCCTTGATCCGCTCGATCGCCTTGTCGCGCTCGGGCCCCTCGGGCATCTCGCTCAGCTCGTCATGCAGGCGGAACTCGAAGTTGCCGCCCAGCTGGATGTCGGTGCCGCGACCCGCCATGTTGGTCGCGATCGTGACCGTCCCGAGCCGGCCGGCCTGCGCGACGATATGCGCTTCCTGCTCGTGGTAGCGGGCATTGAGCACCGAATGCGGCACCTTCTCCTTCTTGAGATAGTCGGAGAGCAGCTCGGACTTCTCGATCGAGACGGTGCCGACCAGTACCGGCTGGCCCTTGGCGGCGTGCTCCTTGATCTTCTTGGCGATCGCCGCGAACTTGTCCTCGATGTTCTTGTAGAACTCGTCCTCCTCGTCGACGCGCTTGACGGGGACGTTGGTGGGGATCGATACCACGTTCATCTTGTAGATGTCGTAGAATTCCGCCGCCTCGGTCGCCGCGGTGCCGGTCATGCCCGAAAGCTTGGGGTACATGCGGAAATAATTCTGGAAGGTGATGGAGGCGAGCGTCTGGTTCTCGGGCTCGATCTGCACGCCCTCCTTGGCCTCGACCGCCTGGTGGAGCCCTTCCGACCAGCGCCGGCCGTCCATCATGCGGCCGGTGAACTCATCGATGATGATGATCTTGCCGTCCTTCACGATATAGTCGATGTCGCGCTTGAACATCACGTTCGCGCGCAGCGCCTGGTTCAGGTGATGGACGACCTGGGTGTTCTCGAAATCGTAGAGGTTCGCGCCGATCAGCAGTCCGGCGGCCTCGAGCATGCGCTCCACCTTCTCGGTGCCGTCCTCGGTGAGGACGATGGTGCGCATCTTCTCGTCCATCTCATAGTCTTCGGGGACGAGCTGCTTCACGATCGCGTCGACGCCCATGTAGAGCTCCGACTTGTCGTCGGTCGGGCCCGAGATGATCAGCGGCGTGCGCGCCTCGTCGATCAGGATCGAGTCGACCTCGTCGACGATCGCGAAGTTGAAGGGGCGCTGCACCATCCGCGAGCGCTCGTACTTCATGTTGTCGCGCAGATAGTCGAAGCCGAACTCGTTGTTGGTGCCGTAGGTGATGTCGGCGCCATAGGAGGTGCGGCGCTCCTCCTCGTCGAGGTCGGGGATGATCACGCCGACGGTGAGGCCGAGGAACCTGTAGACCTGGCCCATCCACTCGGCGTCGCGCTTGGCGAGATAGTCGTTGACCGTCACGACATGGACGCCGTCGCCCGGCAGCGCGTTGAGGTACGTCGCCAGCGTCGCGACGAGTGTCTTGCCTTCGCCGGTGCGCATCTCGGCGATCTCGCCGCGGTGGAGCACGATGCCGCCCACCATCTGCACGTCGTAATGGCGCTGGCCGAGCACGCGCTTCGCCGCCTCGCGCACGGTGGCGAAGGCCTCGGGCAGGAGGTTGTCGAGCTTCTCGCCGTTCGCCAGCTGCTCGCGGAACTTCGCGGTCTGGCCGCGCAGCTCGTCGTCGCTCATCGCCGAGATCGTCGGCTCGAAGCTGTTGATCCGCGCCACGATGCTGCCGAGCGAGCGCACGTAACGATCGTTCGAGGAACCGAAAAGGGTCTTGGCAATGCCGCCGAACATGGGAATTCCTGTCTGTCGATTGCGTTGGATGAACCGGCGCGCCGGCCGTTCAACGGTTCGCGCGCCTGCCTGTGCCATCACGGCACCAAAGGATCGGCCGGCGCCCGGAAGGCGTCAGCCTCGCGCGAAGCCTATTCGAGCCGGCGCTCGGGCGCGGCGCGCCCCTGGCCGACCGGCAGCGCCTCGGGCCGCGGCGTCGCCGCCCGCGCCACGCGCATCGTCGGCAGCGCCGCCGCGAGCGGCATGCTGCGCGAAGGCTGGACCGCGGCCTGCGCGGCTTCGATCGCCTGCACCACCGCGACGCCCTGCACCTGCCGCGCCGACGCGCGATCCCCCGCCGCGCCGGTCAGGCTCGCGAGCAGGGCAGTGAGGAGCAGCAGCAGTTCCAAGGGTGAGGCAGTCTCTGTGGAAGCTGCGTTCAAGCGCAGCAGGGGAGCGACATAGTGTGTCGCAACCGGTTCGCCAATCGAAAACGCAGCACCGCTTCGTCAGCGCGACTTGCCGGGCGCCGTGGAATCGCCGCCGCGCACGAACGTCATCGTGTAGCGCGCGTGCGCCGTCTGCTCGCCACCACCCGAAACGGGCTCATATTCTAGGCCCGGGATGCAAGTGACGAACCACGACGGTGCGATCTGCTCTGCGCCGGCGAGCTTGCACGCCGTGATGAAGCCCTGGGCATCGAGCGCGAACGCGCTTTCGGTCCGATACACGGCCTCGCCGGCCGGCGGGGCATAGCGCGGCAACGGCATCGTCTCGAACTGCTGCGTGTCGATGCGCGTGACCAGGCGGATGCCTTCGCCTTCGCCGTGGAGAAGCACGCCGATGTAATCGGGCATCCCCCGCGCCAGCTCGCACGGATCAGCCGGTTCGCTCGGAACCGCGCCGAAGCGCCGCACCTTGCAATTGCTGATCCCGCCCCGCTCGTCGACCAGGAAGCTTGTGACGACGGCCCAGGACGCGCGCGGCGACACGGCCATGTCGGGCATCCGCCAGGTGAAGCGCGACGACCAGGTCGACGGGATCGCGGCGCCCTGCGAGTCGGTCGCCGGGTAGAATCGCGCGCGCCGGCGCAACAGCGCACAAGTGGTGACGTCGAGCAACGGCCAGCCCGAGGATCGCGTCAGCGTGCAGCGGCTCACACGGCCGTCGGCTTCGATATCGAGCCGGAAGCCCACGCTGCCCTGCTCATATTGGCGGATCGCGCCGGCCGGATAATCGTCGTTGGTCACCCAATTCTGCGGCGCGTCGCGCGGAGAGACCCTTGAGTTCGGCGGCGGCGGCGATTGCGGCGCCGTCTGGTCCATCGGCGCGGTCCGGACCGCCACAAGTGCGAGCAGCAGTTCGATCATGAGCTTCCCCTTGCCGGGCGTTGTCGCAAGCTTGCCGGCCAAGCGCAACGGAAGGCTAACGACGTTGGACCACGCTCCGGTCCGCGCCGAGATCGGCGACGACATCCGCACGCACCCCGCCCGCCAGCATGTGGCGCGTGATCCGCTCGAAACAGGCGACGAAGCCGGCGATCTCCGCGCGCTCGGCCTCGCCCAGCGCGCGGCCGAGCAGCGTCGCCTGCTGCTCGCAGCGCCAGCCGACCACCGTCTCGAAACCCGGCGCGCGCAGCAGGGCGATCGCGTCGAAACGTGCGAACAGGGTCGCATAGGGCCCGGCAAGCTGGTCGTTGACCCAGCGCCGCCAGCCCCCCTCGGCATCCTGCTCACGCTCGAGCGGATTGATTGGTTCGGCAAGCGCAGTCGCCTCCTGCGGGGTGGCGCCGAGGCACCAGCCTTCGATCAGCACGATCTCTGGCCGCCCGGCGAATACCGGCCAGCGTTCGCGCGGCAGCCGGTCGTCGGCGAGCTTGTCGAAGGCGGGGAGCGGCGTCCGATCGTCCTCGCCTGCCGCCGCCAGCGCAGCCAGCGTCGCGTCGAGCAGCGCCAGGTCGTGCGTGCCGGGCACGCCGCGGATGCGGAGCAGCGGATGCACCTCCGCCGCCAGCCGCTGGCGCGCAGAAGCGCCGAGGTAGACATCGTCGAGCGAGAATGCCGCCACCCCGCCCCGCGCCTCCGCCCAGGCCTTCGCCAGCGTCGACTTGCCCGAGCCTTGCGAGCCCGCGAGGCCGATCAGCGGCGGTCTGCGATGCAGCCCCTCGGCACCGGCCAGTGCCAATGCACGGTCGAGCAGCGCCATCGGAGTCAAAGCCATTGAATTCCGCCTCGCCTTACCCGATGCGGGCCGAACCTAGAGAGGAAAGGCTGTCCGTGTCCATCGCCCGCTCCCCGCTCGCCCCCGCCGCCTTCCCGTCGCTGCCCGGCATCGCAGGCGTCACGCTGCGCGTCGCCCGCGCGCGCTACAAGGCGTGGGACCGCTGCGACCTGACCTTCGCGACGCTCGACCCCGGCACCAGCGTCGCGGGCGTGCTCACCAACAGCCGCTGCCCCTCGCCCGAAGTCGAATGGTGCCGCAAGGCGCTTGTGCTCGGCCGCGCCCGTGCGCTCGTCGTCAATGCCGGCAACAGCAATGCCTTCACCGGCAATCGCGGCCGCGCCGCGGTCGAGGCGATCGCCGCGCGCGCCGCGGGCCACCTCGGCTGCGAGCCGTCGGACATCTTCGTCGCCTCGACCGGCGTGATCGGCGTGCCGCTTCCCGTCGACAAGGCCGAGGCCGGGCTCGACGCCGCCTTCACCGCCGAGCCCTGCGGCTGGGAAGATGCCGCCGCGACGATCATGACCACCGACACCTTCGCCAAGGCCGCGGCGACGCAGGCCGTGGTCGACGGGCGCACGGTCAGCCTCGTCGGCATCATCAAGGGCTCGGGGATGATCGCACCCGACATGGCGACGATGCTCGGCTTCATCTTCACCGACGCCGCGGCCGAGCCCGGCTTCCTCCAGCACGCGCTCGCCGAGGCGAACCGCCGGACCTTCTCGTGCATCACCGTCGACGGCGACACGTCGACCAGCGACACCGTGCTCGCCTTCGCCACCGGCGCCGCGGGCAACGCACCGCTCGCGAGCGAGGACAGCAACGGCGCCGACGCCTTCCGCGCCGCGCTCGCCGACCTATGCCGCCAGCTCGCGCTGCTCGTGGTGCGCGACGGCGAGGGCGCGTCGAAGCTCATCACCATCGACGTCGACGGAGCCGAGAGCGACCGCAGCGCACACGTCATCGCGATGTCGATCGCCAATTCGCCGCTGGTGAAGACCGCGATCGCCGGCGAGGACGCGAACTGGGGCCGGGTGGTGATGGCGGTCGGCAAGGCCGGCGAGCCCGCCGAGCGCGACCGGCTCGCGATCCGCTTCGGCGACACCCAGGTCGCGCGCGACGGCCTCGCGGTCGAAGGCTATGACGAAGCGCCGGTCGCCGCCCACCTCAAGGGGCGCGAGATCGAGATCGGCGTCGACCTGGGTCTGGGGGAAGGCCGCGCGACGGTCTGGACCTGCGACCTCACCCACGGCTACATCTCGATCAACGCCGACTATCGGAGCTGACGCCGCGGCCTATTTCACCGTGAAATCGAAGATCCTCGCGGTGAGCGCACCCCCGGCGTTGGCGCCGCCGACCGAATAGAGGAAACCATATTCTCCCGGCGCGAGCGGCTGGAGGATCACCACTTCGAACACGCCGGGTCGGACCATCCTATAGTCGAAGCCGATCCGGTCCTTGTCCATCACGCCGACTTTCGAGCCGGCGATGTTCATGCTGCCGACGCGTGCCTCGCGCGTGCCTTTCTTGCGCACGAGCCGGACGAGGGAGAATTCGTTGGGCGAAGTCACCGTGGCCGCGGTGCCGGCGAGCCAGGTCCCGCTCGGCGCGCCGGTGGCGGCGTTGGATTCGTCGAAGAAGAAGTAGAATTTCGGCTGTTTCTCGCCAGTCTGGACGCGCGCCGTCTCGTTCGCGATCGAAGCCTTGACGCTCATCGAAGCGAGGCCGCCGGTGAGCGCATAACCGAAGATGCCGCCCGTCTTGGCCTGGCTCGACACGGTCGGATCGATGCGGCGCATCCGTGCGCCTTCGGCATCGGCGGCGAGCAGATAGACACCCGAGGGATGCGGCACCGCGGGATCGGGCGAGTCCATCGAGAGCGCCGGCGCGGCCGTACCGCCGCCATTGCCGGAGGCGGCCGAGATCATCGCGGCGATGACCGGCCCGCTGACGTTCTTCTGCTTGAGCGCGATCAGGTCGTCCGTAGTGAGCGAGAACTGCACCTTCGACGACCGGATCTTCGCGATGATCGCCTCGTCGCCCAGCCCCGCGCCGGTAAGCGCGACGACGGTGTCGTTGGTGAGCGTCTCCTCCGGCGCGAGCGGCGGCGATGCGGCCAGAAGCATTACGCTGGCGAGTGCGGCCAAAAACACGTTCGTCCTCCCCCAAGGATCGCTCAACCCAGCCATGGTTGCGCCCCGCGCGCTGGCCTGTCAACGCAAAGCAAGTCCGCGGCGGAGCGGCCATCCGACGGCAGGATGACGCTCTCGTGACAGTCGCCCGAACGCAAGGAGCCCCGGGGCGGCATCGCCTGCCGCCCCGGGGCTCCTCCGAATGCGTCGGTCGCGCGAACTCAGATGCCGCGCTCGATGAACTGCTTGATCCCGCTCTTGGGCAGCGCGCCGACCTGAGTCGCGGCGACTTCGCCGTTCTTGAACAGGATCATCGTGGGGATGCCGCGCACGCCGTACTTGCTCGGCGCGTCGGGATTCTCGTCGATGTCGAGCTTGACGATGGTCACCTGCTCGCCGAGCTCCTCGGCGATCTCCTCCAGCGCCGGCGCGATCATCCGGCACGGACCGCACCACTCCGCCCAGAAGTCGACGAGAACGGGCTTGTCCGAATTGAGGACGTCGGCCTGGAAGCTGTCGTCGGTGATTGCCTTGGTCGCCATGAGTCATACTCCGGAAGAAACGTCGGGGCGGAACTTAGGAAGCCCGGTGCCGCTGCTCAAGCGCGCGAAGCCAAGCTTTGCTCCGCGCCCGCAAAGCGCGGCTTGTGCTCCGCGAGCAGCTCGGGAGGCAAGGGGTGGAAGACCGGCCCGGCCGAATAGAGCAGCGCCGCCTCCACCGTGCGGCCGGGGAAGATCACCTGGAGCGCGGCGGCATAGGCCGACATCTGGCGCAGGTGATAGGGCGGGATATCGTCCAGCGTCGCCGGCGCGCGGCGGCCGGTCTTGAAGTCGGCGATGCGGACAAGGCTGTCGGTCACCAGCAGCCGGTCGACCGTGCCCGACACCACCGTGCCGTCGACCACCGCCGCCACCGGCGCCTCGGCGAGCGCATCCGGGCCGAAGAGATCGGCGAAGCGCGGGTCCTCGGTGACGCCCAGCGCGACGGCGGCGAGTTCGGCGCGCGCGGCGGGATCGCTCACCCCGCCGGCGCCGGCGAGCCAGCGGTCAGCCGCAGCGGCGCGATCGGCGGGCGGAACCGACGGCAGCCGCTCGAACAGCGCGTGGAGCAGCCGCCCGCGCTCGGCCGCGGCGCGCATCGCGGCGCTCGGCGGCGGATCGGCGACGAGGTCCTCGCCCAGCGACGACGGCGCGAGCGGGCGCGGCGGGCGTGCTTCCTCGGGCGCCGGCCGGGCAATCCACTCGGGCAGCGGTGCCGGCGCCTCCACCAGAGCTCCGGCTCGAGGCTCGGGCGCCACCGGAAGCTGGGGCTTGAGCCCTCGGAACTCGTGCTCGGTCGCCAGCGCGGCAAAGGCCCGCGCCGAGGCGGCATACCAGCTCGATTCGGGCGCTTCGCCCTTCGCCTGGGGGCCGAGCGCGCCGGTGATCACCAGCCGCTCCTCGGCGCGCGTCGCGGCGACGTAGAACAGCCGCCAATGCTCCTGGAGCTCGCGCGCTTCGGCTTCGTCCACCGCTTCGGCGAGCGGCCCGCCCCGTTCCTCCTTGCGCGGGCGGAACACGGGGAGCGCGGGGCCTTCCTCGCCCTCGGGCTTCCAGGTCAGGAAGTCGCGCGGGCTGCGCCTGGGATCGGCGGTCGCGTCGGCGAGGATCACCAGCGGCGCCTGGAGCCCCTTGGCGGCGTGCGCCGTCATCACCCGCACCGCGTCGCGCGGCTGGGCGGAGTCGCGCACGATCTCGACGTCGCCGCGATCGAACCAGTCGAGAAAGCGCTGGAGCGACGGCGTCGCCACCGTCTCGAAGTTCAGCGCGGCGTTGAGCAGCTCCTCGATCGGGTCGCGCGCTTCCTCGCCCAGCCGCAGCAGCAGCTTGCGCCGCCCCTGCATCGGGCCCGAGAGGATCTCCTCGAGGAAGCGATAGGGCGTGGTGAAGTCGGCGCGGCGCAACAGTTCGTCGAGCGGGGCGAGCCGCTCCGCCGGCTGGGTAGCGCGGAGGTGCCGCCAAAGCCCGCCGCGCTCGCGCAGCGCACCGACCATCAGCTCGTCCTGGCTCCACCCGATCAGCGGCGAGACGAGCAAGCTGGCGAGCGAGAGGTCGTCCTCGGGCTGGAGCGCGAAGCGGATCGCGGCGAGCAGGTCCTGCACCGCCAGCGGCGCGTTGAGCCGCAGCCGATCGACCCCCGCCACCGGCACGCCCTCGGCATACAGCCGTGCGACGATCAGCGAGGCGAGGTCGCCGCGGCGCTTGACCAGGATCATCACGTCCTCGGGCCGGAGCTTGCGGCCCTTGCTCTCGAGGTCGAGCGTGCCGATCCAGCCCTTGATCGCGCGCGCGATCTTGGCGGCATGCTCGCGCACCGGCTCGCCGATCCAGCCTTCCTCGCCCGCCTCCTCGACTTCCTCGCCGGCGATCGCGAGCGGCCAGAGCGTGACGCTGCCCGGCCCCTTCACCCGGCTCGCATGGGCCTCGAGGTCGCTGAGATCCCCCATCCCCGGCTCGGGCAGCACCGCGAGCGCGGCATCGACGAACTCGAGCACCGGCGTGGTCGAGCGGAAGCTGTGGGTGAGCGACAGCGCGTCGAGCGCCTGCGCGTCGACGTCGTAATCGGCCTGGATCCGCGACTTTTCGAGGAAGCGCCGGAACGCCCAGCGGAAGAACACCGGGTCGGTGCCCTGGAACCCGAAGATCGCCTGCTTGTAGTCGCCCACCGCGAACAGGGTGCGCACGCCTTCGGGCCGGACGCCTTCGCCGGTGAAGAAGTCCTCGACCACCGAATCGACGATCGACCATTGGCGGAGATTGGTATCCTGCGCCTCGTCGATCAGGACGTGCTCGGTCGCCTGGTCGAGCTTGAAGCGCACCCACTCGCCCATGCCCTCCTGCCCGAGCAGCGCGACCGCGGCGCGGATGAGGTCGTCGAAGTCGACTGCGCCGGCGCGGCGCTTCGCCTCGGCATAGGTGCGGGCATAGTCGCGCCCCGCCGCCAGCCCGCGCGCGAGCAGGTCGCAATAGGCGGCACGCACCCGCATCCCGAGCAGCTCGGCGCAGCGCCCGCCGATCGCTTCGGCCAGCCCGGCATAGCCCGGATCGGCGTCGAGCAGCTTGGCCGATACCGCGCGCGGCTCGCCGTCCTTCTTGAGGAACACCAGCCGAAGGTCGTCGAGCAACTCCGCGCGGCCGGCGGGCGAAGCGCCCAGCCATTGCCGGATCAGCTCGGCGTTCTTCTGCCCGGTCGCCGCGCTCCACGCCGAATTTGCTGCACCCAGCCGGCGCAGCGCCGCAACGTCGAACGCAGCATCGCCGCAGCATTCGACGATCTCGGCCTCGATGTCGCCGCCGGGCAGGTCCATCGCGCGCCGCAGCCAGGGCTGGACGCCCGAGGGCAGCGCCTCCAGCGCCTCGCCCGCGCGCGCGCATTCGCGCAGGAACGCTTCCGCCCCGCCCTCGCCCAGCCTGAGGCTCAGCGCGCCGACGTCCTCGACCAGCCCGCGCCGCCCTTCGCGCTCGGCGTTCACCAGCATCTCGGCCAGCGCCTCGCGCGCGAGCCCATATTCCTCGCGCGCGTCGAGCGGGCGGAAGCCGGGGACCAGCCCCGCCTCGACCGGGAAGGCGGCGAGCAGCCCCTGGCAGAAGCTGTGGATCGTCTGGATGCGCAGGCCGCCCCCCGGCGCGTCGAGCACCTTGGCGAAGAGCTGGCGCGCACTCTGGATCATCGCCGGCGTGGCGCTCTCGCCGAGCGCTGCCAGGTCCTCGCGAATGTCGGCCTCGGGCGCGCGCACCCAGCGCGCCAGCCGCCCGGTGATCCGTGCCGCCATCTCGGCCGCGCCGGCCTTGGTGAAGGTGAGGCACAGGATCGCGCCCGGATCGGTGCCGCGCAGCAGCAGCCGGAACACGCGCGCGGCGAGCACCTGCGTCTTGCCCGTCCCCGCCGAGGCCGAAAGCCACACGTGCCGCGCCGGATCGCTCGCGCGCCCCTGGTTGCCGGCGAGCGGCGGCAGGGTCCTGAGCTCAGTCGCGGCCATACCATTCGTCCCGCCGCATCAGCTGGTCATATTCGGCATAGGGGGCGTATTCGGGCACCAGCTTGGCGGTGAACGGCCGGTCGCCGGTGAGCCAGTCCTGCACCGCCTCGTGGAAATTGCCGCCCGCCAGCGCGACGAACTCGTCCGCCACGATCGGCTCGCGCTTGCGCGACGAGACCGGCGAATCGACGAAGCCGAAGCTGCCGTTCTTCCGCGCGAGCGACCAATATTCGAACCCGCGCGCGCTGCCCGAAATCCCGGCGAACCCGCCCTCCTCGGCGATCAGCCCGAGCAGCCCGAGCTGGAGGCTGTACCCCGCGCGCACCGCACGGTTCGAGGGCGGCTGGCCGGTCTTGTAGTCGACGATCGCGAGGCTGCCGTCGGCGAGCCGGTCGATCCGGTCGAAAGTGCCGCTCAGCTCGACGCCGGCGAAGGACACCACGCCGCGCCGCTCGACCGCGAGCACCTGGCGACCCTCGGCATTGAGCCGCGCCATCTCCCCCGCGATCCAGTCGACCGCCTCGATCAGCCGCGGCTGCCACAGCGCGCGCATCATCGGGTGGGTGCGCTCGTCCGCCAACATCGCCTCGGCGCGGGGACGCAGCTTCTCCGGCGCGCAGCCGTCGTGCTCGAACCATTGCTGGAGCACCGCGTGCACCGCCGTCCCGCGCCACGCCGCGCTCGGATCGGCATCGACCGCGTCGAGCGGCGCGAGCCCAAGCATCCGTCGCGCGTAAAAGGCATAGGGGTCGGCCTTGAGCCGGTCGACCTCGGTGACCGAGATCGCCTTGGGCCGAAACGTCACGGGGGGACACGGCGCAGGCTGGCGCTCCGGCTGGAAACCGCCGGGATCGTCGATCGCGCGCAGCCACGCCGCGAGGTCGCTCGCCTCGGCCAGCCCGCCCGACAGCGCTTCGAGCCGCAGCCAGAAGCGGGAGGCGATCGTCGGCGCCGACGCATCACGCCGCGCGCGGGTTAGCAGCACCTGCGGTGCGCCCAGTGCGCCGGCAAGGTCATGCGCGGCGAGACCGATCCGGCGGTCGAGCCCGGGGAGCCCCAGGTCGGCCCGGATGCGCGGGGCAAGCCACGGATCGGGCGCGGGCAAGCCCGGCCAGACACCTTCGTTGAGCCCGCCGAGGATCATCAGGTCGGCGGTCTGCAGCCGCGCCTCGATCAGGCCGAGGATCGCCAGCCTCGGATGCCCGCCCTGCGGCGGCCGCACCGCGACCTCGTCCATCAGGTTGCGCAGCATCGGCGCGAGCGAGGCCGGCTCGATCGCCGCGGGGCCGTGCACGGCCTCGCGCTCGAGCCCGCCGAGCAGATCCGCCGCCGCGCGGCCCTCGGCGCGCGCCCAGAGCGTGTCGCCGCACAGCGCCTCGGCCGCTTCGCGCAGGGCCGCGAGCAGCGTCGGCAACGGCTGCGCGCCCGCGGCGAAGGCCGAGTCGAGCGGCGCCAGCCGCCCCCGAGCCTCCGCCCACCAGCCCGCGGCCGCGCGCCGGACCGCGGCCTCGCGCTTGTCGCCCTCGGCGAGATGCCGGTCGACACCTTCGAGCCCCGGCGCCGGCCGCGGCCCGCGCAACGCCCGGTCGAGCGCCCGCGCGCCTTCGAGCCACGCCAGCCGGTCCTCGCCCGCGACCAGAGGGTGCTTGAGCAGCGCGAGCAGCGGCACCGGCGCGAACCCCTGCGCCGCCGCCTCGGCCAGCGCGAGCAGCAGCGTCCCCGGCGCGAGCAGCGAGAGCGGCTGGCCGGCAGAATCGTCGATCGCAATGTCCCAACGCGCGCAATGCGCCGCGACACGCCGGGCGAGCGCGCGGTCGGGCGTGACCAGCGCCGCGGTCCGCCCCGGCGTCTCGAGCACCTCGCGCAGCGCCAGCGCGATCGCCTGGGCTTCCTCGGCGGGGTTGGCCACCTCCAGCGCACGCACGCCGTCGAGCCGCCGCTCGGCGGCGGGCAGCGCGGTCCAGCCATGGGTGAGCGGCGGCGGCTGCATCGCCGAAGCGATCGCCTTGCTTCGCGCCGGCGCGGCGTCGTGCTCGCTCCGCCCCGCCCAGGTCTCGAACTCGCCGCGGCGCACGCCCATCCGGTCGAGCAGCAGCTTGAGCTGGTATTGCGGATGCGTCTCGATCGCGCGCCGGCGCCCGCCGGTGACCGGATCGGGCTTGTGCGGCCCGAGCGAGTCCCATTCCTCCTCGGAGATCCCGGTCGCCAGGCCAGGGAGCACGACCATCCCCTCGCCCAGCCCCGCTACCACGCGCAGCAGCCGCGCGATCGCCGGCGAGGCGGCGGTGATGCCGGCGGCGCAGACGAAGCCGGCGGGCGGCGCCTCCTTCCAGCGCCTCGCCACGCGGTCGATCAGCCGTCGCCGCCGGTCGGCAAGGTCGATCCGGCCGAACGCAGCGAGCTCGACGGGCCATCGATCGAGGACGATCTCGAACAGCGCGAGCGACTTCTCCCAATGCGCCGAGAGCCCGCCGAGGTCGAGCTCGCGCAGCCGGCGCGGGTCGACTTCCTCGACGAGCAGCTGGTCGAGGGTGTTCGCCAGTTCGCCAGCGAGCCGCACCGCCTCGGCGCCGTCGATCCGCGCGGCCTCGACGATCAGGCGCGCGAGGATCAGCCGCCGCTGGAGCGGATCGACCGCGGGCGGCACCGGCTCGGCCTCGTCGGCGAGGTCGAACACCGCTTCGTCGAGCTCGGGATCGCCCACCGCGACCAGCCGCGGCAGCAGCAGCCCGCCCTCGCTCGCGCGGACGAACGCATCCTGGATCGCGCGCTTGGCGCGGTTGTTGGGCAGCAGCACCACGCCGCGCGCCAGCCCGAGCGGATCGCCCCCGAACCGCCGGATCAGCCCCGCCGCGAGCGCGTCGCCGAACGCACGGTGCGGGGGGATGGTGTAGAGGTGGAGGCGGGTGGACATGGAGGGGGAGACCCTAGAACCATCCACTCCATCCGTCATCCCGGCGAAAGCCGGGACCCAGGGCCACGAGCGATGTCCTCTGCGGCCCTGGGTCCCGGCTTTCGCCGGGATGACGGCTGATGGGACTACATCTCGCTCAGGCTCGCCTCGGTCGCGCCGATCGCCATCGGGGTGCCGACGTCGAACCACAGCCCCTGGTGGACCACGCCCCACATCCGCCCCGCGGCGATCGCGCGCTGCCAGAAGAGCATCGTCGAGAAGGGCCCCTCGGGCCACGCCTCGATCACCCGCGGCGACAGGATCTGCACGCCCGTATTCACGAAGGGCGCCAGCCGCCCGGGCTTGCGGTGCTCGGTCACGCGACCGTGCGCGTCGATCCGCCAGTCGCCCTTGCCGCCATGGTTGTTCGCCCGCGCAAGCGGCACGACCAGCTGGAGCACGTCCATCCGCGCATCGTCCCATAGCGCCGCGAGCTGGCGGATCGCATCGACCGGCCCGTCGACCCAGAGATTGTCGCTGTTGACGCAGAGGAACGGCTTGTCGCCGATCAGCTCGCGCGCCTGCACCAGCCCGCCGCCCGTCTCCATCAGCTGCCTGCGCTCGTCGGAGATGACGATCTCGATGTCCTTCACCCGGTTGCGCAGATGCGCTTCCATCGCGTCGGCGAGGTAATGGACGTTGACGACCGCGCGCTTCACCCCCGCGGCGCGGAGGCGATCGAAGACATGGTCGATCAACGGCTTGCCCGCGACTTCGACCAGCGGCTTGGGTCGCGTCGCGGTGAGCGGGCGCATCCTTTTGCCGAGGCCGGCGGCCATCACCATCGCGGTCTCGGGCACCTCCGCCTCTGGATGCGGGCGCAGCGAGAGCGTGCGCGAAGCGGCGGGATTATGGGCGTTCACTCGGTCACCACCATCGGGTCGCCGCGAAGTTCGGCGGGAACATTGGCGGCGAACCAGTCCGCCACCGGCCTGAGCGCGGGATGCGCGAGGTCGCGCTCGAGATAGGTCCAGACGAGCGGGCAGAGCCCGGCGTAGCGCGGCTTGCCGTCGCGCTTCCACAGCCGCGTGAAGATGCCGATGATCTTGGCGTTCCGCTGGCCGCCGAGCACGTGATAGGCGACGTCGAAGGCGTCACCCGCGCCGGTGATCCGCTTGTAGCGGTCGAGCATGGCGGTCTCGAGCGCGGAGTCGACGTCGCGCCGCGCGTCCTGCAGCAGCGAGACGAGGTCGTAGGCGGGATGCCCCGCCAGCGCGTCCTGGAAGTCGAGCAGGCCCAAGGTCTCGCTGCCTTCGATCAGCATGATGTTCTCGGCATGATAGTCGCGCAGCACCGTGACCGGCGCGTGACTCGCCTGGAGCGGCGCCAGCGCCGCGTCCCAGGCCGCGGCATAGCCCTCGACATCGACGTCGAGGCCCACCGCGGGGCAATACCATTCCGTGAACAGCGCCGCCTCGCGCTGGTAGACCGCCCGGTCATAGGGATCGACCGGCGCCGCCTCGTGCTTGTGGAGCTCGACGAGCAGGTCGATCGCGCTGGTGTAGAGCCGAAGCTCGCTCTCGGGCGCGGCTTCGGCGGTCTCCTTGAGGCGGGCGTCGCCGAAGTCCTCGAGCAGCACGAGCCCCTGGCCCAAATCCTCGCCGTAGATGCGCGGCGCCGCGAAGCCGCGGTCGGTGAGCCAGCGCGCGATGTCGAGGAAGGGGCGCGGGTCCTCGTGCGGCGGCGGCGCGTCCATCAGCACCGCTTGGCGCCCTTCGGCGAAGACGCGGAAATAGCGGCGGAACGAGGCGTCCCCCGCAAGCGGCACGATCTCCGCCCCTCCCCAGCCGTTGGCGGCAAGGAAATCCGGAGCGGACGGCGGCGGGTTCATGTCGAAGACGGCCATCGGTCCTTCCAGCCCGGCGGCACTTCGGCTGTCAAGGCGCGGCCGCCTTCGGCCCCATCTTCGGACGGCCCCAGAGTGAGACGAAGCGCGTCGGGCCAGGCGCCTTCGCCCGCGCGCTCGGGCCATTCGACGACCAGCAGCGAATCGCTCCGCGCCTCGTCGAGCCCGAGCTCGTCGATCTCGGCGGGATCGTCGATCCGGTAGAGATCGACGTGGAGCACCGGAAAGGCGACCTCGGGCGGGTCATAAGGCTGGACGATCGCGAAGCTCGGCGACGGTGCCTCTTCCTCCAGCCCCAGCGCCGCGAGCAGCCCGCGCGCGATGCTGGTCTTGCCTGCGCCGAGCGGCCCCGAGAGCAGGATCGCATCTCCCGGCCGCGCGACTGCCGCGAGCCGCGCGCCGAGCGCCAGCGTCGAGCCGAGGTCGGGCAGGATCATCCGCGTGGCAACTCGACGGTGACCATCGTCCCCTGCCCCGGTTCCGAGACCATGCGGATCGTGCCGCCATGCGCCTCGGCGAACTGCTTGGCGAGCGGCAGGCCCAGCCCCAGCGCGCGCTCGCCGCCGCGGGCGATCTCGTGCTGGGCGAACCGGTCGAACGCCGTCGCGACCTGGTCCGGCTGGAGACCCGGCCCATCGTCCGAGACGATGATCCGTGCGATCTTCTTGTTGCCGTCGAGGTGGAGCAGCACGCGGCCATGCTGCGGCGTGCCCGAGATCGCGTTGCGCAGCAGATGCTCGACGAGTTGGCGGATCCGCGCGGGATCGCCGGTCATCGTCCCTGCGCTTCCCTGCACCTCGACCGCGAGATCGATCGACTTCTCCTTCGCCAGCGGCCGCACCACTTCGGCCGCGGCATGTGCCGACAGCTCGAGATCGACCCGCTCGCGCTCAAGCGGCGCGCCTTCGTTCTGGGTCAGGTCGAGCACGTCGTCGATCAGCGCCCCGAGCCGCTCGACCGCGACGAGGATCGCATGCGTATATTCCTGCCCGCCCTCGCTCAACGGCCCGGCGAAGCCGCCGCCCAGCATCTCGGCGAAGCCCTTGATCGTGGTGAGCGGGGTGCGCAGCTCATAGCTCATGTTCGCCACGAACGAGGTCTTGACCCGATCCGCCGCCTCGAGCGCGTCGTTGCGGTCCCTGAGCGCACGCTCGACACGCTGGCGATCGGTGGTGTCGAGCATCGTCAGCAGCGCATTGCCGTCCGGCAACGGTACCGCGGCGAGGTCGTAATGCCGCCCGTCGGCGAACTGCAAGGTGCTGCCGCGCTGCTGGCGCTCCTGCCCCGCCGAGCGGACCAGCGCCTTGAGCACTTCGGCCTGATCGGGCCGCGACAGCTTGCGCCCGGCCTCGCGCGCCAGCGTCGCGACCTGGGGATGCTCGCCGAGGAATTCGTCCTCGAACCCCCAGGTGCTCTGGAACTTGCGGTTCCACAGCTGGAGCCGCCCCTTGCCGAACACCGCCACCGCTTCGGACAGGCTCTGCAGCGTCGCGGTCTGGACGAGTTGCATCTCGCCATGCTCGCGCTGCAATTCGAGCTGCTGGGTGCGGTCCTCGAAGATCAGCATCAGCCCGCCCTCGGGCAATGGCTGGGCGACGACACGGAGGTGGGTGCCCTTCAACACCCAGGTTTCCTCGACCGGCTCGGGCGAGACGAACCATTCGCGCCGCTCGACCTTCCAGGCCGGGAAGTCGCGCACGTCGGGCAAGCGGTTGGCCTCGCGCATCCGCTCGAGCACGCGGTCGAACTCGGGGCGGTCGGCGAGCCATTCGTTCTTCATCGAGAACATGCGGCGAAACGGCTGGTTGGCGAAGACGAGCCCGCGATCGCTCGCGAATTGCGCCACGCCGGCGGAGAGCCGGTCGAGCATCGCGCGCTGCGCCTCGGCGAAGCGCTTCAGTCCCGCGCGCGCCTGCTCGAGCTCCTCGACGTCGATCGCAAAGCCCGCGACGCCGCCGGTGGGCAGCGGCATGTCGTGGAGCTTGAGCGTGCGCCGCTTGCCGCCGATCGTGGCGGGCATCGCGGCGGTCTGCGGCTCCTGCGTGTCGCGCGCGATCGCGGCATTGGCGAGCGGCCCGCCCAGCCCCGCGCCTTCGACCAGCTCGAGCCCGCGCTCGACGACGTCCTCGGCGTCCTTGCCTTCGACCGCGCGGACATAGGCGGTGTTGACCATCAGCAGCTTGAGGTCGGGCCCACGATACCACATCGGCATCGGCGCGGCCTCGATCAGCGCGGTCAGCGCGTCGAACGCCGCGCGCAGCCGCGAGGATTCGCGCTGGAGCCGGCTGATCTCGTCACGGCTCTCGGTCGCGTCCAGGAACCAGAGCTGCACCGCGCCGGGCAACCGAGTCTCGGGCGGAGCACGGTCGCCCACCACCAGCAGCGCGCGCTCGGAGCCCTTGGCACGGACCGAGATGGCGAAGGGCCGGCCGGCCTTCTGCGCCGCGGTGATCCGCGCGTTGAGCGTCGCGGCGTCGTCCTCCACCAGCCCGCCGGCGCTGCTCTCGTCACCGGTCAGCTCGGAAAGGTCGCGCGGGATCGTCTCGAGCCCCAGCCAATCGGCGATTCGCCGCGTCGCCTGGATCGTGCCGTCGCCGCGCACCAGCATCGCCTGCGCGGGCGCAGCGGCGAGCAGCGCCTCGAGCCGGGCATTGTCGTCGCTCGTCTCGCGCGCCGCGATTCGCGCGCGCAGCCCCGCGAACAGCGCCCAGGTCGCGCCGATCACGAGCAGCGCCGTCACCGCGCCGGCAATCGCCGCCGCCGATGCGGAAATCTCGATCAAGCGGGCGCTCCTTCGGAACGGCGGGTACGCATGACCGTCCCTTAGGCAATCAGGTCGCGCACGGGAAGCCGCGCGGCCGCGCTTTCCTCAATCGTCCCAGCGATCGGGCGCGCGGGGATAGTCGGCCAGTACCGGGCCGAGCGCCCGCTTGAGCGGGTCGAGCCAGGGCTCGTACGCGCGCCAGCGGTCCATGCCGTCGCGGTTGATCGGCTGGCGGACCTGCTCGGAGCTCGGCGTATGGACCGCGCGCTTGTTCTCGTGGAAGCGCAGGCAGGCCTCGTCGAACGGCAGTTCGAGATAGTCGAGCAGGCGGCGGACCTCCTGCTCGGGATCCTCGACCAGATCCTCATAGATCACGCGGTGAACGCGGCCGGGCAGCACCCGGTCGAAATGCGCCATCTGCCGCACATAGTCAGCGTAAAATCTGCCTATATGATTGAGATCATATGAGAAATTTAGGCCCCAATTATAGTGTTGGGCGAAGTTCGCGAAGCCGCAGCCGAGCGGGTGGCGGCGCACGTCGACGATCTTGGCGTTGGGCAGGATCAGGTGGATCAGCCCGGCGAACACCCAGTTGCTCGGCATCTTGTCGGTGAAATAGGGCCGATCGGTGTGGCGATGGCGGCGCGTCGCCTCGATATAATGGTCGCCGCGCTCGCGAAGCTGCGCGGGCGTCAGCGCGCCGATCGCATCGAGATAGCCGCCGGGCGGCGTGCCGGGCGCAAGCTCGGCGGCAATCCGCTCGATGTCGTGCAGTTCCTCGGTGCCCTCGATCAGCGGGTGGCTGCCGAGGATCTGCTCGACCAGGGTCGAGCCGGAACGCGGCATGCTCACCACGAAGATCGGGTCGCGCGCGGGCGATCCGGCGCCCGCGCGGGCGGCAAGGAAGTCGGGCGTGAAGACCTTCTCGACCTTGAGCACGTTCGCATGGACGCGCTCGGGATCGTGCGGCGCCCCCGCGCTGCGGATCGCGCTGCCCAGCTCGATGTGACGAAAGGCCTCGGCATGCTCGCCGTCATCGCCCAGCGCCTTGCCGAGCGCGAAGTGCAGATGGATCCGATCCTCGTCGCTCAGGCCATCGCGCTCGATCACCTCGCGCATCCGCGCGATCTCGTCGGGCTCGAACTTCAGCGTCTTGAGATTCGACATGCCGAACCAGGCCACGCCATTCTGCGGCTCGATCGCCACCGATTTGCGATAGGCGCGGATCGCTTCGTCGCGCTGGCCCACGGTCTTGAGCAGAAAGCCGTAGTGCATCCAGCCGCGGGCTTCGCGCGGATGCGCGTGAAGCATTTGGCGATAGACGACGCCGGCATCGTCGAGCCGTCGCAGCTTGACCAACAGCGCCGCCTTGTGGGTCAGCGCAGTGAGGTGCGACGGATCGCGCGAGAGCGCCGCGTCGAGCATTTCGAGCGCTTCGTCGTGGCGGCCCTGCGTGTTGAACAGCTTGGCGAGCGCCACGCGCGCCTCGGCATAGGCGGGAACGAGCAGCACCGCACGGCGATAGAGATTCTCGGCCTCGCGAAACGCTTCGCAACGTTCGGCGACGGTGCCCAGGATCAGCGCGGCGCCGGCATCCTCGGGATTCTCGCGCAGATAGGGACGGATCAGCTGCTCGGCATCCTCCAGCCGATCCTCCGCCAGCGCGGACTCGGCTCCGGCGACGGCGGGACGGCCCAGCCCGACGGCGACGGCCTGGAGCTCTACGATCTCGGCTTCGGCGATCCTCCCCTGGTGCCGCAACCCGCGCGCCATCAGGCGCCGCGCGGCGATCGATTCCGGATTCTTCCCCACGAACCCGCTCGCGCGCGCGACGGCCTCGCCCGCATCGGTGTCGAGCAGGGCGGCGATGGCGTGCAGCACCGTCTCCGCATCGCCGGCAATCGACACCATTTCATTCTCCGGTCACGAGCTTCCGCTCGCCGCGTTGCGAGCGGGGCCAAGGATACAGGCGAGCCGTCCTGGAAAGGAACCCGCGGCGCCCGAAAAAGAAACGGGCGGAGCTCGCGCTCCGCCCCAAGTCCCCCGGACCGCCGCGAACGGCGGCCCGAAGTCGTTCCGATCAGAACGAACGCGTGACGTTGATGAACAGCGTGCGCCCGAGCAGGTCGTAGTTGCTCGAATTATAGTAGTTGCCCACGCGCGTGAACTGTCCGCCCGAAGTCGGGTAGGAGCTCAGCGTCGGCGGCAGCGCGTTGAACAGGTTGTTGGCGCCCATCGTGATCTGGCCGACATCCGCCCAGCGGAACTGGATCGACACGCCATGCTCCCAATAGGGTTCCGCATGCAGGTCGGTGAGCACGTTGCCGACCAGCGGCGCCGCCACCGTTTCGCCATCGCCCGAATTCTGCGGACCGACGTACTTGATCCCCCAGCGGACGGTCACGTTGTTCGAAGGCAGCGTGTAGCGCAGGTCGACGTCGCCGACCCACTTCGGACCCGAGCCGGCCCCCTGAACGCCCAGCGTGCCGTTATAGTCGTTGACCGGATCGGTCGCGAACAGCTGGAAGGTCTGGTGCAGCATGCGCGTGGCCTGCGCCGCCAGGCGGAACTTGCCGCCGAACAGCGGCGTGCTGTAGCGCAGGTCGAAGTCGATGCCCGAAACGCCCTGCTGGGCGACGTTGAGGTACGGGTTCAGGAACGACGACAGATTGCCCTTCTGCGGATCCGAGGCGGGAAGGCGCGGAGCGATCAGGGCGCAGTACGGATTGTTCGGACCGAAGTCGTCGGCTTCATAGCAGCGGTCGAGGATCAGGTTCCCGAGCACCGAGACCTCGTCCTTCACCTTGATATGATAATAGTCCACCGCGAACGAGAAGTCGGCGATCGTCTTCGGCAGCGTCAGCACGCCGCCGACGCCCCAGGAGGTCGAATGCTCGGCCTTGAGGTTGCCGGCGCCGCCGCGCGTGGTGACCTGCGGGCCCGCCGTCGCGATGAAGCCCTGCGCACCCTCGATCTGAGGCGTCAACGGATTGTCCGTTCCGAGGATCGGAGTCAGCTCCGTGATGCAGTTCTTATAAACAGTCGAGCTATGGTCGAGCGTTCCCACATTGGCGCAAGGATCGACCGCCGAGCCGTAGAAGCCCGTCTGGTCCGCGACATACTGCTCATAGAGGTTCGGCGCGCGGAAAGACGTGCCGTAGTTGCCGCGGAAGCGGATGAACTCGGCCGGCGCCCATTGCGCGTTCAGATGGTAGGTCGTGTCCGAACCATAGGAGCGGTAGTGGGTGTAACGCACCGAGCCGTCCAGCTCGAGGTCGTAGAAGAACGGCTTTTCCTTGACGATCGGGATGTTGAGCTCGCCATAGACTTCGTTGACGATGTCGCTGCCCGTGGTGATCCCGGCCGAGCTGTAGTTGTACAGCGTGCCGTTCTGCGCCGCCTCGGACGGGACGTCGTTGATGAAGTCGTAGCGGTGCTCGAAGCCCACCGCCGCCCGCACCGGACCCGCCGGCAGGTTAAACAGCGTGCCGTCGAGGTTCAGCGAGAAGGTCTGCTGGCGGAAGGTGGTGTGGCCGACATTGTCCACGAACAGATAGTCGAAGACGTTGCTCGGGATGTGCCCGCCCAACATGATCGCCGGATCGTAGAGGTTCAGCGGAACGCAGCTCGCGCCCGAGACCAGCGTACCGCCGCTGTAGTTCGAAGCGCACGTATAGCGCCCGCCCGCACCGGCCTGGCCCGGAAGCGCCACGGTCACGAGGTTGTCGGGCGTGCCCGCCGGCGCCTCGATCGTCTGCAGCGCATTGTTGAGGCGGGAAACGTCGATCAGCTCGAGCTCGTACCGCGACTTGGTGAGCGAATATTGGAAGTTCGCGTCATAATGCCAGTCGCCCAGGCCCAGGCTGCCGCGCAGGCCGCCGTTGGCGCGGACGAAATCGATCCGCTGGCTGCTGCGCGTCGTGCGGTCGGGCACGACGAAGGGCGTAAAGACCTGATAGCCCGCTGCGGCGACCGCGTTCGGGTAGAAGGGGCTGGTCGGGAAGCCGTAAACCGAGAGCGGCGTGCCGTAATAGTCACCGCCGTAGATCTCGTTGTTCGGCGACAGGCCGCCGCCGCTCAGGTTCAGCTGATAGGTACCGTCCTGATGCGATTCACGACGGGTGAACAGGCCTTCGCCGTAGATCTCGGCGTCGCCCAGCATGCCCAGCTCATAGGCGCCGTTGACATAGCCGGTGTAGGTCTTGACCGGCGACAGGAGG
Organism: Sphingomonas sp.; assembly: GCF_017745215.1. GTDB lineage: Bacteria > Pseudomonadota > Alphaproteobacteria > Sphingomonadales > Sphingomonadaceae > Sphingomonas. The sequence goes on from NZ_JAGHZV010000006.1 coordinate 142,839, forward strand.
TGATCCTGGAGCTGCGTCGGGCTGGCCGAAGTGCGGTCGAGGCCATTCACGGCCTTGATCTGGTTGATATCGCCGTTGTTGTAGGTGATGCGGCTCGCAGGCTGCGGATAGAAGCTCTGCGCGATGCCGTAGCCGCTCGCGATGCCCGAGCCGCCGTTGGTGGTGTACGGGAAGCACATCAGCTGGCCGGTGACCGGGTCGTGCTGGCCGACTTCCGCACCGGTGGTGGGATCGAAGTACAGGTCGCGCGGGCAGGAGAATTCCTTGCGGTCGCCGACGCGCAGGCCGGTCTGCTGGCGATATTCGAACGACGCGGTGATGTGGCCGCGGTCGAACACCTTGCCGCCCGTCGCCGACAGGCGATAGCTGCGGCCGCCGCCGCCATGCTCGATCGGCTGGTCGGTGAAGGCGTCGAAGGTGAGGCCGTTGACCTTGTCGTCGGTGATCACGTTGACCACGCCCGCGATCGCGTCCGAGCCATAGACCGACGAGGCGCCCTCGCGCAGCACTTCGATCCGCTGGACCATCGCCGTCGGCAGCGTGTTGAGGTCGGCCGAGACGAGCTGCGGACCGACGCCGGCCGGGGCGAGACGGCGACCGTTGAGCAGCACCAGGGTGCGCGACGAGCTGAGGCCGCGCAGGCCGACGGTGCTCGCGGCCGCGCCGCCTTCGGACACATAGCCGAGGAACGAGCCGTTGATCTGCGACGTACCCGACGTCACGGCCGGGCTCTGGAGAATTTCCGCGGTGGTGCGCGAGCCGGCAAGCACGCGGTCATCGCGCGTGTAGACGTTCACCGGCGACGGCGTGGTGAAATTGTCGCGGTGGATGCGCGAACCGGTGACGATGATGGGTGCATCGTCGGCTTCGGTCGAGTCCGTGCTCGGGAGTTCGACGGACTGGTTGTTATCGGCCGGCGCGTCCTGCGCGGCGGCGGCGGTGGCGACAAGCATCGAGCCGGCGAGCAGCGTGGATGCGAGAAGCTTCTGTCGGAAAACGTTGGCCAACGGGAACCCCCAATTGTTGTTCAAATGCATGCGCCCTCGAATTTCGGGCGCCTGATTTGGAAGCTCCTTCACGCCGATTTTACTGCGATGTTTCCGGTTTTACTGGCGTGTTTCCAGCGGCCTGGAAGGCCCGAACAAGGCGCCCCGAACGTACGGTTCCTCGCCAGTTGTGGCATAAATGTCGCAATTTTTGCGCCGAACCGTCATCTGGATGCTGCATCGGGCGTGGCTCGTGCGAATCGCTACGCAAGCGTCGCAACTTCGGCGCGGCGGCCATTTGCCGCATTTCGTCGCTGGTCCTCCGGCCGACAGGGCATCTAGCGCCCGCCGCTCGCGCAAGCCCGCGAGAAGCCTCGAAGGCGCGCCCATCGTGCGCCGCTCGCGACGGGCGGCCACCCCCTCCCACCGTCGCGGGCGCCGCTTCCTCCCACATGCCGGATACGGCGCGAGTCTCCACGGCGGGCGGTCACACGCCGGAAACGAGCGGCAAACGTTTCCAGTTTGTGTCCAGAAAATTGCCCGATTGCACGAATGTGCGCGTAATAACGCCAACGTTACAATTTTTATCAATAACTGTTGCTGCAACGCGACATTTTCACGCGATCGTCTCTTGAGCGGGCGCGAAACCTCGTTCAGCATCCCCTCCGCATATGGGCGAAAAAGGGGACGACCATGCGTAAAATGTCACTTCTTGGCGCCACCGCGCTTCGATCGGTGGTGGTGATTGGTTTTGCCGCGTTCGCGCAACCCGCGATGGCACAGGATACGGCCGAACAAAGCGCCAGCCCGGACACGCAGCGTGTCGAACTGCCCGAGACCCAGCCCGAGGAAGCCGAGGGCAAGGCGATCGTCGTTACCGGTTCCCGCATCAAGACGAGCACGTTCAACAGTCCGTCGCCGATCGCGGTGATCGATCCCGAGATCGCCGAGAAGCGCGGCGTGATCGACACTGCCGAGATGATCCAGGCCAGCCCGATCGCTTCCGGCTCGGCACAGGTGACGAGCGCGATCTCGTCGAACTTCGTGACCGACGGCGGTCCCGGCGCCTCCACCATCTCGCTGCGCGGCCTGGGTGCCAACCGCACGCTGGTGCTGCTCAACAGCCGCCGCGCCGGCCCGGCCGGCACGCGCGGCGCAGTGTCAGCATTCGACCTCAACGTGCTGCCACAGTCGATCATCCAGCAGGTGCAGATCGAAAAGGACGGCGCCTCGTCGGTCTATGGTTCGGACGCGGTGGCGGGCGTGGTCAACATCCTGACCAAGACGCATACCGAGGGCCTCGAGCTTTCGGCGACGGCCAACGTGTCGCAGGACGGCGGCGCCGACCAGTTCCGCATGAGCGGGGCCTGGGGCACCGAATGGGGCGGCTCGCTGGGCGGCCACGTCATGATCGCCGCCGACTATTACAAGCAGACCGAGCTTGCGCAGGGGCAGCGCAAATATCTCGATTGCCCCGAAGACTATATCTTCGACAAGAGCGGCAGCCGGATCGACCTGGTCGATCCGCGCACGAACAGCCAGCGCTGCGCGCAGCTCAGCTGGGGCCAGGTCTATCTCTACGACTATTCCTACCTCTACGGGGTCGACTCGAACACGATCGGCACGAACGGCCGCCGCATCGGCCGCATCGGCTATTCCTATCCCGGCGAGAATCTCGGCAACTACGTGCCGGGTATCGTCGCCACCAACCCCTGGCAGCTGAACGCGCCGGGCTTCTACGGCATGGGCTACAGCCCGGCATCGGGCGCGATCGACCATCTCTACAAGAACCCGATGTACGGCGCGGCGACGGTGATCCCGCAGACGAAGCGCCTGACCTTCTACGGCGACGCCTCGGTCCATCTGGGCGAACATGTCGAAGCCTATGTCGAAGGGTTGTGGAACCGCCGCGAGACGTATCAGAACGGTTTCCGCCAGTTCTGGAACTACACCTACACCGGCAACTTCGACGGCGGCGGGTTCGGCGATCCGCGGATCACCAACATCACCGGTGCCTATATCCTCAGCCCGACGCCGATCACCGACCATGCCGATTCGAGCCAGCGCGTCGATTATTGGCGCGCGGTCGGCGGCTTGCGCGGCGACTTCGGATCGTTCCTCAATGGTTGGACCTGGGACGGCTATGTCCAGTACAGCAAGTCGAAGGGCAGCTACACGAACGACCAGATCTACAAGGATTCGGTCGACCAGCAGACGTTCCGCACCGACTTCTGCACCGGTGAATTCAGCGCCGTGCGCCACGCGCCCTGCGTGGACATGAACTGGACCGACCCGGCATTCCTCGCCGGCGAATTCACCCAGGCCCAGCGCGATTATCTGTTCGGCGTCGAGACGGGGCACACCGATTACAGCCAGTTGAACGGCGAATTATCGGTCACGGGCAGCGTGATCACCCTGCCCGCGGGCGATCTCGGCGTGGCCGGCGGCATCACGGTGCGCCGCGACTCGATCTACGACCGCCCCGGCGACATCACCTATGCGCTGATCTACGGCGAGGATCCGAACGACCCCGATTCCTACATCAACAACAGCTGGGGCAATACCTCGTCGGGCATCACGGCAGGCAACGCGGTCACGAAGGAGGTGTTCGCCGAGCTGGACGTGCCGCTGATCTACAACACGCCGTTCGTCCAGCAGTTCACGGTCTCGGGCTCGGCGCGACTGACCAACTACACCGCTACCCGCAAGTCGGACGGCGCGAAGGCCAGCGACAACGGCAACTGGACCTACAAGGTCGGTGCGAACTGGCAGGTCAACGACTGGCTCCGCTTCCGCGGGACCTATGGCACTTCCTACCGCGCTCCGGCGCTGTTCGAGCAGTTCCTCGCCAACCAGTCGAGCTTCATCGGCCAGCGCTCGATCGATCCGTGCATCAACTATGGCACGGCGCTCGCGGCGGGCACGATCTCGCAGCTGGTGGCGGACAATTGCGCGTCGGACGGCATCGGACCGACCTATCCGGGCGGCGCGGCGACCGCCACCGTCCTGTCGGGCGGCGGCCTGGGCGTGGTGAAGGCCGAGACTTCCACCGCGAAGAGCGTGAGCCTCATCCTGACGCCGCGCTTCGACTTCCTGCCGGGGACGCGGATCAATCTCGCGGTCGATTATTTCGACATCCGGGTGAAGGGCGAAATCAGCCAGCTCGGTGCCGCGAACATCGTGTTCGGCTGCTATAATTCGAACTTCTTCGCCACGGACCCGCTATGCAGCCTGTTCACGCGCCAGACGACGGCGCCGGTGAATGCCATCTCGGTGGTGCACGACAGCTTCATCAACGTGAACGAGCAGGAGAACGAAGGCGTCGACGTCACCGCGAACGTCGCGCAGGACCTGGGTAGCTGGGGCCGGGCCGAGTTCACGGCCGAGATGACCTGGCAGATGAAGGACACCAAGGCGCTCTACGCGGGCACGTTGGAGGACTTCAACGGACGCGCGGGCGAGCCGATCTGGACGGGCGGGTTCAACCTGCTGTGGACCAAGGGAACCTGGTCCTTCTACTATGGCCTGAACGTCATCGGCGGCACGTCCGACGTCGACGCCTTCATCCAGGACAACGGCGCGACCTGCCTCACCAGCGCGCTGTTCCCGAGCGGCTATTGCGAGAAGCTGCGGGTCAGCCCGGTCTATTACCACAGCCTCTCGATCACCAAGGAGCTGGCGAACCTGAACATCACGCTGGGCGTGACCAACCTGTTCAACACCAAGCCGCCGCGGGTCTCCGTCTACGGCAATGGCGAGATCAGCACCTTCGGCCAGAGCGTGTTCTCCTCGCAATACGACCTGATCGGCCGGCGCGGCTTCGTGACCGTCAAGGCCAAGTTCTGACGACGAGGTCCGGGGCTTCCGCGAGGAAGCCCCGCCTTGCAGCAAAAGGGGTTTGACGCCAAACCGGCAGCGCGCCCGTGCTGCCGGTTCTTTTTTCAAGGAAGCCCATGCCCGTCATTCGGATGATCCCGGACACGCTGAACGAAGAGAATCTCCGGTTCGAACAGGCGCCGCTGCGCGAGCCCGTCTTCCTCAACAGCGTGCCCAAGTGCGGCAGCCACCTGCTCCGCAACATCCTGCGGATGTTCGTGCCGGTCGAGCAGCAATATCACGCGCAGTTCATCCAATGGGCGCATCTCGGCAGGCATCTCGCGGCGTTCGACAAGGGGTCGCCCAAGATGAGCTGGGGCCACCTGTTCTTCGCCGATGATTCGGCGATGGAGATGGCCGGCGTGCGCAAGATCCTGCTCGTGCGCGACCCCTATTCCTGGGTGCTCGCGCGCGGCCGCTTCTTCCTGTCCGACGAGTTCCAGGGCAATGTCGAGCGGCTGAAGGAAGGCTCGCTCAGCGTCGAGGAACTGCTCAACCTGATGATCTTCGGTATCTACCAGAAGGCCCCGCCGATGGTGGACATCTTCACCAACAATGCCGTGGCGTGGCTCGGCACCGGCGTCCATCTCGTCCGCTACGAGGAGCTCGTCGGCCATCTGAAGGCGCTCGACGGCCGCCCCGCCGAATATTTCTTCGCCACCTTGCTCGACGCCTGCGGCATCGCCATGCCCGCAGATTGGCGCGAGCGGGTGGCGATCGGATCGGATCGGAAGCAGAGCGGGACGGCGCGAGAGAACCTCACCGGCCTGTCGCTCCAGTTCCCGGATGCGCTTCCCGACACGCAGAAGCGGCTGGTCGACTATGCGGCGCCGGGCCTGCGCGCAATCCTGGGCTACGCCTGAGACGGATCGATCGGGGCGAAGTCGGGCGCGAAGCGGACCATCCGGAGCATCTCGTCGGTCGACGGACCGACCGACATCGGATTGCGCACGCCGGGCAGCAGCGCGACGTCGTAGAGCTCGGTGAAGCCCTGCTCGATACGGACATGCTCGATGATGCGGCGCTCGGGGAGGCTCACCACCACCAGCCCGCACCACGCCGACTCGCCGCGCGCTTCGAGCTCTGCCTGGAGCGGCAGGCTACCGAAATCGCCATGCCGCGCCTGCGAAAGCGCGATCACCGCATGGTCGCCGTGAAGCGCCAGGCCGCGTGAGAAACCGGGGCAGAACACCACATCCTCGCGCGCGCCGCTCGCCGGATCGACGCGGACCAGCCAGCCGCGGCCGGAATCGAGCAGCCAGACCGCGCCCTGGTGGATGCGCGGGCTGTGCGGCATCCAGAGCCCCTCGGCGATCACTGCGTCGGTGGTCACGTCGATCAGCTGGCCCTGGTCCTTGGGCGCTTCGCGCCACGCCTCGGCGGTGTCGAGCGGCGCGACGAGCGTGGCGTAGCGCGGGGCGCCGTCCGCCATCGCCAGCCCGTTCAGGTGGCAGCGATCCTCGGGCATCAGCGCCGAGATGCAGCGGGGCTTCCAGACGGGTCTGAAGGCGAAACGCTCGTCGAGCGTCGCGAGGCACGAGAAGCGCGTGTTGACGAACACCACGCGCCCCGTCCGGTCGACCGCGAGGTCGTGCGCGTCGAGATAGCCGGTCTGCATCGCGGCGCGCGGCACGAACATCGCGTCGTAGAGGCCATGGGCGTATTCGCCCGGCATCAGGCCGTTCTCGAGCCGCCAGACCTGCGAGACCGCGGCGAGGTGGAGGACGCCGCGATCGTAGTGCAGCCCCATCGCCCGCGTGTAGTTCTGCTTGTTGAACGAGAGCCGCCCATCGGGCCCCACCCCCATCAGCAGCAGCCGCCCGGTCTGGTACGAGGTGAAAGCTACCGACAGTCGCTCCGCCACCAGCCAGCGCGAGATCCCCGGCGAAACCGAGAGCCGCGGGTTGATCGCCGTGTCGTTCATTGCCCGCTCCGGCGACAAAGCCGGCGGGGCGCCGCGGAGAGCGCCCCGCCGGACCGGCAAGGGGTGCCGGTCAGAAGTGCACCGCGGTCAGCACGCGGAAATAGCGTCCCAGCACCGCGGGGAAGTAGGTCACCGTGCCGCCATTGCCGTTGCCCGGGCTCGGGAAGCCCTTGTCGAACACATTGTCGACCGCGAAGCGCAGCGTGAAGCGCTTGTCGACTTCCCAGGAGAGGCCGAGGTTGAAGAAGACGTTCTGCTTGATCAGCGGATCGGGATAGGCGTTCGACGCGGCATTGGCGTCGACATAGACCGAGCTGGTGTAGACCGCGGTCATCTGCGCGAGGAAGCCGCTGTTGGCGTAGGAGACGGTCGTGTTCGCCGACCACACCGGATAGCCGATGTCCTTCTTGAGCTGGGTCGCGGCGCCCGCTCCCGAGGCCTGTTCGAGCTTCTTGAGATATTGCGCCGAGACCTTCAGCCCGACCTGGCTGTCGGCGCCGAGGAAGGGCGTGCGCGCGAGATATTCGAGGTCGCCGAGCACGCCCTGGTAGTCGAGCCGGTCGGCGTTGAAGAAGGAGGTCTTCACGAAGGTGAGCTGGTTGAAGCTCGTCCCCGGCGTGGTGCTGCGCGTGAAGCTCGAACAGAATTCGTTGTTGGGATAGTTGGGCGAGTCATAGCAGCTCGCGAGCACGGCGTTGGAGCCGAAGAAGCTGATCGCGTTCTGCAGGTGGATGTCGATATAGTCCGCCGACAGCGTCAGGCCGGGCACGAAGCGCGGCTTGAGCACCGCCCCGACCGACCAGGCACGCGCCTTCTCGTTCTCGAGATGGTCGTTGCCGATCGTGACGCCCGGGAAGCTCGCCTGGTTCGAGCGCGACTGGAAGGTGCCCGGGATGCCGGCGGCGGCGCAATTCTTCTGCCGCGTCGTCGGATCGGGGCCGTTGGTGAGCTCGTCGGCATCGCAGGGGTCGACCGCGAAGAAGAAGGCGGCGCTGCGCGGCACTGCGATCTCGGTCACCGCCGGGCTGCGGATCGAGCGAGTGAAGTTGCCGCGGAAGGTGATGTCGCTCACCGGCGCCCAGCGGCCGCCGATCGTCCAGGTCGGGTCGCCGCCCGCGACCGAATGGTCGACCCAGCGGAACGCGCCCTGCAGCTCGAGCAGGTGGACGAACGGCACGCCGTTCGACGGCGAGACCACCGGCGCGCGCACCTCGGCGAAGAATTCGTCGGTGTTGAAGCTGCCGACCACCGGCTCCACCGCGGCGTCGCGGGTGTAGCTGTCATGGTCGTTGGCGGGGTTGCCGTCGCCGTCGCTGTCCACGGTCGGGTCGATGTCGCCCGGCCCGCGGAGCAGCGCGCCGGGGTCGAAGTCGAACTTCTCCCAGCGATGCTCATAGCCCGCGGCGATGCCCAGCTCGCCGCCCGGCAGGTCGAACAAGGATCCGGTGACCGCCGCGGTGAACACCATCTGCTGGTTGAGCGAGCGCGGGTCCGAATAGGCAGTGACATAGTCGCGCGCCGCCTGGCTGACGTTCTGGCCGAAGGGATTGAGCGGCGCGCAGCTCGTGTTGACCGTCGGGAACGGCGAGCTGGTGTAGCCCGGGCGGCAGACGATGTTGCCGTTGCCGTCGCGCACTGCGTCGATCGCATTGTTGAAGTTCTGCTCGATGATCTCGGGGTTGTGCCCCTTGGTGAGCGATCGGCCGTAGTTGCCGGTCACCGACCAGTTCCACTTGCGCGCGCCGACCTCGAAATCGCCGTCGAGCCCGCCGACGAAGCGGTAGACGTCGACCCCGCCGCTCGCCTCGCGCGTCGAGATGTCGGTGTTGGCGCGCGCGAGGTAGAAGGTGCCCCCGGTCGCCTGCGCCTGGATGATCGATCGCGCCTGGACGCTCAGGAACGGGTTGTCGACGCTGAGGATCATGTTGCCGCCGGGCTGGCCGGCGTCGCCGAACGCCTTGGAATTATAGACCGGCTGGTCGACGAGGTTCTCGCCCTCCGAATGCGTCAGCCACGCCTCGCCGCTGAAGTGGATGCCGTCGGTCAGGTCGTAGTTGAGCAGCGCGACACCGCTGTAGCGCTCGACCGGGGTGACGAGGTTGGTGAGCTCGGCGAAGTCGAGCCCGCTGCCGCCCGAAGTGAAGAAGGCGAGCTCGAGCGGGTTGCCCGGGCGCTTGCCGAAGTCGATGGGCACGAGATTGCCCGACTTGTCGAACTGCAGCGCCTTGCCCTGCGCGTCGGTGAAGTTGCCGCATTGACCGAAGCCACCGCAATAGAGCGCGTTCTGGCTGGGATATTGGGTGCTGAGGAACTGGGCATAGGCCGCGTCGCCGGGATTCGCGAGATCGAGTCCGAAGAGATCGGCATAATAGGCCGGCGTCGCCACCGGCGAGGGATCGAGCGGGAAGAAGTCCGAGGTGAGCGGGATGCCGTATTTCGAGACGATCCCGACGCGCTCATGGTCATAGCGCTGGTTGAGGAACGGCGAGTTGAGGTCGTTCGGGCTGCCGTAGAACAGGCCGCGCGCGGTGGCCGCCCGGTCGGTGTAGATCAGGCCGGCGGACTTGTTGTACTCCGCCGCGATCGTGACGTTGCCGCGCCCGCCCGCGAAGTCGGTGCCGGCAAGCAGCCGGAAGCGATAGTCGGGATAGTCGCCCTGGTCCGAAATCCCGTATTGCGCGTCGATCGTCAGGCCCTTGAAGTTGCGCTTCAGGATGACGTTGATCGTGCCCGCGACCGCGTCCGAGCCGTAGATCGGCGCGCCTCCCACGGCGATGGTCTCGACGCGGTCGATCAGCTCGGTGGGGATGAGGTTGAGGTCGACCTGGCTGCCTGCGCCGGTGGGGCCGAACAGCGACGAGGTGTTCGAGCTGACGAAGCGGTTGCTGTTCACCAGCGTCAGCGTGCGCTGGTCGCCGAGGCCGAGGAAGTTGACGAAGCTCTGCCCCGGCCCGAACGGCGATTGCCCACCGCCGACCGGCGAGGAACCGGGGACGCCGAACGCCGGCAGCTCGTTGAGCGCCTGGCCGAGCGTGGTGAAGCCGCGCCGTTCGATATCGTCCGAGGAGAGCACCACCGACGGCTCGACCGTGTCGAAGTTCGCGCGGCGGATGCGCGAACCGGTGACGACGATCGCGCCCTCGTCCTCGGGTGTCGTCTCGGTGGCGACGCTGGCGTCGCCCTGGGCGGCGGGTTCGACGGGCGTGTCCTGCGCCTGCGCGGGCATTGCGCTGGCGAGCGCGAGTGCGGCGAGCGAGGCACCGGCGAAACTCCGGGCGACCCAGGGCCGTATAATATTGCGCATCATCATATCCCCTAAGTTGGTCGAAGCACCCTTCCCTGCCCGGAAGGACGTGTTCCGTGCTGCCATTCAGCGTTTCCAACTCACTCGTGTCAACATACGATTCGCAATATCATTTCGCACTGCGTCCTTTGTGCAACGGCGGGACCGCGGTTGCGCTGTGCCGCGGGGCGTGCGAGCCAACCTCGGAGCTTCGGGGGACTCGCCCATGTGTCCAGTTCGTCTGTCGGCCGGTCTCGCGCTGCTGTTGCTGCTCGCTGCGGCGCAATCCTCGCCCGATCCCTTCGGCGGGATCCCCAACCTCGACATCGGTGCCTACGAGGTCGCCGGCACCAGCCCCGCGGCGATCCGCAAGGACATGGACGCCAAGCGCCCGGCCGATCCGAACGACGGCACGCCGGTCGATTCGGTGGCGCATTGGAACTATCGCTGGCGGCTCCAGTGGCGGCCCGATGGCGGATGCGCGGCCGAAGTGACCTTTAGCGGCACGGTGCGGCTGCCGCACTTGGTCGACGATCCGAAGCGCGCGGGGAGCGTCACGGCACGCTGGAACCGCTACATGGCGGCGCTGCGTACGCATGAGTCGGGCCATGTCCGCTTCGCCTGGGACCAGGCCGGCCGGCTGCGCGCGACGCTCGAGGCGGGGAGCTGCGATGTTGCGAATGCGGCGGGCCAGCGCGTGCTGGAGGATATCCGCCGGCATGATGTCGAATACGACCGCGAGACCGGGCATGGGCGGAAACAGGGGGCGGTGTTTCCCTAGGTGCTCCCATTTCCGCGCAATTCGGTCGTCGTCGGTTGGGGAGCAAACGAAAAGGCCGCGCTCCCTCGCAGGAACGCGGCCTTTCGAACTTCGGCGAGGCCGAACTCAGTAGCGGTAGTGATCCGGCTTGAACGGCCCTTCCACGGGCACGCCGATATAGTCCGCCTGCTTCTGGGTGAGCTTCGACAGCTTCACGCCCAGCTTCTCGAGATGGAGCGCCGCGACCTTCTCGTCGAGATGCTTGGGCAGGACATAGACTTCGTTCTTGTACTCGTCGGCCTTGGTCCACAGCTCGATCTGCGCGAGCACCTGGTTGGTGAACGACGAGGACATCACGAACGAGGGGTGGCCGGTCGCATTGCCCAGGTTCACCAGCCGGCCCTTCGAGAGGACGATGATCTTCTTGCCGTCGGGGAACTCGACCTCGTCGACCTGCGGCTTGATCTCGGTCCACTTGTAGTTCTGCAGCGCGGCGATCTGGATCTCGCTGTCGAAATGGCCGATGTTGCACACGATCGCCATGTTCTTCATCTCACGCATGTGCTCGACGGTGATTACGTCGGCATTGCCCGTGGCGGTCACGAAGATGTCGGCGCGCTTGGCGGCCTCTTCCATCGTCACGACCTCATAGCCTTCCATCGCCGCCTGCAGCGCGCAGATCGGGTCGATCTCGGTCACGATCACGCGCGCGCCGCCGTTGCGCAGCGACGCGGCCGAGCCCTTGCCGACGTCGCCGAAGCCGGCGACCGCGGCGACCTTGCCCGCCAGCATCACGTCGGTGCCGCGGCGGATCGCGTCGACCAGCGATTCCTTGCAGCCGTAGAGATTGTCGAACTTCGACTTGGTCACGCTGTCGTTGACGTTGATCGCCGGGAAGGGAAGCTTGCCCTTCTTGGCGAGCTCGTAGAGGCGGTGGACGCCGGTGGTGGTCTCTTCCGAGACGCCCTTGATCGCGGCGACGGTCGCGGTGAGATAGCCCGGCTTCTCGGCGAGGAACTTCTTCAGCGTCGCGACGAAGATCTCCTCTTCCTCGTTGGTGGGCGTGAACAGCGCCTCGCCTGCTTCGACGCGCGCGCCCCACAACGCGAACATCGTGGCGTCGCCGCCGTCGTCGAGGATCATGTTGCAGGGCGTGTCGCCCCAGTCGAAGATGCGCTCGACATAGGCCCAATACTCCTCCAGCGTCTCGCCCTTGACGGCGAACACCGGGATGCCGCGCGCGGCGATCGCGGCGGCGGCGTGGTCCTGGGTCGAGAAGATGTTGCACGAGGCCCAGCGGATCTCGGCGCCGAGCTCGGCGAGCGTCTCGATCAGCACCGCGGTCTGGATCGTCATGTGGAGCGAGCCGGTGATGCGCGCGCCCTTCAGGGGCTTCGACGCGCCGAACTCGTCGCGCAGCGCCATCAGGCCGGGCATCTCGGTCTCGGCGATCTCGATCTCCTTGCGGCCGAAGTCCGCGAGCGAAAGGTCCTTGACCACATAATCGGCAGTGTCGAGCACGGTAGCCACGAGAGAGTCTCCAGGTGTGAGCGGGTCCGCCGCGGGCGCAACTCGCCCCCGGCCATGCCGCGGCCCCTAGCTCCTCGGGCGCGACGGGTCAAATGGAATATAAAGATATCTTTATATGACTTCGGAAAGGTAAAGTTCCGGCGCAGGGAACGACCGAAGCCGCCGTGCGCTCCCGCCCGGCGGCTGGCATGACCAGCAATGGATCGATCGTTGAAGGCGCCTCAGCGCCCCGGCAGCTGCCGCGCCTTCACGGCGACCAGCGGAACCACGCCCGCGCGAAGCTGCGCTGCTTCCTGCCGGCGGCGCGCACGGCGCATCGCCCAGAGGAGCACGCCGACACAAAGGCCATAGCCCGAGTCACCCTCGTGGCGGCCTGTCTGCACGCTTCCTACCATCGAAACTCTCCCCAATCGCACCATTCACTCCATGGACGCGATCGATTGCACTCACATTGCACTTATGAGGAACCAGGGTTGCAATGACATTGCAGGAACATTTGGATCGCTCCATCTTCGCTCCGGTCGATTACTTAGCGGGTCCGAGCGAGGCAGAAGCGGGGGCATGCAGATATTGTTGATCGAGGATGACGACCGCGTCGCCGGCTTCGTCGAAAAGGGGCTGGCCGAGGCGGGCCACAGCGTCGTGCGCGCGCGCGACGGTCGCGAGGGGTTGATCGACGCCGCCTCGGGCCAGTTCGATCTCATCATCCTCGACCGGATGCTGCCGCACGTCGAGGGGATGACGATCCTCCGGACGATCCGCGCGACCGGCGACCTCACGCCCGTGCTCGTGCTGAGCGCGCTCGGCGACACCGACGAGCGCGTGAAGGGGCTGCGCGCCGGCGCCGACGACTATCTCGCCAAGCCCTTCGCGATGACCGAGCTGGTCGCGCGCGCCGAAGCGCTGAGCCGCCGCGGCGGCTCGCCGCCGCCGCCCTCGACGATGGCGATCGGGGGGCTCGAGATCGACATCGCCGCGCGGATCGTGCGCCGCGGGGGCAAGCGGATCGAGCTCACCGCGCGCGAGTTCCGCATCCTCGAATACCTGGCGCGCAATGCCGGCCGCGTCGTCACCCGGTCGATGCTGCTCGAGCATGTCTGGGACTATCACTTCGATCCCCAGACCAACATCATCGACCAGCACGTCAGCCGCCTCCGCCAGAAGATCGAGCGCGGCTTCGACGAGAGCCTGATCGAGACGGTGCGCGGCGCCGGCTATCGGCTGAAACGCGCATGATGCGGCTCACCGGCAGCTTCTCCTTCCGCGTCGTGCTGATCCAGCTCGGCGTGTTCGTGACCGCGGTGACAGTGCTGCTCGGCCTGTTCTACTGGCTGGCGCACATCCGCCCGACCGCCGAGGTCCAGCAGTCGATCATGGCCGAGCATGCGCAACTGACCCGGCTCTACAACGAGCACGGCATCGATGCGCTGCGCCAGGCGCTCGAGCATCGCGCCGCCGCCAAGTCGCGCCGCCAGGCCTATCACATGCTCGCCGACGCGCAGGGCCATGTGGTCACCGCCAACCTGCCGAGCTGGCCGCGCGTGGCACGCGACCAATGGCTTCGGCTGGATGCGGACGTCTATCGCGACGGCGTCGAGGACGATCACGAGGCACTGTCGCTGGACCAGCCGTTGCCCGGCGGCGCGCGCTTGCTGGTCGGGCGCGATGTCGAGGATCTCGACCGGATCGAACGCGCGGTGCGGCGGGCGCTGGTCTATGGCCTGCCCGCGCTGCTGCTGCTGGTGATCGGCGCCGGCGCGCTCAGCAGCCGCGCGATCGGCAAGCGCATCGAAGTGATGAGCGAGACCGCGCGGCGCGTGATGGAGGGCGACCTTTCCGAGCGCGTGCCGCTGCGGGCGCGCGACGACGACTTCAACCAGCTCGCGCGCACGCTCAACGCCATGCTCGATCGGATCGAGGCATCGCTCGAATCGGTGCGCCGCGTGTCGGACAGCGTCGCGCACGAGCTGCGCACCCCGCTCGCGCGGCTCCAGGCCGAGCTGGCCGAGCTCCACGACGCGCCGCCCGAGCGCATCCCCAAGCTCGCCGAGGATGCCGCCGAGGAAGCTGCCCGCGTCGCGCGCATGGCCGATGCGGTGCTGCGCATCTCGCGGATCGAGGCGGGCCGCCACCGCGGCGACATGCGCCGCGTCGACCTGAGCGAGCTGCTGATCGACGCCGCCGATTATCACGCCCCGCTCGCCGAGAGCCGCAACCAGCGGCTCGAGACGGACATCGCCGCCGGGCTCAGCGTGCGCGGCGACACCGACCTGATCTTCCAGGCAGTGAGCAATCTGCTCGACAATGCGATCAAGTTCACCCCCGCAGGCGGCCGGGTGACGCTCGCCGCCGAGCCGCGCGGCGGCGCGGTAGTGGTGAGCGTGACCGACACGGGCCCGGGCATCCCCTCCGAGTTGCGCGCGAAGACCGGCGAACGCTTCTTCCGCGCGCCCGAGGCCGAAGCCGTTCCGGGCTTCGGCCTCGGGCTGGCGCTGGTGAACGCGGTGGCGACGATGCACGAGTCCGCGCTGACGCTGGCCGATGCGTCGCCGGGGCTGCGGGTGGAGTGGAAGCTGGCGCGGGCGGGCTGAAGGCGCTCCTGAAATCGTCATCCCGGCGAAAGCCGGGATGACGGTGGTATTTGTTGACTTGCCCGGCCCCCTCCAATATTGAAGTAATAACTTCACTATTGGAGCCTGCGCCATGTCCGAAACCCCTGCGGTCCACAGCACCTTCGTCGTCGAGCGCCGCTACCCCAAGCCCCCTGCCACGGTCTTCGCCGCCTTCGCCGACGAAGCCACCAAGCGCCGCTGGTTCGCCGACGGCGGCGGGCACGAGGTCACGCGGTTCGAGACCGACTTCCGTCCCGGCGGCTATGAGCGGCTCGACTATCGCCTGGGCGAGAGCACGCCCTTTCCCGGCGCCGAGATCGCCAATGAGGAGCGGTTCTGCGACATCGTCCACGACCGTCGCATCGTCACGAGCTCGGTGATGGCGTTCGGCGGACGGACGATTTCGGTGCTGCTCGTCACCACCGAGCTGATGCCCGAAGGCGACGGCACGCACCTCGTCTGCACCGTCCAGGGCGTGTTCTTCGAAGGTTCGGACGGCCCCCAGATCCGCGAGCACGGCTGGAACGTCCTCCTCGACCTGCTGGGCAAGGTGCTGGCCGACGCCTGAGGATGCCCCGCCCCCCGGCCCCCGAAACCCTCGCCCCCATCGATCGCGTGCTCCGCGCGCTGGCCGATCCGTCGCGCCGGCGGATCGTCGAGCGGCTGGGCCAGGGGCCGGCCTCGGTGTCGAGCCTCGCGGAGCTGCTCGGGGTCAGCCTCACTGCGGTATCGCAGCATCTCCAGATTCTCGCCGAGGCCGGGCTCGCCGCCACCGAAAAGACCGGCCGAGTCCGCACCGCTCGGCGCGATCCCGCCGGCTTCGCGCTGCTCGAGCAATGGCTGGGCGACAGCCGGACGATCTGGGAGCGCCGCCTCGACGCGCTTGGCGAGCTGATGAAGGACTGACCTCAGGCCGTGCCGGTGCTGTTCGCGAGCAGCCGCGCGTCGATCCCTGCGGCGGAGAAGGCCATCGACCAGCGCAGGTCGGCCGAAATGTCGTAGAGCAGCCCGGTGCTGCCCTCGGTGTTGAACCAGCCGTGACGGCTCATCTCGGCATCGAGCTGGCCCTCGCCCCAGCCTGCATAGCCGAGCGCGACGAGCCATTTGGACGGGCCGCTCCCTTCGGCGATCGCCTTGAGGATGTCGATCGTGCCCGAAAGCGCCCAGCGCCCGGCGACATCGATCGTGTCCTGCCCGCCCCAGTCGGGCGCGTGCAGCACGAAACCGCGCTGCGGCTCGACCGGTCCGCCGAAATGCACGGGCGCGTCGGGCGCCTCGCCGGGATCGATGTCGAACTGGCGGAGCAGGTCGTGCAGGCCCAGCCCGTCGATCGTCGCGCCCACGCCGATGCCCAGCGCGCCTTCCTCGTCGTGCGCGCACATCGCGATCACGGCATGGTCGAACCGTGAGTCGCCGATGCCGGGCATCGCCAGCAGGAACTGCCCGGTCAGGTAACGCGCCGAATCCATGCGTCGATCAACATACTGGCGCGTTGGAAGCTCCGCCATGCTTGAAAATCGTCCCGTCCTCGCCAATTGGGGCGCACCAGAGAGGGAGACCCCAATGACGATTGCGATCGGTGACCGCCTGCCTAGCGCCAAGCTCATCAAGACGACCGAGATCGGCAACGAGCCGGTCGATACGGCAGACTATTTCAAGGGCCGTCGCATCGCGCTCTTCTCGGTGCCGGGTGCCTTCACCCCCACTTGCTCCGCCAAGCATCTGCCGGGCTTCGTCGACAAGGCGGACGCGATCAAGGCCAAGGGCGTCGACGAAGTCGCCTGCACCGCGGTCAACGACGCCTTCGTGATGAAGGCCTGGGGCGCCGCCAACGACGTCGCCGGCAAGGTGACGATGCTCGCCGACGGCAATGGCGATTTCGTCAAGGCGCTGGGCCTTGAGATGGACGGTACCGGTTTCGGCCTGGGCCATCGCGGCAAGCGCTTCTCGATGGTCGTCAACGACGGCATCGTCGAACAACTCAATGTCGAGGCGCCGGGCGAGTTCAACGTCAGCTCGGCCGAATATCTGCTCGAGCAACTCTGAAGCGTCTCAGGGGCGTAACGGCCCGCCGCTGGGCGGGGAAACCGTTTCGCCCGTATGGCGTTGAGAATGGGTAGATGGAAAGGGAATGCAATGACCGACACCCCCGGTAACGATACGACCCCCGCCACCACCGCGACTGCCGAGAAGTCGTTCCTCGAACAGGCTCAGGAAGCGATCGGCGACGCGATCGAGGCGACCGTCGAGGCCGCGAAGGAACACCCCGTCGCCGCCGCGGCGATCGCCGCGGGCGCGACTGCCGCGGTTGCCGGTGCGGCCTATGGCATCAGCCAGCTGCTCGGCAGCGACGAGGACGACGGCAAGAAGGGCTGATCGGGAGGGCGGGGTCCTTTCCGAGAAGGCTCCGCTCCACACTCAACCCGCCATCCCGGCGAAAGCCGGGACCCAGGGCCACAGGCGATGTACTGCTTGACCCTGGGTCCCGGCTTTCGCCGGGATGACGTTTATGGGGAGCGGCGAGGCGCCCCCCTTGCATCCTCGAAAACCCCGGCCTAGCGCTGGTCGATGACTCAAGCTGCAGACATCGTCGCCGAGCTCGACCGGCTCTACACTGCCTCGGTCGAGCGCCTGCAGACCGCCTTGGCCCGCTACCTCGATGACGGCACCCCGCCCGACCGCCAGGCGCGGCTCGACGGCTCGTTCGCCTATCCCGAGATCCACCTGCGCTACCGCGGCGGCAACGAGCAGCGCCCCGCTCCGCCGCGATCCTTCGGCCGGCTGATCGATCCCGGCGAATATCGCATCAGCGTCACCAAGCCGGGCATGTTCGCCGACTATCTCACCGAGCAGCTGACCTTCCTGATCGAGGACTACGACGTCCAGGTGCAGGCGCGTCCCGGCCGGCAGGAAATCCCCTTCCCCTATGTCCTCGATCCCGGCCACGCCTGGAGCCTCGACGAAGTCTCGGCCACCGAGCTCGCGCGCTTCTTCCCGGCGACGGAGCTCGCGCACATCGGCGACGAGATCGCCGACGGCCTGTGGATCGCCAGCGACGAGACCCGCCCGCTCGCGCTGTTCGACGGGCTGCGCACCGACTTCAGCCTCGCGCGCCTCAGGCACTACACCGGCACCCCGGTCGAGCATTTCCAGCAGTACATCCTCTTCACCAACTACCATCGCTACGTCGACGAGTTCGTCCGCTATGCGATCGGGCAGCTCGGCGAAGGGAGCCGCTTCACCGGCGTCTCGGGCGCGGGCGGCATCTATGTCGAGGCGGGCGACGACACCGACCGGCTGCTCAACGACACCTCGGCGTGGCGCCGCCACCAGATGCCTGCCTATCACCTGATCGCGCCGAACCGCACGGGCATCACGCTGGTCAACATCGGCGTCGGCCCCTCGAACGCCAAGACGATCACCGACCATCTCGCGGTGCTGCGCCCCGAAGCGTGGCTGATGATCGGCCATTGCGGAGGCCTCCGCCCCAGCCAGCGGATCGGCGACTATGTCCTCGCCCACGCCTATCTGCGCGACGACCATGTCCTCGACGATGTGCTGCCCCCCGAGATCCCGATCCCCGCAATCGCCGAGGTCCAGCTCGCGCTCGCCCGCGCCGCGGCGACGATCTCGGGCCAGTCGGGCGACGAATTGAAGGCGCGGCTGCGCACCGGCACGATCGTCACCACCGACGACCGCAACTGGGAGCTGCGCTACTCGACGACGGCGCTGCGCTTCTCGCTGAGCCGCGCGGTCGGCGTCGACATGGAGAGCGCGACGCTCGCCGCGCAGGGCTATCGCTTCCGCGTGCCCTACGGCACCTTGCTCTGCGTCTCGGACAAGCCGCTCCACGGCGAGCTAAAGCTCCCCGGCCAGGCCAACCGCTTCTACGAGCGCGCGATCGCCGAGCACCTCAAGATCGGCATCGAGACCTGCGAGGAGCTGCGCCGCGAGGGCCCCAAGCTCCACTCGCGCAAGCTCCGCGCCTTCAACGAGCCGCCGTTCCGCTGAGCCGCCGATGCGCCTGATCGACCGCGAGGAAGTCGCCCGGCGGCTCGATCATGCGACCTGCATCGCCCTCGTCCGCGAGGCGATGATCGCGCTCGCCGAGGGGCGCTCGGCGCAGCTGCTCCGCGGCATCCTCGATCTAGGTAGCGGCGACCTGTTCGGGGTGATGCCCGGCGCGCTCGGCGCGGGATTCGGTGCCAAGCTGGTGAGCGTCTTTCCGGGCAAGCCTCGCTCGCACCAGGGCGTGATCGCGATGTTCGACCGCGAAACCGGCGCGCCGACCGCAGTGATCGAGGGCGGCGAAGTCACGGCGATCCGCACCGCCTGCGCTTCGGCCGCGGCGACCGATGCGCTCGCTCGCCGTGATGCGCGGACGCTCGCAATCCTCGGCACCGGCGAACAGGCCTGGCAACACGCGCTTGCGGTGCCGCTGGTCCGGCCGATCGAGGAGATCCGCATCTGGGGCCGCGATCTCGCGCGTGCCGAGGCGCTCGCCGCACGCATCGGCGGCCACGCCCGGGCTGCCGCCACGGCCCGCGAGGCAGTGGCCGGCGCCGACGTGGTCTGCACCACCACCGCCGCCGCCGAGCCGATCCTCTTCTCGGACGACGTCGCCGACGGCACGCACCTCAACGTCATCGGGTCGAGCCATGCCGGGCCGTGCGAGATCGACACCGCGCTCGTCGCCCGCGCGCGCTTCGTTCCCGATCACCGCGCCGGCGTGCTCGCGCAGGGCGCCGAGTTCCTCCGCGCCAGGGCCGAAGGGCTGGTCGGCGACGACCATGTCCTGCCGGAGATCGGCGCGGTCTACGCCGGTACCGCGCCCGGCCGGCTCGGCGACCGCGACGTGACGATCTACAAGTCGCTCGGCTCGATCGTGCAGGACCTCGCCTGCGCGCAGTGGCTCGTCCGGTAGAGGAAGGGTCTACTCTCCCCCCCAACGTCATCCCGGCGAAAGCGGGATGATGGTAGTGGCTAACCCAAATCCGATGGCGAGCTAGTCGAGGCTCGCGCCCGGGCACTCGGGAATCGGCACTGCCCGCCCCTGCCGCAGCTCGATCCGGAAGGCATGAGCGCGCGACACGAAGCTCCCCGCTTCGCGCCCGGGGGGCAGCCCCGATTCCTCGACGAGCACGCAAGGCACGACGCCGAGGCTGCCGAACGCCATCCGCCGGTTCTCGATCGTGCCGAGCCGCGGCGCCTGGCCGCGCAACGCGGCTTCGATGTCCTCCTCGACCCGCTCCTCGGCCCCGCGTTCGCGTGGACCCAGCGTGAAGGCGCGGATGCGGCTGAAGTGCGTGGTCCGCTCGACGAGGAGCACCTTGGGCGCCCCGCGCGTCCAGATCACGTCGATCGCGCGCTCGAACCGCATCAGCCGCCGCTGCGGCACGCCGGGCCCGCGCAGCCAGGCGACGGTCGACACCGCCGCGTCGCCCGCATCGATCGCCGGCGCCGAGATCGTCCAGGCGCGATCGGGCGAGCGCACCTGCCCGCCCTGGACACCGTCGATATGGTCGGCGGCCGGCACCGCTAGGACCAGCACCAGCGCAGCCATGAGCTTCATCATTTCGTCAGTGCCCTGCGATCAGCGATCGAGCAGATAGGTGACCTTGACGGGCACCACGAACCGCACCTTGTTCGCCGGCGCGGGCACGGCTTGCGTCGTCATCGCAAGCTGGAGGCTCTCGAGCGGATTGTCCCCGCTCGACTGGACGATCCGGCGAACACCCAAGACCCGCAGGCCGAGCTGCTGCGCATAGGCTTCGGCATCGGGCCGCCCCCGCGTGAGCGCATCCGCCTGGGCCGCACGGCGCGCCGCGGCGCAGTCGAACAGCACGCCCGAAGGTCCCTGGATATTGCGGGCACCGGCCTGGCGCAGCGCCGCCGCTGCACGCTCCGCGCTCTGGCGGTCCCGGAAGACCGCCTGATAGGTCTCGAACTGCGGCACGACCGGCTCGTCGGCGTCTTGGGTGTCGGGGTCGGGGCCGCCCACGGCCTCGTTCCCGACGAAGCCCAGCTTATAGGGGTCCGGCGCACAGACCGGCTGGTCGATCGGCCCGAGCGGCCGGATCGCGGCGACCGCCGCAGTCTTGGCTGAGGCGACCTGGGCGCCCGCTTCCTCGGGGGATACGCCGGGCGCGAAGAAATAGCCCGATACCCGATAGCCCTGCGCCGGCACCTCCGCGGTGCCTGCGACGCCGATCTCGACCTCGACCGGGCCGGGCGCCGCCGCTGCGGCATCCTGCCCGGCAAGCAGCAGCGCGAGCAGCGCGGTCACCACCCCTGCGCCTCGCCCTTGTTCTGCTCGTCGAGCCAGGCCTTCAGCGGCGCGAAATATTCCATCAACGCCTTGCCCGAGATCTCGCGGCTGCCGGTGAACGCCTCGAGCGCGTCGGGCCAGGGCTTGGAGGCGCCCATCTCGAGCATCTTGTTCAGCCGCGCGCCGACTTCCTTGTTGCCGTAGAAGGAACAGCGGTGGAGCGGGCCCTTCCAGCCGGCCTGGTCGCACGCCGCCTTGAAGAACTGGAATTGGAGCAGCCGCGCGAGGAAATAGCGGGTGTAGGGCACGCTAGAAGCGACGTGATACTTCGCGCCCGGATCGAACCTGGTCTCGTCGCGCGGCTCGGGGGGCACGATGCCCTGGTACTGGAGCCGCAGCGCGTTCCACGCCGCTTCGTAATGTTCGGGCTTGATCTGGCCGGAGAAGACGCCCCAGCGCCACTTGTCGATCAGCAGGCCGAAGGGCAGGAACGCCACCTTGTCCATCGCCTGGCGAAGCAGCAGCCCGACGTCCTTGTCCTCGCTCGGCACCTTCGAGGGATCGAGCAGCCCGATCTGGACGAGATAGTCGGGCGTGATCGACAGCGCGATGAAGTCGCCGATCGCTTCGTGGAAGCCGTCGTTGGCGCCGTTGCGGTAGAGCAGGGTCTGCGCCTGGTACGCGCGCTGGTAGTAATTATGGCCCAGCTCGTGGTGGATCGTGACGAAATCGTCCGAATTCACCTTGATGCACATCTTGATGCGCACGTCGTTCTTGTCGTCGAGATCCCAGGCCGAGGCGTGGCAGATGACTTCGCGGTCGGCGGGCTTGAGGAACTGCGAGCGCTGCCAGAAGCTCTCGGGCAGCTTCTCGAAGCCGAGCGACGAGTAGAAGCCCTCGCCCGTCTCGACCATCTTCTTCCAGTCGTATCCCTTGGCCTTGAGCAGGTCGCCGGTGTCATAGCCCAGGTCGCCAGCCCCGGCGGGGGCGACGATGTCGTAGATGTTGCCCCATTCCTGCGCCCACATGTTGCCGAGCAGGTCGGCGCGGATCGGCCCGCTGCGGTCCTGCACCGCCGCGCCGTACTTCTCCGCGAGCTTGCGGCGGACATAGGTGTGGAGCGACTCGTAGAGCGGCTTCACTTCCTCCCAGAGCTTGTCGGTGAGCTTGGCGAACTCCTCGGGGGGCATGTCGTAGCTCGAGCGCCACATCGTGCCGACGTCCGAGAAACCCAATTCGCGCGCGCCTTCGTTGGCGATGCCGGTCATCCGCGCGAAATCGTTGCGCATCGGCGCGCCGACATTGTCGTGCCAGCTCGTCCACATCTCCTTCAATTCTTCGGGGTTGCGGCTGGTGCCCATCGCCGCCTCGATGTCGCTGCCGCTGATCGGCTTGCCGTTCAGCGTGCCCTTGCCCTTGCCATAGGCCGAGCTGAGCCGCGTCGAGATTTCCGAGAGCGCCGCGGCAGCGCCGTCGCGGGTCGGCGCGGGCAAGGTGATCGCGCTCCTCAGCATGTCGAGCTTGCGCCTGGTGTCGGGCGAAAGGTCCTTGATGGCCTGGTACTTCGCCGCCTCTAGCGCGTAGCGCACCGCCATCTCGGTGCCGCGCGCGCCATATTCGGCGGCGAGCGCATCGGTGTCGTCGGTGATATAGGTGGCGTTGATCCAGGCGACGCGGTTCGCGGTCAGGTTGAACTCGTAGAATTCCTTCTCGACCTTGGCGACGAAGGCGTCCGCATCAGCCGCGGTCGGCGCGGGGGCGGGAGCAGCAGCCTTGCGCGACTGCGCCGCGGCGGGCGACGCGACGGAGGGCAGGACGAGAAGCGCGGCGAGCGCGAGCAGCGAAGTGCCGGTACGGAGCATGGGACGAGACCCTCGGAACGTTTGCGGAATGGGCCGGACAGTGCAGTCGGCCCGCGCCGGGGTCAAGCGGCGAGGAACTCGGCGATCGCCTGGCCCAGCTCGGGCTTGATCACCGCGCTCATATGCCCGCCCGGCACGTCGCGCGCGGTGGCGTTGGGAAGCCAGGCGGCGAGCTCGGCGTGGCTACCATTGTCCTGGTCCTCCTCCCCCGACACCACAAGCACCGGCTGGGTGATCGCCGCAAGCTGCGCGCGCGTCGTGTCGACGAAGCTGCCGATCAGCAGGAGCAGCGCTTCGGGATCGCCCTTGGTGGTCTTGAGGAACGCCTCGGCATTCCATTCGGGGGTGCCGCGCTCGTGCTTGCCGAGGTTGGTGAGGATGTTGCGGAAGTGGCTCGAGCGCTTGCCGGTGTTGATCAGCCCCTCCAGCCCCATCCCGCCCAGCACCACGCGGCGCGGCGAAGCACCCGTCAGCAGCATCCGCACAGTCGTGCGCGCGCCGAGCGAATAGCCGCCAAGATCGTAGTCCGTCAGGCCGAGGCGCGCGAGCAGCGCGTCGCCGTCCTTCGCGAGCACGTCGGGCGGATAGGCGGCCGGGTCGTGCGGCGCGGCGCTTTGGCCGTGCGCGCGGAGATCGGGCATGATCACCCGGAAGCCCTTGGCCGCGATCGCCGCGGCATGGCCATAGCGGATCCAGTTGGTCCAGGCGTTGGAGAAGAGCCCGTGGAGCAACACCACCGGCCTTCCCTCCCCCAGCTCGTGCCAGGCGAGCTCGACGCCGTCGAAGCTCTGGAACCGGTGCGTCGCGAAATCAGTCGGGGAGGTTGCCAATGGCCTTGATCCAGCGGTCGACGAGGGGCTGATACTCGTCCACCCGATGCATCGGCAGATCGCGCGTGTCGAGCCAGGATTCGTGCAAAATCGCGTCCGCCGCGAAGTGCGAGATCGGCCGCAGCCCGGAGGGATCGTCGAAGCTGCCCACCGTGAGGTCGATCTTCGGACTGTCCGGATAGCGGAAGGTCAGCGGCGTGCCGCAGTCCTTGCAATAGCCGCGCATCGCGATCGGCGAGGAGGCATATTCGTCGGGCGGGTGCGTCCATTCGAGGTCCGCCTGGAGCACGTTCTTGAACGCCGCCGCGAAGCCGCCGGTGGCGCGCTGGCACATCCGGCAGTGGCAGAGATAAGCCTCGTCATTCTCGACGCGCACGCTGTAGCGCACGCGACCGCACTGGCATCCGCCGGTCATCACCTGCTCGCTCATGCACTTTCCCTAGCCGCATCTTCGCATGCGCACAATGCAACACCCGTTGCGAGTTGCAATCTATAACCATGCTTATTATATCCCCGCACATGACCACCGAATCGATCGGATTCCTGCTCGGCGACACCGCGCGCCTGATGCGCAAGCGCTTCGACGAGCGTGCGCGCAAGAGCGGCGCGACGGGAACGCAGTGGCGCACGCTCAAGATTCTCGAGCGGCGCGAGGGCATCAACCAGGGCCAGCTCGCCGAAATGCTCGAGGTCGAGCCGATATCAGCCTCTCGTATGATCGACCGGCTGGTGGAATCGGGCCTAGTCGAGCGGCGCAACGATCCGGGCGACCGGCGCGCGTGGCGGATCCACCTGACCGAAAAGGCCCGCCCCGTCCTCGCCGAGCTTCACGACGTCGCGACGGGAATGATCGAAGAGCTGCTTCAGGGGTTGAGTCCCCGCGAGATCGAAACCGTGCTGCATGCGCTCGACGTCATGCGCGCCAACATGACCACCGAGCATGAGAGAAACGAGGCCGCGCATGGCTGACGCAGACCCCAAGAAGATCGAAGCCGCCGCCGGCCAGCCGGCGATCGAGATTGCTGCCGAGGCGAAGCCCAGGCGCGGCCTGCTCCGCCCGTTGCTGATGTTCGGCGTGCCGCTGATCGTGCTCGCGATCGTCGGCTATCTCTGGCTGACCTCCGGCACCTCGGTGTCGACCGACAACGCTTACGTCCAGCAGGACAAGGTCTCGGTCTCGACCGACGTCGCCGGCCGCATCGTCGAGGTGGCGGTGAAGGAGAACCAGCACGTCAAGGCCGGTGACCTGCTCTTCCGCATCGATCCCGACCCCTATCGCATCGCGGTCGCCCAGGCCGATGCGGCGATCGCCAACGCACAGGTCGAGCTGCAGACGCTGCAGACCAGCTACCAGGGCACCGGCGCCGACATCCAGGCCGCGCGCGACAAGATCGCGCAGGCGCAGGAGGACTTCAACCGCCAGGCCGAGCTGATGAAGCGCGGCTTCACGACGCGCGCCAGCTACCAGGCGGCGCAGCACGCGGTCGAGCAGGCCAAGGCCCAGCTCCAGAGCGCCGAGTCCGACGCGGCCGAGGCCAAGTCGAAGCTCGCGACGGGCGCCGCCGTCCCCGGCGAGACCCCCGCCATCGCCGCCGCCCGCGTCCAGCGCGCCAAGGCGGTGCTCGACCTCGCGCGCACCGAGGTCCGCGCGCCGGTGAGCGGCTATGTCAGCCAGACCGGCAGCCTGCAGGTCGGCCAGCAGATGATCACCGGCCTTTCGGCCGTGACGATCGTCTCGGACAAGCCCGCCTGGGTCGACGCCAACTTCAAGGAGACCGACCTCAACAAGATGCGCGTCGGCCAGTGCGCGCTGCTGAGCTTCGACGCCTATCCGGGGCTCAAGCTCAAGGGTCACGTCCAGTCGCTCGGCGCGGGCACGGGCAGCGTCTTCTCGGTGCTGCCGGCGCAGAACGCCAACGGCAATTGGGTGAAGGTCACCCAGCGCGTGCCGGTGCGGATCGCGATCGACGAGAAGAGCCCGCGCGAAATGATCGCCGGCCTCTCGACCGACGTGACCGTCAAGTTCAGCGGACCGTGTAACTGAGATGGCCACGGCAGCTCCCGGCCGTGGCAGCCGGGCGGGCGAGGCGCCTCCCCCCACGCCCCCACGCCCGCAAGCCGGCGTCGCCGCGCTCGAGACCAGGAACCGCGGCCTGCTGACGATCGGCGTCATGATGGCGACGGTCATGCAGATCCTCGACACCACCATCGCCAACGTCGCGCTGCCGCACATGCAGGCGGCGCTCAGCGCGACGTCGGACACGATCACCTGGGTGCTGACGAGCTACATCGTCGCCTCGGCGATCGCGATCCCGATCACCGGCTGGCTCTCCGACCGGCTGGGCTCGCGCAACCTGTTCCTCTTCTCAACGATCGGCTTCGTCGTCGCCTCTGCGCTGTGCGGCGCGGCGCAGACGCTCACCGAGATGGTGGCCTTCCGCATCCTCCAGGGAATCACCGCCGCCTTCCTCAATCCCTTGAGCCAGACGGTGATGCTCGACATCAACCCGCCCGAGCGCCAGGCCAAGGCGATGTCGATCTGGGGCATGGGGATCATGGTCGGCCCGATCATGGGCCCGCTGATCGGCGGCTACCTCACCGACAATTTCAACTGGCGTTGGGTATTCTACGTCAACCTGCCGGTGGGCGTGATCACCATCGCCATCCTGTGGTTCCTCCTGCCCTCGCGCCCGATCCGCAAGCGGCCGTTCGACATCTTCGGCTTCACCCTGCTCTCGCTGGGCATCTCCTCGCTCCAGCTGATGCTCGACCGCGGCCAGCAGCAGGACTGGTTCGCATCGACCGAAATCTGGATCGAGGCGCTGGTCGCCGGGATCACGCTGTGGATGTTCGCCATCCACCTTGCGCTCGGCAAGCAGCCGATGTTCGACCGCGACCTGTGGAAGCACCGCAACCTCGTCACCGCGGTGTTCTTCATGCTCGTGATCGGCCTGGTGATGATGGCGACGATGGCGCTGCTGCCGTCGATGCTCCAGTCGCTCTACGGCTTCTCGGTGTTCGATACAGGGCTGCTGCTGATGCCGCGCGGCTTCGGCGTGGTGATCACCATGGCGCTCTCGGCGCAGCTCATCCAGCGCGGGCTCGATCCGCGCTGGACCGTCGGCATCGGCCTCGCGATCGCCGCCTATTCGCTGTGGGAGATGGCGGGCTGGACGATCGAGATGGGGACGATGCCGTTCATCATCTCGGGCGTCGTCCAGGGCCTCGGGCTCGGGCTGGTGTTCATGCCGCTCAACGGCCTCGCCTTCCAGGGCCTGCCCGCGCACTACCGCACCGAAGGCTCGAGCGTGATGAACCTCGCGCGCAGCGTCGGCGCGTCGGTTGGCATCTCGATCGTCACCACGCTGCTCGCGCGCAACATCCAGACCAGCCACCAATATCTGAGCGAGCACGTCACCGCGGGCACCATGTCGGGGCTCAACCTGCTCGGCCAGCTGCCCGTCCAGGCCGGGGCGGTGATGGGCATGGTCAACAACATCGTGAACCAGCAGGCTGCGATGATCGCCTATCTCAACGACTATTGGCTGATGGCGCTGGTCACCGCGGCAAGCGTGCCGCTGGTGCTGCTGCTGCGCGTCTCTAAGGGGCCGATAGAGCGCCCGGATCCGGCCGCGGCGGGGCATTGAGCGGACGCCGCAGCAACGGTTGCCGCCGGACGTAGGACAGGCTCCGCCACAGCCATTCGAGCGGCCCGCTGACGAAGACCTGCATCCAGGCGTTGGCGAGGACGATCAGCAGCGCGATCCCTGCGGTCGAGATCACCGCCATCTTCGCCCAGCCGAACGTCCCCCAGGCGAGCAGCCCCCAGGGCGCGAACAGGATGTACTTCCCCACGAACTGCTGGGTGAAATAGAGCGAGAAGGCCATCCGCCCCGGTGCGCGGAACACGCCCAGCGCGGCCTGGCCGGCGCGGGTCTGGTAAAGCCAGTTGACCAGCGCGAGGTGCCCAAGCCCCATCGCCAGCCGCGCGGGCTCGGCGGTGAACCATAGCGTCCGCGGCCCTGGCCCGAACGCCATCGTCTCGCCGATGCCGATCAGCCGCGCGGTGATGCCGAAGCCATAGGCGGCGAGCAGCATGCCCAGGTAGAAGCGCCTGCTCCGCCCGCCCTGGATCACCTGCCACTTCCACAGCGCGACGCCGATCAGCATCGTGCAGAAGGCCTCGACGACGTCCCAGACCAGCCAGGTCTGCGCAAGCACGCCCCAATAGCCCCAGGCCTCGCGCGCATAGGGGATGAGCCCGCCCTTGTGCGCGGCATGCTCCTCGGCGATCCGCTGGCGCATCTCGGGGCCGGGAGTGCGCTGCGCCTCGACCTTGCGCCAGTCGGCGAGCGCCTTCTGGTCCGTCTCCGTAAGCGCCGCGCCCGCCACCTGGCGCGCCTCGGCCGCCTCGACCTGGTGGACCAGCACCGTCCGCCCGGCATATTCGCGCGCGCCATATTCGGGAATGCCGACGATGCAGCACGCCATCCAGCCGAGCCCGAGCACCATCAGCCACTTCGGATCGAGCCGGCGAAACGGGAAGAGGAACAGCGCGGCGAGCGCATAGATGTGGAGGATGTCGCCCGGCCACAGCAGGACGAACACGTCGAACAGCCCGAAGCCGAGCAGCCAGAAGTTGCGGCGGTAATAGAGGTCCGACACCGCCACCGGCCCGTCGCCGTCCATTGCCTTGCGCGCGATCACCATCATCCCCGCGCCGAACAGCAGCTCGAGCAGGCAGCGCTGGGTGCCGGCGAAGAACAGGTTGACGAACGCCCAGGCGTGCTGGTCGGCGACCGACCAGCCGACCGAGCGGATGTCGGCCGAGAATTGCCAGATCGGCGCGGCCATATAGGGCACGTTGATGTAGAAGATGCCGAGGATCGCGATCCCGCGCGTCACGTCGAGCACGTCGATGCGCGCCTTCGCCGGCACCGGCGCCAACGCTGCTTCGCTCGACTCGCTCATCTTCGGACCCGCCACGCTCACTACGCGGGCGCAACTAACCTGGAGCAAGTCAATTTGGCGTAAAGACGCGCCTCCGGTTTAGCGGAAAAACCGGCCCCAGGCCTCCATCGGCGCGGCGTCCGCATAGGCCTCGGCATCCTCGGGCAGCGTTATCCAGGGCTGTTTGGTCGAGGTGAAGATGTGGACGACGGGGCTGAGCCGCTCGCTCCCGTCGATCGTGCCGGCGCGGACGATCACCAGCCCGGGCCGCGCCTCGTTGGTGTTGTAGAGCCGCGTGAGGCATTCGGGGCAATAGCGCTGGATGCTCCGCGACCCGCTCGGCCCCGTCATCGCGACTTCGAGCGGGCTGCCCTCGACGCTGAGCACCGCTTCGCGCACGGGCATCTGGTGCGCGAACGACGCGCCGGTCGAGCGCTGGCAGAGCGTGCAATGGCAGGCATAGGTGAGCGGCATCGCCTCGACGTCGAGGCTGTAGCGAGTCTTGCCGCAGCGGCAGCCCCCGGTGACGGTCATAGGTTCGTTCCCCCTTGGATGCGCCGGCAATGACTTCCCTTAAACCGTCATCCCGGCGCAAGCCGGGATGACGGTAGGTAGTTCTATCTCACCTCACCCTGCCCGCCTTGACCAGAGCGAGAAGAAAATCACGCCGCCTTCTTCAGATGGCGCCGCCCCAGCAATTCCGCGATCTGCACCGCGTTCAGCGCCGCGCCCTTGCGGAGGTTGTCCGAGACCACCCACAAGGCCAGGCCGTTGTCCACCGTCGGATCCTCGCGCACGCGGCTGACATAGGTCGCATATTCGCCGACGATCTCGACCGGGGTGACGTATCCCCCGTCCTCGCGCTTGTCGACGAGCATCACCCCCGGCGCCTCGCGCAAGATCGACTGCGCCTGCTTCGCGCTGATCTCGTCCTCGAACTCGACGTGCACGGCCTCCGAATGGCCGACGAACACCGGCACGCGCACGCAGGTCGCGACCACCTTGATCTTGGGATCGAGGATCTTCTTGGTCTCGACCACCATCTTCCATTCCTCCTTGGTGAAGCCGTCGTCGAGGAACTTGTCGATGTGCGGGATCACGTTGAAGGCGATCTGCTTGGTGAACTTCTGCGGCTCGGCGGTGTCGCCGACGAAGATGTTGCGGCTCTGCTCGAACAGCTCGTCCATCCCCGCCTTGCCCGCGCCCGAGACCGACTGGTAAGTCGCGACCACGACGCGCTTGATCTTCGCGGCATCGTGGAGCGGCTTCAGCGCCACCACCATCTGCGCGGTCGAGCAATTGGGGTTGGCGATGATGTTCTTGGCGCGATAGCCGTCGATCGCCTGCGGGTTCACCTCGGGGACGATCAGCGGCACGTCCGGGTCCATCCGGTAGAGCGACGAATTGTCGATCACCGTGCACCCCGCCTGCGCGAACCTGGGCGCGTGGATCGCAGTCGCTTCCGATCCGATCGCGAACAGCGCGATGTCCCAGCCGGTGGGGTCGAAATGCTCGATGTTCTTCACCTTGAGCATCCGCCCGGTCTCGCCGAACTCGATCTCGTCGCCGGTCGAGCGCGCGCTCGCGAGCACCGCGAGTTCGTCGATCGGGAATTCGCGCTCGGCGAGGATGTTCAGCATCTCGCGCCCGACATTGCCGGTGGCGCCGGCGACCACGACCCGATAGCCCATCGAATACTCCTCAAGGAAAGCGTGCCGCCGCTACGCCCGCATGGGCGGCGATGCAAGCACGAGGACCCCTAAGATGGGGTCGCGGTCCGGCGGCGCAATGGCTGGGCGGTTGGCTTTCGGTCGCGGGACATTTTCCATCAGGATCCGTCACCCTGAACTTGTTTCAGCGTCCAATTCTCCACGAGCGACACCGCCCGGAGGAGAGTTGGATGCTGAAACAAGGGCCCGTCATCATTTGCGAGACGGGATTGAGCACTCCCTAACCGTCATCCCGGCGAAAGCCGGGACCCAGGGTTACAAAGGGTGTTGCTCGCGGCCCTGGGTCCCGCCTTTCGCCGGGATGACGTCAGGGGGGTAGCCCGTTCAAGAGGACACGCTCAAGTTCGGCGTGACGGCTTGTTGGTTGGTAAAGGAACGGCAAAAGAGCCGAACGTCGATCCAGGCTACCCCCGCCGTCCCGGCTTGAGCACATGCGAGGTCATGTCCTCGAACAGCTCGACCACGTCGCCGCTCCGATCCGCACCGGGGAATTCGTCGGGATGGATGAACTCGTCGGCGAACCAGGGATAGCGCTTCGGGTCGAACGCGCCCTTCAGCCACTCCACCGCGGCGCGGATCGCCGGCGCGTTGCGCGCGCTGCTGTGATAGTAGATCCACAGGTCGAAGCGCAGCTGGAACGGCAGCGACAGCGGGATCAGCTGCTTGCTGAGCACGCGCGCATAGGTCGGGAAGGCGCCGATCCCCGCGCCGTTGATCACCGCCCAGTAGAGCGACATCGCCGAATTCGAGCGGATCGGCATGAACCCCGCCGGGCGATCGGTGCCGACGAAATAGTCGATCAACCCGGAATTAACGCCCGGAGCGAATTGTTCGACGAAGCGGTGGTTGCGGCGCAGGTCCGCGAAGGAATTGGGCTCGCCGAACTCGCGCAGATAGGATTGCGAGGCGAACAGCATGAAATGCAGCGCGCCCAGCCGGGCGCGGACCAGCTCGGGATTGCGCGGCTCGCGGAAGGTGATGCCGACGTCGACGTCGTGCCCCCGCTCGCTCGACGCGTCGTAGCTGTGCTCGAGCGAGATGGTCAGGTCCGGCAGCTTCTGGTTGAGCTCCATGATCTGCGGCGTGAGCCACACGCTGCCGAGCGCTTCGGTGCAGGCGATGCGAATCTCGCCGGGCTTGACCAGCACGTCGTCGCGCCCGTCGGCATAGGTGCTCGACGTGTTGCGCATCTCGCAGGCGACTTCGTAGAGCGCGGTGCCGGCGTCGGTCAAAGTAACGCCCTTGATCGCCCGGCGGAGCAGCGTCGCGCCCGATTCCGCCTCCAGGCGTTCCACCCTGCGACGCACGGTGTTCACCGAAAGCTGCAGCTGGACCGCCGCCGCTCGGAAGCTAAGTGCCTCGCAAACCGCCAGAAATGCCCGCAGGTCGTCCCAATGGACGTTGCGCGCGATCGCGCGCACCCGCTGGGCGTTCCACGCCGGAACGGGGCGTTCCAAACTTTGGATCGCCGGTTTCGCGTCCACCCCCGCTATCCTTCCGTTACCAACAACATGCACGTCCATCCATCGACCAAGGAGCCGCCCGTGCGATCAGATGTCATCCCCTCCGGAAGCGGGCATCTTGGCCGGATTCGCTTCTCGGAACAAGTCGAGCGCGTCATTGAGCGTTATCGGGCGCACGAACAGGATCGCCGGATCGCCACCTGGCCCGAAATCGTGGCCCAGCACAAGGCCGCGAATACCGCCTTTCCGCTCGCTTCGATCGATGCCGTGCGCGCCGTCTGGCAGCGCAATCCGAACGTCTTCTGGCTGGTCGGCGCCGCGGACGCGCCCAATCCCGCGCTGTTCGTCTACCTGCCGCTGACCGCGGTCGGCGCGTCGAAGCTCGTTTCCGGCGAGTTCGACGGGCGCGCGCCCGACCCCGCGCTGATCGCCACCCCCGGCGAACCGCCGGCCGCGCTCTATTTCTGGCTGACCCTCGCCGAGCACCGGATGCGCAAGGGCCTGCCCGGCCTCGCCCGCTGCATCGCCGACGCCTCGCCCGAGCCCGTCCCCTTCTTCTCGCGCGCGATGACCGACGCGAGCCGCACGATCAGCCAGGGCATGGGCTTCATCCAGGCGCGCGAGGCCTATCCCAACGCGCCCGAATGGCTGCTGGTGATCCTGCCCGAGGGCAAACCCGACCGCCGCACCCAGCCCAGGCTCGACGTGCGCATGGTCCGCAGCTTCGAGGACATGGCGACGATCGTCGCGATCCGAAGCGCGACTTATCTCGCCGAACAATTCTGCCTGTATTCGGAAGAATTCGACGGCAACGACTTTTGCGCGACTCAATTTATCGGCTATGTAGACGGCGATCCTGCGGGATGCATCCGTATGCGTTACTTTGGTGACTTCGTGAAGCTCGAGCGGCTCGCAGTCCGCCGCGAGTATCGTCACACTCGCCTCGCCTTCCGGCTGGTCCGCGAAGCGGCGCTGCTGGCACGGCGCAAGGGGTTCCGCCTCGCCTATGGCCATGCCCGCGAAGACCTCGTGCCCTTCTGGCGCATGTTCGGGGGCCGCGAGATGGAGGGCCGTCCCGCCTTCCGCTTCGCCGACATCAACTATCGCGAGATGACGATCGATCTCGGCGCGATGCGCAACGATGCGATCCGCCTGGGCGTCGACCCGCTCGTCTCCATCCGACCAGAGGGCGACTGGGATCGCGCCGGCCCATTGGAACTGTCGAACCTGCGGCCAAGCAGGGAACAGCTGATCAGGAAACACACCAGGACCATCCGGGGGAACATGAATGACTGACGCCAAATCCCGCCGAACGACCCTCGCGGAGCTGTTCACCGAAGCCGGCGACGGCCAGATCTCGCCGCTCAAGCGCGCCCAGGCGCTCTACGACATGCGCCGCGCGCGCGAGCCCTTCTTCGGCGGCAACGCCGACCTGTTCGGCGAGCCCGCGTGGGACATCCTGCTCGATCTCTACATCGGCCATGAGCGCGGGGTGGAGATGTGCGTGAGCGACGCATGCATCGGCGCCTGCGTGCCGCCCTCGACGGCGATCCGCTGGCTGGCGATCCTGGAGGAGCGCGGGCTGATCGAGCGCGATGCCGATCCGTTCGATGCCCGCCGGCGCTGCGTGCGCCTCACGCGCCGCGCGCGCGAGCTGCTCACGGCCTATCTGCTGTCCTGCTGACAAGCCAAGCGATCAAGGCTGAGCGGCGCGTCCGACGAGTTCGGCACGCGCCGCGTGCGCGCGCATGATGTCGAGCCCGGTCTCGACATGGACAGCGGCAAGCGGCAGCCCGGCCAGATCGCAGACCCGCACCAATTCCTCGCCGATCGCGATCGCCTGATTCAGCAACTCAACCTGACTCGCCACGCTGGATACTCCCGGAAACTGCCTCTCCGGCAGGCGCTCCTCTTAAGTCGAAGCGTCCGCCCGAAACAATTTCGATCCTGTACCTACAGGCGGCTTCACCCAGGATTAACCGCGTTTCATTCAAGTAACGTTCGCGCGCTTGAGCAAAGGCTGGCGCTGGACATAGGCGAGGCTGCGCCACAGCCATTCGAGCGGGCCCATCCGGAAGACGAGCAGCCAGAGGTTGGCGAGCACCACTTCCGCCGCGATCACGCCGAGCGCCACCGAATAGAGCCCGCCCCAGCTCAGCTTGTTCCACAGCCCCGGTCCCCACGGCGCGAACAGGATGTAGATGCCGACGATCTGCTGGAGGAAATAGAGGCTGAACGCCGTCCGCCCCGCCGCCTTGAACGGCGCGAGGACCAGCCGGCCCGCGCCCGAGCGCATCGCCAGGTTGATCAGCCCGACATGGCCGAAGGTCATCGCCATGCGGCCGATCTCGTAGGTGATCCAGCCGATCTTGGGAACCGGGTCCATCGTCAGCGTCTGGTCGGCGGCGATCCAGCGCAGCGGAATCGCGACGGCATAGCCCGCGAGCATCAGCGCCCAGTAGAAGCGCGCGCTCCGCCCGCCCTGAATGATCTGCCATTTCCAGAAGGCGATGCCGATCAGCATCATGCAGAACGCCTCGAGGATCGACAGCGGCAGCGAGGGATAGATGAACATGATCCAGGCGCCGATCTCGAACTGCGCATAGGCCAGGAAGCCGCCGGCGTGCGCGGGCTTCTCGGCGGCGCGCAACTGGCGGATCTCCTCGCTGTGGCCGTAGCGGTTGTCGACGATCTTCTTCCATTCCTCGAGCGCCTTCCTGTCGGCGTCGCTGAGCGGCTTGTGCGCTTGGCTGTGGGCCCAGGCGGTCTCCATCTTCGCCCTGGCCTCGACGCGCTCCTGGTATTGGAACGCGCCGACGCCCGCGACGACGAGCAGGTTCGCCATGCCGAGCGCGAGCAGCAGCTTCGGCCCCAGCTTGCGAAACGGGAAGAGGAACAGCGCGGCGAGCGCATAGATGTGGAGGATGTCGCCCGGCCACAGCAGCACGAAGATGTCGAACAGCCCGAAGAACAGCAGCCAGAGGTTGCGCCGCCAGTAGAGGTCGGCGACCGCCACGGGCCCATCGGGCGCCATCGCGCGCGCCGCGAACACCATCAGCCCCGCGCCGAACAGCAGCTCGAGCAGCCCGCGCTGCGTGCCTTCGAGCATCACCTGCACCGCGAACCAGCTCGCCGCGTCGGCAGGGGTCCAGCCGAAGATGCGGACGTCCATGAACTGGCTCGGGATCGAGAAGCCCATGAAGGGGCTGTTCATGAAGAAGATGCCGAGGATCGCGAGCCCGCGCATCACGTCGAGCACGTCGATCCGCGCCTTGCCGCTGACCGGCGCGAGCGAAACCGTCGATTCATTGTCGTTCATTGCCACGCCCACCCCCTGGCAAATGGAGCCGCAGGCTATTCCGCGCGCGTGACGGAGTCGAGACTCAGCGTGGCGCGCACCGGCCGAATAGCCAACGCGCGGCCGCGGTTTCGGCCCCCTCGGGCGTCGTCGCGGCATCGGGGAGGATCGCGCCGCGATAGTCGCGGCCGGTGCGGTCGCGCACGGCCGAGACGGTGACCACGAGCAGCGCGCCGTCGGCGAGCGGGAAGATACGGTTGACAGTGGCGAGCCCGGCGGTCGGTATGCCGAAGCTGCGCGTCCGCGCGCGACCGGCGAAGGCGATGGCAACCATCTCGCCCGAGCTCCCCGTCCGCGGGCCAACGAGCACCGCCAGCGGCGCCGCCGCGTGCGCCAGCCCGAAGCGCGCCGCTCCCGGGAAACGCCCCCAGGGCTCGGGCGAGCGCCCCGACTGCACGAAGAAGCCGAATGGCGGAGCGCCGAGCAGCGGATCGAGGCCCGCGAGCATCGGCCACATGTTGCCGCCGTCATTGGCCCTGAGGTCGATGATCCAGCCGCAGAGCGGCGCGCGGTCGAGACGCTCGAGCGCGGCCCGGAGCATGGCCGAATAGCGCGCGGCGCGCTCGGGTCCGTCGGCGGCCACAGTCAGAAGCCCGGGCAGCCGCACCACGCCGACCCGCCCGTCGCGCAACTCCGCCGCGGGCATCGGCGCCGGAGTGCCGCTCGCCGCCGCGCCCTTCGGGTCGAAGCGCAGCTGGTCGGCGGTCAGCAGGAAGCTGTGCCGCTCGCCGAGCGCCCTGAGCAAGCCGCGGATCGCCGGATAGACGTCCGCCCCGGCGCGCGCGCCGGCGATGCGGTCCTCGGCCCATGCCGTGAGCGCCGGCCATTCGACCGTAGCGCGATTGATATGGTTCGCCTCGAGGATGCCGATCGCGGCGCCGAGATAGGCCCGCGCCACTGCGCTCGGCGCCGGCGGCGGGATCGACTGCCAGAGCAGCGCCGCCGCCAGCATCGCCGCCGCTCGCCGCATCGACCCCTCCCGGCCCCGCCGCCGCGCCTAGCGGGCCGGCGCCGAGCGATCGAGGAAGTCGAGGATCGTGGTCCACAGATGCACCGCCACCGGCCCGCCGACGCGGTGGGTATAGCCGGGGTAGAGCATCATCTCGAACGGCACGTTCGCCTTCTGCAGCGTCGCGAACATCACGGTCGAATGCTCGAGCACGACATTGTCGTCGGCCATGCCGTGGATCATCAGCAGCGGGTCGGCGATCTTGCCTGCCTCGCCGATCGTGTTCGACGCCGCATAGGCCTCGGGCACCATGCGCGGATCGCCCATGTAGCGCTCGGTATAGGCCGTGTCGTACAGCTCCCAGCGCGTGACCGGCGCACCTGCGACGCCCGCGGCGAACACCCCCGGCGCCTTCTCCAGCAGCTTGAGCGACATGTATCCGCCGTAGGACCAGCCATAGGTCACGATCCGCCCGGGATCGACATAGTCGAGCGTCTTCAGATAGTTCGCCCCGGCAACCTGGTCCTCGACTTCGACCGAGCCCATCGCATGGTAGAGCGCGTCCTCGAACGCCTTGCCGCGGTTGGCGGCGCCGCGATTGTCGAGCTGGAACCAGATATAGCCGCGGCTCACCAGATATTGCTGGAGCGCCCCGCCCCATTGCCGGCTCACCGTCTGCGAATGGGGGCCGCCATAGTGCTGGAAGAACACGGGGTAGCGCCTCCCCGGCTCGAGCTTCGGCGTGATCATCTCCCAATGGAGCTCCGTGCCATCGGCGGCCCTGATGGTGCCGAAGGTCCGCTCGCGGTGCGCGGCGAGATAGGGGTGATAGGGATGCGCGGCATCCGTCACGGCGTTCTCGCTCACCCAGGCGAGCCGCTTGCCCGCGACGTCGGCGAGATAGACCTGCGCGGGCTGCGACACGTTCGAACGCGTGACGATCGCGCGGGTCGCGGCCCCGTCCATCGACGCGTCGTTCCACCAGCCCGCCTCGGTGAGCCGCGTCAGCGTACCGGGATGCTTGAGATCAAGCGCATAGAGGTGCCGCTCGAGCACGCCGTCCTTGTTGCCCGTCAGGTAGACCCGCCCCTTCGCTTCGTCGACGCCCACGAGATTGGCGACTTCCCAATCGCCCTGGGTCAGCTGGGTCCATTGCCCGGCCTTGAAGCGATAGAGATGGCCGTGGCCATCGCGCTCCGACCACCAGATCAGGCTGCCATCCTTGAGCGGCTCGAGGATCTTGGAGAGGTTGACCCAGCTCCTCTCGGCCGATTTCTCGCTGAACAGCAGCGTCGCCTTGCCAGTGGCGGGATCGATGCTGAGCAGGTCGAGGGTCTTCTGGTCGCGGCTCAATCGCTGGACGAGCAGCGCCTTGCCGCCCCAGGCCCATTGCACCCGCGCCAGATAGATGTCGGAGTCGCTCCCCAGATCGGCCTTCACGCGATGCTGGCCGTCGGGATCCATGATCCACAGCTCGACCAGCGCATTGTCGGTCCCCGCCTTGGGATAGCGCTGCTGGTAGACGGTGGTGGTCTCGGCCCCGATCGCGGTACGCGTGACGATGCCCACCGGCGCCTCGTCGAAGCGTTCGACCGCGATGCGGCGGTCGTCAGGGGACCACCAATAGCCCTTGAACCGGTCGAGCTCCTCCTGCGCGACGAACTCGGCCTCGCCCCAATGGATCGTGCCGGCGCCGTCGGTCGTCACTGCCGCGCCCGCCGCGCCGCCGATCGGCATGACGACGAGGTTCTGGTCGCGCACGAAGCTGACGTGGCCGCCCGCGGGGCTCACCTCCGGGTTGAGGATCGTCCCCTCGCCCGTCGCCAGCTCGCGCGCCTCGCCGTCGAGGCTCGCGAGGTAGAGCTTGCCGTCGAGCGGCACGAGGATGCCCTTGCCGTCGGGGGTCCAGTCGTAGCTGACGATTCCCTTGAGCCCGCTGATCCGAGCGCGCTCGCGCTGCATCTTCTCGGCCTCGCTCAGCGCTGCGCCCGATCCGATCCTCTTCGAATCCACCAGCATCCGCCACCGGCCCGTCGCCGTGTCGAGCGCCCAGAGGTCGTAGCGCTCCTTCTCCTCGTCGCGATTGCGCAGCAGCGTAAGCAGCTTGCCGTCGGGCGAGAGCTTCATCGCGCGCGGCGCGGTGCCGGCGAGATCGGGGCTGGCGAAGACACGCTCGAGCGTGAGCGCCGGCGGCGTCGCCTGCTGCGCCTCAGCCGGCATCGCCGCACCGCCTGCGATCCCCGCCGCCGCCGCCACCGCCACTCGCCATAGCCACCGCCACATGCCTCTCTCCGTTCGCGCAACGGCGGGCCTTATCGCGGGCGGCGATGCGCCGGTAAAGACCTCTGCCGGGGTTCAGACGGCCGGGCGGCGCGATGGCGAAAATATCCAAATAACGATACGGCTACGCAACAAATGAATAAATCAGCATTACAGTTGAAACCAAGTTCAACTCGCGATAGAATTGCGCGGGTTTCGTCAGCAGGCATCGCCATGACCTCCGGCCGGCGGCAGATGCTTCAGCGATCTGTGTGAATTATTGAGTAAATCATCAGGTCAATTTGATCTGGTGGAGAGAATATTTCTACGCATCGGAAACAAAATAAGAAAAATTCGTTACAAAGCCGGGCGAAATTAACGCTTTGTTAACTATTGTTATCGGATGCTTAACCTTCACCAATCCGCACAAAAGCGGGCTCCGGGTCGCGTGGTCTTGCAGGAGCTATGACGCAGATGTCGTCTCTGCACCGGATTGAACTGGCAGATGATCGGGGGGCGGCGATCATGGCGCGCGTCCTTCAGGCGCGGTGGCCCGCGCTCACCACCCTGACCCCGGCGAGCATCGGCGTCGCCGAGGGCACCGACGCGACGCGCGAATTCCTTCGCACGGTGCGCGAGCTGAGCGACGCGGGGTTGTTGAGCTATGAGGCGCTGGTGGTGGGCCCGACCGGCCCGGTGGTCATCGACGCGGCGCTCACCGCGCGCGGGCGCGAGGTCCTTCGCGCTTAGTCGGCATCGCGTTCAGCCGTCGGCTGGCGGCGCATAGTACAGCGCCCAGCTCTCCGAAGCGAGCAAGGCGAAGCGGCGAAGCAGGTCCAGGTCGCGCGAGGTGAAACTGCGCTCGCCCCGGCACATCACGATCAGTTCGCCGGCCGCGCCGTCATCCAGCCGAACCGGCACCCGCGCCTGCGAAGCGTAGCCGAGGTCGAGCGACCGGACCGGGTCAGTAACGGCATCGCCCTCGGGCGTCTCGCCGGCAGAAACCGCGATGACCAGCAGCTCGCCGTCGTCCTGCTGAATGTCGATTGCTGCGATGTCGGCGTCGAACACCGACATCACGAGGTCCGCGATACGGTCGAAAACGCGTTCGACCGACGGCGTCGCTTTGCCCGCGCCGAAATGGCTATCGGCCTCCGACAATGTACCCCCCTTGAACACCCCCAACATCTGGCTGCTCTCCGCCTGATCTTGCGATCATCTTTAGCGGCATAGCCAGTGTTATGGCGATTAAGGACAATTCCCGAAGCAAGCGCAACCCGATTGCAATGGCCGGAATGTAAATGCTGAACCGCTTCGGACCTAATGTGGTTCCTGCGAGCGGCATTTTCCGTGTCATTTCGGGACGGTGCGGTTTGATGCTGCGATGATTGCACAGTAGCGTCCCGCCATGGCCGAATACGACGCCTCGCCCGAAAACGGCTATGCCGGCCACCCCGAGACCGGGCTGATCTTCGCGCGCATGCTCGACGGGCGCGGCGGCGCCCGGCCGATCGACTGGGCGCATTGCGCCGGCTGGTCCCCCTCGACGCCGGGCGAGACCTTGTGGCTCCACATCGATCGCACCGCGCGCGGCGTCGAGCCCTGGCTGATCGCCGACCTCGGCTTTTCCCAAGCCACCGCGGAGGCGCTCACCGCCGACGAGACGCGCCCGCGCGCGTTCCGCGAGGGCGATGCGCTGGTCACGGTGCTGCGCGGGGTGAATTTCAATCCCGATGCCCAGCCCGAGGACATGATCACGCTGCGCATGTGGGCGAGCAACAACCGCGTGCTCACGCTCCGCCGCCGCCCGCTGCAGACGCCGCGCGACCTGCTCCTCCAGCTCGAGCGCGGGCACGGGCCGCGCACCACCGGCGACCTCGTCACCGAGATGATCGAGCAGCTCATCGCCAAGATCGGCGGCTCGATCCTCGACATGAACGCCAAGATCGACGAGCTCGAGCTCAGGTCCGACGACATGGACGCCGAGGAAGTGCTGGGCGTGATCGCCAACATCCGGCGCAACTGCCTGGGGCTCAAGCGCCACATGTCGCCGCAGCACGAAGCGCTCGAACAGATCGGCCGCAACCCGCCGCACTGGCTGAGCGAGAACAACCAGCGCGACATCCGCGAGACGATCGACCGGCTGAAGCGCTATCTGGAAGACCTCGACGTCTCGAAGGAAAGCGCGATCGTCCTCCAGGACGACATCAACAACCGCGCCAACGCCCGCTCGAACCGGACGGTCTATCTCCTCTCGGTCGCCGCCGCGATCTTCCTGCCGATCAGCTTCGTCACCAGCCTGCTCGGCGTGAACGTCGGCGGCATCCCGGGCACGCAGGAACCGATGGGCTTCTGGATCCTGATCGCGGCGCTGGTGGCGCTGGTCGTCGCTCAGCTCGCGATCTTCCGCTGGCTGAAGTGGCTGTAGGCGCCCCGCCGTTCTCCTTCTTCCGTCATGCTGAACTTGGGCATGTCATCATTTGCGAGGCAGGATTGCCCCGAATCGTCATCCCGGCGAAAGCCGGGACCCAGGGTTGCAGAGGGCGTCGCTCGCGGCCCTGGGTCCCGGCTTTCGCCGGGATGACGGCCTGGAATAGGCGGGCCGGGGTGGCGTTCACCCTTCATTGACTCTCTTCCCGCGGAAACGCCCGCGCGGCGCTGCGTTGGGGTGCGGCGAAGAGGAGTTTCCCCATGACCGCCAACCACGACGTCTCGAAGCTCGACGACCTGATCGTCACCACGATCGACAGCGCGCGCGGCTATGCCAATGCCGCCGACCATGCCGATGCCGAGCGCTACGCCGCCTTCTTCCGTGAGATGGCGACCGAGCGGCTCCACCTCGTCGACCTGCTCTCGGCGCAGAGCCGTGCCGAAGGCGGCACGCCGGCCGAATATGGCTCGACAGCCGCGACGATCCACCGCCGCTGGGAAGACCTGCGCACCGCGCTCGGCGGGGGCGACGCGGCGATCCTCGCTGAAGTCGAGCACGGCGAGGACTATCTGCTCGAGGAATGGCGCCGCGTGCTCGACGACGAGCGCATGTCGACGGACAGCCTCGCGGTGGTGCGCCCGGCGTTCGAGACGGTCCAGCGCGGCCACGCCCGCGCCAGGGCGCTCCGTGACGAACTGGCCGCAGCGAGCTAGGCGCGGCTGCGGGCGCTCCGCCGCGGTGGATCGCCATAGCGATTCGCGCCGGGCTGGCTCGGGACGAGGCCGACGACGATGAAGGTCGCAATCCCGATCAGTCCCCAGAACCAGTCGAACCAGGGCGAGACCGGGGCCGTGAGCGCATCCAGGATGAGCAATGCGGCCAGCAGCCACGCCAGCCGCCCGCTGCAGCCGAAATCCTGGAGCCGCGGTCCCACCGTGAGGATCACGACCGCTCCGAATCCGCCCCAGAACACGCCCGGCGCTTCGCGCAGCAAGAGGCTTGCGAGCGCAAGCGCGGCAGTGCCGGCGAGCAGCATCGTCCAATAGCGCTGGCGGTTGATCCGATCCTGCTTCCGCATCGCCGCCGCTTCTATCAGCGCCGCTGCCGCTTTGGAAGCAGCCCCGAGCCCGGCGCCGGCGGCTCGCCGAAGCGGTTGGCGGCGCGGTTGCCCGGCACGCTGCCCAGCACGACCAGCATCGCGAGGATCGCCACCACCAGCAGCCCGATCGCCTCGAGCATCGCCTCGACCGGGACGTTGGCGCGGATCAGCAGCCCGACGAAGACGATCTCGCCGGCGAT
This sequence comes from Sphingomonas sp., assembly GCF_017745215.1. Classification (GTDB taxonomy): domain Bacteria; phylum Pseudomonadota; class Alphaproteobacteria; order Sphingomonadales; family Sphingomonadaceae; genus Sphingomonas. The sequence continues at coordinate 185,209 of NZ_JAGHZV010000006.1, forward strand.
CGGCATCGCGACCAGCCAGCCGGTCAGCCCGAGGTCGTGCAGCCGCGGCACCGCGAGCATCACCAGCGCGAGCTCGCCGAGCCCGGGTGGCGTCACCCCGAGCACGCGCGCGAGCAGGAACAGCCCGGCGAGGACCGCGAACAGCGTCCAGTAAGTCGCGCGGTTGCTCCGCCCCTGCAGCATCGCCCACATCGCCGGCCTCCTCTCGGCGACGAGCCTATCGCCGCAAGGCCCGAACGCAAGCGGGGCGCGGAAACCTTACGGCTTCCGCGCCCCGCGAATGGCTTGCGAACGCTCGCCTTATTCGGCGGCTTCGGCCTCGGTCGGACGATTGTCGCGGCGCTCGGCGATGCGCGCCGACTTGCCGGTGCGGCCGCGCAGATAATAGAGCTTGGCGCGACGCACGACGCCCTTGCGGACGACTTCGATGCTGTCGATGTTCGGCGAATAGAGTGGGAAGACGCGCTCGACGCCCTCGCCGAACGAGATCTTGCGGACGGTGAAGTTCGAGCCCATGCCCTTGTTGGCGCGGGCGATGCACACGCCTTCGAAATTCTGCACGCGGGTGCGGTCGCCTTCGACGACCTTCACGCCGACCTTGAGCGTGTCGCCCGGGCGAAACTCGGGGATCTTCTTCGCCGCGGTGAACTTGGCGATGTTCTCTGCCTCGAGAGTCTGGATCAGGTTCATTGGTCTTCGTCCTGCTTTCGTCGCCGCGCGCCAGAGGGAGGTTGGACCCGAGCGCCCTCATGGCGCTCCCAAAGGTCCGGCCTCCTTAGCCGTGTATCGGTCTCGGCCATCTGGCGTCGCCAGGCCTCGATCCTCGCATGATCCCCCGATCGCAGCACTTCGGGGATCGTGCGCCCTTCCCATTCGACAGGTCGGGTATATTGCGGATATTCGAGCAGCCCCGTCTCGAAGCTCTCGTCCATGCCGCTGGAAGGCGCGCCCATTACGCCGGGAATGAGGCGAATGCAAGCGTCAAGCAGCGTCAGCGCGGCCATTTCGCCGCCCGAGAGGATATAGTCGCCGATCGACACGGGCTCGACCGCGCGGCCTTCGAAGAAACGCTCGTCGATCCCCTCGAACCGGCCGCAGACGATCGTCACGCCTGGCCCCGCGGCGAGCTCTCGGACGCGCGCCTGGGTCAGCGGGGCACCGCGCGGCGTCATCGCCAGCACCGGCGCGGGCCCAAATTCCGGCGCCGCGACGCTGTCGAGCGCGGCGGCGAGCACATCCGTGCGCATCACCATCCCCGCGCCGCCGCCTGCGGGGGTGTCGTCGACCGAGCGGTGCCTGTCGGTGGCGAAGTCGCGGATCTGGACGGCGTCGAGGCTCCACAGCCCCTCGCGCAGCGCACGCCCGGCCAGCGAAACGCCAAGCGGGCCCGGGAACATCTCGGGGTAGAGCGTCAGCACGGTCGCAGCAAAGGCCATGCGCGCCCTTCGCGCCTCATCGCCCGCAAGGCAAGGGGGCCTGGCCGCGCGCCCATCCACGCGCGGCCAGGCCCGGCATCCGGCGCCTTTGGGGTCGCCCCGGATGGCGGCGCGGCGGCAAGGCCCCCGCCGCGCCGACCTCGTTTTCCGGATTCGTTAATAACGGACTACACAGTCGTTTTTTGAGTCGCAATAGCTGCGCGCGCAGAGGTGCGACGAGGATCAGATGCCGAGGTTGAAGGCAGGTGCGATGGCGGAACGGCGGCAGCGGATCGCGCTCGCCGCCTATCGTTGTTTCGTGCGCGAGGGGTTCGCCGCGGCGTCGGTCGACAGTATCTGCGCCGAGGCGGGGATCAGCAAGGGCGCCTTCTACGTCCATTTCAAGAGCAAGGAAGCGCTCGTCCATGCCGTCGCCGAGCTGCGGTCGGAAGCGATCCCGCCGCTCCCCGGCGATTCGGCCGAAACATTGGCCGACGCGATCGTCGAGCTGCTGATCGGCGGGATGATCGACGTGAAGGCCGCACGCTTCGAACTGGAGGCGATGATGGCGAGCATCGCCGACTCCGAGCTCGGCACCCGCGCGCGCGCCAATCTCGACGCGATCCGCGACCGCATCGCCGAGGCGCTCGCGCGCTTCGGCAATCCGGCGAATGCGGAAGGAGCGATGACGTTCTGCCTCGGCGTGATCCTCCGTTCGGGCACCTGGACGCCACCCGAGCGCGATGCGGTGCGCGAGGCGCTGGCGCGGCTGCTCTCGGCCTAGCCCCGCTTCCCCGCCACCGCGAGCGCGATCGGCAGCCCGACGACGAGGCAGAGTACGACCTGCACGGCGCCGCCGATGATCACCAGCCCGCCCAGCAGGCCCAGGCCGACGTGCACGTCGGGCGGCGGCGGGCCGAGATAGGCGGCGAACCCGAAGCCGATCCCGGCCGCGCCGGCGATCACCAGCGCGATCAGCAGCGCCAGCCCGACCGCCGCCTTGCGACGCGCGCTCCACTGCGGGCGAAGGCGCGCGACGAGCCAGGTCGCGCCCGCCGCACCTGCCGCAGCGACCACGCCCATCGCCATCATCACCACCCAGCCCGACATGCCGTCTCCATTCAGCTCCCGCCGCAGCCGCCGCAGCCGCCACCGCCGCCGCCGCCGCCGCCGCCGCAACCACCGCCACCGTCACCCCCGCCCGAGCCGCCATCGCCGCCCGAGCTTGCGCGCATCGCGTGATAGCCGCCCATGTCCGATCCGGCGAGCACGCCGGTGCCGAACAGCGCGACCGCAAGGCCGGCCTCGTCGGTGGCTGGCGCGCGCCGCAGCCGGTCCCCTCGCTTGCGCTCGGTGGCGAGGATCTCGCGCCCGCCGCGCGTCCGCCGGTCGACGACGATCAACCGCACCAGCGCGAACACGCCGGTCGCCACCATCAACAGCACCAGGAAGGCGACCGGCTTGCCGCGCGACAGCCCGACTTCGAGCTTGATCGCACCGAAGCCGAGCAGCAGCAGATAGGGGGTGACCTGCCAGAAGCGCATCTGCGCCACCGTGGCACTGTCCATCAGCAGCCCGGCGCCCACCAGCTGCTTCTCGGCCTCGCGGCCATGGGGCCTGAGCTCGCGGTCGATCTCGCTGAGCCTGGGTTGCGGCAGGCCGAGCACCTTGCGCTCGGCGTCGGTCTTCCAGGCCGTGCGCGAACCCACGACGAACTTCCGGCCCCCGCCCAGCCCCAGCGCGTCGGACGAGAGCAGCCGCGAGACGACCGAGTCCGAGAAGCGCGTCGCCCCGCCGGCGAGATAGGCGAGCAGCTCGGGATCCTTGACCGGCCGGGCATTGCCCTCGGGCCGGAGCCAGGCCGGGATGAGGATGCCCAGCAGGATCGCCACGGCGAAGAGGATTGCATAGAGGAAGAGGAATGAAGGTCCGGACAGGTCAAAGGGTCCGAGCGACATGACGTCAGCCTTCCTTTCTACCAAAGCAGCGGCACCAGTGCCGCGGCCGCAAGCGCCGCCAGCAGCGCGGCCCATGCCGCGCGCCGGGGCAGGATGAGCATTTCGCGCGGGTGCACGCGGCGTGCCCGGGGGGCTTCGACCAGCAGGTGGCGCGCCTCGGGCCAGATATCGGCCGGCGGCGATCCGAACTGCCGTTCGTAGCATCTGAGAGTCTCGGCATATTGCGCGAAGTGGCGGTTGCGCTCGTCCGCCCCGCCCGCGGTGGGGCCGTGGTGGAGCTTGCAGCCGAGCACCCGGGGGCAGAAGCGCTCCCAATAGTCGCGCGTATAGGTGAGATGGAGGTGCCACGCCTGGTCGACTGCGTCGGACGGCGTGACCTCGCGACCCTCGGTGGCGGCGAGGAAGCAGAATTTCTTATACTCGAGGATCACCCGCTCGGCATGCGCCTGCGTCCAGCCATTCTCGCGCGCGAGCCGCTGCGCGAAGCTCAGCGCAGTGCCTTCAGGGCCGATGGTGTAAGGGAAAAGCGATGCCCAGACCGGGTGATCCGGTTGCGAAGCCTGCTGGAATGCGGACTCGCTCATCTAGATTTCCTAGTAACACACTAGGCGTTGGGAGTCGATGGGAATTGAGGGTTAACGGCCCCCTCCCTACGATCATCGTCCCCACCTACCGTCATCCCGGCGAAAGCCGGGACCCAGGGCCGCGAGCGACGTCCTGCTTGGCCCTGGGTCCCGGCTTTCGCCGGGATGACGACTGTGAGCGGGAGAGCCCGTTGCAGTCGCTGGAGACGGGAACCTATTGCTCCACAAACCCCTCAGCCACCACCAGCCGAGCGTCATCCCATTCGGGCACCGCATCGGGCCGCATCGGCACCATGAAGGTCTTGCCGTCGGGCCGCTCGATCTCGATCACGTCGCCCGCGCCGAAATTCTCGACCGCGCGCACCTGACCCAGCGCCGTCCCCTCGCTGGAGACGGCGGGCAGTCCGATCAGGTCGACGTGATAATATTCGCCTTCGCCCAGCGGCGGCAGCGCCGAGCGCGGCACGGTCAGTTCCGTGCCGCGCAGCGCTTCGGCACCATTGCGGTCCGCCACTTCGGCGAAGCGCGCGATCGCACCGTTGGGCCCGTCGCGCAGGCTCCCGAGCGTCAGCGCGCCGCCGTTGAAGGCCTTGAACGCCTTCAGATCCTCGGCGAACACCTTGAGCCGGACCTCCCCCGTCACGCCGTGCGCGCCGATGACGACGGCGAGCGTGACGGGGCGCCCATTCACCAGGGCATTCACCAAGGGCTCAGCCCTCGGCCGGCGGAGTCTGCTCGGCGACTTCCTCGACGACCGCTTCGGCCTCGGGGGTCGGCTCCTCGGTGGCAGCCTCGACCTCGGCGGCGATCACCGCCTCGGCTTCCTCGGCCTTCGCCTCTTCGGCCGCGGCCTCGACTTCGGCCGGCGCCGCAGCGGCGGCAGCGGCCTCGGCCTTGGCGTCCTCGGCAGCCTTCAGCTTCTCGGCCCGCTCCTCGGCGCGCTCCTTGGCCTTCTCGCCCGGCTCGGCCTTGTTCGGGTTGTTGCGCGCGGCGCGCTCCTTGACGCCGGTCGCGTCGAGGAAGCGAGCGACGCGGTCGGTCGGCTGCGCGCCCATCTTGAGCCAGTGCGCAGCGCGCTCGGTGTCGAGCTTCACGCGCTCGGCATTGTCCTTGGCGAGCAGCGGGTTGTAGACGCCGATCTTCTCGATGAACTTGCCGTCACGGGGCGAACGCGCATCGGCGACCACGATCCGGTAATAGGGGCGCTTCTTCGAACCGCCGCGCGAGAGACGCATGCTGAGAGCCATGTTACTTCACTTTCCTTTTCTGAACCAAAGACTTGATTACTTTTTCCTGATGAAATTCTGAAAGCCGGGCGGCAAATTGGGCGCGCCGGGAAGGCCCGGAAGGCCGCCGCCCATCTTGCCCATCAGCGCGCCGATGTCGGGGCCGCCGCCGGGGCCGCCCTCGCCGCCTGGGCCGCCCGCGCCACCGGCACCGCCCATGCCACCCATGCCGCCGCCGCCACCGCCGCCGAGCATGCCCATCAGCCCCTTGAGGCCGCCCATCTTGCGCAGCCGCTTCATCGCGGTCTGCATCTCCTGGTGCATCTTGAGCAGCTTGTTGACGTCCTGAACGGTCGTGCCGCTGCCCTTGGCCACGCGGATCTTGCGCTTGGCGTTGAGCAGCTCGGGCTTGGCGCGCTCCTTGGGCGTCATCGACGTGATCATCGCGTCCATGCGCAGCAGGATGCGATCGTCGACGCCGCTCGCGTTCATCGCCGCCTGCGCCTTCTTCATCCCCGGGATCATCCCGGCGAGCGCGCCGATCCCGCCCATGTTGCGCATCTGGGCCAGCTGCTGGCGCAGGTCGTTCATGTCGAACTGGCCCTTGGCCAGCCGCGCCGCCATCTTCTCGGCGTCTTCCTGCTGGATCGACGCCGCCGCCTTCTCGACGAGGCTGACGACGTCGCCCATGCCCAGGATGCGGCCGGCGACGCGCTTGGGATGGAAGGGCTCGATCGCGTCGAGCTTCTCGCCCATGCCGGCGAACTTGATCGGCTTGCCGGTGACGGCGCGCATCGAGAGCGCCGCGCCACCGCGCGCGTCGCCGTCCATGCGAGTGAGGATCACACCGGTCAGCGGCACCTGCTGGCCGAAGCTGGTCGCGACGTTGACCGCGTCCTGGCCGGTCAGCGAGTCGACGACGAGCAGGATCTCGTTGGGCTTCGCGATGTCGGCGACCGCCTTCATCTCGTCCATCAGCGCCTGGTCGACGTGGAGACGGCCCGCGGTGTCGAGCATCAGCACGTCGAAGCCCTGGAGCTTCGCCGCCTGGAGCGCGCGCCGCGCAATGTCGACCGGCTGCTGGCCGGCGATGATCGGCAGCGTCGCGACCTCGGTCTGGGTGCCGAGCACCGCGAGCTGCTCCTGCGCGGCGGGACGGTTCACGTCCAGCGACGCCATCATCACCTTCTTGCCCTCGTTCTTCGAGAGCAGCCGCGCGAGCTTGGCGGTGGTGGTGGTCTTGCCCGAGCCCTGGAGGCCCACGAGCATGATGACGGCGGGCGGGGCGACCCCGATCTCGAGCTCGGCGGTGTCGGGCCCGAGCATGTCGACCAGCGCGTCATGGACGATCTTGACGACCTGCTGGCCCGGCGTGATCGAGCGCAGCACCTGCTGGCCGACCGCTTGCTCGGTGATCTTGTCGACGAACTCGCGCGCGACCGGCAGCGCGACGTCGGCCTCGAGCAGCGCGACGCGGACTTCGCGCATCGCGGTGCGGACATCGGCCTCGGTGAGCGCGCCACGCCCGCGCAGGCGCTCGAAGACGCCGCCCAGCCGTTCGCTCAGACTATCGAACATCGGTCGTGATCACTCCAAAATCCGCTCGCGAATCGCTAAACGCAAAATACGCCGGCGGACGAAACCTCGTCGGCCGGCGTACGCCCTTGGGCGCCTATGGTTCAGCGTTCCGTGGAACGGCTTGCCGGGGCCCATAGCTGGGAAGGGGGCGGAAGGCAAGCAAGGGTGTGGCTGCCCAATTCCTCCCCCAGCCTGCTGGGGGAGGGGGACCGCCGCGAAGCGGTGGTGGAGGGGCCGCCGTCGCAGACGGCGGACTTCGCTTCAGGCGAGGCCCGCGCCTTCGGCGCGGCCCCTCCACCATGCTTCGCATGGTCCCCCTCCCCCGCTACGCGGGGGAGGAACGGAACTCAATGCACCCTGACTGCCTTCAACCCATGCGCGGCGAGCAGCTCGCGGACATTGCCCGCCCCACCCAGATGCCCCGCTCCCACCGCGACGAACACCACGCCCGGCTTCGCCATCCGCTGCTCGATCCAGCTCGCCCAGCGCACGTTGCGGTCGGCGATGAGCCGCTTGAACAGCGCCGGCGTCCGGCTCATCTCGGCGTTCATCGCATCGCCCAGCGCGTCGGGCTGGCCCGCCGACCAGAGCTCGAGGATCCGCGCCGACACCGGCCCGATCCGGTCCATGTCGTCGAGCAGCGTGCCGAGATAGGCGATCTGCGCCTCCTCCGACGAGGCATCGAAATAGCCGAGCTGCTCGGCGGGCGCCTCGAAGCCGGTCAGCACCTTGCCTTCGCTCCGCGCGCGCTCGGCCAGCACGCGGTCGGCCCCGATCGTCGGGTCGTAGCCGAGCCTGGGCAGCGCCATTCCCGAGACGATCACGCTCGCGAACCAGGGCTCGAACCTGTCGAGCCCGTTCGCCGGCATGCCATAGCCCGCGAGCACCGTCGCCAGCTGCGCGCGCCGCGCCTCTGGGAGCGTCTCGGTCAGCGTCCTGCCATCGCTGCGCACCGCCAGCTTCATCACGATCGCCTGGAGCTCAGCCGGCGGCGGCTCGACCGTCTCGAGCATGAGTTCGCCGCTCGAGTCGAACGCCGACTTCACCGTATCGTCCATCCACTCGACGCCCGGCTTCATCACATGGACGGTGCCGAACAGATAGATCGTCGTGTCGCCGTCCTTCACCATCCACAGCGCGGGGTCGGCCTTGGGCGGGGCCGCCGCCGAAATCGAGGCGCACGCCACCACCAGCGCGGCGATCACGCCGCACAGCATCCTGATCATCGATTGTCTCCAGGTTGGATTGAGAGGTTGGATTGAGGGCTCAACCATCAGTCGTCATCCCGGCGAAAGCCGGGACCCAGGCAGCAAAGGCCGTCGCTCGTGACCCTGGGTCCCGGCTTTCGCCGGGATGACGGCTCGGGGTCGCGGCGAGCTTCTGTTCAGCCTCCGCGGAACTTCCGCCAGAGGAACCTGCCGGTGATCGACAAAATCAGCAGCACATAGAGCAGTTCGTGGCTCGGCTCGGGCACCAGCTGGCCGCGCCACAGGAAATACCAGGGCGGGTAGAGGAAGCCGATCACCACCGCCCCGAACGCCATAGCGCGCACCGAATTGCGCAAGTCGAACTCGTCCGACGTCCGTCGCGACACGCGCCGGGCGAGCAGCAGCATGCCGAGATAGATCAGCGTGAAGGCGATCCCCCACGCCGGCGTCACGCGGCCGCCCGGCTCCTTGGACAGGGCGGTCCCGACGATCAGCACCACCCCAACCGCCACTGCACTGGCGAGGATGATGCGCGAGCTCCGCCGCCGCGCGGCTTCGCGCTGCTCGCCCTCACCCATGGCTTGCCTCGTCATCGAAAATCTCCTCGATCGTGAGACCGAACAGCCGCGCGATCCGGAAGGCGAGCGTGAGCGAGGGATCGTGCTTCCCCGTCTCGATCGCATTCACGGCCTGGCGCGACACGCCGATCCGCCCGCCCAGCTCCGCCTGACTCCAGTCGCGCTCAGCCCGCAGCACTTTCAGCCGGTTCTTCATCCGCGCTTCCTGTGTCTCGATACCCTGACACTATGTCAGGTGAACATGACTTATCGCGAGTCGCCGTGACTGTCAAGAAAACCTGACACAGCGAAAAACGGTGCGGAAAGCGGATGCGAGTTTAACCCGATCTATACCCTCGGCGTGAGAGAAGCGCCCGCTCGTTCACCGTTGCGCCTGGGGGAATCGGAAACCGAATGTCGCTGGACCAGGAAGCAGACGTTCCGACTCACTCCGGACGCGGCCGCCAGGACCTGGTGACCGGCGCGATCAGCGTCGCGGCGATCCTGATGTTCGTCGGCACGGGCAGCTCGGTGCTGTCGACGACGCTCCAATATTATTTCGAGGACGGCGCCCCCACCGATCGCACGCTGGTGATCGCGCTGCTGCTCAATGTCGCGCTCATCCTGTTCGGCTGGCGCCGCCACAATGCGCTGCGCGACGAGGTCCGCGTCCGCGCCGCCGCCGAGGAGCGCGCGCACCTGCTCGCGAGCCGCGACCCGCTCACCGGCTTCCTCAACCGCCGCAGCCTCGCCGAGGAAGGCGCAGCGATGTTCGTCCGCGCCCAGCGCCGCCGCAAGGCGATGGTGCTGATGATGCTCGACCTCGATCACTTCAAGACGATCAACGACATGCACGGCCATGCCGTGGGCGATGCGCTGCTCCGCGCGGTCGCCGCCGAGATCGCCTCCGCCATGCCGCCGATCGCGCTCACCGCGCGGCTGGGCGGCGACGAATTCTCCTGCGGCTTCCTGTTCGATCCCGCCCAGCCCGACACGGTCGAGCGGATCGCCGAGCGGCTCGTCGGCCGCATGTCGCAGCCGTTCGACGTCGAGGGGCTTCGCCTCCACATCTCCTGCTCGCTGGGCGTCGCGCGCTCGGACTTCGAATGCCCGAGCATCGACGCGCTGATCCGCTCGGCCGACATCGCCATGTATGCGGCGAAGAAATCGGGCCGCAACCGCTTCGCCTGGTTCGACCAGTCGATGGAGCGCGAGCTCCAGACGCGCAACGAGCTCGAGAATGGCCTCCGCACCGCGATCCCGCGCCAGGAGATCGTGCCCTATTTCGAGCAGCAGATCGACCTCACCACCAATCGCCTCCACGGCTTCGAGGTGCTCGCGCGCTGGGAACATCCGACCCGCGGCACGATCAGCCCCGAGCTGTTCATCCCGATCGCCGAGGAGACCGGGATGATCGCCGAGCTCTCGCTCTCGATCATGCGCCAGTCGTTCCTCGCGGCGCGCGACTGGGATCCGTCGCTGTCGATCTCGATCAACATCTCGCCGTGGCAGCTGCGCGACGCGTGGCTGGCGCAGAAGATCATCAAGGTGCTCACCGAGACCGGCTTCCCCGCGAACCGGCTCGAGGTCGAGATCACCGAGAGCTCGCTGTTCGACAATCTCGCGCTGGCGCAGTCGATCGTCGGCAGCCTCAAGAACCAGGGCGTGCGCATCGCGCTCGACGATTTCGGCACCGGCTATTCGTCGCTTGCGCATTTGCGCGCGCTGCCGTTCGACCGGATCAAGATCGACAAGAGCTTCGTCATGTCGCTCAACGAGAATGCCGATTCGGCGGCGATCGTGAACGCGATCATCAGCCTGGGCGCGAGCCTCAACCTGCCGATCACGGCGGAGGGCGTCGAGGATGCCGCGATCGAGGAGCGGCTGCGCGGCGTCGGCTGCGCCAAGGCCCAGGGCTGGTATTACGGCAAGCCGCTCTCGATCACCGGCGTCCGCCGCCTGCTCGCCGAGCGCCGGCTGCTGCAGATCCCTGCGTCGTCGGCGCCGGCGGAGGCGGCCGGCCAGCGGCTGGCGGGCTGAGGCCCGCTCCTTCTCAATCCGTCACCCCAAATCCTGAACCGTCATCCCGGCGAAAGCCGGGACCCAGGGCCGCGAGCGATGCCCTCCGTAACCCTGGGTCCCGGCTTTCGCCGGGATGACGGTGTATTTTGGCGAGTGGAGAAGCGCATCGGTTCACCACCCCGAACCCGGCTGGCTCAGATACTCGAGTTCCGCCGCCGTCGACTCCCGCCCCAACGTCGCATTTCGGCTCGGAAACCTTCCGAACCGCGCGATCACCTCGGCATGCGCCCGCGCATAGTCGAGCGCCTCCGCATCCCCCAGCGCCTCGAACTTCTCGAGGCTCAGCGCCTGCGTCGCCGCATCCTCGGCGTGCTCGAACGGCAGGTACACGAACCGCCGCCGCTCGAACGGCACCTGTGCATCCCAGCCTTTCGCGACCATCGCCAGCGCCAGCTCGCGCGCGCGTGGATCGGCCGCGAACGCCTCGGCGCTGCCCCGATGAAGGTTGCGGCTGAACTGGTCGAGCAGGATGATCGCCGCGAACAGCGTCTCGGCATCCTCGCGCCACCCGACCGCACCCGACGCCAGCACCGCATCGCGCAACGCCCCGAAGCGCGCGCGCAGCTCGGCATCCAGCGCGTCGGACTTGGCGAACTGCTGCTCGGGCGTCAGCGCGAACCAGAAGGCCAGCACCTCGCGGGCGCTCGCGTGGACATCGATCTCGGGTGCGCCTAGAGCGTCGGCCAAATGTCTTCCCCTCATGTCATCAGCCTGGGTTGCCGGCTCAACCTCGCAGAAAGCGAGACGATCCGCACCTTGCTGGGCGAGCGCGACACGATCGTGATCAACAGCTGCGCCGTCACCAACGAGGCCGTCAAGCAGACGCGCCAGGCGATCCGCCGCGCGCGGCGCGAGCGGCCCTCGGCGCAGCTTGTCGTCACCGGCTGCGCGGCGCAGATCGACCCGCAGGGCTTCGCCGCGATGCCCGAGGTCGACCGCGTGCTCGGCAATGCCGAGAAGCTCAGCCCCGCCGCCTGGGCCGCGCCCGAGCGCGTGCAGGTGCAGGACATCCTCGCCGTGCGCGACACCGCGCCGCACCTCGCCGCCAGCTTCGCCGCGCACGCCCGCGCCTTCGTCGAGGTGCAGAACGGCTGCGACCATCGCTGCACCTTCTGCGCCATCCCCTATGGCCGCGGCAACAGCCGCTCGGTGCCCGCCGGCGCGGTGATCGAGCGGATCGCCGGCCTCGTCGACGCGGGCCATGCCGAAGTCGTCCTCACCGGCGTCGACCTCACCAGCTACGGCGCCGACCTCCCCGGCACGCCCCATCTCGGCCAGCTCGTCGAGCGCATCCTCCGCCACGTGCCGGGCCTGAAGCGCCTCCGCCTTTCCTCGCTCGACGGCGTCGAAATCGACGACCGGCTCTTCGCGCTGCTCACCCAGGAGCCGCGGGTGATGCCGCACGTCCACCTCTCGCTCCAGGCCGGCGACGACATGATCCTCAAGCGGATGAAGCGCCGCCACAGCCGCGCCGAGTCGGTCGCGCTCGCCCGGCGCCTCAAGGCCGCGCGCCCCGACATCGCGATCGGCGCCGATCTCATCGCCGGCTTCCCGACCGAGACCGAGGCGATGTTCGCCAACACGCTCGCGCTGATCGCCGATTGCGACCTGGTCCACACCCACATCTTCCCGTTCAGCCCGCGCTCGGGCACCCCGGCCGCGAAGATGCCCCAGGTCGAGCCCGAGATCGTCAAGGCCCGCGCCCGGCTTCTCCGCGAGCGTGCCGCCGAGCAGCGCACCGCCTGGCTCGCGCGCCAGCTCGGCTCGACCCAGCAGATTCTGGTGGAGCGCCCGGGCGATCGCGGCCATGCGGGGAATTTCGCGCACGTGCGGCTTCCCGTCGCGCCAGTCGGCACTATTGCTGACGTCAGAATCGAACGCCTCGAAGGTGAGACCTTGATCGCAACCCCCATCCCTCAGGCAAGCGCATGAGCGGCCCCTCCTGGCACGAGCGGCTGCTCGGCGGCCTCAAGAAGACCTCCGATCGCCTGCTCGGCAACCTCGCCGGGCTCACCGCTGCGCGGCTCGACGAGGCGACGCTCGACGAGATCGAGGAAGCGCTGATCGCTTCGGACCTCGGCCCGGAGATGGCCGCGCGCGTCCGCGCCCGCCTGGCCGACGGGCAGTATGAGCGCGACCTCGAGGACCTCGGCATCCGCCTCGTCGTCGCCGACGAGATCGCCAAGGCGCTCGAGCCTGTCGCCAAGCGGCTGCAGATCGAGGCCTTTCCGCGCCCGCAGGTGATCCTCGTCATCGGCGTCAACGGATCGGGCAAGACCACCACCATCGCCAAGCTCGCCAACCTGTTCATGGAGCAGGATTATTCGGTGATGCTCGCCGCCGGCGACACCTTCCGCGCTGCCGCGATCGGCCAGCTGCGCACCTGGGCCGAGCGGATCGGCGTCCCCATCGTCTCGGGCGCCGAGGGCGGCGACGCGGCGGGGATCGTCTTCGAAGCCGTCAAGCAGGCGACCGACAAGGGCACCGACGTGCTGATCGTCGACACTGCCGGGCGGCTCCAGAACAAGCGCGAGCTGATGGACGAGCTCGCCAAGATCCGCCGCGTGCTCGGCCGGCTCAACCCGGCGGCGCCGCACGACGTGGTGCTCGTGCTCGACGCGACCACCGGCCAGAATGCGCTCAGCCAGATCGAAGTGTTCAAGGAAGTCGCCGGGGTCACCGGCCTCGTCATGACCAAGCTCGACGGCACCGCGCGCGGCGGCGTGCTCGTCGCGGCCGCCGAGAAATACGGGCTGCCGATCCACGCGATCGGCGTCGGCGAGAAGGTCGACGACCTGCGCCCGTTCAACGCCAACGAAGTCGCCCGGATCATCGCGGGCGTGGAGGATCGCCACCGTGGCTGACGCGCCGACCCCGACCGAAGCCAAGAAGGCCCCCGAAGCCTCGCCGCTCACCCAGCTGCTCGTCGACTTCGGGCCGATCCTGGTCTTCTTCCTGTTCAGCATCTTCACCCCCGGCCCGGCGATCGTGAAGGGGATTACCGCCACGATCGCCTTCATGGTGGTGATGCCGATCGCGCTGATCTACTCGTGGATCCGCATCCGCCACATCTCGCTGGTCCTGTGGATGACCGCGGTGCTCGTGCTCTTCTTCGGCGCACTGACGATCTATTTCCATGACCTCAACTTCATCCAGCTCAAGCCGAGCTTCCTCTACGCGATCATGTCGGTGGGCCTGGGCTATGGCCTGGCGAGCGGCAAGCCGCTGCTCGAGCTGTTGATGGGCAAGGCCTATCCCGGCCTCAGCGACCGCGGCTGGCGCATCCTGACGATCAACTACATGATCTTCTTCGCGGCGATGGCGGTGGCGAACGTCGTGGTGTGGTGGCTGTTCAGCTACACCGTCTGGACCTGGTTCAAATTCCCGGGCGTGCTGATCCTCACCTTCCTGTTCGGCGCCGCCAACATCCCGATGCTGATGAAGCACGGCCTCCAGCTCGAAAAGCCCGCCGAGGAGGCGCCCAGCCCGCCCCAGCCCTGAGCCATCTTGGGCGTGTCATCAATTGCGAGATGGATTTGGGGCGCTCTCAACCGTCATCCCGGCGGAAGCCGGGACCCAGGGTTACGAAGGCATCGCTCGCCGCCCTGGATCCCCGCTTTCGCCGGGATGACGATTTGAGAGAGGGCGCATCCCTCGCTCGTGGCCTTTCCAAAGGACCAAAGTGATGACACGCCCTTGTTCTTTCGACGATCAAACGGGGGATGATCACCGATGCGAATGAAGCTGCTGCTCGCCGCCTGCGCGCTCGGCGCCGCCGCGCCTGCGCAGGCCCAGGCCTGGCTCGACGACAGCACCGAGTTCTGGCGCCTGGGGCCCGCGGGGATCGTGGCGCGCGGCCCGAACAGCTGCACCACCGACCTCGGCCGCGACGGCTATGACCGCAACGGCGAATGGACCGCCGTCGACATGTCGCTCGTCCAGCTGCCCGACGACCGCACGGCGCTGCTGTTCGAGGGCGATGGCCTGCTGGCCCCCAACGGCCGCCCGCGCCGCGACTTCACCCTCACCTTCTTCAAGCGCGACAATGGCGCCAAGGTCCCCGCCTCGGCGCATTATCCGCTCCGCCTCTCGGTCGACCGCAACGCGCGCGCCTGGATCGTGCTCGACGCCAAGCAGCGCAACGAGCTCGAGAATGCGCCCGGAATCGACCTGACCCCGGCCGGGCAGGACGGCTCCTTCCATGTCGAGCACGAGGTCCGCGCGGTCCAGATGCGGACGTTGCGGCGCTGCATGAGCGAGGCGCAGCGCGCCGACCGCGGCTCGGGCAAGCCGATGGTGACGCCGCCCAAGCCGCTGGTCCCGGTCGCCGCGCTCATCTTCATGGAGGATTATCCGCCCGATGCGCTGTGGAAGGAAGTCTCGGGCCGCGTGTCCTACCGGCTCACGCTCTCGGCCAAGGGCCTGGTGACCGACTGCACGTCCAAGCTCATGGGCGCGCCGGTCAAGGACTATGACCTTGTGATCGACACCTGCAACATCCTCTCGGCCCGCGCCCGCTACGTCCCCGCGCTCGATGCCGATGGCAAGCCGACGCAGGGCCAGGTCGACGGCGTGGTGTCCTGGCAACTGTGAGATACGAAAAGGGCGCCGGACTCGCGTCCGGCGCCCTTTCAATTCCGTTCGCAGCGATCAGCCCTGGTCGGCGCGGCTCACGCCCTTGCCGTCGAGGTTCTGCGCGACGAAGTCCCAGTTGATCAGGTTCGCGGTCACCGTCTCGAGATACTTGGGACGCGCATTGCGATAGTCGATGTAATAGGCGTGCTCCCACACGTCGATCGTGAGCAGCGGCACCATGCCCTCGTGCACCACCGGCGTGTCGGCGTCGTGCAGCGAGCCGATCTTGAGCGTGTCGCGATCGAGGATCAGCCAGCCCCAGCCGCTCGCGAAGTGGCCGACCGATTCCTCGATCAGCTTCTTCACCAGCGTGTCGGTATCGCCGAAGCTCTCGGCGATCATCTCCGCGAGCTTGCCCGACGGGGTCTGCTTCTCCGGCGACAGGCCCTGCCAGAAGAAGCTGTGGTTCCAGATCTGCGCCGAATTGTTGAACAGGCCCTTGTTCCCCGTCTCCTTGGCGGCGGCGATCACGTCGGCGAGGCTACGGCCTTCGAGCTCGGTGCCGGCGATCAGGCTGTTGGTCTTGTCGACATAGGCCTTGTGGTGCTTGCCATGGTGGTATTCGAGCGTCTCGGCCGACATGTGCGGGGCGAGCGCATCCTGGGCGTAGGGGAGAGCGGGAAGTTCGAATGCCATGGCGTTTCCTCCGGGGGTTTCCGCCGGCTGAAACGAGCCGACGCTGCGATTGGTCCCTCCCCTAGCCGCCTAGCGGGAGTGGTTCGCCGCAGCAATCGTTACATGGCGCAAACGAGGGCTTTGGAGCGGGTATAACCCAACAGTCTGGAAACTACCCTCCCGCCCCCAGCAGCTCGTGGCGCTTCAAAGCATGCCGCAACTGGTCATAGGTCAGCCCCAGCCCCTCGGCGGTCGCGCGCTGGTTGAAGCGGTGCTCGGCGAGCGCGCGCGCCAGCAGGTCGCGCTCGAAGCGCGCGACTCGCGACTTGAAGTCATAGCTGTCGTCGATCGGCATCGCCGGCACCTCGACCGGCGCCGCGTCGTTCGCCGGCGACACCACTTCCTCCCGCTCGACCTTCGCGGTCTGCGTCGGCGAGGTGCGCGGGCGGAAGGGCGACTGGAAGGGATCGATCTCGATCGCGTCGATCGGCCCGTCCGCCTCCCAGCGATATACTGCGCGCTCGACGACGTTGCGCAGCTCGCGGACATTGCCCGGCCAGCCGTAGTTCTCGAGCGCGTCGGTCGCGTGCGGCCCGAACCCCGGCCAGTCGCGCCAGCCCACTTCGGCGGCCATGCGCCGGCCGTAGAATTCGGCGAGCACCATCACGTCGCCGCGGCGTGCGCGCAGCGGCGGCAGCGTCACCACTTCGAACGACAGCCGGTCGAGCAGGTCGGCGCGGAACTTCCCCTGCTCCACCCGGTCGGGCAGATGCTCGTTGGTCGCCGCGACGATGCGCACGTCGACCTGCACCGGCCGCGACGAGCCGATCCGCGTCACTTCGCCATATTCGACCGCGCGCAGCAGCCGGTCCTGCGCCGCCATCGATAGGGTGCCGAGCTCGTCGAGAAACAGCGTGCCGCCGTGCGCTTCCTCGAAGCGGCCCGTCCGCGCCTTGGTCGCGCCGGTGAAGGCGCCCGATTCATGCCCGAACAGCTCGGCTTCGATCAGCGTCTCGGGCAGCGCCGCGCAGTTCATCACCACCAAAGGCTGGTCCCACCGCGGACTCAGGCGGTGGAGGCGCTCGGCGACGAGCTCCTTGCCGGTGCCGCGCTCGCCGATCACGAGCACGGGCCGATCGAGCGCGGCCGCACGGCTCGCGCGCTCGAGCGCATCGAGAAAGGCCGAGGACTGGCCGATAACCTGGGTGACGCGTTCCATATTTCACCAACCCTTTGGCGCGTTTTACCAACTGTTGGTAAGACTACAAATGTAAACTTAACGCACCCTGAACAGGAAAATTGGCAGAAAACGGCAGATTTCTGCGGTTTTCAGAAATTGGCACGCCTCCTGCTTAGGATGAGGCAAGCCCGATGACGGGCCAATCGAAACGCCAAGGTTCAAGGAACAGGACAATGACCTACACCGCCACCAATTTCCGCAACATGTTCGTCGCGGTCGCTCTCACCTTCGCCGTCAGCGTGGTCTTCCTCGCCGGCGCGGTCGGTCCGGCGGTCGTCGCGTAACACGGAATTCCCCGCTCGCTCGCCCCGGCGAGCGGCCCCCGCCGGGAGGGGACCCCCTAGACCCTCCCGGCGGCACCACAGTACGAAGGAGTGAACACCGATGGGCATCTTCTCGCGAACCCGCGACATCATCGCAGCCAACGTCACCGACCTGCTCGACAAGGCCGAGGACCCGGCGAAGATGATCCGCATGATCATCCTCGAAATGGAAGAGACGTTGGTCGAGGTCCGCGCCTCCGCCGCGCGCACCATCGCCGACCAGAAGGAGATGCGCCGCCACATCAGCAAGCTCGAGAAGCTCCAGGAGAGCTGGACCGAGAAGGCCGAGCTGGCGCTTTCCAAGGATCGCGAGGACCTCGCCAAGGCCGCGCTGATGGAGAAGCAGAAGGCCTCCGACATGTGCGAGCAGCTCGCCGAGGAGATCACGGTACTCGACGAGGCGCTCAAGGCTTCGGAGGAGGACATCAACAAGCTCCAGTCGAAGCTGCGCGAGGCGCGTGCCCGCCAGAACTCGATCGTCGCCCGCATGGAGAGCGCCAACAACCGCGCCCGGATGCGCGAGATGTACAACGGCGGCCGCATGAACGACGCCTTCTCGCGCTTCGACATGCTCGAGCGCCGGGTGGACCTGGCCGAGGGCCGTGCCGACGCGGCGGGCCTGGGCAGCGCGCCCAAGACGCTCGAGGAGGAGATCGCCGAGCTCAAGTCGTCCGAGAAGGTCGACGCCGAACTGGAAGCGCTGAAGCAGCGCGTCGCGAAGAAGGGCTGATCCGATGGAGGATGTGTTCCTTCCGATCATGATCGTGGGGATGCTCTTCATCGGGCTCCCCTGGGTGATCATGCACTATATCACCAAGTGGAAGCAGGCCGCGACGATCACGGGCGAGGACGAGAAGCTGCTCGACGAGCTGCACTATCTCGCCCGCCAGCTCGAGGACCGGCTCCAGACCGTCGAGCGCATCGTTGCCGCCGACAACCCGGATTTCCGCCCGCGGCGCGAGCCCGAGCCCGATCCGTACGACTTCTCACGGAGGAATTGAGATGGCCAGCCGCACCAAATTCTACCTCGACAAGCAGAATGCCAAGTGGCTGGGCGTCTGTTCGGGCCTGGCGGACTACACCGGCATCGAAGTGATCTGGCTCCGCCTCGGCTTCGTGCTGCTGACCTTCGCGATGTTCCCGTTCAACCTCGTCGCCTATCTGCTGATCGCCTGGATGGCGCCGGCGGCGCCGCGGGGGCTCTACGAGACGCCGGAGGAAGCGAAATTCTGGCAGGGCGTGCGCTCGAACCCGAAGCGCTCGACCTCGGAGATCCGCTCGAAGTTCCGCGACATCGATCGCCGCCTTGCCGACATCGAAGTCTATTACACCAGCCGGAATACCCGGCTCGCCGATGAGATCGACAGCCTGCGCTGATCCAGCCGCGGCTGCCAAAGGGAGGAAACAATGGAACATATGGGTTGGCTGGTACCGGTGCTGATCGTCGGCGTCGTGATGGCCTCCAGGGCGTTCCAGACCTGGGTTCGCGCCAAGCATGGCTACCCGGTCGAGGATGATTGCCCGTCGAGCCGCCTCACCGGGCGGGCCCGGGGAGCCCAGGACGGGGGCCTGGCAGCCGAACGCAAGATCGCGCTGCTCTCGTCCGAGAATGAACGGCTGACCGGCCAGATCCACCGGCTCGAGGAGCGGCTCGCCGTGCTCGAGCGGATCGCCACCGATCCCGCCGAGCGGGTTGCCCGCGAAATCGACGCACTGCGCTGAGGGGAGACACGATAATGGACTCGGAGAAAGTAGCGTTCCTGCAGAGCCTCTCGGGCATCTTCCCGATGATCGCAGTGATCGTCTCGGTTGCGGTGGGCGCCTGGGTGTTCACCACCTGGCTCCGGATCAAGAACGGCTACCCGCTCGAGAACAGCTGGGGCAAGCCGATCTATCCGAAGACCGACGACGAGGCGATGGAGCGGATCAAGCTGCTCAGCCAGGAAAATGCCCAGCTCCGCGCGGAGCTCGGCTCGATCAAGGACCGGCTCGCCAACGTCGAGCGTATCGTGACCGACAGTGCGCATGGCCTGGATCGCGAGATCGAGCAGCTGCGCGGCACGCGGAACTGAGGAGAAACTGGGATGAGCCCGTTCTGGATACCGATCCTGGGGATCTGCTGCGGCCTGGTGGCCATCATCGGCGGCGTGTTCGTGAAGCCCTGGATCGAGCTGCAACGGCGCAAGATGGAGCTCGAGGCTCAGATGGTGGCAGAGAAGGCGGCGCAATATGCCGCCCACACCGAGCGGCTCGAGCAGCGGGTGAGGGTTCTCGAAAGGATCGCGACCGATCGCGGCGCCGATCTCTCCGAAGAGATCGACAGGCTTCGCGACGAGCCGCTGAACTGACCAACCGCCGGCACGCCCGGCGAACCGAAGGAATAGAGACATGTTGATGGTTGTTGCCGTACTGGCGGTCCCCACCGCCATCGGGGTCTGGCTGGCCGAAAAACGCGATCGCCCGCGCCGCCGCGCGATGCAGGCGACCGATCGGGTCCAGCCCGCCGAATAAGCAAGAAACGACGCGAAGACAGGGAGTTCCACGCCAATGAATCCGTTCGAAATGGTTGTCGCGATCATCGTCGTGGTCACCATCGGCAGCGTGCTCAAGGCCCGCTACGGGGTCCGCAAGGACCAGTGGGGCAACGAGGTCCACGTGCCGACCGGCGCGGACACGGCCGAGAACGCCCGGCTTCGCGACGAAATCCGCACGCTCCGGGACCGTATCCAGGTCCTCGAGCGCGTGGTCACCGACAATGAGAGCGGCGCCCGCATCGATCGCGAGATCGAAGCGCTCCGCGACAAGAACAAGGTTTGATGGGAGGCTGATGTGATCATGGACGCCCATGTCTACACCACCGTCGCGCTGTCGAGCCTCGCCGGCGTGGCGATGGTCACTGCAGCGGGGCTCTCGGGCTGGCGCGGCTGGCTGCGGCTCAAGCAGCTCGAGCTCGGCGACCGCCGTCCCTCGCCCGACGCGCACCCGATGCCGACCGGCTCGGCCGCGTCGCGGATCGAGATCGCCGACCTGAAGGAGCGCATCCGCAAGCTCGAGGCGATCGCGGCCGGGGTGGACCTCTGAGGCCCACCCGGCTAGCGGGGCCGGCATGCCGACCCTCGCCGAGCTCCAGGAGGAATATGAATTCCTCGACGCGGACGACCGCTACCGATTGCTGATCGATCTCGGGCGCGGCCTGGAGCCGATGCCCGAAGCCCTCAAGACCGATGCGACACTGGTGCGCGGCTGCTCCGCCGCCGTCTGGGTCTATCCCACCCGCAACGACGCCGAGGGCGGCTCGCTCCACTTCCTCGCCGATTCGAATGCCGCGATCACCAAGGGCATTATCGCGCTGGTGCTGATCGCGGTGCAGGACAAGGCGCCCGCCGCCATCCTGGCCACGGACATCGAAGCCGCCCTCGCCCCCTTCGACCTGCGCAACCAGCTCAGCTCGAACCGCACCCAGGGCATCCCCAACATGATCGCGCTGATCCGCGAAACCGCCGAGCGCTACGCGTAAGTTGGCAGGGAGAGCCGGTCGGCTCTGATCCGCGCGGCCGGCGACTTGCAAAATAGGAGTTCAAAGGCGAGCCTGCTCGCCGCTCTTTCGCATCGTCGATCCACGCCAGCCTCCCTTTCGGAGCCAACACGCGTCCGCTGACGCCAAACGGTTTTTCACATGATTGGTGTCAACCGTGTAAACTGTATTATCTCAATACCACACCAGGATCTTCTCGCCCAAGTGTCGCCGATCGTTGGGCAATGAACGACTACGCCGTCCATACGATCGCGGTGTGCCAGCTCTTCGTGACACCCTCGGCGGCCTTATTAAGATCAGGACCGCCCGCAGGCCCCGTTGACCCCGGGGCCCGCCGAACGCCGCCCATCCGTTGACGCACCCGGACGGATCAAGCATCGTCGACGAGCCTTGCACGAGGCGGCGGTGATACGAGGTGCGCCATGAATTTCATGCCGTTGGTAGCGCTGGCCCTGGTCGCGCTCGCACCTCCGCCGCCGCCCGAGACCCGAATCGTCGAGCCCAAGGAGATCAAGGGGCCGGCGGGGCTGAAGTCCGGCGAGGGCGTGCTCCGCCTGTCGCTGCGGTCGCAGCGGCAGTTCATCGAGACCGCCTATCTCTACCTGGTCGAAGTCAGGCCCGACGGCGCCGACGGCCCCCTGGTCCTCCGCTTCGAGCGGGGTGCCGGCGTGCCCGTGATGGGCACCAACATGATCGACGTGAAAGCGCGCTACTATCGCGTGCCGCGGGGCCGATACCGGCTGCTCGCCTATACGGTCGCGTGCAACACGGTGCCGCCGCCCGGCACGGCTTGTCTGTTCGGCGCACGCGCACTGCCAACCGAAGCCTATGTCGGCGGATCTCCGACGCTCGAAGTCGCCGAGGGCGCCGTGACCGACGGCGGCGACTTCGTGATCGAATATACCAAGGAGGTGGACCTCGATAAGGTCGACCTGTTCGACGACAGTTTCTCGGACGAAGGTTATGGCGTCCGCTGGCGGGCGATTAAGCCGGCGATCGCGCCGCCGTTCGCAGCGCTCCGGGCGGGGCCCGCGCCTGTCGTCCCGCCAGAGTTCCGCTCGCGCATCGAATGCGAGCAGCGGCCGAAGAGCATGAAGATCCAGTTCCCCTTCCGCTGCCCCGCGACGAACTGAGCGTTCAGCGAGTCTCCGGACGCGAATCCTCGCCCAGCCCCAGCGCCTCGCCTACCTCTTCCACCGGCGTGCCCTTCTCTACCAGCAGCCAGCCGTGGGGGTCGTTGCCGTTGACTACCGTAACCGCGCCGCGCGGGCAGACCCCCAGGCACTTCACTTCGACGATGCCGGCGCGGCTCTTGCGGCCCTTCTTGAGCCCGAAGGCCTTGCGCAGCGCCTTGGCCAGCCCGGTCTTGCCCTTCGGCCCGAAGCCGCCGTCGAGCTTCTTCGAGCATTTGGCGCAGACGAGGATCGCGTCGTCCCAGTTCGAACGGATCGGCCGCGTGCTCAATCGCCCTTCCAGCTCCGCCGCTCCTCGGCGGCCTTGAGCACGTCATAGGCGGCCTGGATTCCGTGGAAGCGCTTGGCGGCCTCGGCGTCGCCCGGGCGGACGTCGGGGTGGTTGGCCTTGGCGAGCCGACGATAGGAGACGCGGACCGCTTCGAAATCGGCATCCGCCTCGAGTTCGAGCACTTCCAGCGCGCGCATCTCGTCGCGCGAGCGGCTGCCGTCGCCGGGGCCCGCCCAGCCATAATGCGAGGCTTCAGCGAAGCCGTTCGCCGAGCGCCGCTCGTCGGCTTCGCGCTTGGCGGCTTCCTCGGCGGTCAGGCCTTCGAAGTAATTCCAGTTGCGATTGTATTCGGCGGCGTGCGTCTCGCAGAAATACCAGCGCTCGGGGCTGTTGGGCGATTTGGGCGCAGGCCGGTCGCCGGGTTCCTGGCAGCCGTCGCGGTCGCACAGGCGCACCTGCTGCGCCTCGCGCGCGGCGCCATACTCGCGCCAGCGGGGGAATCCCCAATCCATCGATCGCGTCGAACGGGCCATCGAACCGAGATAGGCAAAGGATGTGACAAGCGCCACCTGGGGCGAGCCCGGAAGCGAAAAAATTAACGAATGAACGGTGCCGTCCGGTATCCAAACAAGCCCGCTCCTTCCATCGTCATCCCGGCGAAAGCCGGGACCCAGGGCCGCGGGCGACTTCCTCTGTAACCCTGGGTCCCGGCTTTCGCCGGGATGACGGCTGGGTAGATGGCGCCTGGAGTTTCGACGAAAGAGCACGAACACTGCCAGAGGGCCTGTAAGCCGGGTTCTGTCCTCGCCTTTCGGCGATGGGCGACCATTCCTCTAGGCGACGGATCGCTCCGCCGCTCAAGCAACCAACCCGGGCGCCGGGGCCGGAACATGGCCCATGTGGCGCCCCTATTCGGTCTTGCTCCCGGTGGGGTTTGCCGTGCCGCTTCCGTTGCCGGTCGCGCGGTGCGCTCTTGCCGCACCCTTTCACCCTTGCCCCTCGCCCGAAGGCCGGTTGGCGGTCTGCTCTCTGTGGCACTTTCCCTGGGGTCGCCCCCGCCGGGCATTACCCGGCACCGTCGTTCCATGGAGCCCGGACTTTCCTCGCGTGCTTGCGCACCCGCGGCCGCCCGGCCCTCTGGCAGTGGAGGCGCTATAGCGTCCGGCGGCGCGCGTGCAAGCCGGTCAGGCGGCCGGCGGTTGCTCGTCCTCGGCCTCGCCGTCGCTTGCGTCCGACTTCTCGGATTCAACGGCGTTGTACGCCACTGCCGTGCCCGAGGCGGTGACGACGATATGCGTAAGGCTGCCGAGCGGCCCGGCGGCAAGCGCGGCGGCGCGATAGTCGGTCGAGGGCTTGAGCACCGCGTCGGCGCCCACGACGCGCGCCATCCGCTCGAGCGCGCTCGACGCCTCGGCCACGGTCGGCGCCGTCACCGACGGCAGCGGCTTGCCTTCGCCATCGGTCCGCGCGACGCCCGTCAGCCGCACCCGCACGGGCCCCATGGTGGTATATTGCGATCCCAGGCCCTGGTTCGAGTGCAGCATGATTTCCTCCAACGCTGCATTAACCCCGCCGCGATGACAGAGGCGTAACCAACCTGCGTAAAGGCGCAGGTAACCGAGTTGAAAGGGATTGGCTCCTTCTACGCGCGTAACTAGGTTCGGCCCATGAACGGACGCATTCTTCTGGGGTTCGCGGCGATCCTGACTTACCTCGCCGCGGCTCCCGCCCAGGCGCAGCAGGCAGGCGACGGAACCAGGCCGATGAAGCAATTCGCCATACCGAAGGAGCGGATGAAGCGGCTGGTCGACGACAACAGCGTGGCGATCGCCAGCGACCGGATCACGGTCGACGGCCACAAGGTGGGCTATATGTACCGCGAGGCGCCGCACGATCCGGTCGACAGCGGCTGGCGCTTCCTCGCCGGGGACGAGGACGACGCCTATATGGACAATGCCGCGAACCACGGCGTCTATACGGTCAACACGATCGCCAACTACGACCCCGAGATCATCCCCTTCCTCGAGGCACCGGCGGGAAGCGCGTTCATCCGCGTCGACGGCAAGCTGGTCCCCGACCCCAAAGGCGCGCCGGCACCCCGCGACTAATCGTCGCCCTGCGGCTTGGGGAGGAGCAGCGCCAGGAGGATGCAGCGCAGTTCCATGTCGATCTCGCCGTCGATATGCTCGGGGCGGAAGCGGCGCTGGAAGGCTGTCACTGCCGCCTCGGGATCGGTCACGTCATAGCCGAAGCGGTCGAGCGCCATCAGGAAGCCGGCGTCGGTCCAGCCGGGGTCCATGAGGTTCTTGGTCGGCCGCGGCAGCGCGAGGCGCAGGCGCGCGAGGCTGTGCCAGGGGAAGAGCTCGCCCGGGTCCTGCTTGCGCGCCGGGGCGATGTCCGAATGGCCGACGACGTTGCCGCGGGTGATGGCGTAGCGCTGCTTGATCTCGGCGACGAGCGGGATCACCGAGGCGATCTGCTCGTCCGGAAAGGGGCGATAGCCGAACTCATGACCAGGATTGACGATCTCGATCCCGACGCTCGCGCTGTTGATGTCGGTGGTACCGCGCCAGTGCGAGCGGCCGGCGTGCCAGGCGCGCTTGTCCTCGTTCACCAGGCGCAGGATCGTCCCGTCCTCGGCGACGAGATAGTGCGCCGAGACCTTCGCCGCGGGATCGCGCAGCCGATGGATCGCCGATTCGGCATCCTGCATGCCGGTATAGTGGAGGACGATGATCGAGACCGGCAGCGCCCGTTCGTCGAAATTGGGCGACGGCGCCTCGATGATGGTGAGCCCGCTGTCCATGCGCGGCTTAGAGACGAAATGGCCTCGGGGTTCAACCCGCGACGCGAACCACCTTGGGCGCGAATTCGTCGATCGAATGGTAGAAGCCGCGGTAGCGGTCGCTCGGCACGAAGCGGTCGGTCTGGCCGATCACCGTCTCGCCGGCGCCGAGCACGAGCAGCCCGCCCGGGCGCAGCGCCTCGAACAGCCGCTCGAACACCTGGCGGCGCACGTCGAGCGTGAAATAGAGCATGACGTTGCGGCACAGCACCACGTCGAACTTGCCCGGCGGCGGCGCATCGGAGGCGAGGTTCTGCTGGCGGAACTGGATGCGGTTCACCAGGTCGCTGTTCGCGGTCCAGTCGCCGTTGGTGCCTTCGAACCAGGAGATCATCCGGCGCACCGAAAGCCCGCGCTGGATCTCGAACTGCGAATAGCGCGCCGCCTTGGCGCGGGCCAGCGCGCTCGCCGAGATGTCGGTCGCGACGATCTCGGGGATGGTGGCGTTCGCCCCCCCTGCCCGCTCGAGCAGCAGCATCGCCAGGCTCAGCGGCTCCTGCCCGTTCGAGCAGCCCGCGGACCAGATGCGCAGGCGCCGGTGCGGCTGCTCCGCGCGCATGTCGGTGACGGCGTCGGCGAGCAGGTCGAGCACCGCGGCGTCGCGGAAGAAGCTCGTTTCCTGGTTGAGGAGGGCATCCACCACCATGTCCGCAAGTTCCCCCGTTCGTGCGACGACCATGGCCGCGATCAGATCGTCCAGACTATGGAGCCCGCGTTCGCGCATCAGCGGCTTGAGCGCCGTCTCGATGCGCCAGGCCCGGTTTGCCGCGAGTTGCTGGCCGGTACGTTCCTCGAGCAATGCCGAAATCGCGTTCAGCGCCGAGGACGAGGTCGGCATGCTCGGCGCGGGCGCGTGATAGCTCATGACGGCCTCCGCCGGCTGGCGACGAGCTTGCCGATCTCCTCGGGCGGCAGCACCGCGCTGGCGCGACCGGCGCTCGCAACGCTGCCGGGCATGCCCCAGACGACCGAGCTCTCGCGATCCTGCACGACAATGCGCGCGCCGGCATCAACCAGCCTGGCGGCGCCCTCGCTGCCGTCGCGGCCCATGCCCGAGAGCACGATGCCCAGCGCACGGGCGCCGTAGACTTCGGCGATCGACTCGAACATCGGATCGACCGAGGGCATGCAGCCGCTCGTGCAGCGCTCCTCGGTCAGCCGGATCGCGGTGCCTTCGGAGGTGCGGACGACGCGCATGTGCGCGGTGCCGGGCGCGACGATGATTCGGCCCGGCCGGATGCGCATGCATTCCGCGGCGACGTCGCACGGCCGGCTGCCGAGCACCGCGAGCTGCGCGGCGAAGAAGCTCATGAACGAAGGCGGCAGGTGCTGGGTCACCAGGATCGGCACCTGGAAGCTCTGCGGAATCGCGCGGAGCAGCTGGCTGAGCGCGTGGATGCCGCCGGTCGAGGCGCCGATCGCGACGATGTCGAAGTCATCGTGCAATGCCGGTACCGTCGAGGTCGGCAGTGACGGGGCGGTCTCGGCGTGCGGCTCCATCAGTCGCTCCAGCCGCTCCTCGAGCACTTCGGCGAAGCGCCCGCCGAACGCGCCGACGCCGGGCTTGACCAGCGTGTCGGCCGCGCCGAGCGCGAGCGCCTGCACGGTGGCGGCGGCGCCTTCTTCGGCGGAGGAGGAGACGATCAGCACCTTGGCGCCTCGGCCCGCAGCAAGCAGGTCGGGCAGCGCGGTCAGCCCGTCGACGCCGGGCATCTCGATGTCGAGCAGGATGATCTCGACGTCATGGCGCGTGAGGAAGGTGAGCGCCGCGCGCGCGTCGCTGACCGCGCCGGCCACGGTGAAGTGGCGCGTGCCTTCGATCATCCGCCCGATCACCGACCGGGCGACGACCGAATCGTCGACGATCAGCACGCGGGCCGGCGCACCATGGTGCGCGCCCGGGCCGACTTCGACGATATTGGTGTTCCGCGCCATCACGCCGCTCCTCGCGGGCTCGCTCAGGCGACGCCGACGATCTGCAGCTTGCTCTCGAGCGTCTCGCGATCGAACGGCTTCATGACATATTCGTCGGCGCCCGCTTCGATCGCGGCGCGGATATAGGCCATGCCGTTCTCGGTGGTGCAGAACACCACCTTCGGACGCTGGGGCAGCCCCGAATCCTTGAGCGCGCGCAGGAAGTCCATGCCGCTCATCACGGGCATGTTCCAGTCGAGCAGAATCACGTCGGGCGGTGTCGCCAGGCACGAATCGAGCGCCTCGCGCCCGTCGCCGGCTTCGCGGACTTCGAAATCCAGGGTTTCAAGGATGTGCCGGGCGACCTTGCGGATCACCTTGGAGTCATCGACGACGAGGCAAGTCTTCATATTCCCCTGTTCCCCAAGCTTCCGGGCGTGCAACAATTGGTCTGACATGAAACCCGTAAGCGCCGCGTTAATTGCGGCGTCCGGGAATCACGCGGCGGCAGCGGAATGTCCCGGCACCAAAGCAGTGAGATCGATCGCGAGCACCGGCTCGCCGTCGCGCTCGACGAGGCCGCGGCCGACGTGGCGCCAGGCGCGCTCGAGCGAGATCCCGCCGGCGAGCGGCAGCAGCTCGAACGGCGCGACGTCCTCCAGCGCATCGACGAGCAGCGCATAATGATGGCCTTCGATCTGGGTGATCACCGCGCGGCGCCCCTCGGTCTCGGCTGAGGGCAGCCCGAGCGCGGCGTGGGTGTCGACCACCGTCACCACGCGGCTGCGCAGCGCGGCGAGCCCGCGGACGTGCTCGCTCGCGCGCGGCACAGCGGTCACTTCGCCGATGTCGACCACCGATTCGACCTGGTCCGAGTCGATCGCGACCCAGCGGCCGGCGATCTGGGCGATGAGATAGAGATGAGTCATGCGCGGCCTCCCGCGACGCGGGCTTCGAGCGCGGAGAGCAGCCCCATGCGGTCATAGCGATAGACGCTGTCGTCCGAAGCGCCGCGCGGGGCCTTGCGGCGGCGCAGCCGCACCACCGGCATGGCCGCACCGTCGGCCTCGGCGAGGTCGCTCTGGGTAAGCACGACCGCGGCAGTCTCGCCCGAGGCGAGCTGGGTCACGACGCGATAGCCAGCCGCCTCGAGCATCGGGCGGACGAACGAGGCCATCCAGCCGTCGCTGTCGCCCGCGAGCAGGCAGACCGGCGCGACGTCTTCCTCGTCGTCGCTGCCGAACTCGCCGAACACCCAGAAGGCGTCGAGCAGTTCGACCTGCTCGCCATCGAGCAGCACCACGCCCGCGACCGGGCCGGGCTCGCGCGCCGGGGCGATCTCTTCGGGCAGGATGACGATGTCGAGCGCTTCATCGATCGCATAGGCGACTTCGTTGTCGCCGTCCTTGAGGCGGAGCACGCTGAGCTTGGCGCGCGTGCCGACTTCGCCCTGCGCGGCGAGCGGCAGGATGCGGCCGTCGATCGAGAGGCGATGGCTGCCGGCGGAGAAGCGGACGCTCGCGCTTTCGACCTGCTCGACGCGGTCGACGATGGCGAGCGGCACCGCGCGGCGCTTGCCGTCCAGATCGGCGAAGAGCAACGCGGGCGTGCCTGGCGTCTCGCCGACGGCATCCTCGTCCTCATCGTCGTGAAGCGTGTCGCGGTGGAAGATCAGCCCTGCGGCGCGCGCCATGCCTGCGCAATCGAGCATGAGCATCGGGAGCCCCGAGTCGGGCAACGTCTGGCCGGCATAGACGCCTGTCGTCATCACCGCGGGGGAGGCCGGCTTGATCACCAACTCCTCATTGTCGAGCACGGTGTCGACGGCCAGGGCATAGCTGCCCTCGGAGACGCTGACGATCGCGAGCATCTGTGCTTCTCCGAACGCCTGGCGGTGCTCGATGCCGAGCAGCTCGCCGAGGTCGACGAGCGGGATGCGTCGGTCGCGGACGGTGGCGATCCGGCTCCCGCCGAGCATGTCGATGCGGATCTGGTCGCCGCGCTCGGTGACGATCTCCTCGATCGCCTGGCGCGGCAGCGCGAACCGCTGCTTGCTCACGCCAACGACGATCGCCGAGATGATCGAGAGCGTGAGCGGCACATGGATCGCGATGCGCAGGCCCTTGCCCGGCGCATTGTCGAGGTCGATGCGCCCGCCGATCTGCTCGATCGAAGCGCGGACGATGTCCATGCCGACGCCGCGGCCCGAGATGTCGCTGACTTCGTCCTTGCTGGTGAGCCCGGGCTGGAAGATCAGGTCGAGCTTGGCGCGTTCGGGGAGCGCGCGCAACTCGCGCTCGTTGCGGCCCTGCGCGATGAGCTTGCGGATCAGCCGCTCGGTGTCGATGCCGCGGCCGTCGTCGGCGATCTCGACGATGATCTGGTTGCCCGACTGGCGCGCCGAGACCGAGAGCCGGCCGTTCTCGCGTTTTGCTGCGGCGCGGCGCTCGGCGGGCGATTCGATGCCATGGTCGATCGCGTTGCGCACGATGTGCACCAGCGGATCGCGCATCACTTCGATCATCTCGCGGTCGAGCTCGACGTCCGAACCCTCAACCTGGAGCATCACCGACTTGCCGAGGCCGGCCGCGGTGTCGCGCACCATCCGCGGCAGCGCGGAGAAGAGCGCGTCGATCTTCTGCATGCGCGTGCGCGTGACCGTGTCGCGCATCTCGCCGACGGTGAGCGACAGCCGTTCGAGCGCAGCCTCGACCGCGGGATCGATCTCGCCCTGGCGCAGCCTTCGGGCGAGCTCGTTGCGCGCGAGCACCATGTCCGACATGCCCGACATCATCCGGTCGAGCAGCTCGACGTTGAGACGGACGCTGCGCGAGGCGACGCGCTGGATCGCGCCGTTCGACGCCTGTGCGACTTCGGCCGAGCCTTCGGCGAGGGCAGCGATCAGCAGGTCCTCGCCGGTGTCGTCGAGGCTCGCGCCCGCGTCGATCGCTTCGACCAGCTCGCCGATCCTGTCGACCACCGCGAGCACGGCGTTGACCAGCGCGCGATCGGGCTTGCGGTCGCCCGAGCGCACCTGGGCGAGCACGTCCTCGGCGGAATGGCTGAGCCGGCCGAGGCGCGGCAGGTCGAGGAAGCCGCAGCTTCCCTTCACCGTATGCACGAATCGGAAGATCGCATCGAGCCGCGCGCGATCCTCGGGATGCGCCTCCCAGGCGACGATCTCGCCCGAAAGCGCCTCGAGCGTCTCGCGCGTCTCGGCGATGAATTCCTGAAGCAGGTCGTCCATGGGGTCCCGGCGCCAATTTGCAGCAGGCACCATGGGCGCTCAGAGTTAATTCCCGGTTAGTGGGTCGATCGGTTGTTGCGCGCTCCTCAGCCGCGCAGCACCGTTACGCCGACGCGATATTCGCAGCTCTGGCGCAGCTCCGCATCGACCGGCGCGGCCGGATCGGCGAAGGCCGAGTGGAAGCAATTCCCCGGCGGATGCGGCGTCTTCCAGAATTCGGCGAGCTTGAAGACCAGCATCTCGTCTGCCGTCATCCGCGGATAATAATACCAGCGCTGCCCGGGGTTGAAGCGCAGCGACAGGTGATGCGTCTCGCGGCCCTCGGGCGCGATGCCGGTGAGGCCGGTGGGGACGAGGTCCTCGGGCGAAAGCGTGGAGATGTCGCACAGCGCGAGCGGCATGTGCTCGAGCGGCGCGTCCATGTTGGTCGTCCGCCAGAAGTCGACCCACACCACGCCCTCGACCTGGTCGCGCGAATAGATGTCGCGGAACCAGGCCGCGGCCTGGTTGCCCGCGAAGGCGCCGATGTTGTGGGCATAATCGTCGAGCCCCACGCCGCCGTCCGAATGGACGCCGTCGGCATAGGCGGGCACCGGCGTGTCGCGGCCGCGGCGGAGCACGCCCGGGTAGAGGTCGAATGCGACGCGCTTGTCCGGGAACAGCCGCTCGCGGATCAGCGTGCCGACCTCGGGAAGGTAGACGCTCGCCATGTCGGCGTCCCAGTCCTTCACCGCCGTGACATGCGGCAGCAGCACGAAGCCATGCTCGGCGAAGAACTCGCTGTCGGACTTGGCCGCGGCCTGCATCGGCCGCGCGTCGGCGATCTCGATGCTGCGGCCGCCCATCGGTCCGGCGGCGGTGCCCACCGGCCCGCGCAGCCGGTCCTCGGCCACGAAATCCTCGGGCAGGAAGCCGTTCAGCCAGGCGACGGTCATGGTCTCGATCCCCTCTCCGGGGACGTGCTTATACCTTGAAGCTCGCCCCGAACAGCAGCACTTCGGCGTCGGGCGGGCTCACCTGGAGCGCGCCGCCGCCCTGCTCGACCAGCGCGTTGACGAGGAACGCCGCCGCCGAGCGCGGCGTGACCGGCAGCTCGTCACGGCCCCCCGCCAGCGCGCTGCGCAGCTCCGGATCGAGGACGATGCGCGGGCCGTCGGCGCGAACGACGATCTCGATCGTGTTCGCCGCCTTCTCTGCACCGATATCGAGCTGACCGCCGCGGATCAGCGCGTCGCCGGCGATCAGCGAGAGGTTGAGCAACACCTTGATCGCGCTCTTGGGCAGCACCGGATCCTCGACCAGCCAGCCGATCTTCACGCGGTGGTTGTCGCCGAACAGCCCCTCGATCGCGGCATGCGCCTCGCGCGTGTCGACGGTCTCGCCGAAGCCCCCCGCGGCGCCGAAAGCCAGGCGGAAGAACTTAAGCTTGTTGGCACTGGCTTTCGCACTCTCGCTCAGCAGCTCGAGGCAGCGCTGACGCATCTCCGGGTCGTGCTCGTCGGCGAGCAGCTCGATCCCGTTGTTGAGCGCGCCCACGGGGCTGAGCAAGTCGTGGCAGAGCCGCGAACAGAGCAGGCTCGCGAAATCGGTGGGGCTGATGTTCATGTTCTGGCTCCCGGCTTTGTGCCTCTTAGGCACAGCCGCTGGCGCGCTTCAAGCCGTGGAGAACCGAAAAGTCGCAGAAAGGCGCGCGCTACTTGGCGACGGGCCGGGTATAAAGCGCGCGCATGTCGGCTTCCATCCGGGCGCGGTCGACTTCGAGCACCACCGTCTGCGCCTGTTCGCCGAGGTGCGGGCGATAGGCTTCGGTCCAGGAGAGCGTGTCGCCATAGGCCGCGGCCATGCTCGTCTCGAAGTCGATCCACAGCGTCTCGCTGCGCGTCACGATCGCGGGATCGAGCCACACCATCGCCGCCAGTTCGTCCCACATCGGAAAGCCCGGGCTGATCGACTTGCCGAGCGCCTGGGCGAGCGGTGACGGCACCGCCTGGATCGTCGCGAGATAGTCGCTCGACCATTGCGTCCCGGTGGACGGATCGACCGGGATCATCGTGACCTTGCGCCACGGCGCATGCGCGACGATCCGCGCCGCCTCGGGGTCCCAGCGGATGTTGAACTCGCGCCGCGGCGAATTGACGAACTCGCGCGCGAACTGGTCGGCGGAGGCGTTGCGGATGCGCTGGGTGGGGTTGAGACTCCCGCCCATATAGACGAGCTCCTTGATGTTCCTCGCGAAATCCGGATCGAGGCTGGAGGCCAGCGCGATGTTGGTCATCGGGCCGGTGGCGAAGAGCGTGATCTCGCCGGGATGCGCCCTCGCCATGCGGATCAGGAACAGCGCCGCCACCTCGGCCGAGGGCTTGAGCGTGGGGTTGCCCTCGGGAAGGTCGGGCACGACCCTGGGATCGGTGGCGCCGGGGTGGTCCTGGATCGTATCGCCGGGCCAATAATCGGTCCAGGGTCCCTTGAAGACGAGCCGGCCGTACATCCCTTCCCAGCGCTTCACCTGCTCCTGGCTGTTGAGCAGCGGGAAGGTCGCGCCCGGCACCACGGGCACCTTGGTGCGCCCCAGGATCTCGAGCGTGCGCAGCGCATGCGCGGTCGCGGTGTCGCGCCACACCGATCCGCTGGTTGTGGTGATGCCGAGCACCTCGACGCCCGGCGCCTGGAGCAGCAGGGTAGGTACGCCGTTCAGGCCGATCACGTCGTCGTCGATCAGTACCAATCGCCTGGGCGAGTCGGCGGGCCGGGCGGCAGCGGGAACGGAAAGCAACAGGATAAGCAGGGCAAGCAGGCGCATCAGGGGCTCCGACGGAAAGGGCCTCTCCCGAGATCGCCTTTTTGCGCTAGATTGGCGGCGCACCGGGACCTCCGTCAATCCACCTAGCTGGCCACGGTATCTGGACTTCTCACGCCGGTTAATTATATACCGCTTGTTATGGAAGCAGCAATTCTCTCGCATTCGAAGGGTCGTCCGCGCGAATTCTGCGTCGACACCGCCCTCGCCGCCGCGCTGCGCGTCTTCTGGAGCAAGGGTTATGAGGGCGCCTCGATGGCCGACCTCACCGATGCCATGGGGATCACGCGCCCGAGCCTCTACGCCGCCTTCGGCAACAAGGAATCGCTCTTCCGCAAGGCGCTCGATCTCTATGAGCGCGAGAAGATGTGCTACATGGCGGCCGCGCTCGACGCGTCGACGGCGCGTTCGGTGGCTGAGAAACTGCTCACCGGCGCGCTCGAGAACCAGACCAGCAACGAGGAGCCGCGCGGCTGCCTCGGCGTGATCAGCTCCGTCGCGTGCGGTGCCGAGGCGCAGACGATCCGCGAGGAAGTGATGGCGCGTTCGCAGGCTGCGCATCGCTCCATGGTCGAGCGGATGCAGCGCGCGATCGACGAAGGCGACTTCAACGCGCCGGTCGATGCGGAGGGCATCGCCAAATATCTCGTCGCGATCGTCCAGGGCATGGCCGTGCAGGCCGGCGCCGGCGCGACCCGTGAAGAGTTGCAGCGGTTGGTCGACACGACGCTGGCCGTCTGGCCGTCGCGATAGGGCTTGACCCAAGCGGCGCTTTAGGTGCACCGCAAAAAAATATCGCCCGGTACAGAATTCAACCTTGACGCAAGTTGAACCGATTTCTATACTGCTTGGTATAGAACGGATGGAGTCCTCCGGATACGATGTGCCGAGCGGCACATCCCAAAGGATGGCTTGGTCCATGTGGGTGGTTGCGTAAACAGAACGTCCGACGGGGCCGGCATTCGCTGCTGCGCCGGAGGAAAGAATGCATCGGAGAGGGATCCGAGCTGGCGCGGGGCCATCCGCGCCGGGATGCGCGGCCGTGCGCCGTGATCCCGGGTCCCGAGACTGGGTGGAGACAAAAGGTGGCCTATCTCGATTTCGCAGTGCATGCGGGTCTTGGCGTCGCGCCGGTTGCGGCAGCGCGCGAGGATGTCGCGACAGCGCTGTCGCCGCTCGAATGGTCGGTGGTGACGCTGGCGCGCCGGGACGGCCGCGCGTCGATCCGCCCGTCGGGCTTCCTCTCGCGGCTCGCCCGGTTGGTCGCCGGCGGCGCGCCGAAGACGCCGCTTTCCAATCCTCGCCTCGAGGCGCTGCGGCGCTTCGCGGTGCTCGCCTGGACCTCGGCGCGTCCGATCGCCTCCGAGGACCGCAACGCCTTCCTCGCCGCCGGCTTCAGCGCCGGCCAGACCGAAACCCTGCTCTCGCACGTCGGCGCCGCGCGCGCCCTCGCCCCCCGGAGATTCCGCGCATGAACATGATCGCTCCCATCGACACGGCCGAGACCAAGCCCGCGCAGACCGAGGCCGAGGCCAATCGCTCGCGCCTCGTCCGCCGCGCCGCCTGGATCGTCGGCCCCGTCGCGCTGGTCGCGGCCGGCTATGGCCTGTTCCACCGCGACGCGCCGGTGCTCGCCGCACCGCCGCCCCCCACAGTCACCGTCGCCGCGCCGCTCGCACAGGACGTGACCGAATGGGACACCTATGTCGGCCGCTTCGAGCCGAGCCGCTCGGTCGAAGTGCGTCCGCGCGTCTCGGGCGCGGTGGTCGCGATCCACTTCAGGGACGGCGAGATGGTCCGCCAGGGCCAGGCGCTGTTCACGATCGACCCGCGCCCCTACACCGCCGCGCTCGCCGAGGCGCGTGCCGGCGTCGCCACCGCGGTGAGCGACTTGGCGCTGGCCCGCACCGACTATGAGCGCGCGCTCAAGCTGGTCTCGGCCGATGCGGTGTCGCAGAGCGAAGTCGATCGCCTCCGCGCGCGCGTCCAGGCAGCCCAGGCATCGCTCGCCGCGGCCCAGGCCCGCGTCCGCGCCCGTGCGCTCGACGTCGAGTTCACCGTCGTCCGCGCGCCGATCAGCGGCCGCATCTCGGACCGCCGCGTCGATGCGGGCAACCTCGTCGCGGCGGGCGAAGGCCAGGCGAGCACCTTGCTCACCACGATCAACGCGCTCGACCCGATCTACTTCACCTTCGACGGTTCGGAGGCGCTGTACCTCAAGTCGAAGCGCGCCGGGTCGGAGACCGCCGCGCCGGTCGAGATCAAGCTTCAGGACGAAGGCGATTATCGCTGGAAGGGCCATCTCGACTTCACCGACAACGGGCTCGACCAGAAGTCCGGCACGATCCGCGCCCGCGCGGTGATCGCCAACCCGGACAATTTCCTCGCGCCCGGCCTGTTCGGCAACATGCGGCTCGCGGGCGGCGGCACCACCCGCGCGCTGCTGGTGCCCGACACCGCGATCTCGACCGACCAGGTCCGCAAGATCGTGCTCACCGTCGGCAAGGACGGGACGGTCGCGCCCAGGGAAGTCACGCTCGGCCCCGTCGTCAACGGCCTCCGCGTGATCCGCAGCGGGCTGACCCCGGCCGACCGCGTCGTCATCACCGGCATCCAGTTCGCCCAGCCGGGCGGCAAGGTGCTCACCGTCAACGGCAGGATCGCCCCGCAGCAGACGGGCGGTACGAGCGACACCGTCGCTCCGCCGCCGGCCGGCGAGGCAACGCTCGCGCACTGATCCGCGCGAACCACTGCTGATCATTCGCCTCTCGTAGAGGAACAGGAATCATGCGCCTCTCGCGCTTCTTCATCACGCGCCCGATCTTCGCATCGGTCATCGCGATCATCATCACGATCATCGGCGCGATCGCCTATTTCGCGCTGCCGGTGTCGCAATATCCCGACATCGTGCCCCCCACGGTCACGGTGACCGCCGCCTATCCCGGCGCCTCGGCCGAGACCGTCGCCGAGACCGTCGCCGCGCCGATCGAGCAGGAGATCAACGGCGTCGACGGCATGCTCTACATGTCGTCGCAATCGACCGGCGACGGGCTGCTGACGATCACCGTCACCTTCAAGCAGGGCACCGACCTCGATGCGGCGCAGGTGCTCGTCCAGAACCGCGTTGCCGTGGCGATCCCGCGCCTGCCCGAGCAGACGCAGCGTGCCGGCGTGGTGACGCGCAAGACCTCGCCCGACTTCCTGCTGATCGTGAACCTGATCTCACCCGATCACTCGCTGGATCGCGGCTATATCTCCAACTATGCGCTCACCCAGGTGCGCGACCGGCTGGCCCGGCTCGACGGCGTCGGCGACGTCCGGCTGTTCGGCAGCCGCGACTATGCGATGCGCGTGTGGATCGATCCCAACCGCGCCGCCGCGCTCGACCTGACCGCCGGCGAGATCGTCGCGGCGCTGCGCGCGCAGAACGTCCAGGTCGCGGCGGGCACGCTCGGCCAGCCTGGCTCGAGCAACACCGGCCAGGCCTTCCAGCTCAACGTCGAGACGCAGGGCCGGCTAAAGGACCCCGCGCAGTTCGCCAACGTCATCATCCGCACCGACCCGGACGGGCGCCAGGTGCGCGTGTCCGACGTGGCGCGCGTCGAGCTGGGCGCCGCCGACTATAACTCCAACACCTATCTCTCGGGCGACCCCACCGTGATCACCGCGGTGTTCCAGCGTCCGGGCTCGAACGCGCTCGCCGCGGCCAGGGCCGTCGAGCACGAGATGCAGGTGATGTCGAAGGGCTTCCCCAAGGGGCTCGAATATCGCGTCATCTACAACCCGACCGAGTTCATCGCCCAGTCGATCGACGCGGTCTATCACACGCTGGGCGAAGCGATCCTGCTCGTCGTGCTGGTGGTGATCGTGTTCCTCCAGAAGTGGCGGGCGGCGGTCATCCCGGTGGTGGCGATCCCGGTGTCGCTGATCGGCACGATGGCGATCCTGCTGCCGTTGGGCTATTCGCTCAACAACCTCTCGCTGTTCGGCCTGGTGCTGGCGATCGGCATCGTCGTCGACGACGCGATCGTCGTCGTCGAGAATGTCGAGCGCAACCTCTCGCACGGGATGACGCCGCTCGAGGCGGCGCGCACGTCGATGGACGAAGTGTCGGGTGCCCTCGTCGCAATCGTGCTGGTGCTGCTCGCGGTGTTCCTGCCGACGCTGTTCCTCAACGGCCTGTCGGGCGCCTTCTACAAGCAGTTCGCGGTGACGATCTCGGCGGCGACCGCGATCTCGCTGCTGGTCTCGCTCACCCTGTCGCCCGCGCTCGCCGCGCTGCTGCTCAAGGGTCACGAGGGCGGCAACGAAGGCCCGGTCGGCCGCGTGGTCACCCGCGCCGCCGATGCGTTCAACCGCGGCTTCGAGCGGCTGAGCAATGGCTACAGCCGGCTCACCCGCACGCTGGTGATGCGCCCGAAGCGGATGATGGTCGCCTATGCCGGCCTGATCGCCGCGACGGTCGCCATGCTCTGGGCGACGCCCGTCGGCTTCATCCCCGCCCAGGATCAGGCTCACTTCCTGACCGTCATCCAGCTTCCGCCGGGATCGTCGACGGCGCGCACCGATGCCGTGATGAAGAAAGTCGCAGCGCGCGTGCTCAAGATCCCCGGCATCAAGGGCAGCGTCATGCTCTCGGGCTTCGACGGCCCGTCGGAGACGCGCGCGGCAAGCTCGGCTGCGGCCTATTGGGTGCTCGACGATTTCAAGACGCGCGCCGCCAAGGGCGAGACGCTCGCCAAGTTGATGGACGATGCCCGCAAGGCGACCTCGGACATCAGCGAGGCGCGGCTGATGGTCGTGGCACCTCCCTTGATCCGCGGTATCGGATCGGCCGGCGGCTATCGCCTGATGATCGAGGATCGCGACGGCGCCGGCTATGCCGAGCTGGAAAAGCAGGCCAATGCGGTGATCGCCAAAGCCAACCAGACCAAGGGGCTGCAGGCGGTCTACACCTTCTTCGAAACCGCCACGCCGCGCGTTTTCGCCGACATCGATCGTGCCAAGGCGGATATGATCGGCGTGCC
The DNA here is from genome assembly GCF_017745215.1 of Sphingomonas sp. Lineage (GTDB taxonomy): Bacteria > Pseudomonadota > Alphaproteobacteria > Sphingomonadales > Sphingomonadaceae > Sphingomonas. Next base: position 223,459 of record NZ_JAGHZV010000006.1, read on the forward strand.
GCCGTCGCGTGTGTTCGAAACCCTGCAAGTCTATCTGGGATCGGCGTTCGTCAACGATTTCAACCTTCTGGGCCGGACCTTTCACGTGACGGCGCAAGCCGACGCGCCGTATCGCCGCACGATCGCGGACATCGCCAATCTTCAGACCCGGTCGAATTCGGGCGAGATGGTGCCGCTCGGCTCGGTCGCGACGTTCCGCGACAAGACGGGGCCGTACCGCGTGACGCGCTACAACCTCGCGCCTGCGGTCGCGGCGG
>NZ_JAGHZV010000007.1 GCF_017745215.1 Sphingomonas sp.
GCGGGTGGCGCGCCGGGCGGCGGCGGCGGCGGCGGGAGCGCGGCGGACACGGGCTTCACCAGCGGCACCGGCGGGGCCGGCGGGCGCGGCGAGGCGCGGCTGGTCTGGTACTTCGGCTGAGGAGGGGGCGATGGCAGTGTATCGAGTGGTGCAGGACGGCGACGTGGTCAACCGGATCGAATGGGACGGGGTGACGCCGTACGATCCGGGCGAGGGGCTGGTGCTCGAGGTGGAAGACGCTTCGGTCGACTGACGTTCCTTCCCCAGCAGGCTGGGGGAGGATCGGGGGCATTTCCAAAGGAGGAAACCATGGACGCACCGGCCTTTCCGGGTGCGGCGATCGCGGCTGCGCGTGAGGCGGCCAAGGCGTATCTGCGCATCGCCGGCGACAGTGAGGACGACCTGATCGACACGCTCGCGGCGAGCGCGCTGGGGCTGGGGGAAGCGTTCACCGGCTCGGCATGGATCGCGCGAGCGTGGGTGGATTTGCTGCCCGTCTCGGCGTGCTGGCAGCAGCTGGGCGTGGCGCCGGTGACGGCGATCACTGCCGTCGAGGGAGTGGCGGCCGATGGTGCGGCTGCGCTGCTCGCAGCGGACGGCTTTGCGATCGACATCGATGCCGAAGGGCAGGGCTGGGTGCGCGTGATGGTGCCGGGCGACGCGCGACGAGTCCGCGTGACGCTGGGCGCCGGGGCGGCGGCGGGCTGGGGCGACCTGCCGCCGCCCTTGCGCCAGGGCGCGGTGCTGCTCGTCGCGCATCTCTTCGAGCATCGCGACGCCGATGCCGCGCCGCCCGCGGCGGTGAGCGCGCTGTGGCGGCCGTTCCGGCGGCTGCGGCTCGCTGAAGGGGAGCATGCGGCATGATGGAGCGGCTTGAGGCGCGCGCCGAGGCGATCGGGCGCAGCGGCGTGGCGCGGGCGGTGGCGCGGCTGGTGGTCTTGCTGGGCGAGGCGCTGCCGGGCGCGGGGGTCGAGGCGGGCGAGGACCAGGTGGTCGTGCGTGGGCGCGGGCTGATCGAGGATCCGGCGCTGCGCTGGATCGCGGGGTGGTTCCGATGAGCGTGCAGGCGCTGCTCCAGGGCGCGGTGCAGGGGGCGCTCGCGGGGCATGCGCCGCTTGCCGAGGCGCTGACCGGCGTGTTCGACGCACCGCCGGTGCGGGCCGCGCGGCCCTATGCGCTGGTCGAGGAAGCGGTGCTCGTCGACTGGGGGACCAAGGACATGGCCGGGCGCGAGGGGCGGCTGGCGGTGTCGCTGTTCGACGGCGGCGAGCGGCCCGAGCGGCTGCGGGCGCTGGCGGGCGCGGTCGAGGATGCGCTGGCGGCGATGCCGGCCGAGCTGGGCGAGGGGTGGCGCGTGGTGACGCTGGGCTTCGTGCGCTCGAGGATCGTGCGCGATCGCGAGGGCTGGCGCGGGGTGAGCGAGTTTCAGGTGCGAATGCTCAAGGCGGGCTGACAGGAGGCGAAGATGGCAGCGGAGAAGGGGAGCGCGTTTCTGCTCAAGGTGGGGAATGGCGGGTCGCCGGTGGCCTATGCGACGATCGCCGGGCTCAGGACGACGCAGCTCGGCATCAACGGCGAAGCGGTGACGATCACCAGCAAGGATTCGGGCGGGTGGCGCGAGCTGCTGTCGGGCGCGGGGGTGCGGTCGGTCAGCGTGTCGGGCGCGGGGGTGTTCACCGGATCGGCGGCGGAGGCGCGGGTGAAGGCCAATGCGCTGTCGGGCGTGCTCGACGACTATCGGCTGACCTTCGAGAGCGGCGAGACGATGACCGGCAGGTTCCTGGTCACGCGGCTCGACTATGCGGGGGATTTCAACGGCGAGCGGACCTACACGCTGAGCCTCGAGAGCTCGGGCGCAGTGGTGAACGCGTGAGCGCGAACCCGGTGCGCGGCGAGGCGGAGATTCGGGTTCGCGGCGCCGTGCTGGTGCTGCGGCCGAGCTTCGCGGCGCTGGTCGCGGCGGAGCAGGAGATCGGGCCCTTGTTCGCGATGGTCGAGCGCGCGGCGGACGGCAGGCTGGGGCTGGGCGAGATGGTCGCGCTGTTCTGGCATTGCCTCGCCGAGCGGCCCGAGGGACTGACCCGCGAAGGCTTCGGCGAGGGCGTGGCGGCGGGCGGGCTCGCAGCGGCGACGCCGGCGCTCAAGGTGCTGGTCGGGCAGATCCTGGCGGGACGGTGATGCGGTTCGCGGAGCAGGCGCGGCGTCTCGCGGGGCTGGCGGGCGCGCTGTTCGGTTGGGCGCCCGACGACTTTTGGCGCGCGACGCCGGCGGAGCTGGGTGCGCTCGTCGACGCGCTGCGCGGCGAGGAAGGCGAGCCCGGCGATGCGGCGCTGGTGGCACGGCTCAAGGAGGCGTTTCCCGATGGATGAAGAGATCGAGCGGCTGGTGGTGAGCGTGCGCGCCGACACGCGCGGGTTCGCGAGCGACGTGGCCGAAATGCGGCGCGTGCTCGACGGGCCGCTGGCGGCGGGCGCCGAGCGCGCGGGGCAGGCGATCGACGCGGCGCTGTCGCGCGCGATTCGGACGGGCAAGTTCGGGTTCGAGGACCTGAAGCGCACGGTGCTGTCGGTGATGAACGAGATCGCCGCGGCGGCGCTCCAGGCGGGGCTGAGCTCGCTGGGGGTGCCGGGGCTGGGCGGCGGCAGCGGCGGCGGCGGCCTGGGGATGGGGCTGCTCGGTATCCTCTCGTCGCTGTTCGGCGGATCGCCAGGACGCGCGACCGGCGGGGCCGTGAGCCCCGGGCGGCCCTATTGGGTCGGCGAGCGCGGGCCCGAGCTGTTCGTGCCGGCGAGCGCGGGGCAAGTGGCGCCGGCGTCGGCGGCGGGCGCGCGCGAAGTGCGGGTGGCGATCACGGTCAACGCCGGCGCGGGCGAGGCACCGCGGGCGCTGGAGCAATCGAGCCGGCAGGTTGCGCGGGCCGTGAAGGCGGCGCTGGACGGCGTGGGCTGATGGGACATTGGCTGTGCGCTGCCCGAAGGGGGCAGGCGGAGGGCGTGGTGTCGCGCTTCGATCCGCGGTTCTGGACGGTGAACTTCCCGCGGCCGATGATGGCCTCGGTGGTGGCGACCGCGCCTGACGCACTGCGGGTGGATGCCGTGTTCTACCGGCAGGACGACTTGGCGGGGCTGATCTGGGAAGCCGAGGACCGCTGGGACCATCCGCTCTTGAGCTATGCGACGAGCCGGGACTTTCGCGGGTGCCGGCTGCGGTTTCGCTGGCGGTCCTCGGGCGTGATGGCGCTCGATGCGGTCAACGGCCCGGTGCTGACGATCGAGGGGCGCGACGCCGCGGGCGAGGCGCGGGCCTGGTATGTGCGGCTGTGGAACTACGCCGAGGGCGACGCCGAGGACGCGGCGGTGGCGATCGACTTCGCCGCGGTCGACGGCGGGTTCCTGCTGCCGGGCGAGGCCGATCCGGTGTGGGCGGGCGACGTCGACCGGATGTTCGTGTCGCTGGTGCCGCCGGGGTTCAGCGGCAGCGATGCCGCCCTGGATGCGCCGGTGGAGGGATGGGTCGAGCTGTCCGGGCTGGTGTGCGAGGGGCCGGGGGCGGTGCTCGCGATCGGCGACGCGGTGGTGCCCGAGCATGCGATCGGCATCGCGAACGGCTATGACGATTGCTATCACCTCACGCCAGCGCGCGTGCTGCGGAACGCGCTGCAGCTGGGGTATCGCGGGTCCCTCGTCCATTATGTGGGGATGAGCCATTATTTCCGGCTCGAGGCGGCCGGCGGAGGCTATTATGCGAGCCTCGCGGGGGGCGTGCTCAACGCGCCGTGCGCGGCATGGCATGCGGACTTTGCGGCGCGGGCGAAGGCGCTGGGCTATGGCGTGATCTGGTCGCTGAGCTTCGAGCTGCTCGACCGGCATTGCTGGAACGACTGGAAGCAGCGCGCGGCGGACGGGTCGCCGGCGCGGACGGGGTGGGAGCCGCCCTCCACATTGCTCTCGCCGGCGCATGGCGGGGCGATGGGGTATCTGCGGCAGGTGGCGGCGGCGTTCGTCGCGATCGCGCTGGCGGCGGGGCTCGAGGTGCGTTTCCAGGTCGGTGAGCCCTGGTGGTGGGTGATGGCCGACGGGCGGCTTTGCATCCACGACGCGGCGGCTTCGGCCGCGCTGGGCGGGCCGGGCGAGCAGAATTTGTTCGGGACGCCGGAGGCGGCGGTGCTCGAGGCGGCGGGGGAGCTGCTGGCGGCGGCGGTGCTGAGCCTGCGCGACGCGGTGCTCGATGCGGCGCCGGGGGCGGAGACCTTGTTGCTGCTCTACCTGCCGACCCTGCTCGATCCGCGGGCGCCCGAGGCTCGGCGGGCGAACATGCCCTTGGGGTTCGCGCGGCCGGCGTTCGATGTGCTCCAGCTCGAGGATTACGACTGGGCGGCGGCCGGCAACGTCGCGGCGAGCGAGGCCGGCGTGGCGGCGGCGGAGGCCCGGCTGGGCTATCCGGCAGCCGAGCAGCATTATTTCGCGGGGTTCGTGCTGCACCCCGGGGACCGCGGGCAATGGGCGGCGATCGATGCCGCGGCCGAGCTCGCGCGGCGGCGCGGCGTGGCGGCGAGCCTCGTCTGGGCGCTGCCCCAGGCGATCCGCGACGGCTTCGTCCATTTCGACCAGGAGAGCGACGTGACGCCTTTCGACGACGTGCTGTTCCCGATCGCGCTGGGGCGCGACGCGGAGGTCGCGCCCGAAGTTTCGACCGCGATCGTGACGAGCGCGGGCGGGCATGAGGCCAGGAACGCCGAATGGGCCGAGGCGCGGACCAGCTACGACGTTGGGCCGGGGGTGCGATCGGAAGCGGACATCGCCGCGCTGCTCGGCTTCTTCCGGGCGCGGATGGGGCCTGCGAGGGGGTTTCGGCTGCGCGATCCGTTCGACTTCAGCTCGGGCGGCGAGGCGCCGGGGGCCCGCGACCAGGCGATCGGAGTGGGGGACGGATCGGCCCGAAGCTTCGCGCTGGTGAAGCGGTACGGCGAGGTCGAACGGCGGATCACCAGACCGGTTGGCGGGAGCGTCCGCGTCGCGGTGGGTGGGTCCGAGACGTCGGGGTTCGTGCTGGGGGATGGCGGGGTGGTGACGCTCGATGCGGCGCCGGGCGATGGGATCGAGGTGACGGCGGGCTATCTGTTCGACGTACCCGTGCGGTTCGCCGAGGACCGGCTGAGCGTGAGCCGGGCGAGCTTCCTCGCCGGCGCGGCGGCGAGCGTGCCGCTGGTGGAGATCCGCGAGTGACCGCGTGGCTGGAGGGGCCGCTGACCACCGTCGCGCTGTGCTGGCGGGTCGAGCGGCGCGACGGCGTGGCGATCGGGCTGACCGCGCACGACCGCGACCTGGCGATCGACGGGCTCGTCTATCGCGCCGCGCCGGGGATGACGCCGAGCGCGATCACGCGGAGCGCCGACCTGGACGCGGGGACGATGGACGTCGCCGGCGCGCTGACTGCGAGCGCGATCAGCGAGGCGGACCTGCTCGCGGGGCGCTGGGACGGCGCGCGGGTGACGATCTTCGCGACCGACTGGACCGATCCGCGCGAGCAGGTGGTTCTGGGCGAAGGGACGATCGGGGCGGTCGAGACGCGCGGGGGCACGCTCACCGCCGAGCTGCGCGGCTTGGCGGCGGGGCTCGAGCGGCCGGTGGTCGAGGAGACTTCCGCCGAATGCCGGGCCGAACTGGGCGACGCGCGCTGTCGGGTGGCGATGGCGGGACGGCGGCGCTTTGCGAGGGTGATGGCGGTGGACGGCGCGGTGCTGACGCTCGACGCCGAGGAGAGCGTGGCGAACGGCCAAGGCGGGGGGCGGCTGCGCTGGTTTTCGGGGGCGAATTCGGGGCTCGAGGATGCGATTGCGCGGTCCCAGGGGAGCGAGGTGACGCTGCGGCGGCCACCGCGGTTCGATGGCGAGGGCGCGCTCGTCGAGCTGATCGAGGGGTGCGACAAGCGCCTGGCGACGTGCGCGGGACGGTTCGGCAATGCGCTCAACTTCCGCGGCGAACCCTATCTGCCGGGGATCGACCTGCTGACGCGCTATCCGGGCGGATGAGCGGCGAACGCGCGCTCGCGGCGGCGCGCACGGTCGTGGGCGCACGGTTCCGCCTGCACGGGCGCGAGAGGGCGAGCGGGCTCGACTGCGTCGGGCTCGCAGCGCTGGCGCTCAGGGCGGAGGGGTTCGAGGGCGTGGTGCCGAGCGGCTATGCGCTGCGGCAGGGCGATGCCGAGGCGGTTTGCGCGGCGCTGGCGTCGGCGGGGCTGACGCGCGTCGAGACGGCGCGGGCGGGGGATCTGCTGCTGCTGCGCGTCGGCGCCGGGCAGCTTCACCTCGCGATCGATAGCGGCGACGGGATCGTCCACGCCGACGCGATGCTGCGACGCGTGGTCGAGCGGCCGGGGGTGCCGCCCTGGCCCCTGGTTTCGTGCTGGCGTTTTGAGGGAGGCTGAGATGGCGACCTTGGTGCTCACCGTCGTCGGCGGGGTGGTCGGCGGCCCGCCGGGGGCGATGATCGGCGCGCAGATCGGCAATTTCATCGACCGCGAAGTGCTGTTCAAGCCCAAGGGGCGCGACGGCCCGCGGCTGACCGAGCTGGGGGTGCAAACCTCGTCCTACGGCACGCAGATCCCGAAGCTGTTCGGGACGATGCGCGTCGCGGGATCGGTGATCTGGTCGACCGACCTGATCGAGCACCGCAGCAAGTCGGGCGGCAAGGGGCAGCCGACGACGACGAGCTATTCCTATACCGCGTCGTTCGCGGTGGCGCTTTCGGCGCGGGCGATCCTGGGCGTGGGTCGGATCTGGGCCGACGGCAAGCTGCTGCGCGGCAGCGCGGGCGACTTCAAGACGCGGTGCGGCTTCCGTCTGCACCTGGGCGGCGAGGACCAGGCGGCGGATCCGCTGATCGCCTCCGCCGAGGGGGTGGGGATGGCGCCGGCGCATCGCGGGATCGCCTATGCGGTGTTCGAGGATCTCGAGCTCGGCGATTTCGGGAACCGCATCCCGTCGCTGACCTTCGAAGTGACCGCCGACGCGGATGCAGTGAGCGCGGGTTCGGTGCTGGCCGAGATCGGCGGGGGCGATCTGGCGAGCGAGGACGGCTCGCAGCCGCTCGGCGGCTTCGCGGCGAGCGGCGCGAGCGTGCGCGCGGTTGCGGAGACGCTGGCGGGGGCGGATTGCGGCTGGTTCGGGCTCGAGGATCGCGCGCTGGTGCTGCGGCGCGGGAGCGGCGACGGCATCGCGCTGGCGGATCTGGGGATGCGCGCGGCGGGCAGGACGGGGGCAGTGGGGAGTCGCTCGATCGCGGCGGTCGACGCGATCCCGCGGTCGCTGACGCTCGCGCATTACGACCCGGCGCGCGACTATCAGACGGGCGTGCAGCGTGCCGCGCGGCCGGGGCCGGGGATCCGCGAGGCGCGGCTCGAGCTGCCCGCGGCGATCGATGCGAGCGGCGCAAAGACGATCGCCGAGACGGCACTGGCGCGGCTCGATATCGAACGCGAGCGGCGGAGCCTCGCGCTCGGCTGGGACGCGATCGGGATCGTGCCGGGCGCGCGCGTGACGATCGCGGGCGCGCCGGGGGTGTGGCGGGTCGACCGCTGGTCGCTCGAGGCGATGGTGGTGGCGCTCGACTGCGTGGCGGTGGCGCCGGCGACGATGGCGGCGGACGCGAGCGGCGGGCGCGTGCTGCCCGCGCCCGATCTGGCGTTGGGCGAGACGCGGGTGGCGGCGTTCGAGCTGATGCCGCTCGACGGCAGCCTGGCGAGCGCACCCCGGCTCGCGGTGGCGACGGCGGGAACCGGATCGGGATGGCGCAGCGCTGCGCTGCTCACCAGCATGGATGGCGCGAGCTGGTCTCCCGCGGGCGTGAGCGCGCTGCCGGCGGTGATGGGGCACATCGTCGTGGCGCCGGGGGCGGCAAGGTCGGGGCTTGCCGATCTGGCGGGGTCGGTCGAAGTCGAGCTGCTGCACGAGGGGATGGTGCTGGGCGACGCCGACGATGCGGCGCTCGACGCGGGCGTGAACCTGGCGATGGCGGGCGAAGAGCTGCTCCAGTTCGGCCGGGCAGAGCCGCTCGGGGGAAATCGCTGGCGGCTGAGCCGCTTGTGGCGCGGGCGGCGCGGAACCGAGGCAGCGGCGGGGCTGCAGGCCGAGGGCGACCGGTTCGTGCTGGTCGAGGCCGATGCGGTGGCGGCGATCGAGCTCGCGGAGTCCGCGCTGGGCGGGACCGTCTCGGTGCAGGCGCAGGGCAGCGGCGACAGCGGGAGCGACGCGGCGAGCGCTTCGGTGTCCGGACGGTCGGTGGTGCCGCCTTCGCCGGTGCATCTCGCGGCCGAACGCCTCGAGGGCGGCGGCACCGCGGTGCGGTGGGTGCGGCGCAGCAGGATCGGGTGGCGCTGGACCGACGGCGCCGACGTGCCGCTGGGCGAGGAACGCGAGGCATGGCGCGTGACGATCATGCCCGAGGGTGGGGTGGCGCGGACCGAGGCGGTCGCCGAGCCGCTGGTGACGCTGAGCGCGGCGGATCGCGCGGGAGCGTGCGCCGTGAGCGTGTGCCAGGCGGGCTCGCACGGGCTTTCGCTGCCCGCGGTGCTGATGCTCGAATCGCTGGAAGGAGCCTGACATGACCGGATCTTCGACCGACCGCCTGGCGCTGCCGCTGCTCGAGCCGGGGCAGGCGCAGAAGGAAATGTTCCATAACGAAGCGCTGGTCCGGCTCGACGCCGCGGTGCAGGCGTGCGCCGTCGCCGGGGGGCTCGACGCGCCGCCCGCGGATCCCGCGGCCGGGCAGTGCTGGATCGTCGGCGCCTCGCCGAGCGGCGCCTGGAGCGGGCACGCCGGCGCGCTCGCGTGCTGGACCCTCTCGGGCTGGCGGTTCGTCGCGGCGGCGGAGGGGATGCGCGCCTGGATCGCGGATCCCGCGGGCTTCGCGCTGCATTCGGGCGGCGAATGGCGATTCGGCGAGGCGCACGGGCGGCTGATCGTCGAGGGGGTGCAGGTGGTGGGCCCGCAGGCCGCAGCGATCGGGAACCCTTCGGGCGGTTCGGTCGTCGATGCGGAAGCGCGATCGACGATCGCGCAAATCCTTGCTGCGATGCGGGAACATGGGCTTGTCGATCCCGGCTAACCTGTGACGAACGTGCAACAGTCCCCGGATTTGTTCGCTTGCGCCGAAACCTTCCTTTCGGTAGGGAGTTTGCGCTGTCCGTAGTGACAACCAAGAAAGGGGATTAAGATGCGGAAGCTTGCCGTCATACTGGCACTTGCGACGACCGCGCTCAGCACGCCCGCTCTCGCCCGCGACGATGCGTGGTACGTGGGTGTCGAAGGCGGCGCGATGCTCGTCGAGGATATCCAGTTCGACATCGGAACCACGCCGCGCGCGGCGAACATCGACCACAAGGCCGGCTGGGACGTCGATGCGTCGGTCGGTTACGACTTCGGCGCTTTCCGCGCGGAAGCCGAGGTCGGCTATCGCGAGGCTTCGATCTCCAGCTTCAGCTCGGGCTTGAACACGCCGGTCCTGAACTCGAGCGGTGCGCTCAGCGGCGCGCTGCCGGGTACCTTCAACTATGCCGGCGGCAGCTCGAGCGCGCTCAGCTTCATGGTCAACGGCATGCTCGACTTCGGTGACGACGACGTCCTCAGCGGCTTCGTCGGCGGCGGTGCGGGTATCGCCCGCGTCAAGGAGAACCTCGAGCTGAATACCTATGGCTCGACGCTCGACGACAGCAAGAGCGTCTTCGCCTGGCAGGCGTTCGCGGGTGTCCGCGCGCCGCTGACCAGCACGATCGACGTTTCGCTGAAGTACCGCTTCTTCAACGCCACCGGCGTCGACCTGGTCGACATCGCGGGCCGGACCTGGAGCGGCCGCTTCCGTTCGCACTCGATCCTGGGTGGCCTGACCTTCAACTTCGGCGCGCCGCCGCCGCCTCCGCCGGTTGCCCCGCCGCCGCCGCCGCCGGCTCCGACGCCCACCTGGACGCCGACTCCCGAGCCGACGCCCACGCCGGAAGTGGTGCAGTGCACGCCTGGGCCGTACATCGTGTTCTTCGACTGGGACAAGTCGGACATCACGGCGGAAGCTTCGAGCATCCTCGACAACGCCATCAGCAACTACAAGGACTGCGGCAACGCCCAGGTCATGCTGGCTGGCCACGCCGACCGTTCGGGTTCGGCGAGCTACAACGTCGGCCTGTCGCAGCGCCGTGCGGATGCGGTGAAGGCGTATATGAGCGCCCGCGGCATTCCGGACAGCGTGATCTCGACCGAGGCCTTCGGCGAGAGCAAGCCGCGCGTCGCGACCGCCGACGGCGTCCGCGAGCTCCAGAACCGCCGCGTGGAGATCACTTACGGTCCGGGTTCGGGCCAGTAAGCCACGCCGGTCCGAAAGGGCTGACACGAATTGGGGAGGTCGGGAAACCGGCCTCCCTTTTTCGTTTTTTGGGGTTGTGGCGATCGGGCTGTCGCGGCGGCGTTGTTCCGGCCGGCCGGGCCCGGCGCCGGACTCAGCCGCCGCGGATATCCCTCCAATATTCCGCTTGTACGTCGGGATCGATTTCGACCGGCCTGGTGCTTCGCTCATGGAGTCGGTCGCGGCCGTCCTTGCGTGGGCCCGAGATCCAGACGTGCGCGCCGGTCTCGACGTCGAAATAATTCGCCTTGAAGCCCTGGCCGCCGAGCCGCTGGTAGATGCGGCCGGCATAGTGGAGCGACTGGCCGGTTCTCGAAAAGGCGACGCGCCCGGTGCGCGCGGGGCCGTTGAGCCCCTCGCTCTTGTCTTCGATATACATGATGCGAGTTTTCTTCGCGCTCATCCTATGGGCCTTTCGGCGCGGGTCCTGGCCATCTTCCAGCCGGCAACCATCACGCGCGCCGATCAAGGTGCGAATTCGCCGAGGCAATGATCGAGCCCGGCCAGTTCTTCCTCGATGATCGCGCCGATCATCGACCAGTCGCCGCCGGCGAGCCCCGCGGCGATCCCGGGATAGCCGATCCGTGCCCCGCTGAACTCGCGCGCCACCGCACGCATCGCCACGCGGATCGCCGCATCGTCCGCCTTCACGCCCGGACCGCGCCAGTCGAACTGAGTACAGGCGTTGACGAGCGTGAACCGCTTTCCATCGCGCCCGGACCGCGCCACCGAATAGTCGCCAGACTTTTCGCGCGAGCTCCTTTCGGTCGCGCAATCGGCGGCATGGGCTTCGGGAACTTGCCGGCGGATCGCCAGCGCGATGCCCTTGCCTACGGTGCAGTGGCAGCCGTGGACGATCACGTCGAACCCGCCCTTGCGGGCGAACGCGAGCAGGTCTCCGGCGATCGTCCGCATGCGCCGCTCAGCCGAATTCGTGCGTGACTTCGATCGTCCCTACGATCGCGGCGTTGAACGAATCGAGATCCTCGGCCGGAATCCAATATTCGCGGTGCGCGCGGCCGCCAGCCTCCTCCACCGGATAGCGCGCGAGGAAATCGGCGCGGACTTCGAAGCGCGTGACATAGCCCGCGCCGCTGTCGCGGACGTTCCAGTCGCGCGCGATCTTCACGGCATACTCCTCGGTCACGACCGGATAGAAGATCGGCTGCCCGGGCAGTCGCGAGGGGAAGGCGCGCATGCCCGCGTCGCGGATCAGCGCGAGCTCCTCCGGGCCGACCGGGCGCCAGAGCGTGACGGTCTCGAGCGTCATTCGGCCGCGCCTTCCACCGGCGCCGCCAGCGCGTCCGCCAGCCAGACCGGCACGAGCGCATCGCCCAGATCCTCAACCCGCCGCAGCTCGACCATCAGGCCGAGCCCGGGCCAGATCGCGCGGGTGCGGTCGCCCGGATCGGCGAGCGGAGCGACGACGAGGCGGCGGTTGACCTTGGCGCGATAATGCATCCGCGCGGTATTCTCCTGGCCGATGTAGCAGCCCTTGGCGTAGCTCACGCCATGAAGCTCGGCGGCGTTGCATTCGAGCCAGAGCGTCCTGTCCTGGCCGAGCTCGGCGGCGCCCTCGGTCACGCCGAGCGACAGGCGATGCGCGCGCCAGGCGGCGTCGGCGGGCGTACTTCCGGCGTCCCCGAGCCAGCGGTGGCCGAGCTCGGCAAGGCGCGGATCGGGGACGCCCTCGCCGGAGTCGCGCGACCAATGGACGCTGCCTTCGATCGGCTCGATCGCGATCGGGCGACGCAGGCGATAGATCGACAGGCGCCGGGCGAGCGCCTCGCGCTGGTCAGCCTCGCAGTCGATCAGGATGGCGTCGCCGTCGTCCCAGAGGATGAAGTCGAACAGCGCCTTGCCCTGCGGGGTGAGCAGCCCGGCCCATTGCGGCTTGCCCGGCGCCACCGCGGCGAGATCCTGCGTCACCAGGCCCTGGAGGAAGCCGCGGACGTCCTCGCCGCCGACGCGAAGCAACGCACGGTCGGAAAGCCGGGTCGCTGGGGTGGTATCGCTCATGCCTGCAAGGTAGGAGGCCTGAAACTCAGGCGAAAGAGGCTGCCATGATCGTCGATCTGAAGCTCACGGGCGGGCGCGTGCATTTGCCGGGCGGACCGGTGGAAGCGGATGTCGGCGTCAGCGGCGGCAGGATCGTCGCGATCGGCGGCGTGGGCGACGCGGGCGAGACGATCGACTGCGCCGGGCTCGACGTGCTGCCGGGCGTGATCGACAGCCAGGTCCATTTCCGCGAGCCCGGGCTCGAGCAGAAGGAGGACCTCGAGAGCGGCAGCCGCGCGGCGGTGCTCGGCGGGGTGACCGCGGTGTTCGAGATGCCGAACACCAAGCCCAACACCGACAGCGCCGACGCGATCGCCGACAAGCTGGCGCGCGCGAAGGACCGGATGTGGTGCGACCACGCCTTCTACGTCGGCGCGACCAACCACAATGCCGCGAGCCTGGCCGAGCTCGAGCGGCTGCCGGGGACGGCGGGGGTGAAGATCTTCATGGGGGCGTCGACCGGCGACCTGCTCGTCTCGGACGACGCCAATCTGGCGCGGGTGCTGGCGTCGGGGCATCGCCGCGTCGCGATCCACGCCGAGGACGAGTTCCGCATGCAGGACCGGCTGGGCGAGCGCGTGGCGGGCGATCCGTCGTCGCACCCGGTGTGGCGCGACGACGAGAGCGCGATGCTGGCGACGCGGCGGATCCTGGGGCTGGCGCGCGCGGCGCGGCGGCGGATCCATGTGCTCCATGTGACGACGCCCGCGGAGCTGGAGCTGCTGGGGCAGAACAAGGACATCGCGACCTGCGAAGTCACCCCGCAGCATCTGACGCTGGCAGGCGAGGACGCCTATCCGCGGCTCGGCACCCATGCGCAGATGAACCCGCCGATCCGATCGGGCGCGCATCGCGACGGGCTGTGGCACTGGCTCAACCAGGGCGTGCCCGACGTGATCGGATCGGACCATGCGCCGCACACGCGCGAGGAGAAGGCGCAGGCCTATCCCGCATCGCCCAGTGGCATGCCGGGCGTGCAGACGCTGCTGCCGCTGATGCTCAACCACGTGGCGGAGGGGCGGACGACGCTGCAGCGGGTGATCGACATGACGAGCGCGGGGCCGCAGCGGATCTTCGGGATCGCCGGCAAGGGGCGGATCGCAGTCGGCTATGACGCCGACTTCACGGTGGTGGACCTGAAGGCGCGCTGGACGGTGGAGGAAGACTGGCTGGCATCGCGCTGCGGCTGGTCGCCGTTCACCGGGATGACGCTGACGGGGAGGCCGGTGGGGACGATCGTGCGCGGCAACCGGGTGATGTGGGAAGCCGAACTGGCGAACTCGGCGGTGGGGCGGCCGGTGCGGTTCGAGGCGGTGGAGTTCGGGTGAAGGCGCACCGATCGAACTAGCGAGCGGATTTACAGCCAGCGATCGTCATCGCTAAAGTTCCGGCATGGAAACGCTCGACGAAATCTGGGACGGCGACCTGCTCGGTCGCCGCGGCGAGGCCGAAGATCTTGTCGGCTTTCTTGAAAGCGTCACGGCGCGACCTTCGATCCGCGAAGATGGTCATGCCTATGTGCTCGCGGTCGACGCGAGCTATGGACAGGGGAAGACCTTCTTCCTGCGCCGTCTGGCGCGCCACATGGCCGCGACCGAGCACGCCGTGGCGTTCGTCGATGCCTGGGTGGACGACCTGGAAGACGAGCCGATGGTCGCGCTGGCCGCGACGCTGGAGACGGCGCTCGAACCCTGGATCGAGAAGGATCGCGACGTTGCGGAGGGCCTCGCGCGATTTCGCGCCAAGGCGGGTCGCGTCGCCAAGATCGTCGGAACCGGCCTGCTCAAGCGTGGTGTGGGCTTCCTGATAACCCAGGGCGCGGCCGAAGCGCTGGGCAGCGAGCTGGACAAGGCCGGCGAAGTGGCCAGGGACATCGACAAGGACGCGCTCAAGGGCGCGGGCGCCGGCATGGTCGACGATGCTGCCAAGGCGCTCGGCGAGATCGCCACGCCGAGCATGGAAGCGCGCATCCAGCGCTTTCGCGAGGGCCAGCAGGCGATCCGCGAGATGAAGGAAGGGCTCGGCGAGATCGTCGAGGCGCTGGTCGCCGCGGGCATGAAGCTGCCGGTGACGATCATCATCGACGAGCTCGACCGATGCCGGCCGACCTATGCCATCAAGCTGTTGGAGGAAGTGAAGCATCTGTTCGACGTGGCGGGGGTCGCGTTTGTGCTTGGGCTGCATGGCGAGCAACTGGCGCATTCGGTGACGGCGGCTTATGGGACTGGATTCGATGGAAATGCCTATCTTCGGCGCTTTTTCAGCCGGCGCTATGCGCTGCGGGATGCGCCGCTGAAGCCGCTGATCGACAAGCTCTTCCAGGATTTGGTCATCCCGACACAGCGATTAGTACATCCGCCGATCGTGTCGACCAGCAGTCTGGTTCCCGATTCCTATGATGCGAGCTCCTTCATCGCGGCCTATATGGATGCTTATGGCTTGAAGGCGCGCGATGCTTTCCAGCTCATGGAGATGCTTCAGACGAGTGCAGCATTGACCGCCTCGAACAAGTTGCTTCTAGTCTATCTGATACCGCTAATCATCGCCCATATGACGAACGTCTCGCTCCCGACGAGCGATCAAGCAGATCCAAAATGGCATGTCGCAATCGCGAGGACCAATAAATCACCGGCATTGTGGCATCCCGATAAACTGGCGGCTGAGATCGACAAAGCGAGGAGGTTGCATGATGAGGAGCTTGAAAACGTAAGTTCTTCACCAGCAAATTTGATCAATCCAATGATCGCGCGAATTCGCTCCAATCTGCCCGACGATTCCTACGCCAGACCGGAGAACTATCGGCGCTTGATCCAGACCGCCAAGCGGTTCACCTCTTCTGAAGGGGATGCCTAGAACCGCAGACGAGGTTACAATCCCGCCGCGCCGGTAATGACCCGGCGCGAGGAGGGGGCATGATGGCACCGGGAATCCGCGCCTATGGCGTCGCGGCGATTGCGCTGGGGGTGGTCGGGCTGGTGTGGGGCGATTTCGCCACGACCTGGCAGCCGGTGCCCGAGGATCTGCCCAACCGGATGGCGCTGGCCTATGCCGCGGCGTTCCTGCTGATCGCCTCAGGCGGGCTGCTCCAGCTCCAGCGCGCGCCGCGGACGATCGCGCTGATCCCCGCCGGCCTCTACGCCGCCTTTGCGGTGCTCTGGGCGATCCGGGTGGCGGGCTATCCGGCGATCTTCGGGACATGGCTGGGGCTGGCCGAGCAGCTCGCGCTGGTGATCGGCGGGGGTGCGGTGGTGGCGCTGCGGTCGGGCGGGGCGCGGCTGGCGCTGGCGTGCCGGCTGGGGTTCGGGGCCTGCCTCGTCGTGTTCGGGGTGGCGCATTGGATCTACGTCAAGGAGACCGCGGCGATGGTGCCCGGCTGGCTGCCACCGAGCGGGGAGGGCTGGGCGATCGCGACCGGCGCCTTTCATGCGCTTGCGGGGCTGGCGCTGCTTTCCGGTGTGCGGGCGCTGCTCGCGGCGCGGCTGGTGGTGGCGATGTTCGTCGGCTTCGGGCTGCTGGTGTGGCTGCCGCAGCTCGCGCCGTGGCCGGGGACGCACCTTGCATGGGGCGGCAATGCGATCAACCTGGCACTGGTCGGCGCGGCCTGGGCGGTCGCCGACATGATCCGCGCGATCAGGCCGGGAGCGGCGGCATCAGCAGGCCGATGATCGCGCCCGCCTGGATGACGGCGACGAGCATCAGATGGGTCGAGAAGGGCTGTTTGCGCGTCTTGTGGCGGAAGAGGTGGCGGCCGAGGAACGCGGCGGGGGTGCCGCCGATCAGCGCGAGGGTGAGGAGATCGGACTCGCGGACGCGGCGCCTGCCGGCGATCGCGCTGGCCTTGTCATGGCGCCAGACGAGGAGCGTCACCAGGTTGACGAGCGCGAGCGCGAGAAGAGCCAGGGGCAGCATCGGGCACCGATGCTAGCCGAGCCGGGTTGAGCGAAGGTTACGGAGCGCGAAAGGGATGCGTGCTCAGAAAGGCAGCCAGCGCTTCTTCTCGCTGAACTTCATATAGCCGGCGTTCACGCCGAGCCGCCAGCCGACGCCGAGCCGCACCGGGATCAGAACCACGCTGCCTCGGCGCAGGTAGCTCGCGGAGAAACCGCCGACGACATAGACGCGGCCTTCGGCCTGGGGGAAGCGCTTGTAGAGATCCTGGCTGTCGTAGAGATTGTAGACGAGCACGAACACCTTGGTGGCGTCGCCGCCGAGGTCGAAGCCGACCGACGGGCCGGTCCAATAGACCGGGCGCTCGCCCTCGACCTTGTGGAACATCTCGCCCGAGCCGTAGCGCAGGCCGACCACCACGGCGCCCGCGGCTTCGCGGCCGGCGATATAGGCGTTGGGCTCGCCCTGGTCGCGCAGGATGTTCTCGATGAGGCGCGCGACGTCGGCTGCGCCCTTGCCGAACACGCCCTCGGCGGCGGAGATCAGGTCGTCGCGCCCATAGGTGTTGCCGACATTGCGGCGCGCGCTGAGCCGGG
Organism: Sphingomonas sp.; assembly: GCF_017745215.1. Classification (GTDB taxonomy): domain Bacteria; phylum Pseudomonadota; class Alphaproteobacteria; order Sphingomonadales; family Sphingomonadaceae; genus Sphingomonas. The sequence continues at coordinate 16,934 of NZ_JAGHZV010000007.1, forward strand.
CCTGGTCCTGCGGCGGCGCGGCAGGTGCCGGAGCGGCATAGGGATCGGCGGGGGCGGGCGCGGCATAGGGGTCCGACGGCGCCGGGGCCGAATAGGGATCCTGCGCCGGGACGGACTGCGGCTGAGATTGCGGCGGGGACGCGGGGTGCCGGCCCGAGAGGTCCGAATCGATGCCCGTATTGGGATCGATCGGCGTCACCTGCGCCTGCACGGGCGCAGCCGCACCCAGCAAAACCGCCGCCCAAAGCACCAGCGTCCGCGCGCGCATCTGCCCAAATCCCCTTACCATATGCTGCGGATCGCTATACCCGCCCGCCTGTCGCGGCAATGAACAGGCGACGACCCGAGTCGAATTCGCGCTCGGACGGTGGCGGATGGCGGGCGACCGGCTGGCAATTGGCACGCGGATCGCTGTTGATCGGGCGAAACTCGCCCGCTATAGCCGCGCGCTCGGGCCGTTCTTCCGGAGACGTGGGTGAGTGGCTGAAACCAGCGGTTTGCTAAACCGTCGTACCCTTAAGGGGGTACCCCGGGTTCGAATCCCGGCGTCTCCGCCAGCCTTCCCGGCCGACCTGCATCGCGCTCCGTAGCGCTTGGCACTGGCCCGCAGAAATCCTAGTCACTAGGATATGGATGAATGGACGGCTGCACCTCCTTCCGCGCCCGCCGGCGGCAAGCCTGAATTGCGCAGCCGCATGCGCATCGCCAGCGCCCGATCCAGCCAGGGAAAGCCGAGATCGCTTCGGCTCCACGGCACGGTCGCGCGCGAGCTCGGCATCCGCATCGTCTCGGGCCAGCTGGCGCCGGGCGCGCTGCTCGAAGGCGAGATCGAGGCGAGCGAACGGTTCAAGGTCTCGCGCACCGCATACCGCGAAGCGATCCGCATCCTCGCCGCCAAGGGCCTCGTCCAGTCGCGGCCGAAGATCGGCACGCAGGTCAGCCCGCGCAACGCCTGGCATCTCCTCGATCCCGACGTGCTCGGCTGGATGTTCGAAGCCGAGCCCGATCCCGAGCTGATCGAGCATCTCTTCGAGCTGCGCCGGATCGTCGAGCCCGATGCCGCGCGGCTGGCGGCAATGCGGCGCACCGAGGAGCAGCTGGTTCAGATGCAGAATGGGCTCAACGGCATGGCCGAGCACGGCTTCGCGACCGAGGCGGGGCGGCGGGCGGACCAGGAGTTCCACGCCGCGCTGCTCGATGCCTCGCACAATGATTTCGTGATCTCGCTGACCACCGGCGTCGCGACCGCGATCGCGCTCACCACCGCGTTCAAGCAGCGCCGGCTGCCGGCGCCGCGCGACGCGCTGCCCGAGCATGTCCGCGTCTACCAGGCAGTGGCGGCGGGCGATGCGCAGGGCGCGCACGACGCGATGGCGAGCCTGGTCGACCGCGGCCGCGCCGACACGCTCGAGGCGCGCCAGGCGCTCGGCGCGGCGAAGCGCGCGCGCGACGGGGGTGGCAAGGACACCAGATAAGGCGCCCCGGCCCGCGCTTCCGATCGCTTCTCGCGCGCGCGGACGGTTGAATGCCGGGCGGCCAGCGCCTAGATGGTGCGGGCAAATTGTTACCGCTAACTTTTCCGGCGAAACACTCAGGAGGAATGGGGCCATGGCGCTGACCGGCGAATTGTTCATTGCGTCGAAGCGCGTTGGGCGCGGCGAAGGGTTCAAGGCCGTCTCGCCCGCGACCGGCGCCGAGATCGAGCCGAGCTTCTCGGTCGCGACGCTCGACGATGTCGAGACTGCTTGCGCGGCGGCGGACGCTGCCTTCCCGATCTATTCGAACCTGCCGCGCGAGAAGCGCGCCGAGTTTCTCGAAGCGGCCGCCGAGGAGATCGAGGCGCTGGGCGACGCGCTGGTCGAGCGCGCGATGGCCGAGACCGGCTTGCCCCAGGCGCGCCTCACCGGCGAGCGCGGCCGCACCGCCAACCAGCTGCGGCTGTTCGCCAGGGAGCTGCGGCTCGGCGAATACCTCCGCGCGCGGGTCGACCATGCGATCCCCGATCGCGTGCCGGCGCCCAAGCCCGACCTGCGGCTGCGCATGGTGCCGGTGGGCCCGGTCACGGTGTTCGGCGCGTCGAACTTCCCGCTCGCCTTCTCGGTCGCCGGCGGCGACACCGCGAGCGCGCTCGCGGCGGGCTGCCCGGTGGTGGTCAAGGGCCATTCGGCGCACCCCGGCACCGCCGAGCTGGTTGCCGGCGCGGTCACCCGCGCCGCGGTCAGGACCGGCATGCCCGAGGGCGTGTTCAGCCTGATCAACGGCCCCGGCAATTCGGTGGGCCAGGCGCTCGTCACCGATCCGCGGATCAAGGCGGTGGGCTTCACCGGCTCGCGCGGCGGCGGCACCCAGCTGATGAAGCTCGCGGCGGCGCGGCCGGTGCCGATCCCCGTCTATGCCGAGATGAGCAGCATCAACCCGGTCTTCCTGCTGCCGGCCGCGCTCGAGGCGCGCGCCGAGGCGCTGGGCCCGGCGTTCGTCGGCTCGCTGACCATGGGGGCTGGGCAGTTCTGCACCAACCCCGGGCTGGTGCTCGCCGTTGAGGGTCCCGCGCTCGATCGCTTCCTGACCGCGGCGACCGATGCCGTGGGCGTGGCGCCGGCGCAGACGATGCTCACCCCCGGCATCCACAAGGCCTATGAGAGCGGCGTGGCCAAGCTCGCGTCGTCGCCGGCGCTCAGCCAGCTCGCGCAGGGCCAGGAGCCCGGCGGCCCGACCTGCGGCCAGGCGGCGCTCTTCTCGGTCTCGGCGAAGGACTTCCTCGCCGATGTCGCGCACTACAGCGAGGAAGTGTTCGGCGCGTCGAGCGTCGTGATCCGCTGCGCCGATGTCGAGGAGATGCTGTCGGTGATCCCGCAGCTCGAGGGCCAGCTGACCGCGACGGTGCATCTCGATCCGGCGGACTATGATCTCGCGCGCAAGCTGGTGCCGCTGCTCGAGACCAAGGTGGGCCGCATCCTCGCCAACGGCTGGCCGACCGGCGTGGAAGTGACCGACGCGATGGTCCATGGCGGGCCGTTCCCGTCGACCGCCGACGGGCGCAGCACCTCGGTGGGCACGCTGGCGATCGACCGCTTCCTGCGGCCGGTGAGCTACCAGGACCTGCCGGCCGAGCTGCTCCCGGTCGAGCTGAGCGACGCCGGCGCGGGCATCCCTCGGCGCGTGGACGGGAAGCCGGTGATCGGCTGATCGGGTTTTTGGGTTTGCATTGAAGAAGGCGCCGGGGCGGGAGTCCCGGCGCCTTTTCTTTGGCCCCATCCCTCTTCGATCGCCGTGCTGAGCTTCGGTGTGTCCTCAATTGAGAGGCGGATGGGGCCTCCAACCGTCATCCCGGCGAAAGCCGGGACCCAGGGTTACGGAAGTCGTCGCTCGCGGCCCTGGGTCCCGGCTTCCGCCGGGATGACGTCTGAGGGGGAGAAGGCCCGTTCCGCAATCGATGATGCCCTAGGTTCAGGGCGACGGATGGGGTGGAGGCGGGTCAGCCCCCGAACGCCTCCGCCACGCTCGCGGCCAGCCGGAAGCGGAACGCCATGTTGTGCTCGTAGATCTGGCCGGGGTCGAGGCGTGACGAGGGGAAGTTCGGCTTGTTTGGGCTGTCGGGGAATTTCTGGGGTTCGAGGCAGAAGCCGCCGCGCGCGGGGTAGGTGGCGCCCGAGGTGCCCTGGGCGCCCCCCGCCAGATGGTTGCCGGTGTAGAGCTGGACGCCGGGCTGGTCCGAATGGACTTCGAGGACGCGGCCGCTGGTCGGGTCCCAGGCGGTGGCGACGCGGCGGAGCGTGCCTGCAGGCGCGTCGAGCACGAAGTTGTGGTCGTAGCCGTGGCCGATCGCGATCGCGGGGTGGTCGGCGCCGATGTCGCGGCCGAGCTGCTTGGGGGTGCGGAAGTCCAGCGGGGAGCCTTCGACCGAGGCGAGCTCGCCGGTGGGTATCTGGCCGGGATCGGTGGGCGTGTAGCGGCTCGCAGGAATCTGGAGCCAATGGTCGAGGATCTGGCTGGCGCTCGCTTCGCCCTCGAGGTTGAAATAGGCGTGATGAGTAAGGTTCACCACCGTCGGCGCATCGGTCGCGGCGCGGAAGCGGATCGCGAGGCCGTCGCGCTCGAGCGTGTAGGTGACTTCGGCCTCGAGGTTGCCCGGGAAGCCGTTGTGGCCGGCGGGGCTCTGGTGGCTGTAGGTTGCCGAATGGCCGTCGTGCGCCTTCAGGTGCCAGAAGACCTGGTCGAACCCGCCGGGCCCCGAATGGAGGTTGTTCGCGCCGTTGTTGGCGGGGATGTGGAAGGCCTGGCCGTCGAGGGTAAAGGCCGCGCCGCCGATGCGGTTGGCGTAGCGGCCGGCGACCGCGCCGTAGAAGCGCGGGTGCGCCTGATATTCGGCGAGGTCGCGGTAGCCGAGGGTGACGTCGGCCGGCTTGCCGTCGCGGCCGGGGACGTCGAGGCGGCGCAGCGCCGCGCCGAGATTGAGCAATTGCGCCCGATAGGGACCGTTGGCGATCTCGATCGGGGTGATAACGTCTTCTTCCATCGGCCTCTCCCGTCAGCCCGGAACCGTTCTCCCCGCGAAAGCCCGGATGCGGGGCGAAGTCAAATATCCATCCCCATCCGCCGCCGCGTCTGCTTGCGGATCGCGCCGGGCATCCAGCGCGCGGCGAAGGCGAGGCGCCTGGCGGTCTTGCCGACCAGCGCATGGACCTTGTCGTTGTGGACCGAATCCCACACCGCCTGCGCCACCGTGTCGAGCGGCGTGAACTCGAGCCCCGCCGCCTTCACGCTCTCGCGCGCGGTGCGGTTCGAGCCGTGGCTCAACGTGTCGAGCAGTGGCGTGTCGATGAAGCTCGGCATCAGCACATGCGCCTTGATCCCCTCGGCCGCCCATTCGCCGTCGAGCGCCTCGGTCAGCCCGCGTACCGCGAATTTGGTCGCGGCGTAGAGCGCCAGCCCCGCCGATCCGTAGATCGCCGCCGCGCTCGCGGTGTTGACCAGCGCCGCGCCGCCCGGGGTCGCCTTGAGGAAGGGATAGCCGATCCGCGCGCCGTTGATCACGCCGGTGAGGTTGATGCCGACGATCCGGTCGATGTCCTCGAAGCTGGTCGTCGCGAACTCGCCGCCCACCGCGATGCCGGCATTGTTGAACAGCACGTCGAGCCGCCCGCCGCTGAGTGCCGTGAAGGCGCCGAGCGATTCCTGCCACTGGTGGCGGTCGCGCACGTCCATCACATGCGTCGAGATCCTGTCGGGCGCGAAGCCCGCGCGTGCCGCTTCCAGCCCCGCGGCGTTGACGTCGGCGAGGCCCACGCGCCAGCCCTTCGACGCGAACAGCTTCGCGACCGCAAGCCCGATTCCCGAGGCGCCACCGGTGATGAAAATCGCTTTCTCTGCCATACCCACTCCTCGAATCCGGGCTCTTTGACCTTTGCCCCGTCATCCCGCACAAACGGCGGCGATGCCAGAGCAAACGCGCAGCGTGACCTTCGAAAATGTCGGCAAGCGTTACGCGGGCGGCGTGGCGGCGGTCGACGGCGTATCGCTCGAAGTGGCGGGCGGCAGCTTCGTCGCGCTGGTGGGCGCCTCCGGATCGGGCAAGTCGACGCTGCTCAAGATGGTCAACCGGCTGATCGAGCCGAGCGCGGGCAGAGTCCTGATCGGCGGCGAGGACGTGAGCGCCGTCCCTGCGCCGCAGCTCCGGCGGCGGATCGGCTACGTCTTCCAGAACACCGGCCTATTCCCGCACCTGAGCGTCGGCGAGAACATCGCGGTGCCGCTGCGCCTCGCCGGTTCCAGCAGCAGGGACGGGCGCGACACGGCTGCCCGAGTCGCCGAGCTGCTCGACCTCGTCGAGCTGCCGCGTGAGATGGCGGGGCGGATGCCCGATGCGCTGTCGGGCGGGCAGCGCCAGCGCGTCGGCGTGGCGCGCGCGCTCGCCTCGGCGCCGCGGCTGATGCTGATGGACGAGCCGTTCGGCGCGCTCGACCCGGTCACGCGCGACGCGCTCGGCAAGGCGATCCGCGCGCTCCACGACCGCATCGGCCTCACCACGATCATGGTCACCCACGACATGGCCGAGGCGCTGCTCCTCGCCGATCGCGTGCTGGTGATGGAGGCGGGCCGCGTGGTGGCCGACGCTTCCCCAAACGAACTGCTCGCCGGCAAGGGCGGGCCGGCGGCGGATGCGCTGGTCGCGGTACCGCGCGAGCAGGCGCACCGGCTGGCGGAGCTGGAACGATGACCGCCGCCTTCGCGCGCGTCCCCGAGCTGCTCGCCCAGCACCTCCTGCTCGCCTTTGCGGCGATGCTGCTGGGGCTGGTGATCAGCGTGCCGCTCGCGATCCTTTCGGCGCGCAACAAGGCGGTCGGCCGTATCGCGCTCGGCTTCGCGAGCCTCGTCCAGACGATCCCCAGCCTCGCACTGCTCGCGCTCTTCTATCCGATCCTGCTGTCGCTCTCGGCCCTGGTCGGCGGCGGCATCCCGGCGCTGGGCTTCCTGCCCTCGCTGCTCGCGCTGATGCTCTATGCGCTGCTGCCGATCCTGAGGAACGGCGTCACCGGCCTCGCCACTCTCGACCCCGCCGTGCTCGAGGCGGCCGACGGCGTGGGGATGACGCCGTGGCAGAAGCTGCTCTGGGTCGAGGCGCCGCTGGTCGCGCCGGTGCTGATGGCCGGGATCCGCACCGCCGCGGTGTGGACGATCGGCGCGGCGACGCTCGCCACCACCGTCGGCCAGCCGAGCCTCGGCGACCTGATCTTCGCCGGCCTCCAGACGCAGAACTGGACGCTCGTCCTCGCCGGCTGCATCGCCGCGGCGGGGCTGGCGCTCGCGGTCGATGCGCTGCTCGGGCTCGCGGAATATGGCATCGCGCGGCGCAAGCGCATCCTCGTCTGGGCGAGCCTCGGCACGCTCGCCGCCGCGCTGCTCGTCGCGCTGACGCCGGTCCTCCCCGGCGGGCAGAAGACCGTCGTCGTCGGCGCCAAGGGCTTCTCCGAACAATATATCCTCGCGCGGCTGATCGGCCACCGGCTCGAGGCGGCGGGGTACAAGGTCCAGTATCGCGAGGGGCTGGGCTCGGTCGTCGCCTTCGCCGCGCTCGCGAGCGGCGACGTCGACGTCTATGTCGATTATTCGGGCACGATCTGGACCAACGAGATGAAGCGCACCGATGTGCCCCCGCGCGATGCGATCGTCGCGGGCGTCGGCCAATGGGCGAGGGCGCAGCATGGCGTGACGCTGCTCGGCTCGCTGGGCTTCGAGAACGCCTATGCCTTCGCGATGCGCGGCGCCGATGCGAAGCGGCTCGGGATCGTCTCGCTCGCCGATCTCGCGCGCCATGCCCCCGCGCTGGACCTCGCCACCGACGTCGAGTTCCTCGAGCGGCCCGAATGGAAGGCGGTGCGCACCGCCTATGGGCTGAGCTTCAAATCGGCGCATCCCTATCAGCCGACCTTCATGTACCGCGCGCTCGAAAGCGGCGAGGCGGACGTGATCCCTGCCTTCTCCTCCGACGGGCGGATCGCCGCGGACAGGCTCGCGGTGCTGAGCGATCCCAAGGGCGCAATCCCAGGCTATGACGCGATCCTGCTGCTCGCTCCGGCGCGCGCCAACGATCCGCGCTTCCAGGCGGCGCTCGAGCCGCTGGTCGGCGCGATTCCCGTGGAGGCGATGCGCGAAGCCAATTACCGGGTGGACCGCGACCAGGCGAAGGCGAGCCCCGACGCCGCCGCGCGCTGGCTCGAGCAGCGCATCGGGCGGGTGCCCTGATCTCCACAAGCCGTCATCCCGGCGAAAGCCGGGACCCAGGGTTGCGGAGGGCGTTGCTTGCGGCCCTGGGTCCCGGCTTTCGCCGGGATGACGATTCAAAGTAGATGGCTGGACAGAAGGGAGGCATTCGATGCCCAAAGCACTGTCGATCGCCGCGCTGCTCGCAACCGCCGCCGCCACGCCCGCCGCGGCGCAGCGCTGGGTGCCCGAGGCGGGCACGCACGCCTATCGCTACGAGTCGGTCCAGCACATCCCGAGCCAGCCCGATCGCGGCGCGCGGATCGACTATGACCTGGTCGCCGACGGCAAGGGCGGCGCCGTCGCCGTGGTCCGCGCCGTCTGGAAAAGCGAAGGCGGGACCTACACTCCGATCGCAGTCGACGATCCCTGCCGCACCGCGCTCCACGCCGGCGCCGGCGAACTCGCCCGCGTCACGCTTTACCCGATCTCGAAGCAAACCGCCGAGACGCTCGGCGCCGACTTCATGGCGCTCTGCGCCCCGCGCGAGCTCTATTTCTCGATGACCGACCTGCTCAACCTCGCCCTCATCCAGGCCTCGCCGCAATTCGGCCTCGCGAGCCTCGCCAAGCCCGGTGACTCGCAGCGCTTCGAGCCCTTCAGGATCGTGCAGGACCGGCTCGGCATCACCACCGACAGCCAGGCGGCGGGCGGCACCACGCGCTTCGCCGCGCTCGACGGCGGCATCGCCGCGATCGACTGGGCACCCGATTCGATGACGATCAGCTTTACCGACCGCACCGCCATCCCCGGTCGCGAGCTCCTCATCGAAGGCACCGGCCATTTCGGCTTCCGCGTCGAGATCGACCGCGCCACCGGCACGATGCTGCGCGCGCATACCACCACCAACCGCTTCGACGTGGTGGTCAACGTGCCCGACGCGCCGCCCATCCCGATGACCTTCACCAGCGAGGTCACGGTCGGTCCCCGGCCCTGAAATCCGACAACGTTGACGCGCGGGCTGGCAATCCGCGCGCGAATCGGTATCCAAGGTTAGCGATAACAATCTGCAGGAGAGGGATGATGCGGCTGGGCATGGCGCTGTTGCTGGGGACCACGGTTCTGGTCGGAGCCCCCGCGCTCGCAGGACCCGACACGAGCGACAAGGCCGCCACCGGCCCCACCGTCGCGCATCCCGAACAATGGCCCCAGGCCAAGAGCCCCGACCTCGTCGATCCCGAGACCGAGGCGTTCGTCACAGCGCTGATCAAGAAGATGTCGATCGAGGAGAAGGTCGGCCAGATCGTCCAGGCCGACATCAGCTACATCAAGCCCGAGGACCTGAGGAAATACCCGCTCGGCTCGATCCTCGCGGGCGGCAACTCGCCCCCGCTCGGCGGCGACGACCGGCATGCGCCGCAGGAAGCCTGGGTGAAGACCGCCCGGGACTTCCGCGCCGTCGCGATGGAGGACCGGCCGGGCAACCTCAAGATCCCGCTGATCTTCGGCATCGACGCGGTCCACGGCAACGCCAACGTCAACGGCGCGACGATCTTCCCGCACAATGTCGGGCTCGGCGCGATGCACGATCCCAAGCTGATGCGCCGCATCGGCGAAGTCACCGCGGCCGAGACCGCCGCCTCGGGGATCGAGTGGGCATTCGGCCCCACGCTCACCGTGCCGCAGAACGACCGCTGGGGCCGCACCTATGAAGGCTATTCGGAAGACCCCGCGCTGGTCGCCTCCTATGCCGGCGAGATGGTGATCGGCCTGCAGGGCGCGCCGGGCACGAAGGATCGCATCCAGAAGGGCTATGTCGCGGCCTCTTCCAAGCATTTCATGGGCGACGGCGGCACGACCGACGGCATCGACCAGGGCAACACCCAGGTCGACGAAGCGACCTTCGCGCGCATCCACGGCGCCGGCTATCCGCCCGCGATCGACGCCGGCACGATGACGGTGATGGCGTCGTACAACAGCTGGAACGGCGCCAAGATGCACGGCAACAAGTCGCTGCTCACCGGCGTGCTCAAGGGGCGGATGGGCTTCGACGGCTTCGTCGTCGGCGACTGGAACGCGCACGGCCAGATTCCCGGCTGCAAGACCACCGATTGCCCGGCGACGATCAACGCCGGCCTCGACATGGTGATGGCGCCCGACGGCTGGCGCGAGCTGTTCGACAACACCGTGCGCGAAGTGAAGAAGGGCAAGATCCCGATGGCGCGCGTCGATGACGCGGTGCGCCGGATCCTGCGCGTCAAGGTCAAGCTGGGGCTGTTCGATCCCGCCCGCCCGCTCGAGGGCAAGCCGCTGCTCGGCACGCCGGAGCATCGCGCGGTGGCGCGCGAGGCGGTCGCCGAATCGCTTGTGCTGCTCAAGAACAACGGCGTGCTGCCGGTGAAGGCGAGCGCCAACGTGCTCGTCGCCGGCGCAGCCGCCGATTCGATGCAGATGCAGACTGGCGGCTGGACGCTGAGCTGGCAGGGCGACGGCAACCCCAACGATCTCTTCCCCGGCGGCACGACGATCTGGAAGGGCATCCGGGACGCCGTCGCGGCCGGCGGCGGCAAGGCGACGCTCTCGGCCGACGGCAGCTTCGCGGAGAAGCCCGATGTCGCGATCGTGGTGTTCGGCGAGCAGCCCTATGCCGAGATGCGCGGCGACATCCGCACGCTCGAGTTCCAGCCCGGCGACAAGCAGGCGCTGGCATTGCTCAAGAAGCTCAAGGCCGCGGGGATCCCCACCGTCTCGGTGTTCCTCTCCGGCCGCCCGCTCTGGGTGAACCCCGAGCTCAACGCTTCGGACGGCTTCGTGGCAGCCTGGCTGCCGGGCAGCGAAGGCAATGGCATCGCCGACGTGATCGTCGGCGACGGCATCGGCCGCCCCCGCCGCGACTTCGTCGGCTCGCTCTCGTACAGCTGGCCCAAGACCGCGGGCCAGTTCGTGCTCAACAAGGGCCAGGCGAACTACGATCCGCAGTTCGCGCTCGGCTATGGCCTGTCCTACGCCAGGCCCGGTGCCGTCGGCGCGCTGAGCGAGGAATCGGGGGTCGATGCCTCGATGGCCAACACCAGCGTCTTCTATTCGCGCGGCGCGACCCCCGCGCCGTTCAGCTTCGCGACCGACAGCCAGGTGACGCGCGCCGTCGCCGAGGGCCAGGCGCAGCAGGAAGGTGCGGTCAAGCTGAGCTGGCCGAGCGGTCCCGCGACCGTCCGCATCGGCGGCACCAGCGGGCTAGACCTCACGCGCGAAGCGAACGGCGACGTCTCGCTGCGCCTCACCTACAAGCTCGACACGCCCGCCACCGGCCCGGTGAAGCTCCGCATGGAAGGCGGCGCCAACAAGGGCGCGATCGACGCCACCAGCCTCTTCACCGGCCAGACCGGCGAGTGGCGCAGCGTCAACATCTTCCTCAAATGCTACGTCCAGAACGGCGTCGACCTGACCAGGGTCAGCGCACCCTTCGTGATCGAAGCCTCGGGGCCGCTTGTGTTCACACTGGCCGAGGCGCGGCTGGTCTCCGATCCGAACAATTCGGTGTGCCCGGGCGGAAAATAGGCGCCATCCGCTACCCGACCCGTCACCCCGGCCTTGTGCCGGGGGCCACCGGACGGCAAGGGCTGGACAAGAAGCTCAGCGGCAGCCCGCGCGGCTGCGTGGGCCCCGGCACAGGGCCGGGGTGACGGCAAAGGGAGGACGATGCTGCGCATCCTTGCAATGGTCTTGGCCTTTCTCGTCGCTGTGCCGGCTGCCGCGCAGGACAAGCTCCCGCCCCCACGCGCCGCCAACGGCCTCGCGCTCACGCCGCCGATGGGCTGGAACAGCTGGAACAAGTTCGCCTGCAACGTCGACGAGGCGCTGATCCGCCGCACCGCCGATTCGATCGTATCCTCGGGCATGCGCGACGCGGGCTACACCTATGTCGTGATCGACGATTGCTGGCACGGGCAGCGCGACGCGCACGGCGACATCCAGCCCGATCCCAAGCGCTTCCCCAGCGGCATGAAGGCGCTCGGCGACTATATCCATTCGAAGGGCCTCAAGTTCGGCATCTATTCGGATGCCGGCGCGCATACCTGCGGGGGCCGCCCGGGCAGCCAGGGGCATGAATATCAGGACGCCGCCCAATATGCCGCCTGGGGCGTCGACTATCTGAAGTACGACTGGTGCGAGACCTTCACCCGCGACGCGCGGGAAGCCTATACCACGATGAGCGACGCGCTGCGCGCCACCGGCAGGCCGATCGTCCTCTCGATGTGCGAATGGGGGCACAGCAAGCCCTGGCTCTGGGCGCAGGGCACCGGCAACCTCTGGCGCACCACCGGCGACATCTGGGACAGCTGGGACAGGAACGACCCCGCGCACAGCTGGGCGCATCCGGTGACCGACATCCTCGATCGCAACGCCGATCTCCACCCCTATGCGGGGCCCGGCGGCTGGAACGATCCCGACATGCTCGAGGTCGGTAACGGCGGGATGAGCGACGACGAATATCGCGCGCATTTCGCGCTCTGGGCGATGCTTGCAGCCCCTCTGATGGCAGGCAACGACATCGCCGGCATGTCGCCCGCGACGCACGCGATCCTCACCAACGCCGAGATCATCGCGATCGACCAGGACCCGCTCGGCCGGCAGGCGCGGCGCGTCTGGAAGCAGGGCGACCTCGAGATCTGGGCGCGCCCGCTCGCCGACGGCAGCCGCGCAGTGGCGCTGCTCAACCGCGGCCCGGCCCCTGCATCGATCCGGGTCGACTGGCTCCAGCTCGCCTATCCCGCCGCGACCAGGGCGAGCGTCCGCGACCTCTGGGCGCACCGCGACCTAGGCCGCATGACCGGCGGCTACGAGACTCAGGTGCGCAGCCACGCCGCCGTCGTGCTCAAGGTGATGCCATGATCCGCAGGCTGCTCGCGCTCGTCGCGGCGCTGCTCCTCGCCGCCCCCGCCGCCGCGCAGGAACTGCCGCGGCTGGTCAGCGCCAACGGCCGCCACGCGCTGTTCGTCGATGGCGCGCCCTATTTGATGCTCGGCATCCAGGCGAATAATTCGAGCAACGCGGTGACGATGCTCCCGCGCGTCTGGCCGATGGCCGAGCGGCTCCACGCCAACACGCTCGAGATCCCCGTCGCCTGGGAGCAGATCGAGCCGGTCGAGGGACAGTTCGACTTCACCTATGTCGATGCGCTGCTCGCCCAGGCGCGCCAGCACAAGCTCCGCCTCGTGCTGCTCTGGTTCGCGACCTGGAAGAACGGCAACGGCACCTACGCGCCCGAATGGGTGAAGACCGACACCGCGCGCTTCCCGCGCAACCGCAGCCTGACGGGTTCGCACCACGCGCTCTCGCCCTTCGGCAAGGCGACGCTCGCCGCGGACAAGCGCGCCTTCGCGGCGCTGATGCAGCACCTCAAGGATCGCGACAAGCCGAACACGGTGATCATGGTCCAGGTCGAGAACGAGGCCGGCACCTGGGGCCTCGCCCGCGATCATTCGCCGGAAGCCGACGCGCTGTTCGAAGGGCCGGTGCCCGACGCGCTGGTGACGAAGCTCGGCAAGCAGCCCGGCACCTGGCGCCAAGTGTTCGGCAAGATCGCCGACCAGGCCTTCTCGACCTGGTATACCGCGCGCTATATCGACGAGATCGCCGCGGCCGGAAAGGCGATCAAGCCGCTGCCGATGTACTGCAATTCGGCGCTGAGCGACCCGTTCACCCCCGAGCCCGACGGCGCCGCGACTCCCTCGGGCGGGCCCAACTGGAACGTCATCGCGATCTTCCGCGCCGCCGCGCCCAGCATCGATCTCGTCGCGCCCGACATCTACAACCGCGACTGGAAGACCTATCTCGCCTATCTCGACGCCTATCAGCGCCCGGACAATGCGCTGTTCGTCCCCGAGACCGGCAATGCGATCGACTATGCCCGCTTCTTCTGGCCAGTGGTCGGCCGTGGCGCGATCGGCTTCTCGCCCTTCGGCATGGATGGCGACGATTATTCCAACTATCCGCTCGGCGCCAAGTCGCTCGACGACGCGACGGTCGAGGCCTTCGCCGCCAACTACCGCCTGTTCGAGCCCATCGCGCAGATCTGGGCGAAGCTCGCCTTCGAGCACCCCGGCTGGGGCGCCGCCAAGGGCCCCGACGCCGCCGCGCAGTCGACCGTGATGGGCGACTGGAAGGTCACCGCCCAGTTCGAGCAATGGCAGTTCGGCGAGCCCGAATGGACCTGGCAGCAAGTCGATCCGCACCCGACCAAGGGCAAGCCGCTGGGCGGCGGGCTGGTGCTCCAGCTGGCGCCGGACGAGTTCCTCGTCGCGGGCAGCTGGGTCCGCCTCCGCTTCGCGCTCGCGAATCCCGCCAAGGGCCAGCAGTCGCAGCTGCTCCGCGTCGAGCAGGGCAGCTTCGACGCCGCGGGCAATTGGGTGCCGCACCATGTCTGGAACGGCGACCAGATCGACTATGGCCTCAACTTCACCGACAAGCCGGTGCTGCTCAAGGTGCGGCTGAACAAGTGGCAGTAAGCCGCGCTCGCCCCGCCGGGATGACGCCGGGCTGACGTCAGCCCGCCACCAGCGCGTCGATCGCCTGGGCCATCTGGATGTCGCGGGTGGAAAGCCCGTCGGCGTCGTGCGTGGTGAGGAGAATGTCGACCCGGTTCCACACGTTGGACCACTCGGGGTGGTGATCCGCCTTCTCGGCCATCAGCGCGACGCGCGTCATGAAGCCGAACGCTTCGTTGAAGTCCTTGAAGGTGAAGCGGCGCGTGATCGCGTCGCGCTCGGGGTCGTGCGTCCAGTCGGGCAGCGAGGCGAGCGCCTCGTCGCGATGTCCGTCCGTCAGCCGCGCAACCATTCCGACTCTCCTTGCGATACACGCCGTGTCCCGCCTATGCCGCGATCCATGCGCGGACAAGTCCATGCGCCCGATGCGGCGACGATCGAGCGGCTGGCCCGCGAAGCGCTCGCGCGCATCCCCGAGCCGTTCCAGTCCTACCTCGCCGACGTCGTGCTGGTGGTCGAGGATTTCGCCGACGACGAGACGCTCGACGCGCTCGACATCGACGATCCGCTGGACCTGAGCGGGCTCTACCACGGCCGGCCGGTCGGGCAGAAATCCTCGTTCGATTCGGGCGCGCTGCCCGATCGCATCCACCTCTATCGCTTGCCGATCCTCCACGAATGGGCCGCGACGGGGGTGAGCCTCGAGAGCCTCGTCAACCATGTCGTGGTGCACGAGGTCGGCCATCATTTCGGGCTTTCCGACGACGACATGCACGCGCTCGAGGAGTCGGGCGAGGACGCTGCCGAGTGACGCTCGAGCTGCTGGCGTTCGAAGGCGTCGCGTGCGTGCGCGGCGGGCGGACGCTGTTCGAAGGGCTGAGCTTCGCGCTGGCACCGGGCGAGGCGCTGCTGGTGACGGGCGCCAATGGCGCGGGCAAGTCGAGCCTGGTGCGGATTGCCGCAGGCTTGCTGCAGCCCGCGGCAGGCACGGTGCGCCGCGGCCTTCTTCCCGCGCTGCTCGCCGAGCAGGCCGCGCTCGATCCCGAGCTGCCGCTGGCCGAGGCGCTGGCCTATTGGATGGGTATCGACGGGCGCGGCGGCGTCGCCGAGGCGAGGCTCGCGCTCGGCTGGTTCCAGCTCGCGCATCTCGCGGAGGTGGCGGTACGCTATCTTTCGACCGGCCAACGCCGCCGAGCGGGGCTGGCGCGCGTGTTCGCGGCCGGCAAGCCGCTCTGGCTGCTCGACGAGCCGGCGAACGGGCTCGACGCCGAATCGGTGCGCGTGCTCGAGGCGCGGTTGATGCAGCATCGCGCCGCTGGTGGCGCCGCGCTGGTGGCGACGCATCTGCCGATAGCGCTCCCCGATGCGCGCGAGATTGCGCTGTGAGCCCGCTCGTCGCGATCATGCTGCGCGAGCTGCGACGCGCCTGGACGGGCGGCGGGCTGGTGCTGCCGATCGCCTTCTTCCTGCTCGTCTCGATCCTCTTCCCGTTCGCGATCGGGCCCGACGCCAAACTGCTCGCGCGCGTCGGCAGCGGCGTGATCTGGGCAGCGGCGCTGCTCGCCGCGCTGCTTCCGGTCGAGCGGCTGGTCGCGCCCGATGCCGAGAGCGGCGTGCTCGACCAGTTCGCGGTGCGCGGGATTTCCGCCAGCGCGGTTGCGGCGGCGAAGATGGCCGGGCACTGGCTCGGCTTCGGTCCCGCGCTGCTTGCCGCGAGCGTGGTCGCTGCGGCCTTGCTGCACCTCGATGGCGCAGCATTGCTCCGCATCGAGCTGGCGCTGGCGATCGGCACGCCGGGGCTCGCAGCGCTCGGCATCGCCACCGCTGCGCTGGTGAGTGGCCTCCGCGGCGCGGGTGCGCTCGCCGGGCTGGTGATGCTGCCCTTCGCGGTCCCGCTGCTGATCTTCGGCGCGGGCGCGACCGGCGACGATCCCAGCGCGCTCAAGCTGCTTGCAGCGCTGAGCCTGTTGCTCGTCGCGGGATGCCCGATCGTCGCGGGCGCGGCGATCCGGATGGGGCGGAGCTAGCCGATGAGCCTGGCGATCTTGGCCGCATCGGCTTCGCTTGCGGGATTGTAGACGAGCATCGTCAGGTCGGGCCGCCCGTCGACGAGGAAGGCCGAATATTCGAGCGAGAGCGCACCGAGTTCGGGGTGGCGGAGCTGCTTCACGCCCTCGCCATAATGGTGCATCCCCGGCTCGCGCCACATCGCCGCGAACTCGGGGCTGGGGGCCGAGAGCTCGTCGACCAGCGGCTGGATCAACTCGCTCCCGCCCGCGCGCGCGGCGTCGACGCGAAAGGCGCTCACCACGAAGCGCGCCACGCTTTCCCAGTCGAACTGGTGCGCGCGCACGCGCGGATCGCAGAAGATCAGCCACAGGATGTTGCGGTCCTCGGGCGGCAGCCGGCCATAGTCGGTGAGCACCGCCGCCGCCGCGCGGTTCCAGGCGACGACATCCCAGGTGAGCGTCTTGATCATCGCGGGGCTGAGTGTCAGCGCGTCGAGCACGCGCTGGAGCCGCGGCGAGACGCCGTCGGTCGGGCGGTAGCGCACCTCCGGCGCGCGGCCGAGGCCGACGAGGAAGAGATGCTCGCGCTCGGCGTCGGTCAGCAGCAGCGCCTGGGCGATACGCTCGAGCACGTCCGCGGAGGGCGCGCCGCCGCGGCCCTGCTCGAGCCAGGTGTACCAGGTGGCGCTGATGTGTGCGCGCTGGGCGACTTCCTCGCGCCTCAGCCCCGGCGTGCGGCGCCGGCCGGGCGGCAGGCCGAAGGCGGCGGGATCGAGCCGGGTGCGGCGGTCCTTGAGGAAGGCGCCCAGCCGACTCTCGGGGCGGCTCTCGGCAGGCAGGCTGGCCATGGACGATCCTGTTGAAGGTTATACCTGTATAACGTCACTACTTTAACAGGATGACTTGGCGGCGCATAGGGTCGGCCTATCCCCCAAGGAGACTCTCCCATGCGTGTGTTCGTAACCGGCGCGACCGGGTTCGTCGGCTCGGCCGTGGTCGCGGAATTGATCGGCGCGGGCCATCAGGTGGTGGGCCTGGTGCGCTCCGAAGCCAAGGCGCCGGCGCTCGCCGCGGCGGGCGCGGAAGTGTTGCTCGGCTCGATCGGCGACGCGGAGTTGCTGCAGAATGCTGCGGCCGCGGCGGACGGCGTGATCCACACCGCCTTCAACCACGACTTCTCACGCTATGCCGAGAACGCCGCCGAGGACCATCGCGCGATCCTGGCGCTGGGCGAGGGGCTGGTCGGCACCGCCAAGCCGCTGCTGGTGACCGCGGGCACCGCGCTGGTGCGTCAGGGGCCGACCGCGACCGAAGCCGATCCGCACTGGCCGCGCAGCGAGCGGATGCCGCGTGCGTCGGAGGATGCCGCCGAGGCGCTCGCGGCGCGGGGCGTGCATGCCGGCACCGTCCGCCTGCCGCCGTCGACGCATGGCGTGGGTGATCACGGCTTCGTGCGCATCCTCCATGATCTCGCGAAGCGGACCGGTGTCTCGGCCTATCCCGGCGACGGCGCGAACCGCTGGTCGTCGGGCCATCGCCGCGACGCCGCGCGAGTCTATCGCCTCGCGCTCGAACATGGCGGGCTGGGCGGGCCGTTCCATGCGATCGCCGAGGAAGGCGTGCCGATGCGCGCGATCGCGGAGGTGATCGGGGCGAAGCTGGGCGTGCCGGTGGTCTCGAAGTCGCCGGAGGAAGCCGCCGAGCATTTCGGCTGGTTCGCGATGTTCGCGAGCGCCGACCTGCCGACCTCGAGCGCCCACACGCGCGCGCTACTCGGCTGGGAACCGCGGGAATTGGGGCTGCTCGAGGATCTGGCGCAGGCGGATTATTTCGAGGATTAAGCTAGCGGCTCCACCGCGCGAAGATCGCCGTCGGGAGCAGCAGCCCGCGCGCTTCCTCACGCACCGCGAGTTCGCCGCACTCCACCTTGCCGCCCAGGTCGGCGAGATGCTGCTGCAGCAATTCGCCGATCGCGAGCGCCGACATGCGCACCGCATAGACGGTGAGGAACAGGAAGCGCGACTCGGCGTCGAGCAGGCGGCGGCAGTCGGCGATGAGGCCGGGAAGCGATTCCTCGAGCTTCCAGACCTCCCCGCCGGGCCCGCGGCCCCACTTCGGCGGATCGAGGATGATCCCGTCGTAGCGCCGGCCGCGCCGCACTTCCCGCGCCGCGAACTTCGCGGCGTCGTCGACGATCCAGCGCACCGGCAGTTCGCTCATTCCAGAGAGCGCGGCATTGGCGCGCGCCGCCTCGACCGACTTCTTCGAGGCGTCGACATGCGTGACCTTCGCCCCTTTGGCGGCGAGCGCGAGGCTGCCGACGCCAGTGTAGCCGAAGAGGTTCATGCACTCGGCCGCGTCGAGTCCCGCGATCCGCCCGCGCATCCAGCCCCAGACCGGCGCCATGTCGGGGAAGAAGGCGAGGTGGCGGAAGGGCGTGGTCTGCGCGGTGAAGCGGACTTCCTCCCACGCCAGCGGCCAACCTTCCCTGGGCAGCGGCCTGGTGAAATTCCAGCGTCCGCCGCCGTCCTCGTCCGATCCGGGGATGAACTCGCCGTGCGCGTCCCAGTCGGCACTCGCGGACGCCCAGAGCGCCTGGGGCTCTGGGCGGACGAAGCGGTAACTGCCATAGCGCTCGAGCTTGCGGCCGTGGCCGCTGTCGACCAGGCCGTAATCCGCCCAGGGCTCGCCGGTCAGCGTGACGAGATCCATGGGCCCGCTCAGCCCCTCGGCGTCGCCCGTTCGGCGATATGGGCGCTCACCGCTTCGAAGGTGGCGGGGAGCACGTCATAGCGTTCCTCGCGGTCGAACAGGTCGCCGATGCGGTTGGGCATGCGCGGGCGCGTGCCGGTCGCGCGCTCGACCGCGTCGCGGAACTTGGCGGGGTGTGCGGTCGCCAGCGTGACCATCGGTGCGCCGAGGTCCGCGCGCCGTGCAGCGGCAAGGCCGATCGCGGTGTGGGGATCGAGGATTAAGTCCGAATCGGCTGCCCAGCGCATCGCCTGCGCCATCTCCGCCGCATCGATCCGGTCGCTCGCGAACCAGCGCGCCGCGCCTTGCTGCTGCGCATTGGTGAGCCGCATCGCCTTGCTGGCCTCGAACCCGCGCATCTGCTCGGCAAGCGCGGCGCCGTCGCGAGCGCCGGCGTCGAACAGTAGCCGCTCGAAGTTCGAGCTGACTTGGATGTCCATCGAGGGCGCGGCGGTGGGGGTGACGTCGCCCGCCGAATAATCGCCCGAGGCGATCGCGCGGTGGAGGATGTCGTTGACGTTGGTCGCGACGATCAGCCGGCGGATCGGCAGGCCCATGCGCGCGGCGGCATAGCCGGCGAAGACGTCGCCGAAATTGCCCGTCGGCACCGCGAAGACCGGCGCAACCTGCGGCGCGCCGAGCCGGACGGCGGCGTAGAAATAATAGACGATCTGGGCCATCAGCCGCGCCCAGTTGATCGAGTTGACCGCTGACAGGGTGAAGCGGCCGGCGAAGTCCGGATCGTTGAACATCGCCTTCACCAGCGCCTGGGCGTCGTCGAAGCTGCCTTCGATCGCGATGTTGTGGACGTTGGGGGCGAGCACCGTCGTCATCTGGCGGCGCTGCACGTCGGAGACGCGGCCCTTGGGGTGCAGCATGAAGATGTCGATGCCGTGCCGCCCGGCGACTGCGTCGATCGCGGCGCTGCCAGTGTCGCCCGAGGTCGCGCCGACGATGGTGAGGTGCGTGGTGGTGCCGGTCAGGAACTTCTCGAAGAGCAGCCCGAGCAGCTGGAGCGCGACGTCCTTGAAGGCGAGCGTGGGGCCGTGGAACAGCTCGAGCAGCCAGTGGCGATGGTCGAGCTGGACGAGCGGCGTGACCGCGGCGTGCGAGAAACGGCCATAAGCCTGGGTGCAGAGCTCGCGCAGCTCGGCTTCGGTCAGTGCGTCGCCGACGAAGGGCTGCATCACGCGGACGGCGGTCTCGACATAGGAGAGATCGGCCATCGCGGCGATCTGGTCGGGCGTAAATTGCGGCCAGGCCTCGGGCACGTACAGCCCGCCGTCGCTGGCAAGGCCTGCGAGCGTTACGTCGCGGAAGCCGAGAAGCGGCGCCTGCCCCCTGGTGCTCTGATAGCGCATCCGGCGGGCGTTAGCGGGGTGGCAGGGCGGGGGCAAGGCGAGCGTTGCTTTGGCGTCCCCCAGCAGCGCTTCACACCAGTCCGTCATCCCGGCGAAAGCCGGGACCCAGGGCCGCGAGCGACGTCCTCCGTAACCCTGGCTCCCGGCTTTCGCCGGGATGACGGTTTAGGATTTGGGCTGACTGGCTTGCCGCCGCTTGAGCGCGAGCAGGTAGATCGCCACCGCGATCACCGCGAACAGGAACCATTGCACCGCATAGGCGAGGTGGTTGTTCGGCACGCTGTCGAGCGAGGGCTTCGGCACGGGATTGAGCCCCGGCACGGGGGTATCGGTCACCAGCATCAGCTGCTTGGGCGCACTGCTGAAGAGGCTGACGATCAGCGGGTCGTGCCCCGGCACATGGGTGATCGTGCCCTCGACCGGGCCGCCCTTCCACTGGGGGGTGAATTGCGGATCGCGCGAGGCGCCGACCATCACGAGCAGCGGCGGGCCCTCGGCGCCGGTGCGGCATTCGGCGATCAGCCGGAAGCCGTTCGCGCCGCCGCCCTCGTGCCGCCAGCCGGTGGGTTCGAGGCAGAGCGCGCTCGCGCGGCGGAAGAGATACTGGTCGCCGAGCGGCACGCGCGGGAACGCCATTTCGGGCTTGTCGAAATTGGCCGCAAGCTGGGCGAGCAGCGCTTCCTTCTCCTGTTTGCGCTCGAGTTGCCAGACGCCGAGCGCGATCATCGCCGCGACGGCGAGGCCGACGAGGATCGTGGGGAGGACGGGGAGCCGCGGCATCAGGGCCGGTCCTTGATCCGCCCCTCGGCGGCGGCGCGGCGATATTCGATCGCGAGCAGCGCGGCCTTGGCGAGTCGCTGCGAGAAGACGACGAGGAACGTCGCGAGCGGAATCCACAGGATCGCGTGCACCAGCAGCCCAGGCGACCAGTTGAGCTCGACCACCGCGGCGAGCAGCACGATGATCCCGCCGATCACCATCGTCAGGATCGCCGCGGGGCCGTCGCCGACATTGAAGCTCGAATAGTCGAGCCCGCAGTTGCTGCAGTTGTCGGCGAAGCGGATCACACCGGCGAACAGCGTCTTGGCGCCGCAGCGCGGGCAGAGCCCGCCGATCGCGCATTGCGTGAGCGTGGGGGCGTCAGTCACGCGGTGCCGACGCACCAGGGATCGGGCTGCATGTCGACGGGCGCGCCGCCCATGCCCGGCGCGGGGAAGCGCGTCTTGAAGGTGAAGGCGCGTGGGGTGGGGCCGTAGCGGTCAATCAGCCAGAGCTTGGCGAGCGCATCCTCGATGCTCGGCACGCTGCCCGCCTCGATCCACCACAGCGCCTGGTAGGCGCCGTCCCAGCGCTCGAGCCACTGCCGCCGCTTCGCCATCACCGGCGTATGCGCACTGCGATAGACGAAGGCGAAGAGCGAGTCGGAATCTTCCCACACGCTCATGTTGAGCGCGACCTGCGGATCGGGGGTGGGGGCGAGGTCCATCGCGTCGCCGCTCTCGCCTTGCAGCCGCCAGACGAAGCCCGGAGCCGCATCGGCGAGCGCGTTGACCCGGTCGAGCTCGCGGTAGAATTCCTCGACGCGCGGATCGCCCGCTGGCGCGATCAGCCGGCCGATGTTGGCCTGGGCGATGTGCCAGCGAGGTGTCATCACCGCCGGGTCAGCCGTGGACCGGCGCGCCCCAGCCGCCCCAGACGTAGATCGAGGCGAAGAGGAACAGCCACACCACGTCAACGAAGTGCCAGTACCAGGCCGCCGCCTCGAAGCCGAAATGCTGCTTGGGCGTGAAGTCGCCGCGATAGGCGCGGACCAGGTTCACGATCAGGAAGATCGTGCCGACGATCACGTGGAAGCCGTGGAAGCCGGTCGCCATGAAGAAGGCGCCGCCATAGCTCGAGCCGCCGTCGGCGCTCGCCTGGAAGGGGAAGGGCGCCTCGCTGTATTCATAGGCCTGGAAGCAGCTGAACAGCAGGCCGAGGATGATCGTCAGCCACAGCCCCTTCTTCACCGTGTCGTTCTCGCCGACGCCGATCAGGCCCCACAGGCCCTTCATCGCGCCGCCGCGCTCGCCGTGGATCAGGCCGTGGTGCGCCCAGGTGACCGTGGTGCCCGAGAGCAGCAGGATCATCGTGTTGAGCAACGGGAACTGCCAGGCGTCGAGCACGTGCATGCCCTTGGGCGGCCAGACGCCGCCGACCGCCTCGGCATGGCTGGGGAACAGCGCGAAATCGAACCACGCCCAGAACCAGCCGACGAAGAACATCACTTCGGAGGCGATGAACAGGATCATGCCGTAGCGCAGGTGGAGCTGCACGATCGGCGTATGGTCGCCGCGATGCGCTTCCTTGATCACGTCGGACCACCAGCTGAACATCGTCAGGATCACGCCGGCGAAGCCCAGGCCCAGCACGATCTGCCAGTTGGCCGCCTTGTGCATCCCCATGATCGCACCGCTCGCGAGCGCCAGCGCAGACATCGAGCCGAAGAACGGCCAGATGCTGGGGTTCACGATATGGTACTGGTGGTTCCTCGCTCCGGCCATGACGCTTCCCTGTTGCTCCCTTTGTGCTGTGCCTTAGCCCGGCGTTTTCGCGGAATCCACCGGGTAAAATGTGTACGACAGCGTGATTTCGCTCACGTCGCGCGCGTCCGGATCGTCGAGGATCTTGGGGTCGACGTAGAAGATCACCGGCATGCGCACGCTCTCGCCGGGCTGGAGCGTCTGGCGGGTGAAGCAGAAGCACTGGATCTTGGTGAAATACTTCCCCGCCTGGAAGGGCGTGACGTTGAACGTCGCGGTGCCGGTGACGGGCACGTTCGAGAGGTTCTTCGCGGTGAAGAAGGCCATGTCGCGCCCGCCGATCTCGACGGTCTCGGAGCGGTGCTCGGGCTTGAACTGCCAGGCGAGCCTGGGGCTGACATTGGTGTCGAAGGCGACGGTGACGGTCTTGCCGACGCTGCCCGGCGCGGCGATCCCGCGCTGGGTGGTGCCATTGAGGCCGGTCGCCTGGCAGAAGACGCGGTAGAGCGGTACCGCCGCGAAGCCGAGCCCGGTCATCCCGCAGACGAGCACGCCGGCGAGCAGCGCGGTGCGGAGCTTGCGGTCCATCAGGCGTAGCCTGCGGCGATCTTGACGATCGAGATCGCGAAGATGAGCACGACGAAGCCGGCGAGCAGCCAGGCGGTCACCTTGGCGCGGGCGCGCTGGCGCTCGCGGATCATGTCCTGGCTGATCGGCGCGGGCTGCGGGATTTCGGGGGTCTCGGCGGTCGGCATCGGTGTCTCGTCGGTCATCGCATCAGCCCCGCGTCCAGCGCCACGGCGCCGAACAGCACGAAGAGGTAGAGGATCGAATAGCGGAACAGCCGCTTCTCGGGCGTCATCGCATCCTCGGCGCCGGTGCGGCGGAAGGCGACCTGCGCGGCGAGCGCGGCGAAGACCAGCGTGCCGAGGAT
Organism: Sphingomonas sp.; assembly: GCF_017745215.1. Taxonomy (GTDB): domain Bacteria; phylum Pseudomonadota; class Alphaproteobacteria; order Sphingomonadales; family Sphingomonadaceae; genus Sphingomonas. The sequence continues at coordinate 40,700 of NZ_JAGHZV010000007.1, forward strand.
CGAGGTCACGCCGTAGATCGCGCCGGTGAGGCCGAGCGGCCAGGGCGCCACTGCGGCGATCGCCATCGGGATGGTGTAGAGCCCGATCTGCGTCCGCGTCGCGCGCTCGCCGGCGACGACCGGGAGCATCGGCACGCCGGCGTTGGCGTAATCGGTCTGGACGAACAGCGCGAGCGCCCAGAAGTGCGGCGGGGTCCACAGGAAGACGAGCGCGAAGAGCAGGATCGGGAGCGTCGCGACGTCGCCGGTCACCGCCGCCCAGCCGATCAGCGGCGGGAAGGCACCGGCGGCGCCGCCGATCACGATGTTCTGCGGCGTCCGGCGCTTGAGCCAGATCGTGTAGATGAAGACGTAGAAGAGGATCGAGACGGTGAGGATCCCGGCGGCGGCGAGGTTGATCGCCAGCCCCATCAGGATCACCGAAAAGGCCGCGAGCCCGACGCCGAAGTGCAGCGCCGACTGACGCTCCATCCGCCCCGCGGGGAGCGGCCGGCCGCGGGTGCGCTTCATCACCGCGTCGATGTCGGCTTCGTACCATTGGTTGAGCGCCCCCGCCGCGCCCGCGCCGAGCGCGATGCAGAGGATCGCGGTGAAGCCGAGCACCGGGTGGATGTGCCCCGGCGCGGCAAGCATGCCGCAGAGGCCGGTGAAGACGACGAGCGTCATCACCCGGGGCTTGGTGAGCGCCAGGAAGTCGCGCCAGTCGGCAGGAAGCGCGGCTGCGGCCGCGGGCGGGCTGGTGGTGGTCATAGGCCTGCTGGCCCTATAGGCGCAGCCGGCGAGCGGGGGAAGCCGGGATTCGGTTCGCCTTGTCCAGCCCTCTCCGTCGTCATCCCGGCGAAAGCCGGGATCCAGGGCAGCAAAGGTCATCGCTCGTGGCCTTGGGTCCCGGCTTTCGCCGGGATGACGGCCAAATCTTCAATTCCAGAGCTTGCTGTAGCTCGCCTGCTCGGCGGCGAGCATCGCCGCCTGGCGGTCATAGGCGTCGCGCGAGGGCCAGCCGCGCGGATCGGCGCCGAAGCGGTTGGGGCCGATCGTGCCGGGGACCACGAGCAGGAGCAGCCAGAAGGGCAGCGCGAACCAGCTCGCCAGCGCCGCGCCGGGCCCGGCGATCCAGGTCGCGGCGGCGAGCGGGACCAGCGCGAACACCCACCAGCCGTGGCGATTCGTGTCGCGCAGCCGCGCGGCCGCGACCATCAGCAGCACCAAAGTGAACAGCCCCTCGGCGACGATCCGCCACACCGGCGCATGCTCGATGGTGAGCGGATCGGCGATCGGCCCGGGCACGATCATGCACCGCGTCGCCCACCAGCGCAGCGCGACCGCGGCGAGCGTCGCGAAGAAAACGAACAGGAGGAAGCCGTCGCGGGGCACGCGTCCACGGAACGTCACGAAGCGAATCACGAGCCTTCCCCCCGGCGGCTTGCCTCTCCCGAACTAGCCGGATGAACCGTTACGGTGTCAATCGCGCTGCACTGCGGCGGACAAGCGGACTGCCCCAAAACGAAAACGCCCCGGCGCGTGGGGCCGGGGCGGTTCGTGGTTCGGTTTGGGCCAGGCTCAGGCGGCGGTGAGCGCCCCCATCCGCTGGCGCTGCTGGACGCGCATCAGCCCGCCCATCATGCCGACGCCGAGGATCAGCATCACCCAGGTGGCCGGCTCGGGGACCGAGGGCGCGCCGAAGGGGATGATGTTGCCCGGGCCCGAGATCTGCAGGCCATAGGTGCCAACGTCGGTGTTGTTGAAGCCGGCGGCTACGGCGTAATAGGGCGTGCCGGCGGTCAGGTTGATGCCGTTGAAGCCCGACTTGCCGATGGACGGGAAATCGTCGCTCGCGGCGATGTCCAGGCTCAGCGGCAGCGTCGGATCGAACTCGTTGTAGTAGAGGGTCAGGAACGTGTCCCAATTCACGGGCGCGATCGCGGTCATCAGGAAATCATAGGCGCCGGAGAGGCTCACCGAGAAGCGAAACACTTCATAATGGACCGCGGTTCCGACCGCCGACAGCCCGCCCGACGGAATGCCCGACAGCCCGCGGTTGTAGGTGGGGCCGCCCGTGTTGTCGCCGTTGAAGATATAGACCGACGCGCTCGCCGGTGCGGCCGAGACCAGTGCCGCCAGCGCAAGCGCGATGGCTCCGAAAAATGCCTTCATGTCCATCCCCCGAAAGTTAACGGGGATTAATTGCCAGCGCCTTGTTACGGATTCAATACGATTGTGAAGGCGTTGCGGTGTCTTTCCGAGACATTCGCGAACGGTCGCCAAACAAAACGCCCCGGCGTTTCCCCGGGGCGCTCCGGTCGATCGGCCAGCTGGCGGGCTCAGGCGGCGGCGAGCGCGATCCCGTGTCCGCGCTGCCGGGCGCGCATCAGCCCGCCCATCAGCCCCACGCCGAGGATCAGCATCACCCAGGCGGCAGGCTCGGGAACCGACGGCGTGACAGCGGGGATGATGTTGCCCGGGCCCGAGATCCGGAGCCCATAAGTGCCGGCGGAAATGCCGTCATAGCCGGAGACCACCGCGTAATAGGAAGTGCCCGCGGTCAGGTTGATGCCCGTGAACCCGGATTCGCTGACGCTACTGAGATCGTCGTTGGCGGCGACGACCAGGCTCAGCGGCAGCGTGGGATCGAATTCATCCCGGTACAGGCTCAGGAAAGTGTCCCAGTTCACCGGTGCGATCGCGGTCACCAGGAAATCATAGGCGCCGGTGAGGCTCACCGTGAAGCGATGCACCTTGTAGTGAACCGATGTTCCGATCATGGAAAGCGCGTTCGGCGGAGTTCCCGAGATCGTGCGGTTGTAGAGGTCGCCGTCCGCGGTATCGCCGTTGACGACATAGACCGACGCGCTCGCCGGCGCGGCTGAGACCAGCGCCGCCAGTGCAAGCACAACGGCTCCGAACAATGCCTTCATATTCTTCGATTCCCCCGAAAATTAACCGGGGTTAAGGTGCCCGCGTAGTGTTGCGGATTCAACATGATTATGAGGTGGTTGCGGTGCCTCCATGAGACATTGGCCACTCGAAACGAAAGCGCCCCGGAGTTTCCCCCGGGGCGCTTCGTGCGTCTGGCTCGAGGGCCGGCCTCAATGGTGGCCGTGGTCCTCGATCACCGGCAGCGTCTCGAACTGGTGGAAGGGCGGCGGGCTCGACAGGGTCCATTCGAGCGTGGTCGCGCCTTCGCCCCAGGGATTGCCGGGCGCCTTGGGGCCCGCGGCCAGCGACCAGATCACGTTCACGAAGAAGATCAGCATGCCGAAGGCCATGATGAAATAGCCGTAGGTGGCGATCTCGTTCCAGTAATGCTGGGCGTCGGTATAGTCGGGCATGCGGCGCGGCTGGCCCTGCGCGCCGAGGAAGTGCATCGGGAAGAACAGCACGTTCACGCCGATGAAGAAGAACCAGAAGTGCAGCTGGCCGAGGAGCTCGCTGTACATCCGCCCCGACATCTTCGGGAACCAGTAATAGAAGCCCGCGAACAGCGAGAACACCGCGCCCAGCGACAGCACATAGTGGAAGTGCGCCACGACGTAATAGGTGTCCTGCATGTAGTCGTCGATGCCGCCGTTGGCGAGCACGACGCCGGTCACGCCGCCGACGGTGAACATGAAGATGAAGCCCAGCGCCCAGACCATCGGCGTCTTGAAGGTCAGGCTGCCGCCCCACATCGTCGCGATCCACGAGAAGATCTTGATGCCGGTGGGCACCGCGATCACCATCGTCGCCAGCGTGAAGTACATCTTCACGCTCACGCTCATGCCGGTGGTGAACATGTGGTGCGCCCACACCACGAAGCCGATCACGCCGATCATCACCATGGCATAGGCCATGCCGAGATAGCCGAACACCGGCTTGCGGCTGAAGGTGGCGACGATCTGGCTGACCATGCCGAAGCCCGGCAGGATCATGATGTACACCTCGGGGTGGCCGAAGAACCAGAAAAGGTGCTGGTAGAGGATCGGGTCGCCGCCGTAGTCGGGGTCGTAGAAGGCGGTGTGGAAGTTGCGGTCGGTGAGCAGCATCGTGATCGCCGCGGCGAGCACCGGCAGCGCCAGCAACAGCAGGAACGCGGTCACCAGCACCGACCAGACGAACAGCGGCATCTTGTGCAGCGTCATGCCCGGCGCGCGCATGTTGAAGATCGTGGTGATGAAGTTGATCGCGCCGAGGATCGAGCTCGCGCCCGCGAGGTGGAGCGAGAGGATCGCCATGTCGACCGCCGGCCCGGGCGAGCCCTTGGTCGACAGCGGCGCATAGACCGTCCAGCCGGTGCCCGCGCCCTCGCCGAAGAAGGGCGAGGCGAGCAGCAGCGTGAACGACGGGATCAGCAGCCAGAAGGAGATGTTGTTCATGCGCGGGAACGCCATGTCCGGCGCTCCGATCATGATCGGCACGAACCAGTTGCCGAAGCCGCCGATCATCGCCGGCATCACCATGAAGAACACCATGATGAGGCCGTGCGCGGTGATCAGCACGTTCCAGAACTCGCGCGCCTGGTCCATCGTGCCCTTGCCGTGGAAGAACTCGTACCATGCGCCGAGATACTGGATGCCCGGCGTCATCAGTTCGACGCGCATCATGCCCGAGATGGTGCCGCCGATGATCCCCGCGATGATCGCGAAGATCAGGTAGAGCGTGCCGATGTCCTTGTGGTTCGTCGACATGAACCAGCGGACGAAGAAGCCCGGCTTGTGATCGGCGTCATGATGGGCATCGTCGAGATGGCCGTGCGCCTGGAGGGTTGCGGTATCGGTCATGGCTTACAGTCCGTTGCCGGTGGCCGCGGGCGCGGCGTCGGTTGCGTTTCCGGCCGGAGCCGCGGCGGGGGTGCTCGGCGCCGCGGCGGCGGCCTTGGCGTCGCTCGGCATCGTTCCGCCCTTCGAACGCACCCACTCGGAGAAGACTTCCGGGCTCACCGCTTCGACCGCGATCGGCATATAGCCGTGGCGCGCACCGCAGAGCTCGGAGCACTGGCCGAAATAGACGCCCGGCTTCTCGATGATGAAGGTCGTCTCGTTGGTCTTGCCCGGCACGGCGTCGAGCTTGATCCAGAAGGCGGGGACCGCCCAGCTGTGGATCACGTCGTTCGCCGTGGTGAGCAGCCGGATCGGCACGCCCACCGGGAGCACCACGCGCGTGTCGGCGGCAAGCAGGCGCGGGCCGTCAGCGTCGGTGCGGTAGCGGTCCTTGGGGCCCACCTCGTCCTTTTCCTTCAGCATGTTCGCGGTCAGCTGGATCCCGCCGTTGTCGGGATATTCGTACGACCAGAACCACTGGTTGCCGATCGCCTTCAGCGTGATCGCGTTGGCCGGCGCCGGCGTGAACTGGTGCGCGAGCAGCTTGATCGAGAAGAGCGCGACGAACGCCAGGATCAGCACCGGCAGCAGCGTCCAGACGATCTCGAGCACCGTGTTGTGCGCGGTCTTGCTCGGCTCGGCCTGCGCGGCGCGGCGATAGCGGAACATCACCCAGATCAGCAGCCCGAGGACGAACAGCGAGATGACCGTGATCAGCGGGAAGAGGATATGGTCGTGGAACGACAGCGCTTCCTCGCCGGTGCGCGTCACCTGGTGCTGCAGCCCGATCCAGCCTTCGGTCGGCTGGCCGATGTGCGCGACCGGCGCCGTCTTGGGCGTGCCGTCGGCATTGAGTGTCGGATCCGCGGGCTTGGCCGGCGTTGCCGCGCCGGTAACGGCGGCAGGCGCCTCCACGGCCGGTGCGGGAGCGGGCGGCGGTGCCGCGTTCTGGGCCTGCGCGGGCATGCTCAACGCCAGCCCCGCCGCCATGAGAATCGAAGTCAACCCAAGGATGCGCATCTTCGTTTTTCACCCCGTTTCGAAAGCGCCGGATGCGGGCAGGATTTCAGATGGTCGCTGCGGCCTATACGACGCTCAAGCCGCTTCTCAACCCCTTTTTGACCGGCGGTTGCGGCCCGGGCAAGCCGCGCCTAGATGAGCGCCGGCCGGGACAAGGGAGCAGAGCGCGTGACGGGCGAGCAAATTCTGGACGAGTTCCGCGACGCCGGCGCGCTGCTGGAGGGGCATTTCATCCTCTCCTCGGGGCTGCGATCGCCGGTGTTCCTGCAGAAGATGCGAATCTTCGAGGATCCGGTCCGCACCGCGCGCGTCTGCGGCGCGCTGGGCGACGCGATCCGCGAGGCGTTCGGCGAAGTCGACCTTGTCGTCTCGCCCGCGATCGGCGGAATCATCCCCGGCTATGAGACCGCACGCGCGCTCGGCTGCAAGGCCGTGTTCGTCGAGCGCGAGGAGGGGGAGTTTCAGCTGCGCCGCGGCTTCGAGATTCCGACAGGCGCGCGACTCGTGATGGTCGAGGACATCGTCACCACCGGACTCTCGTCGCGCGAGTGCATCGCGGCGATCCGGAAGTTCCCCGGCACCCTGCTCGGCGCCGCCTGCATCGTCGACCGCTCGAACGGCAAGGCCGATATCGGCGTGCCGCTGGTCTCGCTCCTGAAGCTCGACGTCCCCGCCTATCCCGCCGACCAGCTTCCGCCCGAGCTCGCGGCGATTCCTGCGATCAAGCCCGGGAGCCGCGTGCCGGCGTGACCGCCAAGCTCCGCCTCGGGGTCAACATCGACCATGTCGCGACCGTGCGGAACGCGCGCGGCTCGGGCTATCCCGATCCCGTTCGCGCGGCGCTGCTCGCGGCCGAGGCGGGCGCCGACGGCATCACCGCGCATCTCCGCGAAGACCGGCGCCACATCACCGACGAGGACATCGCGCGGCTCTCGGCCGAGCTGACCGTCCCGCTCAACCTCGAGATGGCGGCGACCGAGGAGATGCTCGGCATCGCGCTGCGTCACCGTCCGCATGCGGTGTGCATCGTCCCCGAAAAGCGCGAGGAGCGCACCACCGAGGGCGGGCTCGACGCCGCGGGGCAGCACAACCACCTGGCGCCGATGGTGGCGCGGCTGCTCGACGCGGGCTGCCGCGTGTCGCTGTTCATCGAGCCCGACGAGCGCCAGATCGACGCGGCGCTGCGGCTCCGGGCGCCGGTGATCGAAGTCCACACCGGCCGCTATTGCGAGCTGCCCGAGAGCGGCCGTGCCGAGGAACTGAAGCGCATCGCCGATGCCGCCGCGCTTGCCGTGAAGGCGGGGCTCGAGCCGCATGCCGGGCATGGCCTCACCTTCGACAACGTCGTTCCCATCGCGGCGATCCCGCAGTTCGCCGAGCTTAACATCGGCCATTTCCTGATCGGCGAAGCGATCTTCGACGGCCTCGCCCCCGTGGTGAAGCGGATGCGCGCGCTGATGGACGAGGCGCGCGGGTGAACGCCGAGCGCTTCACCTTCTTCTGGAGCGGCCCCTTCTCGCAGTGGCACCGCAGCCCCTTCCAGCTCGACGGCGTGCTCTACAACACCGCCGAGCAATATATGATGGCAGGCAAGGCGCGGCTGTTCGGCGACGAGGAGATGCTCGCGCGCATCCTCGCCGCCGAGGAGCCGCGCGACCAGAAGGCGCTCGGCAGGCGGGTACGCGGGTTCGACGGCGAGCGCTGGAACGCCACGGCGCGCGACATCGTCCTTGTCGGCAGCCGCGCCAAGTTCACCCAGCATCGTGACCTGCTTCAGCTGCTGCTGCGCACCGAGGGCACAACATTGGTCGAGGCGAGCCCGCTCGACGCGATCTGGGGGATCGGCATGGCAGAGGACGACCCCGACGCGCGCGACCGGACCAAGTGGCGCGGTACCAATTGGCTGGGCGAAGTGCTTACGCGCCTCCGCGACACGCTGCTCGCCGAGCAGGCGGCGAACGGCATCCCCGAGATCGAGGCGCGCGCGGCGCGGAAGGCGAAGGCATGATCGTCGGCCTGGGCTCGGACCTCTGCAACATCGAGCGGATCCAGAATTCGCTCGATCGCTTCGGCGAACGGTTCGAGGTGCGCGTCTTCACCGATCTCGAGCTCGCCAAGGCGAAGCGCCGGCCGCACAACTACGCCGCAACGCTCGCGAAACGTTTTGCTGCCAAGGAAGCCTATTCCAAGGCGGTGGGAACGGGGTTCAAGGCCGGGGTGTTCATGAAGGACATCGGCGTGGTCAACGCACCTTCGGGCGCGCCCACGCTGGCATTGACCGGCGGCGCGAAGGCGAGGCTTGACGCCTTGGTGCCCGAGGGCCACGTCGCCAAGGTGCACCTGACGCTGACCGACGATCATCCCTGGGCGATGGCCGTGGTGATGATCGAGGCAGTGCCGATAGAGGCTGGGCCGGACGGCGGGACGGAGCGTTGATGAGCGGGAACGAGCTGGCGTTGAACGAGGAACAGGCAGCATCGGCAGACGCGCCCGTCGACGGCGTGGCCGGACGGCGCACCGACTGGTGGGCCGAGGCGCGCGGCATCTTCTGGCTCGTCCTCGCCGTGCTCGGCTTCCACAGCTTCGTCGCCAAGCCCTTCTACATCCCGAGCGAATCGATGCTTCCTGGCCTCGAGATCGGCGACCGGCTGGTGGTGACCAAATATCCCTACGGCTATTCGTTCGTCTCGCCGACCTTCCACATACTGCCCTTCATCCACGGCCGGCTGTTCGGGCGGCTACCCGAGCGCGGAGACGTGGTGATCGTCACGCCGCCCGGATCGGGGACCGATTACATCAAGCGCGTGATCGCGCTGCCGGGCGACCGGATCGCGGTGCATGGCGGGATCGTCTTCCTCAACGGCGCGCCGGTGCCGCGGGTGCGCATGCCCGATCGGATGGTGCCGATCGACGCCAACACCCAGTGCAAGGACGAGGAATATCCGGGCCTGCGCACCCAGGGCGACGACGGCAAGCCCTATTGCCGCCTGCCGATCTACCGCGAGACGCTGCCCAACGGCCGCGCCTATGACACCGTCGACCGCGGCTGGTCGCCGGGCGACGACTACGCCGAAATCCGCGTGCCCAAGGACCATGTCTTCCTGATGGGCGACAATCGTGACAACAGCGCCGACAGCCGCTTCTCGACCGCGCTCAACGGGCTCGGCGGGCCGGTGCCCTGGGAGAATCTCGGTGGCCGCGCCGAGTTCACCACCTTTTCGCTCGACGGCAGCGCGACCTGGAACCCGCTGACCTGGTTCGGCTCGTTCCGCCCGGGCCGCGCGGGCCTGTCGCTCCATCCGGCGCGCGAGGACAAGCCCGGGGCCGCGCGATGAGCGACGAGGTCTCGGTCGTCCAGGAGCCGGGACCCAATGAGCTCCGCGATCCCGTGATGCGCGCCGAGCTGCGCCGCGCGTCGGTGTGGTTCGGGCTCGGCATCGGCGTCGCGCTGATCGTGCTGCTGATCCAGCCGCTGCTGATCATCTTCGCGGGCCTCGTCTTCGCGTCGATGCTCGACGGCGGCGCGCGGCTGCTCGGCCGGGCGCTGCCCTTCCTGCCGCGCGGCGTGCGGCTGCTGATGGTCGTGCTGCTGGTGATCGCCTTCATCGGCGGGACCTTCTACCTCACCGGCGTCCAGATCGCCGCGCAGTTCGAGCAGCTGCGCGCCACCCTCGAGGCGCAGGCCAACCAGCTGATCAACTATGCCTCGAGCCTCGGCCTGATGCCCGATCGCAGCGGGCTAGCGGGGCTGCTCCAGCAGGGGCTGGGCTCGATCGGGCGGCTGACCTCGGCGGTCGGCTCGGTGGTCGGCACGGTCGCGAGCCTGATCATGGTGGTGGTGATCGGGCTGTTCGTCGCGATGGAGCCGCGGCTCTACGAACGGGGCCTGCAATGGATGGTGCCCCTGGGCGCGCGCGACGAGTTCGCGGTGACGCTCGGGCGGATGGCGCGGACGATGCGGATGCTGCTCGCCGGGCGGCTGCTCGGCATGCTCGTCGAGGGCATCCTGATCTGGTTCTTCCTCAGCATGGCCGGCGTGCCGATGGCGCTGGTGCTGGGGCTGATCACCGGTATCCTCGCCTTCATCCCCAATATCGGCGCCTTCGTGAGCGGCGTGCTGATGGTCGCGGTGGGCTTCTCCGCGGGGCACGAGCAGGGGATCTGGGCGATCATCATCTATTTCGGCGTGCAGAATTTCGACGGCTATGTCGTCATCCCACTCGTCGCCAAGCGCACCGTCGACATGCCGCCGGCGCTTACCCTCTCCTCGCAGATCCTCGCGAGCACCTTGTTCGGCGTGATCGGGCTCGCGCTCGCCGATCCGATGGTGGCGATGATCAAGGTCGCGCTCGAGCGCGAGTCCGAGCTCGCCGCCAAGGCCGGCGTGGGCAAGCGCCGCTGGCGCCGCCATCCCGACGACCCCGTCGCCGTGCCCGCCCCGCCGGACGCGGAGAGCGGCACCGGCCAGGCCCCGGACGCCCAGCCATGATCCTCCACGATTATTTCCGCTCCTCCGCCGGCTATCGGGTCAGGATCGCGCTCAACCTGAAGGGCGTGGCCTATGAGCGGCGCGAAGTGCTGCTGCTCGAGCGCCAGCAGAACGCGCCTGAGCATCTCGCGCGCAATCCGCAGGGGCTGGTGCCGGCGCTCGAAGTCGAGGGCAGGGTGCTCACCCAGAGCCTCGCGATCATCGACTGGCTCGACGCGCGCTTCCCCGAGCCGAAGCTGCTTGCCCTCGATACCGATGCGCGCGCCGCGACGCTGGCGCGCGCGCTGGTGATCGCCGCGGACGTGCATCCGGTGAACAACCTCCGCGTGATGCGCTGGCTCGCGCACGAGCTCGAGGTGCCGGAGGAGAAGCGGACCCTGTGGTCGCAGCACTGGATCGGCGAGGGGCTCGGCGCGCTGGAGCGGCTTGCCGGCGAGGGGCCGTTCCTGGGGGGCGATGCGCCCGACCTGTCGGACGTGTGCCTGGTGCCGCAGCTGTTCAACGCCCGCCGCGTCGGAGCGCCGCTGGAGGGCTATCCCAAGCTGCTGCGGGCGGAAGCGGCTTGCGCGGAGCTTCCCGCCTTCCAGGCCGCGCATCCCGATCGAGTAGCGCCGTGAAGCGGCTCGCCGCCGCCGCCGCGCTGCTGATCGCCACTCCTGCCTTCGCCCAATCCGAACCGACTTCGCCCGAACCCGCCGGCTCCGACGAGATCGTCGTCACCGGCCGCGGGCTCTCCGCGCCGCCGGGGGATGCCGCTTATGCCGTCGCGACGCTCGGGGCCGATCGGCTCACCGATGCCGAGAGCCTCGAGGATGCGCTCGCCGACGTCGCCGGGCTCGCCGCCTTCCGCCGCTCCGACTCGCGCTCGGCGCATCCGACCAGCCAGGGGATCACCTTGCGCGGCCTCGGCGGCAACGCGTCGAGTCGCGCGCTGCTGCTGCTCGACGGCGTGCCCCAGGCCGACCCGTTCGGCGGCTGGGTCGCCTTCCCGGCCTATCTCCCCGAGCGGCTCGCCGAGGCGCGCGTCACCCGCGGCGGGGGCAGCGGCTATGCCGGGCCGGGCGCGCTCGCCGGCACGATCGAGCTGACCAGCGGCGGCCCTGACGACCTCGGCCGGCTCGGGCTCGGCGTCGACTATGGCAGCCGCGACAGCGTCGACGCCTTCGCCGTCGCCAGCGCCGAGGGCGGCCCCGGCTTCGCGACGCTCGCCGCCAGCTATGCCCGCGGCGGCGGCTTCGTGCCGATCATTGCCGAAGACCGCGGCCCCGTCGATCGCGCCGCGCCGTACGAGCAGGCGAGCCTCGCGCTGCGCGGGGTGATCGACCTGGGCGGCGCCGAGCTCCAGGCCAATGCCTCGGGCTTCCGCGACCGGCGCGACCGCGGGGTGGACTTCACGGCGATCAAGTCCGACGGCGCCGACGCGAGCTTGCGCCTCGTCGGGCGCGGCCGGTGGAGCTGGTCGGCGCTCGCCTATCTCCAGACGCGCGCCTTCGCGAGCGGCTTCGCCAGCGTCAACGATGCGCGCACCACCGTCACGCCCTCGCTCGACCAGTACAGCGTGCCCGCCACGGGGATCGGCGGGCGAGTCGAGCTCCAGCCGCCGGTCGGCGCGAACGCGACGCTGCGACTCGGCGCCGATGTCCGGCGCGTGTCGGGCGAGACGCAGGAGCTGTTCACTTATGTCGCCGGCCTGCCGACTCGCCGGCGCGAGGCGGGCGGACGGAGCTTCACCGCCGGCAGTTTTGCCGACCTCAGTCTCGAATTGGGACGAATCACGCTCGATGCCGGTGGTCGGATCGACCATTGGAGCCTCACCGCCGGCCGGCTGATCGAGCGGCCGCTGGCCGGCGGACCGGCGGTCACCGACCTCGCCTTCGCCGATCGGGGCGGCTGGGAAGGCAGCGGCCGGGTCGGCGCGGCAGTCAAGCTCGGCGGCGGCTTCGGGCTGCGCGCGGCGGGCTATCGCGGGTGGCGGCTGCCGACGCTCAACGAGCTGTACCGCCCGTTCCGCGCCGGCGCCGACGCGACCGCCGCCAACCCTGGGCTTTCGCCCGAACGACTGTGGGGCGCCGAGGCGGGACTCGACTTTGCCGCCGGCCATGCGCTGTCGCTTCGCGTCACCGGCTATTGGAACCGCCTCGGCGATGCGATCGCCAACGTCACCCTCGCCAAAGGGCCGGGGACCTTCCCAGGGGTGGGTTTCGTCTCGGCGGCGGGCTTCTACCGCCAGCGCCAGAACCTCGGCGCGATCGAGGTGCACGGGATCGAGACCGACGCGCGGCTGACCGAGGGCGACTTCGCCGCGCAGCTCTCCTGGGCGCTCACCGATGCGCGCGTCCATGCGGCGGGTGTCGCGGCGCCGCTCGAGGGGCTGCAGCCGGCCCAGACCGCGCGGATGAGCGGCTCGGCGAGCCTGGGCTGGCGGCATGGCGACTGGCGTGCCGCGGTCACCGGCCGCTACGTCGCCCCGCAATATGAGGACGACCTCAACAGCCGGCGGCTGGCTTCGGCAGTGACAGTGGAAGCGGTGGCGAGCGCGCCGCTCGGCCGCGACTTCGCCGTGGAGGCGCGCGGCGAGAACCTCTTCGACGCGCGAGTCGAGGCGGGCATCAGCGGACCCGGCACGATCGAGCGCGCGACGCCGCGCACGCTGTGGTTGGGGCTGCGCTACCGGCTGCGCTGAACCAGCGACTCGAACAGCGCGAGATACGCCGCCGCGGGATCGTCCCCCGCCTCCACCGGCGCGGGCCGCACCGCTCCGGGCGCGAGCCACGCCTCGATCGCCGCGACCAGCGCGTCGCCGTCCTCGCGCGCCACCACCGTCCCCTGTGCAGGCGAGGCGATCAGCTCGCGCACCGCGCCGGCGTCGGTCGCCACCACCGGCGTGCCGACCGACAGCGCCTCGCGCACCACGCCGGGCACGCCTTCGAAGTCCGAAGTCAGCACCACCAGCGCGGCCCCCGCGATCGCGGGCAGCGGGTCGGCGGCATAGCCGGGCAGCAGCACGCGCTCGCCGAGCCCGAGCGCCGCGACCTGCGCCTCGAGCGCGCCGCGCTGGCTGCCCTCGCCGAGGATCACCAGCCGCACGTCGCGATCGGCGAGCCGCGCCAGCGCCGCGATCGCGCGCTCCCAGCGCTTCTGCGGCTCGAGCCGCCCGACGCCGATCAGGTAGCGCGCTGCCGGCATACCCTCGACCGAAGCGCCGGCTCGCGCCCGCGGCGCCGGATTGGCGATGACGCGCACCCGCGCCGGATCGATCCGCATCTCGCGCACCGCTTCGGCCGCCATCCCCGGGGTCATCGCCACCACCGCGTCGAGGAAGCGCGGATGGAGCCTCAGCCAGCGCCGATAGCCCCAGGCCTCGAGCCCGCCCATGTCGGGCCGCACCAATGCGTTCGAGACCTTGGCGACGATCGGCGGGCACGCCTGGCCCAGCCGCAGCCGGCACCAGGCGGCGATGCCGGTATAATGGTTGCCCGGGCAGAAGATCGCGTCGGGGCCGATCTCGCGCACCAGCCCCGGCAGCCGCGCCCTGAGCACGCCATAGCCCGCGTCGCCGATCTCGCGCACCGCCACGCCCGGCGGCAGCTCGGCGGCGAGCGGTCCCTCGCAGCTGCCGATCACCAGCGTCATCCGGGATCCCGCCGCCTGCCAGTCCCCGGCCAGCCGCAGCAGCACGCGCTCGACGCCCCCGCCGCGCAGGGACTGGGCAAAGCCCAGCAGATGGGCCGCTGCGGGTTGTGTGCGCTGCAACATGGGGTCTTGCTTATTGCCACGCTTAAGCCCAAATCGCCGCCCGAATAAACCGCAATCCGGACCCAGAAGCCCAAGCATCGAAACGTTTCGCGTCCCCCGGCGTAGTGACACTCGGTGAAACGATCTGGAAACAAACGGATGCGAATGCGTAGGTTGCGGGCCCGGAGTCAGACCTCGAGTGGATAGCAGTATAGCGCAGGCGCCGGTACCCGGTGCCGCTGATCTCGCGGGCCTCGAGCCGATCGAGCGGATTCGCAATCGCTGGCCGATGTTCCTTGGCGGTGCTCTGACGCTGCTGATGATCGTCGCGCTCGGGCACGAGCTGTTCAACGCGGGCCTCGCGGGGCTCAGCCGCACCATCCCGTCGAACCCGCTCTTCTACCTCGCCTTCGCGAGCTATTATCTCGCACCGCCGACCTTCGACTATCTGATCTTCCGGCGGCTCTGGGGCATCCCGCTCGCCGGCATGGCGGCGCTCCACAAGAAGCGCATCGCGAACGAAGTGCTGCTCGGCTATTCGGGCGAGGCCTATTTCTACGCCTGGGCGCGCCAGCGCACCCAGATGGTCGCGGCGCCGTTCGGCGCGGTGAAGGACGTGATGATCCAGTCGGCGATCGCCGGCAACACCTTCACGCTCGCGCTGATCCTGCTCGTCGCGCCCTTCGCCGCGACGATCCACCAGGAAGAGGTCAACCCCACCACCATCGCCATCTCGGCGGCGGTGATGATCGCGATGTGCGTGCCCTTCCTGCTCTTCTCGCGGCGCGTCTTCTCGCTGTCGAAGACTCAATTATGGTGGGTCTACGGCATGCACATGACCCGGCTCTCGGTCGTGACGCTGTCGGTCGCCTTCGCCTGGCATTTCGCCATTCCCGGCGTGTCGATGGGTACCTGGATCTTCCTCGCCGCGGTGCGCATGCTCACGTCGCGCCTGCCGTTCGTGCCCAACAAGGAACTGATGTTCGCCTCGATCGCGATCGTGCTGATCGGCTCGGGCGAAGCGGTGACCGAGCTGCTCGCGCTCGTCGCCGGGCTGACCCTGCTCGCGCACATCGTGCTGATCGCGGGCTTCAGCCTGCACGGCCTGTGGCGGCGGCTCGCGTGATGCGGACGGTCCCGGCTCAAGCGCCGTCTGGCGCGCGGTAACGGCAAGGCGGCGCCCCATGCGGATCGTCGACGTCAACGAATATTATTCCCCCACCGGCGGGGGCGTGCGCACCTATCTCGACCGCAAGATGGCGATCATGGCCGAGATGGGCCATGAGCTGGTCGTCGTCGCCGCGGGGCGCGAGGAAGGCGTCGAGGAACGGCCCGGCGGCGGCGTGATCCACTGGCTCAAGTCGCCCGTGCTGCCGCTCGACACCAATTATTGCGTGTTCATCGACAAGGCCCGCATCCGCGCCAAGCTCGACGAGCTCCGGCCCGACGTGGTCGAGACCAGCGCGCCCTGGGGAACCGCCTGGGCGGTCGCCGAATGGCCGGGCAACGCGCTCAAGGTCTATTTCGGCCACAACGACAATATCGGCGCCTATTTCGCGCGATGGCTCGAGGATTTCGCCAGCGTCGACCAGGTCGAGCAGCTGTTCGGCTTCTACACGCGCTACATGGGCCGCTTCCTCCAATATTTCGACGCCTTCGTCACCAACGGCCCCGAGCTGGCGATTCGCCACGAGCGGCGGGGGCTCAAGGTCCATGCGGCGATGCCGCTGGGGATCGAGACCGGCTATTTCTCGCCCAGGCTGCGCGACGAGCGTCTGCGCGAGACGCTGCTCGCCCAGCTCGGCCTGCCGAAGGACGGGCATCTGCTGCTCGGCCTCGGCCGCCACCATCCCGAGAAGCGCTGGCCGCTGGTGATCGACGCCGCCGAGGCCGCAGGCACCGACCTGCCCGTCGGCCTGCTGCTGATCGGCGACGGCATCCACCGCCGCCGCATCGAGAAGCGCGTCGCGGACAGCCCGCATGTCCGCATGTTCCGCCCCGTCTACGACCGGATCCAGCTCTCGCGGATCATGGCGAGCTGCGACGCGCTGATCCACGGTTCGGACGCCGAGCCGTTCGGGCTGGTCGGCTCCGAGGCGATCGCGTCGGGCCTGCCGCTGATCGTGCCCGATACCGGCGGGCTTTCGCACATCGCCGACCCGCTGTTCGCCGAGAAATACCGCGCGCGCGACCCGCGCTCGGCGGCGGACGCGATCCGCCGGATGTTCGCGCGCGAGCCCGCGATCCTGCGCGCCGCCGCGGTCCATGCCGCGAGCAAGGTCCGCACCGACCGCGACCATGCCGAGGCGCTGGTCGACTGCTACCAGGAAATGCTCGACGCGCGCGCCGGGCGTACCCGCCGCTACCGCGTCATTTCCTCCGGTAGACGCTGAGCCGGTCGTTCCCCATCGGCACCGTCGCCTGCAGGCGATAGGCAGCATCCATCCGCCGCATCACCAGCGCGCGCAGGTCCTGGCGCTCGCCGATATAGGGCTTGCGGATCACCACCACCGCGGGATCCAGCGCCAGGATCCGCTCGATCTCGGCTTGCTGGTCGACCCCGATCGCGCCTTGCTCGCGCTGGCGGCCGAGGTGGCTCGGGAAGACGTAGCGCGACAGCCGGCAGCGCTCGCTCGCCGCATAGAGCATGCTGGTGCCCGAATAGACGTAGAGACAGCCCGGCCCCTTGCCGACCGTCGCCGCCGCCGCCGTGAATTGCGCGGCGTCGCCGCGGATCTGCCGCTTGACCAGCAGCGTGCCGATGCCGCCCACCAGGCCCCAGGCGAGCAGCAGCGTCGCCGCCCGGCGGCGGTGGTGGTGCTGGCTCAGAAAGCCTGCGGCGCAGCAGGCGAGCGGCGCGATCACCGGCAGCGCATAATGTTCGAACCAGCTGCCGAACGCGAGCAGCCCGGCGAGCGCGGCGCCGGCCCAGGCGAAGAGCCAGCTCTGCACCGCGCGCTCGCGCCCCTGCCCGCGCTGCCGCCACGCCATCGCGGCGAGCGCGAACAGCGGCGAGGCGATCAGCACGATCTTCGCGAGGTTGCCGAGCTGTTCGAGCAACGGATCGGGCCGACGCTCGCCGATCGAAGTGAAGTTGGCATAGACCCAGTCGGCGCCATGCCCGATCGCGGCGTAATAGCCCCAGGCGGCGAGCGTCGGCAGCGCGGCGGCGGCGGCTAGGGCGGTGGCGCGCACCAGGATCGCGGGCACGCCGCGCCCCAGCTTGAACTCGCGCCACATCCACCAAAGGCCGAAGAACAGCCCCTCGAACACCACCGAATATTTGATCTGCAGGCTCAGGCCCACCAGCGCGAGCGCGCTCAAGCCCAGGCGGAAGCGCCGAGCGGGGTTGGCGCGGTCGCCGGGCCGCGGCGCGAGCATCGCCGCGGCGGCGGTCATCAGCAAATTGTAGAAGACCGGCGCCTGGCCGCCCTGGCCATCGAGGAAGTTGAGCCACAGGATGTAGGCGATCGCGGCGGGAAGCGCGCCCCGGCTCCAGCCGGCGCGCTCGCACAGCCGGACGACCAGCAGCGCGGTGCCGACGACCGCGGCCAGCGCTATCGCCTGATAGCCCCAGATGCCGAGCGGCATGCCGAGCGCGGCGGCGGGGGTGTAGAGCAGGAACAGCCCGATCGGCTTGCGGTCCCACACGTCGACGTAGGGCAGCGCGCCCTCGAGCATCGATCGCGCGGTCACGAAATAGAATTCCTCGTCGACGTGCACGACGGGGTTGCCGAAGGTCACTGAGCGCGCGACGATCGCGACGAGGAGCAGGATCAGCCAGGCGGGGAGGCGGGCGACACGGTCGAGCATCGCGGCGGCTTAGCGGCCTCGGCTCAGGCTGTCACGAACGCGCCATATGGCGAGCGCAGGGCTGTGGTGTTCCGTGGGAGGGCCGTGCCATGACATTGCGTATCGATCGCCGTTCGTTCCTCGTCACCGGCACGCTGGGGACGGGCGCGTTCCTGCTCCCGGGCTTCGCCTATGCGCAGAGCGTCGCGGCGCTGACCGGCTTTACCCA
Organism: Sphingomonas sp.; assembly: GCF_017745215.1. Lineage (GTDB taxonomy): Bacteria > Pseudomonadota > Alphaproteobacteria > Sphingomonadales > Sphingomonadaceae > Sphingomonas. Next base: position 58,761 of record NZ_JAGHZV010000007.1, read on the forward strand.
TTCGGTCGCGAGCGGCGAGCCGGCCGCCGATTCGATGCTGCTCTGGACGCGCTACGTCCCCGCGAACGGCGGCCCGGCGAAGCTGCGCGCGGAGATTTCGGAGACAGCCGACTTCGTGCGGATCGCCGGCGGCGGCGAGCAGGTAACCGGCCCCTGGCGCGACCATACCGCCAAGATCGTCGCGACCGGCCTCAAGCCCGGCACGCGCTATTTCTACCGCTTCGTCGCGCCCGACGGGACGATGTCGCCGGTGGGCCGCACCAAGACGCTGCCCGTCGGCCCGACGCGTCGCTTCGGCATCGGCATCTTCTCCTGCTCGAACATGGGGTTCGGCTGGTTCAACGCTTACGGCCACGCCGCCGCGCGCGAGGACCTCGACCTCTGGGTCCACCTCGGCGACTATTATTACGAGTACAAGCCCGGCGACTATCCCACGGACGAACAGGCGATCGCCGCGCGGGTGCCGCAGCCCCTCCACGAATGCCTCGCGCTCGCCGACTATCGCCTGCGCTACGCCAGCTATCGCTCGGATCCCGATCTCCAGGAGCTCCACGCCGCCAAGCCCTGCATCGTCCAATGGGACGATCATGAGACCGCCAACGACAGCTGGGAGGGCGGCGCCGAGAACCACCAGGCGGACGAAGGCGACTGGGACATGCGCAAGGCCGCGGCGATCCAGGCCTGGCGCGAATGGATGCCGGTCTCCGAGGCGCCATGGGGCAGCTATGCGATCGGCGCCCTCGCGACGCTGTTCCGTACCGAGAGCCGGCTGCTCTACCGCACGCGCCAGCCCGACATCGGCGCGTTCTTCTTCGAGGCCGATCCGATCAAGGCGCTCACCAACTTCCGCGACGGCGCCTGGCAGTCGCCCGCGGCGACGATGCTCGGCACCGAACAGGAGGCGTGGCTCGCCCAGGCGATGCGCGCGTCGGTCAGGGCGGGGCAGCATTGGCAGGTCGCGGGCTTCGGCACGATCATGGGCAATCTCGTCGCCCCGCCCGCGACGGAGAGCTGGCTCGCGCCGGACGCGGGCCGCAAGGCGCGGATGATCGCCAAGGCCGGCGTGATCTCGGGCAAGCTCGGCCTGCCGCTCAACTACGACAGCTGGGGCGGCTATCCCGCGGCGCGCGCGCGGTTCCTCAAGGCGGCGCAGGCGGCAGGCGCGAACCTGCTGGTGATCTGCGGCGACAGCCACAATGCCTGGGCGTTCGACCTCGGCCAGGACGGCAAGCCCGCGGGCGTCGAGTTCGCCGGCCATTCGGTGACCTCGCCCGGCTATGAGGATTCGCTCGCCGCCGATCCCAGGGCGATCGCGGCGGGGCTGGTCGCGGCTAACCCCGAGCTCAAATGGTGCGACACCAGCCGCCGCGGCTATATGGCGCTGACGCTGACGCCCGAGAAGGCGACCAACGACTGGCTGTTCGTCGACACGATCGCGACGCGCACCCCGCGCGCGAGCGTGGGGTACAGCGCCAGCGTGACGCGCGGCCGGAATGTGATGGCCTAAAAATCCTCCCCCGGAGGGGGGGGAACCGCCGCGAAGCGGTGCGGTGGTGGAGGGGTAGCTATCCACGAGCTTCGAAGCCAGCGGATCGCTACCCCTCCCTCAAGCCTTCGGCTTGCCACCTCCCCTTCCAGGGGAGGATTAAGTTAGTCCAGGCTCTTCGACGCCTGCTCGAACATGTCCTTGCTCAGCCCCGGTGCTTCCAGGATCCGTTCCAGCTCGGCGCGCATCTTCGCCGCGCGCGCTGCATCGAAGCGGCGCCAGCGGCCCAGCGGGGGCAGCAGCTTCGCGGCGGTCTGCGGGTTGAGCTTGTCCAGCGCGAGCAGCTGGTCGCCGAGGAAGCGATAGCCGCGGCCCGACTTGTCGTGGAACGCGCGCTGGTTGACCGAGAAGGCGCCGACCAGCGAGCGCGCGCGATTGGGGTTCGCCAGCGTGAAGTCGCGGTGCTTGGCCAGCGCTTCCACCGCCTCGGCGGTGTCGTCGCGGGTCGAGAGCGCCTGGGTCTGGAACCATTTGTCGAGCACCAGCGCATTGCCCTGGTAGCGGCGATAGAAGGCCTCGAGCGCTTCGTCGCGCTCGTCCGACGTGCCGTTGACCAATGTGCCGAGCGCACCCTGGCGGTCGGTCATGTTGTCGGCCGTGACGAACTGCTCGAAGGCGATGTGCGCGGCATCCTCCGCGCCGCTCGCGGCGATATAGCCGAGCGCAACGTTCTTGATCCGCCGGCCGCCCTTGCCGCTCGGCGAATATTCGAAGCGATTGGCGCGCACCGCCTCATAGGCTTCGCGCCACAGCGGCGCGAGCTTGGTGCCGAGGTCCGTGCGCAGCGCTTCGCGCGCCGCCCAGATCGCGTCGGGATCGACGGTCTTCATCTGGTCGCCGATGAACGCGTCCGAGGGCAGCAGCACCGCCTCGGCGACGAACGCCTGGTCGAGCGCGCTGTCCGACAGCGTGTTGCCGACCGCATCGATCACCGCGTCGTGATCGGCCTGGCCGGTCTCGACCGCCTTCACCAGCGTGTCGAGCATCAGCTGCTGCATCGCTTCGTAGCGCGCGAAGGGATCGTCGTCGTGCGCCGAGAGGAAGGCGAGGTCGGCCGCGGTGCGATCGGTCTCGACGATCACCGGCGAGGAGAAGCCGCGGTTGATCGAGAGCACCGGCTTTTCGGACAGCCCCTCGAACAGGATTTCCTGCTCCTGCCCCTTGAGCAGCACCAGCTGCTCGTCGCAGAGCGGCCGCCCGGTGAAGCCGCCGAGCAGCTTGAGCTTGAGCGGCAGCACCATCGGCGCCTTGTCGAGCTGTCCCGGCGTCGCGGGGACCGCCTGGGCGAGCTTCAGCCGCGCGCGGCCGCCCTCCTGGGTGAGCGTCGCCGAGACGCGCGGGGTGCCCGCCTGGCTGTACCAGAGGCGGAACTGGGCGAGGTCGACACCGCCGGCTTCCTCCATGCAGCGCACGAAGTCCTCGCAGGTGGCAGCCGTGCCGTCGAACCGCTCGAAGTAGAGGTCGGTCGCGGCGCGGAACGTTTCGGGGCCGAGGATCGTCGCCATCATCCGGATGACTTCGGCGCCCTTGTTGTAGATCGTCGCGGTGTAGAAGTTCGAGATCTCGATATAGCTGTCGGGGCGCACCGCATGGGCGAGCGGACCCGCGTCCTCAGGGAACTGGCCGGCGCGGAGCGCACGCACGTCCTCGATCCGCTTGACCGCCTTCGAGCCCTGGTCGGCCGAGAAGCTCTGGTCGCGGAAGACCGTAAAGCCTTCCTTGAGGCTGAGCTGGAACCAGTCGCGGCAGGTGACGCGGTTGCCCGACCAGTTGTGGAAATATTCGTGCGCCACCACCGCGGCGATCGCGTCGTAATCGTAATCGGTGGCGGTGTCGGGATCGGCGAGGATGTAGCGGCTGTTGAAGACGTTCAGCCCCTTGTTCTCCATCGCACCGAAGTTGAAGTCGTCGACCGCGACGATGTTGAACACGTCGAGGTCGTATTCGCGGCCGTAGACGTCCTCGTCCCACTTCATCGAGGTCTTGAGCGCGGCGAGGGCGTGGTCGGTCTTGGCGAGGTCGGGCGAGCGCACCCAGATGCCGAGTTGCACGTCGCGGCCGCTCATCGTCGTAAAGGTGCCGCGGTTGGCGACGAGGTCGCCGGCGACCAGCGCGAACAAATAGCTCGGCTTGGGGAAGGGATCGTGCCACTCGGCCCAGTGCCGGCCGCCGTCGAGCTCGCCCTGGGCGACCGGATCGCCGTTGGCGAGCAGCACCGGGAAGCGCGCCTTGTCGGCGGTCAGCCTGACCTTGTACTTCGAGAGCACGTCGGGCCGGTCGGGGAAGAAGGTGATGCGGCGGAAGCCCTCGGCCTCGCACTGGGTGCAGAGCATGCCGCCCGAGGCATAGAGACCCTGGAGCTGGGTGTTGCGCTCGGGCGCGATCTCGACTTCGGTCTCGACGATGTGCGCATCGCCGGCCAGCGCGACGACCAGGTCCTGCCCGTCCATCCGCCACTCGGCGTCGGCGCCGTCGACCTTCACCGAAAGCGCCGCCAGCCCGTCGCCGTCGAGCCTCAGCGGCGCGGCATGGCTCCCGTTGCGCTCGACCTTGAGCGTTGCGCGGACGCGCGTCGCCGCGGGGTCGAGGTCGAAATCGAGCGCGATTTCGGGGACGAGCCATTCGGGCGCGCGATAATCCTCGCGGCGCGTGACTTTCGGCGCTTGGGCCGCAGCGTGAACGTCTGCCATCGTGGGAGCGCATATAGGAAACAGGCCCCATGCCGCCACCTTTAATGTGACGGGATGCCAAGCCGAGGGGCTGCGACGCCACGCCGGGCTGGGACGAAGTGGTGCGCTTTGCCAAAAGCTGGCGTTGCCCGTGCGCAGATGCTGTGGAACAAGCGCGCATGGTGGGGGACGCGCTCCGGCCGCCGCGCAAACCAGCTTGCTTCGTTCGAAAGGCTCCGGATGCTTCGTCCCTTCCTCGTGCTCCCGCTGCTCCTGCTCGCGCCGCTGGCGCAGGCCCAGACCGGCGCACAGCCCGAGCCGCAACCGATCACGGTCAAGTCGGCCGAGACGCAGACGCCGCCGCCGCCGGCGGCGCCCGAAGTGCCCCCGGCGAGCAGGCTCCAGCTCGCGCTCAAGGCGCATGTCCAGTTCCTTGCCTCCGACGTGCTGCGCGGGCGCGAGGCGGGGACGCAGGACTTCAATGTCGCCGCCGAATATGTCGCCTCGCAGATGCTCGCGGCCGGGCTCAAGCCCGCGGGCGACGGCAAGGGCGGCTGGTTCCAGCCGGTGAGCCTCACCAGCTTCCGCCCCGGCGAGCATGGCAGCCTCGTGCTCAAGCAAGGCAAGGTGCCGATCACGCTCGCCTTCGGCACCGACTTCGTCAACATGCCGATCCCCGCCAAGCCCGACTTCAGCGTCTCGGGCGAGGTCGTCTTCGCCGGCTATGGCATCGTCTATCCGGAAGGGAAGCGCGACGACTACAAGGGGCTCGACGTCAAGGGCAAGGTGGTCGCGATCCTCACCGGCGTGCCCGAGGGGCTGCCCACCGAAGTCGGCGCGCACCTCGGCGACGACGACAACAAGGCGCTGATCGCGCAGCAGCACGGCGCCAAGGCGGTGGTAGTGATCGAGACCACCGACCGCGCCTCGTCGATCAGCTTCACCGACTTCGCCGCCTATTACGACTATAGCCGCCGCGGCTGGGCAGGGCCGGACGGCGTGGCGCACATGGTCGCGCCGGAGGCGCCGGTGGTCGCCTTCGTCAGCCAGGTCGGCGCGGCCAAGCTGTTCGCCGGCGCCAGGCTCAAATGGGCCGCGGTGCTCGCCGCCGAGAAGAAGGGCGCGCGCATCCCCACCGGGCCGCTCGCGGTCACGCTCGACGCCACCGCCAAGACGCGCGTGCGCACCTCGCCGAGCCGCAACGTCGTCGGCCTGCTCGAAGGCTCCGACCCGGCACTCAAGGGCCAGTACGTCATCCTCTCGGCGCATCTCGATCACGTCGGCATCGGCGATCCGGTGAACGGCGACCGCATCTACAACGGCGCGATGGACAATGCGATCGGCAACGCCGTGATCCTCGAGATCGCCAAGCGCTACCAGGCCGAGGGCAAGCGCCCGCGCCGCTCGATCCTGTTCCTCTCGCTCACTGCCGAGGAGGAAGGGCTGATCGGCTCGGACTATTTCGCGCACAATCCGGTGGTGCCGAAGGCAGCGCTGGTCGCCGACCTCAACATCGACATGCCGATCCTCACCTACAAGCTCGAGGACCTGGTGGTCGACGGCGAGGAGCGGATGAGCCTGGGCCCGGTGATCCACGCCGCCGCCGCGAAATACGGGCTGAAGGTCGTCCCCGATCCGACGCCCGAGGAGATGTTCTTCGTCCGATCGGACCATTACAGCTTCGTCCAGTCGGGCATCCCGGCGGTGTCGATCGACACGGGTCCGGGGACGGGCGAGGGCGCGATCGCGTCGAAGAAGTTCCTCGACGAGAATTACCACAAGCCCTCGGACCAGATCGACCTGCCGTGGAACTGGCCCTCGGCTGAGAAATATTTCAACGTCGCCTTCTCGGCCGCGAGCACGCTCGCCGACGACGACAAGCGCCCGAGCTTCAACAAGGGCGACTTCTTCGGGGTGCTGTTCGGCGGATACGGGGCGCAATAGCCAAGGCGCGTTCCCGCCTCCCGCCGGGATGACGGCATGGGGCAGGACGGCTACCATTCCCCCATGCGTCTCTTCGTCTTCGGCCTGGGCTATACCGCCACGCGCCTCGCGGCCGAGCTGCGCGCGCAGGGCTGGACCGTCACCGGCACCACCCGCGACACGTTCGCCGACCGCGTGAAGGTCGCCGAGCAGCTCGCCCAGGCGAGCCATGTCCTGTCCTCGGTCCCACCGGCGGGCGACGGCGATCCGGTGCTCGACGGCTGGGGCCATGCGCTCGACGGAGCCAAGCGCTGGATCGGCTATCTCTCCTCGACCGGCGTCTATGGCGACACCGGCGGCGCCTGGGTCGACGAGGACACGCCCACCGGCACCGGCCGCCGCACCGCGCGCAGCGAGGCCGACGCCGCCTGGCTCAACAAGCAGGCGCGCGTCTTCCGGCTGCCCGGCATCTACGGCCCCGGCCGCTCGCTGCTCGACCGGATCCGCATCCGCTGCCCCGCACGGATCGACATCCCCGGCCAGGTGTTCAGCCGCATCCATGCCGACGACATCGTCTCGGGTGTGATCGCCGGGCTCACGGCGCCGCCGGGCGCCTACAACCTCGCCGACGACTGCCCCGCGCCCCAGAGCGACATCGTCGCCTTCGCCTGCCGCCTCGCCGGCTGCCCGGTGCCGCCGCTCGTGCCGCTCGACATCGCCGAGCTCAGCCCGCAGGCGCGCGCCTTCTACGGCGAGAACCGCCGCGTCTCGAACCTCAAGGCCAAGCGCGTCCTCGGCTGGCGCCCGCGCTACGCCGACTACCGGTTGGGCCTGCGCGCCCTGAGCGCCAGCACCAGCCCCGCGACGGTCAGCACGGCGCCTGCGCCAGCGTACCACGACCAGCGATAGCCCTCGAACACGGTCGAGAAGAGCATCGCGATCACCGGGATGATCACGCTGGTGTAGGCCGCCTTGGCCGGTCCGATCGTGCGGATCAGCGCGAAATAGAGGGTGAAGGTGATCGCCGATCCGATCACGCCGAGGTAGAGGATCCCCGCCGCATAGCTCCACCGCGGCTCGAACACCGGCGCGCCGACCGTGGCCAGCGCGAACGCCGCGTCGATCGCCGCGCCGAGCAGCATCGCCCAGCCGAGCATCGGCACCATCGGATAGGCGCGCGCCGTAGGGGTCGCCTGCATCACGTTGGCGATCGAGGCCGAGAGCACGCCGAGCAGCGCGATGCCGATCCCGATCGCCGCCTGGGTGGGTCCGTGCGCGCTCAGCCGCATCTCATGGACGAACAGCAGCGCCACGCCGGCGAGCGCGATCCCCGAGCCGAGCACCAGCTGGCGCCCCATCCTCTGCCCCAGGAAGATCCGCGCGAGCACCGCATTGGGCACCAGCAGCAGCGCATAGCAGACCGCGACCACGCCCGAGGTGATGTGCTGCTCGGCGCGGTAGACGAGGTTGAAGTTGAGCACGAACTGGCTGAGCGCGAGCCCGAGCGCGAAGATCAGGCCGCGCCGGTCGAGGGCGAGCTTCTCGCGCTTGATCAGCGCCCAGGCGAGCATCGTCACGCCCGCCGCGGTGAAGCGATAGGTCACCGACCAGCTGGGCGGCACCACCGCCAGCTGGTCGCGGATCACGATCCAGGTCGAGCCCCAGATCAGCGTCACGACCGCGAAGGGGACGAGCACGGTGAGGCGCGTGGAGCGAGGCTGGTCCATCAATTACATCCTCCCCTGGAAGGGGAGGTGGCAACCCGAAGGGCTGACGGAGGGGTAGCTCTCCACGAGCGACGCAGCCCGCGGGTAGCTACCCCTCCACCATGCTTCGCATGGTCCTCCTCCCCCTCCGGGGGAGGATTGAGAAGAAGCACTCACGGCAGCGCCGCGATCGCTTGCGCCAGCGGGCGGATCGCTTGCGGATCCTGGTCCCAGCTCGTCACCAGCCGCGCCTCGCCGACGGTCCAGTCGTAGAAGTCGAAGCCCAGCGCGCGCAGCCCGGCGGCTTCCTCGGCCGAGACGCGGATGAACACTTCGTTCGCTTGCGCCGGGAACACCAGCCGCTCGCCCGCGGCCTCGGCGAGCAGCTTCGCGCCCGCATTGGCATTGCGCGCATTCGCCAGCCAGAGATCGTCCTTCAGCATCGCGAGCAGCTGCGCGGCGAGATAGCGGCCCTTGGAAAAGAGCAGTCCCGCGCGCTTGCGCCGGCGGAGCGTCGCCTCGGCAAGCTCGGTCCTGAAGAACACCAGCGCCTCGGCGCTCATCCCGCCGTTCTTGACGAAGCCGAAGCTCAGCACGTCGACGCCGGCCTTCCACGTCACTTCGGCCGGCGAGCAGCCGAGATGCGCGACGGCGTTGGCGAAGCGCGCGCCGTCCATGTGCAGCCCCCAGCCGCGCTCGCGGCAGAGCTCGCCGATCGCGCCGACTTCGGCGGGTGAATAGGCCAGGCCATATTCGGTGGCGTTGGTGATGGTGACGGCATGCGGCTGGACCTGGTGCACGTCGGGCCGGATGCCGCTCACCACCGCGCGGATCGCGTCGGGCGTGAGCTTCGCCCCCGGCCCCTCGCCGAGCATCAGCGTCGCGCCATGCGTGTAGAAGCCCGGCGCGCCCGCCTCGTCGACCTGGACGTGCGCGTCGCGGTGGCAGACCACGCCGCCATCGGGCGGGCAGAGCGCGGCGAGCGCGAGGCAGTTGGCGGCGGTCCCCGTCGGCACCCACAAGGCGCGCACCGGCGCTTCGAACAGCTCGGAGAAGGCGCCGTCGAGCTGCGCGCTCCAGCGGTCGCCGTCATAGGCCGTGTCGAGCTGGTTGGCGCCCGCGAGCGCGTCGAGCACTTGGCGGCAGACCGGGGCGGCATTGTCGGAGAAGAAGCGCATGGCCCAGCGCATTGCGGTCGTGCGAGGACGCCGTCAACTCACCTCCGCAGCCCCAAGGCCGTCATCCCGGCGAAAGCCGGGACCCAGGGCCGCGGGCGACACGGCTTGCTGCCCTGGGTCCCGGCTTCCGCCGGGATGACGGTGGAAGGGCTACTCCCGCTCGGGGTCGTTCCCACCGTTCCGCGCCGGTGGCGGCGCAGCGTCCTCGCGGCGCGGGGCGCGGCCGGGCGTGGGCTCGGGAGTCGGCGTCGGGGTGAGCGTATCGATCACCGTCTCGATCGTGCCCTGGTCGATCTTGATCCCCAGCGCCTCGAGCGGGCTGTCGTCGTCGCCCGACTCGTTGCCGACGCTGCCATTGTCCACCGGCTCGGGCGGCGGCGCGGTCACCGGCACGTTGAGCGCGCGCGCCATGAAGTCGCGCCACACCCGCGCCGGGATGCCGCCGCCCGAAAGCGCGGCGTTGGGCGAATTGTCGTCGTTGCCGATCCACACGCCCGCGACCAGCGCGCCTTCGCCTTCGCCCGCATAGCCGACGAACCAGGCGTCGCGATTGTCCTGCGTCGTGCCCGTCTTGCCGAAGCTCGGGATCGAGAGGCCCGCGCCGCGTCCCGTCCCGCTCTGCACCACGCTCCCCAGCAGCGTGCGCAGGTCCTCGAGCTCGCCGCGGCGATAGTCGGTCGAGCGGCCGAAGGCGGCGGCGATCGGGCTGCTTGCCTCGGCGAGGTCGGCGAGCCCCGTCGGCCGCACCGGATAGGCACCGCGCGCGACCGAGGCATAGGCGGAGGTGAGCTCGAGCAGCGATACCGTCGACGTCCCCAGCGCGATCGAGGCATTGTCGCCGATCGGCGTCGAGATGCCGAGGTCGCGCGCGGCCTGGGTCACGGCCTTCACTCCGAAGCGCTGGGTCAGCCGCGCCGCGACGACGTTGCTCGACTTGGCGAAGGCTTGCTGGAGCGTGATCTTGCCCTGATAATCGCCATGGCTGTTCTCGGGCGACCAGCCGCCGAAGCTCACCGGCGAATCATCGACGATGTCGTCGGGCACCATCCCCCCGCGCAGCGCGGCGAGATAGACGAACAGCTTGAAGGTCGATCCCGGCTGGCGCCGCGCCTGGGTCGCGCGGTTGAACGGCGAGGCGGCGTAGCTGGTGCCGCCGACCATCGCAACGACGCGCCCGTCGGGCCGCATCGCGACGATCGCGATCTGCGCGCGCTTCAGTCCGATATTGCGCACCGCGCGCTCGGCCGCCGCCTGCATCCGCGTCTCGAGCGTGGTGGTCACGCGCTGCTCGCTCGCCACCGCGCCCGCCATGTCGCGCGCCTGGGGCAGCACCCAGTCGGCGAAATAGCCCCCGCTCGGCAGCGGCTTCTCGCGCGGGACGTTGAGCACCGCAGGTCGCACCCGCACCGCCTCGTCCTTGCTCAGCATGTGCGTGTCGACCATCGCCGCCAGCACCAGCCGCTGCCGCTCGCGCGCGCCGCGGAGGTTGCCCGTCGGCGCGAGCCGGCTCGGCGCCTGCACCAGCCCGGCGAGCAGCGAGGCCTGGCTGACGCTCAGCTGCTCGGGCGCGCAGTTGAAATAATGCCGCGCCGCCGCGCTCAGCCCATAGACGTTGTCGCCGAAATAGACGTTCGAGAGATAGCGCGAGAGGATCTCGTTCTTGGTCAGCCACGCCTCGAGCCACAGCGCGATCATCGCTTCCTGCGCCTTGCGGCCGAAGGTGCGGCTCGAGCTTAGAAAGGCGTTCTTGGCGAGCTGCTGGGTGATCGTGCTGCCGCCCTGCTGGCCGTCGCTCGAGGTCATGTTGTGGACCAGCGCGCGCATCAGCCCGCGCGGGTCGACGCCCCAATGGCTGTAGAAGCGCCGGTCCTCGATCGCGACGAAGGCGTTGCGGACGTGCGCGGGCAGCTTCTCGGCGTCGACCGGCTGGCCGATCACTGCGCCGCGCCGCGCGATCGGCGTCTGCCCGTCCGAGGCATAGAGCGTGATCGAGGGCGGCGCGGGCGGCTCGAGCGACTTGGAGAGCGGTGCGGTGAGGGCGAGCCAGGCGACCGCGAGGACGAACAGCACGACGAACGCCGCCGCGCCGCGCGACACCCAGCGCCACAGGCTCGGCCGGTAGAGCACCGGGAGGTTGGTGGTGTAGCTCCCCGGCGGCAGCTCGCCCCCGGGCGGGGCGCCCGGTGGCAGCGGCGGCGCGGGCGGCACCGCGGCGACGCGCGGCGCGTCGCTCGTCCAGGCGCGGACCGGCCGGGGCGCCGCCGTTGCCGGCTTGGGCGCGGGCGCGACTTCGGTGAGCTCGAACGGCTCGGCGCCTTCGAACCACTGGCGCTCGGGCGCGGTGTCGACCGGCTTGCGGATCACCTTGGGCAGCCACGCCATCGGCGCGCGGCGCTGCGCGGCCTGGGTCGGGGCAGGCGGCGAAACGGGCTTCGGCGCGGCGGCGACATCGGCGCGACGCAGCGGGAAGCGGATCTCGGGGGAGTCTGGGTCTTTCGCCATCAACCGCGCAAGCTACTGTGTTGCCCTTGCAATACACCAATGCAGCGCAGCCGCCAAGCCCGCGCGCACGGCCCGTCGCCGCATGCTAGGCGCGTCCCGGCGCAATGGCTAGGGGAGTGGGCCGGCGCCGCATCCGAAGGCAACTCAAGCCTCCAGCTCGACGTCCCAATACAGCCAGTCGTGCCAGGTATCGTGCAGATAGTTGGGCGGAAACCGCCGGCCGTGCTCCTGCAGCTGCCAGCTCGTCGGCCGGATCGGCGCGAAGGGGAGCGGCATCGCCGCCTGGCGCGGGGTGCGACCGCCCTTCTTGAGGTTGCATGGCGCGCAGGCGGTGACGACATTCTCCCAGGTCGTGCGCCCACCCTGGGCGCGGGGGATGACATGGTCGAAGGTGAGGTCGCGCGGGTTGCCGCAATATTGGCAGGCGAACTTGTCGCGGAGGAACAGGTTGAAGCGCGTGAAGGCAGGGAAGTTCGAAGGCTTCACATATTGTTTGAGCGCGATGACCGAAGGAAGCTTCAGCCTCGCGCTGGGACTTCGAACCTCGCGCTCGTAATGCGCGACGATATCCACCCGATCGAGGAACACGGCCTTGACCGCGGTCTGCCAGGGCCAGATGGAGAGCGGGTAATAGCTGAGCGGCGTATAGTCGGCATTGAGGACGAGCGCGGGACAGCTATCCGGATGGCGGATCACGTCGGGATGATACATGCGCTCCCTCGCCCCTTATACGTTGGCGGGCATCTGCCCGGCCAGCGTGACGCCATCATGACAGCACAGCCCGCGACTCGCGGTCAAGAGTCGCGTTGGCGGTGAAGGTCGTCACGCGCTTCGCGCCGAGCCCCACCGGCCGGCTCCACCTGGGGCACGCCTGGTCGGCGATCCAGGCGCATGCCTTCGCGCGCGCGACCGGCGGCGATTTCCTGCTCCGCATCGAGGATATCGACGGCACCCGCAGCCGCCCCGAGCATGTCGAGGCGATCGTCGCCGACCTCGAATGGCTCGGGCTCGACTGGGACGGTGAGATCGTCTTCCAGTCGCAGCGCCTCCGCCTCTACGAGCAGGCGCTCGACCGGCTGCGCGCGATGGGCCTGCTCTACCCGTGCTTCTGCACCCGCTCCGACATCGCCGCCAGCGCCTCCGCCCCGCACGGCCCCGACGGCGTGCTCTACCCGGGCACGTGCCGGGGGTTGGAGGCGCCAGACTTGTCGAAGCCTCATGCATGGCGTCTGGACGTCCAGAAGGCGCTCGGACGCCTCCCAATCCTGAACCGTCATCCCGGCGAAAGCCGGGATGACGCCGGGATTTCAGAGACGCGCGATTCCGGTCTCCTCTTCCACGACAGCTTCGCCGGCCCGACGATCGCCGACCCCGCCTCGCTCGGCGACGTCGTCCTCGCCCGCAAGGACGCACCCGCCTCCTATCACCTCGCCGTCACCGTCGACGATGCCGCGCAGGGCGTCACCAACGTCGTGCGCGGCCGCGACCTGTTCCACGCGACGCACATCCACCGGCTGCTCCAGGCGCTGCTCGGCCTGCCGAACCCCGCCTACACGCACCATGCGCTGCTCGCCGGCCCAGACGGCGCGCGTCTTGCCAAGCGCCACGGCGCACCCACGCTCGAAGCGATGCGGCTCGACGGGCTCGACGGCGAGACGCTCGGCCAATTGCTGCGCGAAGGCCGGCTGCCGGTTGGAATCGGGCTCGCGACGGATTAGATAAGCAGGATGCAGATCTTCCTCGTGCTCGTCTTCATCGCAGCGGGGATCGCCGTGCTGGCGACGCTCGCGATGGGTCTCGTCAACCTCACCAAGATGAGCTCGGCCGATCTCATGGGCACGGGCGACGCCCCAACCGAGCGTGCGCTCAAGTCGAACAAGCTGATGCGCCAGCGCATCCTGTTCCAGGGCATCGGCATCGGCGTGCTCGCGCTGATCCTGCTCGCCGCCTCCGCCTCGGGGAGCTGAGCCGCTGGTCCGGCTCAACCGGATCTACACCCGCACCGGCGACCAGGGCACGACCGGGCTGGTCGACGGCTCGCGCGTGTCCAAGGCCGATCCGCGCATGGCCGCGATCGGCGACGTCGACGAAGCCAACAGCGCGCTCGGCGTCGCGATCGCCGCGCTCCCCGCCGACGACCTCGCCGACCTCCTCCGCTCGATCCAGAACGACCTCTTCGACCTCGGCGCCGACGTCGCCACGCCGCTCGAGGCCGGTATCGAAGGCGCGCTCCGCGTCACGCCCGCGCAGGTCGAGCGGCTCGAGGCGGCGATCGACCGGCTCAACGCCGATCTCGACCCGCTGACCAGCTTCATCCTGCCCGGCGGCACGCCCGCCGCCGCCGCGCTCCACCTCGCCCGCGCCGTCGCGCGCCGCGCCGAGCGCAGCCTGGTCGAACTGCACCAAAGGGTGGCTTTAACTCCTGCCGCGATTGCCTATCTCAATCGCCTGTCCGACCTGCTCTTCGTCGCCGCGCGCGCGGTGAACAAAGCGGGCGGCGGGGACGTTCTCTGGGTACCAGGGGCGTCCCGATAGGAAATTGACCGGCCCAGTGCCGCGAATGTTTCGCAGCGTTGACGATCGCAAGCCAATGCGGTAGGAGAACAAAATGCGAACAGAGGTCGGCACGCAATCGGCTCCATTGGCACTCGCCTCGCGCTTCTCCGCGGTCCGGAAGCTCAGCGAAGCGCTGGTCGCGCCGCTTTCCGACGCCGACGCCACGGTCCAGTCGATGGACGATGCCTCGCCGGCGAAATGGCACCTCGCGCATACGACATGGTTTTTCGAGACCTTCGTGCTGCGCGATTTCGTGACCGGCTATCGGCTCCGCGACGAACGCTGGCCGTTCCTGTTCAACAGCTATTACGAAGCCGAGGGCAAGCGCCACGCGCGTCCGCGCCGGGGGATGATCACCCGGCCCTCGCTCGCCGAAATCCTCGCCTATCGCCGCGCCGTCGACGCCGCGCTGCTCGATGCGCTGCCGAACCTGCCCGAGGCAGCGCAGGCGCTGGTGATGCTCGGCTGCCATCACGAGGAGCAGCACCAGGAACTGCTCCTCACCGACATCCTCCACCTCTTCGCGCAGAACCCGCTCCAGCCCGCAGTCTGGCCCGGCGATCGCAAGGTGCCGGTGGCGATGCCCGGCCCCATCGGCTGGATCGAGGGTGCGACGGGCGTGGTCGAGATCGGCGGCGATTTTTCGCCATTGCAGGTGTCAACCGTGTCAACCTTCGCCTTCGATTGCGAGGGTCCTCGCCACCCGGCGCTGCTCGCACCGCATGCGCTTGCCGACCGCACGGTTACTAATGGCGAATGGGCACAGTTCATCGCCGACGGCGGCTATCGCGAGGCGCGGCACTGGCTGTCGGACGGCTGGGCCTGGGTCCAGCGCGAGGGCGTCGAGGCGCCGCTCTATTGGGAGCAGGCCGAGGGCGTGTGGACGCGCTTCGGGCTCGACGGCCGGCGCCCGATCGATCCCGCGGCGCCGGTGACGCACGTCAGCTTCTTCGAGGCCGATGCCTATGCCAGCTGGGCCGGTGCGCGGCTGCCGGCCGAGGCCGAATGGGAAGCGATGGCCTCCCCGCACGACCCGGCGGGCGGCAACCAGCTCGACGGCCCCGGCCCGATCGAGCCGCGCCCCTCCTCCGGCGGCCCGGCCTTCTTCGGCGACGTCTGGGAATGGACCGGCAGCGCCTATCGCCCCTATCCGGGCTTCAAGCCGGCCGAAGGCGCGGTCGGCGAGTACAACGGCAAGTTCATGAGCGGCCAGTTCGTGCTGCGCGGCGGCTCGTGCGCCACGCCGCGCGGCCATGTCCGCGCGAGCTACCGCAACTTCTTCTACCCCCATCAGCGCTGGCAGTTCACCGGCGTGCGCCTGGCGAAGGATCTGTGACATGCTGAAGCAGGAACTCGAAGACGGCCAGGCTTCGCTCGCCGATCCTGCCTTTCGCGCCGACGTGCTCACCGGCCTCGCGACGCGCCCGCGCGCGATCCCCGCGCGCTGGTTCTACGATCGCCGCGGCTCCGAGCTGTTCGAAGCGATCACCCAGCTTCCCGAATATTACCCCACGCGAACCGAGACCGCGCTGCTCGAAGCGCAGGCGGGCGCGATTGCCGAGGCGGTGGGGCCCGGCCGCGCGGTGATCGAGTTCGGCTCGGGCTCGTCGACCAAGACGCCGATCCTGCTCCGCGCGATCGACGCGGGCGCCTATGTGCCGATCGACATCTCGGGCGATTTCCTCCGCCAGTCGGCGCGCGCGCTGGGGCAGGCGTTTCCAGGGCTGCCGGTCCATCCGGTCGAGGCCGATTTCATGCGGCCCGTGCCGCTGCCGCCGATGATCGAGGGGATGCCGCGGCTTGGCTTCTTCCCAGGCTCGACGATCGGTAACCTCAACGCCTGGCACGCAGTCGACCTGCTCCGCGCGATGCGCGAATGGCTCGGCGAAGGCGCGCGGCTGCTGATCGGGATGGACCGGGTCAAGCCGGTCGAGGTGCTGGTCCCCGCCTATGACGATGCGCAGGGCGTCACCGCGGCATTCAATTTGAACCTGCTCGAGCGGATCAACCGCGAATTGGACGGCACGATTCCCGTGGACCATTTTCGTCACGTTGCGCGGTGGAACGCCGATGCGGCGCGGATCGAGATGCACCTCGAGGCGCTGCGTGACGCGGCATTCGAAGTCGACGGCCGCCCCTTCAGCATCGCCGCGGGCGAGACGATCCACACCGAGAACAGCCACAAATACGGCCCCAACGGCGGCCGCATGCTGCTGCGCGCCGGCGGCTGGACTCCGACGGCCGAATGGACCGACCCCCAGGGCTGGTTCGCGCTGGTGCTGTGCGAGGCGCAGCCGATCCGCTCGGCGCCGTGAGGGATGCCGGGCTTGCAATGTAGGAATTGGCCTGCTCGGCTGGTGCGGCTGGCGCAATCCGGCCGCTCTTTGAACCTAGCAGGAACCAGACGCCGGAATCGCCGCGACGGGTCGTGACTCTTGTGACTTTTCGACCCTCGGAGCCCGCGCCGACTCGGACGTGCGCCTCCAGGGTGGATGCGCGTCGGACTCAGCGATACACCGCCTCGGCCCGGTACCGCGTCAGCCACCCGCCCGAGAGCCGGCACGTCCCCAGCCCCTCGAGCAAGGTCATGCGGAACCGCGCCCCGTCCCACACCCAGGCCTGGTTGAAGCCGCAGTCGCCCAGCCCGCGCCCCTTGGCATGCGTCGCGAGCGAGCCGGCCTTCGCATCCCATTCGGGATCGATCACCATCGGCACGCGCTCCTCGCCGAGCGGCGCGATGTCGAACGGCGCGGGCACCGCTCTGCCCTCTGCCAGCACGAACAGCGCCCAGCTCGACTGATATGCCCCGCTCCCGCACGGCACCGCCACCAGCGTCGCGCGCGCATCGAGCCGGTGGAACTGCGGCGCCAGCGCCGGCCGCGACGGCCCGTCCTCGCACCCCGCCCGTCTGCCAAGCGCCCTGACCGCCGCGTCGCCCAGCCGTTCGCCCTTGCCCGTCGGCGGCCGCACCGCCGGCACTTGCGGCAGCGCCGCCGCGGCAGGCACCAGCGCCGCGCGCTTCGGACCGGTCGCGACGATCGCCGTCGTCCCGCCCGCGCGGCCCTGCTCGGCGTCGACATAGCGCAGCGTCGCCGAAGCCCCCGCCAGCGACACCGTGGCGAGCAGCCGCCCGCTGCGGTCCTGCACCGTCAGCGTCCGCCCCTTGACCATCGCCCGCGCGATTGCCTCGGCCGCGGGTCCGCGCAGCTCCAGCCCGTCCTTGCCCGAGGCGCCGGCATGGACCTTCTTCCCGTCGATCGCGACCAGCACGAACCCCGCGTACTTCGCCGCCCAGCCCAGGCGCAGCCGCACCTCGCCCGCGGGCCCTGCCTCGCGGCCGAGGTCGAGCTTGGGCGCCTGGCCGCCGCCGCTCCATTCCTCGGGCATCAGCGCCGTCGCCTCGCAGCGCTTCGCATTGTCGCACGCCACCGCCCAATTGCCGAACAGCCGCTCGGAGCCCGGCCCGCTGCCCGGCTCCGCAAGCACGAGCACCATCGCAAGCATCGCCATGCGCGGTTACGGCACCGGCTTCGCGCGGAAGGTCGTCAGCCAGTTCACCGAGCCGCGGCACTCGGGCATCGAGCGCGCCTCGACCAGCACGAACATCTCGCCGGTCCAGACATAGTCCTCGGCGGTGCCGCAGTCGCCGATGCCGCGCCCCTTGTCGTAGCTCGAGAGCGTCGCGGTCTTGGTGTCCCAGCCGGCGTTGGTGAGCATCGCGATCCCCTCGGCCTCGGACTCGCCGCCCAGCACGTCGAACCGCGCGACGGTGGCGTGCCCGCCGCTCACGATGAACGGCACGGTCGAGAAGTTGTACGCCCCCGATCCGCACGGCAGCAGCGCCAGCGTCTTGCCGCCGCCGAGCGCATGGGTCTCCACTTCAGGCGGATCGCCTTCGCCGCCCTCATAGACGCCCGCGCAATCGCCGAGCTTGTCCATCGCCGCGCGCAGCGTCTTCGAGACGCTCTCGACCTTGCCCGAAGGCATCGCGCGCTTGACCACCGGCAGCACCGCCGCCGCAGGCACGGCGGTCGCCGGCCTGGCACCCTTGGCCACCGCCGCGGTCACGCTGCCGGCGCGGCCTTGCGCGGCGTCGATGAAGCGCAGCGACGCCGAGGAGCCCGAGAGCGAGATCCGGGCAATCGGCTTGCCGCTCGCGTCCTTCAGCCCGGCTTCCTTGCCGTTGGTCATCGCCGCGACGAGCTTCGCCGCATCGGCGCCGCTGAAGTCGACCAGCCCTTCGCGCGCCGTCCCGCTCGCGATCGCCACGCCGTCGATCGTCGCGCTCGCCTTGCCGGCGTAGGGCCGCGTCGAGAACTCCACCGACCAGCCCCCCGCCGGCCCGGCCTCGCGCACCACCGAGAGCGAGGAATCGCCGGCAGGATCGTCGGCCTCGGGCATCGCCTCGTCGCCGGGCAGCAGCGAGGTCATCTCGCAGCGCTTCACATTGTCGCAGGCGACGACCCAGTCGCCGAAGACCTTGACCGGATCATCCGCCGGGGCGGCGAGCAGCATCGGGGGGAGGATCAGCATGCGCGCGATGCTAGCCGATCCGTCGCGAAGCCGATAGGAGGCACGCGCAAGGCATCAGGGAGTCGCAGCGATGAAGACGGTTGGCGTGATCGGCGCGGGGCAGATGGGCGCGGGGATCGCGCAGGTCTCGGCCGCGGCAGGCTATCGCACCCTGCTCGCCGATGTCGACGTCGCGCGCGCCGAGGCGGGCAAGGCGGGGATCGCCAAGGCGCTCGTCCGGCTCGTCGAGAAGGAGAAGATCACCGCCGAGGCGCGCGAGATGGTGCTCGCCGGGATCGAGCCGGTTCAGACCTCGGCCTTCGCGCCCTGCGACCTGATCATCGAAGCGGCGACCGAGCGCGAGGAGATCAAGCGCGCGATCTTCGCCAACGTCGGCAAGCTGATGCGCGACGATGCGATCCTCGCCTCGAACACCTCGTCGATCCCGATCACGCGGCTGGCGCAGGCCTCGCCCGATCCCCGGCGCTTCATCGGCGTGCATTTCTTCAATCCGGTGCCGGTGATGGGACTGATCGAGCTGATCCGCGGCCTCGCCACCTCGGACGAGACCGTCGCCGCGGTCGAGGCCTATGGCAGGACGCTCGGCAAGGAGATCGTCCACGCCAATGACGCGCCGGGGTTCATCGTCAACCGCATCCTGCTGCCGATGCTCAACGAAGCATGCTTCGCGCTGGGCGAGGGAGTCGCGACGATCCGCGACATCGACACCGCGGTGAAGCTCGGGCTCAATCATCCGATGGGCCCGCTGACGCTCGCCGACTTCATCGGGCTCGACACCTGCCTCGACATCTGCCGCGTGCTGTTCGAAGGCACCGGCGACCCCAAGTTCCGCCCCGCGCCGTTGCTGGTGAAATATGTCGAGGCCGGCTGGTACGGCCGCAAGACCGGCCGCGGCTTCTACGACTATTCGGGGCCGGAGCCCGTGCCGACGCGGTGAGCCTCGCCCGCCGGTCCGGCATCGGGGAGACTCCATTGTCCAGGCCCATCCTTCCGCTCGCGCTCGCGGCGCCCGCCTTCGTCGCGCCGGTGCCGGCGCTCGCGCAGGGCACCGATCCGCTCGACGCGCGCGACATCAGGGGGTTCGTCGGCCAGCTCCGCGAGATGGGCTTCGCGCCCACCGGAAGAATCCGCCCGCGCATTGGGTGGCGGAGCAGAACGCCGGCTTCGACCTGATCAAGGTCTGGGTCACCGATGAGGGGACGCTCGCCTACGGCGCCACTGCGGTGATCGAGGGCTGGCCGCGCGAGAATTTCCGCAACTCGTTCGATCTCGTGCGCGATTCGTCGATCCGGCTCGGGCAGCAGGCGCGCGCCGCCAAGCTGGACGGCAGCGACTGACGCCGGCTGCATCCAGAGCCCGATCGACATTCGGCATCTTTGCCGCTCGGGTGCCAACCGAAGCGGCGTCATGCTGAACTTGGGCGCGTCCTCAATTTTCGAACGGGTTTAGGCGCACCTACAGCCGTCATCCCGGCGAAAGCCGGGACCCAGGGTTGCAGAGGACGTCGCTCGCGGCCCTGGGTCCCGGCTTTCGCCGGGATGACGCTTCAAGAAGAGCGACAGCGTGTCCTCTCGCAGCCCGCTTTCAAAGGGCGCAATTGATGTCGCACCCAAGGTAGGGCGACAGGCCCCTGGATTGCGTGCCCTCGGCTTGAAGGGCGCGATGTGCCCTAAGGCAGCAGCAGCCCCGCCAGCGCCGCGCTCATCAGGTTCGCCAGGCTGCCCGCCACCAGCGCGCGGATGCCCAGGCGAGCGATCGTCGGGCGCTGGTTGGGCGCGAGCGAGCCGGTCGAGGCCATCTGGATCGCGATCGAGCTGAAGTTGGCGAAGCCGCACAAGGCAAAGGTCACGATCGCCTTGGTGCGAGGCGCGATGTCGGCCACGCCGCCCAGGTCGATGAAGGCGACGAACTCGTTGAGCACCACCTTGGTGCCGAACAGCCCGCCCGCCATCGGCGCATCGTGCCAGGGCACGCCCATCAGGTACATCACCGGCGCGAACAGCGCGCCGACGATCTTCTGGAACGACAAGTCGCCGAGCCAGGTCTGCGCCCAGGCGCCCGCCTGCGGGCTGATCTGCTGCGCCACCCAGACGAGCCCATCGCCGACGCCGCCGAGGAGCCCGTTCGCGAGTGCCACCAGCGAGACGAAGGCGAGCACCATCGCGCCGACCGCGACGGCGATCTTCACGCCGGTCAGCGCGCCGTTCGACGCGGCCATGATGATGTTCGCCGCGCGCTCCTCATGCTCGTCGTTCTCGGCGGCGCGGATCACTTCTTCCTCGCCGTCGATGCCGAGCGGCAGCTCGCCCTCGGCCTCCGGTTCGTCGGGCATGATGATCTTGGCCATCAGCAACCCACCCGGCGCCGCCATGAACGAGGCGGCGAGGAGGTAGGGGAGGTAGCTCGGGCCCAGGAGGCTCGCGTAAGCCGCGAGGATCGTCCCCGCGACCCCCGCCATGCCCACGGTCATCACCGCGAAGATCTGTGCCGCGGGCAACCGCGCGAGGTAGGGGCGGATCACCAACGGCGATTCGCTCTGGCCGACGAAGATGTTCGCGGCCGCGCACAGGCTCTCGACCTTGGAGACACCGGTCACCTTCTCGATCGCGCCGCCTACCCAGCGGATGATCAGTTGCATGATGCCGAGGTGGTAGAGCACCGCCACCAGCGCGGCGAAGAAGATGATGATCGGCAGCGCCGAGATCGCGAAGGCCTGCGACGGATAGGCACATTCGATCTTGGTGGGGTCGAGCACCACGCCCTTCTCCACCGTCTGGGTCGTCGCGACGTAGCAGAGCTTGCCGGCGAGATTGCCGAACAGCAGGTTGATGCCTTCGGAGGCATAGCCGAGCAGCGAGGTGACGCCGCGCGACATCGCCAGGATCGCC
Organism: Sphingomonas sp.; assembly: GCF_017745215.1. Taxonomy (GTDB): domain Bacteria; phylum Pseudomonadota; class Alphaproteobacteria; order Sphingomonadales; family Sphingomonadaceae; genus Sphingomonas. The sequence continues at coordinate 80,262 of NZ_JAGHZV010000007.1, forward strand.
TGCTGGCCCCAAGGCGTGCGCAGCACCAGCACCGCGGTGCCGGCCTGGAGCAGGAACGAGGCGCCGACCACGCGCAGGCGGATCGCCTTGCGGTTGCTCGAGAGCGCGAAGGCGATCGCCAGGATCGCGAGGATGCCGAAGATGCCGATCGGGAACTGCCCCATCACTTGTGCTCCGCTAGCTTCTTCGCCGCGGCGTCGAAGGGCAGCGCGGCGCCGGCCGAGGCCGCGCCGGTCTTGCCGCCGGCGCAGATGAAGCCGGTGATCGTGTCGCCCTGGCTGCCGGGGTCCGTCGCCTGCCATTCGGCGGGAATGCTGTTGTAGCCGGCGGAGACTTGGTTCTCGCCGAACGCTTCGCCGCCGGTCAGCTTCGAGCGCTTGCCCGCGCAATCGACGACCAGGGTGAAGCGATAGGCCTTGGTGCCGTCCTCGGCCTCGGCCAGCATCGAGAACATCGTCGCGCCGAGATAGCCGTCGTTGTCCGCCTTGATGCTGTCCTTGTCGACATAGGTCACGCTGGTGCCGTCCTGCGCCTCGTCGACATAATACCAATCGGCGGCGAGCGCGGGCGACGCGCCCGCCAGCATCACGGCCATAGCGGCCAAGCGCACCTTGTTCACGATTCCAATGCCCCTAGAAAACCCGCCGCCTGCGCGCGGCAATCGGGCCAGCTTGGCGCGCGGGGCCAGCGAACGCAAGCGCCGCGCGGCCCGGGGGCTTGCGATGCGGGCGAATCGCGCTAGCCTTATCGGCGATGAACGACACCGCTCCCGCGATCCCGCGCTCGCTCTTCGTCTTTTCGGTCCTCTACGGCGGCATGGTCTGCATCGCGGGCGTGCTCGGCGTGAAGCAGGTCGCGATCGGCCCGCTCGCGGTGGAGGCGGGGATCTTCGCCTTCCTGCTGCTCGTCGTGCTGTCGAGCGCGGTGGCAGAGCTCCACGGCCAGAAGACCGGCACCGCGCTGGTGCGGCTCGGCTTCATCCCGCTGCTCGTCTCGGCGGCGCTGATCCAGCTCGTGATCGCGCTGCCCACCGACAAGGGCATGTACCCGCCCGCGATCGCGGCCTTCCCGATCGTCGTCGGCCAGGGCGCGCGGATGATGATCGCCGGACTGATCTCCTACGGTACCTCGCAGACGCTCAACGTGCTGATCTTCTCGAAGCTCGCGGGCGGTGGCCAGGGCAGGCTGGTGTGGCTACGCGGCATGGTGGCGGGCGTGATCAGCCAGATCGTCGACACGGTGCTGTTCATCACCATCTCCTTCTACGGCGAGCGCCCGATCGTGGACCTGATGGTGGGGCAGATGATCACCAAGGTTATCCTGTCGATCGTGGTGGTGCCGGCGTTCATCGTGATGTTCGTCGAGATCGGCCGCACGCTCGACGGGACGCGCGGAAAGCCCTAAGGGGCACGCGGTCGCGGCACCGGCCCGCTCCCCCATCCGGCCACCCAACGGAAGTCTATTCTATGGGTGGCCGGGTGGGGGAGCGGGCCGGTGCCGCTTCGGCGAAGCCGAACCACAGGAAAGCTCGATGACCGACAACGCTCCGCTCGCCGCGCTGCTCGCCAAGGCCGAAACGCTCGTCGAGGCGCTGCCCTATATGCAGCGCTATGCCGGCGCGACCTTCGTGGTGAAGTACGGCGGCCATGCGATGGGCGACCCCGAGCTCGCGCGCGACTTCGCCGAGGACGTCGTTTTGATGAAGGCGGTCGGGATCAACCCGGTCGTCGTCCATGGCGGCGGCCCGCAGATCGGCGCGATGCTCAAGCGGCTCGGCGTCGAATCGCAGTTCGTCGGCGGCTTGCGCGTCACCGATGCCGAGACCGCGAAGATCGCCGAGATGATCCTGGCGGGCTCGATCAACAAGGAGATCGTCGGCTGGATCGCCGAGGCCGGCGGCAAGGCAGTGGGCATCTCGGGCAAGGACGCCAACCTCGTCCGCGCGCGCAAGGTGGAAGGGCGCTCGGCCGATCCGCTCCAGGGCATCGAGCGCCACGTCGACCTGGGCTTCGTCGGCGAGCCGGTCTCGGTCGACCCGTCGATCCTGACGAGGCTCTCGGGCCAGGGCTTCATCCCGGTGGTCGCGCCGATCGCCTTCGGCCCGGACGGGCACACCTACAACATCAACGCCGACACGATGGCCGGCGCGATCGCGAGCTCATTGGGCGCCAAGCGCTTCTTCCTGCTGACCGACGTGGCGGGGGTGCTCGACAAGGCCGGCACGCTGCTGACCGACCTCGATCCGCGCCGGATCGAGGCGCTCAAGGCCGACGGCACGATCTCGGGGGGCATGATCCCCAAGGTCGAGACCTGCGTCAACGCGGTGTCGGCAGGGGTCGACGCGGCGGTGATCCTCGATGGCCGCGTGCCCCATGCGATGCTGCTCGAGATCTTCACCAGGAGCGGCGCGGGCACGCTCGTCCACGCCTGAGCGCCCCCTATCCACGGCCGGTGGCTTGGGCTATTCCCGGCGCCACTGAATACCGCGGAGACTAGGGTTGATCCTGTTCATCAACATCGTCCAGATCCTGATCCAGGTCGCCTGGGTGATCATTCTCGTCCAGTTCGTGCTGTCGATCCTGATCGCGTTCAACGTGATCAACACGCACAATGAATTCGTGGGCTCGGTCTGGCAGGCGCTCTACACCATCACCGAGCCGGTCTACCGCCCGATCCGCCGGATCCTGCCCAACACCGGCGCGATCGATTTCTCGCCGCTCGTCGCCATCATCATCCTGATGATCATCGAGCGCGCGGTGCTGCCTGCGCTCTACTCGGCCTATATCGGCGCGCCGATCTGAACGCCTGGTCCGAGCGCGAGGACGGCCTCCGGATCGTCGTCCGCGTCACCCCGCGTGCCTCGCGCGAGAGCCTGGGCCCCGGCGTGGCCGGCCAGTTCGCCGCCCGGCTCACCGTCGCGCCCGTGGACGGCGCCGCCAATGAAGCGCTGGTCGCGCTCGTCGCCAAGGCGTTCGGCGTGGCGAAGCGCCAGGTGAGCATCGCCACCGGCGAGACCGCGCGCACCAAGCACCTGCTCGTCACCGGCGATCCCACTACGCTGGCGGAGCGCGCCGCAAGCCTCTATGGCACGGGCCCATGACGGCGGAACTCATCGACGGAAAGGCCTTTGCGGCGCGCCTGCGCGGCCGCGTGGCGGAGCTTGGCGCACGCTTCAGGGAAGCGACCGGGCGTGCTCCCGGGCTCGCGGTGGTGCTGGTCGGCGAGCATCCGCCGAGCGCGGCCTATGTCCGCTCGAAGATCAAGGCGACGCTCGAGGCCGGGCTCGAGAGCTTTGAGCACAAGCTCTCCGCCGATGTGTCGCAGGCCGACCTGCTCGCGCTGGTCGCGCAACTCAACGCCGACGACACGGTCGACGGCATTCTCGTCCAGCTGCCGCTTCCGAAGCACATCGACGCCGACACCGTGCTGCTCGCGATCGACCCCGACAAGGACGTCGACGGCTTCCACCCGATGAACGCCGGCCGGCTCGCCACCGGCACCGGCGGGCTGGTGCCCTGCACCCCGCTCGGCTGCCTGATGCTGCTCGAGGACACGCTCGGCGACCTCTCGGGCCTCGACGCGGTGGTGGTCGGCCGCTCGAACATCGTCGGCAAGCCGATGGCGGCGCTGCTCACCGCGGCGAACTGCACCGTCACGCTCGCGCATTCGCGCACGCGCAACCTGCCGCACTATCTCCACCACGCCGACATCGTCGTCGCCGCGGTGGGCCGGGCGAACTTCGTCCAGGGCGACTGGCTCAAGCCCGGCTGCACCGTGATCGACGTGGGGCAGGAACGCGTCGACATGGGCGACGGCACCAGGAAGCTGATCGGCGACGTCGACTTCGAGAGCGCGGCGAGCGTCGCCGGGGCGATCACCCCGGTACCCGGCGGCGTCGGCCCGATGACGATCGCCTGCCTGCTGCGCAACACGCTCGTCGCCGCGCATACCCGTGCCGGCGTGCCGCTGGGGAAGAAGGAGATCTGATGCTGCCGCTGTTCCTCCTCGCCGCCGCCGATCCCGAGACGCCAGTCGACGCCGAGCGCGCCTTCTACGCCGCCGCGCAGCGCGACGGCCAGTGGACCGCCTTCCGCCGCTTCATGGCCGATGGCGCGACGGTGTTCACGCCGCAGCCGGTCGAGGCCGCCAAAGTGCTGCCGAAGAAGGACCCCGCGATCGCGGTCCAATGGTGGCCGGGCGAAAGCTATGTCTCGTGCGACGGCAGCGTCGCGGTGAACACCGGCCCCTGGGTCCGCCCGGACAGCGTCGGCTATTTCACCACCGTCTGGGAGCGACAGGGCGACGGACGCTACAAATGGATCGTCGATGCCGGCGACGCGCTCCCCGCCGCGCGCGCGCTGCCCGAAGAGCCCCGGGTCCGCCGCGCCGCGTGCAACTTCCCGCGCGGCATGGCGGTGGGCGTGATCTTCGAGCCCGACGGCGCCAGGCGCGGCGAAGGCGTGTCGAAGGACGGCACGCTCGCCTGGGCGTGGCGGGTGATGCCCGACGGCTCGCGCAGCTTCACCGCCAAGATCTGGACCGGCCGCCGCTTCGAGACGGTGGTGCGCGACGACGTGGCGGCGCCGCCGGCCGGCTGATGCTCGAGCTGTTCGTCTCCGCCTTCGCGACCTTGTTCGTCGTCATCGACCCGCCCGGCTGCGCGCCGATCTTCGCGGGCCTGACCTCGGGCACCAGCCCGGCGCACCGCCGCGCGATGGCGATGCGCGCGGTGCTGGTCGCGGCGTGCATCCTGTTCGGCTTCGCGCTGTTCGGCGAGGCGCTGCTCCATGCGCTCGGCATCAGTCTGAACGCGTTCAAGATCGCGGGCGGGATCATGCTGTTCCTGATCGCGCTCGAGATGGTGTTCGAGAAGCGCACCGAGCGCCGCGAGGATCGGGCGGAGAAGGTCAAGGGCCAGCCCGAGCTCGACATCTCGATCTTCCCGATGGCGATGCCGATGATCGCGGGGCCGGGCTCGATCGCGTCGATCATGCTGCTGATGTCGCAGAACGACGGGTGGGAGCGCTCGGGGGTGGTGCTGGCGGCGCTGGCGCTGATCCTGCTGCTGACGCTCGTGGCGCTGCTCGCGGCGGGGCCGATCATGCGCGTGCTCGGCAGCCGGATCGAGGCGGTGGTGTCGCGGCTGCTGGGCGTGTTGCTCGGCGCGCTCGCGGTCCAGTTCGTGATCGACGGCATCCGCGCCAGCCTGGTGGCGGGCCGCGCGGTGGCGGGGCATTGATCCGCTTCCACCTCTACCGCCTCTCAAGCGTCATCCCGGCGAAAGCCGGGATCCAGAGCCAAGCAGGACGTCGCTCGTGACCCTGGGTCCCGGCTTTCGCCGGGATGACGGTTGGATTTATTTCTTGTCGGCCACAGGCTTGTCCGGCCCCTTGTCTGGCAGGTCGTAGCGGATCTTCCACAGCCGGAAGGGCGACCCCTTCGGCAGGTCCACCGGCTCGAGCCAATAGGGCACCCGCCCGCGCGCGACCTGCGCATAGAAGCCGTTCCGTGCCCGCGCGCGATAGATCGTCGTCTCGGACATGTTGGGGCACAGCAGCAGATATTGCGCCCGATGCGCCCAGGCGATCGGGCGGAAGGCCTCGGGCGTGCCGGTGAAGGCATGGTGGACGTCGAGGATCGCGCGCCCGTTGCGGTGATAGGGGCCCGCCACGCCATTGTGGTGGGTGATGGTGATCAGCCGCGGCCCCAGGTCGACATGGGTGAACATCGTCGCGGCGGGAATCGCGTTGAGCTTGAGCAGGTTCGGCATCCACGCGCAGGCGCCGTTGGCCTTCTGCACCACGTCGACGCCGTTGCCCGCGTTGCCGCTCCCACCGCTCTTGGGCAGGTATTTGATCACATAGCCCGCCGCCAGTCCCGAGATCACCAGGAACGCCGCGACCGATCCGAACACGCGCAGCAGCACCGATTTGCGCGTGAGGAACCAGGGCACCACCACCCAGGCCAGCGCCGTCGAGCCCGAGACGCTGAGCAGCTGCCCCGCCGGCCCCGCGCGCACCTGCCACAGCAGCATCAGCCCCGCGAAGGCGGTGAACAGTGCGATCGCCGTCCAGGCGACCATCGTCCCGTTCTTCAGCCGCCCGGCGCGCCACGTCGCGAAGGCCGCGCCGATCACGCCGATGATCGGCAGCGTCGCGAGCGGGATCGCGACGTCGAGCGCGTGGCGGTAGATCGGCCGCGCCTCGCGCACGTTGGAGAGCCACACCTGCACCAGCTCGGGCGAGGCCTGCTCGGGCCGGCCCAGGCATTGCGGGAACATCAGCGCGAAGCCCGCCGCGATCAGCGCGCCGGCAAGCACGCCGAGCCCCAGCCGCACCTCGCGTCGCGCCGGATTGGCGAGCGACAGCGCGAACAGCAGCAATCCCGCGGTGACGCAGGTCGAGAGCCACACCGGGGTCAGTGCGTCGCAGCGCATCGCCTGGTTGGCGGTGGAGGCGAAGGCAGCGAAGCCCAGGCTCGTCCCCCCCGACAGCGTCAGCGCATAGAGCTGCAGCCGCCGCGCCTCGTCGCGGTCCCAGATCCAGCGCAGCGCGACGATCGCGCCGGCCATCGCGCAATAGGGCAGCATCTCGAGCCCGATCGTCAACGACAGCGCGCTCGAGAGACCCACGGTCGCGCCGCCGCGCCCGCGCTCGGGATCGGCGAGCCCCGCGACGGTCACTGCGAGGAAGGCGAGCTGCCAGCCGTGATGGTCGATCCGCTCGGGGGCGTACATCATCATCGTCGAGGTGCAGCCCATCAGGATGATGAGCGCCAGCGGCCAGGCATAGGGCGAGATCAGCCGTCGGGCGGTCAGCGCCACCGCGCTCATCGTGATCGACAGCGGCAGGAGCGGCGCGATCCCGCACGCCCAGCGCTCGGCCGCGGCGGTGCCCATGAAGGGCTTGAGGATCAGGATCAGCGCCGCGATCGGCAGGTCGACGAGGCGGGTCCAATGAATGTCGAGCCCGCCCAGCGCCGGATCGAGCCGGTGCTGTCTCAGGTCGTACCAGCCCTGGCCGGCAAGCCAGGCGCGCACCTGCATCAGCCGCATGTTGTCGTCGGTGTCGCCGAGCATCATCCACTGGATGTTCGCGTAGCGGTTGACGATGAACCAGGCGCACACCAGCCCCCAGGCGATGAACGTCCAGCTCAGCCAGTGGCGGTCGAGTTCGTTGTCGAGGCGGATGCCGCCCTTCGGCCAGAGCTTCAAATCTGCTTTCCTCGCGAGGCTCCGGGCATTACGGCGAGCCGCGGGCAAAGGGCAAGGCCAGAGCGTGAGTGCGTTTCTACTTCAGCGAATTCAAACGATGCGCGATAGCGGGATGCTGGGCCAGCTGGTGCGCTTCGGCATCGCCGGCGGCATCTCGACGCTGATCTACCTCGCCGTCTACCTGCCGCTGATCTTCTGGGTCCTCGATCGCGTCCATGCGGTCTATGCGGTGCCTCCCGCCTTCGCCGTGGCGGTGACGGCGGGCTATTTCCTCCACAGCCGCTGGAGCTTCAAGGACCAGGGCAGCCGCGACCCCGGCCCCGCGCAGAAGGTCAAGTTCGTCGCCATCCAGGCCTCGGGCGTCGCGCTCAATGCGCTGGTGACCTGGGTCGGCACCGCGCTGCTCGGCTTCCCGGGCTGGGTGCCGGTCTTGCCCGCGGTCGGCCTGGCGACGATCATCACCTTCCTTCTCAACCGCTATCTGGTCTTCAACTGAATGGATCGCATCGTCTACGATCGCATGGCCGCACACGACACCACCCATTGGTGGTACCGCGCGCGCCGCGAAATCCTCTCCGACTATCTCGAGCGCTACGGCGCGCTGCCCAGGGAGTCGCACATCCTCGAGATCGGCTGCGGCACCGGGCACAACCTTCCGATGCTCGCGCGCTTCGGCGAGGTCGACGCGATCGAGATCGACGAGACCGCGCGCGACTTCGCGAGCGAGCGGCTCGGCAAGCCGGTCGGCTCCGCTCCGCTTCCCGAGCTCGCCGGCGTCGCGCCCGAGAGCTACGACCTCGTCGCGGTGCTCGACGTGATCGAACATGTCGACGACGATGTCGGCGCGCTCAAGGCGATGGCGGCGCGGCTCAAGCCCGGCGGCAAGATCCTGATTACCGTCCCGGCGCACCAGTGGATGTGGAGCGCGCACGACGTGGTGAACCACCACAAGCGCCGCTATTCGAAGGCGACGTTGGTCAAGGCGCTCGAGGCGGCGGGGCTGACATGGAAGCAGCTGCGCTGGTTCAACTCGCTGCTCTTCCCGGTCGCGGTCGCGGCGCGGATGGCGGGCAAGCTGATGGGCAAGGACGACAGCGACGATTCGCCGCCCGCCAAGCCGCTCAACAGCGCGTTCGAGGCAATCTTCGGGATCGAGCGCCACCTGCTCGGCCGCGTGCCGATGTGGCCGGGGCTGTCGATCATCGTGCTGGCCCAGCCGAAGAAGCCATCCTGATCCGCGCGCGGCACCGCGAAGCAAGGCGCGTCAAATTTTCTCACGCAAAGGCGCAAAGGCGCGAAGAAGGCTGCTCCTTCTTCGCGCCTTTGCGCCTTTGCGTGAATCAGAAAGAAGCAGCAGCCTGCTTTGCGGGGTGACTTCGCCTTTGGGAAAAGATCAGCCCACTTTCTTCGCGCGCGTCCGCTTCGCCGGCGCCGGCGTGGTGCCCTCCACCGCCGGCGCTTCCGGCTCGCTCGCCCGCGCCAGCTGCGGCGACACGCTCACTTCGCGCGAATCGGCATAGCGATAGCCGAGCGAGGCATGCCCCTTCACCGGCCCCGCCACGTCGGCGACCAGATACAGGGGCCGCCGCTTCGATTCGACGTAGAGCCGCCCGAGATACTCGCCGATCATCCCCAGCACGAACATCTGCACCGCGCCCAGCACCACCACGACGAGCATCGTCGAGGTCCAGCCCTGGATCGCGCGGCCGGTGATCCAGGCGATCGCGATGTAGAGGATCAGCAGCACCGAAAGCCCGGTCAGCGCCAGCCCGAAATGGCTCGCGAAGCGTAGCGGCGCGGTCGAGAAGCCGGTCACGGCGTCGAGCGCGAAGCGGATCATCTTGGAGAGCGGATATTTGCTCTCGCCGGCATGGCGCTCCTGCCGGTCGTAGACGAAGGGCACCTGGCGGAAGCCGACCCAGGCGACCATCCCGCGTATGAAGCGCGCCTGCTCGGGGAGCGACAGGAAGGCGTCGAGCGCGCGCCGCGTCATCAGGCGGAAGTCGCCGGTGTCGAGCGGGATCGGCGTATCGGTCACCTTGTCGAGCACGCGGTAGAAGGCAGCGGCGGTGGCGAGCTTGAAGATACTTTCCCCGTCGCGCTTGCGGCGCACCGCATAGACGACGTCGGCGCCCTCGGCCGCCATCGTCGTGCGCATGTCGGCCAGCAGCTCGGGCGGGTCCTGCAAGTCGGCGTCGATGATCAGGATCTCCTCGCCGGCGCAGAGGTCGAGCCCCGCGGTGAGCGCGAGCTGGTGGCCGTGGTTGCGCGAGAGGTTGATCGCGACGAGGTGCGGGTCGCCTGCCGAGAGCCGCTGCATCACCGGCCAGCTGCCGTCCTTCGAGCCATCGTTGATCAGCACGATCTCATAATCGTCGCCGACGGCCGATTGCGCTGCGGCCGAGACGCGCGCGTGGAGCACGTCGAGGCATGCTTCTTCATTGTAGCAGGGGATGACGACGGAAAGCTTGGGACGGATCATGGCGGCGGGTCTTAGCGCTCCCGAAGGCGCGCGTCATGCGTCGATTGCAAGCGCGCCGTCCCGCCAGGCCTCCGGGGGGGTAGCATGATTTCAATTCGAATCGTCGTCCCGGAAGGCCGGGGCGACGGCCAAACCGAAAGCTAGACCCGCTCCGCCGCGTTCACTGCGTCCGCCGCCCTCAGCGCAGCGAGCAGCTTCATCAGATGCGCGGCATTCCGCACCTCCAGGTCGATCGTGTTGGTGTGGAAGGTGGTGTCGCGGCTATCGAGCTTGAGACCCAGGATGTTGGCCTTGTGCTGGCCGATGATCGTCGCGATCGCGCCCAGCGCGCCGGGCTCGTTCTTGAGCGTCACGGCGATCCGCGCCGTTCCGCCCTCGGCTTTGTCGCCCCAGGTGAGATCCACCCAATCGGCTTCGTCCGAATCCGCCAGCGAGGCGCAGTCGATCGCATGGACTTCGATCGGCTCTCCGGGGCGGCGCACCCCGACGATGCGGTCGCCCGGGACCGGCCGGCAATCCTCGGCGAGCGTGAACGCCACGCCGGGGGTCAGCCCCTTGATGTCGATCGCCTCGACCTGCACCGGCATCGAATCCTCGATCCCGTCGGTCGAGCCCGGCATCACGGCTTCCATCACTTGCTTGTCGGTGAGCTTGCGCCGCGCGATCGCATCCATCAGCGCCGCTTCGTCCTGCAGCTTCAGCCGCTTGATCGCGCCGTTCAGCCCCTCGGCGCCCGCGGGGGTGGGCAGGCGCTGGACGATCTCGTCGTAGAGCTTGCGCCCGAGCTTGACCGTCTCCTCGCGCTCCTTGTGGCGGATGTGGCGGCGGATCGCCGCGCGCGCCTTGCCCGTGATCGCGAAGTTGAGCCAGTTCTCCTGCGGCTGCTGCGCCTTGGAGCGCAGGATCGAGACCTGGTCGCCCTGTGCCAGCTCGGTGCGCAGCGGCACGACGCGGCCGTTCACCTTCGCGCCCACCGCCTGGTCGCCGAGGTTCGAATGCACCGCATAGGCGAAGTCGATGGGCGTCGAACCCTTGGGCAGCTGGATCAGCTCGCCCTTCGGCGTGAAGGCGAAGATCCGGTCCTGGTACATCGCCATCCGCGCATGCTCGAGCAGTTCCTCGGGGCTCTCGGCATGTTCGAGGATCTCGATCAGGTCCTTGATCCAGCTGACCTGGGTGTCGGGCCGAACCACGTCCTGCTTATAGGCCCAGTGCGCGGCGAGGCCGAACTCGGCCTGGGCGTGCATCTCGCGCGTGCGGATCTGGATCTCGATGCGCGTGTCGGCGGCGTGGATGATGCTGGTGTGGAGCGAGCGGTACCCATTCCGCTTGGGCGTCGAGATATAATCCTTGAACCGCCCCGGCACCATCGGCCAGCGCCGGTGGATCACCCCCAGCGCGCGATAGCATTCCTCCTCGCTGCCGACGATCGCGCGGAAGGCCATGATGTCCGACAGCGATTCGAGGCTCACATGGCGCTCGGACATCTTCTTCCAGATCGAATAGGGATGCTTCTCACGTCCGGTCACGTCGGCGTCGATGCCGTTGCGGCCGAGCAGCAGCTTGAGGCCGGAGCCGATCTTGGCAATCCGGTCCTCGCCCTCGACGCGGAACGAATCGAGCCGCTTGGTGATCGATTCATACGCCTCGGGCTCGAGCTCGCGGAAGGCGAGGCTCTGCATTTCCTTCATGAATTCATACATGCCGATCCGCTCGGCGAGCGGGGCGTAGATGTCCATCGTCTCGCGCGCGATCCGCCGGCGCTTGTCCGGGTTCTGGATGAAGTGGAGCGTGCGCATGTTGTGCAGCCGGTCGGCCAGCTTGACCAGCAGCACGCGGATGTCGTCGCTCATCGCGAGCAGGAACTTGCGCAGGTTCTCCGCGGCGCGCTCGTTCTCGCTCTGCGCTTCGATCTTGGAGAGCTTGGTCACCCCGTCGACCATCCGCGCGACATTGGGGCCGAACAGGCGGAGGATCTCCTCGGGGGTGGCGACCGTGTCCTCGATCGTGTCGTGGAGGATGGCGGTGGCGATCGTCTCGTCGTCGAGGTGGAGGTCGGTGAGGATGCCCGCGACTTCGATCGGATGGCTGAAATAGGGGTCGCCCGACGCGCGCTTCTGCGTGCCATGGGCGTTGACCGAGAAGACATAGGCGCGGTTGAGCAGGGCCTCGTCGGCCTCGGGGTCATAGCTCAGGACCCGGTCAACCAGTTCATATTGACGCAGCACGGAACCTAGATGGGGCCGAGCGGCGCTGCTTTGCAACATTGCATTGGGTTAAGGCACGATTTCCGCCCAAAAAGCCGTCATCCCGGCGAATGCCGGGATGACGGTTGGATCGGAAGGAGAGGGGAGGGGCGTGCCGCAATGCGGCGAAACAGCCCCTCCAGGGGGTGCCTCTTGAGCCTCAGCGCGCCCGCGCGTTGCACTTCTCGAGCGACGCGGCGTCGAATTCCTTGCCGTTCGCGGTGAAGGCCGAAAGCTTGCCGACTTCGCCGGCGACGAGCTCGCACATGATCGCATCGCGCGACGTCGCCTTGGCTGCGGTGCAGACGCCCTCGCCGCACTTCCACACGGTCGTGCGCGTGACCAGGCTGGCCTTCTCGGGCGCAGTCACCGGCGTGGCGGCGTAATAGCCGCGCGCGGTCTGGGCGAAGCTGGCGGCAGGCGCGAGCGCAAGGGTTGCCGCCGCAACCGCGGCGACCGGAAGCAAACGGATCATGTCGGTTCTCCCTGGGGTTTGGAAGCGCAATCAGGTTGCGAATCACTACCTAATTGACAGCAAGGTAAGTTGCAAGCAGAAACTTTTGCTGCGTTGCAGAATTTCAGACGCTGTGACGCGGGTTTTTATCCCGTTGGGCAGGCGGGCAAAATGCGATAGGATATCCGGTCATGGGTCATGGAAAGCTTCGAGAGGATCTCGGCGCCGATTGCAGCCTTCCAGCTGCGCTCGAAGCGATGGGCGAGCGCTGGTCGTTCCTGATCCTGCGCGGCTCGTTCAACGGGCTGAAGCATTTCGAGGAATTCCAGTCCGAGCTCGGCATCGCGCGCAACATCCTGGCGAACCGGCTTGCGCGCCTCGTCGGCCACGGCATCCTCCAGCGCCGGCCGTGCGCGGACGATCGCCGCAAGATCGAATATTGCCTCACCGACAAGGGCCATGCGCTGCTCCCGGCGATGGTGTCGCTGCGCCAATGGGGCGAACGCTGGGAGACCGGCGTGCCCGCCACCCCGGTGCTGGTCGACGCGCGCGACATGAAGCCCGTGCGCACCGTCGAAGTGCTCTCGCACGACGGCCGCCCGCTCCAGAAGACCGACCTGCTCTGGGCGCTCCCCGAGGACGTCGTCCGCGAGGACGAGGACCTGATCCGCGCGGCGGAATAAGGGCGCCGGGGTTCCCATTTCCCAAACCGTCATCCTGTCGAAAGCCGGGATGACGACCGAAACGAGATGGCCGTAAACGGCCTGCTGAATCCCCTTGCGTCCGCTCCCAGTTCGATATAAATACGATATCATAATTTCGGGAGGCAAGAATGACTGACATCCGTGCCGGCGCACCGGCGCTCCACCAGAGCAGCGAGGTCCCCGCGGGAACGATGAGCGGCTACGGCATGCTCGCCGTCGCCTTCGTGCTGCTCGCCGCGATCCCCTTGAGCGCGGTCCAGATCGAGCAGCAGGTCTGGGCACCCTTCGCGCTCGTCGGCGCCGCGCTGCTGCTGATGTTCGTGCTCGTCGGTTTCTACCTGCTCCAGCCGAACCAGGCCGCGGTGATCACGCTGTTCGGCGCCTACAAGGGCACCGATCGCGCCGCCGGGCTGCGCTGGGTGCTGCCGTGGATGGGGCGCAAGAAGATCTCGGTCCGCGCGAACAACATCATCTCCGAGAAGATCAAGGTGAACGACCTTCGCGGCAATCCGATCGAGATGGCGGCCCAGGTCGTGTGGCGCGTCACCGACACCGCCCAGGCGCTGTTCGACGTCGACGATTACAAGGCGTTCGTCGTCGTCCAGATCGAAGCCGCGGTGCGCACGATCGGTTCGCGCTACCCCTATGACGATTTCGAGCACCAGGAAGTCACGCTGCGCGGCAACCACGACCAGGTCGGCGCCGAGCTGCGCGAGGAACTGATCGCGCGGCTGCGGGTCGCGGGCATCACCGTCGACGAATGCGGCTTCACCCATCTCGCCTATGCCCAGGAGATCGCCGGCGCGATGCTGCGGCGCCAGCAGGCCCAGGCCGTGGTCGCCGCGCGCCAGACTTTGGTCGAGGGCGCGGTGGGCATGGTCGAGATGGCGCTCGAGCACCTCAGCGCGAAGAACGTCGTCGAGCTCGACGACGAGCGCCGTGCCGCGATGGTCTCGAACCTGATGGTGGTGCTCTGCGGCGAGCGCGAGACGCAGCCGGTGGTCAACACGGGCACGCTGTACCAGTAAGGCGCGCGCACCGTGGCAGCCCCTCCGAAGAAGGCATTCCCCCTGCGCATCGATCCCGATCTCTATTCGGCGATCGAGCGCTCGGCGGCGACCGACCTCCGCAGCGTCAATGCCCAGGTCGAATGCCTGTTGCGCGAGGCGCTGCACCGGCGCGGGGTGAAGCTGACCGATCCGGTCCGCGCCAAGCGCGGCCGCCCGCCGAAGGCAAGGGACGAAGGGGACGAGGAATGAGCAACTCCACCGGCGATGCCTGGTTCGTGCGGCGCGGCCGCGGCCTCTTCACCAACATCCGCCCGGTGCGGCTCCAGGGCTGGCTGCTCTCCTTCGCCTTCGTGTCGCTCGTCACGGCACTCGCGGTCTTCGCGCAGAAGTCGCCGGCACATTGGCCGGCCTGGGCAACGCTGATCGCCACGGCGACGATCCTCTACACGCTCGCCTGCTACCGGCTGTCGGCCTCCGCCGACGGGAGCGGCGCATGCTGATCCTCATCCGCATCAGTCCCGAACAATTGCCTTGGCTGATCGGGATCGCCGCGGTGACGCTGGTGGCCGTGCTGGCACTGGTGCTGCGATGAGCCCGCCGCCGCGGCTCCCGGATGGCAGCGCCGCCTGGTTCGTGCGCATCCGGAGCCCGACGAGCTACAGGCTCGAGCCCTGCGGCGCGCCGGGCTGGTGGTGGACCGCCGCCTTCATGCTCTGGACGATCGGCGGCACGCTGCTGGTCCTGCTGCCGAGCATGCCGAAGGGCACCCCGAGCCCGGCCGTGTGGGTGGCCTGGGGCGTGTTCATCGCGGCGTCGACGGGCTGCTACCTCGTCGTCGCCTTCCGCAAGTCGGTCCGGCTGGACCGCTAGGATCGAGAAGGAGCAGATCGATGACACTGCAGCAGATCCGCGACTGGTATCGCGCCCGCCCGGGCTATTGGTTCCGCCCCAAGCTGTTCGGCTGGGGCGCGGTGCCCGTCACCTGGCAGGGCTGGGCGAGCGTCGCGGCGATGGTCGCGCTCGCCTGGCCGATCGGCCGGCTCGCCGAGGCGCGCGGGCCCCAGTGGCTCGCGCTGCTCGTGCCGCTGCTCCTTGCCTTTGCCTGGCTCTGCTGGGCCAAGACCGACGGCGAGTGGCGGTGGAGATGGGGGGCGTAGCGCCACCCGCAAATTCCACCTCCCGAGCGTCCGGCCGGGCAGTTCGCCTATAATATGAAGGCGATCGCCAGGCTTCGGGAGGCCAAATGCTCAAGCTCATCATCTGGGACCTCGACGACACGCTATGGCGCGGCACGCTTGCCGATGGCGACGCGGTCGAGCCCTATGAGCACCGCTTCGAGCTGGTTCGCGGCTTCAACGAGCGCGGCGTGGTCTCGTCGATCTGCTCGAAGAACGAGGCCGCGGTCGCCGAGGCGAAGCTGCGCGATCTCGACTGGTGGGACGCGTTCGTCTTCCCGAGCATCGCCTTCGTCCCCAAGCCGGCGGCAATCGCGGGCATCATCGCCGACATGCAGCTGCGCGCCTGCGACGTGCTGTTCGTCGACGACAATCCACAGAATCTCGAGGCGGTGCGCTTCCATCTCCCCGAGATTCAGCTGCTCGACATCACCCGGGCCGATGCGGACGCCACGCTCGAGCAGCTGCTCGCCGAGCAGAAGGGCAAGAGCCGCCTCGCCGCCTATCGCAGCCTCGAGGCGCGCAAGCGCGACGCGGCCGCGCAGCCCGAGCTGTCGCACGAGGACTTCCTGCGCTCGTGCGAGCTCAAGATGGCCGCGCCCTTCTGCATGGAGAACCTCGATTACGTCGATCGCATCGCCGAGCTGATGGCGCGATCGAACCAGCTCAACTACACTCAGTCGCGCCGCACCCCCGAAGCGCTGCGCGCCGAGATCATCGAAGTGACCGCGCACCCCAGCCTCGCGGTCTTCGCCTGGGATCGCTACGGCGACTATGGCCTCGTCGGCTTCGTCATGCTCAAGGTCGAGCCGGGGTTCACCTACAGCCTCGTCCACTGCGTCTTCTCGTGCCGCGTGATGCACATGGGGCTCGAGAGCGCCGCGCTCGACTATATCCGCAAGCGCTCGCGCGACCTCTACAAGCCGATCGGCGAGATCGCGATGGGCGAGGCGCGCGCGCGGATCGTCGATGCGCCGGTCGACTGGGTCGAAGTGCAATCCTATGCCGATCCCAAGGTTCGCGAACGGGTCGCGGCGCAGGCCAATGCGGTCCAGAACCCGCACGCGGACATCCGCATCATGGTCGGCTGCCAGTCGGGCGGGATCGCGCACTTCAGCAATCTGCGCGATCGGATCGCGTTCGACAGCTATCCCGACGTGTTCCTGCTGCGCGCCTTCTGGGACGGCTCGTACGAGGACCTCGAGCTGCCGCGCTACCTCGTCTACGGCGCCAGCATCGACTATTCGGACCATTATTGGCGCGACCTGACTGCGATGATGGGCCAGGGGGGTGGCGTCGACCGGTTGCGCACGCCGACAGAGGACCTGCGACCGTTTCTCGACGAAGGCCGGTACGAGGTCTGCGTCCGGCGCTTCTGCGAATATGTCGAGGCGCAGGGCAAGCAGCTGCTCGTCCTGCTCGCACCCGAGCAATTGCCCGCCTATTCCGGAGCCGACGGCCTGACCCATGCGCGGATCACGCACTTCAACGGCATCTGGCGCCGCGCCTTCCAGATCTACCCGAGCGTCTCGACGGTCGACAGCGACCTCGCCCATGGGCCGGGCGAACTGAACGACCTGTTCCACTACACCCCCGCCGGGGTCGGCACGCTCGGCAATCTGGTGGACGCCTGGCACGAGATGGTGCGCCCGAAGGAAGACGGCGCCGAGAGTCAGCTGGCGGCCTGACGGTCAGTCGGCTCGATCCTCGTCTTCCGTTCGAGCGGCGCGGCCGCCTGGCGCAACGCCGCCCATCAGGAACTGTTTCATCGCCCCTTCATCCGGGGTTTGCGATCGCGCTCGCCGCCGCTGTCACGCGCCTTGCATTTAGGTCGGATAGCGGGGATGCCGGCACCGATCCGGGCTCGCGAGAGAGACAATGATGACGCAGATTGCACGAGGAATGATCCGCAGGATGATGGCGCTGCTCGGCGCGCTCCTGCTGCTGCCCGCCTGCGCGGCGCATGCCCAGTTCGGCATCCCCGGCTTCGAGCTCGTCCATAATGCACCGGTCGAGACCAACCTGCCCAACCCCGACCTGCGCGATCCCGTCACCGTCTGGTGCGAGATGTTCGGCGCCGCCAAGCGTGCGATCGACCTGGAGCAATATTATGTCTCCGGGATGACGGGCGAGCCGCTCGACACCGTGATCGGCTGCCTCGACGCGGCGGCGAAGCGCGGTGTGAAGATTCGCTTCCTGATGGAGGAGAAGGGCCTCTCCGCCTCGGACACGCCGACGATCGACAAGTTGAAGGCGATCCCCAACCTCGAGTTCCGCCTGCTCGCCTGGGCCAAGGTGAAGGGCTCGGGGATCATCCATGCGAAATTCTTCATCGTCGACGGCAAGGCCTCCTACGTCGGCAGCCAGAATTTCGACTGGCGCGCGCTCAAGCACATCGACGAGACCGGCCTGCGCGTCACCGACGCAGCGATGGCGAGCCAGTTCCAGGCGATCTTCGACCATGACTGGGCGGCCGCCGCGCTGATCGCGGCGGGCAAGCCGGTGCCGCCGCTGCGCACCACCGGTTACGCGCCGATCGAGGGCAAGGTGTTCCTCGTCGCCAGCCCCAATGCCTATGACCCTGCGGGCATCGGCGATTCGCAGGAGACGCTGGTCAAGCTGATCGGCCAGGCGAAGACCGAGATCCGCATCGAAGTGATGGAATATTCGACCCAGTCGTTCGGCGGCGGCACCTATACGGTAATCGACGATGCGCTGCGGGCGGCGGCGGCGCGCGGCGTGAAGGTCAAGCTGCTGGTCACCGACTGGAACATGTGGCCCAACCAGATCCCGCTCCTCGAGAGCCTCGCGTCGGTGCCAAATGTCGAGATCAAGGTCGCGTCGATCCCGCCTGCCTCGACCGGCTTCGTCCCCTATGCCCGCGTCGTCCACACCAAGATCATGGCGATCGACGGCGCGATCGGCTGGGTGGGCACGAGCAATTGGGAAGGCGGCTACCTCGACACCTCGCGCAACCTCGAGATCGTGCTGCGTGACGCGAAGATGGCCGGCCGCATCGCAGCGCTGCAGACGCAGCTTTGGGATTCGCCCTATTCCAAGCCGCTCGCCGAAGCGAAGCTGATCCCGCGGCCCAAGACCAAGCCCGACTGAGCGAGTCCGATTCGGCGACGATTGCCGGTCCGCCGGCGTAACAGTTCGCGGTATAGCCTCGCCGACAAGGGGAGGCCGGCATGCGCAAGGGCGGGAAGATCGACAGGACGGGACCCAATTCGCCGTCGGTCGAGGACGAATCGCTGATCCGCCACATCGCCCAGGCGGTGCGCGCGCGGGGCACCACCCTCTCGCCGGCCAACCGTCGCGGCCGCACGCGCCGCGCCAAGGCCGATGCCAAGGACTATGCGACGCGCCTCGGGCTGGTCGAGCCGCCCGAGAGCGATCCCAACGGCTTCGAGCGGATCATCGGCGAGAGCGATCTCCTCTCGATCAACTTCCTCGATCGCGGCCGGCGCTCGGCCGATGCGGTGTGCCGGATCAGCCTGCCGATGGACGGCGGCCACGCCTATGGCACCGGCTTCCTGATCGGTCCGCGGCTGCTGATCACCAACAACCACGTCCTCGCCAGTCCCGCCGAGGCTGCCCAGTCCAGCGCCGAATTCGGCTATGAGCACGACCTCGACGGCGTGCTGCGCGACCCCGCGGTGTTCAACCTCGATCCCAACAGCCTGTTCATCACCAGCACCGAGCTCGACGCCACCCTCGTTGCCATCGCCCCGCTCGCGACCAACGGCACGCCGGCGGACCGCTACGGCTGGCTGCCGCTGATCCCGACCACCGGCAAGGTGCTCGACGGCGAATGGGTGTCGATCATCCAGCACCCCAGCGGCCAGCCCAAGCAGATCGCCATCCACGCGAGCGAAGTGCTCAAGATCGCGCCGCCCGCGGGCAGCGCCGCGACCTTCGAGAATTTCCTGCATTATTCTACCGACACCGAGCCGGGCTCGTCGGGCTCGCCGGTGTTCAACGACCAGTGGCAAGTGGTGGCGCTCCACCACAAGGCGGTGCCCGCGCCCAACGCCAAGCCCGGCGACCCGGTCCAGTGGATCGCCAACGAAGGCGTGCGGATCAGCGCGATCTTCCGCTGGCTCGAGCAGATCCGCTTCGAGGACACCAACGCCCGCGCCGCGCTCGACCAGATCGGCCGGTCGCTCGGCTTCGCGCCGCTCGCCGAGCCCGCGGTCTCGGCAGCGTCGCTGTGGCCGACCGAGCAGTTCGCACCGTTCAAGGCGACGCATTGGGCCGATCCGGCGCTCGGCTATGACGAGAAGTTCCTCACCACCCCGATCGCGCTCGAACCGATCTACGCCAAGCTCGCCAAGGCGGGGAAGGTGGCGAAACTGATCGACAGTCAGGACCATGAGCTGAAGTATTTCCACTTCTCGGCGGTGCTCCACGCCGAGCGGCACTTCCCGCTGATGACCGCGGTGAACATCGACGGGCTCAACGTCGTCCATCCCGGCAAGCGCAAGGACAGCTGGCGGCAGGACGCGCGGATCGGCTCCGAATACCAGCCCGACGACGATTTCTACGTGAGCACGCGCGCCGAGGAGAAAGTCTATTTCAGCCGCGGGCATCTCGTCCGGCTGCTCGACCCCTGCTGGAGCCACGCCACCGACCCCGAGCAGCGCACCGCCGACGCGCGGCGGGGGATGGAGGACAGCTTCCACTTCACCAACGCCGCGCCCCAGGTCCAGGCGTACAACGACCAGGACTGGGGCAACCTCGAGGATTATGTGCTCGACAAGGCGCAGACCAGCCAGCGCCGCCTGACCGTCTTCACCGGCCCGATCTTCCGCGAGCGCGATCCCTATTACGGCCGCCAGCGCAAGGGCGGGCCGTGGCAGATCCCGCTCTCCTTCTGGAAGATCGCGGTGCTACAGAAGACCGACAAGGTGATCGCCGCGGCGGGCTTCATCGTCGGCCAGACCGAATATGTCCGCGCGCTCTACGAGGCCAAGGTCTTCTCGGGATTGAAGCCCTACACCATCGACGAGATTCGCTCGCGCAAGATCCAGACGACGATCGCCACGATCGAGAACCAGACCGGGCTCGATTTCGGCGCGCTCAAGAAGTTTGACTCGCACGGCAGCCTCGAATCGACGCGGCAGACGCGCTGGCTCAATCGGCTGGAGGACATCTCGATCTGACGCTATAGAGGCGCCGAACCGAGAGTAGCCTTCATGTCCGTAAGACCCTGGCGCGACATCGTCCGCCGTCCGAGCCGCCAGATCATGGTCGGCAACGTCCCCGTTGGCGGCGATGCGCCGGTGACGGTGCAGACGATGACCAACACGCCGACTTCCGACGCGCGCGCGACGATCGACCAGATCCGCCGCTGCGAGGACGCAGGCGTCGACATCATCCGCGTCTCCTGCCCCGACGTCGAATCGACCGCGGCGCTTCGGCAGATCGTCCGCGCCGCGCGCGTCCCGATCGTCGCCGACATCCACTTCCACTACAAGCGCGCGCTCGAGGCCGCCGACGCCGGCGCGGCGGGCCTGCGGATCAACCCGGGCAATATCGGCTCGGCCGAGCGCGTCAACGAAGTCGTCAACGCCGCCAAGGCCAACGGCTGCGCGATCCGCATCGGCGTCAACGCTGGCAGCCTCGAGAAGGACCTGCTCGAGAAATACGGCGAGCCCTGCCCCGAGGCGCTGGTCGAATCGGCGCTCGACCATATCAAGCTGCTCCAGGACCGCGACTTCCACGAGTATAAGGTCGCGGTGAAGGCGTCGGATGTGTTCCTCGCGGTCGCCGCCTATCAGCAGCTCGCCGAGGCGGTGGATTGCCCGCTGCACCTCGGCATCACCGAGGCGGGCGGCTTCGTCGGCGGCACGGTCAAGAGCGCGATCGGGATCGGCTCGCTGCTCTGGTTCGGGATCGGCGACACGATCCGCGTCAGCCTCTCGGCCGAGCCCGAGGAAGAGGTCCGCGTCGGCTTCGAGATCCTCAAGGCGCTGGGGATCCGGAACAGGGGCGTGCGGGTCGTCTCCTGCCCCAGCTGCGCGCGCCAGGGGTTCGACGTGATCCGCACCGTCCAGGCGCTCGAGGAGCGGCTCCAGCACATCCGCACGCCGATGAGCCTCTCGGTGCTCGGCTGCGTGGTCAACGGCCCCGGCGAAGCGCGCGAGACCGACATCGGCATCACCGGCGGCGGCGCCGGCAAGCACATGGTCTATCTCTCGGGGGTGACCGACCACCATGTCGCTGACGCCGACATGATCGAGCATATCGTCCGGCTGGTCGAGGCCAAGGCGGCCGAGATCGAAGCGGCGAACGAGGCGGCGGCCCAAGCAGCGGAGTGAAGCCGGCCGAGTAGGCCCGGCCGAATCCGTTTACCATCCCGCTTGATCCTTTTTCAGCCGTCCTCGGCGATGATGCGGCCATGCGGGTGGCAATCTTCATGATGCTGGTGATCGGCACGACGATCGGCGCGGTGATGCCGTCGAAGCCCCCGGCGCCGCGCGCGGCCCAGCCCGCGGGCGCCGCTGTCGCCGAGGCGGCCGAGGTGCAGAAGCCGGTCGAGACGGTGATCCAGCGCGACGGCAACGGCCATTTCTTCGCGCACGCCCAGGTCAACGACGAGCCGATCCGCTTCCTCGTCGACACCGGCGCCGACATGGTCGCGCTCACCGTCCAGGACGCGCGGCGCGCGCATGTGAAGTTCGATCCCGTGGACTTCCGCGTGATCGGCTCGGGCGCGTCGGGCGCGGTGCGCGGCGCGGCGGTGGTGCTCGACGAAGTGGTGCTCGACGGCAAGCGCGTGACCGACGTCCACGGCGCGGTGGTCGAGGGGCTCGACGTCTCGCTGCTCGGCCAGTCCTACCTCCGCAAGATCGGTTCGGTGCATCTCTCCGGCGACGAGATGCGGCTAAACTAACGCTACCGTGACCCGCCAGCGCGTTGCGGCTATGCCGCCGCCGTGCACCGCCCATCGCTCCCCACGATCTTCTTTATCGGCACGCTCGGGATCGCCACCTTCTCGGGCATGGACGCCGTGATGAAGGGGCTCAGCCTCGCGATCGGCACCTATAATGCGCTGTTCTGGCGGATGTGGGCGGCGAGCCTGTGCGGCGCGATCGTCTGGGCGATGCGGCGGCCCAAGGCGCCCAGCCGGGCGGCGGTCAAGCTCCACCTCACCCGCGGCGCGGTCGGCGCGACGATGGCGTTCCTCTTCTTCTGGGGTCTCGCCCGCGTGCCGATGGCGCAGGCGATCGCGCTCAGCTACATCGCGCCGCTGCTCGCGCTGTTCCTCGCTGCGATGATCCTCGGCGAGCGGATCGGGCGCGGCGTGGTCGGCGCCTCGCTCATCGCCAGCGCGGGCGTCGGCGTGATCCTGATCGGCCAGGCGCAGTCGCGGCTCGGCGACGAGGCCTTCCTCGGCGCGCTCTCGATCCTCGCCTCGGCGGTCTGCTATTCGTGGAACATCGTGCTGATGCGCCAGCAGGCACAGGTCGCCTCGCCCGAGGAAGTCGGGCTGTTCCAGAGCCTCGTCGCCGCGGTGCTGCTGAGCCTGCCCGCGCCGTGGCTCGCCGAATTGCCGCCGGTGCGCGAGATCGGCCCGATCCTGCTCGCCGCGGTGCTCAGCACCGTCTCGCTGATGCTGCTCAGCTGGGCCTATGCCCGCGCCGAGGCGCAGTATCTGGCACCGACGGAATATACGTCGTTCGTCTGGGCGGCGCTGCTCGGCTGGGTGGTGTTCGGCGAGCATGTCTCGCTCTACACGCTCGCCGGCGCCGGGCTGATCGTCGGCGGCTGCCTGATCGCCGCACGGATGAAGCCCCAGGTGATGACCCACGAAGCCGAGGCCGCGCTCCCATGACGGTTACCATCCGACCCGCCGCCGCGGCCGACGTGCCGCTGATCCTCCGCTTCGTCCGCGAACTGGCCGAATACGAACGCGAGCCCGACGCCGTGAAGGCGACCGAGCCGATGCTCGAGGCGGCGCTGTTCGGCGACCGCGCCGTCGCCGAGGCGGTGATCGCGTCGCTGGGCGGCGAGGACGTCGGCTTCGCGCTGTTCTTCCACAATTTCTCGACCTGGACCGGCCGCCCCGGCATCTACCTCGAGGACCTCTACGTCACCCCCGCCGCGCGCGGATCGGGGGCGGGCAAGGCGCTGCTCCGCCACCTCGCGGGCCTCGCGATCGACCGCGGCTGCGCCCGCTTCGAATGGGCGGTGCTCGACTGGAACACGCCGGCGATCGACTTCTACCGCGCGATGGGCGCGCAGCCGATGGACGAATGGACCGTCCAGCGCGTCACCGGCGACGCGCTCGCCCGACTCGCCGGGCGCGATTGAGCGATTCGACTCGAAGAGTCACAAGAGTCACACCCCGTCGCGGCGCTGCGGCGCCCAAAAGTCACAAGAGTCACGACCCGTCGCCGCGCTGCACCTCAATCCTGGCCCCACGCATTCAAAGAGCGGCCGGGACGTCCCGACGGCGCCAGCCAAGCAGCCGAACTCCTACATTGCAAGCCGGGCTCAATGCGAGCCGAGCACGTTGATCGTGAAGGCGATCACGCCGAGGTTGAACACGAACGCCTCGAGGCAATGGAGCGTCACCACGCGGCGCGTTCGGCCGTCCATGATGCTCACGTCGCTCGTCTGGAAGGTCATGCCGAGGCAGAAGGAGAAATAGACGAAGTCCCAATAATCGGGCTCGTCGGTGTCGGGGAACTTCACCCCGCCCATGTCCGCGCCTTCCTCGCCCTCGCTGTAGAAGAGGTGCGCATAGTGCAGCGCGTAGATGAAGTTGGAGAAGATCCAGGCGATTGCGAGGGTGCCGACGATCAGCGGACGCAGGTCGAGCCCGCCGGGGCGCGGATGGCTCATCAACTCGCTCGCGATCGCGGCGAGGATCACCAGCATCACCCCGCCGGTGATCGCGAGCAGCATCACGCGGTTGGCGTCGTTCTGGCAGGCCGAGATGCGCATCCGCTCGGACTTGTGGGTGAAGAGTGGGGTGGCGATCGCGAAGAAGAACAGGGCGCCGATGTCGAACCCGGCCATCACGCCGTAGCGCAGGCCCAGCAGCGGAATGGCGATCCAGGTGGCGGCGGCGGTGACGAAGACGAAGGCGATGAAGCGCGGCGGCGCGATCCAATTGCCGATGCCGGGACGGTGATGGCCCTTGGTGCCCATGGGGTGGGGTTTAGAACAGGTTGGGGGCCAGTTTAAATCCCTCTCGTCATCCCGGCGAAAGCCGGGACCTAGGACCGCGAGCGATGTCTTCCGTGACCCTGGGTCCCGGCTTTCGCCGGGATGACGGTTGAAGAGCTAAGCGACTCGTCTCGCCACCCACACCGGCTTCACCGCAGCCACCAGCGCCAGCGCGAGCAGCGCGATCCAGGCGTAATTATGCGTCTTGATCAGCCACGGGCTGTGCGGCGCGAACAGGATCACCGCGATCCCGGCGAGTCCGCCCAGCCCCATCGGCACCGCGGCGATGCGGCCGAGCCAGCCGTGGCGGAGCATCGACACGGCCATCAGCACCTCGGCGACGCCCAGCAGGAAGAATTTGGGCCGCACCGTCCAGAACAGCGCGTCGAACAGCCAGGGCTTGCCCGGCAGGCTGCCCAGGATGGCGAACATCGTCACGCCCTCCGCCTCGTCGAGCAGCGCCGCGACCACGGCCGCGAGTGCCGCCCAGCCCATCCGCCGGCCGCCGCCCGCCAAGGCCCAGGCGCCGCAGCCGAGGAACGCCGCATAGGCGGGGATGAAGCCGAGCATGTCGAGCCACAGCCCGCGCGCCTGCGCTTCGGCGAAGCGGCTGGTGCAGGGCTCGCGGCCGAACAACTCGGCGATGTCGGCGGTGCTGCGCGCGAGCTCGAACGCCGTGATCGCGCCCGCGCCGTGCGTCGGCCCGCAGGCGACGAGGTTCGGGATCCAGCCGAAGCCGAAGGAAGCGACCAGCGTGGCGGCACCCGCCGCCACGCACAGCCGCCAGGCGCGCGTCGCGGTCAGGCGGCCGCCTTGTCGGCCTTGGCGCGCTCGATCGCCTCGAGCACGATCTGCCGCGCCGCCTCGGCATCGCCCCACTGGCCGATGCGCACCCACTTCTCGGACTCGAGGTCCTTATAGTGCGTGAAGAAATGCTCGATCTGCTGCATCACGATCTCGGGCAGGTCGCTGCGCTCGCCGACATCGCTGTAATAGGGGAAGGTCGTGTCAACCGGCACGCAGATCAGCTTCTCGTCGCCGCCATGCTCGTCCTCGAGGTTGAGCACCGCGATCGGGCGCGCGCGGACGACGCAGCCGGGGACGAAGGGCGAGCGCGCGATCACCAGCGCGTCGAGCGGGTCGCCATCGGGCGAGAGCGTGTGCGGCACGAAGCCGTAGTTCGCCGGATAGCGCATCGGCGTGTGCAGGATGCGATCGACGAACAGCGCGCCCGAGGCCTTGTCGAACTCGTACTTCACCGGCTCGCCGCCGACGGGAACTTCGATGATGACGTTGAGGCTGTGCGGGGGGTTGTCGCCCACCGGCACCATATCGATTCGCATGTGTGACTCGCTTATTTGGGATCGAGAAGCCGATCCAGACCAGCCTCTCCCGTGGCGATCTTTTCGAGGCGCGGATAGCGTAGTCCGCCGTGATAGTCGATGGCGAGTTCGCGGTAGGCGTCGCCCCGTTTGACCACGAGCTGGATCGGCTTGCCGTCGGCCTTGGCCGCGGTGATCGCGTCCTTGAGGCGCTCGCCGGTGGTGGCGGCGCCGTTCACCGAGACGATCGTGTCGGCGAGCGTCAGCCCCGCCTTGAACGCCGGCCCGTCCCACAGCACTTCGGACAGGCCGTTGTCCTTGCCCAGCACCAGCCCGAGCGAATAGCGCAAATTGGTCTGCTTGCGCGACTTCTCGTCGGCCTTGAACCAGCCGGTGGGCGCATCGGTGTAGACCAGGCGATAGCCGTTCCGCTCGAGCCCCGCGAGCGGCGGCTCGGGGCGGACCTGGTAGATGCGCGCGTCGAGGAAGCCCTTCCAGTCGTAGTGCACCACCGACTCGAGCGTGCGCACGACATCCTCGTAGCGATAGGTGGCGACGCCCCAGTCGCCGTCGCCGAAGCCGGCGAAGGCGCGCGCGAAATCGTCGATCGACTTGGTGCCATGGCTCTGCTCGCGGATCACCGCATCGGCCTCGAGCCAGACCATCATGCCTTCGTTGTAATAATCCTCCGAGCGCTGCCAGCTCACCCAGCCCTTGGGCGCGCGCGCCGTGATGACCGGATCGTTGGTCGTGTCCTCGACGCTGCGCCAGGTGCGGCCTTCACGCACCGCGAGGTTGGCGGCGATGCCGGCGAGCGCGTCGAGCGTCTGCGCCCTGGAGTACATCCCCGAGCGGGCGCCGAGCACATAGCCCCAGAACTGGTCGAGCCCCTCATAGGCCCAGAGCAGGCTGTCGCGCATCGGCGTGCGGAAGTCGGGCGTCCAGAGGTCGGCGCCGCGGCGGAACTTGCCGATCCAGCTGTGGTCGTACTCGTGCGGGATCAGGTTGCGGTCGGGGAGCGCATTGTCCCAGTCGGTGAAATAGCCGGGCTCGACCTGGTTCTCCGAGCTGCGGTGATGCTCGAGCCCGATGCCGCCGATCTGGTCCGAGACGGCGAGCAGGATCTCGTAATGGTCGTAATGCTCGGCGCCGTAGAGCTTGACCGCCTGGTCGACGATCGCCTTGTGCTTCGCGATCACCTCGTCGGGCGCGGCGAGTTCCTTGGCGCTGTCGGCGAAGACGTTGAGGTCGACCTTGGGCGAGAGCGGGAACTCCTTGTAGTAGCGGCCGGCGAAGACGGGCGAGTCGACGAGCGTGTCATAGTCGGTCTTGCGATAGACGTAGCTGTCGCCCTGCTTCTCGGCCGGAAGGCCCGAGACCGCGCTCCAGCCCGCGGGGTAGGTGGCGCGCGCCTCGATCGCGATGCGGCGGGTGAAATAGCCCGCCGGATAGAGGCTCACCGCCGGCCATTGCAGGTTGAGCAGGTTGGGCGTGACGACGATCCGTCCCTGGTTGCCGACCGTCGCCGAGACGAACTGGAACTCGGCAGTGACCGACCTGGCGCCCTTGGGCACGTCGAGGTGGAAGGCGAAGACGTCGACCGGGTCGCGCGTCCAGGGGATGACCTGGCCATTGGCGCGGAACACCAGGCCCGCGAGCTTCTCGATCTCGCCGCGCGCGGAATGCTTGCCCGGGAGCCACTTGGGATAGAGCAGCACGAGATGCCCGGCCTTGGCGACCGGGATCTCCTGCTTCACGCGGAAGATGCCGTGGTCGAGATCGGTCGCGTCGACATCGAGCTTCATCGTGCCCGGATAGGCGGTGTCGCGCGGGCTCGGGATCCGGTCCTCGAAACGGAGCGGCTGGGGTGCGCTGTTCTGGGCAAGCGCGGGGGCGGCGACGGAGCTGAGCAGCAGGGCAAGCGCGACGGCACGCAACATCAGGCAAGGCTCTCCAAAAAGGGATCGGAATCCGTAAGGCATAGGACATCCCGCCATATCGGCACAATCACCGCTGGCCCGGCGCGTCCCCGCTGGATAGCGTCCCGTCCCGGGTCGCAAGCACCGGAACACCGGACGAAGGTCAACCGGTCTGGGGGCATGCGATGGGCAAATATTGCGACGCGATCGATGCGGCGCCGGCGGCGGAACGCTGGAAGCTGGCGCGCGGCTTCATCTATTCGGAGCCCGAGCCCTTCTTCGCCGAGATGCGCGCCGAGCGCCCGGTGCTGGTGCTGCCCGAATTGACGCTGGCGTTCCGCTTCACCGACTGCATCCTGGTCGCGCGGCGGCACCAGGATTTCGGCGTGGACCGCTACAAGCCCAAGCAGGGCGACTATTTCATGGCGCAGGACTGGACCGCCGACCATTGGCGCGACAAGTCGATCATGCGCGCGATCCTCGACTTCGAGGACGTGCCGGCGATCCGCGCCTTCGTCGGCAAGCGGACCAGCGACATCCTGGATGCGGCGCACGGCGAGATCGACGCGCCGAAGAAGCTCACGAGAGCGGTGCCGATCGGGGTGGTGCGGGACTTCTTCGGCTTCGCGGGCACCGATCCGGCGAAGCTCGAGGCCTGGTCCTATTGGAACCAGCAGGACGCCTTCCACAACCAGCCGCAGATCGACATCCAGGTCACCGACCCGCAGCACATCGTCGACGAGCGCGTGAAGGCGAACAAGGAGCTCGCAATCCACACCGGGTTGATCCTCGCCAAGCGCTGGCTGCAGGCGCGCATCCTGTTCCAGAAGCGCTCGGATTCGGTGTCGCGGCTGGTGCGGCTGCAAGCGACGGGGGCGATCCGCTGGGGGCTGGCGAAGATATTGTTCAACGTCGGCGGGCTGCTGATCGGCGCGGTCGAGACGACCTCGCATGTCGTCAACTATGCGATGCAGGAACTCGCACGACGCCCCGACCAATGGGCGGCGGCGAAGGTCGCGGCGCTCTCGGGCGACACCGCGGCGTTCGATCCGTTCGTGTTCGAGGCGCTGCGCTTCAACCCGGCGTTCAGCTATTTCTTCCGCACCTGCCACCGCCCGACCTGGCTCGCCGCGGGGACGCCGCATGCGGTGGAGGTGCAGCCGGGGACGACGGTGATCGCGGTCGCCGCGAGCGCGATGCGCGACGCCGAGGCGTTTCCCGATCCGGGCAGCTTCGACACCGGCCGCGCGCTGTCGGACTGCTTCACCTTCGGCCAGGGGCTGCACGAATGCCTGGGGATCCAGATCGCCTATGCGATGGTGCCCGAGATCGTGCGGCAATGCCTGCGCAGGCCCGGGTTCGCGCCGGCGGGAGAGCTGGCGCTCGAGCGCAGCGTGCCCGAACATTATGTGTGGCGGTGGGATGTTTAGCTCCCCCTCCGTCATCCCGGCGAAAGCCGGGACCCAGGGTCAAGCAGGACGTCGCTCGTGGCCCTGGGTCCCGGCTTTCGCCGGGATGACGGTTAGGGGCTTGAGGCGGCGGCAGCCATCCTTCACGCCTCCCTAACCATTCCCCCCTAAACCCCTCGCCCATGTACCATGACGCCGCCCTGGCCGCGCAGACCCAGGCCGAGCCGCGCCCGCGCTCGGCGGTGAGCGCGCCGGTCGGCTGGCTCGGGCTCGCCGGCATGGCCGCCTGGGTCGCGGTCGCGCGCGCCTATGGGATGGACGGGCCCTATTCGGCGCTGGTCAACGTCGTCGCCTGCGCGCTGCCGATGGTGATCTGGTCGGTGCTGGTCGACAAGGTCCACCGCAACCCCTCCACCGGGATCGACTGGGCAAACGTGCGCCCCTGGCGCGAGACGCTCGACACCAGCATCACCAAGCTCGCCGGGCTGTGGCTCACCTGGGGCGGGCTCGCCGCCATCTACGCGGTCGGGCGCTTCTGGTGGGAGACGCGCTACGCCGACTTCCCCTTCGCCATGGCCTGCTTCACCGTCGCCGCGCCCGCGCTGTTCGTCCTCTCGGTGCCCTATGTCCTCTGGCTCGACCGCCGGCTGGTCGAGCCGCGCGACGGCGCCTGGGCGCTCGGCGCCTGGGCGATGGGGCACAGGCAAGTCGACCGCGAGGCGATCTACAACCACCTCCGCGCCTGGGGGGTGAAGGGCTTCTTCCTCGCCTTCATGGTCGCGATCGTGCCGGGCGGCTTCGGCGAGTTCGTGCGCTGGGACCTGAGCGGGATCTGGGGCGATCCGGTCGCGCTCGCCAACTTCTGCATCACCTTCATGTTCCTGGTCGACGTCGCCTTCGCGACCGCGGGCTATGTCCTGACCTTCCGCCCGCTCGACTCGCACATCCGCACCGCGAACCCGTTCGCGGCAGCCTGGATGGCGGCGCTGATCTGCTACCCGCCCTTCATCCTGATGGGCGACGGCGGGCCGCTCGACTATCACACCGGCACCGCCGACTGGACCTGGTGGCTGGGCGGGCACGACTGGCTGCTCGCCGTGCTCGGCGCGGTGCTGGTGGCACTGACCGGCATCTACGCCTGGGCGACGATGGCGTTCGGCATCCGTTTCTCGAACCTCACCAACCGCGGCGTGCTCACCAACGGCCCCTATGCCTGGAGCCGCCACCCGGCCTATCTCTCGAAGAACCTGTTCTGGTGGCTCTCGACGATCCCGATGCTCGCGACGACCGGCAGCTGGATCGACGCCGCGCGCAACACCGCGATCATGGCGCTGGTCAGCGGCGTCTATTACTGGCGCGCGAAGACCGAGGAACGCCATCTCCGCGCCGATCCGGCCTATCAGGCGTATGATCGCTGGATGGCGAGGCGCGGGCTGGTGCCGCGGGTGTTCGGGCTGGTTCTCGGGCGGAAGTAACCTTCGACACCCCCTAAACCGTCATCCCGGCGAAAGCCGGGACCCAGGGCCGCGAGCGACGTCCTTCGTAACCCTGGGTGCCGGCTTTCGCCGGGATGACGACTGAGAGGGCGTTCCCCCCGCCCTTCAGAACCGCGTCTCTTCGTAGATCCGGCAGGGATTGCCGCCCCATTCGCCCGCATAATGATCGAGCAGCACCTGCGCCGGCACCTTGCCGGTGCGGACGATCTCGCGCAGCGGGTCGAGGAAGCCGCTCTCATTATCGCCCGAGGCGTTGAGCCGGCCGCGCGCGGTGAGCCCCGCGCCGGCGATGTCGAGCACCTCGCCCGCGATGTCGCGCAGCTTGCCGCCGCCGGGCAGCGGCGCGTCGAGCGCGAGCCTGGGCACCGCGCTGCGCAGTGCCTCGCGATCCTCCATCGACCAGTCCTTGACCAGGTCCCACGCCGCATCGAGCGCTTGCCTGTCGTAGAGCAGCCCCACCCACAGCGCCGGCAGCGCGCAGATCCGGCCCCAGGGCCCGCCGTCGGCACCGCGCATCTCGAGGAAGGTCTTGAGCCGCACCTCGGGGAAGGCGGTCGAGAGATGGTCGGCCCAGTCGTCGATCGTCGGCAACTCGCCGGGGAGGACCGGCAGCTCGCCCTTCAGGAAATCGCGGAAGCTCAGCCCCGCGGCGTCGATGTAGCGGCCGTCGCGGTAGACGAAGTACATCGGCACATCGAGCGCGTAATCGGCATAGCGCTCATAGCCGAAGCCCTGCTCGAACACGAAGGGCAGCATGCCGGTGCGCGCCGGATCGGTGTCCGACCAGATGTGGCTGCGGTAGCTGAGATAGCCGTTGGGCTTGCGCTCGGTGAAGGGCGAATTGGCGAAGAGCGCGGTCGCGAGCGGCTGGAGCGCGAGGCCGACGCGGAACTTCTGCGCCATGTCCGCTTCGCTCGAATAGTCGAGGTTCACCTGGATCGTGCAGGTGCGCAGCATCATGTCGAGCCCGAGCGACCCCACGCGCGGCATGTGGCGCAGCATGATCGCATAGCGGCCCTTGGGCATGATCGGCAGCTCGGCGCGGGT
Organism: Sphingomonas sp.; assembly: GCF_017745215.1. Lineage (GTDB taxonomy): Bacteria > Pseudomonadota > Alphaproteobacteria > Sphingomonadales > Sphingomonadaceae > Sphingomonas. The sequence goes on from NZ_JAGHZV010000007.1 coordinate 111,919, forward strand.
CTTGTCGGGCCACATGCCGAGGCCCAGGAAGCCGATCCCGAGCTTCTCGCCGATCGCCTTCACCTGGTTCAGGTGCCTGCCCGTCTCGGCGCAGGTCTCGTGGAGATTGTCGAGCGGGGCGCCCGACAGTTCGAGCTGGCCGGCGGGCTCGAGGCTCACGGCGCCGTCGGGGCCCGAGAGCGCGATGACCGTGCCATTCTCCTCGACCGGCTTCCAGCCGAATTCGGTGAGGCCCATCAGCAGGTCGCGGATGCCGCCGGGCTCGTCGTAGCTCGGCGCGTGGTGGTCGCTCAGCGCGTAGACGAACTTCTCGTGCTCGGTGCCGATCCGCCAGCGCTCCCTGGCCTTCTCGCCCCGGGCGAAATAATCGACCAGCTGAGCGCGATCCTCGATCACGGGCGAGTTGCTGACTGAAACGGTTTTCGTGCTCATGCGCGCGCCTTTACTCGGGGCGCGCGAGCGGCGCCAGTAGGCACCGCATCTGGGGGCTCATCCGGCGATTACCAGTCCCCCGCCGCGCCCATCCAGAGCGTCACCGCGGCGGCCGCGGCGGTCTCGGCGCGCAGGATGCGCGGGCCGAGCGCGATGCCGACCGCCTGGGGCAGCGCCTTGATCGCGGCGCGCTCGTCGTCGTCGAAGCCGCCCTCGGGGCCGACGAGGATCGCCGCGGACCCCGGATGCGCGCGCATCGCCTCGAGCGCCGGCGCGCCGCCCGCCTCGTCGGCGAAGAACAGCGCGCGCCCGGCCGGCCAGGCCTTGAGCAGCGCGGCGAGCTTCACCGGCTCGGCGAGCTCGGGCAGCGCGGTGCGGCCGCATTGCTCGGCCGCTTCGATCATGTGCGCGCGCAGCCGCTCGAGGTTGAGCCGGTCGACGACGGTGCGGCGCGTGAGCACCGGCACCAGCCGCGCGACCCCGAGCTCGCACGCCTTTTCCGCGACCCAGTCGACCCGGCCCTTCTTGATCGGCGCGGCGCAGAGCCAGAGGTCGGGCACCGCCTCGCGCTCGCCGAGCTGCGCCGTGACCTCCACGATCAGGTCGCGCTTGCCGAGATGCCGCGCGAGGGCGAGCCATTCGCCGGTCGCGTCGTCGAACAGCCGCAGCGGATCGCCGGCCTTCAGCCGCATCACCGAGAGGAGATAATGCGCCTGCGGCCCATCGATGCGCAACGCGCCGAGCGCGAGCGGGCGTTCGACGAAGAGGCGCGGCGCCGATTGCGGCGGCCAGGCAGGGGTCGCGGGCATTGGCGCTCCTTAGCGCAGCGGGACGGCGCAACAATACCTTCGTACGATGGCCGATGCCGCGGCGCAGCATAGACTTGCCCGCGAATCCCGCACGAACAGGAGACCGCCATGCGCCTGCCCCTCCTCGCCCCCGACAGCCTCGGCGACGCGCAGAAGCTGCTCTATGCCGACATGAAGCAAGGCATCGCGTCGAACTTCAACGCCTTCCGGACCGTCTCCGAGGATGGCGCGCTGATGGGGCCCTGGAACCCCTGGCTGCACGAGCCGCGGATCGGCGGCGCGATCTGGGAGCTCACCAAGGCGATGTCGATGGAAGCGACGCTGCCCGATCCGGCGCGACAGGTCGCGATCCTCGTCACCGGCGCGCGCTTCAACGCGGCCTATGAGATCTACGCGCATGTCGCGATCGCCGAGCGCGAAGGGATGATGGCGCCGCGCATCTCGGCGCTGTGCGCCGGGGTGAAGCCCGACGACCTCGACGAGCAGGAAAGCGCGGCGTTCGACGTCGCCTTCGCGCTCACGCGCGGCGGGGTGCTGCCCGAGCCCTGCTATCGCCGCGCGGTGGCGATCTTCGGCCAGCACGGCGCCAACGAGCTGATCTACCTCGTCGGCCTCTATTGCCTGGTGTCGATGACGCTCAACGGCTTCGACGTGCCGGTGCCCGAGGCCGAATAGCCCGAGTTGCACGGCTCGCCCGTTGCGCTAGGTTGCAGTCTGCAACTTGAAGGAGGGGGCGATGGCGGAAACGGTCCTGGTCACCGGGGGCAGCGGATTCATCGCGGGCTGGTGCATCGTCGAGCTGCTGCGGCGCGGCTATGGGGTGCGCACGACGGTGCGCAACCTCGCCAAGGCGCCGGCGGTGCGCGCGGCGATCGCGGCCGAGGTCGATCCGGGCGATCGGCTGACCTTCTTCGCCGCGGAGCTGACCAGCCCCGAGGGCTGGGACGCGGCGGTGGCGGGGTGCGATTACGTGCTCCACGTCGCCTCGCCGCTCGGTACCGGCGCGGTCAGGCATCCCGATGAGCTGATCGTTCCCGCGCGCGAAGGCGCGCTAAACGTGCTGCGCGCCGCTGCCGCTGCGGGGGTGAAGCGCGTGGTGCTGACCTCCTCGGTCGCGGCGGTCGGCGGCATGGGCACCGACGAGGTCCGCGACGAGACGCAATGGACCGACCTCTCGACTCGGGGCCTCGACGCCTATCGCCAGTCGAAGACGATCGCCGAGCGCGCCGCCTGGGACTTCGTCGCGGCCGAGGACAAGGGCATGGAATTGGTCACGGTGCTGCCCAGCGTGGTGATCGGGCCGGTGCTTTCGCCCGAGGGGCTGGGATCGGTGCAGGTGATCTCGCGGCTGGTCGGCGGCAAGATCCCGGGGACGCCGCGGATCGGCTTCACCCTGGTGGATGTGCGCGACGTGGCGGACCTGCACCTGCGCGCGATGACCGCGCCTGAGGCTCCGGGCGAGCGCTTCATCGCCGCGACCGAGTTCAAATGGTTCGCCGAGATCGCGGCGATCCTGCGCGCGCGGCTGGGTGAGCGCGCGGCCAAGGTGCCGACGCGCAGGCTCCCCGACTTCGTGCCGCGGCTGATGGCGCTGTTCGACCCGGCGCTGCGCTATGTCGTGCCAGGGCTCGGGCGGCGGAACAGCTGGTCGTCGGCCAAGGCGAAGCGCGTGCTCGGCTGGGCGCCGCGGCCGGTGGAGGACAGCATCGCCGAGTGCGGCGAGAGCCTGGTGGCGAAGGGCGCGGCCTGATCCCAACCCGTCACCCCGGCGAAAGCCGGGGGCCAGGGCAGCGGGCAACGTCGCTCGTGGCCCTGGGTCCCGGCTTTCGCCGGGATGACGGCTGAAGTGGGGTGCCCTAAGCACCGCGAATGGACCTCGACGACCTGCTCCACCATTATTTCGGCACGCGCGACCTCGACACGCTCGACGAAGCGGCGATCGAGGACGGGATCGAGCGGCTCGTCACGGGCTTCGCGGTCGAGACCGAGCCCGGCCGGCGGTTCGCGCTCTGGGCGCTGCTCCACGCCCTGGGCCGCGCGCCCGATCCGGAAGTCGCGTTCAAGGACCCCGCCGCCCAGCGCGCCGCGCTGGACTATGCCTGGGCCGCCGGCAAGATCGGCGACCGCGACGTCAACTGATCCGGTGCCAATGCTGCGACTTGCAGACCAGCCCCAGCATCGTGCAGCCGGTGATGAGGATTTGGACCTGACTCAGCTGCTTCACCGTCGCCGAGGCATTGGTGTTGATGTCGGGCACGAACACCTTGCCGCGCCAGTCGCCGTCGCCGCCGCGCTTGAGCCCGGTGAGCAGCCGGCTGCCGACGAGGTCCTTGCCGGTGCCCTTCTTCGCGTCCTCGCGCTGCTTCGGCGCAGCCCAGGTCACCGTGCCGCACAATGCCGCGCCGCAGGGCTCGACCTTGAGGTGCACCGTGTCCTTGGTATTGCGCCACTCGCCCTCCAGCCCGTCGGACGGAGCGGCGGCACCGCCCGACAGCAAGGCACCGGCGATCAGGGTCGCGATTCGAATCATCATCGTTCAGTCTTCCTTCGCGCGCCGTCTGACCGCTCAGCATGCACTTTCGAAGGCATAAACATGGCAGGTTGCGGCTGAGCGACAGTTGAACGCGGGGCGCCCGACGCTCTAGAGCGATGCGATGAGCGCTGCCCCCGAGATTGTCCCCGACAGCGAGCACCGCGGGCTGGTCGGGCTGTTGCCGAGCGCTTGGCGCCCCTATGCGCTGCTCGCGCGCTTCGACCGGCCGATCGGCTGGTGGCTGTTGTTCTGGCCCGGCGCCTGGGCCGTCGCGCTCTCGGGCCGGGCCATCGAGCGCTGGGACCTGATCGGGTGGTTCCTGCTCGGCAGCATCGCGATGCGCGGCGCCGGCTGCGTCTACAACGACATCGTCGACCGCGACCTCGACCGCCAGGTCGCCCGAACCCGCGCGCGGCCGGTGGCGAGCGGCGCGGTGTCGCTCAAGGCCGCCTGGGCCTGGCTGCTCGCCTTGTGCCTCGTCGGGTTCGTCGTGCTCGTCCAGCTTCGCCCGCTCGCGGTAGTCGTCGCGCTCGCGAGCCTCGCGCTGGTCGCCGCCTATCCCTTCATGAAGCGGATCACCTGGTGGCCGCAGGCGTGGCTCGGCCTCGTCTTCTCCTGGGCGGCGCTGGTCGGCTGGGCGAGCGCGCCCGACGCGGCCCGGGCGCCGGGGCTGACGCTCTACGCCGGCTGCATTTTCTGGGTGATCGGCTATGACACCATCTACGCGCTGCAGGACGTCGAGGACGATGCACTGGTCGGCGTGCGCTCCTCGGCGCGCCGGCTGGGGAGCCGGGTGCGGCCGGGCGTCGCGCTCTTCTACCTGCTCGCGCTGGCGCTCTGGGGTGCGGCCTTCTGGCAGCTCCGCCCTGATCCGCTGGCGATCCTCGCGCTGGCCCCGGCGGCGATCCACCTCGGCTGGCAGGTGTTCACGCTCGTCCCCGCCGACGGCCCCAATGCCCTCGCACGCTTCCGTTCGAACCGGTTCGCGGGGCTGCTCGTCTTCGCGGCTTGCTTCGTGGTGGGCCAGACTCTTTGACCTTCGGCACGCGCACGCCGAGGGTGTGTGTTCACGCTCGGCAATGCCCGTGACGGAGCGAAATTCGGCGCAGGGCTAGGCGCGAGGAGGGGGCGATGTTGAACGCATCGGACCCGACGAGCAACGACGCCATGCGCCGAATTTAGCCCGCCGCTTCGCGGTCGCCTGGAGAGCGCCGCTGGACGTCGTCGCGACGCTTGCACGGGAACCGACGGGCCCGCGCTGCGCGCCGCTCCTAGCCAGCGGCGCTCTCCAGGCGATCACGGGCGTTGCCGAGCGCGAACACACACCCTAAGTGCCGCCGATGCTGACTGTCGAACAGGCCCGCGAACGCGTCGAGGATATCGTCGCGCGGGCACGCACTGCCGGCGCCGATGCCGCCGATGCCGTGCTGATCGCCGACCAGTCGCTTTCCGTCTCGGTGCGGATGGCGGCGCTGGAGGATGTCGAACGCTCCGAAAGCGCCGAGCTCGGCCTGCGCGTGTTCTCAGGGAAACGCTCGGCCAGCGTGTCGACGTCGGACCTCTCGTCCGAGTCGCTCGACGTGCTCGCCGAGCGCGCGCTGGCGATGGCGCGCGAGGCGCCCGAGGACCCCTGGGCCGGGCTCGCCCCCGAGGCGCGGCTGCTCCACGGCGCAATCCCCCAGCTCGACCTCGACGACGGCGGCGAAGCGACGCCCCAGGCGCTGCGCGACCGCGCGCTGGCCGCCGAGGATGCCGCGCGCGCCGTGCCCGGCGTGACCAACAGCGAAGGTGGCGGCGCGAGTGCGGCGCGCAGCGTCACCGCGATCGCGACCAGCCACGGCTTCGCCGGCGCCTATGCCGTCTCCAGCCACATGGTCAGCGCCAGCGTCCTCGCCGGCGAAGGCGAGGGCAAGGAGCGCGACCATGCCTGGCATTCGGCGCGTCACGCTGCCGCGCTCGAATCGGCCGAGGCGATCGGCCGCCAGGCCGGCGAGCGCGCCGTCGCGCGGCTCGGCCCCGCCAAGATCGCGAGCGGCACGATGCCCGTGGTGTTCGATCGGCGCGTGGCGGGGGGCATCCTCGGCCATCTCGTCGGCGCGATCGCCGGCGCTTCGATCGCGCGCAAGACCAGCTTCCTGCTCGACGCGCTCGGCAAGGAGATCTTCGCCAAGGGCATCACCATCGTCGACGATCCGCTGCGCCCCCGCGGCTTGCGGTCGCGGCCGTTCGACGGCGAGGGGCTGCCGGTGTCCGAGCTCCGCCTGATCGACGACGGCGTGCTCACCAGCTGGCTGCTCGAGAGCGCCTCGGCACGGCAATTGAGGCTCGAGCCCACCGGCCATGCCGTCCGCGGCGTCGGCGGCGCGCCGGGCGCTGGGCCGTCGAACCTCTACATGGAAGCAGGCAACGAGAGCTTCGCCGCGCTGATCGGCGCGATCGACCATGGCCTCTACGTCACCGAGCTGATCGGCCAGGGCGTCAACGGCGTGACCGGCGACTACAGCCGCGGTGCCGCGGGCTATCTGATCGAGAAGGGCGAGCTCACCCGCCCCGTCTCCGAAGTGACGATCGCGAGCAACCTCAAGGACATGTTCCGCGCGCTCACCCCCGCCAACGACCTCGAGTTCCGCTACGGGATCAACGCGCCGACGCTCCGCATCGACGGGATGATGGTCGCCGGTGACTGACACGCTCGCCGCCTCGGTCGCCGCGATCGCCGCCGAGGCGGGCAAGCTGGCGATCGAGCGCTGGCAGACCGACTTCAAGCGCTGGGAAAAGGCGCCGGGCAACCCGGTGTGCGAGATCGACCTCGCGCTCGACGCGATGCTGCGCGAGCGGCTGACCGCGCTGCTCCCCGATGCGGGCTGGCTCTCCGAGGAGAGCGTCGACAACCCCGAACGGCTGAAGGCCGAGCGCATCTGGGTGGTCGACCCGATCGACGGGACGCGCGACTATCTGCGCGGGCGCCCGGGCTGGGCGGTGTCGATCGCGCTGGTCGAGCGCGGGCAACCGGTGATCGGCGTGCTCGACGCGCCCGCGCGCCGCGAAGTCTGGTGCGCCGAAGCCGGCAAGGGCGCATGGCGCAACGGCAAAGCGATCCGCACCGGCTCGCGCGAGCTGCTCGCGGGGTCGCGCGTGCCGGCGGACAGCCTGCCGAAGGTCGACCAGGACCTGGTGATGGTCGACAAGCCCAATTCGATCGCGCTGCGCATCGCGATGGTCGCGAACGCCGAGGCCGACCTCGTCGCGACGCTGCGCTGGGGCTTCGAATGGGACATCGCCGCCGCGGTGCTGATCGCGCGCGAGGCGGGCGCGAGCCTTAGCGACGCGTTCGGCGATGCGCTCCACTTCAACACGCCGAGCGCCCAGGCTTACGGCGTGCTCGCCTCGGTGCCCGGCATCCACGCCCAGGCGGTCGAGCGGCTCGCCGAGCGGGCCAGGGCCGGCGTGGGGCGCGAATGACCGCCGAAGCGCCTGCCGGGTTGCTGGCACGGCGCCAGGCCGAGCTCAAGCAGGCGGCACGCACCACGGTCGGCGCGGTGGCCGCCTACATCGCCTATCGGTTGATCGGCTTCGAACAGGGCTATTGGGCAGTCTTCACCGTGGTGATCGTGCTCCAGGGCTCGATCGGCGGGACGCTGGGCGCAGCGATCGACCGGCTGATCGGGACGATCGCGGGCGGGCTGCTGGGCGGGCTGGCGCTGGTGCTGCTGCCGCACACGCTGGCGGGGATGACGTTCGGCCTGGGCCTGATCACCGTGCTCACCACCTTCGCCGCGGCGATCCGCCCGCAGTTGCGGGTGGCGCCGGTGACCGCGGCGATCGTGCTGCTCTCGCACACGCCGGGGATCGCTCCCGAGCGCTTCGTGCTCGACCGCATCGCCGAGATCGCGCTGGGCGGGGTGATCGGGGTGCTGACCAGCATGATCGTTTTCCCCGCGCGCTCGCGCGAGCTGGTGGTGGCGCGTGCCGAGAAGGTGCTCGACGGCTGCGCCGCAGTGATGCGCACGCTCGCGGTGGGGTTCGAGACCGGCGCCGAGCCGGCGATCCCGGGCGAGCATGCCGCGCTCCGCAAGGCGCTGGCGGCGACCGAGGCGGCGATGGCCGATGCCGAGCGCGAGAAGAGCTCGCGCCTCGCCGACCATGGCATCCCGACCGCGGTGCCGCGCACGCTCTGGCGGATCCGCAACGACCTCGCGCAAGTCACGCGCGGGCTCGAGGGCGCCTTCACGCCCGCGGTCGCCGCGATCCTCGCGCCCGCCGCCGCGCAGCTGCTCCGCGACGAAGCCGATTATGTCGGGCGCTGCGGCACCGCGCTCGCCGCCGGCGCCGACGTCGCGCGCGAGGACATCGCCGAGCGCTACGCCCGCTTCCCCGCCGCGGTGGAAGCGCTGCGCGGCGCGAAGCTCACCCAGGAGCTCGACTTCGCCGCGGTCGGCCGGCTGTTCGGCGTGATCTTCGCGCTCGAGCAGCTCCACGCCAACCTCACCGACCTCGCCGACCGCATCGACGAAGCCGCCGAGGAACCCGCCCGCACCCCGCTGCTGCGCTTCTGGAGGCGTTAGGCCCCAACCCTAATGTTGTCCCGTCACCCCGGCCTGGTGCCGGGGCCCACGCAGCCTCACAGACCGAACGCAAGCTTCTTGTCCAGCCCTCACCTCCCGGTGGACCCCGGCAGAAGGCCGGGGTGACAGTGGGTGATTCCAATTCGCGCTGGCTTGCCGGCCGACCTGAGTGGTCAGGCCGGCCCGCCCTCCTCGGCATAGCGGATCTGCAGGTAGCGCCCGCGCGTCGCCAGGCTGTCGAGGTCGCCCTGCGCGAGCTGCTCGGTCATCTCGGCGATCTCCTCGTCGATCACCTGGAGGCCCTGGGCGAGCTGCTGGTCGGGGGTCACGCCGTTGCGCGGCACGCCCCGCAGCGGCTCGGGGACGCGCTGGTAGCCCTTGACCAGCTCGGGCAGCTGCTCGCCGACGAGCTTGCGGATCTCGAGCGCGGCGGGGGTCTTCTCGTCGAGCAGGCCGAGCTGGGGTGCGAGCGTCTCGAGCCGGGTGCCGATCGAATCGAGCAGGCTGCGCGTCGGCGCGGGGAGCGCGGGGCGCTGCGCCTCGAGCCAGCGCTCGGTCGACGCCGGGAGCGCCTTCAGCGGCACCTGCCCCAGCGCCTCGGCGCGCGGCACCGCGGTGACCGGCATCACTGCGAAGAACAAGGTCGCGGCGACGAGCAGCCCGACCATCGCCATCGCGCCCATGAAGCCGATCCCCGCCGGCAGCATCAGCCCGACGACGATCGCGCCGACGACGATCGCGATGTCGGCGAGCGCAATCCGCCCGAGCCGCGCGACGATCTCCGCCTCGCGGTGGCGCCGCAGCCGCTTCGACACGCCCTGATCGGTCCGTGCGCGGGCGCGTTCGAGATTTTCCTGCGCGCGGGCCAGCGCGCGATCGACATCGGTAGGCATGACGCGGTTACACGGCCTCCAGCTGGAAATTGCTCGAGCCGGGGCCCGAGAGCTGCGCCTGCGCCGCGCCCTCGGCCCGCGCGATATAGCCCTTCGACTTCTCGACTTCGTTCGACAGCGTGTTGACCGTCGTCTTCATCGAATCGAGCGCCTTCAGCTTGAACACGTCGATCGCGTCCATCGTGTCGTAGATGTTCTGGAAGGCGCGCTGGAGCGTCTCGACGGGGATCGTCGCGCTCGCTGCCTGCTCGTGGATCGCCGCGGTCTGGCTCTTGAGCAGCTTGCCGGTCGAATCGATGATGTTGGCGGTCGTGGTGTTGAGCGCGGTGATCTGGTCGAGCACCAGCTTCTGGTTGGTCAGCGCCTGCGCGACCGTCACCGCCGTGCGCAGCGCCGCGACGGTGGTGGTCGAGGCGCGATCGACGCCTTTCACCAGCTCGACATTGTTCTTCTTGACGAGGTCGAGCGCGAGATAGCCCTGCACCGTCACCGCCATCTGGGTGAGCAGGTCCTGCGTGCGCTGGCGGGTGTAGAAGAGCGCGGTCTCGCGGATCGCCTTGGCCTTGGCCGGATCGGTCGCGTCGAGCTCGTTCGCCTTGTCCTCGAGGCGGCTGTCCATTTCCTTCGAGAGATAGATCATCTGCTCGAGCCGGCCCATCGAGTTCCACAAATTGGCACGCTCGGTGTCGATCGCGGCATTGTCCATCAAGAGCTCGTCCTTGCCGTTCGACAGGCTCTTGAGGATGCCGTTGATGTGCGTCTGCGACGATTGGTACTTGCGGAAATATTGCGTCAGCCCGCCGCCGAAGATCTTGCTGAGGAAGCCGCTCTTGCCGGTGATCAGCGCGCCGTTCTTCGAGGGGTCGAGGTCCTCGACGGTCTTGCGCAGCGCGAGCAGGTCGGCGCCGACGCCGCTCTCGCTCGAGACCGCGCGCACCGGGCGGTCGAGGAAGCGGTTCGACTGGCCGGCGGCGTCGCGGATTTCCTTCTGGCCCATCGAGGTGATCGCATCGACGCGCTTGCCGAACTCGGGCGAGTTGACGTCCTGCGCGACGAGATCGTCGATGAACTGGGTGACGCGCTTCTCGAGCTCGGTCTTCTTCGCATCCTCGACCGGCACCAGCCCCGCTGCCTTCTCGGGCGCGACCGCCGGCACGGGATCGGGCGGAGTCAGCACCAGCTCCTGTTCGGCCACTTCGGGTTGCGTCGCCATTCGGTCCTCCAAACCACTGCCCGCCCCATCTAGCGGGGATGGGCCTTGCATCCAAGTGTGTGATGTATGTAATACACCATTATTGTTCCGCCAAGAGGCACCGAATGCTTGCGCGTGGCCGTCATCCCGACTTTCGCCGGGATGACGGTGGCTGGGACTGCGGGTTTGGTCGAACGAAAAAGGCCGCCGAGTCGCCCCGGCAGCCTTTCGTATCCAGCGGCGTGACGCGTCAGTTGATGACGATCGTCACCGCGCGGCGGTTCATCGCCCAGCTCTGGTCGTCCGAGCCGAGCGCGATCGGGCGTTCCTTGCCGTAGCTGATCGTCGTGATCCGCGCGGGCGAGATACCCTTTGCGGCGAGATAGTTCTTCGCGGCATTGGCGCGGCGGTCGCCGAGCGCGAGGTTGTACTCGCGCGTGCCGCGCTCGTCGCAATGCCCCTCGATCGTCACGCGCGCCTCGGGATGGCGAGCGAGCCAGGCGGCCTGGCTGTCGAGGATGCGCGCCGCCTCATCGTCGATGTCGAACTGGTCGAACGCGAAGTGGACCATGTTGCTGACCACTTCGCGCCGGAACTGCGCGTCGAGCGGGCCGGCATCGGCATCGCCGCTGCCGCCGTTGCCGGTGTCTGCGATCGGGTTATCGCCGGGCGCGATGACCGTCGGAGGCACCTTCTTGGTGCAGCCCGCCGTCGCGATCAGCGCAACCCCAAGCAATGCGCTGGTCAGGATTCTGGCCATGATGTTCTCCTCCTTAAACATGTGGATCGTAACGCAGGTGTAATTGCGGGTCATCCGCGATTGTTAACGCCTCAGGGGCGAATCGGTCCCCAACTGGGATCGGATCCGTCGAGCGGGGTCGGAATCCGGCGTGCGTTGACGCCGGTCAGGTCGACCGACCAGAGGTCGGGACGGCCCGAGCCCTGCGCCGCACGGAAGAACATCAGCACGCGGCCGTTGGGCGCCCAGCTCGGTCCCTCATCGCCCCAGCTGCTGGTGAGCAGCTTCTCGTTGCCGCCGCCGGGGCCCATCACGCCGATCCGGAACGCGCCGCCGCCGGTGCGGGTGAAAGCGATCAGGTCGCCGCGCGGGCTCCACGCGGGGGTGGCATAGCGCCCGCCGCCGAAGCTGATGCGATGCTGGTTGGAGCCGTCGGCGCCCATGACATAGAGCTGCTGGGTGCCGCTTCGGTCGCTCTCGAAGACGATCTGGCTGCCGTTGGGCGAATAGCTGCCGCCGGTATCGATCCCCGGCGCGTTGGTCAGCCGGTCGGGCGTGCCGCCGCCGGCCGAGCTGGTGCGATAGAGGTCGATGTTGCCCGCGACGGACATCGAGAAGAGGATCCACTTGCCGTCGGGCGACCAGCGCGGCGCGAAGTTGAGGTTGACGTTCGACGCGACGAGGTGCTGCTGGCGGCTGCGGAGATCATAGACGTAGATCGACGGGCGGCGGTTCTCGTAGCTCATGTAGACGATGCGGCCCTGGTCGGGGCTGAGCCGCGGCGTGAGCACGATCGTCTGGCCGTTGGTCAGGAAGCGGTGGTTGGCGCCGTCCTGGTCCATGATCGCGAGCCGCTTGATGCGGCGGTTCTTGGGGCCGGTCTCCGAGACATAGACGACCTGGCTGTCGAAATAGGGACCTTCGCCGGTGAGGCGCGTGTAGATCGCGTCGGCGCATTTGTGCGCGGCGCGGCGCCATTCGGCGGGCGAGACGACGAAGCCCTGGCGGATCAGCTCGGTGCGCGCCGCGGTGTCGTAGACATAGCAGCCGATCGACAGCGAGCCGTCGCCATTGGCGCGGACATAGCCCTGGACCAGCGCCTGCGAGGCGAAGGCGTTCCACGAATCGTAATCGGGCGCGGTGACTTCGCCATAGCCGATCGGGCGCGCGGCATTGGGGCCGACGGTCTTGAACAGCCCGGTGTTGCGCAGGTCGTCGTCGATCACCGCGGCGAGGCGGCGGCCGAGCTCGTCGGTCGAGCCCGCCGGCGTGGCGACCGCCTGGTTGGTCGGCATCGCCGGGATGATGATCGGCAGCGGCGCGGCGGTGCCGCCCTCGACGTCGACCACCAGCCCGCCGTCCTGCTGGCCGGGCGCGGTCTGGTCAGACTGCTGCGCGGGGGGCGTCTGCTGGGGCGCAGGCGCAGGGGTCTGGGCGATGGCCGCCGCCGGGAACGCCAGCGCCAGCGCGCCGGCCGCAAATGCCGTCAGGGTCCGCATCATCTCCATCACCTCGGATTTATCCGGAGACGCAGCGTGAAGCTGCGCCACCCATTGGGAACATCGTACAGCTCGGGCGGCAAGTTGCGAAGCGGCGAGCAGCCCGCGAACACCGCGCGCACCGCATCGTCGACGCGGCGGATATAGCGTTCATTGTCGTCGTCGACGCCGTCATGGTCGACGATCCGCACCGGCCCGGCAAGCGATCCGTCCGGATTGAGGTTCAGGGTCACGATCGCGCGGATCCGCTCCGAGCCCGGGCCCGGACTGACCTGGCGGTCGACGCAGGGCTGGACCTGGCGCGCGATCGCCGAGCCGATGTTCTGCCGCGCCTCGCCGGTCATCGTCGCCTGGGGCTTGGTCGACTTGCCGGGGCTGGGCTGGTCGGTGAGGCCCTTGATCAGGTCATCGCCGAGCCGGCCGGTGGGCGCCACCGAGCGGGTGCCGGGCTTGCCGCCCGACGCGGTGGTCGGCGGCTTGGGCTTGGCCGGCGGCGCGACCGGATCGGGCATGGGCTTGGGCTGGTCGGGCTTCTTGACCGGCGGCTCGGGCGTGTCGGCGGGCTGCTCGGCGGCGTCGGGCTCGACCGGGCCGGCCTCGGGCGCGACCTGCGTCGCCGGAGGCTCGGTGCTCGCCTCGGGCGCGGCGCTGACCAGCCCGACGTCGTCGGCGAGCGACACTTCGATCGGCGCGTTCATCGGCTTGGGCGGCGGGGGCGGGGCCTGCCGGCTCAGCCACCAGACGCCCGCGATCAGCCCGCCGTGAAGCAGGATCGAGATGACCAGTCCCTCGCCGTCGGCGCGGTCCATCAGCAGGCCTCGCTCGTCGCTGCCCGGCGCATCAAGGCTTGGTGCTCGCGTTGCTCACCAGCGAGAGGCGGTTGAGCCCGGCGCGGTTGAGCTCGCCCATCAGCCGCATCACCTTGCCGTAATCGAGCCCCTGGTCGGCGCGCAGCAGCACCTGCGGCGGCTTGCCGTCGGCGCCCTTGCGCTTCGCCACTTCGTCGAGCTTGGCCGAGAGCTGGTCGGCGGGCACCTGGGCATTGTCGACGAACACCTTGCCCTCGCGGTCGATCGAGATCGACACGGGCTTCTGCTCCTGCTCGAGCGCCTTGGCGCGGCTCTCGGGCAGGTTCACCGGCACGCCCGCGGTGAGCAAGGGCGCGGTGACCATGAAGATGATCAGCAGCACCAGCATCACGTCGACCAGCGGGGTGACGTTGATCTCGGCCATCGGCGCGCGGCGGCCGCGGCTGCGTTCGGAGGGGAGGTGCATCGCCATCGCCCGGCCTCCTCAGCTCTCGCTCTCGAGCCGGCGGCTCAGCGTCGCGTGGAAGCCGTCGGCGAAGCGGTTGAGCCGCGCCTCGACGCGGTTGATCGCGTGGCTGTAGCGATTGTAGCCGATCAGCGCGGGGATCGCGGCGAACAGGCCGATCGCGGTGGCGAACAGCGCTTCGGCGATGCCCGGGCCGACCGCGGCGAGCCCGGCGTTCTGCTCCTGCGCGATGCCGATGAAGCTGTACATGATGCCGAGCACGGTGCCGAACAGCCCGACGAACGGCGCCGAGGCAGCGACGGTGGCGAGGAAGTTCAGCCGATCGGAGAGCTTGTCGATCTCCATCGCGATGGTGGTGCCCATCGCCATGCCGAGCCGCTCGCGCGTGCCTTCGCGGTCGATCGTCTTGCCCGCGGTCGAGCGGCGCCATTCGGTGACGCCCGCAGCGAAGATCCGCGCGATCGGCTGGTCGCGGCCGGCGGCGCGGCGGTGGAACTCGTCGATGCTGTCGGCCTCGCGATATTCGGCCTCGAACCGGTCGATCGCCTTGCGCACCCCGGCGATCTTGACGCCAAAGCCGAAGATGATCGCCCAGCTCCACAGGCTGGCGAGCGCGAGCAGGCCCATCACGATCTGCACTTCGATGTGCGCGTGGAGGAACAGGCCGAGCGGCGAGAAATCATTGGTCGTCGGCATTCGCAGTCAGTTTCCCTTCCAGACCAGCGGCGCGAAGATCGCCATCCATTCGGCAGGCTGGCGCCTGGGCCGTCCGGAAGGCGCCACGAACGCCGCCTCGACGTTCGCTTCGGCCACTATGGTAGCGCCCTGCATGACTCGCTGATGAATGGTCACCGCCGCCTGGCGAAGTTGCACGAGGCGGCTGACCACCGTCAGCGTGTCGCCGAGACGCGCCGGCGCGTGGTAGCGGATCGAGATGTCGCGGATGGCATAGGCGCCTTCCCCGGCCTCGAACACCGCGCGCTGGTCGATCCCGGCAGCGGCGAGCATATCGGAGCGGGCGCGCTCCATGAACCGCAGATAATTGGCGTGATAGACCACGCCGGTAAGATCGGTGTCCTCGAAATAGACACGCAGGACGAAATGATGCTCGAGGCCTTCGAAGCGGCCGAGGGCGGCGGGCACGTCCATGCCCGGGCACCTAACCGAGACGAGTCGATGGCGGAACCCCCGAAGGCTCGATTCGTCCCGGGGAGGGCACGGGCGAATCGGCTTGCGGCAGTGTCACCCATAGGTTACATGTCACCTGTAGGTTACATCTGAGGCAATGACATGGTTTCGGAAGATCTCGAGGAAGCGGAACGGCGCGGCAAGCAGCGCGCGAGGGTGTGGCCGGTGCTCGCGGGCTTGCTGATCCTGCAGCAATGGGCGTTCTTCACGCGCCACCTGCCCGAACGGCTGGATGGCGTGGTCGACTATCTCGACGCGGGCGTGTGGCTGTTGCTGGTGGTGGTGCCGCTCGGGGCGCTGTGGACCGGCGGATGGATCCGTCCACTCGAGATCCGCGCGTTGATCGAGGACGAATCGACGCGTGCCAACCGGGCGAGCGCACTGGCGCTGGGCTTCCTGTTCGCGATCCTCGCAGCGACAGTGCTGTTCGTCGCGACGCTGTTCACGCAGGTGAATCCGCGGTTCGCGCTCAACGTCGTGATCAGCGCCGGGATCGGCAGCGCGATGATGCGCTTCGGGCTGCTCGAATGGCGCGACTATGCCGCGTGACGGGGAACTGACCAACCGGCTGCGCGAGCAACGCGACGCCCTTGGCTGGACCCAGGCCGACCTTGCCGAGCGCGTCGGCGTCTCGCGCAAGACGATCAATACGATCGAGAACGGCGTGTTCGTGCCCTCGACGATCGTCGCGCTCCGGATCGCGCGCACGCTGGGGATGCCGGTGGAGGCGCTGTTCCTGCTGGCGGAGTAGGGAGCGGGGAGATCCGATGATTTACCCATGAACCGTCATCCCGGCGAAAGCCGGGACCCAGAGCCACGAGTGATGTCCTCTGTAACCTGGGTCCCGGCTTTCGCCGGGATGACGGTGGTGGGTCGATACAATCTCATCCCGCTTCAACCGCTCACATATGCAGCGTGCCGCCGGTAAGCCGGATCTCGAGCCCCGCCGATTCGTGGAGCGCGTCGCGGAGCAGGTGGAAATAGGCGCGGCTCGCGTCGCACTGGGCCGCATTCCATTCGGGATGCCATTGCACCGCGAGCACCTGGCCGCCGCAGGGGCGCGCGGCGAAGGCTTCGACCAGCCCGTCGCCGCTCGACACCGCTTCGATCGACAGGCCGGTGCCGAGCCGGTCGATCCCCTGGTGGTGCACCGAATTGACGCTGATCCGGCGCTCGCCGGTGGCCGTCGCGAGCAGTCCGCCCGCGGCGAGGTCGACGTCGTGGCCGTGGTCGAACAGCTCGGCGAAGTCGAGCGCTTCCTCCCGGCGATGGTGCGCGGGGCCGTCGAGGTCGGTGGTGAGGGTGCCGCCGAACAGCACGTTGAGCTCCTGCAGCCCGCGACAGATGCCGAATACCGGCTTGCCCTGCTCGATCATCTGACCGGCGAGCGCGAGCGCCACTTCGTCGCGCTGCTCGTCGGGGCGGTCGGGCGCGGTGTCGCGGCCGTAGCGCGCCGGCGCGACGTTCGAGCGCGAGCCGGTGAGCAGCAGCCCGTCGAGCCGCGCGGTGATCGCCGGCGCGTCGAGCGCGTCGACCAGCGCGGGGACGAGCAGCACGGTGGCGCCGGCCAGCCGGTGGAGCGGCTCGACGAAGCGGCTCGCGACCGCCTGGATCGGCCGGTCGGCGACTTCGTTGCAGCAGAGCACGCCGATCACCGGCTTATGCATGCGAGTCTCCACGGTGTGTTTTATCGATCCTTCTCGTAGGATTTCTGCCGCAGAAAAGCTTGGAAGGCGTTAAGCACGCCTCGTTGCCCCCTTGAAGGGAACCGGCGTTGCGATAGGCTGGCGCGCGATGACCGAGATCCCGGCGCTCCGCCTGACGAACCTGCGCAAAAGCTTCGACAAGCCCGTGATCGAGGGACTCGACCTCGAGATCCGGCCCGGAGAGCTCTATGCGCTGCTCGGCCCCAACGGCGCGGGCAAGACCACCACCTTGCGCATGGCCGTGGGCCTGACCGAGCCCGACGAGGGCGGGATCGAGATCTTCGGGATCGACGCGCGCAAGCGGCCGAGGGCGGCCAAGGCGATCACGGCGTGGCTGCCCGACGATCCGATGCTCTACGACAAGCTGACGCCGTCCGAATATCTCGGCTTCGTCGCGGGACTGTGGGGCATCGCGCCAAGCCAGGCGGCGCCCGAGGCCGAGCGGCTGCTCAAATGGCTCGAGCTCTGGGACGTGCGCGACACGCGCTGCGAGGGCTTCTCGCGCGGCATGAAGCAGAAGGCGGCCCTCGCCGGCGCGCTGATCCACGATCCGCGGCTGCTGATCCTCGACGAGCCGCTGACCGGGCTCGACGCGGCGATGGCGCGCAGCGTCAAGGATGCGCTGCGCGCAGCGGTGGACGAAGGCAAGACGGTGATCGTCACCACTCACATCCTCGACGTCGCCGAGCGCATCGCCGACCGGATCGGAATCATCGCCGGGGGCAAGCTGCTCGCCGAAGGCACGCTCGACGAGCTGCGCGCCGAGGGCGGCGCCAACGACGAGACGCTCGAGGACACGTTCATCCGGCTGACCGGCGGGCAATGATCGGCCTGCTGATCCGCCTCGCGCCGAGGCAGAGCCTGGTGTGGCTGGTGCTGCACGAGCTGCGCCTCTCGGTCGCGGGGCGCAAGATCCGCGCGTGGCAGGCGGTGCTCGGGCCGATCCTGCTGCTCGGCTGGATCGCGGTGGGCGTGGCGATCGCCTTCGCCGTGCAGCACGTCGCCATCCCCGAATCGGCGGAGGTCGACACCGGGCTGCTGGTCGGCGCGATCCTGCTGTTCAGTTTCATGACCACCCAGGCGCTGCTGGTGAGCCAGCGCACCCTGTTCGAAGCCGGCGACCTCGACCTGCTCTTCTCCGCGCCGATCGCGCCGCGCACGGTGATGGCGGCCAAGCTGATCGGCATCGCCGCGGCGATCGCGCTGTCCTTCGCGCTGATGGTGCTGCCGCTGGTGCTGCCGATCGCGGTGCTGGGGCATCCGCAGCTCTTCGGCGTGCCCGCGCTGCTGCTCGCGCTGACCCTGATCGCGGCGTGCCTGGGGCTCGGCATCACGCTGCTGCTCGCCAAGATCGCCGGCCCGCGCGCGGCGCGGACGGTGGGACAGATCGTCGCGGCGCTCGCGGGCGGCTCGGTGTTCCTCGCCTCGCAGCTGATGTCGCACGGCGACCGCACGACGCGCTCGGGCGCCAAGATCCTGTTCGACCGGATGCTCGAGAGCGGCTTCGGCTCGCACGGGCTCGGCGCGCTGCCGGGCAAGGCGGCGTTCGGCGATCCGCTGGCGACCGCGCTGCTGCTCGGCATCGGCGTCGCGCTGTTCGTGCTGACCGTGACGGCGATGCAGACCGCCTTCCTCTCGGCCTATCGCGCGGGCACGATGAAGCTCGGGCGCACCCGGCGGGCGACGAGCAAGGTCGCCAGGCATTTCCACCCCACGCTGTTCGGCGCGGTGTTCGCCAAGGAGTGGAAGCTTCTCGCGCGCGATCCGGCGCTGGCGTTCCAGATCGTGCTGCGGCTGATCTATCTCGCGCCCTTGTTCCTCGCGGTGTTCCGCGCCGGGAGCAAGGTCCCGATCGCGCCGTCGCTTGCCTTCGGCAGCGTGGTGATCGCGGGGCAGGTGGTAGCGAGCCTCGCCTGGCTTGCGGTCTCGGCCGAGGATGCGCCCGACTTGGTCAAGGTCTCGCCGGTCGCCAAGCGCGAGCTCGACAATGCCAAGCTGTGGGCAGCCATGGCGATGGCGGCACCGCTGATCGCGCTGCTGCCGATCGCGATCGCTTTCGAGACGATCCCCGGCGCGTTGGTGACGCTGGCGATGACGGCGTTCACCGGCTGGATGACAGGGCAGCTCGAGGTCCTCTACGGCAAGCCGGCCCCGCGATCGACCTTCCGCCGACGGCGCTCGGGATCGCTGATCGTCGGGATCTTCAGCGTGATCCTGACTTTGGTGTTCGGCGGCGTCGCGGGCGTGGCGGTGTATCTGCTCGGCTAGCCGGATGCGATTGAATCGACCCAACGCCGTCATCCCCGGCGAAAGCCGGGACCCAGACCCACGGGCGACACGACTTGCTGCCCTGGATCCCGGCTTTCGCCGGGATGACGACTGAAGAAATCCCTCAGCTCTAGCCGTCGAACAGCCCGTCCTGCTGGCCCGCCGGCGGATCGAGGCCGAGGTGCTTCCAGGCCGCGCCGTTGAGGCAGCGGCCGCGCGCGGTGCGGGCGATCATGCCGATCTGGATGAGATAGGGCTCGATCACTTCCTCGATCGTGTCGCGCGGCTCGCTGAGCCCCGCGGCGAGCGTCTCGACGCCCACCGGGCCGCCGCGATAGATGTCGGCGATCATCATGAGGTAGCGCCGGTCCATCGAGTCGAGCCCGAGCGCGTCGACCTCGAGCCGGTTGAGCGCCTGGTCTGCGACCCGGGCGTGGACGGTCGCTTCGCCGAGCACGTTGGCGAAGTCGCGCACCCGGCGCAGCAGCCGGCCGGCGATGCGCGGGGTGCCGCGCGCGCGCTTGGCGATCTCGCGCGCGCCGTCGGGCGCGATGTGCAGGTCGAGCAGCGTCGCGGCACGCGTGACGACCTGTTCGAGCTCGTCGACGGTGTAGAAATTGAGGCGGATCGGAATGCCGAACCGGTCGCGCAGCGGCGTGGTGAGCAGCCCCTGGCGCGTGGTCGCGCCGACGAGCGTGAAGCGCGGCAAGTCGATGCGGACCGAGCGCGCCGAGGGACCCTCGCCGATGATCAGGTCGAGCGCGCGGTCCTCCATCGCGGGGTAGAGCACCTCTTCCACCTGGGGCGCGAGGCGGTGGATCTCGTCGATGAACAGGACGTCGCCGTCCTCGAGGTTGGTGAGCAGCGCGGCGAGGTCGCCCGACTTGGCGATGACGGGGCCCGAGGTGGCGCGGAAGCCGACGCCCATCTCGCGCGCGACGATCTGGGCGAGCGTGGTCTTGCCGAGGCCCGGCGGGCCGAAGAAGAGGACGTGATCGAGCACGTCGCCGCGCGACCTGGCGGCCTGGATGAACACCCGGAGGTTCTCGCGCGCGCCCTTCTGCCCGACGAACTCGTCGAGGCGCTTGGGGCGCAGCGCGGCGTCGACATCGTCGGCGCGGCGCTCGGGGGCGAGGATGCGGTCGGAGTCGGTCATTGATCAGGCATCGTCCACGCAGACGGGAGTCGGCTCATTCTTATTTCCAGTGTCCTCCTTAGTCCGGCGAACTCATTTCCATGAATATTCAGCAGATTAAACACACTCTGAACGCGATCCCAAGAGACGCAATCAGGGCCTTTTTCCTCATTCCGACGCGCAAAATCAAATAATGCCTCTATTAGAGCGTGAACGCGTGCTGCTTGTATGATATATTGATCTACAGTTTCGCCGACATTGGAAAGATTGGACATTTGAACTTGATCGGTCAGGGACATTATTCGGGAATTTAAAACTTGAATTTCGCAACATATCTCGCTGATCAGCTCAACTATCGATTTATCGTCCGTAGCTTCGAGTATCTCTCTCAGAGCGTCTACCAAGTGATTCGGCAATTGCGGTGGGTTGAATCCGGTTCGGAGAGCTCCAATGTGACCCGGAACCAAGGCCCTCCTTGCCTGAGCGAGTTGACAAATGATGTCTCGGACAAATTGACCGAGACCACTTAACGTTAGCGGTAGCGTAGCTCGAATTGCAGTTAAGCGCCGGCGTAAACGGGAGTGCTCATGAGCATCAGCCTGCACTATTTGTTTGCGGAGCAAAATCGCTCCCACGATCGCGGCGATGATGGCCAGTAGACCACTGATCAGCGTTTGCCATTGGTCGAGCCACGCAACGAAGTCGTGCATGCTGCTCACCCCAGCAGCCCGCTCAGCACGGCGGGGTGGAAGCCCCAGCCGAGGAAGCCGCACAGGCCCATGAACAGGCCGAAGCCGCCGAACAGCCACGCCACCGTCAGCAGCCAGCTCGTCTCGGCGAGCGAGGCGACCGCGGCGATCGAGATGGCGGTGGCGATCGCCGCGTCGCTCGCGTCGAACTGGTCGTCATGGACGTTGAGCGCGTCATATTGCGCGCTCGCCGCCCTGGCCTGTTCGGCGAGCTTCGGCGCTTCGGCGTCGTATTTCGCGATGTCGCGGTCGAGCTGGGCGAGCAGCGGCGCGGCCTTCCCGGGATCGGCGGCGAGCAGCGCGATCTGCTGGCGGCTCGCCTCGGCGACGTGGCGCTTGGTCCGCGTCGCCTGATATTCGTTCCACAGGTCGACCGACTGCGCCTGCGCCGCTTGCATCGCCTGGACGATGTTGCCGTCCTTGATCCCGCACAGCCCGGTGAACACCGAGAGCACCACTACGGTGATCGCGACGAGGCGGTTGAGGCGCTTGTCCTTGGCTTCGGCGCTGACTTCGATTTCCATGGGGCCTCGCTATTTCGCCGCCTTGCGCAGCGCCAGCCGCACCAGCGCATCCAGCGTGGCGCCCGCGCCGAGCTCGTCGTTGGCGGCGGTCACCGCGCTATTCGCTTCAGCGGGCTTGAAGCCCAGGTTCATCAGCGCCGAGACGGCATCGGCGGTCGCGCCGCCCGCCGGGGCCGCGGCAGCGCCGCCCGTGCCGAGCGCGATGCCGCCGGCCTTGTCCTTCAGCTCGTTGACGATGCGCTGGGCGAGCTTTGGGCCGACGCCGTTGGCGCGCGCGATCATCGCCGAATCGCTGCGCGCGACCGCAGTCTGCACCTCGTCGGGCGCGAGCACCGAGAGGATCGCCAGCGCGACCTTGGCGCCGACGCCCTGCACGCCGGTCAGCAGCCGGAACCAGTCGCGCTCGGCCGCGCTCGCAAAGCCCATCAGCCGGATCGAATCCTCGGCGACGAGCATCTCGGTGTGGACCGTGACGAGGTCGCCCACCGCGCCCAGCGCCGAGAGCGTGCGCGCCGAGGCGCCGACCAGATAGCCGACGCCGGCCACGTCGATCACGGCATGGTCCATCCCCGTCGCGGCGAGGCGGCCGTTCAGATGCGCGATCATTGGATCGCCCGCGGGCGGAAAGCTGCGTCCATGCCGGTACATAAGCGGAACATGGCCGCGCGGGAAAGGATTTTCGTGCAGGCGAGGCGTGCGCGGCCCCGAAGGACCGCGCACCGGCGCGGGTCAGTAGAAGGCGCCGTAGATCACGTCGACCACACGACGGGTGCGATATTGCACCAGCAGCAGATCAGGGCCGTAGCGCACCCAATAATAGCCGGGCGGCGGCGGGCCGACGCCGAGCGCCGCCCAATTGGTGTAATAATAGCTGTTCGAGAGGAAGATGCTGGGCAGGATCAGCCCGATCGACCAGCGGCGATAGCCGTAACCGCGCGGATAGCGGAAGGCGGGGCCGTGGACCGGGTGGAAGCTCGGCGGACGGCCGGCGCCGGGGCGGTGCGGCGGCATCGGGCGCGGCGGCTGCGGCGGCCGCGCGACGGGCGGGCGGGCCACCGGCGGGCGACCCTGGGGCGGCCGGGCGACCGGGGGGCGCGGCTGGGGCGGCTGCGGCCGGGTCTGCGGGGGGCGGGCCTGGGGTGGGCGGCCCTGCGGCTGCTGCTGGCCTTGGCCCGGGCGGCGGTCGTGATCGCGGTCGCGGCCATGATCCTGAGCGAGCGCGAGATCGGGAAGAACCAGCGCCAAGGCACTGGCGAGCAAGAGAAGCTTCTGTTTCATCGCATCCTCCTGAGGGGGAGACTCATCCATAGCGCAATCGCTCGGCGTGCACATTGTTCCGCAGGCGGACCTAGCGAAATTTCACGGGCCTCCCATCTGGCACGAACGGGAGGAAAAGGATGATCACGGCAATCATGGTGATGGCGCTGGCGATGCTCGCGGCGGCAAAGGGCACGCCGATCGGCCGGGCGATGCACCGCTGGCTGGTCGAGGCGCCGGCGCGCTGGGCGTCGCGAGTGACGCGCGGGCACGTGCTGCTCGCGCTGCTGATGGTCGCGATGGTCGGCGGCGTGGCCTGGTTCCTCAAGGGCGAAGGCGTACAGCTGATGGGGATGATGGCGCCCGAGGTCGCCGGCTGGCTTTCGATGATCGAAGTCTCGAGCTTGCTCGACGCGGCGCTGGTCGCGGCAATGGCGGCGACGGCGGTGCGCTGGAGCGCGATGGCGTCGATGGTGAAGGCGCGGCTGATGCGACGCGGCGTGGGCCGGGCGCGGCGGACCCGCGCGGTGCGGCGCGAGCGCAAGCCTTCGAACGACGACTCGGACGGAAGGCTGGCGCTCGCGGCTTGAGTCAGGCGAGCCTTTGCCGGAGCCCCGCCGGAACGAGCGCCCGCTGCCGACGCAGCGCGCCGCCGATCAGGAAGAAGCCGCCGAGCAGCATCGCCCAGGTCGCGGGCTCCGGCGCATGGCCGAGCACGCTCAGCGACGGCGTCGCGCCGGAGAAGGCGATGCTGCCGCCGGTCTGGTTGAAATATCGCGCCGGATGCCCGGTATCGAGCGCGACATAGAGGTTTGCGAACCCGCTGGGCGGCACGAGCGGATTGGCAGTGTCGGGGACCGCCACCGTCTGGCCGGGAATGGTGAAGCCATATTCGCTCAGCAAGTCGAGCGAATCGGGGAAGTGGCTCAGCGGCAGGATCCCGAAGACCATGCCGGTGGTGTTGGTCTTCGACGACGCGGTGACGACCGCATAACCGCGGAAGGTGGACGGATCGACCACCACGCCGCCGATCGTGAGCGACAGCGCATTGCCCCGATAATAAGCCGCATCGGAAGCCGCCTTGTGGACCAGCGTGCCGCGATCGAGCTCGAAGACCAGCGAATAGGCGAGCGGCGGCGCGCCGTAGACCAGGGTGCCGGCGTTGGAGCCACTCAACTGGGTGAGCGTGCCGCTCACGGTGATGGTGACGGTGGCCAGTGCCTGCGCGGGGCAGAGCAGCATGGCCAGCAAGGAGAAGATGAAGGCGCGCATTCGAACTCTCCCCTTTCGATCGATGTCGCGAAGACATCGATAGACGAAAATCGAGTCAATCCGAAGTCGTCTTGCGGTGATGGGCGATTTGTTTCCGATCCGTATCGGATTTATCTTCCAGGGTGAGTGGAAGATCTATGCCGTTCCCGATATATTCAGTTCACCGAATCCCGGCGCGCGCGCTCGCCATATGGTGCGCGTGGCAGATCGCTACGGCGAGCGCGTCTGCGGCGTCGGGGCCGGCGATCTTCACGCCAGGGAGCAAGCGCGCGACCATCGCATGGACCTGGGCTTTCTCCGCGCCGCCGGTGCCGACGACTGCCTTCTTCACCAGGCGCGCGGCATATTCGCCGACCTCGAGCCCAGCGCGCGCCGCGGCGGCGAGCGCGACGCCGCGCGCCTGGGCGAGCTTGAGCGTCGACTGGGGGTTGGCGTTGACGAAGATTTCTTCCGCGGCGGCGGCCTGGGGAGCGTGCTCGGCGATGAGCGCGCCAAGCTGAGCGTCGAGGTCGGCGAGCCGCCGGGGCAGTGTAGCCTTGGGATCGGTAGTCAGCCGGCCGTTGGCGATGTGACCCAGCCGATTGCCCTCGGCGCGGACGAGGCCCCAGCCGGTGGTGCCGAGGCCGGGATCGAGGCCGAGGATGATCATGGGCGCTCGCGAAGGCGCCGAGGCGCGAAGAAGGAAGATGGTTTCGCGCGGAGACGCAAAGACGCAGAGAGGCTCGGATTTGCGCGAAGCGCCGGAATCACCCCGGCGCTTGAGCGAATTGCGGCGCTCGGGAAACGCCTGCCGCTTGCGGGGCCGGCGAACGCCTCTGCGTCCCTGCGTCTCTGCGCGAACCAGAAAAAGCTCGCGCCCTCGCGCCTTCGCGTGAACGGCGATCGTCCCCCAGCGAGCCGGGGGAGGAATGGGATCAACCCAGCTTCTCCATCACTTCGTCGGCGACTTCGTAATTGCCCCAGACGGTCTGGACGTCGTCGTCGTCGTCGAGCGTGTCGATCAGCTTGAACAACAGCGCCGCCTCGTCGGCGCCGACGTTGACCATCGTCTGCGGGCGCCAGGCGAGCTTGGCGCCTTCGGGCTCGCCGAGCACCGGAGTCAGCGCGCGCGTGACTTCGTGGAGCGCGTCCAGCGCGGTCCAGATCTCATGGCCCTCCTCGTCCGATTCGACGTCCTCCGCGCCTGCCTCGAGCGCGGCTTCGAACACCTTCTCGGCGTCGCCCGCGCTCGCCGGATAGGTGATCAGCCCCATCCGGTCGAAGCCATGGCTCACCGAGCCGCTCGCGCCGAGGTTGCCGCCGTTCTTCGAGACGGCCGTGCGCACATTGGTCGCGGTGCGGTTGCGGTTGTCGGTCAGCGCCTCGATGATCAGCGACACGCCGCCGGGGCCGAAGCCCTCGTAGCGGACCTCTTCGTAATTCTCGGTGTCGCCCTTGCTCGCCTTGTCGATCGAGCGCTGGATATTGTCCTTGGGCATCGACTGCGCCTTGGCGGCGTTGATCGCGGCGCGCAGGCGCGGGTTCATGTCCGGATCGGGCAGACCCATCTTCGCCGCGACGGTGATTTCGCGGCTGAGCTTGGAGAACATGCCCGAGCGCTTCTTATCCTGCGCGCCCTTGCGGTGCATGATGTTCTTGAATTTGCTGTGGCCTGCCATTGATCCGAATCCAGAATTCCCGTTCGGGCCTCGCGCCCGGTTTCTCCCGACCTGCGGTTAGAAGAAAAGCCGGCCCCAAGACAAGTTGGCGGGGGGGAGAGCGCCGAAGCGCTCAGGCCATCCCGAGCGCCTGGCGATAGGTCTCGAGCAACGCATCGGCCTCGTCGCGCGCGTGCTTCTCCATCTTGCGCAGGCGGACGATGCTGCGGATCGTCTTGGTGTCGAAGCCGGTCGACTTGGCTTCGCCATAGACGTCCTTGATGTCGTCGGCGATGCCCTTCTTCTCCTCCTCCAGGCGCTCGATGCGCTCGATGAGGAGGCGAAGCTGATCGGCGGCGATGATGTCGCTCATTGGGATATCCTGTGACGAGTCGTGAATGATGTTTCCGTCATCCCGGCGAAAGCCGGGACCCAGAGTCGCGAGCAATGTCCTGCGTGGCCCTGGGTCCCGGCTTTCGCCGGGATGACGGATGGAACGCGCCCTCTAGGCGATGCGGCGGGGCCCGCGCAACCTCACTCCGCCGGGAATGGCTGGCGCTTGCCGCCAAGCTTGTGGACAATCCCGTGGCGCATCACGAAGTCGATCCGCTCGAGCTGGCGGACGTCCTTGAGCGGGTCGCCGGGGACCGCGATCAGGTCGGCCCATTTGCCCGGCTCGATGCTGCCGATCTCGCCCTTGCGGTCGAGTGCGTCGGCGGCGTTGACCGTCGCGGCGGCGATCGCCTGGCCGGGCGTCATCCCCGCCTTGACCAGCAGCGCGAACTCCCTGGCGTTGTCGCCGTGCCTCGAGACGCCGGTGTCGGTGCCGAAAGCGATCTTCACGCCCGCGCGGATCGCGCGGCTGTGGCTGTCGAACGCGGCGGCCGCAGCCTGCTCGGCCTTGGGCAGCACCGCGGCGGGCAGCACCCCGGCGCGGGCATTGGCGAGCGCCGTCACCGGGGCGAGCATCGTCGGCACCAGCCAGGTGCCGTGCGACTTCATCGCGGCGATGGTGGTGTCGTCGAGGAAGGTGCCGTGCTCGATCGTGTCGGCACCGGCGTTAACTGCGGCGAGCGTGCCGGCGGCGGCATGGCTGTGCACCGCGACCCTGCGGCCGAAGCTGTGCGCGGTCTCGACGATCGCCTTCATCTCGTCCGAGGTCATCTGCTGGCCGAGCCCGCCCGCGACGTTCGAGAGCACGCCACCGGTCGCGGCGAACTTGATCACCTGCGCGCCGAGCCCGACCTGGGCGCGGACCGCGCGGCGGCAATCGTCGGCGCCGTCGCAGGTGTTGACCTGATGGAGGTGGACCGCATCGGCCCAGGGTTCGGCGAGGCCGTTGGCGTCGTCGCCGTGCCCGCCGGTGATCGAGATCATCTCGCCGGCATTGACGATCGTGGGCCCGTCCACCGCGCCGCGGGCGATGCCGTCGCGCAGCGCGCGGATCAGCCGCGGCGGCGCACTCAGGTCGCGCACGGTGGTGAAGCCGGCCTCGAGGTCCTTGCGCGCATCCTCCTCGGCGATGATCAGCGAATCGCCGTCGTCCTGGGTGATCGCGTTGAGGCGCTCCTTCATCGGATCGCCTTCGCTGAAGAGGTGGACGTGCAGGTCGATCAGGCCCGGGAGGACGAAGGCGCTGCGCAGGTCGACAAGCGTGGCGCCGGCCTCGGGGGCGACGAAGCCGTCGCGGACCTCGGCGATCCGGCCGTCGCGGATGACGACCGTGCTGGGCCCGCGCGGTGCACCGCCGGGCTTGTCGAGAAGCGCGCCCGCCTGGACGTAGACGGTCTTTGGCGCGGGCGTGTCGGGCGCCGCGGTCTGGGCGAAGGCCGGCGTGGCGGCGGCGAGCGCGGTGGCGAGCAGCAGGCTGCGGATCATATTCCCCCTCCGTCACCCCGGCCTCGTGCCGGAGTCCACCCAGCCTGACCGGCTGGCCTCAAATCTCCTTTCCTTCCCTTGCCTCCCGGTGTGCCCCGGCACAAGGCCGGGGTGACAATAAGGAGGAAATCAGCGCCCCGGCTCGGTCATCGCCGGCGGGTCGCTGGCGGGGAAGCTCTCGTCGAGCGCTTCGTCGAGCGCGTCGTTCTTCGCAACGCTCGCTTCCATCCGCGCGATCTGGTCCGGCGTGGCTTCCTTCTGGAAGCGTGCCTTCCATTCCTCCGGCGGCATGCCGTGGACGATCGCGCGCGCATCGGCCTTGGAAATCGAGGGGTCCGCCTCGACGATCCAGTCGGCCAGGCAGTTGCGGCAGAAGCCCGCGAGGCCCATCAAGTCGATGTTCTCGGCGTCGCTGCGCTTCTGCAGGTGACGGACGAGCGTGCGGAAGGCTGCGGCTGCAGTCCGGTCGTCCAGCGTGTCGAGCGACGGCATAAGGGCTCCTCCGTGGGTTGATTGACGCGCATTAGTAGGTAGAGGCGGCCTCGCAATATCCAAGGACCGACAGCGATGACAAAGGCCATCAGCCCCCGATCGCGCAAGGTGCGCGTGCTGGCGACGCTGGGCCCCGCGAGCGCCAGCCCCGAGATGATCGAGCGGCTGTTCGAGGCGGGTGCCGACGCCTTCCGCATCAACATGAGCCACGGCGACCAGCCCTCGAAGCTGCCGCTGTTCGAAGCGATCCGCGGGCTCGAGAAGCGCTATGGGCGGCCGACGACGATCCTCTCGGACCTCCAGGGCCCCAAGCTGCGCGTCGGCCGGTTCGCCGAAGGCAAGGTCACGCTGGTGACCGGCCATGAATTCACCTTCGACCGCGACTCGGCGCCGGGCGACGCACGCCGCGTCGAGCTGCCGCACCGCGAGATTTTCGAAGCGGCCGAAGAGGGCGCTCGGTTGCTGCTCGACGACGGCAAGCTGGTGCTGCGCGTGATCAGCCATTCGGCCGACCGGATCACCGCGCGTGTCGAAGTCGGCGGGCCGCTGTCCAACTCGAAGGGGCTGAACGTTCCCGATATGGTGCTGCCGATGGCGGCGCTGACCGACAAGGACCGCAGCGACCTGAGCTTTGCCTGCGAGAACGGCACCGACTGGATCGCGCTCAGCTTCGTCCAGCGGCCCGAGGATTTGATGGAGGCGCGGCGGCTGATCGGCGGCAAGGCGGCGCTGCTCGCCAAGATCGAGAAGCCGAGCGCCATCGCGCGGCTGGAGGAGATCGTCGAGCAATGCGACGGGGTGATGGTGGCGCGCGGCGACCTGGGCGTCGAGCTGCCGCCCGAGACGGTGCCGCCGCTGCAGAAGCGGATCGTCGAGACCGCGCGCAAGCAGGGCCGGCCGGTGATCGTCGCGACGCAGATGCTCGAATCGATGATCGAGAGCCCCTCGCCGACGCGCGCCGAAGTCTCGGACGTCGCGACCGCCGTCTATGACGGCGCCGATGCGATCATGCTCTCGGCCGAAAGCGCGGCGGGCAAGTGGCCGGTCGAATCGGTCGCGATGATGAACTCGATCGCCGATGCGGTGGAGCGCGACCCGGCGCACGGCGACCGCGTCCACTTCACCGTGACGCGGCCCGACCCGACCACGGCGGACGCGCTGGCCGAGGCGGCGAAGAACATCGCGAAGACGGTGTCGGCCTCGGCGATCGTCTGCTTCACCAGCTCGGGCTCGACTGCGCGGCGCATCGCGCGCGAGCGGCCGTCGGTGCCGATCATGGTGCTGACGCCCAAGCAGGAGACCGCGCGGCGGCTGGGGCTGCTGTGGGGCGTGCACGCGGTGCATACGCGCGACGTGGGGTCGTTCGAGGAGATGGTCGCCAAGGCCAAGCGGATGGTGCTGCGACAACATCTAGCGGCGGCGGGCGACCGGGTCGTGCTCTGCGCGGGCGTGCCCTTCGGGACGCCGGGCTCGACCAACGTGCTCCACGTGGTGCGGATCATGGGCGACGAGCTGAAGAACTACCGCGGCGAGGGGTGAGGGGTCAGCCCTCGGAGCAGCACCCTACAGCCGTCATCCCGGCGAAAGCCGGGACCCAGGGTTGCAGAGGATGTCGCTCGTGGCCCTGGGTCCCGGCTTTCGCCGGGATGACGGTTTATGGGGGCGGCCGTAAATCGCTTTCCCAAGACCTCAGTCCAGCAGCCCCAGACCCTTCAGCTCCGCCCGCAGCGCCTGCGCTCCGACGAACAGGATGGCATGCATCCCCACCGCGCGCGCGCCTTCGACATTGTCCTCGCGGTCGTCGATGAACACCGCCTCGTGCGGTTCGAGCCCGAAACGGGCGAGCGCCAGGTGGTAGATCGCGGCGCCGGGTTTCACGAGCTTCTCGTCGCCCGAGACGACGATGTCGCGGAAGCGGTCGAACAGGGCCTGCGTTTCGCGGAAGGGCGGCCAGAACTCGCCCGAGAAGTTCGTGATCGCGAACAGCGGCACGCCGGCCGAATCGAGGTCCTCGACGATCTCGCGCATTCCCGGCAGCATCGGGCCCAGCGTCTCGTTGAAGCGCGGGCCCCAGGCGGCGATCAGCTCCGCATGCTCTGGATGCGCCGCGCTCAGCTCCGCCGAGGTCTCGGCGAAGGGGCGGCCCTCGTCATGCTGGAAGTGCCAGTCCTTGGTGACCACGTCGCGCAGAAACGCTTCGAGCGCCCGATCGTCCCCGATCAGGCGCTCGTAGAGATAGCGCGGTTGCCAATCGAACAGCACATTGCCGACATCGAAGACGACGGCGTGCGGTTCGGGCACGCTGCTCAGCCCTGGCGGGCCTTGAAGCGGCGATTGACCTTGTTGATCACGTAGATGCGGCCACGGCGCCGGATCACGCGATTCTCGCGATGCCGCCCCTTGAGCGACTTGAGGGAGTTGACGATCTTCATGACCGATTCGCTTCTCGAATTCTGGTGTGTGCGGAAAAGAGGCGCTCGCCTATAGTCGGGCGGTCCCCAAGTCAAGGAAATCCGGGCGGGAACCGGGACCTTGCGGCAGGGTTGAGCGAATCACTTGTTTCGCGTCCGAAAGAGGAGCCGTGCCATGCGTCTGTATACCCTGTCCGCCCTGGTTGCGGGCGCGCTGCTGGCGAGCGGCTGCACGACGACGATGCGCGCCGGGCCGGTCGACGTGACGCGCTATCACCTCGGCAATCCGCTGGCGCCGGGCACGGTGAAGGTCGAGCCGGTGTCGGACGCAACGACGCTGAGCCTTGAATTCCAGAGCTATGCGGCGGCGGTGCGCGATGGGCTCGCCCGCCAGGGCTTTACCCCGGCTGCGGAGGGCGCGCCGACCGACTATGTCGCCGCGGTCACCTTCGTGCGCACCTCGCGCGGCTACGCGCGCAAGCCGCCGCCGGTGACGATCGGGCTCGGCGGCGGCAGCTATGGCAGTGGCGGCGGAGTCGGCGTGGGTGGGAGCTTCGGCATCGGCGGCGGCCGCGTCGAGCTCGTCTCGACCGAGCTGCGCGTCCAGTTGAAGCGCACCACCGATCAGACGGTGGTATGGGAAGGCCGTGCGGTGACCGACGAAGCGATCGGCGCCAACGGCCAGTCGACCCAGGCGACCGCGGCGCGGCTGGCGGAGGCAATGTTCAAGGGCTTCCCCGGCGAGAGCGGCATCACTATCACAGTCAAATGACCATCCAGATCAACGCCGGTTTCGACAGCGGCAACATCCGCGTCGTGGGGACTGAGGGCGACCGCATCGACCTCGAGATCGTCAAGGATCATCTCTCGGACTTCTACCAATGGTTCCACTTCCGCGTGGCGGGGGCGGAGGGGCGCACGCTCACCTTCCGCATCGTCAATGCGGGGAGCGCGGCCTATGCCTTCGGCTGGCCGGGGTACAAGGCGCGCTGGAGCACCGACCGTGAGGCGTGGCGGCTCGCGCCCGAGACGAGCTATGCCGAGGGGGTGCTGAGCTTCACGCATGCGATCGAGGACGACCTGATCTGGTTCGCCTATTTCGCGCCCTATTCGATGGAGCGGCACCATGACCTGGTGAGCCGTATCGCGCTGAAGCCCGGCGTGACGCTCCGCCAGCTCGGCACCACGCTCGACGGCCAGCCGCTCGATTGCCTGACGATGGGCTCCGGAAGCAAGCAGGTGTGGCTCTACGCCCGCCAGCATCCCGGCGAGACGATGGCCGAATGGTGGATGGAAGGCGCGCTCGAGAAGCTGACCGATCCGGATGACGCGACCGCGCAGGCGCTGCGGGCCAAGGCGACGATCCACGTCGTGCCCAACATGAACCCCGACGGATCACGGCGCGGGCACCTGCGCACCAATGCCGCGGGGATCAACCTCAACCGCGAATGGCATGCGCCGACGCTCGAGAAGAGCCCCGAAGTGCTGTGCGTGCGGAACGCGATGGACGAGACCGGCGTCGACTTCGCGATGGACGTCCACGGCGACGAAGCGATCCCGGCGAACTTCCTCGCGGGCTTCGAAGGCATCCCCAGCTGGACCGACGCGCTCGGCGAGAAATTCTACGACTATGCCCGGCGGCTGGCGGCAGCGACGCCCGAGTTCCAGCTCGACCTGGGCTATGAGAAGTCGGCGCCGGGGCAGGCGAACCTGTCGATGTCGACCAACCAGCTGGCCGAGCGCTTCGGCGCGGTGTCGATGACGCTGGAGATGCCGTTCAAGGACCACCAGGTGAACGCCGACGCCGAATATGGCTGGTCGCCGGTCCGCTGCAAGGCGCTGGCGCATGCGTGCCTGGAGACGCTGGCGGGGATGATCGACGAGATCTGAATGGAGATCCGCGACGGGGGCCTTGACGAACCGGCGGTGATCGAGCTGCTGCGGCTGCATGCCGCGGGGATGCTAGAGAATTCGCCGGCGGAGAGCTGCCATTTCCTCGATCTCTCGGGATTGAAAGTCCCTGAGGTGAGCTTCTGGAGCGTCTGGGAGGGCGAGGCGCTGCTCGCGATCGGAGCGCTGAAGGCGCTCGATCCGGCGCACGGCGAGATCAAGTCGATGCGGACCGCGCCCGACCAGCTGCGCAAGGGCGCGGCGGCGGCGTTGTTGCAGCATATCCTCGATGTCGCCCGGGCTCGGGGCCATGCGCGGCTGAGCCTCGAGACGGGGTCCTCGCCCGCGTTCGTGCCGGCGATCGCGCTCTACCAGCGCTTCGGCTTCGAGGACTGCGGGGCGTTCGGCGACTATCCCAGGGACGATCCGTTCAGCCGGTTCCTCACGCTGACCCTCTGACAACGCGAGCAATTCGACACTTTTGCCCGATCGTGGCCCAAATGTCGCAATCGCAATCGACAAGCTTGTTACGCTTACGTTACCGTCAAGCGAATCAGACCAAGGTCGCTCGGGGGATCGAAGGCCCAGATGGAAATCCGTGAAGGGGGGCTGGACGATCCGGCCGTCATCGAACTGCTGCGGCTGCATCTCGAAAGCGTGCGCGCCAATCCGACGCCGGGCGGCGCGCATGTGCTCGACCGCGCGGCGCTGAAGGCAAACGACATCACCTTCTGGAGCGCGTGGCGCGGCGACGAGCTGATCGGCTGCAGCGCGATCCGCGAGTTCGAGCCCGGGCACGGCGAGATCAAGTCGATGCGCACCGCGCCCAACCAGCTCCGCCGCGGCGCGGGGATGGCGCTGATGGCGCATATGCTCGGCGTCGCGCGCGAGCGGGCGTACAAGCGGTTGAGCCTCGAGACCGGCGCGACCCCCGAGTTCGAGGCGGCGCAGGCGCTGTACCGGCAGATGGGCTTCACCTATTGCGGGCCGTTCGGCGCCTATCGCGACGACCCGATGAGCAAGTTCATGACGCGGGTGCTGCTCTAGCCGTCCACCAGCGCCGCAGCGCCACCAGCGACCACACGCCCTCGACCAGCCCGAACGGCCAGGCGCCCTGGAGGAAGCCGTAGACCGAGCCGAGCGCGCAGGCCGCCGCGAAGCCGAGGATCCACCACGGCGAGCGCGCTTCGAGCGCGTAGCAGAGCAGCATCGCGCTGACCGCGAACAGGCCGAACCAGGTGAGCGCGTCCATCGCGTCGTCTCCTCCTCCCCTGGTTGACAGGGTGCGGCGCGGCGAACAAGGGAGCGGCCATGCCAAAGCTCGTCCTGATCCGTCACGGCCAGTCGGCCTGGAACCTCGAGAACCGCTTCACCGGCTGGTGGGACGTCGACCTGACCGAGAAGGGCGAGCAGGAAGCCTGGGACGCGGGACTGCTGATGAAGGAGAAGGGGCTCGACTTCGACCTCGCCTTCACCAGCTTCCAGACGCGCGCGATCAAGACGCTGCACCTGGCGCTCGAGGCGATGGCCCGGCTGTGGCTGCCCGAGGAGAAGAGCTGGAAGCTCAACGAGCGTCACTATGGCGGGCTCACCGGGCTCGACAAGGCGGAAACGGCCGCGAAGCACGGCGACGAGCAGGTCAAGCTCTGGCGCCGCAGCTTCGACGTGCCGCCGCCGCTCCCCGAGGAGGGCAGCCCCTGGGACCTCTCCAAGGACGTGCGCTACCATGGCGTCGCGATCCCGCAGACCGAGAGCCTGAAGGACACGATCGCGCGGGTGCTGCCCTATTGGGACGAGCGGATCGCGCCCGAGCTCAAGGCGGGCAAGCGGGTGGTGATCGCGGCGCACGGCAATTCGCTGCGCGCGCTGGTCAAGCACCTCTCGGGGATCTCGGACGCCGAGATCACGGGCCTCGAGATCCCGACCGGGCAGCCGATCGTCTATGAGCTCGACGAGGGGCTGAACGAAGTCGAGCGCTATTATCTGAGCGAGCGGTGATCTTCAGAGAGGTTGCCCTCTCCGCGCGCCCTGACTAGGAACCTCGCTTTCCGCGAACGGGGCAGGGCATGACACCGCTGGTCGGCATCATCATGGGCAGCACTTCCGACTGGGAGACGATGCGCCATGCCGCCGAGGTGCTGGGCAAGCTCGAGGTGGCGCACGAGACCAGGGTCGTCTCGGCGCACCGCACGCCGCAGCGGCTCTACGACTATGCGACCGGTGCCGCGGCGCGCGGGCTCAAGGTGATCGTCGCCGGCGCGGGCGGCGCCGCGCACCTCCCCGGCATGGCGGCATCGATGACGCATTTGCCGGTGCTCGGCGTGCCGGTCGAGTCCAAGGCCCTGAAGGGTCTCGATAGCCTCTATTCGATCGTCCAGATGCCCGGCGGCGTGCCGGTGGGAACGCTGGCGATCGGCAAGGCGGGCGCGATCAACGCGGGGCTGCTCGCGGCATCGATCCTCGCGCTGGGCGACGAAGGCCTGTCGGCGCGGCTCCAGGCATGGCGCGCCGAACAGACCGCGAGCGTGGCGACCGATCCCGAATGAGCGCGATCCCCCCGGGCGGCACGATCGGCATCCTGGGCAGCGGCCAGCTGGGCCGGATGCTCGGGATGGCGGCGGCGGCGCTGGGCTATCGCATCCATGTCTACGCCCCCGACAGCGGGCCGGCGTGCGATGTCGCGGCGAGCTTCAGCCAGGGCGGCTGGGACGACGCGGTGGCGCTCGGCCGGTTCGCCGCGGGGTGCGACGTCGTCACCTATGAGTTCGAGAATGTGCCGGTGGCGCCGCTCGAAGGCGTCGCGCGGCACGTCCCGCTCCGGCCCGGCACGCGCCCGCTCGAAGTCGCGCAGTCGCGGTTCGACGAGAAGCGCTTCGTCCAGGCGCTGGGCGGCACCACCGCGCCGTTCCGGCTGGTCGAGAGCGAAGGCGCGCTGGCGGCGGCGATCGCCGAGCTCGGCTGCCCCGCGATCCTCAAGACCAACCGCATGGGCTATGACGGCAAGGGCCAGGCGCGGATCGTCGAGCCCGGCGACGCGGCGGCGGCCTGGGCGGCGGTGGGCGGCCAGCCTTCGGTGCTCGAGGGGTTCGTGACCTTCGCGCACGAATTCTCGCTGCTCGTCGCGCGCGGGGCGGACGGCGAGACGGTGACCTATCCGGTGCCGTGGAACGAGCATCGCGGCGGGATCCTCCACCGCTCGAGCGTACCCGCGCCGGCCGAAGTCGAAGCGCAGGCTGGCGCAGCGGTGAAGCTTGCGGTGCGCGTGGCGGAGGCGCTGGACTATGTCGGGGTGCTGGCGCTCGAGTTCTTCGTGACCGCGGACGGGCCGGTGTTCAACGAAATGGCGCCGCGCGTGCACAACAGCGGGCATTGGACGATCGAAGGCGCGGAGACGTCGCAGTTCGAGAA
Source organism: Sphingomonas sp. (assembly GCF_017745215.1). Classification (GTDB taxonomy): domain Bacteria; phylum Pseudomonadota; class Alphaproteobacteria; order Sphingomonadales; family Sphingomonadaceae; genus Sphingomonas. The sequence continues at coordinate 147,671 of NZ_JAGHZV010000007.1, forward strand.
CCATGTCCGCGCGATCTGCGGATTGCCGCTGGGGGTTACCGGGCTGACCGGCGCGCGCGTCGAGATGATCAATTTGATCGGCACCGATGCGGCCGATTGGGAAGCGCTGCTGGAGGAGCCGGGGGTGCACCTCCACCTCTACGGCAAGCACGAGGCTCGGCCGGGGCGCAAGATGGGGCATGTGACTAGGGTCTGGCGTTCCTGATGGCCGTCATCCCGGCGAAAGCCGGGACCCAGGGCCGCGAGCGATGTCCTTCGTAACCCTGGGTCCCGGCTTTCGCCGGGATGACGAAGAAAGAGCTTTCGCCGGGATGACGAAGAAGGGATGGCGCGATCCTCCCGCCCGCCAAAACCAAAGGGCCCGCCTCCTTCCGGAAGCGGGCCCTTCGTTCGTTCAGCCCTCAGGCGATGTCAGGCGCGCGTGCCCGTGATCGGGAAGCTGCCGAACATGCCCGCGGTGACGGTGCCGCTCAGGTTGTCGCCGTCGATCTTCACGTCGAAGTCGAGCGTCATCGGCATCGGCACGGTGATGTCGAACTGGCCGGTCAGCTGGTCGCCGTTGACCTTGCCGTTCTTGACCTCGGTGGTGCCCATCCCGCCGGCATAATTGCCGGTGAAGGTGCCGCCGCTGCTGCTGACCGTCAGCACTGCCGCCTGATCGCCCATCGGCGACTTGGTGACCGTGTTCCAGCTGCCATCCACATTCGCCATCGTCCGCTCTCCTCAGTTGCCGGCGCCGGCCGGCTTTGCCGGGATCACTTCGACCGTCAGCCCGAGGCCGTCAAGCTGCGGCTTGACCTTCGCCGCATCGCCCACGACCACCCAGACGAACTTCGACGGGTCCAAAGCCGAGCGTGCCGCAGCGTCAAGCTGGGGTCCGGCGAGCGCGCGATATTTTTGCGCGATCGAGTTGTAATAATCGTCCGGGCGCTTGAGCAGGTCGTTGGTCTGCATCGCGCCGAGAACCGCGCCCGAAGTCTCGAATCGGCCCGCAAGCTCGCGGACGTCGCCGTTGACCGTGCGGGTCAGCTCCTCGGGAGTCACGCCGGCGGTGGTGAGGAACGCCTTGGTGATCTCCATCAGCGACTTGATCGATTCGCCGGTCTTGTCGGCCTGGACCGGGGCATTGATGACATAGGGCACCGCCCGCTCGAGGCGCGAGAAGCCGCCGCGGGCGCCGTAGGACCAGTGCTTGTTCTCGCGCAGGTCCATGTTGATGCGCGAGAGGAAGCCCGAACCGAGCACTTCGTTCGCGGTCAGCACCGGCAGCAGCTCGTCCGAGGGGACGAGGCTGGTCATCTGGCCGGCGAGGATCAGCGACTGCGGCGAATTGGGCCGGTCGACGAGCACGATCTTGGGCGCGGCCGAGACCGGCGCCGCGGCGAAGGCCTTGACCCCCGCCGGGCCTTCGCCCTGCCAGCCGCCGAAGCGCTTCTCGAACGCCGCCTTCACATCGGCGAGCGGCAGGTCGCTCACCACGAAGATCTTGGCCTTGTCCGGGCGGATCCACGCCTTCTTGAACGCGATCAGGTCGTCGCGGGTCAGCGCCTTGACCACCGCCGGATCGCCCGAGCCCGCGCCGAGCTTGGCGTAGGGATGGTCGGGGCCGTAGAGCAGCCCCGGCATGGTGCGGCCGCCCAGCCCCTCGGGCGAGGTCATCTCCTGCGCGATGCCGGTGAGCAGCGTGGCGCGCAGCCGCTCGACTTCGGCCGGGGCGAAGGCCGGGTTGAGCACCACGTCCTGGAACAGGTCGAGCGCGCCGGCGAGGTTGGGGCTCGGCACGTCGAGCGAGAGATAGGTGCGGTCGGCCGAGCTGCCGCCGCCGATGTCGGCGCCGTAGCGCTCCTTCTCGGCCGCGAGCTCGCCCGAATCGCGCGTCGCCGTGCCTTCGTCGATCAGCGTGAGCATCAATTGCTGGGTGCCGAGCTTGCCCGCCGGATCGGCCGCAGCGCCGGCGTCGAAGCTCATCACCGCCTGGGTGACCGGCACCGCGGTGCGGTGCGCATAGACGATCTCGATGCCGTTGCTGAGCTTGGTGCGCTCGACCGCGGGGAAGTCGAGCTTGCCGTCGCCCACCACCTCGGGGAGCGGCCCGCGCGTGCCCTTGACCTTCTCCTGCGCCGGGCCGGTCGCCTTGGCGACGGGCTGGGCCTCCTCATAGGCGCCGCGGTCGCCCGGCTCGACGAGCACGGTGAGCGCGGGGCGCGTGAGCCACTTGGCCGCGGCGGCCTTCACGCTCGCCGGCGTGACCGAGGCGACCGCCTGGAGCTCCTTCTTATAATGGAGCGGATCGTTCGAGTAGAGCTCGCCCTGCGCGAGCGCGACGGCCTTGCCGCCGAAGCCGCCGACCGATTCGAGGCCCTCGATCGTGCCCGCCGCCGAGGTGGTGGCGACGCGCTGGACCTCGTCCGCGGTCGGGCCGGTCTTGATCAGGTCGGCCATGATCTCGTCGAGCCGCTTGCTCACCGTCGCGACGTCGACGCCGGGGCGCACGACGACCTGGACCGTGAAGATGCCGAGCTGCGACATCGACTGGACGCCGGCGCCGGCCTGGACCGCGAGCTTCTCCTGGCGGACCAGGATGTTGTCGAGCCGCGAGCTGGCGAGCCCGCCGAGCACGCTGCCGAACACGTCGAGCGGTGTCGCGTCAGGGTCGTTGAGGCCCGGCACCGCCCAGGTGCGCAGCAGCAGAGTCGCGGCGACGCGGTCCTTGATCGCCACCGTCTTCGGCGCGGCGAGCGTGGGGATCGGCACGTTGGGCTTCACCGTCTCGGGCCCGCGCGGGATGCCGCCGAAATATTTCTCGACCAGCGGCTTGGCGGTCTTGAGGTCGATGTCGCCGGCGAGGACGAGCACCGCGTTGTTGGGGCCGTAGTGGCTGGTGAACCAGGTCTTCACGTCCTGGAGGCTCGCCTTGTCGAGGTCCGACATCGAGCCGATCGGCGTGTGGCCATAGGGGTTGCCCGCCAGCAGTTCGTCGAGGACCTTGTAGTAGACGAGGCCATAGGGGCGGTTGTCGTTCTGGCGCTTCTCGTTCTGGACGACGCCGCGCTGCTCGTCGAGCACGTCCTGGGTGATCGCGCCGGTGAGCCAGCCCATGCGGTCGCTCTCGAGGAACAGCGCGCGCTCGAGCGCGGCGGTGGGGACGGTCTCGAAATAATTGGTGCGGTCGAAGCTGGTGGTGCCGTTGAAATCGGTGGCGCCGACCTGCTTCAGGGGCTCGAAGAAGTCGTTCGGCGCATTCTCCGAGCCGTTGAACATCAGATGCTCGAACAAATGGGCGAAGCCGGTCTTGCCCGCGGGCTCGTGCTTCGAGCCGACGTCGTACCAGACCGAGACCGCCACGATCGGCGCCTTGCGATCGGTGTGGACGAGGACGCGCAGGCCGTTGGGCAGCGTGAATGCCTGATAGGGGATGTCGACGCGCTTCACGAGCTCGGCGACCGGCACCGGCTTGGCGAGCGGCGCCTTGGCGGAAGCAGCGGCGGGCGCGGGCGTCGTCGCGGTCTGGGCGAGCGCGGGCGTTGCGAGCGCGACGGCGAGTGCGCTGCACGAGAGAAGCAAGGATTTCATGAGTCGAGGGTCCCCGGGGATTGCGATGGCGCGACCATAGCGTGCGACCAACCGGCTGCAACAAAAACTGTGTTGCTTAAGCACGTCACCTTTGCGCGGCAGCGGATTTGCTCTAGCTGGGCGCACCATCCCCCCATGAGCGGAAAGTCCTGAATGCGCATCCGATTGATTTCAGCTGCCTTTTTCCTGGCGGCGCTGGCCGCGCCCGTCTCGGCGCAGACCGCCGACCCGGTGTTCGCGCCCGAGGCGGTGAAGGCGCATGTCGACTTCCTGGCCGACGACCTGCTCGAGGGGCGCGAGACGGGGACGCGCGGCTATGACCTGGCCGCGCGCTATGTCGCGACGCGCTTCGAGGCGCTGGGGCTGGTGCCCGGTGGACCCAACGGCAGCTGGTATCAGCAGGTGCCCTTCGTCGAATATCGCCCCGATCCGGCCAAGCCGGCGTTCGTGACGATCGGCGGCAAGCGCTTCGACGGCGGAGTCGACGTGATCGTGCCGGCGACCGGTGTCGCGGGCATGCAGGCGCTGACCGGCGGTGCGGTGTTCGTCGGCCATGGCCTCGAGCGCGACTATGGCAAGCTCGACGTGAAGGGCAAGTTCGTGGTGGCGCTGCTCGGCACGCCGCAGGGGCTGTCCAAGAGCGCGGCCGCGGCGGCTGCCGCCGAGGACAAGGTTGCGAACGCGCGCAAGCATGGCGCGCTCGGGCTGATCTCGCTGGTCTCGCCGGGCGCGCTCAAGGACGGCTTCCCTTGGGGGCGTTACGCGACCGCGATGACGCGCGCGCGGACGAGCTGGGTCGATGCGCAGGGCAATCCGGCCGGCGAGGCGCCCGTGCAATTCTACGCCAAGGATTCGGCGGCGACAGCGCTGTTCGCCGGCGCGGCGAACCCGGCCGAGCGGCTGTTCGCCGAGCTCGCCAAGGGCAAGCGGCCGCTCGGTTTCCCGCTGGTGCCGACCGTGAGCGTGACGCGCGAGAATTCGGTGACGGCGATGCCGAGCCCCAACGTCGTGGGCATCCTGCCCGGATCGGACCCCAGGCTCTCGGCGGAATATGTCGTGCTCTCGGCGCATCTCGACCATCTCGGCATTCGCAGCGGCGATGCGCCCGGCGACAAGATCTACAATGGCGCGATGGACAATGCCGCGGGCGTCGCGACGATGCTCGAGGCGGCACGCGCCTTCGTCGAGAGCGGCAAGCGGCCCAGGCGCTCGATCCTGTTCGTCGCGCTGACCGGCGAGGAGGAGGGGCTGCTCGGCTCGGGCTATCTCGCGCAGCATCCGGTGACGGGGAACGGGCGCGTGGTGGCGGACGTGAACCTCGACATGCCGATCCTGCTCTACGACTTCACCGACGTGGTGGCGTTCGGTGCGGAGCATTCGACCTTGGGGCCGATCGTCGAGGCTGCGGCGGCGAAGATGGGCGTGAAGCTCTCGCCCGATCCGCTGCCGGAGGAGAATCTCTTCGTCCGTTCGGACCATTACAGCTTCGTCAAGGCAGGCGTGCCGTCGGTGTTCCTGGTGACGGGGTTCGCGAACGGCGGCGAGGCGGTGTTCCGCGATTTCCTGGCGAACCATTACCACAAGGTCTCGGACCAGCCCGACCTGCCGTTCGACTGGAAGGCGGGGGCGAAGTTCGCGCGGATCAATTACCTGATCGCCCGCGAGATCGCCGACGGGGCGGAAGCGCCGCGCTGGTATGAGGGGAACCTTTATGGCGACCGCTTCGCGCCGGGGCAGCCGCGGGCGAAGAAGCCCGCGCCGATGGCGGGGGTGCCGGCGGTGGGCGGGTAACGGCGAGGTCCTGCCGTTTCTTCCGTCATCCCGGCGAAAGCCGGGACCCAGGGCCGCGAGCCACGTCCTTAGCAACCCTGGGTCCCGGCTTTCGCCGGGATGACGATCCGAGTTGAGCGAGCCCGAGGCTACGGCCGGTAGCTGCGCTCGACATGCCCGGCCAGCTGCGCCCGCTCGAACCACACCGGCTTGAGCCTGTGCTCGACGAACAGCTTCGCCTGGTCGGTATAGTGCGGCGAGTTCGGCCGCGAGATCGCCGCGCCGAAGGGCTGGATCGATTCGGACGAGACCCGGCCCGCCTTGTCCCACGCCACGAACATGATGAAGCTGTCGCCGTGGCGGATCGCGAGGCGGCCGTCGGGGAGCTCGTCGTAGCTGGTCGCGGCGCGCAGCGAATCAGGGCCGCCGTCGAGTGGCAGGTCGGTCTTGCCCTGCTTGAGCCGGATCAGGTCGCCCAGCGGCAGGTCGAGCCGGCCGAAATGCTGCTGGAGATAGCCCGCCGCCTCGGCGAGCACGGTGCGCGGATCGGGCGCGGGCTTGCGCTCGTAATGCCAGCGGTTGGGGACGCGCAGGATCGACCAGGCGAGCGCGTCGGCGGGGCCCTTGCCGTCATAGCTCCAGTCCCATTGCGCGAGCAGCGCATGTGCCTTCCGGAGCAGCGGATCGCCCTTGGGATCGACGGCGAGCAGCGCCTGGTACCAGCGGCCGAGGTAACTGAACCGGCTCACCCCGCTGTCGAACTTGATGCGGTGGAGATCGGCGTCCGAAATCGACGCGTCGGCGCCCATCAGCTCGAGCGCGCGCGTGCCGCGGTTGGTGGTGTCGGTCTCGACCCCGAGCAGCGGCGGCTGCGGCGGGATTTCGGAGCCCTGGCCCGCGGCCTGATAGGGCGAGTTGTTGGCGTTGATCAGGAAGCCCGAGGCCGGATTGATGTTGCGCGGCACGCTCATCCACGGGACGGTGCCGGGCGCGAAATCCTTCGACGTGTCGCCGGGCAGCACCTTCGAATAGTCGAAGCCCGGCTGGCGGTTGGGGAACATCGCATTGTAGAAATAGGCGATGTTGCCGGCCCTGTCGGCGTAGAGGAAGTTGGTGGCGGGCACGCCCTGGATCGCCAGCGCCTGCTGCCATTCGTCGAAGTCGCGCGCCTTGTTCAGGCGGAAATATTCCTCGACCATGCGGAGCTGGTCGGCGCCGGCATAGCGGATCGCATGGGCGCCTTGCGCGTCGACGATCGCCGGGCCCTGGACCGCGCGATAGACCGTCCGCGGCACGGGGAGGGTGAAGGGCCCCCAGAGCCTGACCGGCAGCCAGACGGTGTGCGCCTCGAGCTTCCGCCACTGGCCGTCGTAGCGATAGGAATCGCGCGCGGGGTTGAGGGTGAGCTCGTAGACGTCGATCAGGTCGGGGCGGTTGACCGTGTTGGTCCAGCCGAGGCTCTCGTTGTGGCCGAGCAGCGGATAGGGCGCGCCGGGGAAGGTCGCGCCGGCGAAATGCCAGCCTTCGCCCGATTGCACCACCAGCTCGTACCAGGCGACGGCGCCGCGCCAGGGCTGGTGCGAGTTGGAGACGAGCCGCGTCGCGCCGTCGGCCGAGCGGCGCGGTGCGACGACGAAGGCGTTCGAGCCGCTCTGCCCGGGTTCCGGGCCGAGCGGGGTGACGTTGGGCGCGTCGGGCGCGGGGCCGGCCGATTCGACCGGCAGCGGCTTGTTCGCGCTGAGCGCGCCGAGCACCTGGTCGAGCCCGAAGAAGAAGGGCGAGCGGACGACGAAGCCGGTCGCGACGTCCTCGCCGTTCACCGGGAAGAGCTTGGCGAGGCGGATCTCGGCGGGGTGCGTCTCGGCATAGCGGTTGAGGCCGGCGGCATAGCCGTCGAGCAGGCGGCGGATGTCGGCGGGCTGTTTGGCGTAGTCGCGCGCGACGGTGGCGCGGGCGCCGGTCCAGGCAAGGACGAAGTCGGCCTTGGCGCCGTCCGCCCCGGTCATCGCGCCGAGCCGCCCGCGCGTCATCGCGAGCACTTCCTGCATCGTCGGGAAATCGTCCTCGGCCTCGGCATAGGCGATGCCATAGGCGACGTCGGGGTCGGTACGCCCGAAGATGTGGGGCACGCCAAAGCGGTCGCGGACGATCTCGACGTCGTATTTATGGGCAGGCGGCGGCGCGGCGCGGGTGGCGAGCAAGGGCTCCCAAGTCGCGAGGCCGATCGCGACCAGCGTGACGAGGACGAGCAGTCCGAGGCCGATCCGGCGGACCCATTTCATGGCTTAGGCTCCTCGGGGCCGGTGGCGACATATTGTTCGTTGCCGACGAAGCCGAGCCTCTGGAGGTGGCTTTCCCTGAGCACGTTCAGGACGCGATCGACGCAGCGAAAGCTGGCCTCGGGCGACGCCTGGAGATGAATTTCGGGCTGGGTGCCGGACCAGGTCTTCGCCGTCGCGGCGAACTCGTCGAGATCGGTGCGCTTGCCGTTTACCTCGACCGCGCAACGGCCGGAGGGAATGTTGAGATGGACGATCCCTGGCGGCCCCGGTTCGGCGATGAAGCCGATCGAGCCGGTGAAGCCGGCCCGCTGGATGCGGCTGATCAGCCCGCCGACGCATTTATAGGGTGTATCGACGCTGCCGATAAGCCCGATCCAGCGATGATCGGCCTGCCAGTGGCGTGCGCGGGCGACAATCTCGGCATCGTCGAGGGGTTGGCCATCGATGCGGGCCACGCAATCGGGGGACAGCTCGATGCGTACCATCGGCGGCGTCCCTTGCAACGCCAGCGCCAGCAATGCGGCGGTGATGACCATGCGCCTCCCCTCGGGTTTTGCGCCAGCCTAGTCGATCGGGTCCCCAAGTAAAATGTCATCCCGGCCGGGCGCCATCCCGGAGCCACACGCTGTCCCACATGCGGCTCCGGGGCCCGGCGCCCGGCCGGGATGACGAGGGGGGAGGCGCGTGGCGGCGCTTCCCGTGGCGGTTCAGATCCCGGCCTTGAGCGTGATGAAGAACTGCTGCGGCGCGCCGACCATCAGCGTCTGGTTGTCGCCCTTGTTGCCGAAGCCGTTGGTGCCGATCGTCGACACATAATGCTTGTCGAACAGGTTGGTCGCGTTGCCCTGCAGCTCGAACTTGCGGCCGCCGAGATCGAGCTTCACGCCCACCGTCGCGTCGAAGATCACCCGGCCGGCGACCGACTGGTCGTTCTCATAGGTGAAGTAGCGCTTCGACATGTAGTTGCCGCCGACGCGGCCGAAGAAGCGCTCGCCCTCATAGCCCAGCTCGCCCTTGAGCAGGTGCTTGGGGGCGTCGACCACGGTCTTGCCCTTGGTGTGCGCGATCAGCGCGCCGACGCTGTTGAACACGTCGTCACGATAGGTCGAGTCGTTGTAGCTGTACGAGGCATAGGCGGTGAAGCCGTAGCCGAGCCTGGCCTCGCCCGCGGCTTCGATGCCCCACGAGCGCACCGAGCCGACGTTCTGCAGGATCGCCGGATTGCCGACGATGCCGGCACCCGTGGTCTGGGCGAGCAGGCGGTTCTGGAAGTCGGCGTAATAGCCGGCGAGCAGGCCATTGAACGGGCCCCGGCGGAAGCGGCCGCCCAGCTCATAGGTATCCGAGCTCTCGGGCTTCAGGTTGCCGAGCGCGTCGAAGCCCGCCTGGGTGGTCGCGAACGGGCCGGTGGTCGCCGAGGAGACGAAGGCGCGCGTCACCTGGGTGAAGCCGCCGAACAGCTCGGCGCCGGGCGCGATCGTATAGGCGAAGCCCGCGTGCGGCTGGAACCAGTCGGTCACCTTGATCTTGCCCGAGGCGAGCCCGCCCGCGACGATCGGGTCCGCCGAGTTGCGGACGTCGAAGCCCTTCCAGCCGAGGTTCACGACGAGGTCGCCGAAGGTCAGCTTGTCCTCGACATAATATTGGACGGTCTTGGTATTATACCGGAAGTCCCACTGCGTCGCGAAGGGGTTCTCCTGGAAGTCCAGGCTAAACCGGTCGGGCGCGCCGCGGCTGTTCAGCGCGTAGAAGCGCCGCGCCTGGCGGAAGTCGTTGTTCTCGTACCAGGCGCCGACGGTCAGCTCGTTGAAGCCGAAGCTGCCGCCGATGTCGCCGAACACGCCCTTGCGGTCGATGTCGTATTCGGTGGTGCGGATCGAGATCGGCGAGGTGCCGCCGGGGCTGGGCACGTACGGCGTGTACCACAGGCCCTGGCCGTGGTTGTCGTGGAAATAGCCCTTGAGGCTGTAGTGGATGGTGGCGCCCTTGTCGCTCTCCACGCCGAACGAGCCGAGCCAGTCGCGGCGGAGGCCAGCGGCGTCGAAATAGGCGTCGTCGACGGTGGCGAAGGGAGTCGGATAGACGGTGCCCGCAGCGGCGTTCGAGACCGGTGCGCCGGTGTCGCCGCGGTTGTTGGCCACGTCGGCGACCAGCACCGCGAGCTTATAGTCGCCCGAGATATTGTCCCAGTCCGAGCCGAGCCGCTTGATCATGCCGAGCGACATGTCCTGATAGTCGTTCTCGTGGCGGTCCGACCAGGCGATCGTGCCGACGAAGCGGACGGGGCCGGCGGGGATCACCGCCTTGGCGTTGACCTGGTCGGTGCGCTGCTCGCCGACGCCCTTCCACTTGTCCATGTTCGAATGGACATAGGAGACCCAGGCGCCGGGGCCGTCGCCGTTCACCAGGCCGGTGTCGAAGCGGCCGTAGAGGCGCACGGTGTGGTCGCTGCCATAAGTGGCGTTGAGCTGCGCGCCCATCTCGGCCTCGGGATCGCGCGAGAAGAATTCGAGCGTGCCGCCGAGGTTGTTGGTCGCCTGGGTGCCGATCGAGCCTGCGCCCTGCGAGACGCGGACCTCGCCGACGTTCTCGCTGGTGATCGCGCGGCTGATGTGCAGGCCGTTGACGTTGCCATAGGTCGCGTCGCCGAGCGGGATGCCGTCGAGCGTGAAGCCGAGCTGGTTCTGGTTGAAGCCGCGGATCGAGATGCGCTCGGCCCATTCATAGGCGCCGAACGGGTCCGCGCCCTGGAAGTTGACGCTGGGCAGCTTCTCGATCGCCTTCAACGGGCTGGTGCCCGCGGCGAGCTCGGCGATGTCCTCGTTGCCGAGGCGCTGGACCTGGCGCGATTCGCCGCGGCCGATCACGACGATCTCGGTATTCTCGTGGGCAGCGGGCGCGTCGGCGGCAGTCGTGTCGGCGTCGGGCGCGGCATAGGCTGCGGTCGCGAGGAGCGAGGCGCCCGCAAGGAGGCAGGCGGCGAAAATACGCATGGAGAATCCCCTTTGGAACGGCGAGCGAAACGCTCGTCAGGCGGGGCGGCTAGCCGGTGTGCATTGCAGCATGGCGCTGTTTCCATGGCGGAACGGCTACGGTCCCGTGACGGCAATTTGACGCGCCCCGCGGCGCTGCGACCGGGGAGCCGGAAGCCGCGCCGGAATGTTACGGCTTCGGATGGATTGCGGGACTTGTGTTGCCGTTGTGCAACACTATCTCGGCGTCGCAAGGACTACAGGGACAAGTATGAACCTCGAGAAATTCACCGACCGCGCCAAGGGCTTCCTCCAGTCGGCGCTCACGGTCGCGATCCGGATGAACCACCAGCGGATCACGCCCGAGCACATCCTCAAGGCGCTGCTCGAGGACGAGCAGGGCATGGCGGCCGGGCTGATCCAGGCAGCGGGCGGCGACGCCAAGCGCGCCGTCAGCGAGACCGATGCGGCGCTGGCGCGCATCCCGGCGGTGTCGGGCGGCGGCGCGCAGCAGTCGCCCGGGCTCGACAACGACAGCGTGCGCGTGCTTGACCAGGCCGAGCAGGTCGCCGCCAAGGCGGGTGACAGCTATGTCACTGTCGAGCGGCTGCTGCTCGCACTGGTGCTCGCGAGCCAGACCAACGCCGCCAAGGCGCTCGCCGCGGCGGGCGTGACCGCGCAGGAGCTCAATGCCGCGATCGAGAAGCTGCGTGGCGGGCGCACCGCGGACACCGCCGGCGCCGAAGACCGCTACGATGCGCTCAAGAAGTTCGCGCGCGACCTCACCCAGGCGGCGAAGGACGGCAAGCTCGATCCCGTCATCGGGCGCGACGAGGAGATCCGCCGCACGATCCAGATCCTCGCGCGGCGCACCAAGAACAATCCGGTGCTGATCGGCGAGCCCGGCGTCGGCAAGACCGCGATCGCCGAGGGCCTGGCGCTGCGCATCGCCTATGGCGACGTGCCCGACACGCTGAAGGACCGCACGCTGATGGCGCTCGACATGGGCAGCCTGATCGCGGGCGCGAAGTACCGCGGCGAATTCGAGGAGCGGCTGAAGGGCGTGCTCGACGAAGTGAAGGGCGCCGAGGGCGACATCATCCTGTTCATCGACGAGATGCACACGCTGATCGGCGCCGGCAAGACCGACGGGGCGATGGACGCGTCCAACCTGCTCAAGCCTGCGCTCGCGCGCGGCGAGCTCCATTGCATCGGCGCGACCACGCTCGACGAATATCGCAAATATGTCGAGAAGGACCCCGCGCTGCAGCGGCGCTTCCAGCCGGTGTTCGTCGGCGAGCCGACGGTCGAGGACACGATCTCGATCCTGCGCGGGCTCAAGGAAAAATATGAGCTGCACCACGGCGTGCGGATCACCGACGCGGCGATCGTCTCGGCGGCGACGCTGTCGAACCGCTACATCACCGATCGCTTCCTGCCCGACAAGGCGATCGACCTGATGGACGAGGCGGCCTCGCGCATCCGCATGGAAGTGGAGAGCAAGCCCGAGGAGATCGAGAACCTCGACCGGCGGATCATCCAGCTCAAGATCGAGCGCGAGGCACTGAAGAAGGAGACCGACACCGCGTCGAAGGACCGGCTGGCGACGCTCGAAGGCGATCTCGCCAACCTCGAGCAGCAGTCGGCCGAGCTCACCCAGCGCTGGCAGGCGGAGAAGGAGAAGATCCACGCCGAGGCCGGGCTCAAGACGCAGCTCGACGCGGCGAAGCTCGAGCTCGACCAGGCGCAGCGGCTGGGCAACCTCGCGCGCGCGGGCGAGCTTTCCTACGGGGTGATCCCGCAGCTCACCCGGCAGCTCGAGGAAGCGCAGGGCGAGTCCAAGGGCGCGATGCTGCGCGAGGAAGTGACCAGCGACGACATCGCCGGCGTGGTGAGCCGCTGGACGGGCATCCCGGTCGACAAGATGATGGAAGGCGAGCGCGAGAAGCTCCTCGCCATGGAGGAAGTGCTCGGAAAGCGCGTCATCGGCCAGGCCGACGCGGTGAAGGCAGTGTCGACCGCGGTGCGCCGCTCACGCGCCGGCCTGCAGGACCCGAACCGGCCGCTCGGCTCGTTCCTGTTCCTGGGGCCGACGGGTGTCGGCAAGACCGAGCTGACCAAGGCGCTCGCCGAATTCCTGTTCGACGATCCCAATGCGATGGTGCGCATCGACATGAGCGAGTTCATGGAGAAGCACGCGGTCGCGCGGCTGATCGGCGCGCCGCCGGGCTATGTCGGCTATGAGGAAGGCGGCGTGCTCACCGAAGCGGTGCGGCGGCGGCCGTACCAGGTCGTGCTGTTCGACGAAGTCGAGAAGGCGCATGGCGACGTGTTCAACGTGCTGCTCCAGGTGCTCGACGACGGGCGGCTGACCGATGGCCAGGGCCGCACGGTCGACTTCTCGAACACGATCGTGATCCTGACCTCGAACCTCGGCTCGCAGTACCTCGCGAACCTTCCCGACGGGCAGGACGTGTCGACCGTCGAGCCGCAGGTGATGGACGTGGTGCGGGCGCATTTCCGGCCCGAGTTCCTGAACCGCCTGGACGAGATCATCCTGTTCCACCGGCTGGGCCAGGACCATATGGCGCCGATCGTCGACATCCAGGTCGGCCGCGTGAGCAAGCTGCTCAAGGACCGCAAGATCACGATCGTGCTGACCGATGCGGCGCGGGCGTGGCTGGGACGGGTGGGCTATGACCCGGTCTATGGCGCGAGACCCTTGAAGAGGGCCGTGCAGCGCTATCTGCAGGATCCGCTGGCGGACATGATCCTGCGCGGCGACGTGAAGGACGGGTCCACCGTCACCGTCGGCGAAGGCGACGGGTCGCTGAGCCTGTCGGTCTCGTAAAAGCGCGAAGGGCCGGGAGCGATCCCGGCCCGGACGCGGTCAATTCGCGCCGCAGGTCCCGCCCATGGCGGTGCATTGCTGCGTCTGAGTCTTCTCGACGAGCTCGCGGTCGTTGTGCTGGCGCTCGGCCCATTGCGCGCGCGTCATGCAGGTGCGGCGTTTGGCGAGGCGGCTGCCGAGAACGTCCTCGGTCTTGCAGACGGTCTCGTTCGGATCGAGCGGCTTGCGCTTCTTCGACGCGCTGTTGCTGTCCTGCGCGGCGGCGGGCATGGCGAGCGCCAGTGCGAGCATCGGAAGCAGCGCGGCACGGACAGTGAGAGGCATTGGGCGAATCCCCTTGGCATGGGCTGGATCGCGCCAGTCTGCGCTCGGAAAGGCGTGATTGCCAAGGGGCATGTCGCACGATGGTGCGATGCGGGGCCCGATCGGACGGATCAGCGCGGCGGCGCGACGTCGAAGGCGACGGTGAGCCGCTCGCCGGCCTCGAACGGCACGGTGCCGTGCCATAGCGTCGAGGGAAAGAGGACGAGGCGGCCCGGCTTGGGCTCGATCCTGCGCGTCGGCGGCAGGTCGAGCCCCAGGTCCTCGCGCGGGGCGCCGAGCGTGAGCCAGCCCGCCTCGCGCTCGCCGCCCGTCGCCGGGGGCAGCGCGACGTAGAGCGCGGAGCTGAACCAGCCGAGCGGATGGACGTGCGCGGCATGATGCCCGCCGCCCGCGAGCCGCACCGACCAGCTGCCCGAGAAGCGCACCGGCCGGTCGCGGCGCGTCGCAAGGATGGGGTGGCGCGGATCGGGCGGGGGAAGCTGGGCGATGTGCGCCTCGACCGCGGAGACCACCGCGGCGCGCAGCGCTTCGATCTCGGGCTCGGTCCGGCAGAAGAGCGGGCCGTCGGTCTGGGTGCCGCCACGCACCGACTGGTCGAGATGCTGGCCGCGCGCCTGGTGGAGCCCGCGCAGGACTTGGGCGAGGCGATCGAGCGGCGGGAGCTGCGGCGTCAGGTCGATTACCGAGACCAGCCGCGGATCGCCCTCGAGCCAGTCGTGGCGCGCGTCGCCGGCGAGCCGCCAGGCGAGCGCCGCATAGGGCCAGATCTGCGCGGCGTGCTCGTCGCCGAGCCAGCGCTCGATCAGCGGCACGGCCGATTCCGCACGATTTGTGCGCAGCAAATGGCGCACGCGGCGGATCGCGACGCCGATCTCGTCGAAGCGCGCGAGGCTTTCGAACAGCGGCTCGGCGGCGTCGGTCTCGCCGAGCTCGGACAGCGCGGTCGCCTCCTGGAGGTCGAGCAGCGGCGAGGCCGGGATCGCCGCACGCGCACGGGCGATCGCGGCCTTGGCTTCGGCATGGAGCTCGGCCAGGGCGAGCGTGCCGATCAGCGCTTCCCAGAGCCGCGGCTCATGCGGATGCGCCGCGAGCGCGCGCTCGAAGCCGGCGAGTGCCGTCTCGCGCTCGCCCATCATCCAGCGCAGCTGCGCGAGCTTGGCATGGCCCTCGATCCACAGCGGATTGGCAGCGCTCAGCGCGTCGAGGTCGGCGAGCGCCCGATCGGCCTCGCCCGCAGCGAGCTGGGCGGCGGCACGGCCGAAGCGGATCTCGCCGTCGCCAGGCGCGAGGGCCACCGCATGGTCGTAGAGCACGAGCGCGGGCACGCCGGCCTCGAGCGCGACATGGGCGTGCCCCTGGGCGATCTTCGCATCGTTCGGCGCGAGCCGGGCGGCGCGCTGGAAGGCGTCGAGCGCGATGCGATGCCGCTCGAGCGAGCGCGCGAGCAGCCCGGTCCATTGCCAGAGCCGCGCGCTGTTCGTCCGGGCGGCCGCCTCGGCGAGGATGGGGAGGGCGCGGCTCTCGTCGCCGCTGCGCAGCGCTTCCTGCGCGAGCGTCTCCGGATCGGCGCTCACAGCCCGCTCGCGGGCGCGCCTGCATCGGTGGCGATCAGCGCGGCGACGGCGTCGCGCTCGACGGGGCCGAGGTCCGGATGCCAGACGTCGAAGATGAAGACGGTGCGCAGCTGCTCGCTTGGATTCATCGCTTCATGCTCGATCGTATCGTCGAACACGAAGGCCTCCCCGCGCTCCCAGAGGCGCGTCTCGGCGCCGACGCGGAACCAGCACCCCGGCGGCACGACCAGCGGCAGGTGGCAGACCAGCCGCGCGTTGTTCACGCCGACGTGCGCCGGGATATGCGCGCCCGGCGCGAGCAGCGAGAACATGGCATTGGGCGAGGCACCGGGGATCGCCGGCTGGCCGATCCGCTCGAGCAGCGCGAGCGTCCGCGGCGTGTGGCGGGCATTGGCTTCGACGCGCGCGCCGTGGCTGAGCAGGTGGAGCGCCGACCAGTCCCTGTTGTGGTTGAGCGGTTCCCATTGCCGCAGCGGCGCGTGGTCGGGATATTGGATATAGGGCACCAGCTCGGCGCGCTCGGCGGCAAGCAGCGCCTCGAACTCGGCGGCGATCGCATCGGTGGCGGCCTCGAGCTCGGCGAGCCAGGGGAAGCGGCTGCGCGGATGGAATTCGCGCTCGACGAGGCCGGGGAAATGGAAGTGCGTCGGCT
This sequence comes from Sphingomonas sp., assembly GCF_017745215.1. Classification (GTDB taxonomy): domain Bacteria; phylum Pseudomonadota; class Alphaproteobacteria; order Sphingomonadales; family Sphingomonadaceae; genus Sphingomonas. The sequence goes on from NZ_JAGHZV010000007.1 coordinate 163,669, forward strand.
CGCTGTGGTAGACGCGGGTGCGGCGGAGCGCGTTCGAACGGAAGCGTGCGATGCGCTCGCGGCCCTCGTCGTCCGCTGCCGCTTCCGCAGCTGCCGTGGCCGCGGCGAATTGCGCCTCGCGCGCGCCGAGCCAGGCAGCGTGGCGTTGTTCGGCCTCGGCGACCACCGATGCGAATTGCGGCGGCAGCGCGCCCGGGGGCCGCTGCGCCAGCGCTTCGCCCCAGGCCTCGCCCGCGCTGCCGGGCTCGAGCCGCTCGAGCAGGCTCGCGCGCAGCAGGAGCGCGGCAAAGTCAAGCGGCTGGAGACGAAGCGCGCGATGCACCGCGTCGAGCGCGGCACGCGGCTGGCCCAGCGCGCGGTTCACGCCCGCAAGCCGCATCCAGACCGGGAATTCGCCCGGCGCGGCCGCGGCCGCCTCGAGCAGCAGCGCCTGGGCGCGGCGGAAATCCCGCGCCGCCGCGGCACGATCGGCCTCGGCGACGAGCGCGGCTGCGCTCAAAGCGAATAGCCGAATTTCTCGACCCAGGGCGCAAGGGTCGGCAGCACGGGTTCGAGATGGCTGCGATAGCGCATCCAGCGGCCGGCGGCGCGCCTGTAGATCGGCTCGGTGACTTGCGAATAGCTGGCGGTGGTGATCAGCCCGCGCGCCTTGGCGGTTCGCGTGTGCTCGAGCGCTTCGGGGCGCCAGTCGAGTTCGAGGAAGTCGAACAGCGGGCGGACCTCGGCCTCGACGTCCTCGACCAGCCGTTCGTAGACGATCGTGTGGACCCGGATGGGGAACAGGCTGCGCGCCCGCTCCCAATGGTGGAAGGTGAGGTCGTAGAAGGCCGCAGCATCCTCGAGCCGAAGGAAATTCGCCATCGCATTGTTGAGGCGGAAGTTGCTCATGAAGCAGCTGAGCAGCACGTCGCACGGATGGCGGAGCGCGAGGATGAAGCGCGCATTGGGGAAGAGCCGGTGGATGACCGGCACCTTGTTGAGGAAGAGCGGCGACTTGTCGACGAGGAGGCGCGCCGGATCATGGTCGACGATCCCGCCGACTTCCTCGAAATAACGCGCGCGGCCCGCGTCGAGCTGGACGGGATCGAGCGACGGCAGCGCCGCCGTGCCGCCGATCGCGCGTTCGGCGTCGTACAGCGGCGGCTCTTCCTCGAGCACGGTCGTGCCGGGGTGGCCCATCAGGATCGTGTCGAGCAAGGTGGTGCCCGAACGGGGAAAGCCGACGAGGAACACGGGGTCGCGCAATCCGGTCGGCGCGTCGGCGGACCAGCCGGCGCGCCACGCGGGCGTCATGATGCGCAACTCGCCCTCGAGTTCGCTGCGCAGTTCCTCGGCGCGGCGCAGCGGCTCGCTGGGATTCTCCTGGTGGAGGCGGTTCGCTTCGGCGAAGGCGGAGAAGGCCTCGTCGGTGCGGCCCAACCGGTCGAGCAGCGTCGCGCGGATATGGACGCTGCGCTGCGGCTCGATGTCGGCGGGGACCAGCGCGAGGCTGGCGAGCCCCTCCTCGAACCGCTTGGCGCGGCGGTGCTCGAGCGCGCGCAGGAAGGCGAGCGCGCCCTCGGCCACGCCATTGGCCTCGGCGCGCTCGATCAGCGGCGCGAACAGGTCCTCGCGGTTGGTGTGCTCATATTGGATCGCGAGCCCGAGATAGGCGTCGGTCAGCAGCGGATCGAGCGCGATCGCGCGATCGAAGGCGGCGCGCGATTCCGGGATGCGATGCGCGAAACCATATTCGACGCCGAGCTTGAGCTGCAGGTCCGGATTGTCCGCATCGCGCGCCGCTGCGGCTTCGAGCACGGGCAGGACGTCGTCCTGCCGCCAGTCGAGCTTGAACTGGACATAGAGATCCATCAGCGGCCGCGGATCGTCGGGGAAGTCGGCGGCGGCGCGGCGCAGCACGGCTTCGGCTTCCTCGGCGCGGCCGGCCGCACGGAGCGCCTCGGCAAGATTGAGGCGGGTCGGCGGCGCCTGGGGATCGAGCTCGACCGCGCGCTCGAGCGCCGCGACGGCGCCCGCGAGGTCGCCGGTGGCCGAGCGCGCGTTGCCCAGGTTGTTCCATGATTCGAAGTCGCCCGGCGATCGCTCGACGACATGCTCATAGGCCTCGACTGCCTCGTCGAAGCGCTCGAGCGTCTGCGCGACGAAGCCGCGGTAGCGCGCGAGGCGTAGCGACGCATCGGCCAGCGCACGCTCGCGCGTCGCGATCGCGAGCACGTCTTCCGACGCCCCTGTCTCGATCAGCGCGGCGATCAGGTTGCAGGCGATGGTGATGTCGTCGGGACGATGCGCGTGCGCGGCGCGCAGATGCGCGATCGCGCCTCGCGGATCCCCCATGCGCGCATGGATCATGCCGAGGAAGGCGTTGAGCGCCGCCGGATCGCCGCCGCGGACCAGGCCGGCCTCGGCGATGCTCCGCGCGCGGCCGGGATCGCCCGACTGGGCGGCCCGCAGCGCCTCGCGCAGGATCGCGCCGGTATCGGGTTCGTTCATGGAAAGGCTTGCCACCCCGATAGTCTGGACCGCTTGCCGCGCCCGACGCAAGCCATGGTTGGCCCGCGCGATGCGGGGCGGACAAAAAAGGGGCGGCGAGCCCGAAAGCCGCCGCCCCTTCGTTTCCCTTTGCGGTGTGGGCTCAGAAGTCGAGCGTCACGCCGGCATAGAGGTACCGGCCCAGCGCGTCGTAGGTCGCCGGGTAGGTGTTGCCGTTGCACGGGCCCGTCGGGCACAGGCTCGGGATCGGCTTGCCGTCCGCTCCGAACGTGCCGCCTGAGGTCACGTAGGGGGGTTGCTTGTCGAGGATGTTGTTGACGCCGAGCCGGAACGTGTAGTGCGAGCCCAGGTTCATCGTCGTCGCCAGGTCGAAGTAGCTGTACGACTTGATGTGCAGGCCGGGCCCGAAGTTGTTGTGGATGCCGCCATAGAGCGACTCGTTGGTCTCCAGCGTCTCGGCGTTGACGCTGCCGATGTAGCGCCACTGGAGCGACACGCCGACGCCATTGTCCATCTGGAAGGTCGCACGCGCCTTGTGCCGCCACTTGGGCAGCGGCGCGCCGCCGGCCGTGGTCCCGCCCGCGCTGCAGGTGGGGCCGTAGAGGCCGGCGCAATCGTAGATGTCGGTGACGCCGTTATCGACCTTATACTCCTTCAGATAGGTGCCGTTCATGCTCAGCGAGAGCTTGCCGAGGCTGCCGATCCCCATCGAATAGTTGCCGGCGACCTCGATGCCCTTGGTCTGCACCGAGCCGAGGTTGGTCGGGATGCTGTCGACGTAGCCGGTCGGCGTCAGCCACAGCGAACCCGCCGCATCGCGATGGATGAGCGAGCACGAATAGGGCGTGAACGTCGCGGTCGCCTTGGCCGAGCAGTCCGCGAGCACCGCGTCCTGGCTGGTCGAGCTGATCGTGTCCTTGATCTTGATGTCGAAGTAATCGACCGTGACCGAGAGACCCGGGATGAACGACGGCTGGAGCACCACGCCCACCGTCTTGGTGGTCGCGATTTCCGGCGTGAGGTTCGGATTGCCGCCGATCAGGCCGTTGTACTGCGCGGCCGGATTGGAAGCGGTGCCCTGGCCGACGTGCAGACCCTGCGCGACGCAGCCATAGTCGCCCTGGTTGCTCGACGGATCGATGGGATGTCCGGCGCACGGATCGCTCGACCCGTTGAGGCCGACCGTGGGCGTGGCGAACAGCTCCTGGATGTTCGGCGCACGCGCCGCCCGGTTGTACGCGCCGCGGAAGCGGATGTCGCGGATCGGCGCGAAGTCGACCCCGATCTTCCACGTGTCGGTATCGTAGCTCTTGCCGACGCTCGTGTCGTAGGAGGAGCGGCGATAGCCGGCGTTCAGCGACAGATCGTAGATGAAGCTGTTGTGGACGATCGGCACCTGTGCTTCGCCGAAGAACTCGAAGACCTTGAAGCTGCCCGAAAGCGGCAGCGTCGCACCGCCCTGGCCGGTGAGATCGCCGGTCGAGAAGGCGTTGTCGGTCTGGAGGTCCAGCGACTCCTTGCGGTATTCGACGCCGAGGTTCACCGCCACGCCATCGTCGGCCCAGGGCGATTTCACGCCATAGTCGCCGAGAAGCCCGGTGACGCTCGCGCTGGCGATCTGCTCGGAGGTCGTGCCCTTCTGGAAGCCGGTCGCCGAGAGATAGGCGACCGACGCCGCGCTGGCGCCGCCGGCACCGGCGAAGACGTTGTACGGCACGCAGGTCGGGTCCGAACCGTCGATCACCGAGCGGCAGACGATATGGCCGTTGGCCACGCCCGTCCGCTCGAGGCCCTCGTCGACCGCATTGAGCGCGCGGTTGAGGCGGGCGACCGAGAATTCGTTCGAATAGACCTGGCTGTATTCGACGCGGCCGTACTGGTAGTAGGCGTCGTACGACCAGCTCTTGCCGAGATCGCCCTTGGTGCCGATCACGCCGCGGAAGCTGGTGTGCTGCAGGTCGGAGATGCGCGGACCGCCCTCGACGTTGCGGCGCAGGAGCTGGAAATAGCCCTGGTTGTAGGTGCGGCCGAGCGAATCGGTGAAGACCAGCGGCGGCGCGGCATGGCCCGGCGTGCCGCTGGTGCCGTCATTGTAGACTGCGCCCGCGGCGAGCGGGAAGGTGCCGAGGAAGCCGTTGATCAGGTTGTCGCTGTTGCAGGCGACGTTCCGCTGCGTCGTCGACATCAGCGGGTTGTCGCAGTTGATCGTCAGCGTGTTGCCGAAGTCGCCCGACGGCGCGATCTGCGCCAGCGTGCGATCGTCCATGAACATGAACTCGGCATAGGGCTTGATCGCGTCGTTGATCTCATAGTCCGCGAAGAAGCCGGCGGTGTAGCGCTCGTCGGGGCGCTGGTAATAGTTGGTCGGCGCGAAATTGTAGCGCGAGACCGAGCCGCCGACGAAGCCGCCGCCCGGCGCGAAGGTGTAGACCGTCGAGGAGGCCGTGCTGCGGTTGAGATCCCACAGGAACACGTTGCCGTTGTCCGAGGTCGCCGAACCGCCGCACTGGTTGGCGCCGGAGCCGCCGTTCTGCAGCACGCAGGCGCTGTAGTCGCGACGGGCCTGGGTGATCGCCTTGACCTTGCGATAGCCGAAATAGGCCAGCGCATGGCCACGGTCGTCGTCGAACGCAGTGCCGAGCGAGATCGTCGCATCGACGGTGCCGCCGTCGGCGACGCTGCCGCTCGGATAGTCGAAGCCCTTGAAGCCGGCCTTCTGGCGCGCGTCGAGCAGCGGAGTCAGGAAGGTGTCGTTGTTGGTATGCTGGTAGAGGCTGTACTGGCCGTCCACGCGGATGCCGGTGAAGTCCTTGTCGATGATGAAGTTGACGACGCCGGCGACGGCGTCGGCACCATAGGTCGACGAGGCGCCGCCCGTCAGCACTTCGACGCGCTTCAGGATCGAGGCCGGGATGATGTTGATGTCGGCGGCCGAGCCGCTGGTCGGGCTCGGATCGCCCGGCAGCAGGCGGCGGCCGTTGACCAGGCTCAGCGTGCGGGTGGTGCCGAGGCCGCGAAGATCGACCGAGGCCGTGCCGTCCGCGCCGTTGGCGAGCGTCGAGGCCTGGCTGGCGAAGACCGCCGGCAGCGAGTTGAGCATGTCTTCGACGCGGGTCGTGCCCTGGAGCTTGATGTCCTGGGCGCTGACGACGGTCACCGGGGCAGTGCCCTCGAGGTTCGGCTGCGGGATGCGCGAACCCGTGACGACGATTTCGGAGCCCTGGTCGGAGCTGGCCTGATCGGTTGCAGGCAACTGCTCGTCCTGCGCGAAGGCGGGCGAGGCGATGAGCGCTACGCCGATCGCGATCGGCGCGGCGCTTCGCCGCAGATACCCTGCCATATTCTTCTTCATGGAACGTCCTTTCCCTGAACTCGCGGCGCATCAGCGCCGGATGGGAAAAGAGAAGCATGGCCGGCGATACCGTGTAAATCGCAATACCGCTGCGGTGCAAAATTGGAAAAAAACCTGTAGCCCATTTGCAACAATGATTCGCTTGACAAGGCCGAACCGGGCGTTCGAGCCCGCGAAAGGGGACGGAAAATGATGCCGAAATGGTTGTTAGCGCTACCGTTGATGCTGCTGGCGCTTCCCGCAGTTGCACAAGAGCGTTCGAAGCAGTTCGAGCGCGTGGTGGATTGCCGCAAGATCGCGGAAGCGGCGGAGCGGCTCGCCTGCTACGACAATAGCGTCGCCGCGCTCGAAGAAGCCGAGCAGAAGAAGGATGTGGTGATCGTCGACAAGGAGCAGGTGCGCCAGGCACGCAAGTCGGTGTTCGGCTTCGCGCTGCCCAAGATCAAGCTGTTCGGCGAGGACAAGGACGAAGTCGACGAGGTCGAATCGACCGTCGCTGCCTTCGACACGCGATCGGACGGGCGCGCCTTCTTCACGATCGCCGACGGCGCGCGCTGGGTACAGACGGACGACCGGCCGCTCGTCGGCGTCCGGCCAGGCCGGAAGGTGACGATCCGCAAGGGCTCGATGGGCAGCTTCTTCGCCAGCTTCCAGGGCGCGATCGGCATCCGGGTGGCCCGCGTGAACTGAACGATGCGGCGGCGCGGCATGCCCACGCGCGGCCAACGCGCGAAGGTTTCAAAAGGTTGCGGCGGCCGCGCGAAAATTGCGATTCGCGTCAATCGGCGACGGGCATCGGTCCTGCGATTAGGAGGGGGTCGATACGCGAATCGCGCCACTTCATCCCCCAGTGGAGATGCGGGCCGGTGGCGCGGCCGCTCATCCCGACGAGCCCGATCGGCTGGCCGCGCTTCACATGCGCGCCGAGCTTCACGTCGATGCGCGAGAGGTGCATGAAGGCGCTGTTCAGCCCCATGCCGTGGTCGATCATCAGCAGGTTGCCCTCGAGCGTGAAGGGATGGTCGGCCGCCAGGATCACCACGCCGTCTGCGGGCGCGAGCACCACCGTGCCGGTGGGCCGCGCGATGTCGACGCCCGAGTGATAGCTGCCCGCCTCGCCGTTCTTGTAGATGCGCTGCGAGCCGAACAGCGTCGAGATGCGGCCGGTGACGGGCCAGAGGAAGCTCTGCTTCCAGCCCTGCGCGTCGGTCTGCATGCCGCGCGCGGCGTTGATCAGCGCGACTTCGCCGGGGCGGACCTTGTCGTACTGCGCCTGGGGCACGGGGACCTTGGGCAAGGTATCGAGCCTGGAGATGTCCCAGGCGCGCTTGGCGATGGTGAGCGTCTCGCGGCGCTGGGTGCCGTTGCCGAGCGTCGCGACCAGCTCGGCGGTGGGGCCGGCGTCGCGATCGAAGGCGATGACGAAGCGGCCGTCGGGCGTGATCGGGATCGAGGCGCCGTTGAACGCGACCATGCCCGTGCCCCTGGGCGCGGTGCCGATCACCATGCCGCCCTGGATCATCGGGCCGGTGAAGCTGAAGCCGCTGGCAGTGCGCTGCTGCGCCTGGCGGGGAGCGGCCTGGGGTCCCTGGCCGAGCGAGGGCGCGACCGCGGTGCCGAGCATCACGACCGCGAGCGCGCCCAGGGACGCGCGAAGGACCAGGCTCATGCCCCGTGCATCGCCTTGGCGGCGACCGCGGCACTCGCATAGGGCTGCTGGCGCTCGACGCTCCAGTAGCGCAGCTCGTCGAGCGGGATGCGCTCGCCGGTGAGTGCGCAGACGACATGGTCGCCGGGCGTCAGCACGCGGAAGCCGTTGGCCATATAGTGGAGCCGCGCGGCGCGGGCGGAATTCGACATCAGCATGGCACGACGACCTTCTTCTCGACGCCTATAACAGGCTGCCCTGTTCGGGCGCTGGATCAGCATAGGATTTGCCGCCCGCGCGCTCAACCTTCGCGTCTACCGTACCATCCCTGAACTGGAGCCGAATCGAGACGGCGGCGCGCGCCTCGGCCGCCGTGGCGACGACCTTGCCGGTGGCGCGCCCCTCGACCCAGGCATAGCCGCGCTGGAGCGGCGCCTTGGGGTGGACGAGGTCGAGGTGCTTGCCCACGGCCTCGAGGCGTGCCCGGGCGGCGGCGAGGCGCTGGCCGAGCATCGCCGGGCGGAGCGCGCCGGCGGCGCGGTCGAGCTCGGCGCGCGAGCGGGCGACGCGGCGCTCCAGCCCGAGGCCGAGGCGGGCGCCGAGGTCGTCGAGCTTCTGGCGCTGGGGCCCGAGCAGCGCGTCGCGGCGGGGCAGGACGCGGACGAGCGCGTCGAGCCGCTCGCGGGCGCGCTCATGGTAGCGGCGCGCGCAGCGCTCGCTGCGCAGCGAAAGCGAGGCGATATTGTTGCGGAGTTCCGCGAGGACGGGGACCGCGATCTCGGCGGCGGCGGTGGGGGTGGGTGCGCGCAGGTCGGCGGCGAAGTCCGAGAGGCTGGTGTCGGTCTCGTGGCCGACCGCGGAGATCAGCGGGATGCTGCACTCGGCGATCGCGCGGACGACGACTTCCTCGTTGAACGCCCAGAGGTCCTCGATCGAGCCGCCGCCGCGCGCGACGATCAGCAGGTCGGGGCGCGGCACCGGGCCGCCGGGCCGGATCGCATCGAACCCGCGGATCGCCGCGGCGACCTGGCCGGCGGCGCCTTCGCCCTGGACCTGGACGGGCCAGACCACGACATGCGTCGGGCAGCGGTCCTCGAGCCGGTGGAGGATGTCGCGGATCACGGCACCCGTGGGCGACGTGATCACGCCGATGGTGCGCGGCATGAAGGGCAGGGCGCGCTTGCGCTCGCGGTCGAACAGGCCTTCGCTCGCCAGCTTCGCCTTGAGCTTCTCGAGCAGCGCCATCAGCTGGCCTTCGCCGGCGAGCTCCATCCGCTCGATGACGATCTGGTATTTGCTGCGGCCGGGATAGGTGGTGAGCTTGCCGGTGGCGACGACTTCGAGGCCGTCCTGCGGCTGGAAGGGCAGGGCGGCCGCGGCGCCGCGCCAGATCACCCCGTCGATCACCGCGTCGGCGTCCTTGAGGGTGAGATAGGCGTGGCCCGAGGCGGCGCGCTTCCAGCCCGAGATCTCGCCGCGCAGGCGGACATGGCCGAACTCGGTCTCGACCATCCGCTTCAGTCGCTGCGACAGTTCGGAGACGCTCCACGGCGCGGCGTTGTCCCCCGCCACCGGCTCGGCTACCAGCCGCGGCGAAACTGCGTCATCGAAGGGGTCGGCCATGAACGTTCTGCTGCTCGGATCGGGAGGCCGCGAACATGCGCTGGCGTGGAAGCTGGCGCAATCGGGCCGAATCGAAAAGCTGTGGGCGGCGCCGGGCAATCCCGGGATCGGCGAGCATGCCGAATTGGTAGCGATCGACATCGCCGACCATCGCGCGGTGATCGATTTCTGCCTGCGCCACTCGATCGGCTTCGTGGTGATCGGGCCCGAGGCGCCGCTGGTCGCGGGGCTGGCCGACAACCTCCGGACGATGGGCGTCGGCGTGTTCGGGCCCAATCGGCTGCCGGCGCAGCTCGAGGGGTCGAAGGGCTTCACCAAGGACCTGTGCGCGCGCGAGAAGATCCCGACCGCGGGCTATCAGCGGGTCGAGAGCCTCGACGGGGCGCTGGCGGCGCTCGAGGACTTCGACCTGCCGGTGGTGGTCAAGGCCGACGGGCTCGCCGCGGGCAAGGGCGTGACGGTGGCGATGTCGCATGAAGAGGCCGAGGAAGCGGTGCGCGCGATCTTCGCCGAGGCCGGGGCGAGCGCGGTGATCGAGGAATTCCTCGAAGGCGAGGAAGCGAGCCTGTTCGTGCTGACCGACGGGACGCACCTCGTCCCCTTCGGCTCGGCGCAGGACCACAAGCGCGTGGGCGATGGCGACACCGGCCCCAACACAGGCGGGATGGGCGCCTACAGCCCGGCGCGGGTGCTGACCCCGGCGCTCGAGCGCGAGGCGATCGAGACGATCGTGCGGCCGACGATCGAGGCGCTGGCGCGGCAGGGCGCGCCCTATTCGGGGGTGCTCTACGCCGGGCTGATGCTGACCAAACAGGGGCCCAAGCTGATCGAGTATAACGCGCGCTTCGGCGATCCCGAATGCCAGGTGCTGATGGCGCGGCTGGAAGGCGATCTGTTCGAGTGGATGCTCGCGGCCGACAAGGGGACGCTGGGCGGGAAGGGCGAGCCGGTCTTCTCGGCGGACACCGCGCTGTGCGTGGTGATGGCGGCGAAGGGCTATCCGGGCACGCCCGAGACCGGCGGGGCGATCCAGGGCGTGGCGCACGCGCCGGCGGTGTTCCAGGCGGGCACGCGGCTGGAGGGCGGGACGCTGGTGGCGAGCGGCGGGCGCGTGCTCGCGGCGGTCGGCGTCGGGCCCGACGTGCGCGCGGCGCAGGCGGCGGCCTATGCCCAGGTCGACGCGATCGACTTCCCCACCGGCTTCTGCCGGCGCGACATCGGCTGGCGCGAAGTGGCGCGCGAAGGTTCATGATACATTATATCTCGTTCATCCCCGGCTAAGGTTCGAATCGCGACACTCGCGAAACGAGGGCGGAAAAACCGCCCGGCCTAGGGGAGAACCGACATGCCGCGTTCCGCGATCCTGCTCGCCACCACCGCCGTGCTGATCACCTCCGCCGCGCCGCCGCCGCTGCCCGCTGCGCCGCGCCCCGGCGCCGCAGCGCAGGACCGCCAGCATTCGCCGGTGCGATGCACGCGAAGCGACGACGACCGCGGCCGCTACCGGTCCGGCGGGATGCCCCTCTACGCTCCGCCGCCGATGCCCGCGCCGCCGCCGCCGCCTCCCCCGCCTCCGAGCGAAGTCGTGGTCACCGGCGTCCGCCAGCAGGCGCCGCAGACCTCGCCCAATGGGGTAGTCGTGGTCGATTCGATCACCGCGCAGGACGTCGGCGCGCTGCCCGACCGGAACGTGACCGAAGCGCTCCAGCGCGTGCCGGGCGTTTCGGTCAACCACTTCAGCGGCGGCAATGCCAAGGCAGCCACCCCGACCGGACTGGTCGCCGGCAACGGCGGCATCGCGCCCTATGGCGCGACCGACAACACCGAGCGCTACGAAGGCAAGGACGTCGCTTCGATCCAGGCCGTCGCGTCGCAGCCGGTCTCGACCTTCTCGGTCGATGTCGACACCGGCGGCTATGCCAATGTCCGCCGCTTCCTCAACGAGGGCCAGGCCGTGCCGCCCGAAGCGGTGCGCACCGAGGAGATGATCAACTATTTCCGCTACGATTATCCGCGGCCCAGCTCGCGCGACGTGCCGTTCAGCATCACCACCGACGTGGCGCTGACGCCGTGGAACCCCGAGACGCGGCTGATGCGGATCGGCCTGCGCGGCTATGATGTCGACGCGAGCGGCCGGCCGCCGGCCAACCTCGTCTTCCTGGTCGACGTCTCGGGATCGATGGACGAGCCCGACAAGCTGCCGCTGGTCAAGAAGGCGCTGACCCTGCTCGCCGACCGGCTGACGCCCAGGGACCGCGTGTCGATCGTCGTCTATGCGGGCGCGGCCGGCGTGGTGCTCGAGCCGACGAGCAACAAGGACTATGTCAAGGCGGCGATCTCCTGCCTCGACGCGGGCGGGTCGACCGCGGGCGGCGAGGGCATCCAGCTTGCCTATGCGATCGCGCGGGCGAACTTCCAGAAGGACGGGATCAACCGCATCATCCTCGCCACCGACGGCGACTTCAACGTCGGTGTCAGCGACAACAAGACGCTGCAGGAAATGGTGAAGAAGGAGCGCGAGAGCGGGATCACGCTGACGACGCTCGGCTTCGGCGAAGGCAATTACAACGAAGCGATGATGGAGCGCATCGCCGACGTCGGCAACGGCAACTATGCCTATATCGACACCGCCCAGGAAGCGAAGAAGGTGCTCGACGACGAGCTTTCGGCGACGCTCTTCACCATCGCCAAGGACGTGAAGATCCAGGTCGAGTTCAACCCCGCGCAGGTGAAGGAATATCGGCTGATCGGCTATGAGAACCGCGCGCTCGCCGAGGAGGATTTCAACAACGACGCGGTCGACGCCGGCGACATCGGCGCGGGGCACCAGGTGACCGCGCTCTATGAGATCGTGCCGGCGAACGCGCATGGCTGGCTGTCCGAGCGGCGCTACGAGGGCAACCGCGCCGAGGCCTCGGGCGGCACGGGGAGCGAGCTCGCCTTCGTCAAGCTGCGCTACAAGGCGCCCGAGGGCGGTGCCTCCAAGCTGATCGAGCGCCCCGTCCCGGCCTCGCTGATCGCAAGCGCGGCGGCGCCCAGGGGCGACATGGCGTTCGTCACGTCGGTGGCGGCGTTCGGACAGCGGCTGCGCGGGGACAAGTATCTGAACGGGTTCAGCTATTCCCAGATCTCCAGGCTCGCGCCGCAGTCCGCCGACTATTGGCGGAGCGAATTCGGCGCGCTGGTCCGTCTCGCAGATGCACAATCGCCCCGCGTGAGCGCGCGGGAATAGCTGGACGCTGGGCGATCCGGCGCTATGCAATTGCGGTCTAGGATCGCAGCATAGCGCTGGGAGGGCGCGATGATGGAGCAACTGCAGAACCCGCTGTATCCGGGTGCGCCGCAATATCTGACGCTGGGGACCGTGGTGATCGGCGCCGGCGTGCTGATCCTGCTGGTGCTGATGGTGTGGATCAGCGCCGTCTCGGCGCGCCGCGCGCGCGAAGCGGCCGAGGAAGCGCAGTATGGCGAGGCCGAGAGCGTCGAGGCGGAGACGCCCGCCGCGCGGCCGATCACCCCGCCGCCGCCCGCGCCGGTGCAGATCCTGGCCGAGAAGTTCGACGAGGCGCTGCCGCCCGCCGAGCCGGTGGCCGCGGTTGCTCCCGAGCCCGAGCCGGTCGCGGAGGTCGCGCCCGAGCCTGAGCCGGTCGCCGAAGTGGCGCCCGAGCCTGAGCCCGTCGTTGAGACGGTGCCGGAGCCTGAGCCGGTCGCGGAGGCTGCCCCGGAACCCGAACCCGTCGCCGATGTCGTGGCTGCGCCCGACGAAGCGGTCGAAGTCGCCCCTGAGCCCGAGCCGGTCGCGGAGGTCGCGCCCGAGTTGGAGCCCGTTGCCGTCGTTGCGCCCGAGCCTGAGCCTGAGCCCGTCGCGCTCGAAGGTGCGCCGGCGCGCGAGGCCGAGCCTGCGCCGCTCGAGGAAGCGCCCAACCCCGAGGCTGCGCCGGTCGACGCCGGTCCCGCGGGCATCGAGGAAGCGATCAACGAGCCGGCCGTCGCTGCCGAGGGCGAAGCGCCCGAGGGGGAACCGGTGGCCGAAGCCGAGCCCGAGCCGGTGGTGGCCGAGGTTGCGCCGGAGCCCGAGCCCCCCGTGGCGGAAGTCGAGCCTGAACCCGCGGCCGCGCCGGTTGCTGCTTCGGACGACCTCACCCGGATGAAGGGCGTCGGCCCGCGGCTCGCCGAGCGGCTCAACAGCGTCGGCGTGACCAGCTTCGCGCAGATCGCCGCGCTCAGCCCCGAGGACGCCGACGCGCTCGACGCCAAGCTCGGCGACTTCCAGGGCCGCCTGGGCCGCGACCGCTGGATCGAGCAGGCCGGGCTGCTGGCCTCGAACGACATCGCCGGGTTCGAGGAGAAGTTCGGGAAGTTGTGAGGGCGGGTCGCTGGAGCGCGCCCTCTCAACCGTCATCCCGGCGAAAGCCGGGATCCAGAGTCACGAGCGACGACCTCTGCTGCCCTGGGTCCCGGCTTCCGCCGGGATGACGGCTCGGAGTTTGAGGTTGGGGCAAGCCCCTACCCCTCCTGCTTCACCAGCAGCTTGTCGATCTTGCGCTCGTCCATGTCGACGATTTCGAAGCGCCAGCCTTGCTCGACGAAATGCTCGCCTTCCTTGGGAAGGTGCTTGAGCGCCGCCAGCGCCAGCCCCGCGACCGTCGCATAGTCGCGGTCCTCGGGAAGGTCGATGCCGATCCGCTCGGCGAGCGCGTCCGCCGGCATCGCGCCGGCGACGAGCAGCGAACCGTCCTCGCGCTCGACGACATTGGGGTTCTCGCCCGGCTCGGCGTCCGACGCGAACTCGCCCGCGATCGCGGCGAGCAGGTTCGCCGGGGTCACCAGCCCTTCGAAATGGCCGTATTCGTCGTGGACGAGGCCCATCGGCACTTCGGCGCGTCGCAGCGCGGTGAGCGCGTCCATCGCGTCGACCTGGTCGGGGAGCACGGGCGCCGGGCGCATCAGCTTGCGCAAGTCGAGCGGCTCGCCGCGGAACAGCGCGCCGGCGATGTCGCGCGCCTGGACGACGCCGACGACCTTGTCGACCGAGCCCTCGGCCACCGGCAGGCGGGTGTGCGGGGTGGCGAGCAGCGCCTCGCGGATGCCGTCGCCGTCGAGGTCGATGTCGAGCCAGTCGACGTCGGTGCGCGGCGTCATCACTTCGCGCACCGGCCGGTCGGCCAGGCGGACGACGCCCGAGATGATCGAGCGCTCATGCTCCTCGATCACGCCTGATTTCGTGGCTTCGGCGACGAGCAGGTGAAGCTCCTCGGCGGTCACGCGATTCTCCGAATCGCGGTTGAGCCGGAGCAGGCGGAAGACGAGCGCGCTGGTCGAATCGAGCAGCCAGACGAAGGGCGCGGCGATCCGCGCCAGCCACAGCATCGGCACCGCCATCGTCGCGGCGATCGGCTCGGGCGAGCGCAGCGCGAACTGCTTGGGGACGAGCTCGCCGATCACCAGGCTCACGAAGGTGGTGATGCCGAGCACGAGGGTAATGCCCACGGTCTCGGCGGTGTCGGGGCCGAGGCCGAACACCAGCTGGAGTCGCGCCGCGGTGGGGCCGCCCAGGCTCGCGCCCGAATAGGCGCCGGAGATGATCGCGATCAGCGTGATGCCGATCTGCGAGGTCGAGAGCAGCTTGCCCGGATCGGCGGCGAGCGCGAGCGCGGTCTTGGCGCCGTGCTTGCCGACGCGCGCCATCGCTTCGAGCCGCGCCGGGCGTGCGGAGACGATCGCCAGCTCGCTCATCGCGAACACGGCATTGAGGAGGATCAGCGCGAAGATGATCGCGACGTCGATCCAGGGGTAGGGGGGAAGCCTGTCCATCGGGGCTTTCCTCCATAACCGCAGGGTGGCCTGCTCCACAACTGCTCTGTCGATGCGTGCGCGGAACAAGTCGATGCGTCCGCGGGTTCGCAGCCGGAAGGCTCATCGCGGAGGTGTTCGATCATGCAGATGCTCAAATGGACGACCGCCGCGGCGCTTGCGACGCTGGTCGCGGGCTGCGTTACCGATCCCGAGACGGGGCAGCGGCGCCCGTCGAACGCCGCGATCGGCGGGGTGGCGGGCGCGCTCGGCGGCTATCTGCTCGGCGACGTCGTCGGCGGGCGGCGCGACCGCACCGAGAAGCTGCTGGGCGCCGGGATCGGCGGGCTCGCGGGTGCGGGCATCGGCGCGTACATGGACCGGCAGGAGCGCGAGCTGCGCGAACGGACCGCGGGCACCGACGTGCGGGTGATTCGCCAGGGCGACGAGCTGGTGCTGTCGATGCCTTCGGGGATCACCTTCGCGACCGGCAGCGCGACGGTGCAGCCGCAGTTCCGGCCGACGCTGGACCAGGTGGCGGAAGTGCTGGGGCGGTACGAGCAGACCTATGTCGACGTGTACGGCCATACCGATTCGGTGGGGTCGGACGCGGACAATCTCGCGCTTTCGCAGCGGCGCGCGGAGTCGGTGGCGGGCTATCTCGAATCGCACGGGGTGCGGCGCGAGCGCGTCGGCACGCGCGGCTATGGCGAGACCCAGCCGGTGGCTTCGAACGATTCGGACGAGGGCAGGGCGGCGAACCGGCGGGTGGAGATCAAGATCGTGCCGGTGGAGGGGTGATCCCGCCCTTCGCGGCGCGTCATGCCGAAACAAGGGCGTGTCATCAATCGCCGGGCGGGTTTCGGCGCTCCTACCGCCGTCATCCCGGCTTTCGCCGGGATGACGCTCAAGCGGCGGTGCCGCTCGCGTCCCACCGGCTTTCAAAGAGCATGACAGTGGTGAGGAGGGGCGGCGGTCCTACCGCCGCGCCCGGAAGAACTCCCTGAGCAGCCCCGCCGCTTCGCCTTCGCCGATGCCGGAATAGACTTCCGGCCGGTGGTGGCAGGTCGGCTGGGCGAAGACTCTCGGTCCATGCTCCACCGCGCCGCCCTTGGGATCGGCCGCGCCGTAATAGAGCCGCGCGATGCGGGCGTGCGCGATCGCGCCGGCGCACATCGCGCAGGGTTCGAGCGTGACCCACAGGTCGCAATCCTCGAGCCGCTCGCGCCCGAGCAGCCGCGCCGCTTCGCGAATCACCCGCATCTCGGCGTGCGCGGTGGGGTCGGCAAGCCCGCGCGGAGCGTTGCCGGCGGCCGCGATCACCTCGCCGCCGTGCATCAGCACCGCACCCACGGGCACTTCGCCCGCCGCCGCGGCCTCGCGGGCGGCGTCGAGCGCCAGTCGCATCGGATCGGGAAGCGGGAACATCGCGGCGGAACTAGCGCTCCGCCGCGTCGTCGTCACCCTCAGTGCGCAGGCGCCGGAGTCGGCGAGGCGGCTGGAGCCTTCTTCACTTCGATCGTCGGCAGCGTCACCGTGGTGTTCTTCATCTCGACGGTGGGCACCGCCACCGTGGCGTTGGTCGTCGTCACTTCGACCGAGCCGGTCTTCACTTCGGGCAGCTTGCCGCCCGAGAGGTTGACGCTCACCGTCGGCATCATGCCCTCCTTGGGCACGTCGACTCGCAGCATGCCGAGCGAGAACATCACCACCGCGCCGAGGCAGATCAGCCCCAGCAGGACCAGAATTGCACGCATCGCTTCATCTCCCCGTTTGAATCGGTTGCGCAATGAACGCGCTATCAACCATCCGGGTTGCAGCGTAAACGGTGAATCGGTTGACGACCCGTCCCAATCGGGCTATCGGCGCGGCCTTTCCGGCTCGGGGCGTCCCGGGCCTAACCAGGATTTGAAGCGATGTCGCGCATCTGCGAGCTGACCGGCAAGGGCCGGCAGGTGGGACACAACGTCTCCCACGCCAACAACAAGACCAAGCGTACGTTCCTGCCCAACCTGCAGAACGTGACGCTGATCTCGGACGTGCTGGGCAAGAGCATCCGCCTGCGCGTGTCGACGCACGGGTTGCGCTCGGTCGAGCATGTCGGCGGCCTCGACAACTGGCTGCTCAAGACGCGCGACGAGGACCTCTCGCTGCGTGCGCGGCGCCTGAAGCGCGAAGTCAAGAAGGCGACCGCGCCCGTCGCGGCCTGAGCCGCGCGGTTCCTTTCGGGTAACGCCGGAGCGGCGGGGCCCTGGAATCACCTGCCGATGTGCAGGCGATTCCAGGGCTTCGTTGCGTTTGGCTGGGCGGCACCGGCCCGCTCCCCCTCCCGGCCACCCATAGAATACACTGGCGTTGGGCGGCCGGGTGGGGGAGCGGGCCGATGCCGCCCTCCGCGCGTGAGCGCTTCAATAATCGTCATCCCGGCGAAAACCGGGACCCAGGGTTGCAAAGCGAATCGCTCGTGGCCCTGGGTCCCGGCTTTCGCCGGGATGACGACCTTGGGGGTGGGGTGACGACTTTGGGGGTGGGGAAGTCGGCCTAAGGCAGCGAATCGATCCGGAACTTCATCAACAGCGACTGCTGGACCAGCTCGCGGTTGTCGTCCGAGGCGATCCACAGGATCGTGTCGCTGCCCTCGCGCGTCACTGCGATCGCTTCGAAATTGTCGCGCGTCATCGGCACGGTGAAGGCAGCGATCTCGCGGCCGCGGATCGCGGTGTTGGCGCGGATGTGCGCGGGGTCCAACACCACCAGCTTGGATTCGAACCAGCGGTTGATCGAGATGCGCCGCACCAGCACCAGCAGCCGCCCGTCGGGCAGCTGGGTCATGTCCGACGGCGCGAACCCGCCCGCCGGCGGCACGAAGGCGAAGCGCGTGAACTTGCTGCGAGGATCGGTGGGATCGCGGCTGAACACCAGCGCCTTGTTGCCGGGGATCTTCTTCGCGAGCGTGGTCTCGGAGAGGATGACGAAGCGCCCGTCGGTGAGCCGCGTCATCGCCTCGGGACCGCCGTTGACGTCCCAAAGGCGCATCGGCCGCGGGCGCACGCTCGCCTCGCCGCGGGTGAGCCCGGCGTCGAAGCGCCAGATCGCGTTGTAATTCTCGAAGCCAACCCAGATGCGGCCGCTCGCCGGGTCCTGGGTCATCGATTCGCTGTCGCGGTCGCTCTTGGTCCAGCCCAGCGCGGGGCCGGCGGGGAGGTCGGCGAAGACGGTGTCGAACGGGCGGAAGTCGGCGCCCATGCGGAAGCTGACGAGGTTGCCCGAATCGCTGAGCAGGGTGAAGCGGTCGCCGCGCACGAGCATCGACGAGAAGCCGCCGAACGCTTCGTCGCGGCTCGAGAGGCGGACGCCGCCGAGATAGGTGAGCGCATCGACCCTGGCGCGCGCGGGGTCACGGGGGAAGAGCGCCACGCGAGTCGCGCGCATGTCGGGCGTGGGGCCGAGCACCGGTCGCGCGCTCTGGTTCGAGGCGGGGATCCCCAGGGCCACGACGAAGAGCAGCGGAAGCAACGGACGCATGGCGCATCCATAGCGGCTCGCGCGGCGCGCGGAAGCGTCCGCCCTAAGATGAACGGGAGATAACGATATCGTTCAGCTAGGGATTAAGGGAACCAGTCTAGGCCGAAAGCGGTTGTTCCCAGTGAAGACCCCTCGCGTAGCGTATCGAGGGGAGGAGGGCCGGTCCGCTCCAAGCGGCCGGCCCTTCTTCGTTCTTGCGGTTTCAGTTGCGCTGAAACGGCGGCGGCGCCAGCCCGCTCCCGGCGAGAACCGAGTCTAGGACGCCGCCGCCCCGCGCGTTTCCTTCAGCCCCAGCGCCGTCACCACCAGCGCCATCGCGACGACGGCGAAGGTGTACCAGAGCCCGGCATAGGGATCGCCGGTGCGCACGATGATGTACTGGCTGATCAGCGGGAGAAAGCCGCCGAAATAGCCCGTGCCGAAATGATAGGGGATCGACATCGAGCTGTAGCGGATGCGCGAGGGGAACATCTCGCTGAGCAGCGCCGCCACCGGACCATAGGTCGCGCCCGAGAGCGCCATCAGCACCAGGATCGCGAGCAGGATCACCGCGATGCTCTGGATCGAAGGCACCTTGGGCGCCAGGTCGTAGCCCGCGTCGGTGAGCGCGGCGTCGATCCCCTGCACGGTCAGGTCGACCACCGGCGCGCCGCCCACGGTCACGCCCACGCTCGCCGACTGGGCCTTGCTATAGACGACGCCCTTCTTGGCGAGCAGGTCGAGCACCTGCGCGCAGGGGTCGGTCTGCTTGCCGGCGAAGAGGTCATAGGCGCAGTTCGGCCCCGAGACGACCACCGGCGCGCGCTTGGCGGCGGCGGCAAGGCCGGGGTTGGCGGCGCTGCCGATCACCCAGAAGGCAGGGAAGAGCAGGATCAGCGTCAGCAGATAGCCCCAGACGATCGGCGGCTTGCGCCCGATCCGGTCCGACAGGCGGCCGAACAGGATGAAGAAGACGAGGCCGAGCGTTGCCGCGCCGCCGGTGATCAGCTGCGCGGTGGTATCCTCGACGTGCATCGTCTTGAGGAAGCTCAGCACCGAGAACATCGCGGTGTACCAGATCACCGTCAGCCCCGCGGCGATGCCGAACAGCGCGACGAACAGCCGCTTGCCGTTGCCGGGATAGGTGAAGCTCTCGACGAAGGGATTGGCCGCGGTCTCGCCGGCTTCCTTGATCGCCTTGAACACCGGGCTCTCGGAGAGCTTGAGCCGCATCCACAGCGAGACGGCGAGGAGCACGATCGAGAAGAGGAAGGGGATGCGCCAGCCCCAGGCGAGCCACTGCGGCCTGGAGACGGTGCCCATCACGGTCAGCACCACGATCAGGCTGAGGATGAAGCCGCCGACCACGCTCGCCTGGATGAAGCTGGTGTAGAAGCCCGATCGCCCGCCCGGCGAATGTTCGGCGACATAGATCGCCGCGCCGCCATATTCGCCGCCGAGCGCGAGCCCCTGGCCGACGCGCATCAGCAGGATCAGGATCGGCGCCGCCACGCCGATCGCGGCATAGCTGGGGATCAGGCCGATCCCCGCGGTGGCGATGCCCATCAGCGTGATGGTGACGAGGAAGGTGTATTTGCGCCCGAGCTTGTCGCCGAGATAGCCGAACAGGATCGCGCCCAGCGGCCGGAAGCCGAACCCCACCGCGAACGCCGCCCAGGAGAGGAGATCGGCCAGCGCCTCGTTGCCTGCGGGGAAGTAGGTCTTGCCGAGGATGCCCGTGGTGGTGAGCGTTCCCCAGATGAAGAAATCATACCATTCGAAGATCGTGCCCAGCGACGAGGCGCTGATCACCAGCCGCATGTCCCCCGCGCTCGGCTCCGCCGTCGGCATCGCCCCCGTGGCTGCCATTGGCTTTCCTCCCCAATTGTTTCGCCAAGCTGTAGCGGTTCGGCGGCGCGCGGCAAGCGGGCCGGTGCCGCCATGCGCCGTGAGGCGCATTCCCAAGCGCCCCGCTCAGGCGAGCATGCGGACGATCAGCGCCGTATCGGTGAACTGCACGAGCGACGCGACCCGGCCGCTCGCGGCGAAGCGCCAGAGATCGTAGATCTCGGCCTCGACCGGTTCGCCGCCCGGCGTGGACACGCGCACGCGCCAGTGGATCGCGGCGCTGTCGCCCTCGACCACGGCGTGGACGCGCTCGAGCTCGTGGAATTCGAAGAGGTCGATCAGCGCATTGACCGCCTGGATCGCGTCGCCGGGCAGCGCGGGCGTCACCGTCGCTTCGCCGGCCAGCCGATAGGTGGCGCCCGGCTCCCAATGGTCCGCGACCGCCGCCCTGTCCCCGGCGGCGCGCGCGGCATAGGCAGCGTCGATCCGCTGCAGCATCGTTTCTCGTTCCATTCGCACTGCTTCCCCAAATCGAAGCGCGACCCCCCGCCTGGCTAGCACGGAAGCGGGCCTAGGGGCAGTCCCGTATGGGTGCGTTAACGCCTTGCTATCCCTGGTTTCGCTATGCCGAAGGCATCCGGCCGGACGCGGCGACGAGTGAGGAACGAATGAAGCCGCTGCAGTTCGAAGGCGGGGAACAGGCGGACGCCGGATTCGGCCGCCGCCCGCGTCGCCTCCTCGCCAAGGCGCGGTTCGAGGCGCTGCTCTTCGTCCTCCTGATGCTCACCGTCGCGGCGGTGGCCTGCCGCGACCGCATCCTCGAGCAGCGAATCCACTTGACCCCGGCATCGCTCGCCGACGGGCGCTACGCGCTGCTTGCCTTCTCGGACAAGGCCAATGGCGGCAAGTCGCGCGCCGCGGCCGTGGCGCCGCTCCACTGGACCTGCGACACCAAGCCCGGCTTCGCCTATCCCTATTGCGGCTATGAGATCTTCTTCGACGGCCGCACCGGCTCGCATGGGATCGACCTCAAGAACTTCCGCGGGCTGACGATCGAGCTCGCCTATCGCGGCCCTTCGAAGACGATCCGCCTGCACCTGAAGAACTTCGACCCGCGCTACGCCACGCGCGCCGACGCGGACACGCCCAAGTACAACCGCATCGAGTTCGACGCGATGCCGGGGCGGACGCAGACCCAATCGTTCACGATCAGCGACTTCGGCGTGCCCGACTGGTGGCTGCGCAAGCGCCAGCTCTCGCCGTCGCTCAGCCATCCCCAGTTCGACAACGTCACCTCGATCGACATCGAGACGGGGACCGAATCGACGCTGGGCCATCACGAGTTCGACGTGCGCGGGATCGTGATCCGCAAGGCGCTGCTCAGCGACGCGCAATGGTATCTCGCGCTGCTCGGCTTCTGGGTGGTGCTGATCGGCGTCTATCTCGCGTGGCGGATCGGCAATCTGAAGGGCGAAGTCGAGCGCACCGGCGCGCTCCAGCAGCTCGCCGAGCGCCAGGCCGAGGAAGCCGAGGAGACCGCACGGCGAGACCCGCTGACCAAGGTGCTCAACCGCCGCGGCGTCGCCGAGCGGCACGCCGCGCTGTCGGCGGACGGGGGCATTGCGGCGCTGATCATCGACATCGACCACTTCAAGCGGCTCAACGACCAGTTCGGCCACAGCTATGGCGACGAAGTGCTGATCGCCGTCGCGGCGCTGATCCGGCGCAACGTGCGGCCGGCCGATACGGTGGGGCGCTGGGGCGGCGAGGAGTTCGTGGTGCTGTGCCCCGGCGTCGATTCGATCGAGGCGCAGCACATCGCGGAGAAGATCCGCCGCCGGATCGAGCATTTCCACTTCGGCGACTGCGAGGCGGTGACCGCGAGCATCGGCGTGCACCGGACGCCCGCGGCGGGGCCGGACCTCGCCGAGCTGGTCGGCTTCGCCGACGTCGCGCTCTATTCGGCCAAGGCGAGCGGCCGCAACTGCTGCCGGCTCTATCGCGCGGGAATGGCCAAGGCGGCTTGAGCCTGGGTCGCGGGGATCGAACATCCTCAATTCGCCCCGAGCGGGGGCCTGCTAACCCCAGCGTAGCCGCTTCGCGCGGGCGGGGCGATGCCTTGCCCGGTGCGGCTTCTTTTCGAAGTGCGCATCGGCGGGCGGCGCGATGATGCCGGCGAGCACCGGCGGATCGGGCACCTGCATCTCGCCGAGGAACACGGGCGCCTCCGCATGGACTGGCGGCGGATCGACGAGGATCGACTCCGCACCGACGACCACTGCCGCCGAGGCTGCGAGCGCCGCGGCCGCCATCGCCGGGCGCACCGGCAGCGTGTAGCGCACGCAGACCCGGCCCTTGCCCGCGCATGACGCGATGAACGCGGCGCGCTCGGCGCGAGTCATGTCGGTGAGGTCGTGGACCTGCCGCTGGCACATCCGGCAGAAGTCGCCGTCCAGCGCCTCATCGAGCCGGTCGAGAAAGGGACAGGTCCGTTCGATCCGCGGGAACAGGTCCATGGCGCTTCAGCCTCAGGGCCTGGCGGGCGTCGCGGGCGGCGGCTCGAGCGGCGGCTCGGCAGGTTTGGGCGGTTCCGGAGGCGGCGGCAGGCCGGCGGTCACCATCGGGACCAGCAGTTCCCTGGGCGGCTTCACGCGCCTGACCAGCGGCGGCTTGACGATCGCCGGCTTGCGGACGTGGGCGCCGGGCTTGCCGCGGCCGTCCTGCGCCATCGCCGGCGTGGCGAGCGCCGCCGTCGAGGCGGCGAGCATCGCCGCGGCAACCGCGGGCTTGAGATAGGTGGTATAGCGCACGCAGGCGTCGCCGCCGCACGCGCGGAGGAAGTCGGCGCGCTCGGCGCGGGTCATGTCGGTGAGGTCGTGGACCTGGCGCTCGCACATCCGGCAGAAGTCGCCGTCCATCACCGAGTCGAGCCGGTCGAGATAGGGGCAGGTCCGTTCGATCCTGGGGAACATGCGTGGCCTCCTCTCCGCGAATGATATGTGATTACGTATCATTGATGGGAGTGGATGCATAGCCCTTCTCGACCGTCATCCCGGCGGGTGGGGAAGTCAGTCCTTGTGCGGCGCGGGTTTGCGGCGATCGCGGTCGTCGCGCCTGGTCGTCCAGACCTTCTGCACGGTGATGGGCGGGAGCGAGGTGGCGTGCGGATCCGCCCAGACGCTGGGCCCGACGCGGCCGGCGGTGACGATCGCCACCTCCTCGTCCTCCGACGCGACCGCATTGGCGGGCAGTGGCTGAGGCGTGGGGGTCTGCCCCGGCGCCTGCTGGGCGGCGGCGGGCAGCGCCGCGACGCTCGCGGCCAGCGCCGCGGCGGCAAGCGCCGGGCGGAGGTAGCGCACGCATACCTCGTCGTCGCTCGCGCAACCGGCGAGGAAGGCGCGACGCTCGGCCTCGTCCATCGCGGTCAGATCGAAGACGGTGCGCCGGCACATCCGGCAGAAGTCGCCGTCCATCACCGAGTCGAGCCGGTCGACATAGGGGCAGGGGCGATCGATCGGCGGGAACATGCGCGTTCTCCTTCGCCGCGCACCATATCAGCCGCGCGGCGCGGCGTCACCTCAATCCAGGTTCGGCCTGAGCCAGCGCTCGGCTTGCTCGAGGCTCACCCCGCGTCGCGCGGCATAGTCCTCGAGCTGGTCGCGGCCGATGCGCGCGACGCCGAAATATTCGGCTTGCGGATGGCCGAAGTAGAAGCCGCTCACCGCCGCAGTCGGCAGCATCGCGAAGCTCTCGGTGAGCGAGATGCCGGTGTGGTGGTGCGCGTCGAGCATCTTGAACAGGATCGGCTTGAGGCTGTGCTCGGGGCAGGCGGGATAGCCGGGCGCCGGGCGGATGCCGCGATAGGCTTCCTTGATCAGTGCTTCGTTGGTGAGCTGCTCGCCCTCGGCATAGCCCCACAGCGACGTGCGCACGAACTGGTGGAGCCGCTCGGCGAAGGCTTCGGCGAAGCGGTCGGCGAGCGCCTTCAGGAGGATGTCGCTGTAATCGTCGATCGCGTTCTTGAAGCGCGCGAGGTGCGGCTCGATGCCGTGGATCGAGACCGCGAAGCCGCCGATCCAGTCGCCCTGCGGATCGATGAAGTCGGCGAGGCACATGTTCGCGCGGCCTTCCCGTTTCGAAATCTGCTGGCGCAGCATCGGCAGGCGGACATGCTCCTCGTCCTCGACATGGACGACGATGTCGTCGCCGTCGCGGCGGCACGGCCACAGCCCCGCGACGCCGCGCGCGGTGAGCCATTTGTCCTCGACGATCCGGTCGAGCATCTTCTGCGCATCGGCGAACAGCGAGCGCGCGCTCTCGCCGACCACCTTGTCGTCGAGGATCGCGGGATAGACGCCGGCGAGCTCCCAGGCGCGGAAGAAGGGCGTCCAGTCGATGTAGCTGCGCAGGTCCTTGAGGTCCCAGTCGAGGAACTCGTGGACGCCGGGCATGCGCGGCTTGCCGGGCTTGAGGCTCATGTCGGCATCGAAGCCATTGTCGCGCGCCTTGCCGATCGGCAGCAACTCGCTCTGCCCGCGGCCCTCGCGCGCGGCGCGGATGCCGGCGTACTCCTCGGCGACCCTGGCGACATAATCATCGCGCTGCGTGTCGGAGACGAGCGCGGTCGCGACGCCCACCGCGCGGCTCGCGTCGAGGACATGGACCACCGGGCCCTTGTACGCCGGCTCGATGCGCAGCGCGGTGTGGACGCGGCTGGTGGTCGCGCCGCCGATGAGCAGCGGCATCTGCATCTTGGCGCGCTGCATCTCCTCGGCGACAGTCACCATCTCGTCGAGGCTCGGGGTGATCAGGCCCGAGAGGCCGATCATGTCGGCGTCATTCTCGTTGGCGGCCTTGAGGATGTCGGCCCAGGGCACCATCACGCCGAGGTCGACGACGTCGAAGCCGTTGCACTGGAGGACGACGCCGACGATGTTCTTGCCGATGTCGTGGACGTCGCCCTTGACGGTGGCCATCACGATCCGGCCCTTGGCCTTGGCGCCCTCGGCCTTCTCCGCCTCGATGTACGGCAGCAGGTGCGCCACCGCCTTCTTCATCACGCGCGCCGATTTGACCACCTGCGGCAGGAACATCTTGCCCGATCCGAACAGGTCGCCGACGACGTTCATCCCGTCCATCAGCGGGCCCTCGATCACTTCGATCGGGCGCCCGCCGGCCTCGGCGACGGCGAGGCGGCATTCCTCGGTATCCTCGACGACATGCGCGTCGATGCCCTTGACCAGCGCGTGCTCGAGCCGCTTGACCACGGTCCACCCGCGCCATTCGGCAGCCTGTTTCTCGGCGACGGCATCGGTGCCGCGAAACTTCTCGGCGAGCGCGACGAGACGGTCGCCCGCCTCGGGGTCCTTGTTGAGGATCACGTCCTCGCAGGCGGTGCGCAGCGCGGGGTCGATCGTGTCGTAGACGTCGAGCTGGCCGGCGTTGACGATGGCCATGTCCATGCCCGCGGGGATGGCATGGTAGAGGAACACCGAATGCATCGCGCGGCGGACGGGCTCGTTGCCGCGGAACGAGAAGCTGAGGTTCGAAAGCCCGCCCGAGATATGGACGTGCGGGCAGCGCGCCTTGATCTCGCGGCACGCCTCGATGAAGTCGACCGCGTAGTTGTTGTGCTCCTCGATGCCGGTGGCGACCGCGAAGACATTGGGGTCGAAGATGATGTCCTCGGGCGGGAAGCCGATGCCTGTCAGCAGCTTGTAGGCGCGCTCGCAGATCTCGACCTTGCGCGCCTGGGTGTCGGCCTGGCCGGTCTCGTCGAATGCCATCACGACGACGGCGGCACCATAGGCCATGCATTTGCGCGCAGCTGCAAGGAACTGGTCGACGCCTTCCTTCATGCTGATCGAATTGACGATCGGCTTGCCCGAGACGCACTTCAGGCCGGCCTCGATCACGTCCCATTTCGAGCTGTCGATCATCACCGGCACGCGCGCGATGTCGGGCTCGGCGGCGATGAGCTTGAGGAAGGTGGTCATCGCGGCATGGGCGTCGAGCAGGCCCTCGTCCATGTTGACGTCGATCACCTGCGCGCCGTTCTCGACCTGCTGGCGCGCGACCTCGACCGCCTTGGCATAGTCGCCGGCCATGATCAGCTTCTTGAACGCCGCGGAGCCCGTGACGTTGGTGCGCTCGCCGACGTTGACGAAGGAGGTGGAGGAGGGGGTGCTTGTCATTTCATTCCTAGTCGTCATCCCGGCGAAAGCCGGGACCCAGGGTCACAGGCGACGCCGCTCTTGGCTCTGGGCCCCCGCTTTCGCCGGGGTGACGGTCAAAAAATCACGCCGCCATGGTGAACGGCTCGAGGCCCGCGAGCCGCGTCCGCACCTCGGGGCTCGCGACGGCACGTGCCGGCAGCGCCGCCACCGCCTCCGCGATCGCCTTGATGTGCGCCGGAGTCGAGCCGCAGCAGCCGCCGAGGATGTTGACCTGCCCCGCATCGGCCCATTCCTTGACCAGCGCCGCGGTGGTCTCGGGCAGCTCGTCATAGGCGCCGAGCTCGTTGGGGAGGCCGGCGTTGGGATAGACCATGATCAGCGTGTCGGCGAGCGCCGCGAGCGTCTTGACGTGCGGGCGCAGCTGCTCGGCGCCGAACGAGCAGTTGAGCCCGATCGTCACCGGCCGCGCATGGCGCACCGCGTGCCAGAAGGCCTCGACCGTGTGGCCAGACAAGTTGCGGCCCGAGAGATCGGTGAGCGTCATCGACAGCATGATCGGCAAGTCGCGGCCCAGCGCCTCGCCCGCCTCGATCGCGGCCATGATCCCGGCCTTGGCGTTCAGCGTGTCGAACACCGTCTCGATCAGCACGAAGTCGATCCCGCCCTCGACCAGCGCGTCGATCTGCTCGCGGTAGACGTCCTTGAGCGTGTCGAAGTCGATCTCGCGATAGCCGGGGTCGTTGACGTCGGGCGAGAGCGACAGCGTCTTGTTGGTCGGCCCGAGCGCGCCGGCGACGAAGCGCGGGCGGCCGTCGCGGGCTTCGAACTCGTCGGCGATGCTCCGGGCCAGTTTCGCACTCTCGACGTTGATCTCGCGCACCAGATGCTCGGCGCCGTAATCGGCCTGGCTGATCCGGTTGGCCGAGAAGGTGTTGGTCTCGGCGATGTCCGCGCCCGCTTCGAAATAGGCGCGGTGGATCGAGGCGGGCACCTCGGGCATCGTCAGCGCGAGGATGTCGTTGTTGCCCTTCTGGTCGTGGCTGAGCCCGAGGTCGCCGGCATAGGCGGCTTCGTCGAGCTTCCAGTTCTGGATCTCGGTGCCGAAGGCGCCGTCGGTGATCAGGATGCGCTTTGCCGCTTCGGCCAGCAGTTTCTCGCGTGCGGTCATACTTCTTCCTTCTGAAGCCCCTCCCCTTCAGGGGAGGGATCAAATCGGGCCGAAATGCCCCCCGGGCATTTCTGAACCATGCCGGGGGCAGGGTTCACCCGATTGATGGGTGGGGGCTGTGGGTCTCACCGAGACCGACGTGCCCGTGGACATCCCCCACCCCAACCCCTCCCCTGAAGGGGAGGGGCTATTGTTCATTTCACGCCGCCGCCACATGCGCGGGCGGCGTCGGGCGAATCCCCAGCAGGTGGCAGATCGCATAGCTCAGCTCGGCGCGGTTGAGCGTGTAGAAATGGAAGTCGCGCACCCCGCCGGCATAGAGGCGGCGGCAGAGCTCGGCGGCGAGCGTCGCGGCGACGAGCTGGCGCGCGGCGGGATGGTCGTCGAGCCCCTCGAACAGATGCGCCATCCAGGCGGGCACCGCCGTGCCGCACATCCCCGACATGCGCAGCACGCTGGCATAGTTCATCACCGGCATGATGCCAGGCACCAGCTCGGCGTCGATCCCCGCCGCGGCGGCTGCGTCGCGGAAGCGGAAGAAGGTCTCGGGTTCGAAGAAGAACTGCGTGATCGCGCGGCTCGCGCCCGCATCGATCTTGCGCTTGAGATTGTCGAGGTCGGCGGCCGGATCGGGCGAATCCGGGTGGCATTCGGGATAGGCCGCGACCGAGATCTCGAACGGGTGGAGCTTGCGCAGCCCAGCGACCAGCGCGGCGGCATTCTCATAGCCGCCGGGATGCGTCCTGTACTTCTCGCCCGCGCGCGGGGGATCGCCGCGCAGCGCCACGATATGGCGCACGCCCGAGGCCCAATATTCCTCGGCGACGGCGTCGATCTCCTCGCGCGTCGCTTCGACGCAGGTGAGGTGCGCGGCGGCGGCGAGCGGCGTCTCGCGCGCGATCCGGGCGACGGTCGCGTGGGTGCGCTCGCGCGTCGTCCCGCCGGCGCCATAGGTCACCGAGACGAAGCGGGGCCCGAGCGGCGAGAGCGTCTGGATCGATTCCCACAGCGTCTCCTCCATCTTCTCCGTCTTGGGCGGGAAGAATTCGAACGACACCGCGACGTCGCCCTGGACATCGGCGAACAGCGGCGGGGACGATGCCCGACGCGCTTCTTCTTCGGCTCTGGTCATGCCGCCTTCACTCGTTCCTTCGCTTGCCCGGTCTTGCGGCCGAGCCATAGTTTCACGGTCAGTTCGCCGCCCTCGAGCGTCTCGACGAGCACGGGCGAGAGCCCCTGCGCCTCGAACCAGCCGAGGATCTGCTCGTCGGAGAAGCCGAGGCGCGCATGCGCGTCCTGGCTGCGGAGCTCCTCGCGCTCGTGCGGCGCGAAGTCGACGATCAGCAGCCGCCCGCCCGGGCCGAGCACGCGCGCCGCCTCGGCGATCGCCGCGCCGGGCTGCTGCGCGAAATGGAGGACGTGGTGGAGGATCGCGGTGTCCGCTCCGCCGTCCTGGAGCGGCAGGGCGTAGAGGTCGGCCTGGCGCAGCTCGGCGTTGAGCCCGCGCTCGGAAAGCTTGGCGCGCGCGAGGCGCAGCATCTCGGAGGAGCGATCGATCCCCAGCGCATGCTCCGCGCGGGGACCGAACAGCTCGAGCATCCGACCGGTGCCGGTGCCGATGTCGATGAGGTGGCCGAGCGGCGCATCCCCCAGCGCTTCGGCCATCGCGGCTTCGACCTGCTCCTCGGCGATGTGGAGCGAGCGGATCGCGTCCCATTGCGCGGCGTTCGATTCGAACCACTCGGCCGCCGCGCTCGCACGATCGGCGCGGACCGCGGCAAGGCGCGCCTCGTCGGCGACCGCCCAGTGATCGGCTTCGTTCCAGCCGTCGAGCGCGGCCAGGATGGGGCCCACCGTCGCACCCGGCCCGAGCGCGACGAACACCCAGCTGCCTTCCTTGCGCCGCTCGGCGAGGCCGGCGTCGCAGAGGATCTTGACGTGGCGGCTCACCCGCGGCTGGCTCTGGCCGAGCACCTGCGCCAGCTCGCCGACCGACAGCTCCATCGAGCGGAGCAGCGCGAGGATGCGCAGCCGCGTCGAATCCGCCAGCGCACGGAAGATGATGAGGGCCCGGTTCATGGCTCTTATAGATATAAAGATATCTTTATATCAGGTCAACGCGCGTCGAGGCGGCTTGCGCCGCGATTCCGCGCTGGCTAGCCAATTCCCCAAGCAATTCCGAAGGGAGACACGATGCGCAAGCTCATCCTACCGCTCGCGCTGATCGCGGCGCTGGGCCTCGCCGGCTGCGGCCAGAAGGCGAAGAACGAAGCCGCCGAGGCCAATGGCTCGATCGGCGGCGACAGCAACACCATGGCTGCCGCGGTGGACGACATCAATGCCGCGCAGGCCGCCGCGTTCAACAACGCCGAACAGGCCTATGCCGGCAATGATTCGCACGGCGGCGATGAAGGCAGCGGCGACGGCAACGAGATCTTCGACTGACCATGGCGCGCGGTTTCCTCGCGATCCTGCCGCTGGCGTTGCTGCTCGCGGCGTGCGGCGACGGCGGCTCGGACGAGGACCGCCAGCTCAATGCCGCCGCGGCGGCGACCGACATCAATGCGTCGACCAATGTGACGGAGCCCGGCCAATGACATTACGCGCACTGGGGGCCAGCGGCCTCGAGCTGACCCCGCTGGTGCTGGGCGGCAACGTCTTCGGCTGGACCGCCGACAAGGCGACGAGCTTCCGCATCCTCGATCGCTTCGCCGAGCGCGGCGGCGTGATGATCGACACCGCCGACGTCTATTCGGCCTGGGTGCCCGGCCACAAGGGCGGCGAATCGGAGAGCGTGATCGGCGAGTGGCTCAAGGCCTCGGGCAAGCGCGACAAGGTGCTGATCGCGACCAAGATCGGCATGCTGCCCTGGGACAACACCGAGCTCGGCAAGCTCGCGCCGCCCAAGATCGCCGCGCAATGCGATGCGTCGCTGCAGCGGCTTGGGATCGATCGCATCGATTTGTACTTCGCGCACCAGGACGATCCCGACACGCCGCAGGACGACGTGCTCGGCGCGTTCGCCAAGCTGATCGACGCGGGCAAGGTCCACAGCATCGGCGCGTCGAACTTCGGGGCGATGCGGCTGAAGTCTGCGCTCGACCTCGCGACGAAGCACGGGCTGCCGCATTACCGCGCGCTGCAGAACGAGTATAACCTCGTCAGCCGCCACAAGTTCGAGGGCGAGGTCGAGGACCTCTGCCTGACGCACAACATCGGCGTGGTGCCCTTCTACGGGCTCGCCTCGGGGTTCCTCACGGGCAAATACCGTTCGGCGGCGGACTTCGGGAAGAGCGTGCGCGGCGGGCGGATGCAGGCCTATCTCGACGGCAAGGGACCGGCGGTGCTTGGCGTCATGGACGAGGTCGCGGCGGAGACCGGCGCGACGCTCGCCCAGATCGCGCTCGCCTGGCTCGCCGCGCAGGACGGCGTCACCGCGCCGATCGCGAGCGCGACCAGCGTCGAGCAGCTGGACGAGCTGCTGGGCTTCTGGGATGTCGAGCTGAGCAAGGACCAGCTCGACCGGCTGACCGTGGCGGGGGCCTGAGCCAGTCGGCGAGCGCCGCCCCGCTTGCAATGTAGGATTTGGCCTGCTTGGCTGGCGCGGCTGGAGAATTCCGGTCGTTCTTCGAAGTCGGAAGGGTACAGGAATCGGAATCGCCGCGACGGGTCGTGACTCTTGTGACTTTTCGCGACCCGACTCGGGGTTTCGGCGGCGTCAGACCAGCCCGAGCAGCACCGCCACGCCCCAGGCGACGCCGCCGAGCAGCGCCCAGCCGCCCGCGGCGCAGGCGACGATGATCGCGACGCGGGTGCGGAGCGGCAGGCGGTCGACCACCGGCTCGGCGGCGTAGAGCGCTTCCTCGAGCTCGGCCTGGCTGGTCGCGCCATAGGGCAGGCGGATCGGCGCGGCGGGAGCGGCGACCAGCGCCTTGGCGAAGTCGCTGTCGCTCAACGGCTCGAGGAACTCGCAGCCGTATCCGGTCTCGGCCTGGCGGACGACGCGCGCCTTGCGCACGCCGATGCCGGCGAGGCCAAGCCCGATCTCGCTGCCGACCCTGAGCTCGGCCGAAACGACCACGCGGAAGCCGCCCGCGGAGAGGTCCTCGACCACCGCGTCGAGCGGCGCCCAGTCCGAATCCCTCAGCGTCGCGTCGCGCTCGAGCCGATGGCGCTCGGCCGATCGGTCGTCTTCGCGATAGAGTCGCGCAGCAATCGACATGTCCGGAACCCCTTCTTGCCCGGTCCCGACGTGGACCGACAGGGGTTGCCGTCGCGTAAACGCGGCGGCCGATTATCGATACGGGACGCTAATCGCCCGCGAAGCCGAACGGCGTCAGCCCCGCCTCGCGCTCGCTGACCAGCAGCGCGCGGCCGGCGGGCGGGGCGGAGCGCTGGGGACAGTCGGGGCGCGTGCAGGCGCGGCAGCCGGGACCGATCGGGACGGCCTGGCCCGCGAGGTCGAAGCCGCGCGCGGCGGCGAGGTTGCGCGCATCGGCCGCGGCGATGCCGATCCCCACGGCGAAGCGCGCATGGATGCCGCCCGCACGCGCGCCCTGCGGCTGGACGCTCCTCGCCAGCGTGAACCAGCGCCCGCCGCCCTCGAGCTCGACGAGCTGCGCGACGATCTCGCCGGGCCGCGCGAACGCGTCGAAGATCGCCCAGAGCGGGCAGGTCCCCGGTCCCTCGGCGAGCGGCGAGGCGCTCGCGCCCGCATAGCGTTTGGAGACCTGGCCGGCGCGGTCGATGCGGATCATGAAGAAGGGCAGGCCGCGCGCGCCGACGCGCTGGAGCGTCGCGAGCCGGTGCGCGACATGCTCGAACCCCGCGCCGAAGCGGCGCTGGAGCAGCTCGAGGTCGTACCCCGTCGCTTCGCAGGCGCGCAGGAAGCGGGCGTAGGGCATCATCACCGCCGCGGCGAAATAGCCGGTCAAGTGGCGGCGGAAGAGCCGCTCCGCCAGCCGCTCGAGCGCGGCGCCGCGGACCAGCGCGTCGATCTCGCCGCGCGCTTCCTCGGCGAGCTGCTGCGCGAGCGCGAAGCTGCGCGCGGGGGCATCGAGCAATTCCGAGAGCTGGAGCTGGCGGGCGTGGAGGTCGAGGCGCTTGAGCCGGTCGGGCATCACTTCGACCGGCAGGATGCGCACCGAGAGCTGGTGCTTGACCCGCAGCCGCTCGGCCATCGCGCCATAGAGGTCGCCGGCGGCGAGACGAAGCTCGTCGGCGAGCCGCTCGGCAGCGGCGTCGAGGTCGGCGAAATGGTTGCGCCAGCGCTCGATCTCTCGGCGGACGGCGATCGCGGGATCGGGCGCGGCGTCGGCTTGCGCCCCGCCGCCGGTGCCGATCCGGTCATAGGCGCGCGCGAACGCCTCGGCGCCGCCGGGCGCGCCGGCGAGCCATTCCTCGACTTGCGTCCGGTCGATCTCGAGGTCGGCGAACATCGGGTCGGCGAGCCGGCG
Organism: Sphingomonas sp.; assembly: GCF_017745215.1. Classification (GTDB taxonomy): domain Bacteria; phylum Pseudomonadota; class Alphaproteobacteria; order Sphingomonadales; family Sphingomonadaceae; genus Sphingomonas. The sequence goes on from NZ_JAGHZV010000007.1 coordinate 196,727, forward strand.
CCGCAGCCCCTCGCCGCCGCCGCCCGGCTCGCCGGCGGAGAGCGCGCGCGGATCGAAGTCGAACTGCTCGGCGAGGCGGAGGAGCAAGGTCGCGGTCAGCGGCCGCTGGTTGCGCTCGACGAGGTTGAGATAGCTGGGCGAGATGCCGAGCACATCGGCCATCGCCGCCTGCGTCATCGCGGCACCGCGGCGAAGGCGGCGGACGGCATGGCCGGCGAAAAGCTTTGGATCTGCCATCGGCACTCGAAAACGGGTGCGGAGACTTCGTCCGCCCGTTTGGGGCCACGCCGGGGGACGTGGTGGGCTCGCGAAGTCTCCGCTGGCGCGGGGTGTGGCAGGGTGGAGCGAAATTGTCAATGAAATTACAATATCACAACTCGAGTACGTGCTCCCCGCGACAGGTCGACGCCTTTTCCGATGCCTTTCCTCTGCCTCCTGGACCGATTCAAGCGCTAGGAGGCGTGCAACCCATCGTCGAGTTGTAAAGGATAGCACATGACCACGACCTTCGAAGATCTCGTCCCCGCGCCCCAGGGCCGGTTCGACGGCATCGACCGCCCCTATTCGGCGGAGGACGTGGCGAAGCTGCGCGGCTCGCTGCCGATCGAGCACACGCTCGCGCGCCGCGGCGCGCTCAAGCTCTGGGAGCTGCTCAAGACCGAGGACTATATCAACGCGCTCGGCGCGCTCAGCGGCAACCAGGCGATGCAGATGGTGCGCGCCGGGCTCAAGGCGATCTACCTTTCGGGCTGGCAGGTGGCGGCCGACGCCAACACCGCGGGGCAGATGTACCCCGACCAGTCGCTGTATCCTGCGAACGCCGGTCCCGAACTCGCGCGCCGGATCAATTCGACGCTCCAGCGCGCCGACCAGATCGAGCACATGGAAGGTGGCGCCCAGCGCGACTGGTTCGCGCCGATCGTCGCCGATGCCGAGGCTGGCTTCGGCGGGCCGCTCAACTGCTTCGAGATCATGAAGGCCTATATCGCCGCGGGCGCCGCCGGCGTGCATTATGAGGACCAGCTCGCGAGCGAGAAGAAGTGCGGCCACCTGGGCGGCAAGGTGCTGATCCCGACGCAGGCGCACATCCGCAACCTCGATGCGGCGCGCCTCGCGGCCGACGTGTGCGGCGTGCCGACGGTGATCTGCGCGCGCACCGACGCCGAGAGCGCCAGGCTGATCACCTCGGACGTCGACGAGCGCGACCGCGAGTTCCTGACCGGCGAGCGCACGCCCGAGGGCTTCTTCCGCCTCAAGGACGGCACCGGCGTCGACCATTGCATCAAGCGCGGCCTCGCCTTCGCGAGCCATGCCGACTTGCTGTGGTGGGAGACCAGCCACCCCAACATGGACGATGCCCGCCGCTTCGCCGAGGCGATCAAGAAGGAGCATCCGAACAAGATGCTCGCCTACAACTGCTCGCCCAGCTTCAACTGGGAGAAGAACCTCGACAAGGACGACATCGCCAAGTTCCAGCGCGAGATCGGCGCGATGGGCTACAAGTTCCAGTTCGTCACGCTCGCGGGCTTCCACCAGCTCAACTTCGGCATGTTCGAGCTGGCGCGCGGCTACAAGGATCGCGGCATGGCGGCCTATTCGGAGCTGCAGCAGGCCGAGTTCGCCGCCGAAGTGAACGGCTACACCGCGACGCGCCATCAGCGCGAAGTCGGCACCGGCTATTTCGATGCGATCGCGCAGACGGTGGCGGGGGGCGCCAGCTCCACCACTGCGCTCGCCGAGAGCACCGAAGCCGCCCAGTTCAAGCAAGAAGCCGCGTAAGAGGAGAGTGAGCCATGCAGACCGACGAAACCCGTGAGCCGCCCAGCCCTGAACCTCAGCGTGCCCGCGCGGTGTTCTCGACCGAAGACTTCCGCCTGCTTCGCGAGGCGGTGGGCGATTACATGCTCAAGGTCCGCGACCAGCCGGAATCGGTGAAGTTCTCGAACCTCTATCACCGCCTCGGCCGCGTCGCCTGAGGCACGAGTTTCCTGGGGAGGAAAAGGTGTCCGCCGGGGCTGGTCCCCGGCGGGCATTTCTTCGTCAGGCGGGGACGGTGTGCTTGCGGAACCAGTCGGTGAGCGCCTCGACGCTCAACTCGCCCGCCGCGAGCGACAGGAAGGTCATCACCAGTTCGACGTCGTCGCACGCAAGCCGATAGCCGTTGAGCACCAGGAAGGTTTCACTCACCACGGCGGCGGTGCGTTTGTTGCCATCTACGAAGGGATGGTTGCGCGCGATGCCATAGGCATAGCTCGCCGCCAGCTCGGCCGCATCGGGCTCGCCATAGGCAACGAGATTGAGCGGTCGTGCCATCGCGCTCTCGAGCATGTTCCGATCGCGCACACCCTCAGCGCCGCCGTGTTCGGCGAGCTGTTCCCCATGCGCAGCCTCGGCGACCGCGAGGTCGACCCAGATCCACTCGCGCTGGGCCATGACTATTTGGCGAGTTCGCGCAACGCATTACGGCGGCGTTCCATCACGTCGCGCGCAGCCTTCATCTGGTCTTCGAAGCCGGGATCGTGCCGGGTGAGCTGGATACCGCCCGGCACATCGCTGACGCTCAGCTCGTCACCCAGCTCGACGCGCAGGCGCGCGAGCATCTCCTTGGACAGGATCACGCCGGCCGAATTGCCGACACGGACGATCTTGAGCGCCTTGGTCATACAGACGTTATAACGCAAAATGCGCCAAAAGTCTACCGCGTCGCCGCCGCCAGCCGCGCCACACGTGCCTCATGTTCGGCCTTGCCGAAGGGAAAGCGGCTGTAGAGCCAGGCGGCGGCCATCGCGAGGCCGAGGTACAGCGCGATGAAGGCCAGCGTCAGCTCGTCGAGCGCCGCCTTGGGCACTGTCCCCGGCAATGCGCCGGTCGGGAAATGCGTCAGCAGCACGATCAGCCCCGAGCCGAAGATGCCCAGCCCGCTCGTGCACTTCTGGATGAAGAAGGAGCCCGCGAAGAACACTCCCTCGGAACGCCGCCCGGTGTCCATCTCCGAATATTCAACGACGTCGGCGAGCATCGAGGCGCCGAGGATCGTCGAGGAGACGCTGCAGCTCGTGTTGAAGTAGAAGATCGCGAAGAGCAGCGGGAAGAGCACCGGATTGCCCGGCTCGGGGAAGAAGCCGACCAGCCGCAACACATAGGGTGTCGCCAGCAGCAGCGCGGCGGCGATCATGAACCCCATCGCCGCGCGCGGCTTGCCGATCCGGCGCGCGACGCGCGGCGCGATCACGAAGGCCGTCGCCGCGCCGGCGAGCAGCACCAGGCTCATCCACAGATAGTCGCTCCCCTCCATCCGCCAGACGTGCGCGTAGAGATAGTTGGAGAGCGAGAAGCTGATCCCCTGCGCCGAATAATAGCAGAGCGCCGCGCCCATCAGCGTGAGGAAGGCGCGGTTGCTGATCGTCTGCCAGAAATCCCGGAAGGTCTCGCCGCGCGGCTTCTTCGCGACGTCGGCGCGCGGCAGGCGCCTGATCTCGCCGTGCGTGCCGATCGCCGAGGTGAGGATCGCGAGCGCCATCAGCGCCGCCCCGCCGATCGCGAAGCCCGGATAGCCGCCGCGGCTGAACTGCCCCGCCTCCTGCCCCGGCCCGGGCGCAAGGAACCAGCCATAGGCCGCCATCATCATCGCCATGCCGCCGCCCCAGCCGAAGAGGTAGCGATACGCCATGATCCGCGTGCGCTCGTCGTAATCGGCGGTAAGCTCGGGGCTCAATGCCTGCGAGGGGACCTCGAACGCCGAGACCGCGGTGCGTACGATCACCGCAGTGGCGAACAGCCAGGCGAGCTGCAGCCCGTGCGAGCCCGCGGGCGGGTTCCACAGCAGCCACCAGCCGATCGCGATCGGCAGCGCCGCGCCGTACATCCAGGGATGGCGCCGACCCCAGCGACTGCGCGTCCGGTCCGAGAGCACGCCGATCGCGGGGTCGATGAACGCGTCGAGGAACAGCGCGCACATGATCGCGAAGCCGACCTGCTCGGCGGGCAAATGCACCACCTGGTTGTAGAAGAGCAGCAGGAAGGTGAGGAAGCCGAAGTCCTTCACGCCATAGGCGACCGCGCCGAAGCCATAGGCGAGCATCACCGGCGTCTTGAGCCGGCGGACGGGCGGGAGCGCCGAACGCGGGGCTTCGGCGGCGGGGTTCGGCCTCTCCATCGCATCAACCATAGGAAGGGCGCCCGGCGCGGGTCAATCGGCCAAAGTTGGAAAAACGGGTATGTTGCGCGGGCCGACGCTCGCGCTATAGCGAGCCGGCCGCGACCAGCGGAATGGAAGTCGAGGGACGGAGAGGCATGGCGCTCGACGCGGAAGTCTTCGAGGCATTGATCGACACGATCCGCCGCTTCGTGAGCGAACGCCTCCGCCCGCTCGAGGCCGAGGTCGAGGCAGCCGATGCGATCCCCGAGGATGTCGTCGAGGAGATGAAGGCGCTCGGGCTGTTCGGCCTGTCGATCGCGCCCGAATATGGTGGGCTTGGCCTCACGATGCGCGAGGAATGCCTCGTCGCGATCGAGCTGGGGCGGACCACGCCGGCGTTCCGCTCGACCTTCGGCACGAATGTCGGGATCGGCTCGCAGGGGCTGGTGATGGCGGGCACCGACAAGCAGAAGGCCGAATGGCTGCCGCGGATCGCGAGCGGCGAGGTGATCGCCAGCTTCGCGCTCACCGAGCCCGACGTCGGCTCCGATTCGGGCGCGGTGAAGACGCGCGCGGTGAAGGCCAAAGACGAGAATGGCGCCGATGTCTATCGGATCTCCGGCACCAAGCGCTTCATCACCAATGCCGACAAGGCGCATGTCTTCACCGTGATGGCGCGCACCGGCGACGAGCCCGGCGGGCGCGGCGTCTCGGCCTTCCTCGTTCCGCGCGACCTGCCGGGACTCAGCATCGGCGAGCCCGAGAAGAAGATGGGCCAGAAGGGCGCCAAGGTGGCGGACGTGCTCTTCGAGGAGGTGCCGGTGCCGACGTCGCTGCGGCTCGGCGAGGAGGGGCAGGGGTTCAAGGTGGCGATGCAGGTGCTCGACCGCGGGCGGCTGCACATCTCGGCGGTGTGCATCGGCGTGGCCGAGCGGCTGATCGCCGATTGCGTCGCCTATGCGAGCCAGCGCAAGCAGTTCGGCAAGCCGATCGCCGAGCACCAGCTGATCCAGGCGATGATCGCCGATTCGAAGACCGAGGCCTTGGCCGCGCGCGCGCTGGTGCTCGAGACCGCGATACGCAAGGACGCCGGCGAGAACACCACGATGGAAGCCGCCGCGGCGAAATATTTCGCCAGCGAGATGGTCGGCCGCGTCGCCGATCGTGCCGTGCAGGTCTTCGGCGGCGCGGGCTATATCGCCGATTACGGCATCGAACGGCTCTACCGCGATGTCCGGCTGTTCCGGATCTACGAAGGCACCAGCCAGATCCAGCAGCTGATCATCGCGCGCGAAACCATCAAACGGGGAGGATGATTTTGGATATCGACAGTCTGTTCCGGCTCGACGGCCGCGTCGCGCTGGTCACCGGAGGCTCGCGCGGGATCGGGCGGATGATCGCCGCCGGGTTCGTCGCCTCGGGCGCCAAGGTCTATGTCTCGTCGCGCAAGGCCGAGGCGTGCGAGGAAGTCGCGGCCGAGCTCGGCTCGATGTGCGTCGCGATCCCGATGGACGTGTCGACGGTCGAGGGCTGCAAGGCGCTGGCGGCGGCGGTGGCCGAGCGCGAGTCCAGGCTCGACATCCTGGTCAACAATGCCGGCGCCGCCTGGGGCGTGCCCTTCGACGAATTCCCCGAGAGCGGCTGGGACAAGGTGATGGACCTCAACGTCAAGTCGCCCTTCTTCCTGACGCAGGCGCTGCACGGGCTGCTCAAGGCGGGCGCGTCGATGGCGCGGCCGGCCAAGGTGATCAACATCACCTCGATCGACGGGCAGAGGGTCAATCCCTGGGAGACCTATAGCTACCAGGCGTCGAAGGCGGCGCTGATCCATCTGACGCGGCGGATGGCGGCGCGGCTGATCCAGGACCAGATCGTGGTGACCTCGCTCGCGCCCGGCGCCTTCCCGAGCCAGATGAACAAGGCCGCGCGCGACCATGGCGATGCGGTCGCCCAGCGCATCCCCTCGGGCCGGATCGGCGTCGACGAGGACATGGCCGGCGCGGCGATCTACCTCGCCAGCCGCGCGGGCGACTATGTGGTGGGCGAGACGCTGACGGTGGACGGCGGGCTGGTCAATGCCTCGCTGGGGGTGTCGATCGACGGGTGAGGCTCAGGCGGTGACGATCCGCACCAGGATCACGACGAACATCACCACCCAGAGTTGCAGCGCCAGCCGCCGCGCCCGGCGGCGGCGCGGCACCTTGCCGCCTGGCATACGGATCGCGGGCTTGTCCCAGGTCCAGCGGAAGAATGCCGCATAGGGGATGGTGCAGAGGAGCACGATGACCAGCGTGCTGACCCATTCCGGCGCCCGAAGCGCGCTCAGCAGCAGCGAGACGACGAACCACGCGCCAAGCGCGGCAATGCAGATCAGCGAGACGATCAGGCCGTAGCTGCCGAAATCCGCTTCGACGTCGAAGACCTCGTCCGGGTCGATGGGATCCGGCCCGGCGCTCATGGGGCGACGGCTGGCGCTGCCGCCTTCCCCACGAGCGCAGCAAGGTCCATCGACGCTATCGCGCGATCCCGCCCGCGGCGAGCACCGCCAGCGTCACCAGCTCGCTCGCGGTCGCGGTCATCGGCGCGATCTGCACGGGCTTCTCCATGCCGATCAGCATCGGGCCGATCGTCGAATCGCCACCGAGCTCGCGCAGCAGCTTCGCCGAGATGTTCGCCGACTGGAGCCCCGGCATGATCAGCACGTTCGCGGGGCCCGAGAGCCGCGCGAAGGGATAGAGCGCGAGCTGCCTGGGGTTGAGCGCCACGTCGGGCGCCATCTCGCCTTCGTACTCGAAGCCCGGATCGCGCTCGTCGAGGATCTTCACCGCGCCGCGGACATTGTCGAGCCAGCGGCCCTCGGGGTTGCCGAAGGTCGAATAGCTGAGGAAAGCGACGCGCGGCTCATGGCCCATGCGCCGCGCCACCGTCGCGGTGCCCTCGGCGATGTCGGCGAGTTCCTCGGCGGTCGGGCGCTCGTTCACCGTCGTGTCGGCGATGAACACGGTGTGCGACTGGCCGACCATCAGATGGATGCCGAAGGGCGTGCGGCCCTCGGCGGGATCGAGCACGCGGCGGACCTGGCGCATCGACTCGGCCCAGGTGCGCGTCACGCCGGTGATCAGCGCATCGGCCTGGCCCATGCGGAGCAGCAGCGTGCCGAAGATGTTGCGGTCGCGGTTGACCATGCGCTCGCAGTCGCGGCGGAGGTAGCCGCGGCGCTGGAGCCGGCCGTAGAGCAGGTCGACCATGCCCGGCACCAGTGGCGAGTTGACGCTGTTGTGGAGCTCATACTCATCCGGATTGGCGCCGAGCCGGCGCAGGCGATCGAGCACGCTCTCGCGGCCGACGAGCACCGGCGTGCCATAGCCGCCTTCCTTGAAGGCGATCGCGGCGCGCAGCACGACTTCCTCCTCGGCCTCGGCGAAGATCACCCGCTTGGGATGCGCGCGCGCGCCTTCATAGGCGAGGGTGAGCACCGATGTCGTCGGGTTGAGCCGCGCGCGCAGCTCCTGCCGATAGGCGTCCATGTCGTCGATCGGCTTGGTCGCCACGCCCGAATCCATCGCCGCCTGGGCGACCGCGGCGGGGACGATCTCCATCAGCCGCGGATCGAAGGGCGCGGGGATGATATAGTCGGGGCCGAAGCTGTGCTGCACGCCGTACGCTGCGGCGACTTCCTCGGGCACCTGCTGGCGCGCGAGCTCGGCGAGCGCGTTCGCCGCGGCGATCTTCATCTCGTCGTTGATCGTCGTCGCGCGCACGTCGAGCGCGCCGCGGAAGATGAAGGGGAAGCCGAGGACGTTGTTGACCTGGTTCGGATAGTCCGAGCGGCCGGTGGCGATGATGGCGTCGGGGCGCGCCGCCTTGGCGACCGGCGGGCTGATCTCGGGATCGGGGTTTGCCATCGCGAAGATGATCGGCTTGGGCGCCATCTTGGCGAGCAGCTCGGGCGCCAGCGAATTGGCCGAGGCGAGCCCGAGGAACACGTCGGCGCCGTCGAGCGCCTCGGCCAGCGTGCGCTTGGTCGTGTTGACCGCGTGCGCCGACTTCCACTGGTTCATGCTCTCGGCTCGGCCCTGATAGATCACGCCCTGCAGGTCGAGCATCAGCAGATTGTCGTGCGGCAGGCCCATCGCCTTGATCAGCTCGGCGCAGGCGATCGCGGCGGCGCCGGCGCCGAGCATCACCACCCGGGTCTGCTTGATGTCGCGGCCGGTGAGGTGGAGCGCGTTGATCAGCCCCGCGGCGGCGATGATCGCGGTGCCGTGCTGGTCGTCGTGGAAGACCGGGATCTTCATCCGCTCGCGGAGCGTCTGCTCGATCACGAAGCATTCGGGGGACTTGATGTCCTCGAGATTGATCCCGCCGAAGCTCGGCTCGAGCAGCGACACCGCGTCGATGAAGCGCTCGACATGCTCGGTGTTCACTTCGAGGTCGATCGAGTCGACGTCGGCGAAGCGCTTGAAGAGGACGGCCTTGCCTTCCATCACTGGCTTGGACGCCAGCGCGCCGAGGTTGCCCAGCCCCAGGATCGCGGTGCCGTTCGAGACGACCGCGACGAGGTTGCCCTTGGCGGTATAGTCGTATGCCGTCGCCGGGTTCTCGGCGATCGCGCGCACCGGCACTGCGACGCCGGGCGAATAGGCCAGCGCCAGGTCGCGCTGCGTCGCCATCGGCTTGGAGGCGACGATCTCGATCTTACCGGGCCGCCCTTCGGAGTGGTAGAGCAGCGCCTCGCGATCGGAGAATTGGACGGTGGCGTCTTCGGACAATGGGGATCTCCTGGGCGAACGCTCCCGCTATTAGGAGAGCGCTCGGCCCAAGGGAACCCGATTCAGGTTCAATTCCCAGGGAGTGACTTCGGGTTCAGCGCACCGGCGATGCTGCGCATGCGACGAGCGCGGCATGGAGTCCCTCGCCCCAGGCGCGCAGGCGGAGCGCGTGCGCGGTCACCAGGTCGAGGTCGTGGACGGCGTTGCCGGTGAGCGCGACGGCGTCGAAGCGCGGTGGATCGGGGATTTTCGCGGCGGGCAGGCAGGCGACCGGAACGGGCACTTCGACGATGCGCGGCGGCTGGGTCGCGGTCGAGCAGGCGGCGAGGAGGAGCGGGGCGAGGGCGGAAAGGTTGCGAACATCGCCCATGTCAGAGGTCCCCCACCGCCTGTTTGAACGCGCTCGAGGTAGCGCAGCCGACCGCGGTGGGCGCGCGCGCCGAGTGTTCGAGCGCGCGGACCGCCGGGCTGTTCGCTGCCTTGTCCCGTGCGGCCGCGAGCGCGCGTTCGGCGGCCTGGCGCTGCGCTTCGCCGGCCTTGCCGAGCGCTTCGATCGCATCGTTCTGGTTCGCGACTGCGGCCTTGCAGGTGGCGAGCGACGCGATCGCCGTGTCGCGCTCGGCAGTGCGGCGCGCGAGCGTGCTCCGCGTGACCAGCAGCGCCGCGAACAGCAGCAGCGCGAGGCCGGCGAGCACCGCAGTTGCGATGCTCGCCGTGCGCAGGGTGAAGGTCGGCATTGGCTTCGGCTCCCCGTTCGGATAGGAACGAAGCGGGAACATGCGAAATCCTACATTGCAACGATCTTCAACCGTCATCCCGGCGAAAGCCGGGACCCAGGGCCACGGGCAATATGGCTTGCTGCCCTGGGTCCCGGCTTTCGCCGGGATGACGGTGGTGGGGATCGGGATCGGGATGGTGGCAAGGGGAACTGACCGGCGGTATCGCTCTGGAGGCCGCCCCTCGCTTACGCTAACCGCTGCCGATGGCTGATTCGAGTGCCGCCCCCACGCCCATGATGGCGCAATATCTCGCGCTGAAGGCCGAGGCGGGCGACTGCCTGCTCTTCTACCGGATGGGCGACTTCTTCGAGCTGTTCTTCGACGATGCGAAGATCGCCAGCGCCGTGCTCGACATCGCGCTCACCGCGCGCGGCGAGCATGACGGCGACAGGATCCCGATGTGCGGCGTGCCCGCGCATGCGATGGAGGGCTATCTCGCGCGCCTCATCAAGGCCGGGCATCGGGTGGCGATCGCCGACCAGATCGAGACCCCCGAACAGGCGAAGAAGCGCGCGGGCTCCAAGGCGCTGGTGATGCGCGCGATCGTCCGGCTGGTGACCGCGGGGACGCTCACCGAGGAGGCGCTGCTCGACAGCCGCACCGCCAACTGGTGCGTCGCGGTGGGCGAGGCGAGCGGGAGCGTGGCGATCGCCTGCGCCGACATCTCGACCGGGCGCTTCGAACTGATCGAGACCGACGCCGCCGCGCTAGGCGCCGAACTGGCGCGGCTCAACCCGGCCGAGGTGGTGGCGTCCGAAGCCTCGGCCTTCGCCGAGGCCGCGACCGTGCTGCGCCCCCGGATCGACTTCGACAGCGCGGGCGGCGAGGCGCGATTGAAGGCGCTCCACGGCGTCGCGACGCTCGACGGCTTCGGGCAATTCTCGCGCGCGGCGCTGGCGGCGGCGGGCGGGCTGCTCGCCTATGTCGAGCATACCGCGCGCGGCTCGCTGCCGCTTGTCCGCCCGCCGCGCGTGCGCCGCACCGACGCCTGCATGGCGATCGACGCGGCGACGCGCGAGAGCCTCGAGCTCACCGTCAGCCAGGCCGGGCAGCGCAAGGGCAGCCTGCTCGATGCGATCGACCGCACCGTCACCGGCGCGGGCGCGCGGCTGCTCGGCGCCGACCTTTCCGCGCCGCTGATGGACCGGGCAGCGATCGAGGCGCGGCTCGACCTCGTCCAGCATTTCCACGACGACGCCGGCACGCGCGAGATGCTGCGCAGCAAATTGCGCGCGCTCCCCGACATTGGCCGCGCGCTCGGCCGGCTCGCGGCGGGGCGCGGCGGCCCGCGCGACCTCGGCCAGCTTCGCGACGGGCTCGACGGCGCGTGGCGGCTCGGCGACCGGCTCGCGGGGATGGAGACCGCGCCGCCCTTGCTGCGCGAGCTTGCCCCGCAGCTCCAGGGGCATGGCGCGCTGATCGACCTGCTCGCCCGCGCGCTCGTCCCCGAGCCGCCGGTCGACGCCGCGAACGGCGGCTACATCGCCGAGGGCTATGACGCCGCGCTCGACGATCTGCGCGACACCGGCGCGGGCGGCCGCCGCGCGATCGCCGCGCTCGAGGCCGAGTATCGCGCGCGCACCGGCACCCAGAGCCTCAAGATCCGCCACAACGGCGTGCTCGGCTATCATATCGAAGTCCCCGCCAGGAACGCCGACCCGCTGATGGCGGCCGACAGCGGCTTCGCGCATCGCCAGACGCTCGCCGGCGTGGTGCGCTTCAACGCGCCCGAGCTGCACGAGCTGGCGATCAAGGTCACCCAGGCCGGCGCGCACGCGCTCGCCGCCGAGGCCGCGCACCTCGAGGAGCTGACCACCCAGGCGCTGGCGCGTTCGGAGCCGATCGCCCGCACCGCCGATGCGCTCGCGCGGATCGACGTCGCCGCCGCGCTCGCCGAGCGCGCCGCGGAGGGCGGCTGGGCGCGGCCGGGGCTCGTCGACCATGCGTGTTTCGAAGTCGAGGGCGGGCGGCATCCGGTCGTCGAAGAAGCGATCGCGCGCTCGGGCGGGCGGTTCGTCGCCAACGACTGCATCCTCTCCGAGACCTCGCGGCTCTGGCTGGTGACCGGCCCCAACATGGGGGGCAAGTCGACCTTCCTCCGCCAGAATGCCCTCATCGCGGTGCTCGCCCAGGCGGGCAGCTACGTCCCCGCGGCGCGCGCGCGGCTGGGGCTGGTCGACCGCCTGTTCAGCCGCGTCGGCGCCTCGGACAACCTCGCGCGCGGCCGCTCGACCTTCATGGTCGAGATGGTCGAGACCGCGGCGATCCTCGCGCAGGCGACGCCGCGCAGCTTCGTGATCCTCGACGAGGTCGGCCGCGGCACCTCGACCTATGACGGGCTCGCGATCGCCTGGGCGGTGGTCGAGGCGATCCATGAGGAGAACCGCTGCCGTTGCCTGTTCGCGACGCACTATCACGAGCTCACGCGCCTCGCCGAGCGCTGCGACGCGCTGTCGCTCCACCATGTCCGCGCGCGCGAGTGGAAGGGCGACCTCGTGCTGCTCCACGAAGTCGCCGAGGGGCCGGCCGATCGCAGCTACGGCCTGGCGGTGGCGCGGCTCGCCGGGCTGCCGCCGCTGACGATCCGGCGCGCCAAGGCGGTGCTCGACAAGCTCGAGGCCGGCCGCGCCAAGACCGGCGGGCTCGCGGCGGGGCTCGACGACCTGCCGCTGTTCGCCGCCGCGGCCGAAGCGGAGGAAGAGAAGGTCGATGCGCTGCGCGAGGAGCTGGCGCGCTACGACGTCGATGCGCTGAGCCCGCGCGAGGCGCTCGAGGCGCTGTACCGGCTCAAGGGGATGGCGGCGGAATGAGCGTCACGCTTGCCCGCCTCGCCGCCGCGCTCGAAGCGAGCTGGGACGCCGAGACCGCCTATCTCGGCGCGGTCCGCCCGGGCAATCCAGCCTATGGGCAATGCTATCCGACCTCGCGCGTGGTGCAGCATTATTTCCCCGAGCTCGATGTCGCGCGCGGCGAGGTCGCGACCGGCAGCGGCACCGAATGCCATTTCTGGAACGTCCGCGTGACGGGCGACGCGGTCGAGCACATCGACCTCAGCTGGCAGCAATTCCCGCCCGGGTCGCGACGCCTTGCTTTCGAACTGCTCGACCGCGAGCCGGATGATAGCCCGGCGACGACGGCGCGCTGCGCGCTGCTGCTGGCGCGCGTGAGGGCGGTGCTGCCCTCATGAGCAAGGATGAACCCGAGGAAACCGGTGCCAACCTCCAGCTCGTCGGCCTGGGTTTCATCGGCCTCGGGTCGTGCTTCCTGGTCTTCATGGCCGCGCTGGTGATCGCGCATTACGGCTTTGGCGCACCCGTGCACATGCGGCGGTCCGGCGGACTGGCGCCGGAGGGCGGCCTCGCTTTCGCGATCCTGTTCTTCGTCGCGGCGGGCGCCGGGATGGTGTTCGCCGGCATCCGGATGCGCCGCGCAGCCGGCAGGATGTTCGGCGAGGAATAGACCCCAGCGGCCGCGTGCCTTTCGCCCGAAGCCGCGCTATCCCCCGGTGATGGACCTCGCCGCGATCGTCGACGAAATTGCCGAAGAGATGCTCGCCGCACCCGAACGCGGCACGCCGGCGAGCTACATCCCGCCGCTCGCCGCGGTGGATCCGGCGCGCTTCGGGATCGCGCTCGTCACCGCGGGGGGCGAGGAGCTGTTCGCCGGCGACGCCGAGGCGCCCTTCTCGATCCAGTCGGTGTCCAAGGTCTTCGCGCTCACCCTCGCGCTCGGCACGGTCGGCGACCAGCTGTGGCAGCGCGTCGGGCGCGAGCCCTCCGGGAGCGCGTTCAACTCGATCGTCCAGCTCGAGACCGAGCAGGGCATCCCGCGCAATCCCTTCATCAACGCCGGCGCGATCGTCGTCTCGGACATCCTGCTCGGCCACCACGAGCCGCGCGAAGCGATCGGCGAGATGCTGCGCTTCGTCCGCGCGCTCGCCGGCGACGACGGCATCTTCATCGACGAAGCGGTCGCGCGAGCCGAGGCCGAGACCGGCTTCCGCAACATCGCGCTCGCCAACTACATGCGCGCCTTCGGCAACCTCCGGCATCCGGCGGAGCGCGTGCTCGGCGTCTATTTCCACCATTGCGCGCTCGCGATGAGCTGCCGGCAGCTCGCGCGCGCCGGGCGCTACCTGATGGCGGGCGGGCGCAACCCCGAGACGGGGCAGAACATCGTCTCGGCGGCGCGCGCGCGGCGGATCAACGCGCTGATGCTCACCTGCGGCCATTACGACGGCTCGGGCGAGTTCGCCTTCCGCGTCGGGCTGCCGGGCAAGTCGGGCGTGGGCGGGGGCATTCTCGCGGTGGCGCCGGGCGTCGCGTCGATCGCGGTCTGGTCGCCGGGGCTCAACGAGCGCGGCAATTCGCAGCTCGGCACGCTCGCGCTCGAGCGGCTCGTCCAGCGCACCGGCTGGTCGGTGTTCGAGCCGCATTGAGGCTCGCCTCCGTGTCATTACGGAGATCAAACGAACTTCTTAACCAATAATGCGCAAATCGGTGCAATTCTCCCATCCTAGCGCTCGAATGGGGATCCGAGCACGATGGGAACCACAGGACGACCGGAGAGCCCGGCGCCGGAGGGTGCTGCGATGCTGCCCGCGGACGGGAGCAATGCGCGCACCTCGCGCCGCTACTCCTTCCGCAGCGCGCCGTTCCGCGTGCGCGCGCCCGGCGTCGACTCCGAGATCCGCTTGAAGGACCTGTCGCGCGGCGGCGCCTGCGGGCTGATGGCCGAGCCGCTGACCGTCGGCGACTATGTGATCGTCGAGCTCGACGCGCGCCACCAGGCCGAGGCCGAAGTCTGCTGGGTGCGCCGCATGCTCGTCGGGCTGCGCTTCACCCAGCCGCTCACCCAGGCGTTCGTCGAGGGGCTGCACGCGCGCAACCACGGCCTCGCGCTGTCCTTCCCGCCGATCGTCGACGGGCAGCGCTGATCCGGTCAGTGCAGGTTGAGCAGCCGCCCGATCGCCACGCCGATCAGCCCGAGGATCACGCCCGCCACGATGGTGCGCACCCAGCGGATGCGGCGCGGCGGCTCGGGATCGGGAAGGGGGGATTCGATCATCGAAGCGAGTGTAGCACAAAATGAAAGAGGCCGCCGGGCCCCCATCCGAGGTACCCGGCGACCTCCGACATGGTCAGCGGCCGGAAGCTCCAGCGCGGGAGACCATGCGGACCGCTTTGCTGCAGGCCGGCGAGCGTTGATTGGAGGAGAATACCTCCCGCTCACCCGACGGACGGAGGGCTTCCGTCCGCGCCTTCAGCTCAGCGGCGCGTCTCCCGAACGAACTGAACCGACCCCATTGCTGAACCATGAGACATCGGATCACCTCCTTTCGCCAGTTGAAGACTAACGTACCCCGCCGGGTACGGGATGAATCTTGAATCAGCGCGAGTCGCAGAACAAGTCTTGTTTTGCATCGCAATAGATGCGACTCTCACGGTTCTGCGCGCCACCATCCCGCGTCGCGCCGGTCTCTCCAGAAATTTCGGCCAAAATCCAGCCACTTGCTGAGGCTCCGGCTCAGTGGTGCTTGAAATATTGCACCTCGCGCTCGTGCTTTTCGGCCGCGGCGCGGGTGCCGAAGGTGCCGAGGTTGCGGCGCTTGCCGGTGTCGGGGTCGGTCTTGCGCGAATAGAGACGGTATTCGCCGGACTTGAGCTTGCGGATCATGTCGCACCTCCTCGCGCGCACCAACGCGCGAGGCGGCCCGGCTATCCGGCGCGGCGGCAATCCTCGACGACGCGGCCGATCTCGGCCCAGGCGGGCACGGCGAGCGGCGCCAGCCCGCCGCCCTCCACCGCGAAGCGCCCGCGGCTGTAGGCGATCGCATCGAGCAGTGCGTCGCGCGTCGCCAGCGTCGCGGCGGCATAGACGCCGTCGCCCACCGCCGCGGCGTCGAGCGTGCGCGCAAGGCTGGTGGTGCGGATCATCAACCGCGCGTCGCCGGTGCCCGGCGCGATGCGGCGCGCGAGGTAGAGCTGGCCGCGCTCGCGGTCGCAGCGCAGCGTCAGCTCGGCGTCGCTGCCGACCTGGCCGAACAGCGCGATGCTGCCGCGCGCGTCCTGGCGATAGGCCCAGGTGCCCTGCGTCGCGGGCCAGTCGCGCCAGTCGGCGGCGAGGGGCGGCGTCGGCGCGGGCGCCGGGGCAGGTTGTGGCGCGGGCCGGGGCGGCGGCAGCGGCGCGGGAGCGGGCTGGGGCGGCGGAGCGGGCACGGCCGAGCAGCCCGCGAGCAACGCGGCGGCGGCGATCAGACCGGCTACAGGCAAAGGCACGCGCGACATGGCGGCGTTATGCGGGAAGCCCGGCGGGGGCTCAACCGCTGATCTTGCCCAAATCAGGCGGCGCGGCGCTCGGTCGGCGTGTCGCCGCGCGTGCAGAGGTCGCCGGGGTTGGCGCGGTTGGCGACGTCGCCGAGCAACGCCTGGGTGTCGGCGCGGAAGGCGTCCCATTCGCGCGCGATCCGCGCCACCGGCCAGTCGGAGAGATAGGTGGCGAAGCCGAGCGTCACGGCCTGATAGTCGGCGCGATAGACGCCGGCGAGCAGCCCGGTGAAGGGGCTGGCGGTGGGCAGCATCAGCTCATAGTCGCCGCGGCCTTCACGGATGCGGTGCGCGAAGATCGCGCGGGCGACCTGCCAGCGGATTGCTGCGACTGCGGCGGGATCGGCGGCCTCGACCGCGACGATGTCGAGCAGCAGCCGCGCTTCGGCGACGAACTCGCGATATTCCGCTTCGAGATCGACGAACCAGCACATACGCCCACGCCCCTGAACAACCGAGTCGCAGCCTAACGAATAATGCGCCGGGAGTCGCTTGGGGCCTCTACGCTGCGGGTGCGTACGGGGTGGGACGGCAAGGTAGCGTCAACCATGTGGGGCGCCCCGCCAGAACTTCCGCCTGACGGGCGTCACAACCCCGATGGATTTGCCACCCTGAACTTGGGCGTGCCATCGGCTGTGCGCGTCGAAAGCAGGTGGGAAGGGGGAGGCGCTGCCTCTTAAGCCGTCATCCCGGCGAAAGCCGGGACCCAGGGCCGCGAGCGACGTCCTCCGCAACCCTGGGTCCCGGCTTTCGCCGGGATGACGGTGGGTTTTGGTCGAAGAGACGCCACTCCGTCACCGTGCCTCACCATTGATGGCAAAAGGCGCTCAAGGCGTCGTCGTGGTCGTGATCGCCTCGACCAGTCCCGGCAGCCAGGTCCCGCTCTGGTCGCGCAGCCGGAAGGTGTTGGTATAGGCCCAGGCGCAGGTCTGGATGCCGATCGAGGCATAGGCCGCGCTCATCTGCCGATAGTAGAGGATGCGCTGGTCGAGCGGGATGCCGGTGTCGTCGATCGCGCCATATTCGCCGACGAACGGCACCCGGCCCGTGCGCGTGATATAGTCGCGGACCTTCTGGAGGTTGGCGTTCAGCCCCGCATAGTCGCTCGCGCTGCCGAAGGTCGTGCCGAGCGGCGGGGTGGGGGTCACCCAGGTCGCGCCCTGGTGGGTGAAGTTGAACGGGTCGTAGCTGTGGATCGTCGGCACCAGATAAGGATCCGCCGGCAGCGTGAGCGTCGCGAGCGAATCCACCCCGCTCCAATTCTCGCCGCCGATGATGATCGGGCGCGTCGGGTTGGTGACGCGAATCGCGGTGATCGCGGGGGTGAGCGTCGCGACGAGGTTGGCGTTGGTGAGATTGCCGTGCGGCTCGTTGATGAGCTCGAACCACACGCTGGACGGCTGCGACTGGAACTCGACCGCGATCTGCCGCCACATCTCCGCGAGCCGCGTCGTATTGCCCGCCGGATCGGTGAAGAGATCGTCGAAATTGTGCATGTCGATCAGCACGTTGAGCCCGGCGGCGGTGGCGCCGTCGACGACGTGGCGGACGCGCGCCATGAAGGTCGCGTCGATCGTATAGGGCGCCGCCGACAGCGCATGCCCCGAGAACCACACGGGCAGGCGGATCGTCGCGAAGCCCGCGGCCTTGATCGTCGCGAAGTCGCTGTCCTGGATCGCCCGGCCCCAGCTGCCCTCGTTTGGCTGCGCTTCCAGCATGTTGCCCATGTTGACGCATTTGCCGAGCGGCACGTGCACGCCCGTGGTCGGCAGCGCCGCGGCGGCGGGGGTGTAGCTGGGCGTGGGGGTCGGCGTGGGGGTCGGCGTCGGGGTCGGGGTGGGTGTCGGCGTCACGATCGTCCCGCCGCCGCCGCTCGATCCGGTGCCGCTCGCGCCGCCGCCGCACGCAGTCAGGGCCAGCGCGACGATGCTCGCCGCCGTGCGCAACATCGGCTTGGTCATGTTCTTGCTCCTCAGTAAGCGGGCAGGGTGGCGGTGGTCGCCATCCCGTCCGCGATGCCCGGCTCCCAGCCGCTGCCGTCGCGCCACAGGTGATAGGTGTTGGTGTAGCCCCAGGCGCAGCTCTGCACGCCCACCGACGCGAACGCCGAAGTGACGAGGCTGTAGTAGGTCGCGCGCATCGCCACCGGCCGGCTCTCGTGCGCGCCGACCTCGCCGACGAAGGGCACGCGGCCGGTCCGCTCGATGAAGCCCCTGATCCGCGCCGAGAAGGCCTTGAGCTCGGCGATGTCGGCCGCGGTGCCGAAGTCGGTGCGCACCGCGGGGTTCATCCACGGCGCCTTGTCGAAACCGACGTTCTGCGGGTCGTAGTAATGGAAGGTGGGGACGATGTTGGGATCGTCGGGGAAGTCGAACTTGAGCATCTCGTCGAAGTTCGCCCATTTCGGCCCGTCGATCACCACCGGGCGCGTCGGATTGGTCTCGCGCACCGCGGCGAGCGCGGGGTCGATCACCTGGCGCAGGTTCGAGGCGTCGAGCTTGTCGTTGGGCTCGTTGATCAGCTCGAAAGTGACCGAGCGCGGCGCGTCGGCGAAGGCCGCGCCGATCTGGCGCCACATCGCCGTGAAGCGCGGCGCTTCCCTGAGCGGGTCCTTGAACAGCGCCTCGTCGGCATAGTGATGCATGTCGACGATCACCGCGAGGCCCTTGGACGAGGCGAGGTCGACGATGTGGCGGACGCGCTGCAGGAACGCGGGATCGATCGTATACGGCGCGTCCTGGCGGGCGTGCGCCGAGAAGCGGACGGGGAAGCGCACCGCGGTGAAGCCCTTCGCGGCGATATTGGCGATGTCCGAATCCCGGAGGTCGCGGCCCCAGGCGCCGGGGCTGGGCGCGTCGAACATGTTCGAGAGGTTGACGCATTTGCCGAGGCGGAGCGTTGTGCCCCGGGTGGGCGCGGCGGCGGGGGCGGGAACGAAGGGGTTGGCCTGCTGGGCTGGGGCCGGGCCTGCCAGCGTCGCGGCCGCGATCAACGATAGCGCCACGCGGCGCGCGGCCTGGGCCGGTCCCGTCATCCATCCACTCCCCGTTGCGTGGGACGCCCTCTGTGGCGGAGCGCCTCTGTCAACGTTGCCAGCTTGCACCGGCGGAAACGGATTGCAAGCGAATGTTAGCGGTAACTGGTTGCGGGTCAGAATTCCGCCCGGGTGACCCCTTCGGCGAGCGTGCCGTAGACGCAGACGGTGCGATCGCCGAAGATCTCGCCGGCGTCGAACTCGGCATCGAAGCGCCCGCCGCCATGGAAGCCGACCGCGCGGCCGCGCAGTGCGGCCTTGAACTCGGCGGGGCCGAGCACGCCGTAATCGGCGCAATGTTCGCGCGCGGCGGTCATCAGCTTGGCGACGGCGCAGTCCTTCATCCGGTCCAGCCAGGTGTCGAGATGGTGCTGGAAATCGCGCGCATCGGGCAGGATCGCTTCGGCGCCGGGCTTGTCGACGGCATGGAGGATGACGCGCACGATCCGCCCGTCGGCGACGCGCCGGTCCTGCTGGAACCAGCCTTGCGCGCGCTGGAGCCGGAAGCAGCCGACGACGGGGTCGTCGATCTCGCACGGCGGCGGCAGCGGCGGGCGAGGCTCGCGCTGGGTGACGGCATCGATGACGCTGGTGATGAGGTTGCGCATACCGGTGCGGACTCCCGCGAATGGGCTTGGCGGGATGTTCGGTCAGTTCGGGGCGGGAGGCAAGGGGACTATCCGAAAGAGTCCAGCGGCCATCCCGACGCCCAACCGTCATCCCGGCGAAGCCGGGACCCAGGGTTGCAGAGGACATCGCCCCTGGTCCTGGGTCCCGGCTTTCGCCGGAATGACGGTGTTTCTAGCCGGTATCGAAGGATGTCAGGCCGCGCGAGGGACGATCCGGTCCAGCGCGCCATTCAAGGCGCGCTTGGCTTCGAGCAATTCATATTCATTCTGGAGCCGCAGGAAGAAGCCTTCGGACATGCCGAAATAACGCGAGAGCCGCAGGTCGAGCTCGGCGTCGATTGTTGGCCGGCCTTCGATCACATCCGCGATGCGCGCGGCATCAACTCCGATGCTTGCTGCCAGATCGTTCGCGCTCATCTCGAGCGGATCGAGGAACTCGAGCTTCAGCATCTCGCCCGCGTGCGGATTCTCCAGCCAATCCGCGGGATCGGCAGACCAGGCGCCATCAGTGATAATCGGTGACTTCGACATCCGCCGTTGCTCCGTCGCGTGGCGTGAAGACGATCCGCCACTGACGATTGATCCTGATAGCCTATTGGCCCGCCCGGTCGCCATGCAAGGCATGAAGATCGTTACCGGGCGGGACGCGAAGCTGCGTCCAGTCCGAGAGTACCTTCATCTCGCGCAGCAGCCGCATCGCCTTGGGCTGGCTCTCGGGCGGAAGCTTGCGACTGCGGATGCCGAGCGCGAGGCGTTCGGTTTCCTTGTCGGCGAAGCTCAGGATCATGGCTTTCTCCATGTCCCACAATTAACGCCGATTGACCTCATCGTTACCGCCGTCAGTCGCATAACCTAGGCACGTACCAGTTTGCGGCCTCACCCCCGCCCCCCGAACTTCCGCTGCGTCTTCCCGAACCGCGTCTTCCGCGTCCCCGGCTTGCCTTCGTTCGACCGCCCCATCACCGGCGCCTTGTGCTCGCCCGCCGGCAGCCCGAGCTCCTCCGCCTCCAGCGCCCGGATCTGGTCGCGCAGCCGCCCGGCTTCCTCGAACTCGAGGTTCGACGCCGCCTCGCGCATCGCCTTCTCCAGATCCTCGATGTACGCGCGCAGGTTATGCCCCACCATGTGCGGGCGATCCGCGTCGATCTCGACCGTCACCTGGTCCTTGCTCGCCACATGCGCGATGATGTCGCCGATCTGCTTCTTCACGGTCTCGGGCGTGATGCCGTGCTCGGCGTTGTACGCCTCCTGCTTCTCGCGCCGCCGCCCCGTCTCGGCCAAGGCGCGCTCCATCGAGCCGGTCATCCGGTCGGCATAGAGGATCACGCGGCCCTCGACGTTGCGCGCGGCGCGGCCGATCGTCTGGATCAGCGACGTCTCCGAGCGCAGGAAGCCCTCCTTGTCGGCATCGAGGATCGCGACGAGGCCGCACTCGGGAATGTCGAGCCCCTCGCGCAGCAGGTTGATGCCCACCAGCACGTCGAACACGCCCATCCGCAAGTCGCGGATCAGCTCGATGCGCTCCAGCGTCTCGGTGTCGGAATGCATGTAGCGGACCTTCACCCCCGCCTCGTGCATATACTCGGTCAGGTCCTCGGCCATGCGCTTGGTGAGCGTGGTGACGAGCGTGCGATAGCCGAGCGCGGTGGTCTTCTTGCACTCCTGGATCAGGTCCTGGACCTGCTCCTCGACCGGCTTGATCTCGACCGGGGGATCGATCAGCCCGGTCGGGCGGATCACCTGCTCGACGAACACGCCGCCCGACTGCTCGAGCTCCCACGTCCCCGGGGTCGCCGAGACATAGGTGGTCTGCGGGCGCATCGCGTCCCATTCGTTGAAGCGCAGCGGTCGGTTGTCGATCGCGCTCGGCAGGCGGAAGCCATATTCGGCGAGCGTGATCTTGCGCTTGTGGTCGCCGCGCGACATGCCGTTGATCTGGCCGATCGTCTGGTGGCTCTCGTCGACGAAGAGCAGCGCATTCTCGGGCAGATATTCGAACAGCGTCGGGGGCGGCTCGCCGGGCAGACGGCCGGTGAGGAAGCGCGAGTAGTTCTCGATGCCGGCGCACGAGCCCGTCGCCGCGATCATCTCGAGGTCGAAGTTGGTGCGCTGCTCCAGCCGCTGGTGCTCGAGCAGCTTGCCCTCGGCCTCGAGCTCCTTCAGCCGCTCGGTGAGCTCGTGGCGGATTCCCTCCATCGCCTGCTTGAGCGTCGGCCCCGGCGTCACATAGTGCGAATTGGCGAAGACGCGGACATGGTCGAGGCTCGCGACCTTGCTGCCGGTCAAGGGATCGAACTCGGTGATCGACTCGATCTCCTCGCCGAACATCGAGACGCGCCAGGCGCGGTCCTCGTAGTGGGCCGGGAAGATCTCGATCACGTCGCCGCGCCGGCGGAAGGTCCCGCGCGTGAAGGCCGCGTCGTTGCGCTTGTACTGAAGGGCCACGAGGTCGGCCATCAGCCGCCGCTCGTCGACGATCTCGCCGACCGACAGGTCGAACGTCATCGCCGTATAGGTCTCGACCGAGCCGATGCCGTAGATGCAGCTGACCGAGGCGACCACGA
>NZ_JAGHZV010000008.1 GCF_017745215.1 Sphingomonas sp.
CAGTCCCAGTGTGGCTGATCATCCTCTCAGACCAGCTAAGGATCGTCGGCTTGGTGAGCCTTTACCTCACCAACTACCTAATCCTACGCGGGCTCATCCTTGGGCGATAAATCTTTGGTCTTGCGACATCATCCGGTATTAGCTCAAATTTCTCTGAGTTATTCCGAACCCAAGGGCAGATTCCCACGCGTTACGCACCCGTGCGCCACTAAGGCCGAAGCCTTCGTTCGACTTGCATGTGTTAGGCATGCCGCCAGCGTTCGTTCTGAGCCAGGATCAAACTCTCAAGTTTGATGTCCGATACCTCCCAGGTGGAATATCCCGGAGAGGCACCGCTCATTTCAAGGAGCCGTTCCTGCACAAATCTTTCACGTATGGAAACGTGTAGGACATGTTTGATCCTGCCCCCGAGGCGAACCTCAAGAAGCGAAGATCATGGAACGGCTTATTTTGGTTACCCAAGCACCCGGCACCTTGAAGCTGCCGGACCTGGGGCCGCCGCCCACATGTCCCTTCATCTCGACTTACGATGTCAAAGAGCGCAAAAGACCGACGCGTTCCCTAACCCCTTTTTTCATCGGGGCGGTCATGCGCCTGTTTTTGAGTGACCGCTTCGTCGTGCCCGCCGTTTCAGTGGGCCGCGTCGCTGCGGTGAAGGGGCATATATGTGGGGGGTTCGGACCCGTCAACGGCCTTTTGCAATTTTGTGTCGTTTTTTTCGGAGCCGTCCAGAAAACCGCAGAAAACTGCGGTTTACGCGATCTCAATCGGAAGCGGGCATGACGGGTTCGTGACCGAATCAGCCCCCGAATCGCCGAATCAGGCCCCCGAATCGCTGCGCGAACAGGTGCGCAGCGCGATCTTCTGGCGATCGGGCACCCAGATTCTCGCGCAAATGATCTCCTGGGCCTCGACTCTCGCGGTCGTGCGAATCCTCACGCCCGCCGATTACGGCCTGTTCGCGATGACCTCGGTGATCCTGGTCTTCCTCAACTTCCTCAACGGCTCCTCCTTCGCGAGCGTGCTCGTGCGCGACGAATCGGTGAGCCCCCAGCGGATCCGCCAGGCGTTCGGAATGCTGCTGCTGCTGAACGGCGCGCTCGCCGCGATCCAATGGTTCGGCGCCGGCGCGGCCGCGGCCTATTACCACCAGCCGATCATCGCCTCGCTGCTGCGCTGGCAGGCGCTGCTCTACCTGGCGACGCCCTTCCTCGCCGTGCCCGAGGCGCTGCTCAGCCGCCGGATGGAGTTCCGCACCCCCGCGATCATCACCATCGTCTCCACCGCGTGCGGCGCTGCGACCGCGATCGGCACCGCGCTCTCGGGCGCGGGGGTGTGGACGCTGGTCGCTGCCCCGATCGTCATCTTCTGGACGCGCGCGATCATGCTGGTCGTCGCGACTCGCTTCTATGTGTGGCCGAGCTTCGATTTCCGCGGCGCGGGCGGGATGATGCGATTCGGCTCGATGCTGATCCTCAGCCAGGGGCTGTGGATCGTGCAGAGTCAGGCCGACGTCTTCATCGGCGGCCGGATGCTCGATCCGCATGCGCTGGGCATCTATGCCGAGGCGCTGTTCCTCACCCAGATCGTCGCGACCAAGTTCGTGCCGCCCTTGAACGAAGTCGCCTTCCCCGCCTTCGCGCGGCTCCAGCACGATCGCGAGGCGCTGGCCTGGGCCTTCCTCAAGGCGGTGCGACTCGTGCTGCTGCTCACCTGCCCCTTCTATTTCGGGCTCGCGGTCTCCGCCGCGCCGGCAGTGGAGACCTTGTTCGGCGCGAAATGGCTCGAGATGGCGCCGCTGGTCGCGCTGCTCAGCCTGGCGATGCCGGTGGTGACGCTGCAGATCCTGTTCGTGCCGCCGCTCAATGCGCTGGGAAGCCCCCATATCGTCGCGCGAATCGCGATGGCCGGCGCGGTGAGCATGCCCGCGGTGTTCCTCGTGGCGGTGCGCTGGGGGACGTTGGGGCTGGCGCTCGGCTGGCTGGTCGCGGTGCCGCTGCTGTTCGCGGCGACCTTCGCGATGGCACACCGCACGCTGCGGATCAGCGTCGGCGGGCTCGTCCAGGCGGTCGCGCCGGCGGTGACCGCGTCGCTGGTGATGGCCTCGGTGGTCGAGATCGCCGAGCGCTACCTGATCGCTCCCCTGCCCCCGCTCGCCGCGCCCACGCACCTGCTGCTGCTCGGCGCGATCGGCGGGGCGAGCTATGCCGGCATCCTCTGGTGGCTGGCGCGCGACACCGCGCGCGAAGCGCTGGCGCTGGTGATCCGGCGGCGGACGCCGGCGGCGGCCTGAGCTTCCCTCGCCTTTTCACCCGCCATCCCGACACCCTTCAACCGTCATCCCGGCGAAAGCCGGGACCCAGGGTTACGCAAGGAATCGCTCGCTGCCCTGGGTCCCGGCTTTCGCCGGGATGACGACTTATGGGGATGGCTTACAGGGAATGGCCCTCAGGCCGCCTTGGCCATTCGTGCCAGGGCCAGCCGATCGAACCACCAGCTCGAAAGCTCCAGCCGCGGCGCCTCGCGCGCGAGCAGCTCGGGGTAGAGCGGGGCCAGCCGCTCGGGCAGGCCCGCCGCGCCGCGGGTACGCAGGATCTCGCTGACGAGGGCGTTCTGATAGTGGCGCAGCGAATAGTTGATCATCCGGCGATACTGCATCCGCCAGCTCCGCGGCGAAACGAGCGACACCGGCTCGCAGCGGAAGCGCGCCGCCGGGCATAGGATTTGCCGTGCCTCCTGCCAGTCGGCGAGCGTGCCCAGATCGATCTTGGCGAGCGCGCCGATCAGCCCGTCGTCGCCGACGAGGTCGACCGGTAGCCGCACCCCCGCGGCCTTCATCCGCGCGAGGAAACTGCCCTTCAGCGCATAGAGGTCGCCGAACAGGCCATGCTCCTCCTCGATCGCACCTTCATAATAATGGAGGCCCCGCCCATTGTCGGGAAAGCCCGAGGCGCCGTTGGCTTGCGGATCGGCGGCGAGCGCGGCGGCGAGCGCGTCGATCGCGCCGGGGAGGACCTCGGCATCGCCGTCGACGAAGACGTGCGCGGGGCTGAACACGGGCAGTTCGTCGAGCACCAGCCGGTTCCAGCTGCGCGCCTTGCCACCCTCGGCGAAGCGGTGGACGGTGAGGTTGCCCGCGCGCGCCGCGATCGCCTCGGCAATGTCGGCGGTCGAATCGCTCGAGCCGTTGACCGCGACATGGATCGCGACATCGGCGCGGCCGAGCGGCAGGCTCTCGAGGCAAGCAGCGATCCGCCGCTCCTCATTGTGCGCAAGCACCGCCACCGTGATCGCGGGCGCTTCCATCAGTCGGCCTCGGCGATCGCCCAGACGGTGACGGGGAAGCTCGGATCGTTGCGCAGCCGCCGCTGCCAGCCCGCGCGCGCCCAGCGGCGGAAGTTGGCCTTCACCGCCGCGGCATTGCCCCAGCTGCCGGTCTTCACCTTGCCGCCATCGAACCCCGCTTCCTCGAGGAAGTGGCGCATGCCCATCTCGGTCCAGCGCGAGCAATCGATCGGAATCGGGTGGTAGCGGATCAGGAAGGGCGTGATGTTGATGAAATACCCGCCCGGCTTGAGCATCGCGCGCACGTTCTTCGCGGCACGATAGGGATAGGCGAGATGCTCCCAGACATTGTCGGCGATGATCACGTCGAACTTGCGGTCGAGCGTGTCGTTGCAGATGTCGTGGTCGGGCCAGTTCATCTCGGTGAAGCTGCCCCAGGGCCGGTCGCGCCATTTCCAGCCGGCCGAGATCTCGAGCGCGTCGAGGCCGGCGGTGCCGAGCGAATCGAGGAAGGCATCGATCTCGCGATAGGCGACGACGCGCGTGATGTGCGTCTTGTCATAGCCCACCGCCCTCGCCGCGCGCTCCGCCACTCGCAGCAATTGTTCGTGCATCGCGCTTTCCGTCCGTGGCCCTCCCCCCGGAGGTAGCCCGACGGGCGTGAAAGCGGCGTTAAGGCGATGGCAGGTCGATCCAAGCGCCGCTTGCAAGGGCGTGTCATCAATTGCCCAACGGGTTTCGGCACTCCTACAGCTGTCATCCCGGCGAAAGCCGGGACCCGGGGTTACAGAAGTCGTCGCTCGCGGCCCTAGATCCCGGCTTTCGCCGGGATGACGATTTAGGAAGACAGCGTGCCCCTCCCAACCTGCCTTCAAAGGCCGCAATTGATGGCACGCCCAAGGATATGGCGGTCAGGTGTGTCCGAGGCAGCAATCAATCCTCTCCTTCCAGGGGAGGATTTGAATACTGCGGCGTTCGGTCGCGCCGAACCGAAGTGCCGCTACACGCTACGCCGTCTGGATATAGACGCGCATCGCCTCGGCCTCGGACTCGATCCGCTCGATCCGGTACTTCACCAGGTCGCCGATCGAGACGAAGCCGACGCACGCGCCGGCTTCCACCACGGGCAGATGGCGGATGCGACGCTTCGTCATCAGCGCGAGCGCGCCGAGCACCGATTCGCCGGGCTCCACCGTGATCGCCGGGGCGGTCATCACCTCGCTCACCTTGCGGTTCAGCGCCGCGGCGCCTTCGCGGGCGACGCAATAGAGCACGTCGCGCTCGGAGAAGATGCCGGCGACGGTCCTCCCCGAAAGCACCGGCACCGCACCGATCCGCTTCTCCGCAAGTAGCGTGACGGCGTCGGCGACGCTCGCATCGCCGGAAGTCGAGATTACGCTGTCACCTTTACCGTCCAGGATTGCCGCGATCGTCATCGCCACCTCTCCTCATCCTGTGAGGCGCATGAGTCTCCCACGAATGCGCGGCGATTGCAAAGCAACAAGCCGTGATTCACGATCTTTCGGAACCCGTTGAGTTCGCCGCTGCGCGGGCCCACATCGACGGCATGGAACCGCAGCAGCCGCACGGCCTCGACGATCCCGACTATGCCGCCTTCGCCTGGGGCCGGTTCCGGCGGATCCTCGGCTGGATGGCGGCGGCGGCGGTGGTCGCGTCGGTCGCGGCGGATGGGGTGCTGTGGTGGATGATGGGCTGGTTCAGCCCGTTCACGATGATCGTCACCTTCCTCGGCACCTTCCTCACGATCATGAGCGCGGCGCTGCTGATGGGGCTGATGTTCCTGAGCTCGGGCTCGGGGCACGACGAGCAGGTCGAGGATCGGCTCAAGGGCGAGATCGACTTGGATTGAGCGCAGACGCCATCGACGGCGCCATTCCCCTCCCTTCCAGGGAGGGGAGCCAGGCGTTGAGCCGCTACAGCTCAGTCCTTCGCGCCCGCGTCGGTGACGGTGTAGCGCAGCGTCGCGGTGCCGTTCGCGGGGATTTCGGTGATCCACACGTCGTGGCCGTTGCGGCGCCGGAGCCCGTTCGCGCGCACGCGCTCGCTCGCATTCAGCTCGGTGAACTCCGCCTCATAGTGGATCGGCGTGGGCAGCGCGTTGGTGACGGTGAGGCGGAACCGGCCCTCTCTCACCTCGCGCTCGATCCGCGCCGCGACCTGGGTGGCGCCCGCCACGTCGATCTCGACTTCCTCGTTCACCGCCTTGTCGCCGATCGAGCCCTCGCCGACGAGCAGCCGCGCATCGCCCGACGGCTGGAACACCGCGACCGGCCCGGCGGGGAGCGGCAGGCCGAGCCCGCGTTCCTTGCGGTTCTGCGCGCGCAGCATGATGCGCGTGTCGTCGGCCACACCGGCACCAAGGCGGTTGCGGTAGAAGATCGTCACCGGCACCGCATGCCGGTCGAGCATCGTCACTTGCTTCTGGCTCTTCGCACCGATCGTCGTCGCCATCGGCACGCGATAGAGCTTGAGGTCGCCGAGTTCCTCCTGGATCGCGACGACGCTGTCCGAATTGCGCTTGATGCTGACTGAATTGGCCAGCGACGCGCGTATGCCGGTGACGACGATGTCGCCATCCTCATAGGCAGGCGCCAGCGGCGCGGCGACGGGCATGACGGCGGGGTGGAAGAAGCATTTCAGCACCAGCGGCGGCGCCTCGCGCTCGCTCGAGCCCGGCGCCCGGTCGGTGCGGTTGACGTGGCCGGCGACCACCATCGTCTGCGCATCGGCGAAGCTGGTGACGTCGCCGTTGGCCAGCGTCACCCAGGCGAACAGGTCGGCGGTGCGCCCGTCGGGGCGGAGCGTCGCGACATAGTTCGCCTGCCAGTCGAAGCCCCAGGCAAGATAGGAGAGCGTGAGCGTCACCCGCCGCTCGGCGGTCGAATCGGTCTGGACCGAGAGCGTCGGCTTGGGGGTGAGCCCGGCGGGGACTTGCGGAAACAGCACCGATTCGCTGCCCGGTCCGCAGTTCGCCGCGACGAAGCCGTCGCGCGTCTGGAGGATCGCACCGCCGTCGGGGCCCGAGCGCAGGATCGCCGGCTCCTCGACCGTGCCGCTCGCGAGCCGGCGGCGCAGCGTCACCGGCCGGCCGAGGCTGCGGGCATAGAGGCTGTAGGGCGCGAGCAGGTCGGCATCGAGGTTCTTCTCGCGCACCCCGTCGGGCAGGCCCGAGACGATCGCGCTCTTGGGCAGCATCCCGCCCGCGACGCCTTCGAAGCGGATCGTCGCGCGGCCGGCGGGGATCGTCACGGTGCGCGTCTCGGTCACCAGCGCATAGCCGCGCAGCCAGGCGAGATCGAGCGCATCGTCGCTGCCGCGATCGGGCGCGCGATAGACCGTGACCGCGACCGATTCGGGCCCCGCCGACGCGACCACAGGCTGGGCGCGCGCGACGCCCGCCGGGGCCGCCAGCGCCAGGAGCATCGCGAGGAGTGCCCGGGGGCCCATCTGCCCGCGGCTCAATAGCGCGTGTTGAAGACCGCGGTCACCGTCGCCTCGCCGTTGGCGGGCACGGCGACTTTCCACATAGCCTCGTCCGCGCTGCTGCGGTCGCTCGGCTGGCTCTCGCTCTCGATCCGCGTGTCGGCCCACCAGGCGTCGAGCCCCGACTGGGCGAGCTCGACCGTCACCGGCTCGGGCCGGGCGTTGGTGAAGGTGTAGCGCATCGTCGTGCGCCAGCGGTCCGCGCTCAGCCGCTCGCGCTTCTCGACCACGGGGCGGACCTTCACGTCGAACGCCTCGCCGGTCTTGAGCGCGATTCGCGAGCCCATCGGCGTGTGCGGGATCGCGGCCTCGCCGATGAACTGCGGCACGCCGCGCGCGTCGCGCATGTAGACGCGCACCGTGCCCGCGGGCAGCGCATCGCCCAGCCCACCCTCGCGCGACGAGGTGAAGCGCAGCACCGAATCGACGCTCTTCGCTTCGTCGGACGAGCTCAGCCAGCCGTTGCGGAAGAAATAGGTCTTGGCCGCGGGCGCGTTGACGTCGAGGAAGCTGACCTGCTTCTGCTGGGCGTTGGCGATCGTCGTCCGCCCCTTGAGCGGATAGAGATAATAGTCGCCCAGCCGCTCGCGGCTCGCGCTCTCGGTGCCGGGCTTGTTGCCGGGAATCCCGATCGAGCCGGTGGTGCGATAGGGATAGGGCCGCGCCACGCCCGACAGCTGGCCCGGCGTGCCCGCGACGAGCAGGGTGTTGGCGTTGGCGTAGGTCGTGCCGCTGTTGTTGGTCAGTGTGATCCAGCCCTGGACGTCGATCCGGCCCGCGGTCTCGTCGAACAGCGCGACATAGTCCGCCTGCCAGCCGAAGCCGCGCGAGAGATAGTTGAGCGTCACCGGCTGCGCGCCCGCGCGATCGCCCGCGAGCGTGATCGACAGCGTCGGCCGCGCGCGCAAATTGGGCGGCAGCGTCGGGAAGATGACGCGCTCATGCTCGGTGTCGAGCACTTCGATGCGGTCGCCGATCTGCAGCACCGTGCCGTTGTTGTTGGCGAGCACCCTGGCGGTCTCGCGCGTCTCGCCGCCCTTGGCGTCGGTGCGCACCAGCGTCACCGTCGTGCCGACTGCCTTCTCCATCAGCTTCTCTGGCGTCAGCAGGTCGAAGTCGAAATTCTGCTCGACCACGGTGACAGGGCCGGAAAGCGTCACCGTCTCGGGACGGATCTGCGCGGAGACGTCGGGGAATTCCTGGCGCCAGCGGCCGTCGCGGATGCTGAGCGTGCGCTTGTCCTGCACCAGCGCGAGGTCGTTGTTGTAGATGGTGACCGAGACGTCGCCCTGCGCGGTTCCACCCGGCGCTTCCTGGGCCTGGGCCGCGAGGGGAATCGCAACCAGCGTGAGTGCCAACCAGCGCATGTGCGTCCTCCCCAGGCTATGTGCCAGCCATGCTAGCAGCCCCGAGGCTATCGGCCACTAGCTTTCCGGCAAGTGAACGCATGAAAAAGCCCGGCGCGGACGGCTCCGCACCGGGCTTTTCGGTCTCGACGCGCGCCTGAGGTCAGGCGGCCGCTTCGCCTTCGGGATTGCGGCGCGGACGGCCGCGGCGCTTCTTCTCCACCGGCTCCTCGTCGTTCGCCGTCTCGGTGGCGATCGCCGGCGGCAGCACCGCCAGGTCGATGCCCGCGGGCTCGGCCTCGGCTGCAGCGGCTTCCTCGCGGCGCGGACGGCCACGGCCGCGGCGCGGCGCGGGGGCGGCCTCCTCGGCGACGGGCGCCTGCTCGGGCGCTTCCTCGGCGTCGGCGTGGTAGCTGTTGCCGTTGGCGTGACCGTTCACGCCATTGGCGCGGCCGTTGCGCTGCTCGCGATCGCCCCGCTCGGCGCGATCACCCCGCGCCTCGCGGCGGTCGTCGCGCTGCTGGCGGTCGCTGCGCTGCGGACGGTCGTCACGATCGTCGCGCTCGTAGCGGACCTGGTGCTCGCGCGGCTCGTCGGAACGGTTGCCGTCGGCTTCCATGTCGTAATCGTCGCCATCGTCGTCGTCGCGCTGGCGACGCTGCTGGTTCTGATCCTCGAAGCGGGCGCGGTTCTCGTTGAGAACGCGGAAATAATGGTCGGCGAACTGGAGATAATATTCGGTGTTGACCCGATCGCCCTGCATCTGCGCGTCGCGCGCGAGATTCTTGTATTTCTCGAGCAGCTGCGCGGCATTGCCGCGGGCGCGGTTGTCGATCCGGCTGCCGTTGCCCTGGTTGTTCGGGTTTCCACCCTGCGACCGATTCTGGCCGCCGCGGCCGCGACGGCGGCCGGCCTGACGATTGTTCATCAAGGTCTCTGTGTCCTGTCTAAAAAACTGTCCGCCGATCCATTCAGGGTCCCGGATGCCAAGTTAAGCCACGGGAGGGGCCATGATGCTCCTCCCGATTGCCACGGCTGCCGGACTAGGCAGCTCGCATGCCTGGATTGGGGCGCGCACGCCTCAACGGCCTGATTTTCAACGGCTTGGTTGAATGTGCCTTGCCCCGTGGCCGTCTTAGCCGGTGGAGCCACATTCTCCAAGCACAAATATGTGTCTTCCGTCTTACAATTCAACTGCTGCCACCACTCGGGAAAGTCCCCTAAGGTCGGAAATTACGCGAGGGCTCAGGCCCGATCGGCGGACGAGCGTGGACACTGCCTCTCCCTGGGTCGAGCCGATCTCGAGCAGCGCGATCCCGCCTTTCGCCAGCAGCCTGGCCAGGTCGGGGACGATGCGGCGGTAGTCGTCGAGCCCGTCCGCACCGGCGAACAGCGCCTGGGGCGGCTCATGCTCTCGAACCTCGCGCGGCAGCGCTTCGGCCGTCCCGATATAGGGCGGGTTGGCGAGGATCAGGTCGAATTGGCCGTCGAGGCCCCTCGCCCAGTCGCCGGTGCGGAGCTCCGCACGATCGGCCATCCCCAGCGCCTCGGCATTGCGGCGGGCATAGGCAAGCGCGTCGCCCGACGCATCGATCCCCAGCCCCTGCGCCTCGGGCCATTGGTCGAGCGCGGCGAGCAGCAGCGTGCCGGGGCCGGTGCCGAGATCGAGGACGCGCCCCGGCGCGCGATCGGCAAAATGCTCGACCGCGGCTTCGATCAGCGTCTCGCTGTCGGGCCGCGGTACCAGCACGCCGGGGCCGACGCCCAGCTCGATCGTCCAGAAGCCGCGGCGTCCGGTGATATAGGCGATCGGCTCGTGCGCGAGGCGGCGCCCGACCAGCGCGGCGAAGGCGTCGGGCACCGGATCGTCGAGCCGCGACAGCAGCAGCGCGTCGCGCGACACGCCCAGCGCATGCGCCATCAGCAGCTCCGCATCCAGCCGCGGCGTCTCGGAGACGGCGGCGAGCGTCCCGGCGGCGTCCGCGAGCGCGGCGCGCACCCGAAGCTCACCCATCCAGCTGCGCCAGCCGGTCGGCCTCGTCCTGGGCGATCAGCGCGCCGAGCATCTCGTCCATCTCGCCCTCGAGGATCGCGGGCAGGCGGTGGAGCGTCAGGTTGATCCGGTGATCGGTCACGCGGCCCTGGGGAAAGTTGTACGTCCGGATCCGCTCCGAGCGATCGCCCGACCCCACCATCGAGCGCCGCGCGCCCGCGCGCTCGTTCGCCAGCCGCTCGCGCTCCAGTTCGTAGAGCCGCGTGCGCAGCACCTTCATCGCCTTGTCGCGGTTCTTGTGCTGCGAGCGCTGGTCCTGCTGGGTCACCACGATGCCGGTGGGGATGTGGGTGATGCGGATCGCGCTGTCGGTGGTGTTGACGTGCTGCCCGCCCGCGCCCGACGAGCGGTAGATGTCGACGCGCAGGTCCTTCTCCTCGATCGCGACGTCGACGTCCTCGGCCTCGGGGAGCACTGCCACCGTCACCGCCGAGGTGTGGATGCGCCCGCCCGCCTCGGTCGCCGGCACGCGCTGCACCCGGTGCACGCCGCTCTCGAACTTCAGCCGCGCGAACACGCCGCGCCCCTCGACCCCGATCACGACTTCCTTGTAGCCGCCCGCTTCCGATGGCGAGGCCGAGATCAGCTCGACCTTCCAGCCCATCCGGTCGGCATAGCGCTGGTACATGCGCAGCAGGTCGCCGGCGAACAGCCCGGCCTCGTCGCCGCCCACGCCGGCGCGGATCTCGAGCATCGCGGCGCGCTCGTCGGCGGCGTCCTTGGGGAGCAGCGACAGCGCGAGCTTGCGCTCGGCGTCGGCGAGCGCGGCGTCGTTGGCGCGCAGTTCCTCCGACGCCATCGAGCGCAGTTCCTCGTCGGCGTCGTGCGTCATGTGCTGGAGCGACGCCGCCTCGGCGCGCAGCCGCCGCACCTCGGCCGCCGCGACGGCGACGGGCTCGAGCTCGGCATATTCCTTCGAGACCTGGACGAAACGGTCGCCCGGCAGGTCGCCGGTCGCCATCATCGCCTGCAGTTCATCGCGCCGCGCTTCGATCGCGGCGATGCGATCGGCGGGGATTTTGGTCATGGCTCGGAAACGATCCCCAACGAGATGCCTCGCGCCAGCGCTTCACCGAACGCCGGCGAGACGCGCGCCGCCGCTTCGATGGTGAGAGCGCGCTGCACTGCCTCGTAGATTTCGCGTCCCAAGGTCTCCAGCGGCACCGCCGCTTGCATCCCATCGTCGAGATTCTTCAAGCTGGCCTCGCCGCGAGACAACTCGTCGTCTCCGATGATCACGGCGAAACGCGCCTTCAGGGCATCCGCTTTCTGCATCCGACGCTTCATATTGCCACGAAAAGCCATGTCTGCAGACAGACCGCCGCGCCGAAGCTCGGCGAGTACCCACTGCCCCTTGAGCGCTGCAGCATCGCCCATCGGGACGATCACCGCATCCACACGCGATCCGGCCGGCTCCTCCAGCATCATCGCCAGCCGCTCGACGCCTGCCGCCCAGCCCACACCCGGCGTCTCGGGCCCGCCGAGCGAGCCGATCAGCCCGTCGTAGCGCCCGCCCGCGAGCACGGTGCCCTGCGCGCCGAGCCGGTCGGTCACGAACTCGAACGCGGTGTGCCGGTAATAGTCGAGCCCGCGCACCAGCCGGGCATTGCGCGTCCAGGCGACCCCGGCCGCGTCGAGCCCCCTGGTCACCGCCTCGAAGAAGTTGCCCGCCTCGGCAGTCATGAAGTCGTCGATCCCCGGCGCGCTGTCGGCGATCGGCCGGTCGCGCGGGTCCTTCGAATCGAGGATGCGCAGCGGGTTCTTGTCGAGCCGCGCGACGCTGTCCTCGGAAAGCGCGCCGCGATGCGCTTCGAAGTGGCGGACCAGCGCGTCGCGCCAGGCGTCGCGCGTCTCGGCGTCGCCCAGCGTGTTGAGCTGGAGGGTGATGCCCTCGGCGATCCCCAGCTCCTTCAGCAGCTGATCGGCGAAGACGAGCAGCTCGACGTCGGCGGCAGGCTCGGCCGCGCCGATCACTTCGGCGTCGAGCTGGTGGAACTGGCGGAACCGCCCCTTCTGCGGCCGCTCGTAGCGGAACACCGGGCCCGAGGAGACGAGCTTCAGGGGCGCATGCTGCTGCCAGCCCTCGGTGATGAAGGCGCGCGCGATGCCCGCGGTGAACTCGGGGCGCAGCGTGATCGAATCGCCGCCGCGATCCTCGAAGGTGTACATCTCCTTGGAGACCACGTCGGTGGTCTCGCCGAGCGAGCGCGCGAACACCGCGGTCGCTTCGAACACGGGGATGTCGACGCGCTGGAAGCAATAGAGCTTGCGCACGCGATCGAACGCTTCGAGCACCGCCGCGAACCGGCGCTGCTCGTCTCCGAAAATGTCCTGGGTGCCCCGGATCCGGCCGGGCGTTTCTATGCGTGCCATTGGGGGCGGCTACCTAACGAAAGCCGAGGCGGAGCGCCAGTATTCCGTTACCCCCAGCCGTCATCCCGGCTTTCGCCGGGATGACGGCTGGGAAGCGCGCTGCTAGGCGGCCCGCGGAACGGGTCGGAGAACGACATGAGCGAGCGGATCAGGCTGGGGCTGGTGGGCGTGGGCAAGATCGCGCGCGACCAGCACCTCCCCGCGCTCGCCGCGAGCGAGGACTTCGCGCTGGTCGCCACCGCGAGCCAGGGGCCGCAGCTCGACGAGGTGCCGGGCCATCCCTCGATCGAGGCGCTGCTCGCCGCCGAGGACATTGACGCCGTCTCGATCTGCACCCCGCCGCGCGGCCGCCACGCCATCGCGCGCGCGGCGATCGAGGCGGGCAAGCACGTCATGCTCGAGAAGCCGCCCGCCGCGACGCTCGCCGAGATCGCCGACCTCGCCGAGCGCGCGCGGGCACGGGGCGTGACGCTCTTCACCAGCTGGCATTCGCGCGAGGCCGGCGCGGTCGACCGCGCGGGCGAATGGCTCGCGGACAAGCGCGTCACCGGCGTGCGGATCGTCTGGAAGGAAGACATCCGCAAATGGCACCCCGGACAGGAGTGGATCGTCGAGGCGGGCGGCTTCGGCGTGTTCGATCCGGCGATCAACGCGCTGTCGATCGCAACGCGGATCCTGCCCGAGCCGCTGCTGGTCGAATCGGCCGCGTTCGAAGTCCCCGCCGGCCGCGGCGCGCCGCTCCGCGCGACGGTGGCGATGCGCTGCGGCGACGCACCCGCCAGCGCCGACCTCGACTTCCTCCAGACCGGCCCGCAGACCTGGGACCTGGAAGTCGATACCGACGGCGGCGCGCTCCGGCTATCGATGGGCGGCGCGATCCTGCACCTGCCCGGCGAGCCCGACCTGACCTGGCCCGACCGGGAGTATCCCCGGCTCTACGCACGCTTCGCCGCGCTGGTGCGCGAGGGGGCAAGCGACGTCGACCTGCGGCCGTTCCAGCTGGTCGCCGACGCCTTCGTGCTGGCGGAGCATCGGATGGGCGAGCCGTTCGCGTTCTGACGCCCGGGTTGACCTTCCCCCGCCGCTCGTGGCACTGGCGGCGCCCGCGGCGCAATCTGCCCCGATGGCGACGGGCGGGTATAGCACAATGGTAGTGCAGCAGCCTTCCAAGCTGAATACGCGGGTTCGATTCCCGCTACCCGCTCCAGCCTTCCAGATGCGCGCGACACCCTCTCTACGAGCGTTTCGATGAACTCGCCTTCGCCGGTGACCGAGCAGCCCCTCGCCCTCTACATCCACTGGCCCTTCTGCGTGTCGAAGTGCCCGTATTGCGACTTCAACAGCCATGTCCGCGAGTCGGTCGACCAGGCGGCGTGGCGCGCGGCGCTGCTCGCCGACCTGGCGCACGAGGCGGCGCAGCTGCCCGGCCGCCGGCTCGGCTCGATCTTCTTCGGCGGCGGCACGCCCTCGCTGATGCCGCCCGAAACGGTCGCCGCGCTGATCGAAGCGGCCGAGGCGCATTGGGGCTTCGAGCCGGGGATCGAGATCACGCTCGAGGCCAATCCCTCCTCGGTCGAGGCCGCACGCTTCGCCGACCTCGCTTCAGCCGGGGTGAACCGGGTGTCGCTCGGGCTGCAGGCGCTCGACGACGCCGCGCTCAAGTTCCTCGGCCGCGCGCATGGCGTCGACGAGGGACTCGCCGCGCTCGCCACCGCGCAGCGCGCCTTCGAGCGCGTGAGCTTCGACCTGATCTATGCCCGCCCCGATCAATCGCTCGCCGACTGGGAAGCCGAGCTGACCCGCGCGCTGGGCTTCGGCACCGGGCATCTCTCGCTCTACCAGCTCACCATCGAGCCCGGCACGCGCTTCGCGACGCTGTTCGAGAAGGGCGAGCTCGCCGCCTACGACCCCGACGAGGCCGCCGACCTGTTCGCCGCGACCCAGGCGCTCACCGGCGCCGCGGGGCTGCCGGCGTACGAAGTCTCCAACCACGCCCGCGCGGGCGAGGCGAGCCGCCACAACCTCGCCTATTGGCGCTACGCCGATTACGCCGGCGTCGGCCCCGGCGCGCACGGGCGGCGCGGCGGAGTGGCGACGCTCCGCCGCAAGAAGCCCGAGAACTGGATCGCCGCGATCGAGCGCAACGGCCATG
Source organism: Sphingomonas sp. (assembly GCF_017745215.1). Classification (GTDB taxonomy): domain Bacteria; phylum Pseudomonadota; class Alphaproteobacteria; order Sphingomonadales; family Sphingomonadaceae; genus Sphingomonas. Next base: position 14,714 of record NZ_JAGHZV010000008.1, read on the forward strand.
GCATCGAGCGCGAGGACGGCCTCGTCCCCGCCGAGCGCGGGATCGAAGCGCTGCTGATGGGCTTGCGGCTCGCGGAGGGCGTCGACCTGCGCCACGTCGCGCGCGTCGCCGAGGGCGAGCCGCCGCTCGACCCGGCTGCGCTCGCTCGCCTCGAATCGCACGGCCTGCTCCGCCGCGACGGCGACCGGCTGCGAGTCACCGGCGAAGGCATGCCGGTGCTCGAAGCGATCCTGCGCGAGATCGTGCGGGCCTGACAGCCGCCGGCAATACAACCGTCATCCCGGCTTTCGCCGGGATGACGGCTTATGGGTCGGGGAGAATTGAAGCCCGCTCAATCCGCGAACTTGGCCGGCGCCGGCGACACCGTCACCGTCGTGCCGCCGCGGATCTCCTGCACTTCGAACGCGCGCTCGGCGATGCCGTCGCGGCCGAAGCGGAACGCGCCGTCGAGGCCCGCGAAGCCGTCGCGCTCGGTGAGGCGGCGCTCGGGGAAGATCGTCCCCGGCTCCCATTCGCGCGCGATCCGCACGGTCAGCAGCACCGCGTCATAGCCCATCGTCGACAGGCGATAGGGCGCCACGCCGAAGCGCGCGCGGTACTTGGTCGCATATTGGCGGTAGAGCGCGTTCGGCACGCTCGCATACCAGGCGCCGGTGAGCGCCGGGTTGGCGCCGATCCCCGAATCGAGGTTCCACTGGTCGGTGCCGAGCACGCGCGCGGCCTTGCCGCCCGCGGTCTTGCGCAGGATCGGCACCGCCGTCACCGCCGAGCCGCCGCTGCCCGCGATCAGGACCGCCTGGAAGGGCTGGCGGCCGAGCTTGTTGATCGCCGCGGTCATCGAGCCGGCGCGGCCGTCATAGCTCTCCATCGCCACCACCGTGCCGCCCGCCGCCTCGACGGTGCGCAGGAACGCGGTCGACGAACGCTCGCCGTAGAGGCCGACGGGCATCAGCCCGGCGAACTGCGTCACGCCGCTGGTCCGCGCATATTGCACGACGCGCTCGATCGACTGCGCCGGATTATAGCCGAGCAGATAGGTGCCCGCACCCGCGACGCTGGTGTCGTTCGAGAAGCTGAGCACCGGGATGTGCGCCTGGCGCGCGATCGGCGCGACCGCGCGCGCTTCCTCGGCGAGCAAGGGCCCCAGGATCAGCCGGTTGCCGTCGGAGATCGCCTGCTGCGCCGCCACCGCCGCGCCGCCCTGGCCGGCGGTGTCGTAGGTGGTGATGCGGATCATGTCGCTCTTGGTGTCGAGGATCGCGAGCTGAGTCGCGTTCTGGAGCGAGCGGCCGACCGCGGCATTGGGGCCCGAGAGCGGCACGAGCAGTGCCACTCGGTGGCGCTCGACGTCCTGCGGGAGCGCCGCGGTGAGCGGGCGCTCGACCGGCTTGGGCTTGGGGGCTTCGGGCACCGGGCGCGGCGGCGCGGGCGGCACGACGCGCGGGCCCGACGCGCAGCTCGCGAGAAACATCGCGGCGCCGAGCGCGGCCCAGCGAAGCGCGTGCAACACGCCCCGTTGCGGTTTGGTTGCTCCCTCTGCCATGATTCCTCCCGATGACATCTGCTCTTTCCCCCGGCCTCTACATCGTCGCGACGCCGATCGGCAATCTCGGCGATCTCTCGCCGCGTGCCGCCGAAATACTCACGAACGCCGCGGTAGTTGCGGTGGAAGACAGTCGCGTGACGGCCGGCCTCTTCCGCCACCTCGGCGTGAAGGGCCGGATGACTCCCTATCACGACCATAATGCCGATGCGGTGCGCCCCGGCCTCATCGCGCGGATGGGCAGCGAAGCGGTGGCGCTGGCGAGCGACGCGGGGACGCCCTTGATCTCGGACCCCGGCTACAAGCTGGTCCGCGACGCGCGCGCGGCGGGGCATATGGTGACGACGATCCCCGGCCCCTGCGCGGCGATCGCGGCGCTGACGCTGGCGGGGCTGCCGACCGACCGCTTCCTGTTCCTCGGCTTCCTGCCGGCGAAGCAGCAGGCGCGCGCGACCGAGATCGCCGAAGTGGCGAGCGTCCGCGCGACCCTGGTGCTCTACGAATCGGGCCCGCGCCTCGCCGCCTGCCTGTCGGCGCTCGCCGAGGGGCTGGGGAATCGCGAGGCGGCGGTGGCGCGCGAGATCAGCAAGAAGTTCGAGGAATGCGTGACCGGCACGCTCGCGACGCTGGCCGACCGCTATGCCGAGGCGCCGCCCAGGGGCGAGATCGTGGTGATCGTCGCGCCGCCCGGCGAAGCGCCCCCCGCCACTGCCGAGGACGCCGACGCGGCGCTGGCCGAGGCGCTCACCCGGCTGCCGGCGAGCAAGGCGGCGGGCGAAGTCGCCAGGCGGCTCGGGCTCGACCGCAAGGCGCTGTATGCCCGGGCAATGGCGATGAAGGAGGACGGGGGATGACAGCGAAGCATGCTAGCCCCTCCCCTTCAGGGGAGGGGTTGGGGGTGGGGCGTGTAAGTCTCGCCGAGACCGACGTATTTGCTGACAGGCCCCACCCCAACCCCTCCCCTGAAGGGGAGGGGCTTTAGTGGCGCGCAACCGCCGCCTCGCCGAGGCGCGCGGCCGCGAGGGCGAGCGCCGCGCGGCATGGTGGTTGTGGCTGCAAGGCTGGCGCATCCTCGACACCCGCGTGCGAACGCCGGCCGGAGAGGTCGATCTCGTCGCGCAGAAGGGCAAGCTCATCGCCTTCGTCGAAGTGAAGACCCGCGCAACTGCCGCCGAGCTCGACTATGCGATCGACGAATACCGCCTGCGCCGCGTCGCCGCCGCCGCGGAGGTGCTGATGCCCCGCTACGCCACCAACGGCGAGGACATCCGCGTCGACGTGATCCTCATTGCTCCCCGCACGCTCCCTCGCCATATCGAGAACGCCTGGATGGGGTGACTTAGTTCCCTAAATCACCTAAGCATGGGCGAAGGAGATCGAATGCCGCTCAACGTCGCCGTCCAGATGGACCCGCTCGATGCGATCAACATCGCCGGCGATTCGACCTTCGCGCTGATGCTCTCGGCGCAGGCGCGCGGACACCGGCTGTTCCACTACGCGCCCGAGGATCTCAACTATTCGGGCGGCCAGGTCTGGACGAAGGCGCATCCCGTCTCGGTCCAGCGCGTCGTCGGCAGCCATTTCCAGTTCGGCGAACCGGTGCGGCTCGACCTCGGCGACGAGGCCGACGTCGTGCTGATGCGCCAGGACCCGCCCTTCGACCTCGGCTATATCACCGCGACGCACCTGCTCGAGCGGATCGCGCACAAGACGCTGGTGGTCAACGACCCCGCCTCGGTCCGCAACGCCCCCGAGAAAGTGTTCGTGCTCGACTATGCGCGCTTCATGCCGCCGACGCTCGTCACCCGCAGCCTCGACGAGGCGCGCGCCTTCCTCGCCACCCACGGCGAGATCGTCGTCAAGCCGCTCCACGGCAACGGCGGCAAGGCGATCTTCAAGGTGGGCAAGGACGGCGCCAACCTCGCCTCGCTGATCGAAGTGTTCAACACCGCCTATCGCGAGCCGCACATGGTGCAGGCCTTCCTCCCCTCGGTCGCGGCGGGCGACAAGCGGATCGTGCTGGTCGACGGCGTGGTGGCGGGCGCGGTCAACCGCGTGCCCGGCGAAGGCGAGATCCGCTCGAACCTCGCGGTGGGCGGCACCGCGGCCAAGACCGAGCTGACGGCGCGAGAAGTCGAGATCTGCGAAGCGCTCGGCCCCGAGCTCGAGAAGCGCGGGCTCATCTTCGTCGGGATCGACGTGATCGGCGGCGAATGGCTCACCGAGATCAACGTCACGTCCCCCACCGGCATCGTCGCGATCGATCGGTTCAACGGCACCGACACCGGCGGCATGATCTGGGACGCGATCGAAGCCCGCATCGCGGCGCGCGGCTGACAGGGAAGCATCGGGGGGGATGAACGCGGCGGACCTGGGCTATCTCGGCATCTTCCTGCTGATGGTGCTGGAGAATGTCGTGCCCCCGATCCCGTCCGAGGCGATCATGGGGATCGGCGGCATCGCCGTCGCCAGGGGCGAACTCGACTTCGTGCTGCTCGTGCTCGCCGGCACCGCGGGCACGGTGGTGGGCAACCTCTTCTGGTGGGAGATCGGCCGGCGGCTCGGCTATGCGCGGCTGAAGCCGATTTTCGACCGCTGGGACCGCTGGCTGACGATGGACTGGCAGCATGTCGAAGCACTCCGCCGCTATTTCGACCGCTGGGGCGGGCCCACGGTGTTCCTGTTCCGCTTCATGCCGATCGGGCGGACGATGATCTCGCTGCCCGCCGGGCTGATGCACATGCCCTTCTGGCGCTTCGTCGGCTATACCGCGGCGGGAAGCGCGGTGTGGAACCTGCTGCTCGTCGGGCTCGGCTACGGGCTCGGCGTGGGGATCGCGGACATCGACGCCTGGGTGAAGCCTGCCGTGATCGCGACCGCGGTGGCGATCGTCGCCTGCTATCTGTGGCGCGTGATCACCTGGAAGCCGCGCGAGAGGCGCTGACCGCTCTCTTCAATCGTCATCCCGGCGAAAGCCGGGACCCAGGGCCACGAGCGACGTCCTCTGCAACCCTGGGTCCCGGCTTTCGCCGGGATGACGGTTAAGGGGTACCGGGCTTAGGCCCGCGGATGCGCATGGCGGTAGACGTCGAGCAGGTGCGCGGCGTCGACGGCGGTATAGACCTGGGTCGAGCTGAGGCTGGCGTGGCCGAGCAGCTCCTGCAGCGCGCGCAGGTCCGCCCCTCGACCGAGCAGGTGCGTCGCGAAGCTGTGGCGCAGCGCATGCGGCGTGGTGCGCTCCGAGAGGCCCAGCGCGGCGCGGGCCGAGCGCACCGACTTGCGGATCGCCCCCGGCGGCAGCGGCCCGCCCCTGGCGCCGCGGAACAGCGGCTGGTCGCGCGGCGTCCCCCAGGGCGTGAGCCGGGCATAGGCCTCGATCGCTTCGCGCACCTCGGGGAGCAGCGGCACGATCCGCGTCTTGGCGCGCTTGCCGGTGACGCTGATCGTCTCGCCGAGCGGAAGGACGGCGCCGGTCAGCCCTACCGCCTCGCCGATGCGCAGCCCCGCGCCGTAGAGCAGCAGCAGCACCGCCCAGTCGCGCGCGGCGATCCAGGGCTCGGCGGCTTCCTCCGAGGCGAGTTCGGCGAGCGCCACCGCTTCGTGCGGCGCGACCGGGCGCGGGATGCCCTTCTTGACGCGCGGGCCCCGGAGGCGGGGAAGGTCGGCGCCCTCGGTCGCGAACCTGAGAAACCCGCGCACCGCCGACAGCTCCCGCGCGGCCGAGGCGTTGGCCAGCCCCTCGTTCCGGCGATGCGCCAGGTAGGCGCGCAGGTCGGCGGCGGAGGTTTTCGCAAGCGCCGCGGGGGTGACCTCGCCGCCCCAATGGCCCTGGAGGAAGGCGAGCAATCGCTCCGCGGTCGCCTGATAGGCCCGCACCGTATGCGCCGAGCGCCGCCGGTCGCGCGCCAGGTGCCGGGCGTAACGGAGGGGCAGCGGATCGGTCATCGCCTCACCATACCCCGCTTCGTCATCCCGGCGAAAGCCGGGACCCAGGGCCGCGAGCGATGTCCTCTGCAACCCTGGGTCCCGGCTTTCGCCGGGATGACGGTTGGGTTTTCAATTGGAGGGGGCGCCCGTCACCCGATCTTCTGCCCGGTCTTCTCCCAATCGGCCATGAACGCCTTGATGCCGTTGTCGGTCAGCGGGTGCTTGACCAGCATCTTGATGACCGAGGGCGGCGCGGTCATCACGTCGGCGCCGATCTTGGCGGCCTCGAGCACATGGATCGGGTTGCGCACGCTCGCGACGAGGATTTCGGTCGCGAAGTCGTAATTGTCGTAGATCAGCCGGATGTCCGAGATCAGCTCCATCCCCGGATAGCCGATGTCGTCGTGGCGGCCGACGAAGGGCGAGATGAAGGTCGCGCCCGCCTTGGCCGCGAGCAGCGCCTGGTTCGCCGAGAAGCAGAGCGTGACGTTGACCATCGTGCCGTCGTCGGTCAGCGCCTTGCACGCCTTCAAGCCGTCGATCGTCAGCGGCACCTTGACCGCGACATTGTCGGCGATCTTCCGCACGATCTCGGCCTCGCGCATCATCCCCTCGAAATCGAGCGCGACCACCTCGGCCGAGACCGGTCCGTCGACGATCTCGCAGATCTCCGCCACCACTTCGAGGAAGTCGCGCCCCGCCTTGTGGATCAGCGAGGGATTGGTGGTGACGCCGTCGAGCAGCCCGGCGTCGGCCAGGTCGCGGATGTCGGCGGTATCGGCGGTGTCGGCGAAGAATTTCATGGATGCGGGTCCCGATGCGGTGATCGCCGCCCGATAGCGCAGCCGCTCCACCCTGGCCAGTCGCGCCGGCGGACGCGCGGCACCGTCGCCTTGTTACGGAAATGTTGCTACGCGCCCTCCCCCATGCGCTCCCTCTTCCCGCTCGCCCTCGCTTCCCTCACGGCGCTCGCCGCGACGCCCGCCTCGGCGCAACAGACCGACGAGCAGCTGTGGCTTGCGAGCACGGGCTCCGCGCCGCTCGGCGACGGCATGCGCGTCACGGTCGAGGCGATCGCTCGCTTCAGCGATCGTGCCGCGGGCTTCTTCCACGACGAGATCGGGGGCTCGCTCAGCCGCACGGTGGCGCCGGGTGTCGAGCTCGCGATCGGCTATCGCCACGTCGACGACTATGACCACGGCCGCGCCAAGCCCAACGAGGAGCGCCTGCGCCAGTTCGTCACCGCGCAGCTCGGCCATGGCTTCACCGCGCGGCTGCGATTCGAGGAGCGGTTCCAGCGCGGCGGCAGCGAAGTCGCCTTCCGGATGCGCCCGCAGCTGCGCTTCACCCTGCCGCTCGATCGCCACGGCCTCCAGCTCTTCGCGACGCAGGAGCATTTCCTCAACTTCAACGGCACGCGCTGGGGCGTGCGCTCGGGCTATGAACGCATGCGCAATGCGGTGGGGCTCTCGATCCCGCTCTCGCCGAAGCTGCGCGGCGACCTGGGCTATCTCAACCAATATCGCTTCGGCCGCGCCGGCGCGCGCGACCAGATGGACCATGCCGCCACCTTCTCGATCGCGCTGACGCTCTAAGTCGATCCCGGCCATTCGGGATCCGTATCGCGAATGATTCCATATTGATCGATATTCACGTCGCAGATCCGCTGACACGATACCTATGGGATTGGAGTCGAACCCGAATCCATCCGAAGTTGGAATCGTCGAATTTTCTGGCGACTTTCATTGTCGAACGATCGCCTTGACTCGCATTAACCATGACGGAATCCCGCTTCTCCCGGGCGATTGCTTGAGTCGTCCGCAATCCCGCAAGAGGAGCACCCCCGATGGACGAACTCACGCTCGATCGCGAACCCGACGCCCTTGAAGCCCTGGGCGCCGCGCCGACCCCGTCGCTGACCGCCGGCTACGATACGATCGGCAGCGCGCTGCGCGCCTCGGCGGTGACCGCGGACATCGTCGAGGGCGGATCGAAGGTCACGGTCAACGTCACCGTCTGCGAAGGCGTGGTCGAGATGAGCGAGTCGCTCAAGATCAGCCAGTCGCTGTCGGTCGACTATCTCGGGCTCGTCTCGGTCGACCAGAAGCTCGACTTCGTGCGCAACCAGAAGGCGACAAACGAAAGCGTCTCGATCGTCGTCTATGCGCGCCACGAGCTCGGCAGCCAGACCGCGCGCGACCCGAAGCTCAAGCCCGACCTGCCCGGCGATCCCGCCAAATTCGCGCGCGAGCGCGGCGATTCCTACATCGATTCGATCGAGCGCGGCGGCGAATATTATGCGGTCTACACCTTCTACACCCAGACGACGGAGGAGCAGAAGTCGCTGGTCGCGTCGCTCAAGGCGAAGGGCATCTTCTCGAAGGTGACGGTCAATGGATCGCTCGAGACCGCGATCGACAATTTCACCAAGACCACCAAGACCAACTGGCGCTACGACCAGGAGATCTCGGGCATCCGCAATCCCTCGCCGCCACCGCGCGAGCAGCTGATCGACTATGCGCTGAAATTCCCCTCGATCGAGCTCGATGCGCCGACGGTGATCGGCTTCACCACCGCGGGCTATGAGAATGTCCCCGGCTTCAGCCTCGACTTCCAGCGGATCGTCGCAAATCGCCGCTATTTCGTAGGCAGCACGATCGACGACGGGCTCACCAGGTCGCTGCTCAAGATCGTGTCGCTGCAGAACAAGGTGGCGTGGCTGAAGGGCATCTACGGCTGCTACGGCTTCACCGGCGACCCCGAGCTCGACGCGTTCGGCACGCTGCTCGAGGCCGACCGCCGCACGATCCGCACCCAGTTCGAAGCCTATGAGGATGCGCCGCTCAGCGAGTTCAAGCACCCCGCCCTGCCCTCGCTCGACAAGGGGATGCCGCTGCTCAGCTTCACCAAGGGCACCTCGCCGATGTTCGGCAGCAACGGCGGCAATCCGTTCGACTATGGCATGCCGATCGAGGATGCGCTCGCCAACCAGCGGCGGCTCAACTGGCTCCAGCTGCGCGGCAACAAATATGTCGACCAGATCGGGCTGCGCTACGTCGACGTGCACGGCGAGGGCCCGATCCAGCGCTTCGGCCAGGACGGCGGATCGCTCCAGAATGCGCTGAGCTTCGAATCGAACGAGTTCGTGAAGCGCGTCGACAGCCGCACGGGCGACCTGGTCGACCGGCTGCGGATCGAAACGACCCGCGGCGCGGTCACCGAGGTCGGCCGCAACGGCGGCGATCCGCACAATTGGGAAGTGCCCCAGGGCACGGTCGTGCTCGGCATCCAGGGCCGCGCGAACAAATATCTCAACGCGATCCAGATCGTCTGGGCGAAGCTCGAACCGGCGACGTTCCGCAAGAGTTGAGAGTCCGTTTGAAATGCGCCTCACGGCGCGTGGCGGTGCCGGCCCACTCCCCCCGGGCGGGGAAGTGGGCCGGCACCGCCTGGAAACTCGCTCTTCCGCGAGTTTCCACACGAAGGCTGATCCGCCTGTCCCGCGCCTGCACGGCGGTCCCTCCGCCGTGCGGGCGAAGACAGCTTCCAAGCCGTGCAATTTCGGCTAGGAAACGGCCATGCTTCGCGAACCGGCCATCGCGGCGCTGCTTCTTGTCGCGACTCCCGCGGCGGCGCAGGACGTCGACACGCAATTCTGGCTGAGCGGCTCGCTCCAGGCCGACGTCGTCTCGCACCTACCCGTCTCGCTCGACACCACCGCGCGCTTCGGCGACGCGGCGGACGGGCTCTACGAATGGGCGCGCGGCGGCTTCGCCGGCTATCGCACCGACGGCGATGTCGAGCTGCTCGGCGGTTACCAGCGCGTCACCGGCTATCGCGGCGGCCAGGTCACCCGGCTCGAGCAGCGCATCCGCCAGCAGGTGACGGTGCCGGTGGCGAAGCTGTTCGGCGGCACGCTCACCTCGCGCACGCGGATCGAGGAGCGCTTCCGCCGCGGCACCGGCGGCATGGGGCTGCGCATCCGCGAGCAGGTCCGCTTCACGCTCCCGCTCCGGAAGGGCGGCCCTTCGTTCATGGCCTGGCACGAGAGCTTCCTCGAAGCCAACGACACGCGCTGGGGCTCGAACGCGGGGCTGCGGCGGATGCGCAACTACCTCGGCTTCGAGCTGCCGCTGACCAGGGAGCTCCGCGCGCAGGCGGGCTATCTCAACCAGTATGACTTCGGCGTCGGCGGCAAGCGCGACGCGATGGCCAATGTGCTGCTGCTGTCGATCGGGGCGAAGTTCTAGGATTGGACGGCATCAAGCCCCAAATCGTCATCCCGGCGAAAGCCGGGACCCAGAGCCACGAGCGATGTCCTTTGTAACCCTGGGTCCCGGCTTTCGCCGGGATGACGGGTAATGGAATGGGGCAGCCTACGGTGCCACCAGCATCAGCCTGGCCTTGGGCTGCGCCAGCTTGCTCAGCTTGATCGTGTACACCCCCGGCTCGAGCTGGAAGGCGACGATCTTGGCGATCGACGAGCAATCGGGGCCATGGCCGTGCTCCACCGATTCGAGCGGCTTGTCCGCGCCGAACGGAGTCACGTCGATCCAGCCCTTCTGGTCGAGCGCGACGCCGTACTTGCCCGCCGCCTCGATCTTGAAGCCGATCATCACCGCACCGTCCCTGGCGTCGAGCACCACCGCCTTGCCCGGCCCGAACGAGTCAGCCGGCGTAGTCCAGCCGGCGAGCTTCGCGGGCAGCGCCGCATCGGTCGCGGCGCATTGCGGCGCGGTCTGGACGGCAAGCAACAGGGCGGCGAACAGCATCGGCGAGTCTCCTTCTGTCCCGCGATAAGCGATTCGCAGCGCTGCGGGAACGCTTTCCCGCCATGCCGCCCACGGCTAAGCCAGCCGCATGCCGCGCGAAGCCGAACCCCTGCTGGACGTCGCCTTCGACGCCGAAGTGATCCACTGGCGCGGCCCCGCCCCGTTCCTCTTCCTGCCGGTCCCCGAGCCGCTCGTCGGCGAGGTCCGCTACGCCGCGCGGTTGGCGAGCTACGGCTGGGGCTGCGTGCCCGTCGCCGCGGAGATCCAGGGCTTCGCCTTCACCACCTCGCTCTTCCCCCGGGACGGCGGCTACATGCTGCCGGTGAAGGTCGCCGTGCAGCGCGCCTGCGGCATCGGCCTGGGCGACCGGGTGCAGGCCAGCATGCGCATCGAGGACCGCAACCCGGGCTGAGCCGCGCCCGGCCGGGACTGGACCTGCGGCCAGCACGCCCTAGATGAAGCGCTATGCCCGGCAACCGCGCCCGCGTCCTCGTCCTCCACCCCGCGCTGGGGCCGCTCGACTATCGCGTGCCGCACGGCATGCACGTCGAGCCCGGATCGATCGTCACCGTGCCGATCGGGCCGCTGCAATATGCCGGCGTGGTCTGGGAAGCCGAGCGGCTGCCGACCGAGGAAGTCGGCGACAATCGCCTGCGCAACCTGATCTCGGTCGCCGACGCGCCGCCGATCCCCGCGCCCGTCCGCCGGCTCGTCGAATGGACCGCCGACTATTATCTCGCCCCGCCCTCGGCCGTGCTGGCGATGTCGCTGCGCACTTCGGCGGCGTTCGAATCGGCGCCGACGATCGTCGAATACCGCGCCACCGGCACCCAGCCGCCGCGGATGACCGAGCAGCGCACCCAGGCGCTCGAGCGGATCGGCGAGCGCCAGGGCGTCGTGCGCGAGCTCGCCGCGATCGCCGACGTCTCGGACGGCGTAATCCGCGGCCTGATCAAGGCCGGCGCGATCGAATCGGTGATCGTCGACACCGACACGCCCTATCCCCGCCCCGACCCGAGCTACGCCCCGCCGACGCTCTCGCAAGCGCAGGCCGACGCCGCGAGCATCCTGCGCCAGTCGGTCGGCGCGGGCGGGTTCCAGCCCTTCCTGCTCGACGGCGTCACCGGCTCGGGCAAGACCGAAGTCTATTTCGAAGCCGTCGCCGCCGCGATCGCCGCGGGCAGGCAGAGCCTCGTGCTCCTGCCCGAGATCGCGCTCACCGAACCCTTCCTGAGCCGCTTCGCCAGGCGCTTCGGCTGCGATCCCGTCGCCTGGCATTCGGACCTGCGCCAATCGCAGCGCCGCCGCGCGTGGCGCGCGATCAGCCGCGGCGAGGCGCTGGTGACCGTCGGCGCGCGCTCGGCGCTGTTCCTCCCCTACCCCAACCTCGGCCTGATCGTCGTCGACGAAGCGCATGAGACGAGCTTCAAGCAGGAGGAAGGCGTCCACTACCACGCGCGCGACGTCGCGGTGGTACGCGGCAAGTTCGAAGGCTGTACGGTCGTGCTTGCCTCGGCGACGCCTGCGATCGAGACGCGCCACCAGGTCGAGCTCGGCCGCTATGAGGAGCTCAAGCTGCCGGGCCGCTACGGCAAGGCCGAGCTTCCCGACATCGAGGCGATCGACCTGATCCAGGAGCCGCCCGAGCGCGGCCGCTGGCTCTCGCCGCGGCTGGTGACGGCGATCGACGCGACGCTCGAACGCGGCGAGCAGGCGCTGCTGTTCCTCAACCGCCGCGGCTATGCCCCGCTGACGCTCTGCCGCAATTGCGGCCACCGCTTCCAATGCCCGAACTGCACCGCCTGGATGGTCGAGCACCGGCTGGTCCGCCGCCTCGCCTGCCACCATTGCGGGCTGGTCGCGCCGGTCCCCGAGAGCTGCCCCGAATGCAAGGCCGAGGACAGCCTCGTCGCCTGCGGCCCGGGGGTCGAGCGGATCGCCGACGAAGCCAAGGCGCTATGGCCCGAGGCCCGCACCGCGATCGTCACGTCGGACACGCTCTGGTCGCCCGCCAAGGCCGCCGAGTTCGTCCACCGGATGGAGCATGGCGCGATCGACATCGTGATCGGCACCCAGCTCGTCACCAAGGGCTATCACTTCCCCAACCTCACGCTGGTCGGCGTGGTCGATGCCGATCTCGGCCTCTCGGGCGGCGACCTGCGCGCCTCGGAGCGGACCTTCCAGCAGATCATGCAGGTCGCCGGGCGCGCCGGGCGCGGCGAGAAGCCGGGGACGGTCTACATCCAGACCCATGCGCCCGAGGCGCCGGTGATGCAGGCGCTCGTCTCGGGCGACGTCGAGGGTTTCTACGCCGCCGAGACCGAGGCGCGGCGCGAGGCCGAGGCGCCGCCCTTCGGCCGCTATGCCGCGATCGTCGTGTCGAGCGAGGACAAGGCCGCCGCCGAGGAGACCGCCAGGGCGATCGGCAAGGCGGCGCCGCGGATCGAGGCGATGCACGTCTTCGGCCCCGCCCCCGCCCCGCTTGCGATGCTGCGCGGCCGCCACCGCTACCGGCTGCTGGTCCACGCCACCCGCGCGCTCGACGTGCAGGACGTGATCCGCGACTGGCTGGGAGGCCTCTCCTGGCCCAGCAAGGTCCGCGTCGCGGTCGACGTCGATCCTTACAGTTTTGTGTAGCGGTTGCATGGACTTGCACCCTCGATAAGGTAGCGCCGAGCCGAGAGGATTCGCCGATGATCCTGCGTTGCCTGACCGCGTTGCTGCTGCTCCTGCTGCCCGTCGCGGCGCATGCCGAATGGATGCGCGCCACCTCGCAGCATTTCGTCGTCTATTCGAACGACAGGCCCGAGGCGGTGCGCGCCTATGCGACCAATCTCGAGCGCTACGACAAGGCGATGCGCACCTTCCGCAACCTGCCCGATCCGCCGGTGCCGCTCTCGGCGCGCGTCACCGTCTATGTCCTCGACAATATCGCGGACGTGCAGCGGCTGAGCGGCCCCAATGTCTGGGGCTTCTACATCCCCCGGCCGGCCGAATCGGTCGCGTTCGTGCCCAAGCGCGCGGGTAGCCAGGGCTATGTCAACTTCGATGCGCAGGTGATCCTGCTCCACGAATATGCCCACCACTTCATGTATGTGAACGCGCCCAACGCCAGCTTCCCGGCCTGGTTCACCGAAGGCTGGGCCGAGTTCAACTCGACCGCGCGCTTCGATCCCGACGGCAGCATCGCCTTCGGCGAGCCGCCCAGGGCGCGCGCGAACATGGTGCTAAAGGGCAATGCGCTGCCGATCCGCAAGCTCCTGTTCGCGCCGCGCGACAGCCTCAGCGGCGAGGAGTGGCTGGGCATGTACGCCCGCGGCTGGCTGCTGGTCCATTATCTCACGCTCGGCGGCAAGCGCGACGGCCAGCTCACGGCCTATCTGATCGCACTCAACCAGGGGAAGAGCCCCGAGGAAGCCGCCAAGGTGTTCGGCGACCTCGATGCGCTCGACCGCGAGCTGGGTCGCTACAAGCTGGGAACGCTGCGCGTCGCCGAGCTCAACCCGGCGGCGCTGGCGATCGAGCCGGTGGCGGTCGAGCCGCTGAACGCCGCCGAGGCCGCGATGATGGACGTGCGGGTCCGCGTCGCGCGCGGCGTTCGCGACAAGGACGCCGCCGGCGTCTACGCCGACGCCCAGCGCGCCGCTGCAAGCTATCCGAACGATCCCGTCGCCCAGTTGCTGCTCGCCGAGACGGCGCTCTCCGCCAAGGACTATGCGGCCGTCGACGCCGCCGCCGACCGCGCGGTCGCCGCCGACCCCAAGTCGGTCGAGGCCTATCTGGTCAAGGCACGCGCGAAGATGGCGGTCGCGGTCGCTGCGGGCGATCAGAGCAAGGAGAGCTGGAACGCGATCCGCAGGCTGATCGGCATCGCCAACCGGACCGATCCCGACGATCCCGAGCCGCTGATCGCCTATTTCGAGAGCTATGCGCTCGCCAGGCAGCCCCCGACGCCGGTCTCGCGCCAGGGGCTATACAAGGCGTTCGAGCTCGCGCCGCAAGTGCCGTTCGTGCGGCTGAAGGCGGCTGAATCCTATCTGTTCGAAGGCAAGCCCGAGGCGGCGCGGACGCTGCTGCTGCCGCTGGTCAACTCGCCCCACGGCGGCGCCTATGCGAAGCAGGCGGCGGCGCTGATCGCGAGGATCGACGGCAAGCCCGCGCCCGCCGACGACGGCAAGACAGGCGACGGCGGGGATTGAATCCGGTCCGGATCAGAGCGTCGCTTTTCGACCGTAGGGGAGCGAGTTAGGCTTCGATCCGAATCGGGGGAGAGCGGGGATGGTTCGCGGGCTGTTCATGGCGCTGTGGCTGCTGGTCGCCATGCCGGGCGCGGCGCGGGCGGCGTGGATCGAAGTCGATACGCCGCACTTCATCGTCTATGCCAACGACGGCGCGGACAAGGTGAAGGCCTTCGCCACCGATCTCGAGCGCTTCGACAAGATGATGCGCCTCATCCGCAACGCGCCCGATCCCGCGCTCAGCCGCAACAACCGGCTCTCGGTCTACATCACCGGCGACACCGACGACATCGCCAAGCTGGCGGGAGCGGCCAATGTCGCGGGCTTCTATCGCCCGCGCGCCAGCGGCTCGGTGGCGTTCGTGCCGCGCGTCTCGGGCGCGGGCGGGTTCAACGACCTCGATCCCAAACAGATCCTGTTCCACGAATATACGCATCACTTCATGTGGAGCGTCTATCCCAATGCCGCCTATCCCGGCTGGTTCATCGAAGGCTTCGCCGAATTCTACGCGACGGCGAAGTTCCGCAAGGACGGCACGGTCGAGATCGGCTATCCGCCGCAATATCGGGCGGACACCCTGCTCGGCGGCAATGCGCTGCCGATCGAGAAGCTGCTGACCGCGGACACGCTGAAGCTGACCGACGACCAGCGCAACGGGCTCTACGGCCGCGGCTGGCTGCTGGTGCATTACCTGTCGGTGGGCAGCACCGAGCGCCGGGGCCAGCTCGCCGCCTATATCCGCGCGGTCAACGAAGGCAAGTCGGCGCTGGAAGCCGCGGAGGTGTTCGGCGACCTCAAGGCGCTCGACCGCGAGCTCGAACGCTACAAGACCGGCCGGCTCACCGGCTATGCGGTGCCGGGCGACAAGCTGCCGATCGGCGAGATCACCGTACGCCAGCTCACCCCCGGCGAAGCGGCGACGATGAAGGTGCGCATCCTCTCGAAGAACGGCGTCGACGCGAAGACCGCGCCCGGCGTCTACGACCTGGCCAAGCGCGCCTGCGCGCCGTTCGCGACCGATCCGGGCGCGCAGATGGTGCTCGCCGAAGCCGCGTTCGACGCGGGCGACTATCCCGCCGCGCTGGCCGCGGTCGACCGCGCGCTCGCCGCCGATCCGAACCGCGAGGACGCCTACGTCTATCGCGCGATGGCGCTGATGGAGGCGGCGAAGAAAGCCAAGGACTCGAGCAAGCCCATGCTCTCGGCGATCCGCAAGGCGATCAGCGCGGCGAACCGGCTCGACGTCGAGGATCCCGAGCCGCTGATCCTCTTCTTCCAAAGCTATGTCGAGTTCGGCCTGACCCCGCCCCCGATCTCGCGCGAAGGGATGTACAAGGCGTTCGAGCTCGCGCCGCAGGATGCCGAGCTGCGGATCAACGTGGCGCGGGTCTATATGCAGGACAAGCAATATGACTATGCCCGGGTGATCCTCCAGCCGCTCGCCTTTGACCCGCACAACCGCTCGATGGCGCAGGCCGCCGCCTCGATGATCGCGGCGATCGACGAGATCCGGAAGGCGGAGGCAGGCGCGAAGGCGAAGGACTCGCCCGCGCCGGGTCCTGCTCCGGGTTGAATCGATCCGCCGGGCGGCGAAACCTCGTGTCATCATGGGCACTTGCACGTGCGGAGCGAATGGATAGGCTCGGCGCAAAAGGGGCACTTCCATGATCCGGACTCTCGTTTTCGCATTGCTGCTGCTGCTCGTCCCCGGCACCGCGAACGCCGCCTGGCAGGAAGCGACCACCAAGCATTTCGTCATTTATTCGGACGACACGCCCGCCCGCATCTCGAAGTTCGCGGTCTCGCTCGAGCGCTATGATCGCGCGATGCGGATCTTCCGCGGGGTGCCGGACGACCCCGTCCCGCCTGTCGACCGCGTGACGATCTACGTCCTGTCCTCCAGTTCCTCGATCACCTCGCTCGGCTATGAGGGCGCCGCCGGCTTCTACCTCGCCCGCGCCGGCGAGCCGGTGGCGTTCACGATCAAATACGGCGACCGCCCGGGGGGATCGCGCGAGCGCGTCAAGGAGGAATATGAGCTGAGCCCCGCAGTGGTGCTGCGGCACGAATACGCGCACCATTTCATGTTCGGCTACATGCTGAACATGTTCCGTCGAGGCGCGCTGCCGACGTGGCTGACCGAGGGCTTCGCCGAATTCCACGCGACCGCGATCGAGGGCGAAGACGGGTCGATCACCTTCGGGCAGATGCCCGGCTATCGCGCCGGCAACTTCCTGTTCGGCGGCGCCGGCTGCAACGCGCAGAAGATCCTGACGTCGAACGACCTGCGCAAGCTCACTGCCTGCTATTACAGCGATCTCTATGCCTATGGCTGGCTGATCGTCGACTATTTCACCTTCACGCCCGACGGGCCGAAGCGGATGGGCGACTATCTCCGGGCGATCAACGAGGGCAAGCTGCCGAGCGAGGCCGCGAAGGGGCTGGGCGATCTCGACGAGCTCGACAAGAAGCTCGAACGCCACCTCACCGGCCGCAAGCTGCCGGCGTTCGTCGTTCCCGCCGAACAGCTCAAGATCGATCCGCCGCAGATCCGCGCGCTCACCCCGGCGCAGGCGGCGATGATCGGCGTGAAGATGCGCGCCAAGGCCGGCGTGGAGGAAAAGGAAGCGCCGGCGCTCTACGAGCGAGCGGCGCGCGCCGCGGCACCCTATCCCGACGATCCCTATGCCCAGACCGTCCTCGCCGAAGCCGCGTTCGACGCCAAGCGCTACGACGAAGCCGAGGCGGCGGGCAAGCGCGCGTTCGCGGCCGATCCGAAGGCGACCGAGGCGATGCTCTACATCGGCCAGGCGAGGATGGCGCGCGCCGCGAGCGCCAAGTCGACCGATCCGGCCGCCTGGAAGGAAGCCCGCGGCTGGTTCGTCAAGGCCAACCACAACGACCCCGACGATCCCCGCCCGCTGATGCTCTATTATCGCAGCTTCCTCGTGGCCGGACAGGCGCCTTCGGCGAACGCGCTGGCGGGCCTCTACCAGGCGTTCGAATTCGCACCCTATGACCGGCGCAACGTGTTCCTCGCCGCCTATGCCTTCCTGACCGAGCGCAAGCTGCCCGAGGCGCGTGCCGCGCTGGCCACCGCCGCCTACAATCCCGACTGGCCGAAGCTGCGCGAACGGGCGGGCAAGTTCATGGACCTGATCGAGGCGGGAAGGATCGAGGAGGCCGAGGCCGCGCTGCTCCCCTGGGCGCGCGACCCCGACTATGAGGATCCCGCGGACAAGAAGAAGGGCGAGTGAGGGCGCCGGTCCTGCGAGCCGACGCCTTGAACCCGCGGCGATTTTCGCCGAAAGCCTGAAGCCTCGAGCGAAGGGATTTCGGGTCGCGATGCGTCGGTTGCTTTGGCTGCTTTGGATGATGCTGGCCGCGCTCGGCCTGGGCGCGGCGCCGGCGCATGCCGACGACATCTCGGCGGCAGGCCGCGGCGTGGTGCGCATCGTCACCATCGCCACCGTCGGCGACGAAGTGGTCGGCTTCGGCTATGGCAGCGGCTTCGCGGTCGCGCCCAACCGCGTCGTCACGAACTTCCACGTGATCGAGCTCGCGACGCGCTATCCCGACAATGTGCTGATCGGCGTCGTCCCCTCCGAAGGCGACAAGCCCTATCAGGGCAAGCTGATCGCGGTCGACCGCGACCATGACCTCGCGCTCGTCGAATTCTCGGGCGGCCGGCTGCCGCCGCTCACCCTGTTCAGCGGGCCGGTGCAGGAGGGCGATTCGCTGATCGCGCTCGGCTATCCCGGCAACGTCGACCGCGCGGTGGCGAAGAGCGGTGCGGACTATATCACGCCGCAGTCGCCGGTGCGCTCGCAGGGCAATCTCTCGGGGCTGCGCACGCTCGACGGCACCAGCGTGCTGCTCCACACCGCGAGCATCGCGCACGGCAATTCGGGCGGGCCGCTGCTCGATCGCTGCGGGCGCGTGCTCGGCGTCAATTCGGCCGTGACCAACACCGAATCGGGCGATTCGACCTTCGGCTTCGCGATCGCCGAGAGCGAGCTCGGCGCCTTCCTCGAGTCCGCCAAGCAGAGCTATGCCAAGGTCGACGTGCCCTGCACGAGCATCGAGGAGCAGCTCCAGCAGGACCGCAACGCCGACGAGGCGGCGAAGCTCCAGGCCGACGAAGCCGCGCGCCAGGCCGCCGCGCGCGCCGCGAGCGAACGCCAGTCCGCGCTCGAGCAGGCGCGCGCCAATGCCGAGAACACGCGCGAGAACTACATCTTCATCGCGATGGCGATGCTGGTGTTCGGCGGGCTGTGCATCGGCGGCGCGGGGCTGCTCTATTCGCGCGAGCGCCAGCGCGAGGCGATGTGGGTTGGCGCGGGGGGCGTGGTGCTGTTCATCGGCGCGGTCGCGCTGTTCCTCAGCCGGCCGAGCTTCGACGAATCGAAGATCGTCCCCGTCGCCAGCGCCACGGGTGCGGCGGCGCCCGCCGCGGCGGTGCTCGGCAAGCAGGTCTGCACGATCGTGCCCGAGCGCAGCCGCGTGACGGTGAGCAACAACCCGCAGGTCGAGCTCGAAGTCGGTGCCGACGGCTGCATCAACGGCAAGACGCAATATGCCGAGGACGGCGCACGTTGGCAGCGCATCCTGGTGCCCGAGCAGGAGCAGACCGTCTCGGTGCTCGACTACGATCCGGCGAGCGGCACCTACAGCAACACGCGCTACCTGCTCTCGGCCGAGCAGATGAAGCGCGCGCGCGAGCTTCGCGCCGCGGTGGTGCTCAAGGCCTGCTCGGCCGACCAGGCAGCGCGCGGCAACCTCGTCACCCAGCAGCAGCAGATCCGCGCGGCGCTGCCGCAGCAATATAACGAGAAGCTCGTCTACCATTGCGCGCCGGCGCGATGAGCGCGGACCGCGACGCGCTGGAGGCAATGCTCGCGCTCGCCGCGATCGGGCTGCCCGAGGAATGCGTGCCGGGCGTGAAGGCGAACCTCGAGCTGCTCGCGAGCCATTGGCGCAACGTCGAGGCGTTCGAACTGCCGGCGGACGAGGCCGAATGAGTCTGTTCGCGATCGCTGAGGCGGTCCGCATCGGCGCGAGCAGCGCCGTCAACGAGGTCGACCGGGCACTGGCGCGCATCCGTGACGCGAACGGCACGCTCAACGCCGCCACCCGGCTGCTCGCCGATCGCGCCTTCGCCGATGCCGATGCGATCGACCGGCGGATCGCACTGGGCGAGGACGTCGGGCCGCTCGCGGGCGTGCCCTTCGGGGTCAAGGACCTGTTCGACGTCGCCGGGCTGCCGACCACCGCCGGCGCAGGCATGCGCCGCGACGCCGCGCCCGCCACGCGCGACGCCGAGGCGGTACGGCGGCTCACGGCCGCGGGCGCGTTGCTCGTCGCGACGCTCAACATGGACGAGTACGCCTATGGCTTCGCGACGGTGAACGCGGCCCATGGCACCACGCGCAACCCGCACGATCCGGCGCGGCTCGCGGGTGGCTCCTCGGGCGGCTCGGCGGCGGCGGTGGGCGCCGACCTGCTGCCGCTGACGCTGGGATCGGACACCAACGGATCGGTGCGCGTGCCCGCGAGCCTCTGCGGCATCCACGGGCTCAAGCCGACCCACGCCAGCTTGCCGATGCAGGGCGTCTTCCCCTTCGTCGACAGCTTCGACGACATCGGGCCGTTCACGAAGCGCGCGGACGAGCTCGAGCTGGTCTGGCGGATCCTGGGCGGCGCCGGCACCGCGGCCACCGCCTCCCCGCGCGCGGCGAGGCTCGGCGGCTGGTTCCTGGCGGACTCGGACCCCGACTTCGTCCCCGCGCTCGACGCGATCGGCGAGTTGCTCGGCGGCCTCCCCGAAGTCGAGCTGCCCGAAGTCGCCCGCGCGCGCTCGGCCGCCTTCCTGATGACTGCCGCGGAGGGCGGCGCCTTCCATTTGCCGACGCTGCGCAGCCGCGCGCTCGAATACGACCCCGCCACCCGCGACCGGCTGATCGCGGGCGCGCTGCTGCCGCACGCGGCCTATGCCGCGGCGGAGGCCTTCCGCGCCTGGTTCCGCGCGCAGGTGGCGGCGCTGTTCGAGCGGTTCGACGTGCTGGTCGCGCCCGCCGCGCCGTGCGTCGCGCCGCTGGTCGACGATCCGGTGATCGAGGTCGGCGGCCAGCGCGTCCCCGCGCGCGCCAACCTGGGGATGCTCACCCAGCCGATCAGCTTCATCGGCCTGCCGGTGGTGACCGTGCCGCTCCGCCGCCCGGGCCAGCTCCCGCTCGGCATCCAGCTGATCGGCCGCCGGGGCGACGAAGCGACGCTGTTCGCGCTGGCCAAGCAGCTCGAGGCGGTGGGGATCACGGGGTATTCGGCACCCCGTTCCGCCTAGGTTCCGTCGGCGGGTTGCAAAATAGGGCAATTATCCCCTTGCGACATGTAAACGTTTGTGGTACACAATCGGGCATGACGAAAACCAGAGCCCCCACGCTCCGCGAGTTTCAGGACCGCTTTCCGACCGAGGAGGCGTGCCTGGATCACCTGTTTCAGGTTCGCTACGGCGCCGACTTCGATTGTCCGGGCTGCGGGCGCGAGGCGCGCTATTCGCGTGTGGCGAAGCGCCGTTCGTACCAATGCCAGTGGTGCGCGCACCAGATTTACCCGACTGCCGGAACCCCCTTTGAGCGCACGCGCACGCCGCTGCGCGACTGGTTCTTCGTGATGTTCCAGTTCTGCGCCTCGCGGAACGGCGTGGCGGCGAAGGAAGTCGAGCGGCAGCTTGGCGTCACCTACAAGACCGCTTGGCGCATGTGCCACGAAATCCGGAAGTACATGGGCGAGGTCGATGGCAGCGGGCCCATCGGCGGCGATGGCAAGATCGTCCAACTCGACGAAACCTTTGTTGGCGGGCGCTTCGATCGCGGCAAGCGCGGCGGCGATCCGGCAGAAGGCAAGGCTATCGTGTTCGGCATGCTCGAATGCGGTGGCGCTGTGGTTACGGCGCTCGTTCCGAACCGCACGCGAGGCACACTTTTCCCGCTGGTGAAGGCGACGGTCGCGCCGCGATCGCTGCTTCATACCGACGAATATCGGACCTACATCACGGTGGGGAACATGGCGGGAATGGCGTACACGCATGAGGCGGTGAACCACCGGATGGGCGAGTATGTGTGCCGCCGCACTGGTGCGACCGTGAACGCCCTTGAGGGGTTCTGGGCATCGCTCAAGCGGGGCATCAACGGTACGCATATCCATGTCAGCTCGAAGCATCTGCCGAAGTATCTCGGGGAGTTTGAGTATCGTTGGAACATGCGTCAGATGCCCCATCTGATGCTGCCTCGCCTGATGGCCTCTTTCGCTCGATAGGCGGCGCCATCGCCTCTAGGAGGCGGTCAAACCGTTCGTTGGGATCATTCATCAGAAGCCCCTCCTTTCCGGAATGGCAGGTTTTTGAGCCACTGTTCCGCCTGACCATTCGACACATGCAAATCTCTGTAGCTGTCGCGCTTACCCCAGTCATGGGCACGCATATTGTAGGTGCGCACATTCAGGTTTTTGTTGGCGGAGCACATGCTGATCGTGTCGATCTCAAAGGCTATCCAATGCGACTTATCGATCAAAAGCAGCGGCTCATTTGCCACAAGCTCGTCAACGTCACTGCTGTTCTGCCGGCCCCACACATTCAGCAAACCGTCAACGGCAGACTGTCGCAACGCCTTCGTGAAATCGAGCCATTTTGCGTCTTGATGGTCTGTCGGCCAGCCAGCGCCGATCGCCAGGTTACGCAAATCAAGCAGTGGAATACGTTCATTGGCTATCGCTCCCGCGCGCGAAACCTTGGTTTCAACGGATGCAGTCACCCGCGCTACAGCGCGCAATCCTAATACGGTTCGAATCCGCTCGATTATCATGACCACAAGACCGCGCGCCTGATGTGTCGGATCACTTTTCAACTTGGCAGTTTCGCGCATCTGGCGCGCAGACCACAGCACCACCACAATCCAGAGGCCGAGCAAAACGGATGCCCAAGGCAGAACGTACGCGGCTTTGGTCATTGCGGCCAACATGACCCATTGATTATCTGACCAAGCCTTGGCGATCGGGTTAGAGGCGCTGCTCGCGATCTCGAGAAGGAAAAAATACCCGGTGATAAGCGCGCTAGGTACCCAGACAATGAATTTATGAATGAGTTCCCAAGTGTGCCGATGCATGCGCGCGATCTCGCCCCCGCCGACTCGCAGTTCGCGACCGGCCTCATTGGAGGCGACCAACTACTAGATTTAACGCTACATGTCCAAAGGGGATAGGTGCCCAAAATAGGAATTGAGGCGCGAGCCTGCCTGCCGCTCTTTCGCATCGTCGATCCGCACCCGCGCCCCCTTCGAGCCGACGCGCACTCGCTCATGCCGAACAGCGGTTTCTCGCATGATTGGTGTCAACCGTGTAAACTGTATTATTCAAATAATACACTCGCCTTCTTGCTCCAGGGACTCTTTTCATGCCGCACCCGCCCGCTATGCTCGCGGGCAACGAGCTTGCGGGGGCGCAACCATGACCGACACCGAGGAACCGACGCTGGGGCCGCTCGACCGGCGCTTCGAGCTCAGCGCGCGCGGCACCGACGCGCGCACCGAAGTGCTGGCGGGCGTCACCACCTTCCTCACCATGGCCTATATCGTGCTGGTCAACCCCGCGATCCTCGGCGAGGCGGGGCTGCCCGTTGCGGCGGTGGCGGCGGCGACCTGCATCGCGGCGGGGTTTGCGAGCATCCTGATGGGCCTCGCCGCCAACATGCCGCTCGCGCTCGCGCCGGGCATGGGGCTCAACGCCTATTTCACCTACACCGTCGTGCTCGGCATGGGCGTTCCCTGGCCGGTGGCGCTGGGCTGCGTGCTGATCTCGGGCGTGGCCTTCCTGCTGCTCACCGTCGCGGGCATCCGCCAGCTGATCATCGCCGCGATCCCGCAGCACCTCTTCGCCGCGGTCGCGGGCGGGATCGGGCTGTTCATCGGCTTCATCGGGCTCGAGAACGCCAGGATCATCGTCGCCAGCCCCGCCACCCTCGTCACGCTCGGCAATCTCCACGCGCCGAGCGCCTGGCTCGCGCTGCTCGGCCTGCTGGTGATCGCGGTCCTCGCCGCCTGGGGCGTGCGCGCGGCGATCCTGATCGGCATCGTCGCGACCACGCTGGTCGGCTGGCTCGCCGGCGCGGTGAGCTTCCACCCGCAGCCCTACGACCTCGCCGCCATCTCGCAGACCGCCTTCCACCTCGACCTCGCCGGGGTGTTCGGCCTTTCGGGCAGCCACGGCCTGGGGCTGTTCGAGATCCTCTTCGTCTTCCTGTTCGTCGACCTGTTCGACAACATCGGCACGCTCGTCGGCGTCACCAAGCGCGCCGGGCTGATCGACGCCAACGGCAAGGTGCCCCGGCTCAACCGCATCCTCCTGACCGATTCGATCGCGACGATCTTCGGCGCGCTGATGGGAACGAGCACGGTGACCAGCTATGTCGAGAGCGCCGCCGGCGTGCAGGCGGGCGGGCGCACCGGCCTCACCGCGGTGGTGACCGGCGTGCTCTTCCTCGCCGCGACCTTCCTCGCGCCCTATGCCCAGCTCGTGCCCCTCGCCGCGACCGCGCCCGCGCTGATCCTCGTCGGCGGGCTGATGATGGCGCCGCTCGCCGAGATCGACTGGGCCGATGCCGAAGCCGCCGTGCCTGCCTTCCTCACCGTCGCGATGATCCCGCTGACCTTCTCGATCGCCAACGGCCTCGCCTTCGGCATCACCGCGCATGCGCTGATCAAGCTGATCCGCGGCAAGATCGGCGGCAAGGACTGGCTGCTGCTCCTGCTCGGCGCGCTGTTCGTCGCGCGCTTCGTCTGGCTCTCGGCGGCGGGCTGATGCAGAAGACCGTCCGATACGCGCGCGGCGTGGTGACCGCGCCGCACCATCTCGCCAGCCAGGCAGGGCTGAGCGTGCTGCAGGAGGGCGGCACCGCGGCCGATGCGGCAGTGGCGGTCGCGGCGACGCTGGCGGTGGTCTATCCGCACATGACCGGGATCGGCGGCGACAGCTTCTGGCTGGTCAGCGAGCCAGACGGCACGATCCACGCGGTCCATGGCTGCGGCGGCGCGGCACAAGCGGCCACGCTCGAGCGCTACGCCGGGTACGACGCGATCCCCACGCGCGGGCTGCTCGCCGCGAACACCGTCGCGGGGACGATCTCCGCCTGGGAGGCGATGCTCTCGGCCAGCCTGCTCCCGCTCGACCGCGTGCTGCGCGACGCGATCCACCATGCCCAGTCCGGCGTCCCCGTGACGCGCAGCGGCGCCGACATCGTCGCGACAAAGGGCACCGAGCTCGCCGCCCAGCCCGGCGACTGGAGCGCGATCTACGGCGAGGTGAGGAAGGGCGACCTGCTCTACCAGCCCGCGCTGGCGCGGACGCTGCGCACGCTCGCGGCCGAAGGGCTTCGCAGCTTCTACACCGGCAGCGTCGGCGCCGCGATCGCCGCGGACTTCGCCGAGCTCGGCGGGCTGGTCACCGCCGACGACCTCGCGGCACACAGGGCCGAGCGCCCCGAGCCGCTCCACCGCCGCATCGACGGCGCGCGGCTCTACAACAGCGCGCCGCCGACGCAGGGCTTCGCCTCGCTGATGATCCTCGCGCTCTACGACCGGATCACCGCAACGGCGGCGGACGGCTTCGACCATGTCCACCGGCTGGTCGAAGCGACCAAGAGCGCCTTCATGATCCGCGACGACGTGGTCGGCGATCCGCGCTACATGCCGGGCTATGTCAATCTGCAGGCCATGCTCGATCACAATGGCTGGCTGGAGCAGCGCACCAGCGCGATCGACCTCGAGCGCGCCCTGCCCTGGCCGCGCCCCGCTTCCGCCGGCGACACCTGCTGGTTCGCCGTCGCCGATGCCGAGGGGCGTGTCGTCAGCGCGATCCAGAGCGTCTATTTCGAGTTCGGCTCGGGCGTCACCCTGCCGCGCACCGGCATCACCTGGCAGAACCGCGGCAGCAGCTTCCGCCTCGCGCCCGACGGCTGGAACGCGCTGATGCCCGGCCGCAAGCCCTTCCACACGCTCAACCCCGCGCTCGCCGAGTTCACCGACGGGCGGATCATGGCCTATGGCACGATGGGCGGCGAAGGCCAGCCGCAGACCCAGGCGGCGATCTTCACGCGCTACGCCCACCACGGCGTCGAGCTGCAGGACGCGATCACGCGCCCGCGCTGGCTGCTCGGCCGCACCTGGGGCGAGGCGAGCGTGACGCTCAAGATCGAGGACCGATTCCCGCCGCCGCTGATCGAGCAGTTGCGCGCGGCGGGGCATGACGTCGAAGTGGTGGGCGGGTTCAGCCAGATGATGGGCCACGCCGGCGCGATCGTGCTCCACCCCGACGGCAGCTACGAAGGCGCGACCGATCCGCGCAGCGACGGCGCGGTGGCGGGATGGTGAGCGGCGCGCGAGCGGTGGCGCGATGCGACGAACTCGGCGCCGCGCCCTACAGCGACGCGCCCGACCTGCTGTTCCGCGCCTATCTCACCCCCGCCTTCGCCGCCACCCAGCGCGCGATCGCGGGCTGGATGCAGGAAGCGGGGATGCAGACCCGCATCGACGAGGCGGCGAACCTGGTCGGCAGCTACGAGGGCATCGGCGACGCGCCGCCGCTGATCCTCGGCAGCCATATCGACAGCGTCCGCGACGCCGGCCGCTACGATGGCCCGCTGGGCGTGATGCTCGCGATCGAAGCGGTCGACGCGCTCCACCGCGCCGGGCGGCGGATGCCCTTCGCGATCGAGATCTACGCGTTCGGCGACGAGGAAGGCTCGCGCTTCCCCGCCTCGATGCTCACCAGCCGTGCGGTCGCGGGGACGCTCGACCCTGCGACGCTGGAAGTCGAAGACGTCAAGGGCCTGTCGCTCGACGAAGCGCTCGCCCCCTTCGAACTGTCGACGCTGCGCTTCGCCCGCGCCGCGCACGGGCCCGCGCTCGCCTATTTCGAAGCGCATATCGAGCAGGGCCCGGTGCTCGAGGCCCATGGGCTGGCGGTGGGCGTGGTCACCGGCATCGCCGGGCAGCTGCGCTACCGGTTCACCGTCACCGGCATGGCCGGGCATGCGGGCACCACGACGATGCCGC
Source organism: Sphingomonas sp. (assembly GCF_017745215.1). GTDB lineage: Bacteria > Pseudomonadota > Alphaproteobacteria > Sphingomonadales > Sphingomonadaceae > Sphingomonas. The sequence continues at coordinate 41,298 of NZ_JAGHZV010000008.1, forward strand.
TCCGCCACGATGCCCTCGCCGCCGCGGCCGAGATGGTGCTCGCCGCCGAGCAGGTCGCGCGCGAGGCGGCGTCGGACCTGGTGGCGACGGTCGGCCGCCTCACGGCTGCGCCCGGCGCGCCCAATGTGATTCCGGGGAAGGTCGAGTTCACCCTCGACGTCCGTTCGCTCGACGCCGGCCGCCGCGACGCTGCGGCGCGCACCATCCTCGCCGAGTTCGACGCGATCGCGGCGGCGCGCGGCGTCGCGCTCGTCGGCGAGCAGGTCAACGACCTTGCCGCCAGCCCCTGCGATCCGGCGCTGATGGACCTGCTCTCGGCGGCGGTCGCCACCGCCGGTCGACCCGCGTTCCGCCTCCCCTCGGGCGCGGGGCATGACGCAATGACGATGGCCGCGCTCTGCCCCACCGCGATGCTGTTCCTCCGCTGCCGGGACGGCATCAGCCACAACCCCGCCGAGCATGTCGACGCGCAAGACGCCGAGATTGCGCTACAGGTGATGCTCGGCTTCATCGAACGGCTTGGAGACAGCGTTGCACCCTGACCTATTCGGCGAGATCGATCCCCCGCAGCGGCTGCTGATGGGCCCCGGCCCGGTCAACGCCCACCCCCGCGTGCTGCGCGCGATGTCGGCGGACCTGCTCGGCCAGTTCGACCCCGAGATGACCGGATACATGGAGCAGGTGATGGCGCTCTACCGCCCGATCTTCGGGACGGAGAACCGCTGGACCTTCCTGGTCGACGGCACTGCGCGCGCCGGGATCGAGGCCGCGCTGGTCAGCCTCGTCGCGCCCGGCGACACGCTGCTGGTGATCGACTTCGGCCGTTTCGGGCTGCTGCTCCGCGAGATCGGCGAGCGGATCGGGGCGAGGGTCGAGATGCTCTCGGTGCCGTGGGGTGAGACCGTGCCGATGGACCAGGTCGCCGCCGCGATCGAGCGGACCGGGCCCAGGGTCGTCGCCTGCGTCCATGGCGACACCTCGACCACCATGGCGCAGCCGCTCGACGGGCTCGGCGACCTCTGCAAGGCGGCGGGCGCGTTCTCCTATGTCGACGCGACCGCGACCATCGGCGGCATGGCGATCGCCGCCGACCGCTGGAGCGTCGACGTCGTCACCGGCGGGCTGCAGAAGTGCTTGGGTGGACCCCCCGGCTCGGCACCGATCACCGTATCGGATCGCGCGGCCGGGCACATCTTCGCGCGCCGCCATATCGAGCAGGGCATCGCACGAGCCGATCTGGCGAACGGCACCGGCGCCCGCATCGGCTCCAACTATTTCGACCTCGCGATGGTGATGGACTATTGGAGCGAAAAGCGGCTTAATCACCACACCGAGGCGACGACGATGCTCTATGGCGCGCGCGAATGCGCCCGCGTCGTGCTCGGCGAGGGTCTGGAGGCGCGTTACGCGCGTCACGCGGCAGCCGGCCGCGCGGTGGTCGCGGGCGCAAGGGCCCTGGGACTGACCGTGTTCGGCGACGACCGTTTCCGCATGACCAACGTGACCGGCATCCTGATCCCCGAGGGCGTCGACGGCGAGGCCGTGCGCCGCCGGATGCGCGAGGATTTCGAGATCGAGATCGGGACCAGCTTCGGCCCGCTCCAGGGCCGCGTGTGGCGGATCGGCGCGATGGGGTACAATGCGATGAAGCACAAGGTGCTGATCACGCTGGGCGCACTCGAAGCAGTGCTGCGCGCGGAGGGCTTCGCCTGTCCCGCGGGTGCCGGCGTGGATGCGGCGCTGCGGAGCTACCACGGATGATCGTTTCCATGCCCGTCATCCCGGCGAAAGCCGGGACCCAGGGTTGCAGAAGACGTCGCTCGCGGCCCTGGGTCCCGGCTTTCGCCGGGATGACGGTGTAGCGGATGACCCGCGACCTCGTCGGCTACGGCCCCAATCCCCCCGACCCTCGCTGGCCGGGCGGGGCGAAGGTCGCGGTTCAGTTCGTGATCAATTACGAGGAAGGCGCCGAGAACAGCACCCTCAACGGCGACGAACGCTCGGAAGGCTTCCTCTCCGACATGGTCGGCGCCGCTACCCATCCTGCACGCGCGATGGCGATGGAGAGCCTCTACGAATATGGCTCGCGCGCCGGTTTCTGGCGGCTCCACCGCCTCTTCGCCGAGCGACAGGCGCCGGTCACCGTCTTCGGCGTCGCGCAGGCGATGGACGCCAACCCCGCCGCGGTCGAGGCGATGCTCGCCGCCGGCTGGGAAGTCGCGAGCCACGGCTATCGCTGGATCGACTATCAATCGATCCCCGAGGCGGTGGAACGCGAGCACGTCGCCAGGGCGATCGAGATCCACACCCGCCTCACCGGCAGCCGCCCGCTCGGCTGGTACCAGGGCCGTACCTCGCCCAACACTGCGCGGCTGGTCGTCGAGGAGGGCGGCTTCGTCTATGACGCCGACAGCTATGCCGACGACCTGCCCCATTACGACCGCCGGCATGGCCGCGCGCAGCTGATCGTCCCCTACAGCCTCGACGCCAACGACATGAAGTTCGTCGCGCTCAACGGCTTCACCGAGCCCGACCAGTTCTTCCGCTATCTCCGCGACACCTTCGAGCAACTCCGCGCCGAGGGCGGTCGGATGATGTCGGTGGGGCTGCACGGCCGCATCGCCGGGCGGCCGGCGCGCGCGCTCGCGGTGGCGCGCTTCCTCGACCATGTGATCGCCAGCGGCGACGCCTGGATCGCGCGCCGCATCGACATCGCGCGCCACTGGCTGGCGGAGCATCCGGCATGACGCTCAACGACCCCGCCATCGTCGCCGAAGTGACCGCCGCCTTCCACGAATACGAGCGCGCGCTGATGGCCGACGACATCGCCGCGATGGACCGGCTGTTCCATGCGAGCGAGTTCACGGTCCGCTACGGAGTCGGCGAAGTCCTCTACGGGATCGAAGCGATCCGCGAGTTCCGCAAAGGCCGCGGCGGCTCGCCCCAGCGGCGCCTCGGCCGGGTCGCGATCGCCACCTATGGCAGCGACTTCGCCACCGCGAACGCCGAATTCTTCCGCGAAGGAATCGACAGGCGCGGTCGGCAGAGCCAGGCCTGGGTGCGCTTCGACGACGGGTGGAAGGTGGTCTCGGCGCATGTCTCGATCGAAGGGGCAACATCGTGACGCGGCTCGAGGATCGCGAAGCCTTCATCGCGCGCTATTCGGCGCTGTTCGAGCACAGCCCCTGGGTGGTCGAGCGCGCCGCCCAGCGGCTGCCGCTGCCGAGCCTCCACGCCGGGCTGATGCGCGTCGTCGCCGACGCCACGCCCGAGGAGCAGCTGGCGCTGATCCGCGCGCACCCCGAGCTCGCCAGCAAGGCCGCGGTCGACGGCACCCTCACGCAAGCGAGCGCCGCCGAACAGGCCAGCGCCGGGCTCGACCGGCTGACGCACGCCGAATTCGACCGCTTCCACGCGCTCAACACCGCCTATCGCGACAAATTCGGCTTCCCCTTCATCGTCTGCGTCCGCCTTTCCAACAAGGCCGGCATCCTCGCCGCGATGGAACGCCGGCTGGGTAACGATCGCAATGTTGAGGTCGCCGAAGCGCTGTACCAGATCGGCGAAATCGTCCGGCTGCGGCTGGAGATGATCGCATGAGCCTGGCCGAACTCGAAGCGCGCGTCGCGCACGACCTCGCCTGCCTCAACTGGGGCGAAGCCGACTGGCTCGCACCGCAGTCCGATACCCACGACGTCGTCATCATCGGCGGCGGCCAGAGCGGGCTGGGCGCCGCCTTCGCGATCATGCGCGAGCGGATCGGCAACGTCCTGATCCTCGACGAGAACCCATCCGGTTACGAAGGCCCCTGGGACAGCTACGCCCGCATGGCGACGCTGCGCACCCCCAAGCATCTCACGTCGATCGATCTCGGCGTCGGTAGCCTCACCCCGCGCGCCTGGTGGGAAGCGCAGCACGGCGCCGAAAGCTGGGCCGAACTCGGCAAGATCCCGCGGCTCGAGTGGATGGCGTACCTCCGCTGGTACCGGCGTGTGCTCGGGCTGCCGGTGCGCAATGACGCCAGGGTCACGCTGATCGAGCCGCTCGGCGGCCGCTTCCGGCTGCACCTTGGCGATGGCACCAGCCTGCTCGCGCGCAAGGTCGTGCTCGCCACCGGCATCCAGGGCGGCGGCCATTGGCACATTCCGCCGATGATCGCCGAAGCGCTGCCGCGCCACCGTTACGCGCACACCAGCGAAGCGATCGACTTCGCGAGCCTCGCCGGCAAGCGCGTCGCGATCCTCGGCGGCGGCGCCTCGGCGTTCGACAATGCCAGCACCGCGCTCGAGGCCGGCGCGGCGCGCGTCGAGGTGCACATGCGGCGCAGCGAGATGCCGCGCGTCAACCCGATCCGCTTCATGGAAGGCGCCGGCATGATCCAGCGCTATCCCGCGCTCGACGACGCCGGCAAGTACGACGTGATGAAGAGCTTCTTCGGTCGCGCGATGCCGCCGACGACCGACATGTTCGAGCGCGCCGCCGCCTTCCCCGGCTTCGCGCTGCGGCTCGGCAGCCCCTGGCTCGACGTCGTCGAGACGCCCGAAGGCGTCCGCGTCTCCACGCCCAGGGGCAGCTTCACCTGTGACCAACTGATCCTCTCGACCGGCCTCGTCACCGATCCCGCGCTCCGCCCCGAGCTCGCGCTGGTGCAGGGCAGGATCGCGCGCTGGGGCGACCGCTTCACCCCGCCGCCGGGCAGCGCTGACCCGGTGATCGACACGCATCCCTATCTCGGCCCCGGCTTCCAGCTGCTCCCGCACAAGCCCGAGGATGCCGACGCGCTTCACGGGCTGTTCGCGTTCAACTATGCTGCGGTGGTCAGCCTCGGGCTGTCGGCCTCGGCGATCTCGGGTCTCAGGCACGCATTGCCGCGGCTGGCGACGGGGGTCGCGGACCAGCTGTTCCTCGACGAGCGCGAGACGATCGTCGCCGCCTATCACGCCTATGCGGTGCCCGAATTCACCGCCGAATGGCGCGACGAGACGCCCGGCGAGACAGGAGAAGCCGCATGACCAGCCTCAGCACGCATGTGCTCGACACCGCGCACGGGCGCCCCGCCGCGGGTGTGAAGGTTCGGCTCTGGCACGATGGCTCGCTGCTGTTCAGCGGCGCGACCAACGACGATGGCCGCTGCCCCGAGCTGATCGCCGACAAGCCGCTGACGCCGGGCACCTACACGCTGGAGTTCTCGATCGCCGACTATTTCCGGGGCCTCGGCATCGCGCTCGCCGATCCGCCGTTCCTCGATCTCGTCGCGATCGAGTTCGGCATCGCTGAGGCGGGCGGTCATTATCACGTACCGCTGCTCGTCTCGCCCTATGGCTATTCGACCTATCGGGGGAGCTGAGTTGACGGTCTCGCGCATCCGCTTCCTGCTCGACGGCAAGACCGACGTCGAAACGGGTGCGCGCGCGATCGGAACCGCGCTCGAGCTGCTGCGCGAGCATCTCGGGCGGACGGGCACCAAGGAAGGCTGTGCCGAAGGCGATTGCGGCGCCTGCACGATCCTGCTCGGCGAGCTGGACGGCGAGCGCGTGGCATGGCGCGCGGTCAATGCCTGCATCCTCTTCGCGCCGATGCTCGACGGCAAGGCGGTGCTGACCATCGAGAGCCTCGCGCGGGGCGGCGTACTTCATCCGGTGCAGCGCGCGATGGCCGACGGGCACGGCTCGCAATGCGGTTTCTGCACGCCGGGGTTCGTGATGTCGCTCTACGGCCGCAGCATCGGGGCGGTCGGCACCGAGGGGGTGGCGGTGAAGGATGTGGTGGCGGGCAACCTCTGCCGCTGCACCGGCTATGGGCCGATCCTGGCAGCGGGCGAAGCCAATCCGCCCGGCATGCGCGACGATGCCAAGGTGGCAGCGCTGCTGCGCTGTCTCCCCCCAGCAACCGAGGGTGACGGCTGGTTCAAGCCACAGACGGCCGATGCGCTTGCGGCGCTATTGCTCGATCATCCCGAGGCGCGGATCGTCGCGGGCGCGACCGATGTCGGGCTGTGGGTCACCAAGGCGATGCGCGAGCTCGGCACGGTGATCTTCATCGGCGACGTGGCCGATCTGCGCGGGATCGAGGAAAGCGATACCGGCCTCACGCTCGGCGCGGGGGTGCGCTATTCGGACGCACGCGCGGCGCTGGCGCGGCTGCATCCCGATCTCGGCGAGCTGGTGCGGCGGATCGGCGGGGTGCAGGTGCGCAACTCGGGGACGATCGGCGGCAACATCGCCAACGGCTCGCCGATCGGCGACACCCCGCCCGCGCTGATCGCGCTCGGCGCGACGCTGACGCTGCGGCACGGTGACGAGCGGCGGACGATGCCGCTGGAGGATTATTTCCTCCGCTACGGCAAGCAGCACCGCTTGCCCGGCGAGTTCCTCGAGAGCGTCTTCATCCCCCGCCCCGCCCCTGACGCGCTGATCCGGATCACCAAGCTTTCCAAGCGCTTCGACAGCGACATCTCGGCGGTGTGCGGCGCCTTCGCGCTGCGGATCATCGACGGCGCGGTAGCCGAAGCGCGCGTCGCGTTCGGCGGAATGGCGGGAACGCCCAAACGCGCAGCCGCTTGCGAAGCGGCGCTCACCGGCAGCGCCTGGAGCAAAGCCACGATCGAAGCCGCGGCGGCGGCGCTGTCCCAGGACTATCAGCCGCTCAGCGACTTGCGCGGCTCCTCCGCCTATCGGCTCGCGGTCGCGGCGAACCTGCTGCGCCGGCTGTGGCACGAGACGCAGCGCGGCGAGCCGGTCAGCGTGCTCGACGAGACGCTCGATGGCTGACGCGCCGCCCCCGCCGCCGGGCTCGGTCCATGCCTCGTTCCCGCACGACAGCGCCGAGGGCCATGTCGCGGGCACGGCGCTCTACATCGACGACGTGCCCGAGCCCGCGCGGACGGTGCACCTCGCCTTCGGACTGGCGCCGGTTGGGCATGCCCGGATCGTGAAGCTCGACCTGTCCAAGGTCCGCGCATCGCCGCTCGTCGCGCGAGTCTATACCGCCAAGGACATCCCCGGGATCAACGACGTCAGCCCCGTCGCGGGCGACGACAAGCTCTTCGCCGAGGACGAGATCCTCTATCCCGGCCAGCCGCTGTTCGTGGTCGAGGCCCTTACTCGCGACGCCGCCCGCGCCGCCGCCCGACTGGCGGTCGTCGAGACCGAGCCCCTCCCTGCGCTCGTCACCATCGACCAGGCGCGCGCAGCCGGCTCCACGATCGAACCCGCCCAGCGCATGGCGCGCGGGGATGCCGAAGGCGCGCTCGCCGCCGCGCCGCACCGGCTCCAGGGCCGGATCGCGATGGGCGGGCAGGAGCATTTCTACCTCGAAGGCCAGGTCGCACTCGCCACGCCGGGCGAGGGCGGCCAGATGCACGTGCTGAGCTCGACCCAGCATCCGAGCGAGGTCCAGCACCTCGTCGCCAAGCTGCTCGACATCCCCGACGCCGACGTGACCGTCGAGGTCCGGCGGATGGGCGGCGCGTTCGGCGGCAAGGAGACCCAGGCCGCCGCGATCGCCGCCGCCGCCGCGCTGGTCGCGCACAAGACCGGCGTTCCCGCCAAGCTCCGCCTCGACCGCGACGACGACATGGCGCTGACCGGCAAGCGCCACGAATTCGACATCGCCTATGACGTCGGCTTCGACGGCGAAGGCCGCATCCAGGGCGTGCGCTACGACCTCGCCTCGCGCTGCGGCGCCACCGCCGACCTCTCGCCCGCGATCAACGACCGCGCGATGTTCCACGCCGACAATTGCTATTTCTACCCCGCGGTGGAGATCGTCAGCCATCGGCTCAAGACCCACACGGTCTCGAACACGGCGTTCCGCGGCTTCGGCGGGCCGCAGGGGATGCTCGCCGCCGAGCATCTGATCGACGCGATCGCCGAGCACCTCGGGCTCGACCCGCTCGCCGTGCGCCGCGCCAATCTCTACGGGCCGGGGCGCGATCTCACGCCCTATCACATGGCGGTCGAGGATAATGTCGCGCCCGAGCTGATCGCCGAGCTCGCGGCGTCGGCGAACTACGACGCGCGGCGCGCGGCGATCGCGGCGTTCAATGCGTCGCACACGTTGCTCAAGAAGGGGCTGGCGCTGACCCCGGTGAAGTTCGGGATCAGCTTCACGACCACCTTCCTCAACCAGGCCGGGGCGCTGGTGCACGTCTATGCCGACGGCTCGATCCAGCTGAACCATGGCGGCACCGAGATGGGCCAGGGGCTGATGGTGAAGGTGGCGCAAGTGGTCGCCGACGTGTTCGCGGTGCCGGTCGAGTCCGTGCGGATCACCGCGACGCGGACCGACAAGGTACCCAACACCTCTGCTACCGCCGCTTCCTCGGGCACCGACCTCAACGGCATGGCCGCCTTCCGCGCCGCCGCGACGATCCGCGAGCGGCTGGTCGCCTTCGCCGCGGGCAAGTTCGGCGTGGCGGAGAAGCAGGTGCAGTTCACGCGCGACGGCGTGATCGTCGGCACCGAGCGGCTCGGCTTCGCCGAGCTGGTGCGCATGGCCTATCTCGGCCGCGTGTCACTCTCCTCAACCGGCTATTACGCCACCCCCAAGATCGCCTACGACCGCGCGACCCACCGCGGCCGGCCCTTCCTCTACTTCGCCTATGGCGCGGCGCTTTCCGAAGTCGTGATCGACGCGCTCACCGGCGAGCATCGCGTGCTCGCGGTCGACATCCTCCACGACGTCGGCCGCAGCCTCAATCCGGCGATCGACCTGGGGCAGGTCGAGGGCGGCTTCATCCAGGGCATGGGCTGGCTGACCACCGAGGAGCTGGTCTACGACGACCAGGGCCGCCTGCTCACCCATGCCCCTTCGACCTACAAGATCCCCACTGCCGGCGACCGGCCCAGGCACATGGACATTCGCCTGTGGGAGCACGGCCGCAACGCCGAGCCCACGATCCACCGTTCGAAGGCGGTGGGCGAGCCGCCGTTCATGCTCGCGATCTCGGTCTTCTCGGCACTCACCCAGGCGGTGATGGCGACGGCACCCGGTAAGGGCATGCCCCGCCTCGACGCGCCGGCGACGCCCGAGCGCATCCTTGCGGCGATCGACGAACTGCGGCGGCGCGATGCGTGACTGGACCGTCGCGGCGCGCGACGCGCTCGCCCATGGGCCCGCCGCACTGGTGACCGTGCTTGCGACCGAAGGCTCGGCGCCGCGCGGGCCGGGCACGCGCATGCTGGTGACTGCCGAGGGGCTCGCGGGGACGATCGGCGGCGGCGCGCTCGAGCACCAGGCGGCGGCGCAGGCGCGCGCGATCCTCGATCAAGCGCCGGGGAGCTGGCGCGTGCAGGACTGGCCGCTGGGCCCCCTGCTGGGCCAATGCTGCGGCGGGCGCGTGCGGCTGCTGGTCGAGCGGCTCGCCGAAGCGCCCGAGGGGCACGGACCGTGGGACGTCACGCTGGGCGAGCCCTTGGTCCGCGTGGCCGCCGAGCGCCGCGCCTCGCTGACGCGGCTGCCGGCGCGCGGGGCGCTGCCCGAGGCGGGGTCGCGCTTCGTCGAGCCGGGCGAGGAACCGATGCTGCGGGTGCTGATGTTCGGCGCGGGCCATGTCGGCCGCGCGATCGCGGCCCGCGCGGAAGGGCTGCCGCTGCACCTGGGCTGGTTCGACGCGCGGCCCGAAGCGGCCGAGACGCCGGGCATGTCGCTGGCGAGCGAGGCGGAGATGGTTGCCTGCGCCGAGCGGGCGGCGGCGGGGTCGGCCGTGGTGATCCTCACGCACGACCATGCGCTCGACTATCGCCTGGCCGCCGCGGCGCTGCGCGGCGAGGCGGGATTCGTCGGGCTGATCGGCTCGGCGACCAAGCGCGCGCGTTTCCTGTCGCGGCTGGCGAAGGAAGGGATCGACGCCGCGCGCCTCACTTGCCCGATCGGCCTCGCGGGGATCGCAGGCAAGGCGCCCGACGTCATCGCGATCGCGGTGCTCGCGCAGCTACTGATGCTGGAGGCGGAGGGTTGAGCCGCCCGCCAGGATCAGGGGCTCGCGGGCTTGTTCTTGCCGCCGGCGGCCAGCGCGCCGCCGACCACGGCGGTGAGCGCGAGCAGCGCCACCAGCCAGCTCGAGCCCTTCATCGCGCTCGCACCGGTCATCGCGACATCGGCGCGCGCGAGCGACAGCGACTTGACGGCGGCGCGGCAGCCCTCGCCGCTCACCGTCGCGACCGAGCCCGCTTCGAGCGTCATCGTGCAGCCCTCGAAGGCGATCGTGGCGCCATCCCGCGAGACGAGGCGGTCGCCCTGGCGCAACGCGGTCGAGGCGCTCGCCGCGATCACCTTGCCGTCGCGGACGATCGTGACGTCGCCAGACTGGACCACCGGCCCCGCCAACGCCTGGCCAGCCACCAGCGCGGTCGCCGCGCCGCATGCGAAGAGATTCGCGAATTTCATGTCGATGCTTCCCTGCCGGTTGAAGGTTTGTTCTGCTCTTGTATCCATCATAGGAAGCGCGCGATGCTGACCCCAAGCGCCTGGGCCAGGAAAGTCGGCGCATGACGCGCCGCGCCTTCCGCGCCGAGATCCTGCGCGTGCCCGAGGACCCCGCCAGGGCGGGACCGGCGGCGGTGCGCCACGAGACCGATGGACTGCTGGTGGTCGAGGACGGGCGCGTGCTTGCCTGCGGATCGCATGACGCGCTGGCGAGACAGTTCGCCGAAGTGCCGGTCGAAGCCTTCCCAGGCGGGCTGATCGTCCCCGGCTTCGTCGACGCGCATGTCCATTATCCGCAGACCGACCGCATCGCCTCGCACGGCGAGCAGCTGCTCCACTGGCTCGCGCGCCACATCTTCCCCGCCGAGACCGCCTTCGGCGACCGCGCGCATGCCGGCGAGACCGCGGCCTTCTTCCTCGACGAGCTGCTGCGCAACGGCACGACCAGCGCACTGGTGTTCGCGACGGTGCATGCGGAGTCAGTCGACGCGCTGTTCGAGGCCGCGCTGGCACGCAACATGCGGATCACCAGCGGCAAGGTGCTGATGGACCTGGGCCCCGAGGACTTGCGCGACACCCCCGAGACGGGCCGTGCCGAGAGCGAGGCGCTGATCGCGCGCTGGGCGGGCAAGGGGCGGCTCGGCTATGCGGTCACCCCGCGCTTCGCGCTCACGTCGTCCGACGACCAGCTTGCCGAGGCCGGCCGGCTGCTCGCCGAGCATCCCGAGGTGCTGCTCCACACGCATCTCTCGGAGAATTGGGGCGAGATCGGCGACGTCGCGCGCCGCTTTCCCGAGGCGGCGGATTATCTCGGCGTCTACGAACGCTTCGGGCTGGTCGGCCCGCGATCGGTGTTCGCGCATTGCGTGCACCTCGAGGCCGAGGCGCTCGAGCGGATGGCGGCGGCGGGCGCAGGGATCGCCTTCTGCCCGACGAGCAACCTGTTCCTCGGCTCGGGGCTGTTCGATCTTGACCGCGCCACCCGACACGGCGTGAAGGTCGGGATCGGCACCGATGTCGGCGCGGGCACGAGCTTCTCGATCCTCGCGACGCTGGGCGAGGCCTATAAGATCGGCCAGCTGCGCGGGAGCGCGCTCGATCCGTTCCGGGCACTGCACCTCGCGACTGCGGGCGGCGCGAAGGTGATGGGGATCGGCGACAAGGTCGGCGGGCTGCTGCCTGGGCAGGAAGCCGATTTCGTCGTGCTCGACGCCGCCGCGACGCCGCTGCTCGCGCGGCGGACGAAGGGAGCGAGCCTGTTCGACCGCCTCTTCGCGCTGCAGGTGCTGGGCGACGACCGGGCGGTGCGGTTCACTTATGTCGCCGGCGAGCGGGCGCATGCGCGTGACTGAGTCTGGCGGCCGCCACCCAACCAGCGTCATCCCGGCTTTCGCCGGGATGACGGAGTAGGTAGGAAAAAGGGGATGCTCCGCCGCTTCCTCGCCGTGTTCGAGCCCTTCATCCTCATGCTGGTGGGGACGGTGGTGCTCGCGTCGATCCTGCCGGCGCGCGGCGGCTTCGTGCCGCTGTTCGACGCGGCGGCGGACGCGGGGATCGTGCTGCTCTTCTTCCTCCACGGCGCCAAGCTGTCGCGCGAGGCGATCGTCGCGGGGGCGAGGAACTGGAAGCTGCACCTCGCGGTCTTCGCCTCGACCTATATCCTCTTCCCGATCCTCGGGCTCGCCACGGCCTCGCTCCTCACCGGGCCGATCGCCGCGGGGATGCTGTTCCTCACGCTGCTGCCCTCAACCGTGCAATCCTCGATCGCCTTCACCGCGATCGCGCGCGGCAATGTCGCGGCGGCGGTGTGCAGCGCGTCCTTCTCCAACCTGATCGGCATCGTCCTCACCCCCGCGCTCGTCGCGCTGCTGATGCATTCGACCGGCGGCGGCATCTCCTTCGCAAGCGTCGAGACGGTCCTGCTCCAGCTGCTCCTGCCCTTCGCGCTCGGCCATGCGCTCAGGCCGTGGATCGGCGGCTGGGTGACGCGCAACAAGAAGCTGGTGACGGTCGTCGACCGCGGCTCGATCCTGCTCGTCGTCTACACTGCCTTCGGCGCGGCGGTGGTCGCGGGGCTGTGGCACAAGCTCTCGGGCGGGGATCTCGCGCTGATCCTCGTCGCCTGCTGCGCGATGCTGGGCGTGGTGCTCGCCGCGACCTGGGGCGCGGCCAGGCTGCTCAAACTGCCGCGCGAGGATGCGATCGTGCTGCTGTTCTGCGGCTCAAAGAAGAGCCTCGCCTCCGGCGTGCCGATGGCGGGCGTCCTCTTCCCCGCGGCACAGGTGGGCGTGGTGATCCTGCCGCTGATGCTGTTCCACCAGATCCAGCTGATCGCCTGCGCCTTCATCGCGCGGCGGATGGCGGACGGGGACGATACGGCCCGCTGAACTTCGCGGGTCCCGATAGCTGCAAATCCATGCTAGCTTCCACCCACCGAGGGGAGCGGGATGGTCGTCGAAGGCGGATGGAAGCGGTTCTGGCGGCGGACGGGCCTGTCCGTTCCCGGGCTGATTCTGCTGGTCGCGCTGATGGCCGCGCAGCTCTCGGGCGGGTTCGGCCTACAGCGGCTCGGCAACCTGCTGTTCGACAGCTACCAGCGCGCCGCGCCGCGCCCCTATGACCCGGACGGCCCGGCGCGGATCGTCGACATCGACGACGAGACGATCAAGCGCCTCGGCCAATGGCCCTGGCCGCGCAGCGACGTCGCCGAGCTCACCAAGCGGCTGACCGACGCCGGCGCCTCCGCGATCGCCTTCGACATCGTCTTCTCCGACCGCGACCGTACCGCGCCCGAGCTGCTCGCCAGGCGCGCCGAGCGCGACGGCGCCAGCCCGCAATCGCTCGCCGCGCTCAAGACGATTCCCGATCCCGATGCGGTGTTCGCTGGCACAATCCGGCAGTCGCCGGTGGTGCTCGGCTATTTCCTCGGCCACGACGCCAGCACCACGCCGGTCGAGCCCAAGGCGGGCTATGCAGTCATCGGCACGCCGCCGACGGGGAAGATCGAGAAATACACCAGCTCGATCGAAGCGCTGCCGCAGTTTCGCAGCGCCGCGACCGGCCTTGGCTTCATCAGCCTGCCGCCCGACAGCGACGCGATCATCCGCCGCGTGCCGACGATCGCGATGCAGGACGACCAGATCCTGCCTTCGCTCTCGGTCGAGGCGCTGCGCGTGGCGCAAGGCGCGGGATCGGTGATCGTCAAGTCGAGCGACGGCAGCGGCGAGATCGAGCAGGGAGACGCGACCGACAATTCGACTGCGGCGGCCGACCCGCTCGTCGCCTCGGTCAAGGTCGGCGAGTTCGAAATCCCCACCGCCGCTTCGGGCGAACTGTGGATGTACTATACCGCGCCGACGCTGAAGCGCGTCACGCCGGCGTGGCAGATCCTCGAGGGCAAGCTCTCGCCGCAAGAGATGGAGAAGCGCTTCGGCGGCCGGATCGTCTTCATCGGCGCGAGCGCACAGGGACTGTACGACCTTCGCTCGACGCCAGTGCAGGGGCGCGAGATGGGCGTCGCGATCCACGCCCAGGCGATCGAGCAGATGGTGTCGCACGTCTTCCTGACGCGCCCCTATTGGGGTCCGCCGCTCGAGAATGGCCTGATGCTCGCGGCCGGGCTGCTGATGGCGCTGCTGCTGCCGTGGATGGGCGCGGCGCGCGGGGCGCTGCTCGGGCTGCTGATGGTCGGCGGGATGTTCCTCGGGAGCTGGCTCGCCTTCCGCCAGCAGCATTACCTGCTCGATCCGGTGGTCCCGGCGCTCGCGCTCGCGGCGATCTGGATCGTCGGCACGGTCTACACCTTCTACCGCGAGGAGCGGCAGCGCGCGTACATCCACCATGCGTTCGACCGCTATCTCTCGCCCGACCTCGTCAAGCGCATCGTCGACGACCCGAGCCGGCTCGAGCTCGGCGGCGAGGAGCGCGAGATGACCGTGCTGTTCTGCGACATCCGCCAGTTCTCGCGCACCTCGGAGCAGCTGAGCCCGCAGGAGATCATCCGCTTCCTGATCGCCTTCCTCACGCCGATGTGCGACATCCTGCTCGCGCGCCACGCGACGATCGACAAGTTCATCGGCGACGCGATCCTCGCCTTCTGGAACGCCCCGCTCGACGATCCCGACCAATATTCGAACGCCGCGCGCGGGGCGCTCGAGATGGTCGGCAAGCTCCGCGAGCTCAACCGGACGATGCCCGGCGGGCCCGAGCCCTGGCCGGGCGAGATCGCGATCGGCATCGGGATGAACTCGGGGCCGTGCTGCGTCGGCAACATGGGCTCGGCGCAGCGGCTCTCCTATTCGCTGATCGGCGACACGGTGAACCTCGCCTCACGGATCGAGGGGCTCACCAAATACTACGGCGCCCCGATCGCGATGGGCGAGGACCTGCAGGTGCACCTCCGCGAATTCGCGACAGTGCCGCTCGACCATGTCCGCGTGGTGGGACGCGAATCGCCCGAAGTGATCCACGCGCTGCTCGGCGACGAGCGGCTGGCGGCGCAGCAGGGATTCCGTGCCTTCGCCACGGGGCATGAAGCGATGGGCCGCGCCTATCGCGCCCAGGCCTGGGACGAAGCCGAGGGACTGCTCGACGAACACCAGAGCTATGCCGAGAGCCTGGGGTTGGCGAAGCTCTACGCCCTGATGCGCGAGCGGATCGAACGCTACCGCGCGAACCCGCCGGGGGCGGAGTGGGACGGCGTGTTCGGGGCGACGGAGAAGTGATGCCCGACGAACGGGCACTCGCGGCGGAGCAAGAGGCAAAGCTGCAAGCACTGCGAGACCATATCAACGCTGCGATCGACAAGGGCGGCTCACGCACGGACGAGGAAGTCCGCATGGCAGTCGAAGCTGAACTCGATGCCTGGGAAGCCGAGCGCGCGAACCAAACCCGTTCGCCCTGAGCTTGTCGAAGGGCGCCTTGTCACCAGCGTTTCGCTCGAGGATGGTCCCCCTTCGACAAGCTCAGGGCGAACGGTGATTGACGATGCCTAGCGCACCCCCAACACCCCCGCCTGCGCTTCCAGCTCCGCCTTTGCGCCCGGGTTCGCCTTCACTGCATCCCTCAACGCCTGTGCCGCCTTGTCGCGCTCGCCGAGCACGGTGCGGCTGCGGATCAGCATCAGCCAGCCCTCGACGTTCGACGGATCGGCCTTGAGCTTCGCCTCCAGGCTCGCGACCATGCCCTGCGCCATCTGGTCCTGCTGAGAGGGCGTCATGCCCTTGGCCGCCTCGAGCTGCTCGGCGCTCGGACCCGGCACCGTCTGCGCGGCAATACTCGGCGCGGGCTGGCGGACTGCGGCGATGCGGCTCGCGACGTCGATCTTGTGGATGCGGCCGACCTGCTCGATCGTGCGCTTCAAATCCGCCTCCCACGGCGCCCCCGGCGGCGTGTCTTCGAGCAGCGCGAGCCAGTCGGCGATCGCACCGTCGTGGTCGCCGCGCAGGTCGCGTGCGACCGCGAGGAAATAGCGCGCGCGCGGGTCCTTGGCGTCGAGCTTGATCGCGCGGTCGAAGGCGTCGAGCGCGGCAGGCGGCATCGGGTCCTGCTCGCTCGCCATCACTCGCGCCTCGCCGAGCGCCGACCAATAGCCGGGCGCCCTGGCGTCGAACTGCACCGCGCGCTCATAGGCGGCGACTGCGCCCGGATAATCGCGCTGGACGAACTTCGCTTCGCCGAGCCGCGCCCAGGCGGCGGGATCGGTCGGCGCGGCCCGGGTGCGCGCTTCGATCGCATCGACCGACTCGGCGGGCGCCGCGCTCGGCGAGGGATCGGGTCCGGGCGCCTCCTTCCCCCCGCGCATCGCCGCATAGACCAAGGACACCGCAAGGATCGCCGCCGCGCCGATCAGCGCCAGCCGGGCCGCTCCTTGCGTCTGCTTTCCGGACTCCATGGCCTCCCCCTGCCCCGCCTTATAGGTGGCGCGGCGCGCGCCGCATGATAATGTTATGCAGGTACCGGCTTGCGCAAGGGGGATGCGGGTGGCGGATCGCGTGCGGATTGCCATCGTCGGGTCCGGACCCGCGGGGCTGAGCGCCGCCGCGCGCGCCGCCGAGCTGGGGCTGTCGCACCTGCTGCTCGAGAAGACCGACCACCTCAGCGACACGATCTACAAATACCAGAAGGGCAAGCACGTCATGGCGACGCCGAGCGCGCTCGTGCTGCGCTCGGACCTCGATTTCGAGGCGGGCAAGCGCGAGGCAGTGCTGGGCACCTGGGACAGGCAGGCGGCCAAGGTCAAGGTCCGCTACCACAGCGAAGTCAGGGCGATCGAAGGCGAGCAAGGCGCCTTCGTACTGACGCTCGCCGATGGGGCGAAGATAGAGGCCGAGACGATCGTCCTCGCGATCGGCACGCAGGGCAACCCCAACCTGCTCGACGTCCCCGGGGTCGAGACCGGCAGGGTCCAGTATCAGCTCGACGATCCCGGCGACTATGTCGACGAGCACATCACCGTGATCGGCTCGGGCGACGCGGGGATCGAGAATGCGCTGGGGCTCGCCGCCGACGCCGCGCAAGGCAACATCGTCACCATCCTCAACCGCTCGGCCGATTTCGCGCGCGCCAAGTCGGCCAACGTCAAGCTGCTCCAGGAAGCCGCCGAGCGCGGGCGCGTCACCATCCGGCTCGAGACGTCCCCTGCCGAGATCCGCCCAGGCGCGCTGGTGCTCGACACGCGTGACGGGCAGGAGACCATCCGCTGCGACCGGATCATCGCGCGGATGGGCTCGGCAGCGCCGCGCAGGTTCGTCGAAGGCTGCGGCATCCGCTTCACCAGCGACGACCGCGAGGCCTTCCCGATCCTCTCGCCCACCTTCGAATCGACCAAGGCGGGCATCTTCGTGATCGGCGCGCTCGCGGGCTATCCGCTGATCAAGCATTGCATGAACCAGGGCTATGACGTCGTCGAGTTCATCAACGGCAACCGCGCGCTGAAGCCCGCCGACGAGCCGCTGCTCAAGGCCAAGTTCGCCAGGTTCAAGGCGAAGCGCAGCGTCGACCAATGGCTCGAATTGCTGCGCAGCAACGTCATGATCCTCAACGAGCTCTCGCCGCTGCAGATGCGCGAGTTCATGCTCGATTCGGAGGTGCGCTCGTACAAGCCGAACGACGTGATCTTCGAGCGCAACGACTCCGGATCGTCGCTGTTCGCGATCGCGCAGGGATCGGTGCTGGTCGAGATCGACCCCGCCGATCCGCGCGTCACCGTGCCGATCCCGCAGGGCTCGATCTTCGGTGAAGTGGGCCTGATCTCGGGCCGTCGCCGCGGCGCCACGATCCGTGCGGGCGAGAATGCCGTGATCGTCGAAGTCTCGCGCACCGCCGCGCTCAAGCTGATGGCCTCGGTCCCCGCCGCCAGGCGCGCGGTGACGCGCATCTCGGTCGAGCGCCAGCTGCTCCAGCTGTTCGGCTCGGGGCTCACCTCCGACGATCTCGCCGACGTGCTCGACACCTCCGAGATCGAGACGGTGCGCGCCGGCCAGCCGATCATCCGCGAGGGCGACGAGGGGCAGGACATCTACGTCATCCGCGTCGGATCGATGATCGTCGAGAAGCTGATCGGCGGGCGTCCGGTGTTCCTCAACTATCTCCCCGCCGGCAGCTATGTCGGCGAGATGGCGCTGATCGCCGGCGGCCGACGCACCGCGACAGTGAAGGCGGCGATCAAGTCCGAAGTCATCAAGCTGAAAGGCGAGGCATTCCGCCGGCTGCTCCGCGACCGGCCCAAGCTGCTCGACAAGCTGAATGCCGACATGGCCGACCGGCAGAATATCAACACCTTCATCGAGAGCCGCAAGGACAGCTTCTCGGGCGTGGTCGACCTCTATTCGCAAACCGCCGCCTTCCTCGTCGAAAACGGTATCGGCGAGGCGACCGACGTGCTGCTGATCGACGAGCACCTCTGCGTCGGCTGCGACAATTGCGAAAAGGCCTGCGCGGACAGCCATGACGGCCTCTCGCGGCTCGATCGCGAGGCGGGGCGCACCTATGCCCATCTCCACGTGCCGACGAGCTGCCGACACTGCGAGCATCCGCACTGCATGGCCGATTGCCCGCCCAACGCGATCCACCGCGGCCCCGACGGCGAAGTCTTCATCGACGAGAAATGCATTGGCTGCGGCAATTGCCAGCGCAACTGCCCCTATGGCGTGATCCGCATGGACTCGGTGCCGCCGAAGAAGCCGCCGCTGCTCAGCTGGCTGCTGCTCGGGCTCGGGCCGGGGCCCGGCGAGCCGGGCAAGGCGTGGAAGTACAAGGACAAGGGCGCGGAAAAGCCCAAGAAGGCGATCAAGTGCGACATGTGCGCCGGCATCAGGGGCGGTCCGGCCTGTGTCCGCGCCTGCCCCACGGGTGCGGCGATCCGCGTCGCGCCCGAGGAGTTCCTCGGCGTCTCGCGGCTCGAGCGGGACGAGCCCTGATGACCTCGCGCGCCAGGCGGATCCGGCCCGGGCGCGAGGCGGCGCTGCACGAGGGCTTCCTGCGCCACAAGCGCTACCGCTACCTCAAGCTTGCGCTGCTCGTATGCGCCGCGGCGACCGCCGGCTATGTCTTCGCCGACATCAAGCCGCGGCCCAATGGCGGGAGCTGGCTCGGCTATACGCTCGGCACGATCAGTGCCCTCTTGGTCCTCTGGCTGACCTTGCTCGGCATCCGCAAGCGCGCGATGACCAAGGGCCATTGGCGGCTGAAGGGTTGGACGAGCGCGCACGTCTACCTCGGGCTCAGCCTCATCGTGCTCGCGACGCTACACACCGGCTTTCAGTTCGGCTGGAACGTCCACACGCTCGCCTATGCGCTGATGATGCTGGTGATCGTCACCGGCATCTGGGGGATCGTCGCCTATGGCACGGTGCCCGCAAAGCTCAGCAGCAACCGCGAGGAGATGACGCAGACCCAGATGATCGAGGGCCTGCGCGCGGTCGACCGCCAGCTCCACGAAGCCGCGCAGCCGCTCGATCAGGCGCAGGCGGCGCTGGTCGAGCGCTCGCTGGCGCAGGACCCGTTCGCGGGCGGGCTGCTGCGGCGGCTCTCGGGCCGCTATCCGGGCGACGCCACCGCGCGGGCGCGGAGCCAGTTGCGCTGCGCCGCGGGCAACCCGGCGGTCGACAAGGTCGAGTCCCTCCTCGAGCGCAAGGCGGCGATGCTGGCGCGGCTGCGCGAGCACCTCCGGCTCAAGGCGATGCTCGAGGTCTGGCTCTACATCCACGTCCCCGCCACCTTCGCGCTGATCGCCGCGCTCACCGCGCACATCGTCAGCGTCTTCTTCTACTGGTGAGGCGATGGCGTTTCTGATCCGCCACATCAGCTTCACCGCCGACCATCGCGAGATCGTGCGCGAGACCCGCAACGACCGGGCGGTGCTCGGCGTCGGCCGCGCGTCGGAGAACGACATCGCGCTGCCCGACCTCAGCGTCGCGCCGCGCCACGCCGAGATCGAGAGCCGCGACGGGCGCCAGCTCAGCGTGCGCGCGACGGGGACGCTCGGCTTCGGGGTGGATGGGCGGATCACGAAGCGTGCCGAGATCGACAGCGCGCGCGGCGCCGAGCTGGCGTTCGGCGGGCATCGCATCACCGTAGGGCGCGACGACGCGGGCGACATCACCCTGGCGGTGCGCCGCGTCGACGCGATCTCCGAGGCCGAGGAGGAGCGCGAAGAGGGCCAGGCCTTCTCCTTGCGCGGCAAGCTGCCGGGCAAGCGCGGGACGGCGTGGCTGCTGCTGGTCGCAATCCTCGTCGGCTTCCTCGCGGTGCCGATCTGGGGCTTCTTCCACAAGACCGCCGACGACCAGCGCAGCATCTACTCGGCACATTGGGACCGGAGCTGGTCGAGCGGCGCGCTCTCGACCGCGCACCACAGCCTCGAGAAGAATTGCAACGCCTGCCATGTCGACGCCTTCGTCTCGGTGCGCGACGACGCCTGTATCGCCTGCCACAAGGACGTGCACGACCATGCCTCGCCCGCGCGGATCGCCGGCGCGCGCGCGGCGCCGACCGCCTGGGGCCGGTTCCTCCGCGGCGTCGCCGACGCCTTCCACAAGCCGGGGCCGGGGGCCTGCGTCGACTGCCATACCGAGCACGAGGGCGCCGGGCCGATGCCGTCGACGCGCCAGGCCTTCTGCACCGAGTGCCATGCGACGCTTGACCAAAGGCTCAAGGCCACCAGGCTGGGCAATGCCGGCGACTTCGGGACGAGCCATCCGCAGTTCCAGCCGCTGGTGAACGGCGCGCGTGTCTCGCTCGACGGGCATCCGATGGCGGCGGACGGGCTGAAGTTCTCGCACGCGCTCCACCTCTCGACCAGCGGCGGGGTGGCGCGGATGGGGCAGACGCTGCGGGGGCGCTACGCCTTCGGCACGTCGCTCGACTGCAAGGACTGCCATGTGAAGACCGCGGATGGGCTGCGCTTCGTGCCCGTCGACTTCGAGCGCAGCTGCGGCATGTGCCACAGCCTGGCCTATGACACGATCCAGGGCACCGTCCGCAAGCTGCGGCACGGCGGTGTCGCGCAGGCGATCGCCGACCTGCGCGCCTTCTACGCGACGCGGCCGGTGCCGAAGCCGATGGGGCTCGACGGCGGGCGGCGGCGGCCGGGGCTCTATGCGGAGGGCAAGCTCTACAGCGCCTATTTCGGCGCGGTCGCGCGGCGGAGCCCCGATGCGGCGATCGCCCAGCTGTTCGATGCGGGCGGCGCCTGCCAGGAATGCCACACGATCGCGCGAGGTGGACCCTATGGCTGGGAAGTCGCCAGGGTCAGCCAGCCGCCGCGCTATCTGTTCCACGGCTGGTTCGACCATGAGGCGCACAAGGGCGAGACCTGCGTCTCGTGCCACGCCGCGGGCGCCTCGGGCAGCGCGGAGGACCTGCTTCTGCCCGGAATCAAGACATGTCGCACCTGCCACGGCGGCGAAGGGTCTTCGGCGAAGGTTCCCTCGTCCTGCGCCATGTGTCACAGATACCATGGCGACGGCGGGGCTCCCTGGGCTCCGCGTCGCAGTGCGCGTGAGGACGCCATTCGCCGCGAGGGCCCCTGAGGAGAGGGCGCGGCGAGGAGGGGGAGACGGAGATGCTGATCGCCCAGATCACCGACCTGCACATCGGCTTCGACGCGGCCGACCCGAACGAATACAACAAGCAGCGGCTCGACCATGTCCTCGCCAAGATCCTGGAAGGGCCAAACAAGCCCGACCTGATGCTGGTGACCGGCGACATCACCGAGCGCGGCGACCCCGAGAGCTACAGGCGAACCAAGGAGCTGCTGGGCGCCTGCCCCTTCCCCTGGCATCCGATCCCGGGGAACCACGACGACCGCACCAATTTCTCGCGCGCCTTCCCCGACGTGCCGACGCCGGGCGGGTTCGTGCAGTACGTGCTCTACCTGGGCGCGCTGCGGCTCATCCTGCTCGACACGCTGGAGGAAGGCCGCCACGGCGGCGCCTTCTGCCAGGTGCGCGCGGCGTGGCTGAAGGCGCGGCTGGAGGAGGACCGCAAGACCCCGACGGTGCTGGTGATGCACCATCCGCCGATGGACGTGGGCATCGACTGGATGCGCACCGATCCACGCGAGCCCTGGGTCCAGCGCTTCGCCGAGGCGATCGAGGGGGCGGGCAACGTCCAGTCGATCCTGTGCGGGCATCTGCACGTGCCGATCACGGCGCCGTGGCGCGGGGTGACGGTGGCGGTCTGCCCCGCGGTGGCGCCGGGGGTGACGCTGGACCTGCGGCCGATGGACCCGGAGAAGCCCGACCTGCGACCGATGGTGGTGGCGGACATGCCGGGCTTCGGGATGCACTGGTGGAACGGCACCGAGCTGGTGAGTTTGTATAACTACGCCGAGGACCCCGTGCCGCTGGCGAAGTTCGACGGGCGGATGCAGGGGCTGGTCAAGCATCTGATGGAGGAGCGGCCTGGGGGGTGATTTTCGGCTGGGTTGTGGGGCCGAAGGTTAGGGAAAGTCAGGCCAAGAACGGGTTTTCGAGCTCGGTGCCTGGGCGCCGCCGCGTCGGGTGAAAAGTCACAAGAGTCATGACCCGTCGCCGGAAATCGGCGGCGGAAAGTCACAAGAGTCACGACCCGTCGCGACGGATCGGCGCGGACGCGGTTGGCCTCGGTTCAATCCTCCCCTGGAAGGGAAGGTGGTAAGCCGCAGGCTTGATTAGGGGGTAGCTCACCGCGAGCGAGGTCGCCCGCGGTGAGCTACCCCTCCACCAAGCTTCGCATGGTCCCCTCCCCCTCCGGGGGAGGATTTGGGAGAAGCTAGCCTAAGCGCAGCCCGGCTGCGCGGAGATGGCGGATCGACGAGGTCAAGGAGCGGGATCGGCTTGGGACCGGTCCAGCAGGGATTGCAGCAGGCGAAATCCTACATTGCAAGACAAGTGGGCGGCGCGAAGCAGAGGCCCTGCAATTCGAGCGCTGCGGCGAAGCGGGTCATGTTTCGGACGACCATTTGCCGGCGCAATAATCGGTGTAGGCGCTGTTGTAGCCTGACTGGAAGAAGGACAGCTCACGCGGGGAGATGCGCTCGCGGGCCATAACCTCGAGCAGCGCGCGCAGATTCGCGACCTCGATGGCGACGCGGGGCTGGAGTTCGGTGTACGCGATTCCGGGACCGGGCTTCCATTCGAGCGACTGGAAATAGCTGGCGATGATATGAGGTTGGAGCGTGTCGATCGTCCCGGCGGATTCGGGATAGATCAGGGTCGACCCGACCTCATTGTTGCGGGGGTCGCGGAAGAAAGCGATGGCGAACTCCGGCGTTTGCACCCGGCATTGCTCGACGCCTTCGTCCTCGATCGACCAACCCTCCGGCCAGCCGCCGAAGAGGCGCGCGATTTCCGGCTGAATCGCAGTGCTGAGGGGGATCATGCGCTGCTCCTTACGCGCGTCGGTGCCGAGAAGAGCCTCGCCGAGCTCACGCCATGTTTGAAACCCGAGAGGCATGGGAGCCAGCATGGGGCAAGCAATCCTAGGTGGGAAGCGCGGTGTAGGGATGAAATTGCGGCACGTTGACTGGGTCCGATTTTTTCTGTAATGTATATGTAGTCATGCATAAGAATCCCGGTCGATTTCCCCGATATTGGTTTCCTTGCCTTTGTCGGAATACCGCGTGGAAAGAGACCAAGGTACAAGGGTGATATTGTTAGGGCTTGGTAGTTACGTCCATAACTCGGTCACTATCGCGGGACGTGCACTGGGGAATTTTTCGATCGGTATCGGTCGGGAGGTTCCTTTGTGCATTTTGGCACTCGGACTTCTCGATCACGGAAAAGTGGCGAGAAGCGAGATGCAAGAAAAGCACGCTCCTTTAGTTCTCTTGACCTTGGCCAAGAGCGGTTCGCTCGCTTTGGGAGTCGGAGGTGCTACAGCCTTGTCCCCATGGCTGGGCGCCCTAGCGATTATTTCTGTCGTCCTGTGCAAGGCGCTCGACAAAGCTCCTGAGATCATAAGAGCTTGGAAAGATGTACCTTCGGCAGCTCCCACCGGAGCTGTGCAAGCGGTCACATTTATTTCGTCGGCCACGCAACCGCAGGCCCCCGCCACCCGTTCGGGTCCACCGCGTCGCTCACCTTGAACACCTGCCCCCGCCGGCTGAGGAACAGCCGTTCCATCTCCTCGCGATTGAACGGGCGTGAACCCAGCCGACCGAACACCGCGATCTGGCCGCCGGTCTCGTCCACTGCCCGGTCGCGGTCCAAGCCCTTGGACAGCGCCAGCGCCGGTGAGGGCGTCCTCGCCCAGGCGATGAGTTCGGGCTTCGGCGCGGGGCTGAAGCCGTAGAAATTGGGCTGGGTGTCGGGAGCGGTGAGCTGGAGGACCTTCAGGCCGTTCCGCCCGTCCGCGACATAGGCGAAGAAGCTCGCATTCGTCGCGCCGACGATCACGTCGCGCGCGTCCGTCAGCTGGCCTCCGAAGGTATAGGCGCCGTACCATTTCGGCTGGGTGGGGTTGGTGACGTTGACCACCACCAGCCCCTGCGCGCCGCCGGCGATGTAGGCGTAGGTGCGCGCGACGTAGATGCGCTTCGCATCGGGCATTGCGATCGTGCCCGAGGGGACCGCCACCGGGTTGCGGAGGTTCGTCACGTCGAAGAGCTTCACGCCCTCGGCATCGCTCACCCAGAGGTAGCGGAACTGGATCGCGCTGGCCCTCGCGTCGCGCAGGGGGCGGACGGCGGCGAGCTTCGGGTGGAGCGGGTCGTGGAGGTCGACGACCACCAGCCCCTTGTCCGCCGCGATGTACGCGATCTCGCCCGCCAGGATGATGTGGCGGGCGCCGTTCAGCACGCCGTCGGGGTTCCAGGTGACCGCGCGCTTGAGGAAGTTGTTCTGGAAGTCGCCGTCGGCCAGCGTCTCGACGTTGACGAGGATCAGGCCCTCGACCGAATCCGTCACCGCGGCATAGCTGTAGATCGGCAGGAACGGCTGTTCCTGGTTCGCCTCGCGCATCGCGGGCGTGTTGCGCAAGGGGTTGATCGTCTGGTTGGTCGGGAGCGCCATGCAGGTGGCGTTGGCGGACTTGACCTGGGTGTTCTGGCCGAGCTTCGAGAAGGGCGCGGTGATGATCGGGTCCGACACGCCCTTGTTGGCGACCGAGGCGACGTCATAGGCGCGGAAACCGCCCTTGCCTTCGGCGACATAGAGATATTCGCCGCGGAGTTGCAGGCAGTTCACCGCGTCGGCCGTGCCGTGGGTGGGATTGCGGAACTGCTCGCGCTCGCCGGTCTCGCCCGAGCGCTTGCGGCCGAAGGTCTTGCCGCGAGTCCAGTCCTTCAGCTCGCGGTGGTTCTGCTCGACGTGGAGCCGCCAGTAATCGGGATAGGCATAGCGCTGGAGATAGGAGCCGAGCACCGCCTGGGGCTCGTTCCATTCGGTGACGCGTACCGCTTCGATCCCGCCCTGCAGGCCGGTCCAGGCGTGGAGCCCGACGAAGTTCACCTGGTTTGTGCCGAGCAGGAGGAGCTGCGCCATGATCGCGTTGTTGTCGTCCTTGGCCGACAAGTGGCAGTCGGTGCAGGTCTTGGTCTCGGTGGTGCGGACGGTGTGGGGGAAGTGCGGGGCGAAGGCCTGGCTCGAGAAGCCGATCGCCGAGATGGGCGGCTGCTGGATGTAGATGCGCTCGCGGTTGGGGTTGGTCGAGGAAAGGACCAGCGCGGAGGAGCTTCGCACCGGGGCGGTCTCGTTGCCCTTGGTGGTCATGTGCTTGCCGAGCTGGAACATGTCGTCGCGCGCGACCTGCGGGTTGTAGGTCGCGAAGTTGCGCGTCTCCTCGCCCTTGAAGTGATGCGTCTCGGTCTTCCAGTTCGCTTCGATCGGGAGATGGCAGCCGCCGCAGCTGGTGGTCCAGCTGAGGTGGCAGGTGAAGCACGCCATCTCGCCGTCCTTGTGCGCGCGATCGGCTAAGGGCACGGCGGGGCCGAAGGCGAAGCTGCCGTCGTCGGCGCCGGTGCGGCTCATCAGCTTGGCGCGCGCGGCCCTGGCGTTGAAGGTCGGGCTCAGCGGATCGACCGAATCCTTCACCAGGTGGATTTCCCAGCTCAGCGAGGGATCGACGATCGAGCGCTGGATGAGCTTGCGGCGGCCGTCGGCACCTTCCACCCATTCGAAGCGGCGCTGGCCGTCGGGGTTGCGGAGCAGCTCGAGGTTCGAGCCCTGCGGCCGCGCGGCGGGGCCCGAGGTGCGCAGCGTCGGGTAAGCGTCGGCAGTGCCGTGGCAATCCTTGCACCCGATCTCGACGGCGTTGGCGACTTCGCCGTAGATGAGGCCGTTGCCGTGGCTGTCCTGCGCGAAATGGCAGTCCGCGCATTGCATGCCCTTCTCGGCATGGATGTCCATCAGGT
This sequence comes from Sphingomonas sp., assembly GCF_017745215.1. Taxonomy (GTDB): domain Bacteria; phylum Pseudomonadota; class Alphaproteobacteria; order Sphingomonadales; family Sphingomonadaceae; genus Sphingomonas. The sequence continues at coordinate 67,561 of NZ_JAGHZV010000008.1, forward strand.
GGACCGCCTTGCCGGGGTTGGTGCCGGGGGGCACGAACTTGCCCTCGCCTGCCTTGCGCCATTTCTCGGGATCGTCGGGCTTCACGATGTTGCCCTCGGCGTCGAGGAGGTTGCCCTCGCGGTCGCGCTTGAAGACGCCGCGAAAGTTCCAGCCGTGGCTGTGATAGTCGGCGAACTGCGTGTCCCTGAGCCCCGGGTTGAGGTCGTAGACGTTGCGGAGGAACCCGGGGTCGGACCAGTTGCCGCGCACCACCGCGCCCTCGGGGTTACGCTCCAGCGCCTCGTGCTGCTCGGCGATGGTGGGATAGCGCTGGTGCCTGGGCCACATCGCCGGCGCGTCGGACTCATAGTCCCACATCGTGTAGCCGAGGTAGGAGTTCAGGAAGATGTTGGGCTGGTGGAGGTGGCAGCTCATGCACTGGCTGGTCGGGATCGCGCGGGTGAAGGCGTGGCGGAGCGGGTGGCCGGACTCCTTCTGGCCGGGCTGGATCAGGCGGCCGTGTTCGTCGGGCTGCTGGCGCTTGGCGGCGATCGTCGGGTCGACGGTGATGCTCTGCCCGTCGCGGCCATATTGCGCGTAGATCAGGCTGTGCCGCGGCTCGCGGTCGTTGGCGTAGATGACGTGGCAGCCGGTGCAGCCCGAGCCGCGATAGTCGCCGGGCTGGTCGTTGGTGCCCATGAACCAGAGCAGCGGATCGTTGAGCCTTGTCTTGTGGATGTTGAGCACCGGGATCGCGACGCGCAGGCCCGTGCCGGGGCCGCGGTTCGACTGCTTGAGGTCGGGGCGGCCGGGCTCCTCCAGTCGCTGGATCGATCCGGTCGGGTTGGGCAGCCCCACCTCGGCGAACTGCGTGCCGTTGTTGCGCCCGCCGCGCTCGAACACGCGGAAGACGTCGGCGGGCGGCATCACTTGCCAGGTGGGGAGCGGGTAGAGCGCGGCGAGCGCGCCCCTCGCCTGCTCCGCCGGGGTGACCTTGCCCGGGGGATTGCCGGCGGAGACGATCTTCGCGGGCTCACCGTCGCGGGTATAGGCCTCGCCGAAGAGGTAGTTTTTGTACGGGACGATACCGTTGTTGTAGGCGGCCCCTCCCCAGAGCATCGCGGTGGAAGCCATCAGCGAGCGCTCGCTCGCCTCGATGATCTCGAGGTGGCAGGCGCCGCAGGAGTCGCGGACGACGCGATAGTCGCCCGGGTTCACGAAGCGGATGAACTCGGGGGCTTCCTTGTTGAGCAGCGTGTAGCTGCGCTTCGGGTTGGCGCTGTCGGGCCAGTTCCAGCTTTTCGGGTAAAGCGGGAGGATGTGCGCCTTGTCGCGCGCGGCGATGTAGCGCGGGTCCGCGAAGCCGAGATTGGGGTCGCCGCGGACGGTGGCGTCGCCGCCGTGGCAATCGGTGCAGCCGAGGCGGACCGCGGGGGTGGCGTGCATCGAGGCTTCGTCGGTGCGCGTGTGGCAGGAGAAACAGCCTTCGGACTTGGCCGCGGCCTGTGCCTCGGTCTGGCTCATCGGCGCAGGGGGGGCGGCGACATAGACGCGCGCGACGGGCTTCTCCTCGTCGCTCGCCTTGAGGATCGCGGCGGGGACGAGCACGCCGGCGAGGAGCAGCAGCGCGAGGGCGAGGAGGCGGGTCCCGAGGCGCATCAGTAGCTCAGCACCACGTTGGCGAGGACCGAGACGTAGCGGTCGTGGCGCTGGGCGTTGTCGAACAGGTCGCGGAAGCCCTCGCCCGGCTGGAGCACCGCGGCGGAGAGGCGGAACACCATGTTCTGGTTGGCGCGCGGTCGCCAGATCGCTGCGGCGGAGAGGTCCCAGCCGATGTCCTTCGGGATGCTGCCTTCGTTGCGCAGTGTCTCGAGCGTGATCGTGTTGGCGAAGGCGAGATGGTTGGCGTTGGCCGAGACACGAAGCCGGGGCGTCAGGTCGAAGTCGGCGCCGACGCCGAGCAGGAAGGTGCCGGGGTTGTTGAAATTCGACTGCCCCTCCTCCTTCGACGAGCGCAGCGAATTGAGCACGCCGTTGCGCCCCGACAGCGCGACGGCGCGGCCGCCACCGGCGAAGGGAATCGACTGGCGGATCCAATAGCTGGTGTCGGCGCCGGCGAAGACGGGGTTCTCGAAGACGGCGTCGAAGCCGGTCTCCTTGTCGTCATAGGGGTCGCCGTCGCCGGTGGCGTAGAGCGCCGAGAGGCGGACGCGGATCCAGTCGCGGTCGTAGCTCAATTCGGTCGCGCCGAAGAAGGCGCGGATGCTGGCGGGGCGGCTGGTGAAGAAGCTGTTCGAGTCGTGGCCGAGCGCGGCATAGGTCGAGGCCGTGACGTTGATCCGGCCGACATGGCCGTCGGCGTTGTAGCCGAGGTACGCGACGTCGTAATCGTGGCCGCGCAGGTCGCCGAGCAGCGCGGGACGGACGGGGAAGCCGTTGTCGTCGACACGGATGCCATTGCCTTCGCGGTTGCGGTTGAACAGCGCGATGACCTGGCTGGTGAGGCCGGGGACCAGGAAGTCCTGGCGATAGACGTTGGCGACGAAGACGAGGTCGTCGCGCGGGCTCGAGAGGACGCTGTTGAGCCCGGAGTTGGTGTCCTTCTCCAGCCGCCAGAAGACGCCGAGGTTGTACTGGACGCGATTGCCGTCGCGGTTGCCGAACAGCCTCAGCCCAAGCTGCTGGTCGTTGAACAGGAAGCCGCGGAAGTCGCTCTGGAAGGGCTGGATGCCGACGCGGATCGAGTCGAAATCGTAGCGATCCGAGACGTTGCGCAGGTGATAGTCGACGAACAGCTCCTGCACGCCGAGGAAGCTGTCGAGCCGGTGGCTGGGCTTCGAGGGCTCGACGTGGAGGACGCGACGCTCGGGGACCTGCGCGTAGTTGACGTTGAGGGCGAGCGCGATGCGATACTCGATCTCGGGCGGCTTGAACGCGGTCGAGCCCTTGAACAGCGAAGCGCCGAGGATGAAGGTCTGAGAGGCGATATAGCTCGCGTCCTTGCCGAAGACGTCGAGGCTGCCGGGGCGCCGGGTGGTCTGGACGCCGACGGGGATCGGGAAGGTCCGCGGCTCGAAGACGGTGTCCGAGACGGCGCTGGCGGAGAAGAACCAGTCGTCTCCCTTGATCGGGAGCCAGGGCACCTTGGCGCGGTCGATCGGGCGGTCGCCCTTCAGCGTGTTCTGGTGATAGGGGTCGAGCCAATTCTCCTTCACCACGCCGAGGGATTCGATCAGGCGCCAGCGGTCGGGGACGGGCACCTGGTCGGTGGGGAAAGCCTCGGGCGGCGGGGCGCGGACGGCGCCGGGGTTGTCCTGGGTGACGGCTTTAGGGAGCGGCGGGACATAGCCGGGCTTGCGGCGGCCTTCGAGGGTTTCCGACGGGTCGGTGGGGGTGTCGCGCGGGTCGGGCTTTGGAGCGGTCTGCGCGTCCTGCGAGGGGGCTTCCTGCGCCCATCCGCTCGGCATGTCCGTCACCGGCACCGGCGTGACGAGCAGCAGCGCAGGGGCGAGGTCGACGCTCACAGCCCCTCGCAGACATTGTTCGCACTGGAATCGAGGAAGGGCGCGAAGGGGCAGCTGACGTAGCGCAGCCGGGCGCTGCCGCCGCCGCTCAGGGTCACCAGGATGTTGTCGGCCCGGATCGCCGCGGGGGCGTTGCCGATGCCGCCGACCCGCACTCCGGCATTGTGGAGGCCGAGGAAGCTGATCATGTCGTCCTGGTCGATACCGTCGCCCGAGACGCCGATCCCGCCGACGAGCGTGTTGCCGCGATAGACGGGGACCGAGCCGGGGAAGATCTGGATGCCGTTCTGCAGGCGATTCCGGCCGGGCGCGGCATCGGGGATGAAGGTGCAGCGCTGCGGCGTGTCGGTGCCGCTCGCGCCGGTGACGTAGCTGAGGTGCTGGCCGAGGTTGGTGAGGATCAGCGCCGATTGCAGCCCGGTGCTGAACGGATTGAACTGCGCGATCGGTCGCGAGAAGGGCCCGTTGGGGCGGCCGACCTCGCCATCGGGGAAATAGGGGCGCGAGAGATTGCCGTTGGCGCGATCGGTGAAGGCATGGGTGCCGGTGAGCGCGGCGGGGTCGTTGAGGAAGGTCCGCGCGGCGGCGACGAAATGCTGCACGTCGGCGCTGGGATCGGCGAGCATCTGGGCGCCCGCCGCGGCGTTCGAGAAGAAGGCGGCGGTGCGCGCCTTCTGCAGCGAGACGTCGATGCCGAAGATCGGCGCGTCGGGCGAGCGGACGAGGCCCAGCACCGCGCCGTTGGTATCGACCAGGCTGATCGACACCTGGGCGCGGCTGTCGAGGGGCTGGCGGATCTGCGCGCGGGCGCGCGTCATGATCGTGAAGGCTTCCTCGAGGATCGCACGCGCCTCGGCGGCGGAGATGGCGCCCGCGCCGTCGGTGCCGGCGGTGACGGGATAGCGGTCGGCGCCCGCGCCGTTGGTGAGGACGAAGGCGTCGCGGTTCGAGAATTCGGCCGAAGTCGAGGCGCGGATGCCCGAGGCTTCGCTGCCGTATGCCGTACCCGCGGTGATCGTCGCGGCGGTATAGCCGGTGACCGCGACCGGGCTGCCCAGCGCCGGGCTGGTCGCGGCATAGGTGGCGGTGCCGGGCGTCGCGAGACCGGTGTAGGCGACGTCGGTGTAGCGGAGCTGGGTGCCGTCGACATAGATGCGGTCGGCACGGATGCTTTCGGGCGCTTCGAAGCCGCGCGTGCCGGCCAGCGCGATCGCTTCCTCGGCGCTGGCGTCGACGTCGGTCACGTCGGGGTCGAAGCCGTAGCTGCCATCGGTCATCACGCCGACGCCGCCGACCACCACCCCGTCCTTGTAGAGCGGGAAGCCGCCCGGATCGGCGGCGAGGCCGAGCGGCGAGCGCTTCGGCCCGATCAGCGCGGCCGAGCCCGCGGCGCCGAAGCGGGCGGAGAGGTCCGAGCAGGGGAGCTGGCTGAACTGGACGCCGAACAGCGGCCCGCTCTCGAGCCCGGCGGTGACCGGCGAGGGCGGGAAATGCTGCTGGACGATCATCGAGGCGGTGCGGGTCGAGAAGGCATTGCCACCCGAGGAGAGGTACGCGCCGGTGACCGCCTTGGCGATCGCGCCGGCCTCGGCGGGGATGACGAGGTTCTGCGCGTCGATGCTGGCGCCGCCCGGCGCGGGCGTGGTGCGCGCGGTGGCGGCGGCGCCGGTCATGCGGAAGACGGCGAGGATGTTGCCGACGCGGTCGCTCACCGCGATCACCGCGGGGAGCGAGCGCGCCTGCGCCTCGGCGGCGGCGTGGGCGATCACCGCCTGGACGTCGGCGACGCTGAGCGACTGCGCGGCGGGGACGGGATAATTGCCGGTCGCGGGAGTCGGCGTGGGGGTCGGCGTCGCGGCGGGCGACGGGGTGCTGACGCTGCCGCTGCCGCCGCAGGATTCGAGCAGCAGGGCCGAGACGGCGAGGAACGCGGTTACCGGGCGCCGCGTCATCTGAGCGCCCGGATGCTGCGGACCGCGCTGGCGAGCGAGGCGCGGAAGTCGGCGCCGCGATAGGCGTTGGGCTCCTTGACCGCGGCATAGGCGCGATTGATGTCGGCGCGGATGCCGGCCGCCGCGCCGATCGTGATCCGGCCCTGCTTGACCAGCGCGTTGAGCAGGGTGTCGATTGCCATCACCGCCTGCACCGAGCCTTCGTAATCGGTGAAGCGCGGTGCCGAGGCGGGGCCGGCGATGCTGTCCAGGATGCGATACGCCAGGTCGTTGCCGCCGAGCCCGGCGAGCATGCCGGCGAGGCTCTGCGAGGTCTGGGCGAGCCGGCGCGCGGCAGCCACGGCGGCGGTGCGGTCGCCGGCAAGGCCGGCGTGGAAGGCCTTCACGTCGGCGTCGAACCGCGCGGCCTGGCCGGGCACAGCGGCATGGACCGCCGCCGAGAGCAAGATCATGTTCTCGTCGTTGAACGGCGGCATGCCGAAGGGGATCGGGCGGCCGGGGTTGGTCTCGAAGGTCAGGCTGCGATCGGCCTGGTCGTAGATGCGGCGATGGCAGCTGTGGCAGTCGAAGAAGGTGAATTCGGGGAAGCTGCCCTCGGTGCCGCGGTTGCTCGCGAACAGCGTCATCGCGCGGTTGAGCGCCATCGCCTGGCCGGCGGCCCAGGTGGCGACGCTGTCGGTACGGCCCTTGCGCCCGGCATAGTCGGCATCCTCGTCCCAATGCTGCTGCATCGTCGAGAAGAGGTCGAGCTCGAAGCTGATCCGGGGGTGGCCGGCAGCCATCATCCGGTGCGTGACGAACTGACCGGCGCGGGCGCTGCCGTAGTGGCAATCGAGGCACACGCCGGCGCGGACCAGTGGTCGGTCGAGCGGCGTCATGCCATTCGCGACATTGCCCGCGTGGCTGGCGCCGACGGCATAGTGCGAAGCGATCCAGCCCGAGGCGGGGCCGTGGCACGCCTCGCAACTCACCCCGTCGCTGGTGAGGTAGCGCGCGCCCTTCCCGCCGGTGACGGGGGTCGAATGGCAGCCGAGGCAGGCGGGCGCCCGGGCGGCGTCGCCGAGGCCGAGCGTGGCGGTGATCTGCTGCGCGCGGCGGCCGGAGAGGACGGCATAGGCCCGGCTGTGCGCACCGCCGGGCGACGAAGGTTCCTGCCAGCGCATCAGCTCGTCCTGGCGGACGACGGCGCCGTCCGCCTCCATCCGGCCGTGGCAGGTGGTGCCGGCGCAGCTCGCGACGCCTTCGAAGGTCCCGCCGGCAGGCGGCGCGGCGGTGGCGCCGGTGAGCACCGCGGCGGCGGCGAGCAGGGCAAGCGAGGCCCCGAGAGCCCCGCGCATCCAAGCTGAAAATCGACCCCCTACACGCATGCCAGCGCAATCCCCTCGCTCGCGGCGTTCAATCTGCCCGAATCTGCATGCACCGAACAGGCTTAAGTTTGGTTTCAGTCCGTCGGCCTGTCCTAAAGCTGCCACTTCCGCCCGCTCCCCTCTTCGTCATCCGGCGAAAGCCGGGACCCAGGGTTGCGAAGGACGTCGCTCGCGGCCCGACGGTAAAGCTGGTCTTGTCGAGCAGCAGCACCTGCAATCGGCTGGCGCGGCCGGTAAGGATGTCGTTGCCGAGCGACACGCGCTCCTTGAGCATCGCGTGGTGGAGCGTGCGGTTGGCCTCGGTCGTCATCTTGACGTCGTTGACCACCGCGGCGTTGACCCCGACGGCCCGCACCGGCGAGCGCTGCGCCGGGGAAAGATCAGGCCGGCGGCCAGGCGCGGCGGCGTGTGAGGTCGGTCATCATTCCCTCTGGTCGATACCCACAACCGTCATCCCGGCGGAAGCCGGGACCCAGGGCCAAGCAGGACGTCGCTCGCGACCCTGGGTCCCGGCTTTCGCCGGGACGACCGCTGATGTCGGGAAGGCGCGCTTACGCCTCCGCCTTCTCGATCGCGCACTCAACCTCGAACCCGCCGCCGAAGCGCGCCACTGCGCGTTGCCCCGGGTGCATGATGTGCACGCCCGTCACCGCGCCCGAGGAGATCCACTGCCCCGGCTGGAGCGCGATCCCGCGCGCCGCCGCGAGGCCGAACAGGAAGGCGGCCGCGCCGAACGGGCCGTCGAGCATCTCGCTCGCGGGAGCGCGGCCCGCTTCCTCGCCGTCGATCAGCAGCTCCACCGTCCAGTCGATGAAGTCGCCGTTCTGCCAGTTCGGGATCGCGCGGCCGACCACCAGCCCGTGGTTGTTGCCGAAGTCCGAGATCGTCACCAGCGGCCCGTCGGCGTTGATCCCCGGATAGGGCGAGCTCGCGATCTCGATGCCGGCATGGACCGCGTCGATCAGCGCCTTGGCCTCGTGGGGCGTGTATTCGGCCTTCGCCGGATCGGGCGCGGTGCCGATGCGCAGGAGATATTCCGCCTCGGCCGCGCCGAAGCCGCCCTCGAACACCGGCATCGACAGCCCCGGGCGTGCATCGACGATGCGATCGGCGAAGATCGGCCCCGCGAGGCGATTGGTGCCCAGCTCGGCATCGAGCGGCGGGTTGATCCGGCCGACCTTCCAGCCGCCCACCGCGACCCGGCGCAGCGCGATCGCATGGTCCTGGATCGCATAGGCCTCGGCGATCGACTCGGGGCGGCGCCCCGGATAGTCGGCCAGCGCCTGGGCGTCCCGGCGCGCCGCTACGAACGCCTGCGCGATCCGTTCGCCCTCACTCATCCTCGCCTCGCCCACGCTCATTTGGCACCCGTCATTCCTCGCTGCTTATGGGAAACCGGTGTCAGTGACAAGCCATGCTTGTGTCCCGCACATTTGGCGAATGGGACAATGGGCGCTATGTCCTCATGGACATGAGCAAAGCCAGCCAGCCAACGATCAACGACGTCGCGCGCCTCGCCGGGGTCTCGAAGAAGACCGTCAGCCGGGTGATCAATGCCTCCCCGCTGCTCAACCAGGACACGCGCAAGCGAGTGGAGCAGGTCATCGCCGAACTGGGGTACATCCCCAATCCGCAGGCGCGCGCGCTGGCGCTGAGGCGCAACTTCCTGATCGGGCTGATCCACGACAACCCCAATGCGCAGATGGTGCTCAACGTGCAGCAGGGGCTGCTCGAAGTGCTGCGCGACACCGAGTTCGAGCTGATCGTCCACCCGGTCGACCGCGGCTCGCCGGCGATGCTCGAGGAGATCCGCCGCTTCCTCGAGCGGCAGCGGCCGTACGGCATCATGCTGCTGCCGCCGATCAGCGAGAATGACACGCTCGCCGCGCTCTGCCGCGAACTGGGGGTGCGCTATGTGCGGATGGGCTCGGCGCCGCTCGACGAGCCGCCCAACATGGTCGCTTCGAACGACCGCGAGGCAGTGCGCGGCGCGGTGGGACACCTCATCGAGGCGGGGCACCGTCGGATCGGGCTGATCGCAGGGCCGCACGGCTTCCGCTCGGCGATCGAGCGCCAGCACGGCTATGAGGAAGCGCTGGAAGCCGCGGGGATTCCGATCCAGCGGACGATGATCGTGCACGGCGACTATCGCTTCGAATCGGGGATGCGCGCGGCCGACCGGCTGCTCGACCATTCGCCGCGGCCGACCGCGGTCTTCTCCTCGAACGACGAGATGGCGGCGGGGGTGTTCCATGTCGCGCGCCAGCGGGGGCTTTCGGTGCCGCAGGAACTCTCGATCATCGGCTTCGACGACACGCCGATCGCCTCGCACATCTGGCCGCCGCTGACGACGGTGCGCTGGCCGATCGCGACGATGGCGCGCGCCGCGGCGCTCAAGCTGGTCGGCGAAGCGAGCGGCAAGGGCAGCAGCGACGGCGATGCCTCGCTGTTCGTCTCGACGCTGATCCGGCGGGCATCGGTGGCGGCGCCGGGGTCTTGATCTTCTTAAGCCCCTCCCCTTCAGGGGAGGGGTTGGGGGTGGGGCCTGTGAGTCTCACCGAGACCAACGTTGGCATTCGTGGACAGGCCCCACCCCAACCCCTCCCCTGAAGGGGAGGGGCTTGAGTGTGCTGCACCGCTTGACCTCGCCCTCGCCCGGTCGCATCGCGACACTGGTTGAATTCAAACCTGACACCGGTTACCCGAGCGCGACCAGATTCGGAGAGGCACATGTTCGATCGCACCTATTACGCCACGCACCCCGACATGATGGAGTGCGTCTCGAACGACGAGCTGCGCGACCGCTACCTCATCCAGGGCCTGTTTCGCACCGGCGAGTGCGTGCTCAACTACACCCATGCCGACCGGTTCGTGATCGGCGGTGTCGCGGTGGGCGCCACGCCGGTCAGGCTCCCCGACCAGGCCGAGCCGCCCTCGGCCGCGGGCCACCCTTTCCTCGAGCGCCGCGAGCTGGCGATCGTCAACGTCGGCTCGGTCGAAGGCACCGTCACCGTCGACGGCGAAGCCTTCACGCTGGGCAACAAGGACTGCCTCTACGTCACCATGGGCGCCAGGCAAGTGACCTTCGCCGGCGAAGGCGCGCGCTTCTACCTGGCGTCGTGCCCGGCGCACAAGGCGTTCACCACGAGGCTGCTCGGCATCGCCGACGCCAATGCGCTCGACCGCGGCACGCTGGCGGAATCGAACGAGCGGACGATCTTCCAGCTCGTCATCCCCGGCGTGTGCGACAGCGCGCAGCTGGTGATGGGCCTCACCGTGCTCAAGCCGGGCAGCGTGTGGAACACCATGCCCCCGCACATCCACGAGCGCCGCAGCGAGATCTATTTCTACTTCGAGCTCGACGACCTCGCCAAGGACCGCGTCTTCCACTTCATGGGCGAAGGCGAAGCGACGCGGCACATTGTGATGCAGAACGAGGAAGCCGTGATCTCGCCGCCCTGGTCGATCCACATGGGCGCGGGGACGAAGGCCTATGCGTTCATCTGGGCGATGGCCGGCGAGAACCAGGACTATACCGACATGAACGTGCTCGATATCTGCCAGCTGGCCTGACGGAGTTCCAGCATGACCAATCCCTTCGATCTCGGCGGCAAGGTCGCCGTCGTCACCGGCGCGAACACCGGCATCGGCCAGGGCATCGCGCTGGCGCTTGCCGCGGCGGGCGCGAACGTGGCAGCGGTGGGCCGCACCCCGGCGGAGGAGACCGTCGCGAAGGTCCGCGCGCTCGGGCGCAAGGCGGAGATCGTCTCGGCCGACCTGTCGACGATCGAGCCTGTGGGCCGAGTTGTGGACGAAGCTGTGGACAAGCTCGGCGGGCTGGACATCCTCGTCAACAACGCCGGGATCATCCGCCGCGCCGACAGCCTGGACTTCACCGAGGAAGATTGGGACGCGGTGGTCGACACCAATCTGAAGTCGGTGTTCTTCCTCTGCCAGGCGGCGGCGCGCCATATGGTGGGCCACGGCGGCGGCAAGATCATCAACATCGCGTCGATGCTGACCTTCCAGGGCGGCATCCGCGTGCCGAGCTACACCGCGTCCAAGTCGGGGATCGGCGGTCTCACCAAGCTGCTCGCCAACGAATGGGCGGGCAAGGGCATCAACGTCAACGCGATCGCGCCGGGCTATATCGCGACCAACAACACCGCGGCGCTCCAGGCCGACGAGACGCGCAACCGCCAGATCATGGAGCGCATCCCCGCGGGCCGCTGGGGCGATCCCGCCGACCTGGGCGGGGCCGCAGTGTTCCTCGCGTCGTCGGCGGCCGACTATGTCCAGGGGCATATTCTGGCCGTCGACGGCGGGTGGCTGGCGCGGTGACGACGACGCGGCGCGGCCTGATCGGCGGCGCCGCCGCGACGGGCGCGATGCTGCTCGCGCCGCGCGCGCTCGCGCAGGCGGCCGCGCCGGTGACGGCACCTGCCGGACGCTTCCAGGGAATTGTCGGGGCCGGGGTACGCGTGTTCCGCGGCATCCGCTATGGCATCGCCGAGCGTTTCCGCGCGCCGCAGCCGCTGCCGCCCGCAACCGAGATCGTGGCGGCGGACCGGTTCGGCCCGCCCTGCCCGCAGAACGGCAGCCGCTACGGCCTCCAGTCCGAGGACTGCCTGTTCCTCAACATCTGGACCGCCGACGCGCACCCCGCCGCGCGCAAGCCGGTGATGCTCTACATCCACGGCGGCGGCTATTCGGCCGGCAGCTCGACCGACCCCCTGTGCCACGGCCAGCACCTCGCGGCGCGCGGCGACGTGGTAGTGGTGAGCGTGAACCACCGGCTCAACGCGCTCGGCTATCTCTATCTCGCGCGCTTCGACCCGCGCTTCGCCGACAGCGGCAATGCCGGGCAGCTCGACCTCATGCTGGCGCTGCAATGGGTGAAGGCGAACATCGCGGCGTTCGGCGGCGATCCGGCGCGCGTGATGGTGTTCGGCCAGTCGGGCGGCGGGGCCAAGATCGCGACGCTGATGGGCATGCCCGCGGCCAAGGGGCTGTTCCACCGCGCCGCGACGATGAGCGGGCAGCAAGTGACTGCCTCTGGCCCGCTCCACGCGACCGAGCGGGCGCGGGCTTTCCTCGCCAGGCTGGGCGTGTCAGGGCGCAGCCTGGACGATCTCGACGGGCTGCACGTCGGCAAGCTGATGGACGCGCTCGAGGCGACCGACCCCTATCTCGGCGGCGGCGTCTACATGGGGCCGGTGCTCGACATGAAGTGGCTCACCCGCCACCCCTTCTGGCCCGACGCCAATCCGCAGGGCAACGCCATCCCGATGATGCTCGGCAACACCCACGACGAGACGCGCGCGTTCGTCCCGCCCGATTCGCCGAGGGTGCAGGGGCTGAGCTGGGATAACCTCGCCGAGCGGATGGCGCCCGAGCTGCGGATCGACGCGCTGCCGGAGTGGGTGGTGGCGGAATATCGCGCGAAGTTCCCGGCCTGGTCGCCGACCGAGGTGTTCTACGCCGCGACGACGGCGGGGCGGAGCTGGCGCGGCCAGGTGATCGAGGCCGAGGCGCGCGCGGCAGCGGGCGTGCCCGCCTGGGTCTATCAGGTGGACTTCACGTCGCGCACGGACCCGCGCCGCGGCGCCTTCCACACGATGGACATTCCGCTGGTGTTCGGCACGCTCGGCGCCGAGGGATCGCAGACCGGCACCGGCGCCGATGCCCGCGCGGCGAGCCAGGCGATGCAGGAGCGCTTCGTCGCCTTCGCCAAGACGGGCGACCCCAACCGCAAGGGGCTGGCGGCGTGGCCCAGGTACACGCTGCCCCGCCGTCCGACGATGGTGTTCGACGTGGCGAGCGGGCTGGAGGATGATCCGCGCCAGTGGCAGCGCGAACTGTTCGCAAGAATTCCCTATATCCAGCCGGGGACTTAGCCCCTGTTGCGAGCGGCTCGCGATCAATCCGTCAGTGCGGCAACCAGCGCGTGCCGGGCGAGCGGCTTCTCGAGCACGGAATAGAAGCCGGCGACGAGCGCCTGCTCGGTCAGCAATTCGCTGGGGTGGCCGGTCATCAGCACTGCCCTTCCCTGCCAGCCCGCGTCGCGCAGGGTGCGAAGCATCTCGATCCCGTCGCAGTCCTCGAGCAGATAGTCGGCGACGAGCAAGTCGACGGGGCTGAGCGCCGCGGCATCGATCGCCGACGCTGCGCGCGCATGCGCGCGCACTTCGAACCCGCTCCATTCGAGTAGAAGCTGCAGCGAGCGCCGAACGCCTTCGTCATCCTCGACCAGGAGAACGCGAAGTCCGCGCGGCGCGACTCGGGAGAACATCGCTAGGGGCTTCCGGCTCGAGACTCAGACGAGCCATTTCTGCCACTCGGGCCGGCGCCGGTCGTTACGGTATCATCCTAGGTCATGACTACGTAATCTTCCGGATGCGGCTCAATCGCCGAGCCCCGCCGCGAAGGCGATGCGCAGCGCTTCGGAGAGGCTGCGCACTCCGAGCTTGCTCATCAGGTTCGCGCGATGGACTTCGATGGTGCGCGGTGAAATACCGAGGTCATAGGCGATCGTCTTGTTGGGATGGCCGCGCGCGAGACCGCCGAGCACTTCCTGTTCGCGCTGGCTCAGCTCCTCGATCCGGACCTTCGCCTCACGCTCGGTCGCGCCGCTGTCCTCGCCGCGGCTCAGCCGCGCGAAGCCGGTGTCGATCGCCTCGAGAAGATGGCCGCGCTCGAACGGCTTCTCGAGGAAATCGACCGCGCCTGCCTTCATCGCCTGGACCGCGATGCCGATGTCGCCGTGGCCGGTGAGCACGATCACGGGGAACTTGATCTCCCGCGCGTTGAGCTCGCGTTGGACTTCGAGCCCGTCCATCTCCGGCATGCGGATGTCGAGCAGGATGCAGCCCGACGGCGCCGTCGCGACTTCGCGCAGGAATGCCACGCCGGAGGGATAGGTGCGCGTTTCGAGGCCCGCGCTCCTCAGCAGGAAACTGGTGGACTTGCGGACCGATTCCTCGTCGTCGACGACGTGGACGAGCCGTTCCTCACTCATCGATCTCTTCCTCGTTGGCGGACATGATCGTGAAATGGAAGATGGTGCCGCCGCCGTCCCTGGGCTCCGCCCAGATCCGCCCGCCATGCGCCTCGACGATCGTTCGGCAGATCGAGAGGCCCAGCCCCATCCCCTGCTCCTTGGTGCTCGCGAACGCTTCGAACAATTGCGGCGCGACCGACGGATCGATCCCGCTGCCGGTGTCCGCCACCGCGACGCGGATCATTCCGTGGGGTTCACGGAAGGTGCCGACGGTGATCTCGCGCAATTCGCGCTCGCCGATCGCTTCCACTGCGTTGCGAAGCAGATTGACCAGGACCTGTTGGATCTGGATGCGGTCAGCAACGACCGTTTCGATCGTCGGATCGATCTCGAAGATCGTGCGGACGCCTCGCTCGCGCGCGCCCATCAACCCGAGGCGGGCCGCTTCGTCGATCATCGCGGGCAGGTTCTCGACGCGCTGCTCGACTTCGCCGCGCGCGACGAAATCGCGCAGCCGGCGGACGATGTGCCCGGCGCGCAACGCTTCCTTCGCCGCTTCTTCCACCGCCTGATGCAGCATGTCGAGCGGCGGATTCTCCTCACGTTCGATCAAGTCGCGTGCCGCATTGGTATAGTTGGCGATCGCCGTCAGCGGCTGGTTGAGTTCGTGCGCCAGTGTCGATGCCATCGTCCCCATCGCGCTCACGCGCGAGACATGGATCAGCTCGGACTGGAGCTCCTGCAGCTTGAACTCGGCACGCTGCTGAGCGCTCAGGTCGCGAATGAAGCCGGTGAAGATGCGGCGGCCGCCGCTGCTCGCCTCGCCGACCGAAAGCTCCATCGGAAACTCGGTGCCGTCGCGGCGCAGCGCGACGATGACGCGGCCGATCCCGATGATCCGCCGCTCGCCGGTCTTGCGGTAGCGCGCGAGATATTGGTCGTGGCGGTCGTGATCGGGGTTGGGCATCAGCATCTTGACGTTGCGCCCGATGACATCGGCCTCCTTCCAGCCGAACAGCCGCTCGGCGGCGGCGCTGAACGACAGCATCGTTCCCGCTTCGTCGATCACCACCATCGCGCTCGGCACAGTGGCGAGGATCGAGCGGACGTGGAGCTCGCTGTGCGCCAGCGCCTGCTCGGCGGCCTTGCGCGCCGTGATGTCGACGATGCTGATCCCGAAGCCGCGCAGGCTCCGATCGGCGTTGCGGAGCGCGATCATCGTCGTCTCGGCGGCGAATTCGGAGCCGTCCTTGCGGATCCGCCACACCTCGCTGCGCTGCGGCCCGGCCTCGGCGGCGACCGCACGATCGAGCGCCGGCCGGCCCGCGATCATTTCACCGGCCGGATAGAGCCGGTCGATCGACTGCCCCATCATCTCGCCGGCGAGCCAGCCGAGCAACGTCTCCGCTCCTTCCAACCAAGCCGTGACATTGCCGTCGGCATCGATGAGGAGCACGGCCCTATCGGTCGCGCTTCGGACGAAAAGCGCCAGGTCCTCTGCGGTTACGCCGGACTCCTCGGAAGTCAACGCCCCGTCCATACGCTCCTCCGGCATAATCTACATCGAGCAGACTAAGCTCATCCCGATCCGATGAGGCGCTAGGTGAAATACCTAAGGGGGTTGAGTTGCAATCAACAAACGCATCCGACTTGAAGTGTATTATGAAAATCTCGCCGAATTCCGTTCGCCAATATCAAGTTTCGACCGGCCAATGGTGGCACCGGCATGCGCTCCCTTGGCAGAGCGAGGGACCGATTGAGATCGCCGCGACTGTCGTGGCCTACCCGGAGCGCGCGTTCGTTTCGCCCCTGCCCTTCCTACGGCTTCCCCTCGCGCATCGCCTTGTCGCGCGCGCTGAGGTTCTCCTGCACCGGCCCCTTCTGCCCCGGATAGATGCCGCTCTTCGGCTCCATCGTGTCGAGGTTCCAGTCGGCCTCGACGAAGGGCGCCGCGGTCGGGACCTGCACCGGATAGCCGCCGACCTGGCGTTCGTCGTCGATGATCTCGCCGCGACCTTCCGCGACGAAGAACAGCACGCGGATGTCGTGGTCGTCGCGGTCCCAGGGGCGCGCGCCGGCGTTCGCGAGGACATGCGTCTCGACGTCGCGGACCGGCAGCACGTCGAGCCCCGCGGGCCAGGACACCGGCTTCTTCGCTTCGATCAGCCTGGCCTGGGTCTCGCCGTAGCGGCCGAACATCGGCAGCGGCTTGCCGAAGCGGTCCACCGCGATGTTGTCCTTGCCGTAATAGAGCAGGTCGCCGTCGCCGCCGAGCGTGAGGAAGGGCAGCCCCTCGTCGGTCGAATTGCCGCCGCGGAGCACATTGCCGACCGCGGAGAGCTCGCCGGTCTCATAGGCATGGCCCACCCATTCGAGCTCCATCAAATTGTAGTGGATCGCGCGGTGGCCTGGGTCGTAGATGACATTGTTGACCACCGCGGCATGGACGCCTCCCTTCAAGAGCGGGCTGCGCTCGACATTGTGCGCATAGACGTTGCGGTAGATCAGGATGTTGGTCGCATTGTCGTGGATCAGCGAACCCTTCGAATGCTCGCCCTTGGGGTGGCTGGCGTTGGCCAGGCCCTCGGCCAGCAGATTATAGCTGAAGGTCACGTCGTGCGAGGCGTGCTGGCGCCATTCGCTCACGTCCTTGCCGTCGAAGCGCGGGCCCGAGGCGGAGAGATTCTCGTCGAGCGCCCAGGTCATCGTGCAATGGTCGACGATGACGTTGTACGCACCGACGGTGGAGAGCGCGTCGACTTCCCAGCCGCTGAAATGCGCCTGGCCGTCGACGCCGGGGCGGATGCGGATGTGGCGGATGATCACGTCGTGCGTCTTCACGTCGAAGCCGCCGCGGATGAAGGTGACGCCCGGCGACGGCGCGGTCTGGCCGGCGATGGTAAGGAAGGGTTCCCGAATCGTCAGCGTGGTGCGCTGCATGTCGATCACGCCGCCCACCTCGAAGACGATGATGCGCGGGCCCTTGGCCTCGGCGGCTTCCTTGAACGAGCCCGGGCCGTCGGCCGCGAGCGTGGTGACGCGGAGGATCCGCCCGCCGCGTCCGCCCCGGGTGACCGCGGCCCAGCCGACCGCGCCGGGAAAGGCCTTGGCGGTCGCGGGGGCAGCGTCGGTCTGCGCCGCGGCAGGCGCGAGCGAGAACAACGCAGCAGCAGCCAGCGCAGCCAGACGCGCGGCGGCAACGAGCATCAGTCTCATCCTGGAACTCCTCTCCCCGCCGCTTCTTGACACGCGCGGCGGATCATCACAATGTCCTTATGACACCGGTTACTTCAACGCGAAAGCCCGGTGTTTCGACCGTGAAAGCACGGCGAATCGAGAGAGCTGGAGAGGAGATCGCGCGAGCGTCGGGGCCCGAGGGGTCCGTCTCCTCCACAAACGCAGTGCCTGCCCGTATCGCCCTCCAAAGGAGCGAGCCGGCGGGCAGTTTGGTTACCGGTGTCAGCGGGACTGGCACGGCAATTGGGGAGGATGGAATGGGCAATTGGGATCGCGCCGGCCTGAAGACCGCGGCGCAGCTTTTCCTGGCGACCTCGTCGCTCGCGCTCGCCACAGCGGCGCAGGCGCAGGACACGCCACCAGCGGACCAGTCCGCGAGCGCCGACGAGCAGCAGGGCGACGAGATCGTCGTCACCGGCTTCCGCCAGTCGCTGGGCGCGGCGATCAACCTCAAGCGCGAATCGGTCGCGTCGGTCGACGCGATCGTTGCCGAGGACATCGCCAAATTCCCCGACCAGAACCTCGGCGAATCGCTCCAGCGCATCCCAGGAGTCTCGATCCAGCGCGACGCCGGCGAAGGCCGCGCGATCACCGTCCGCGGTCTGGGCGCGCAATTCACGCGCGTGCGGCTGAACGGGCTCGAGACCGTCGCGACCTCGACCGACGGCGCCAGCGCCAACCGCGACCGCGCGTTCGACTTCAACGTCTTCGCTTCCGAGCTCTTCTCGAGCCTGGTCGTCCACAAGACCGCCGAGGCGAGCCTCGACGAGGGTTCGCTGGGCGCGGTGGTCGACCTCAACAGCGGCAATCCGCTGGGCGGCAAGACCGGCTTCACCGCAGTCGCCTCGGCAGTCGCGAGCTACAACGACCTCTCCGAGAAGTTCGGCCCGCGCCTCGCCGGGCTGCTTTCATGGAAGTCGCCCGACGGCACCTTCGGCGTCGCGCTGTCGGCCGCCTATCAGAAGACCAACAACCTCGAGCTCGGCAACAACAGCGTGCGCTGGGCGCAGGCGCGGTTCGACTCGGTCGACGGCACGCCCTGCTTCTACAGCGCCTATGCCGGCGGCACCGCGGTGGTGAATGCCGGCGGCTTCTACCGACCGAGCGCGGCGTGCGACAAGGCGGCGCTGGCCTTCCACCCGCGCATCCCGCGCTACGGCGAGGTCCGCCATGAGCGCGAGCGCCTCGGCATCACCGGCAGCATCCAATGGGCGCCGACCGAAGCGACCAAGGTCTCGGTCGACGCGCTGTTCTCGCGGTTCAAGGAGACGCGCGAGGAGAAGTGGGGCGAGGTGCTGCTGCGTTCGAACGAGCGCTCGATCGACCTCACCAACTATGTCGTCGATTCGACCAACACGATGGTGAAGGGCACGCTCAACGACGCCTGGGTGCGCACCGAGCATTATCTGCGCAAGTCGGATACCCAATTCTACCAGATCGG
Organism: Sphingomonas sp.; assembly: GCF_017745215.1. Lineage (GTDB taxonomy): Bacteria > Pseudomonadota > Alphaproteobacteria > Sphingomonadales > Sphingomonadaceae > Sphingomonas. The sequence continues at coordinate 86,062 of NZ_JAGHZV010000008.1, forward strand.
CGGCAGCTGGGATCAGTCGCTGGGCGACAACTTCCGCTTCACGCTGCTGGGCGGCGTCTCCAAGTCGGATGCCGACATACCCGTAGAGACCACCTTCGTGTTCGACGACCGCGACGCGCAGAACTATCAGTTCGACTATACCGACCGGAACCACCCCAAGCTGACCTTCGGCACCAGCGTGACCGACCCGGCGAACTTCCAGCTTGCCGAGATTCGCGACCGCCCGTCGAACGTCACCAACCGATTCCGCACCGCGCAGCTGCGCACCGAATGGGACGTGGCGGACGATTTCACCGTCAAGTCGGGCGCGATGTACCGGCGCTTCAGCTTCACCTCGGTCGCCTATCTGCGCGACGCGGTTGTGTGCCCGGCGGCGGGCAAGGACGTGGTGCTCGGTACGATCACCTGCTCGGCGACCTCGCTGTTCGGCCCGACCGCGATCTACGGCTATCCGGCGACGGGGCTCTCCGAAGTGTTCAACCTGGGCGACGCGGGCCAGCCCTCGGGCACGACGACGAGCTGGCTGGTGCCCGACATCGACAAGGCCGCCGCCTATACCGGCCTCTACAACCGCACGCCGACGCTCGATGCGGGCAACAACCGCGGCGTGGTCGAGAAGGTGACCGGCGGCTATCTCCAGTTCGACTTCAAGGGCGCGATCTTCGGGCTCGACTATGCCGCCAATGCGGGCATCCGCTTCGCGCATACCGACCAGGCCTCGAGCGGCATCACCAGCGGCACCTTCGTCACGGTCAAGCGCAACTATGACGACTGGCTGCCCTCGGCAAACTTGGTGCTCTACCCGACAAAGGACTTCCTGATCCGCGCCGCGGTGGCGAAGGTGATCACCCGGCCGACGCTGGGCAACCTCACGCCCGGCGGCTCGGTCGACGGGTTCAACTACAAGGTGACCTTCGGCAATCCGTTCCTGAACCCCTATCGCGCGACCGATTTCGACCTGGCGTTCGAATGGTATTTCGCGCCGCAGTCGCTCGCCTCGGTCGCGCTGTTCAAGAAGGACGTCGCGAGCTTCCCGATCTCGGCGGTGACCAGCGGAACCTTCGCCTCGACCGGCCTGCCGCTCTCGGTGATCCCGGCGAGCTCGCCCGCCGCGACCAAGCCCGAGGGGCAGCTATGGACGATCACCGGCAACATCAACGGCGCGGGCGCCAGCCTGAAGGGCGTCGAGCTTTCGCTCCAGGCGCCGTTCCGCTTCCTGCCGGGCTTCCTCAAGAACTTCGGCGGCATCGCCAACGTCACCTTCGTCGACTCCTCGGCGCTCTATTCGCCCGCCGGGCCGACGCTCGTGACCTGCGTGCCGCCGGCCAATCCCGTGACCACGGCCTGCGCCTTCGGTCCCAATGTCGCGGTGCCGGGCGGGCGGACCGCGACGCTGTTCGGCCTCTCGAAGACAGCGTGGAACGCGACGCTCTACTATGAGGATTCGAAGTTCAGCGCGCGCACCTCGATCAGCTATCGCGGGCCGTACATCGACATGAACAGCGGCACGGGCAACGTATTCGAAGGCTATAACAGCGCGTTGAACGTCGATGCTTCGGTCCGCTACAAGGTGACGCCGTGGCTCGAGGTGTCGGTGGAAGGCGTGAACCTGACCGACGATTACCGCGATCGCTACACCGATCTCGATGCCAACCGGAATTACGAATACAACCACTTCGGCCGAACCTTCCTGTTCGGTGCCCGCGTAAAGATGTAGATTTCCCCCTGAAGTCTCTTGTGTCGCCGCGGCCGCCCTGGGTGCCGCGCCGCCGCGAGGCGGCCGCGGCAGACGGCTTGATGTTACCGGTGTCAAAGCCTCGCGCCGCCGCGCGAGCGCGGTGCGGCATGCCGAAGGGTTGGCGCTCCAGAATGTGCGCACGAACGGGAGGGTTGTGGGAGCACCGCAATCGCTCCACACACTCACCGTCATCCCAGCGGAAGCCGGGATCCGGGGTCGCAAAGGGCAGCGCCCGTAGTCCCGGGGTCCCGGCTTTCGCCGGGATGGCGACTGGGGGTGTCGGGAGAATGCGCATGACGATTGACCGCCGCACGATGCTGGGCATGGCCGCAGGCGCCGCAGCGCTTTCGGCCGACGACCGACTGGCGCAGACCGCGCCCAGGGGGGCGCTGCCTGCGGGGCAATGGGAACCCGGCGAAGTCATCCCACTTTGGCCCGGCGCCGCGCCCGGAATGCCCGCGGCGGCGCCGCCGCAGGAAATCGTCCAGCGCAGCCCCGATCCGAACTTCACCGATCGCGCGCTGGTCCATGTCGCCCAGCCGCGGCTGACCGTGTTCCGCGCCCCCGAGCCCAACGGCGCGGCGCTGCTCGCGATGCCGGGCGGCGCCTATCAACGCGTGGTGATCGACAAGGAAGGGTTCGAGATCGGCCGCTGGCTCGCGGCGCGCGGCGTGACCGTCTTCGTGCTCGCCTATCGCCTGCCAGGCGACGGCTGGGCGGCCGGCCCCGATGTCGCGCTTTCGGACGCACAACGTGCGATGCGGGTCATCCGGGACCGCGCCAGGCACTATGCGATCGATCCCCGGAGGGTCGCCGCGATGGGCTTTTCGGCAGGCGGCCACCTCTGCGCAGACCTGCTGACTCGCCACGACGCCGGCACCTACACTGCGGTCGACGCCGCCGACGGCTTCTCGGCCCGACCGCTGCTTGCTGCGCCGATCTATCCGGTGATCACGATGAGCGCGCCGTTCGCGCATATGGGATCGCGGAAGGAACTGCTCGGTGCCGCACCCTCGCCCGAACTCGAGGCAGCGCATTCGCCCGCCGCGAACGCCGCCGAGGGCGCGCCGCCGACCTTCCTCGTCCATGCCGAGGACGACGATGTCGTGCCGGTGGAGAACAGCCTGATGATGCGCGCGGCGCTGCGAGCGAAGGGCGTGCCGGTCGAGACGCACCTGTTCACCAGCGGCGGCCACGGCTTCGGCATCCGCCAGGTCGCCGGCAAGCCCGCCGAGGCGTGGCCGGAGCTGTTCCTCGCCTGGGCGAAGACTCAGGGCCTGTTCTGAAGGGCTGTTCGGAAATGCGCCTCGCGGCGCATGGCGGTGCCGCCTGGAAACTCGCTCTTTCGCGAGTTTCCAAACAGGCTCTGAGGGGCGGTACCGGGATCATTTCGCTACCTCGGAGCCTATGGCCACCCCGCCGGCGCCGGCTCGATGGAGATCCGGAATCGCTGGAGGCGCCGCATGCACAGCGCGCGAGCGGCGGTCCGCTCGCCTGTTTCGCGCCTGTCCCCTCCTCCGCGCCGCGATCGGAGCCGCGGGCGCAACGGATCCCGGGCGATCAGCGTGCAATTCCGCGGCGTACCTTCACTGGCGAATCATACTTGAGCATGGTTGCCGCTCAGCCCCTGTTCAGGCAGGGCGCGCAGAAGAGACGCTCATGAAGAACCTGCTGATTCTCCTCCCTCTCCTCCTCGGCGCCAGCGCCGCCCCCCTCGCCGCCCAAGCTCCCGCCCTGCAGGGCAACGGCTGCCAGGGCCCGCCGAGCGACGTGAAGCTCTATGTCGACGTGAAGGGGCTGCGCTCGAGCAAGGGGCTGGTCGCGGTCACCCTCTATGCCGACGACAAATCGAAGTTCCTGGTGAAGCACGGCTCGATCTATGTCGGCCGCGTCGACGCGCATGCGCCGAACACGCGCGTGTGCATGAACCTGCCCAGGACCGGCGTCTATGCGCTGGGCGTCTACCACGACGAGGACGGCGACCGGCACTTCAAGCGCAACTTCGTGGGCATGCCGGTGGAGGGCTTCGGCTTTTCGAACAATCCGGGCACCTTCTTCGGGCTGCCGCAGTTCACCGCGGTGCGGCTCAACGTGCCTCATGGCGGCTATGAGACGACGGTGAACGTCCGCTACCCGTAAACAAGGCCATTGATTCCCAGCCCGCGGGAGCAACTTCACAGGCGCTTCCGATTGACTGACTCGCGCCCGCACCGCATTGCTCAGACAAATCGCAATCGGCAGGGAGAGGAATCGTGACGCTGCAATTCGGGCACTGTCGGATGCTGGCGCTTGCCCTGCTCGGATCGAGCGCGGCCGTTCCGGCGCAGGCGCAGCTCTACAAGGATCCGCGCCAGCCGATCGAGAAGCGCGTCGAGGACCTCGTCAGCCGCATGACGCTCGAGGAGAAGGCGGCCGAGATGCAGAACGCCGCGCCCGGCATCCCGCGGCTGGGCATCCCGCCCTATGACTGGTGGAACGAAGCGCTCCACGGCATCGCGCGCGCGGGCGAGGCGACGGTCTTCCCCCAGGCGATCGCGATGGCGGCGACGTGGGACCCCGCGCTGCTGCTCGCCGAAGGCCAGGTGATCGCCGTCGAGGGCCGAGCCAAGTACAACCAGGCGCAGCGCGAGCGGAACTACGACCGCTACTACGGCCTCACCTTCTGGTCGCCCAACATCAACATCTTCCGCGATCCGCGCTGGGGGCGGGGCCAGGAGACGCTGGGCGAGGATCCCTTCCTCACCGGCACGCTGGCGACGCGCTTCATCCAGGGGATCCAGGGCGAGGACCCGCGCTATTTCCACGCCATCGCGACGCCCAAGCATTTCGCGGTCCATTCGGGCCCCGAGCCGCTGCGCCACGGGTTCAACGTCGATCCGTCCCCGCGCGACCTGTGGGAGACCTACCTCGCCGCCTTCCGCCGCACGATCACCGAGGGCAAGGCATATTCGCTGATGTGCGCCTACAACGCCGTCGACGGGAAGCCGGCGTGCGCGAACGACATGCTGCTCGGCCAGGTGCTGCGCGGCGCCTGGGGGTTCAAGGGCTTCGTCACGTCGGACTGCGGCGCGATCGACGACGTCACTTCGGGGCACAAATATAGGAAGACCAACCCCGAGGCCGCGGCGATCACGGTGAAGGCGGGGACCGACACGGGCTGCGACTTCAAGAACGAATATCTCGACCTGCCCAAGGCGGTGCAGGCGGGACTGATCGGCGAGGCCGAGATCGACGTCGCGGTGAAGCGGCTGTTCGAGGCGCGGATGCGGCTTGGGCTGTTCGATCCGCCCTCGATGGTCCCTTGGTCGAGTACGCCGATCTCCGAGAACCATTCGGCGGCGCATCGCGCGCTGGCGCTTCGGGCGGCGCGCGAGTCGATCGTGCTGCTCAAGAACGACGGCATCCTGCCGCTCGGCGCCAAGCCGGGCAGGATCGCCGTGATCGGGCCCAACGCCGCGTCGCTGATCGGGCTCGAGGGCAATTACAACGGCACGCCGGTGGGCGGGGTGCTGCCGGTCGACGGGATCGCGGCCAAGTTCGGCGCCGCGAACGTGACCTATGCGCAAGGCTCGCCCTTCACCCCCGAGCTCGCGCTGCCGGTGCCGCGCACCGCCTTCGGGCCGGGGCTGAAGACCGAATTCTTCGCCAACACGACGCTGAGCGGCAAGCCCGCCGCGGTGCGCACCTCGCGCGCGATCGACGAGAATTGGAGCGGCGTCGCGCCCGCGCCCGGGCTCGACCCCAATCGCTATTCGGTGCGCTGGAGCGGCACGATCGCGGTGCCGGCGCCGGGCGACTATGAGTTCCAGGTCGAGGGCTCGCGCTGCAATCCGAAGAGCAACACCGAAGCCTTCACGCTGCGGATCGAAGGCGCCGAGCCGTTCCGGATCGAGAACGGCTGCCGCAATCCGGATGCCGAGACGGGGCGGACGATCAAGCTCCACTTCGCCGACACGCGGCCGCGCACGATCGTGCTCGATTATGCCCATGAGGCACGCCGCAACGCGCCGCATGTCGCGCTTTCGTGGAAGGCGCCGGCAGGGGCGCTGCGCGACGAGGCGCTGACGGCGGCGAAGGACGCCGACGTGATCGTCGCCTTCGTCGGGCTCAACGCCTGGCTTGAGGGCGAGGAGATGCCGATCGACATCCCCGGCTTCCGCGGCGGCGACCGCACTGAGATCGCGCTGCCCAAGGCGCAGGCCGACCTCGTCGAAGCGCTCGAAGCGACGGGCAAGCCGGTGGTGATCGTGCTCCAGACCGGCTCGGCGATCGCGCTGGGTGAGGTGGGCGACAAGGCGCGCGCCGTGCTCGTCGGCTGGTACGGCGGCGAGGCGGGCGGGACCGCGCTCGCCGAAGTGCTGAAGGGCGAAGTGAATCCCTCGGGCCGGCTGCCGGTGACCTTCTACAAATCGGCGAAGGACCTGCCGCCGTTCGAGGACTACGCCATGGCCGGGCGGACCTATCGCTATTTCGGCGGCAACCCCGAATATGCCTTCGGCCATGGGCTGAGCTACACAAGCTTCACTTATTCGAACCTGAAGCTCGGCGCATCGACCGTGGCGGCAGGATCCGAGCTCGAAGTCAGCGTGACGGTGACCAACAGCGGCGCACAGGCGGGCGACGAGGTCGCGCAGCTGTACCTCAGCACGGCCGGCCGCGAGGGCGCGCCGATCCGCTCGTTGAAGGGCTATGATCGCGTCCACCTCGAACCGGGGAAGAGCGCGGTGGTGCGCTTCCACCTTAGTCCTCGCGACATGGCGCTCGCCGACAAGGACGGCGTGATGCGGATCGCGCCGGCGGACTATCGGCTGTGGGTCGGCGGCGGGCAGCCGGGGACGGGTGCGCCGGGCGCCGAGACCGGGTTCAGGGTGATGGGATCGATGGCGTTGCCGAAGTGACCTTCAAATCCTCCCCTTCCAGGGGAGGATTTTGGTTCAATCCAGCGCCTTGAAGCGAATCGCCACGCCGCCGCCCGGAGCCAGGTTCAGGTCCAGCGTGTCGTCGCTCGTCACCACTTGCTTGGCGATCTCGATCGCGAGCGGGCTGGTGCGGTAGTCCGCTCCCGGCGCGTCGCGGTAGATCTGCGCTTCGTAGCGCTTGCCTGGCGTCAGGAAGCCCAGCTTCTGCCTTAGGCTGCGCGCGGTCTCGTCGGTCACGCCGCCGAGGAACCAGTCCTTGCCGCCGCGCGGCTGGCGCGCGACGACGACATAGTCGCCGATCTCGGCCTGGAGCGTGACGCTGTTCTCCCAATCGGTCGGCACGTCGAGGATGAACTGGAAGGCGGGCAGGTTCGCTTCGTAATTCTCGGGCAGGTCCGCGGCCATCTGGATCGGCGAATAGAGCACGACGTAGAGCGCCAGCTGCGTCGCCAGCGTCGACTGGACGCGGCGCTCGACCCGGTCCTGGCCGTGGGCGAGGTCGAAGATGCCCGGCGTATAGTCCATCGGCCCGCCGAGCATGCGCGTGAACGGCAGGATGGTGACGTGCTCGGGCGGGTTGGTCGGGATGCCCCAGGCGTTGTATTCCTGCCCGCGCGCGCCTTCGCGACTCACCCAGTTCGGGTAAGTGCGGCGCAGGCCCGTGTCCTTGACCGGCTCGTGCGTGTCGATCGCGACATGGTTCTTGGCGGCGACCTCGACGACGCGGAGGTCGTGGCGGACCATATACTGGCCGGCAAACCATTGTTTTCCGCCCTCGGCGTCGACGATGTCGCCCGAATGCTTGACGTAGCCGGTCTTGACGACGTTGACGCCGACGCGCGCGTAGAGCTTCATCGCGTCCTCGAGCTGCGCCGAATAATTTTCGACGCCGCCGCCGGTCTCGTTGTGGCCGATCAGCTTGACGCCCCTGGCCTTGCCGTACGCCGTGATCGCATCGATGTCGAAATCGGGGTAAGGCTTGGTGAAGCTGAACTTGTCGCCATGCGCGATCCAGTCGCCGTCCCAGCCCTGGTTCCAGCCCTCCACCAGCACGCCGTCGAAGCCGTATTTGGCGGCGAAGTCCATATAGCGCTCGACGTTGCGCGTGGTGGCGCCGTGATAGCCGCCGCTGCCCCATGTGGTCTTGTTGAGGTGCATCTCCCACCACACGCCGACATACTTGCCGGGCTTGAACCAGCTCACGTCGCCGAGCTTGTTGGGCTCGTTGAGGTTGAGCTCCATCCGGCTGTCGGCAAGGCCGCCGGCGCTGTCGGTGACGAGCAGCGTGCGCCACGGGGTGGTGAAGGCGCCGGTCTTCTTCGCCAGCACGCCGTCGGGCCAGGGCATCAGCTTGGCCGAGAGCCTGCCCGCGCCGTTGCCGGCGAGCAGCATCGAGGGGAAGTCGACCAGCGCTGCCTCGTGGATCGAGAGGTAGAGGCCGTTGTCGCCCTTCAGCGTCAGCGGGGTCTCGGCCAGCGTGATGCGGCGCGCGTCGGTCTGGGTGTAGAGATATTCGTCGCGCTCCTGGCCGAGCGCTTCGTACCACCAGGCCTGGTAGGTGCCGATCGTGTGGAACTGGGTGCGGTCGTTCGTCACCGATACCGCCTGGCCGGCGGGGATGCCGGCATAGTCGTAGCGGAAGCCCAGCCCCTCGTCGAAGAGGCGGAAGGTGACGCCGACCGCCTTGTTGAGCGCGGTATCGCCGGCGAGGGTGAAGCTCAGCTCGTTGTGATGGTCGCGCACGAGGCGCTGCTCGCCCCAGGGCTGTTCCCAGCTCGCGTCGGCCGACGCGCGGCGGACATTGGCGATCGCGGTGTACCGCGCGGCGGGCTCACCCGCGAAGGTGAGGCCCATCTCCGACGGCGCGATCACGGTGATGCCCTTGCGGCGGACCTCGTAGAGCGCGCGCCCGTCCTCGACGCTCACGCACACCTCGAGCACCTTGCCCGGCGACTGCGCGCACTCGCGCGGCGCGGCGTGGGCGGCCGCCGGCAGTGCGAGCGCGGAAATCAGGGCAAGCGTACGGAGAGTCATTCGGGATACTCGCGTTTGAGGAGTCATGACTTGAGCGTCGCGATCTTGAGCTGCTGGCGCAGCATCGCGCGGAACGAAGGGCTCATCGCGCCGAGCGCGCCCTGGAGCGGCTCGGGGATATGGCCGACCGGATCGCCGCCGGTGCGGAAGACATAGGTGTCGAACATCTCGCGCCAATAGGCGCGCTCGCCGGGCGGCAGGTCCTTGAGTGCGAGCAGGGCGGTGAGGAAGCAATCGTTCGGGTTGCCGAGCCCGGCGGCGGTGTCGCCCCACCAGTAATTGACCATGGCGTTGTACGGATCGAGCGAGACGACGTGGTGCCACCAATGCTTGGGCACGAAGATCGCGTCGCCTGGATCGAGCCAGGCGGCGCGCGCGGCGGCGAAGGCACGCGCGTAGCGCGGGAAGCGGTCGAGGTCCGGGTTCTCGGGATCGACGAGCGAGAGCGGCGGCGGATTGTCGAGCGGGCCGACATAGAGGTTGCCGACCTGCTCGGGCGGGAAGAGCAGGAAGCGGCGGCGGCCCGCGATCACGCAGGCGAGATTGTGGTCGCGATCGTTGTGCGTCTGGGTGCGCACGCGGCCGCCGACCCAGAGCCGCGGGCCCACGTCGGCGGGGAGCAGCGGCATCGGGTTCTGCCGCACGAACTCGGGCATGTGCTGCGCGAGCGGGAGCATCTGGATCGCGACATAGGGCGCGCGCGGCTCGCCGATGAGGCGCTCGATCCGGTCGAGCGTGTCGGGCACGCCGGCGCGGCGCTTGGAGAAGCTGAACTCGCGCAGGTCCGCGCCATAGGCGAAGCGCCCGCCGCTGCGCGACGACGCTTCCATCACCGGGGCGGGGGCGCCGCGGTCCATCCCCTTGAGGTAGGCGTTGAGCTGGGCGGAGCCGGCGCGGCCGGCGGCCAATGCGGGCCAACGGTCGAAAGTGCCCTTCAAAATCACCGGGCTTTCGGTGGAGACCACCTTGGCGAAGTCGGCGGGCGACTGGGTCGCGATCGCGGCGACGCGCGGCAGGCTGTCGGGATCGAAGGCGCGCGCGGCGCGGCGGATGCGGACGGCCTCACCCATGCGCGCCTCCTGCGAGCCGGGCGAGATAGGCGTCGTGCGTCGGCTGGCGCAGCACCTGCTCGCGCACGAAGCCGAGCATGCGGCGGAAGGCGGCCTTCATCTCGTCGGGCGAAGTCTTGTCGATCGCCGGGAGCCAGCTCTGTGGGCTCAGGCCATGGCCGGTGAAGAGCATCCGCCAGCTGTCGGGCGCGAAGCTCTCGTCCTCCCAAGGCGCGATCTCGCCGCGCGCCGCGAACAGCGCGACGCGGTGCGCGAGATCGGGCGAGACCCGGGCGGCGCGGGCCTGCGACCAGAAAGGGCCCTCGCCATAGCGGTTGAGCGCGTAATGCGCCGACTGGAAGTCGCGGACGCGCTCGAACGCGGCGCGAGTGACGCGGTTGAACTCGTCGCGCTGCGCCGCATGGCCGCCGCGCGAGGGGAAGCGCGCGAGCAGGTTGATCAGGCCGAGCTGGATCGCATGGAGCTCGACGCCATGGACCGGGTCGAACGCGCAGGCCGCCTCGCCGAGCGCGACGCAATTGCGTGCCCAGCCGGCGGTGCGACGGCCGGGCGCGGAAGCGCGCACCGCGGCGCCGGCCAGCGGCAGCCCGCTCGCCGACGCCGCAGCCTCGAGCGCATGGTCATCCCCATGAACCGCGCTCGAAAAGGCATGGAGGACGTGGGTGCCCGCCTGGCTGGGATAGAGGCCGGTCCAGCCGGTCTCGCTCGCGCGAAGCTCGGCATAGACAGGGAGCGAGGCGAAGCGCGGCGCCATCGCGGCGAGGACGCGGTCGGCGGGGAACATGCCGCGCCAGTCCTCGACCGGCACGCCGAGCGCCTGGCCGATCAGCAGCGCCTCGGCACCGGTCGCGTCGACGAAGAGGTCAGCCTCGACGCTGCGGCCACCGTCGAGCGCGAGGGCGGCGATGTCGCCGGTCTCGGGGTGCAGCATGGCCTGCGCTTCGGTGGCGGCGAGCACCGTCGCGCCGTGGTGGAGCGCGATGTCCTTGAGCACCGCGGTGTAAGCGTGCGCGGGAAGGTGGTAGCCGTAGTCGGCGCGGCCGTAGACTTCGGTGTCGTCGTCGGGGATCAGCAGCCGGCCCTGGCGCGCGGCCGAAGCGGTGAGCGAGAAATCCTCGAGCCCGACCGCGAGGCCGTGCGCGCGCGCCTTGACCCAATAAGCGAAGAAGTCGCGGCCATCGATCTGCGCGCCCGCCGAGCCATAGGCATGGAGGAAGGCGGGCGTGCCGGCGACGGTGTCGACGAAGTTCTGGCCGAGGCTGAAGGCGCCGCCGGTCAGGCGGATCAGCGCATCCTCGTCGATGCGCAGCTGGTTGTGCAGCGCCTCGAGCGGCGGGAGCGCAGCATGGATGTCGGCGGCCGCGAGCGCCGAGGGCAGCTCGACCGCGGTGACGGTGACCCAGCTAGGTCCGAGCGCGCGCTGGAGCACGGCGGCGGAAAGCCACAGCGCCGCGTCGCGACCGAGGACCACGACACGGGTCATGCTGCACCTGCCCTGGCTGGCGTGGCCGCAGCTTCGCCGGGGCAATAGGAAGCGAGGAACTCGGCATGGCCCGAGAGGTCCTGCGCGTTGTCCGCGATCCGTTGGCGCAGATCGGCGAGGCGACGCAGCATTTCGTCCTGCGACAGCGCATTCGCGAGCGGGCTGTAGCCGCGCGGGGTTATCCCCTGCCCCAGCAGCACCGCGAGCCAGCTATCGCGCGAGAAGAGGCCGAGGCGATAGTCGGGCGCGGCGGCGGACTCCTCGAACAGCGCGATCTTGTGCCGGAGGCTGTCGGGCAGCTGCATCGTGCGGACATGGTCCCACAAAGGCTGCCCGTGCCGGCGGTTGGCGGTATAGTGGAGCACCAGGAAGTCGCGCGTGCGATCGTAATGGATCTCGAACAGCCGGTTGAACTCGGCGGCGAGCGCGGCGTCGATCCCCTGCCCCGGCGCGGGGATCAGCGCGGCGAGATCGGTGACCGCGGCCTGGATCAGGAAGATCGACGTCGATTCGAGCGGCTCGAGGAAACCGCTGGCCAAGCCTACTGCGACGACATTCCCTTCCCAGCAGCGCGCGCGGCGGCCGGCCTGGAAGCGGAGCAGCCGCGGATCGGCGAGCGGCTCGCCGTCGAGCGCGCCGAGCAGGGTCTCGCGCGCTTCGTGCTCTTCGATGAAGCGGCTCGAGAAGACATAGCCGTTGCCGGTGCGGTGCTGGAGCGGGATCCGCCAGGTCCAGCCGCCCTTCTGAGCAGTCGAGCGGGTGTAGGGCGTCAGCGGATCGGCGCTGGCGCAGGGTACGGCGAGCGCGCGGTCGCAGGGGAGCCATTCGCTCCAGTCGTACCACGGCACCTCCATCGTCTTGCCGAGGAGGAGCGAGCGGAAACCGCTGCAATCGAGGAAGAAATCGCCTTCGAGGATAGCGCCGGACTTGAGCGTGAGGCTCGCGACATGGCCGGTGCGTCCGTCGCGGGCGACGTCGACAACCTGGCCCTCGAGGCGCTTCACCCCCCGCGCGGTCGCCCAGCGGCGGAGGAAATCGGCATAGAGGCCCGCGTCGAAATGATAGGCATAGGCGAAGGTCGAGCGGATCGACCTGGCGTCCTCGGTCGGGAATTCGAAGCCGTTCGCCTGCGCGGCGGCGATCGCGAAGCTATAGTCGTGGATCGGCCCGACATCCTGGCCGGCGAGCATCGCCCGCGCCCAATGGTGCTGGAAGTCGACGCCCGCCCAGGGCTCGCCGAAGGTGCCGAAGGGGTGGATATAGCGTTCGCCGGGCTGGTCCCACCCCACGAACTCGATGCCCAGCTTGAAGCTGCCCTGGGTCTCGCGCATGAACTGCGCCTCGTCGATCCCGAGCATGTCGTTGAAGGTCTTGATGTGCGGCAGCGTCGCTTCACCGACGCCCACCGTGCCGATCTCGTCCGATTCGATCAGCGTGATCGCATAGTCGGGGCCCGCGAGCAGGTGCACGAGCCCCGCCGCCGCCATCCAGCCGGCGGTGCCGCCGCCGACGATGATGAGCCGGACGGGCTTCGCTGTCGCATCCTCTCGCATGACCGGTTCCTGCCTCCGGGAAAATTTGGCGCCGCCGCCAGGGCGGGCAGCGGCGCCAGTGGGAGGTATCAGAACTTGAAGCGCGCGCCGAAGGAGAAGCGGCGGTCCACCCGGCCCCAGTTGGAGTCCATGTAGACCGGCTTCGCGCCCGGCGTTATCGACGTGTCGCCGAAGACCTGCTGCTGGTAGACCGTGGTGGTGTTCAGCAGGTTCGAGCCTTCGATCGAGAGCTCGACCCAGTCGAACGGCGAGAAGCGGATCGACCCGTCGAGGTAGCCCGCCGCCTTCTGGAACACCGGCAGGCCGATGCAGCAATCGAGGTTGTTGGTGAGGAAGCGCGACCGCCAGTTATAGGCGAGGCGCAGCGCCACCGGGCCCTTTTCGTACAGCGCCACGGCGTTGAACGAGTGCTTCGAGATGCCCGCGAGCATGTGCGAGTCCATCACCGCGCCGCGCCCGCCCGAGACGTCGAGGCCCGCGCCGAAGCCGCCGGTTCCGCCGCCGTCGAGCGCGCCCTGCGTCACCAGGTTCGAGTTGTTGATCCCCGACTGGTCGACATAGGTGTAGTTGAGCTGCGCGCCGAGGCCAGAGAGCAGGCCCGGCAGGAAGGTGAAGAAGCCCTGGTAGGCGACTTCGAAGCCCTTCAATTCACCGCCGCCCGCGCCGTTGCGCGGACCGCGGAGCAGCACGTTCTGGGTCGAGCCGTTGTTGGTGATCGTGCGGCTGAACTCGCCATAGGCGATGCTGCCGTTCAGGTGCTTGTAGAAGAGGTCGACGCTGAACGAGCTGCCGTTGCCGAAATAATGTTCGAAGGTCAGGTCGAACTGGTCGGCGGTGATTGGCTGGAGCCCGGCATAGCCCGATTCCGCACGGAACACGAAGTTGTAGCCGGTGACGTTCGCCGCGGTGTGCGCCGCGGTCGGCGAATTATAGACGATGTAGGGCGAGTCCGGCCCGGTGTTGATCACCGGCGAGTTGATCGAGACGAAGTTGCGCAGCAGGCCGAAGTCCGGCCGCGACATCGCCCGCGAATAGCCGAAGCGGACGAAGCTCTTGTCGTCGAGCCCGAAGCGCACGTTGAAGCTCGGCAGCCATTGGGTGTGGCTGGCCTTGAACGTGTTGGGCGTGCCGCCGCCGTTCGAGAAGGCGAGGATCGCCGGGGTGAGGTAGCAGGACGGATTGACGATCGCCGTGCCCGACAGCGGCGTGCCGCACGGCGCGAGCAGCTGGAGGTTGGTCGAGGTCGGGAAGCCGATGCTGCCGTCGCTGCTGATCTCGGTCTTGATCACGCGGACGCCGGCGTTGCCGCGCACGGTGATGCCGCCGAAGATCGTCTTGTCGTCCCCGCCGAAGCGCGCCATCGCATAGGCGGCCTTGGTCCGCTCGCGAACGTGCATCACTTCGCTGGGCAGGAAGCAATCGTCGACGGTCGCGTCGCTGCGGTCGCAGACCGGTGTCCAGCCGGGCGAAATCGGCGAGTTGGTGGTCGGTCCGCTGAGCGACTGGACGAGCTTGGGGAAGTCCTGGAGCGTCGCGCGGTTGAGATAGACGAGCGGGCCGTTCGAATAGACGTTGCCGTCGAAGAAGCCGTCGCCGAGCGTGGTCGATTCCCATATGCCCGCGCCATAGCCCTTGAAGTCGGGGTGGCCGGCGGCACAGGCCGGATAAGGCGCGGGGCTGGTGTTGTCGATGTTGAAGCCCGGGCCGTTGCAGTTCCACGAGGCCGCGATCGGCGTCCAGTTGAAGGTCGAGTAGCGGACGTTCTGGCTGCGGTTGGCGTAGCGCACGCCGACCTTCAGCGAATCGAGCCAGCTGCCGTCGCCGAACTCATATTCGAGGTCGCCGCGCAGCGCGGTCTCGTGGCCGTCATTGTCCTCGACGTGCGCCTGGATGAACGGCATCCAGTAATTGTGTGGGTTGGCGAGGCCGCCGGTCGCATAGTTGACGTTTGAGCCGGGAAGCAGCTCGACCTTGGGCGTGCCGTCCTCGTTCACGCTGTACTTCATGTTCGCCATCGAGCCGGTGGCGACGAGGATGTCGTTGTTGCTCGTGCTCGCGGTGATGCGCTGGCCGTCGAGGGTGACGTGGAGCCGGTCGGTCGGGTCCCAGCGGACGTTCGCCGAAAAGTCGCGGGTCGATTCGCGATGATCGAAGTTGCGCGCCTCGTTCTGGAAATAGAGGCCGTCGCGCAGCGTCGAGCAGACGTCGGGCGCGGCGCAATTGTTGACGAAGGGCTTGCCCGGGACGGCGGAACCGGTGTTGATCGCGTCCTGGGTGCTGCTCCAGCTGCCCAGCCAGCTGCCATGGCCCTGGGTCAGCACGCCCGAGACGAGCCGGCCGTCCGAGCCGAAGACGAGCGAGCTGCCGTCGGCGGCGCCGAGGATGGTGCTGCCGCGTGGATTGAAGGCCTGCGTGCCGTAATAATTGCCGTCGAAGATCGTGTGCGACGCACGCTCGAGCCAGGCATTGTGATAGCGGGATTCGGTGTACTGGGTAGTGATCCGGAAGTTGCCCGAGTTGTTCTCATACTGGCCCGCGAGCGCGAAGCCGGTGCGGGTGCGGTCGTAATCGACCTGCGAATAGCGGATGCCGTCGGGCACATAGGCCCAGCTCGAGCCGCCGAAGGGATTGCCGGTGCACCCGATCGACCCGTCCGGCTTCACGCCGGTGACGTTGGTGCAATAGGTGTCGATCTTGTCCATGATCACGCTTTCGGTGCGCGTGACGACATGGCTGCGGGCGACGTCGGCGAGCAGGCCGAAGCGGCCGATCCCGGTCTCCCAGGTGTCGCTGATCAGGCCCGAGAATTCGCCGGTCCACTTGTCCGACCGGTCGCCGTAGGTGGCCTTGGCGACGCCGGTGACGACCAGCCCCTTGCTGTCGAACGGCAGGCGCGTGCGCAGCACGACGGTGCCGGCGATGCCGCCCTCGATCATGTCGGCGGTCTGGTTCTTGTACGCATCGACGCCGGCCATCAGCTCGGGCGAGACGTCGTTGAAGTTGAGCCCGCGGGCGCTGTCGGCCGAGAAGCTGTCGCGGCCGTTGAACTCGGTGCGGACCATGGTGAGGCCGCGGATCAGCACGCCGGCGGGCTCGCCCGACGGGTGCGTCGAATCGTCGGTCGACTGGAGGCGCGACACGGTGATGCCCGGCACGCGCTGGAGCGCGCCGGCGACCGAAGTGTCGGGGAAGGCGCCGATATCGGTCGCGGTGATCGAATCGACGATGGTGTCGGCGTTCTTCTTGATCTGCGCGGCCGACTGGAGCGCGCGGCGCACGCCGACGACGACGATGCCTTCGTCGTTGCCCGGCGCGCTGCCGTCATCGGCCTGGGCGGCCGGCGCGGGCTCGTCCTGCGCATAAGCGGCGGGCCCCCAGCCCATCATCGCCAGCGCGGCCAGCGAAACGCTCCCGCGAAGGAGCGCGCTGCGGCCGCGGCTCGAACGAATGTCCTTCATTTCCTACTCCCTGTTGTCTGCCGCTCCTGTCCCCGGAGCCGGTCGAATTCACACGCGAAGATCGCCGGGCCCCTGCGGGTCCGGACTGCCAAGAGATCAGGCTGGGTGCGGTGGTGCCGCGGCACCGGCCTTCGCGGCCGGCGCGCATGGGTTGCGCAGTGTCATCGTCCCCTCCTCCCCCAGCGCCTGGCGATGGTCCCCCCGCCGTGACGCCGATGCTGCAACCGGCCGCAAGTCCCCTGCGGCCTTGAGCGGGAATGCGCAATTTGCATCACCGCCCGTTGATTTGCGTAATTTTGCGTACACTGGGCGAGGCAGGCAAGAGGCAAAAGATTTTGCGCAGCATCGTGGTTTCGGCGCCACATGCACTTTTTCAAGCAATTGAATTATAAGCACTTAAATTTCTTGTTAGCGCTCACAGAAAATGACGAGCGTTGTCATGCCAAACAAAATCTGCTTGGAAACGGCGCGAAATACTGCAATATTTGCATGGAAATTGCGCAACTCGGGGCAGTGTTTTGCGGGAGTGGGCAGAAGAGAAATCGGCGAGTCGAGCCGGTGCGGGTCGCCGTGCCGCGGCCCTCGATTCAGCCGTGGCGCCCCGGGCTTCGCGGCAGCGTGAGCGCGAACAGCGCGGCGAGCCCGAACGACCCCGCCGACAGCGCCAGCGCGGCGATCGCGCGCCCCTCGAACCACTCGCCGACCAGTGCGCCGAGCACGGTCGCCGCGACCAGCTGGGGCAGCACCAGGAAGACATTGTGGATGCCCATGTACACGCCGGTCTTGCTCGGCGGCACGGCGCTGGAGAGCATGGCATAGGGCAAGGACAGGATCCCGGCCCAGGCGATGCCGATGCCGGCCGCCGGGAGCCACAGCAGCGCGGGGTCGCGGATCACGAGGAAGCCCGCCAGCCCGAGCCCGCCGCACGCGAGGCACAGCGCGTGCGTGACCGGCCGGCCGAGCCTGGCGGTCACCAGCGGCAGCAGCAGCGCGACCAGCGAGGCGACGCCGTTGTACCCCGCGAAGAGCACCCCCACCCAGTCGGCGGCTTCGTTGTAGCCGGGCGTGCCGGGATCGGGCGCGCCATAGTGCTGCGCGGCGACCGAGGGCGTGGTGTAGATCCACATCGCGAACAGCCCGAACCAGGTGAAGAACTGCACCACCGCGAGCCGGCGCAACAGCAACGGCATGTGGAGGATGTCCTCGACGATCTCGAACATGCCGATCGAGGCGTGGCCCGCGCGGCGCATCCACACCGCGCCGAGCTGGGCGAGCCCGAACACCGCGGCGAGCACCGCGACGACATAGGTCTCGCGCTCCCAGCCGCCGAGCCCGGCCGCGGCGGCGAGCGCGATGCCGCCGAGGATCCACAGCCAGCCCTGGCGGACGAGCTTGGCGGCGCCCTCGGCGCTGGGGATCAGGTGCGGGTCGGCGGCGGTCTGGGCGGCGCGATCGGGCCTGCGCTCGCGCGTGGTGAAGACGCTCCAGCTAACCGCCGCGACCAGGCCGATCGCGCCGATGGTGAAGGCATAGCGCACCGAATCGGGGACGACGCCGGGCCGGCCCTGCCCATCGATCCCGAACCAATGGGTGAGCATCCACGGCAAGGCCGAGGCGAACACCGCGCCCGCGCCGATGAAGAACACCTGCATCGCGAAGCCGGTGGTGCGCTGCTCCTCGGGCATGGTGTCGGCGACGAGCGCACGGAACGGCTCCATCGCGATGTTGATCGAGGCGGTGAGCAGCCAGAGCATCAGGCTGGCCAGCATCAGGCTCGGCGCGTGCGGCATCGCCCAGAGCGCGGCGCCGGCGAGCAGCGCGCCGCCGAAGAGATACGGTCGCCTACGGCCGAGCGGGGTCCAGGTGCGGTCCGAGAGATAGCCGATCACCGGCTGGACGAGCAGCCCGGCGGCGGGGCCGGCGATCCACAGGATCGCGAGCTCGTCGATGTTCGCGCCGAGCGTCTGGAAGATGCGGCTGGTGTTGCCGTTCTGCAGGCCCCAGACGATCTGCACGCCGAACAGACCGATGCACATGTTCCAGATCTGCAGGAACGACAGCCGCGGGCGTTTCGGCGCCGGCGCGGCTTCTTCCGAGTCCAACGAATTTCCCTCCCCTGGCGGCCGTGTTCGGCCCTATTCGAAGCTTGATCGCAAATGGGCACGACTGGCAACAGCAATACGACGCTCGAGGATCTGGCCCAGCTCGCCGGAGTCTCGATCTCCACTGTCTCGCGCGCGCTCAACGACCATCCGTTGATCAGCACGCGCACCAAGCAGCGCATCTGGGCGCTCGCACGCGAGCATGAATACCCCTTCCGCCACTACATGCCCTCGGCGCCGATCGGAGCGGAGGGATCGATCGCGATCGTGACCCCGCACATGCGCGGCGGGCCGCTGCCGCTCTCGCATCCCTTCTTCCTCGAGCTGCTCGCGAGCATCGGCGAGGCGGCGCGCGCGCGCGACTGCGACTTCACGGTGAGCCACACCACGCCGTCCAAATACGAGGACCTGGTGACCGCGGCGACGTCGAGCCGGGCGAGCGGGGTGATCTTCCTGGGGCAGAGCATGCTCCACGAAGCGTTCAACCGGCTGGCGGCGACCAGTGCGCGCTTCGTGGTGTGGGGCGCGCGGCTGGCGGGGCAGAAATATTGCTCGATCGGCTCGGACAACCTCCTCGGCGGGCGGCGCGCGACCGCGCATCTCGCGCGGCTGGGGCGGCGGCGCATCCTGTTCCTCGGCTCCTCGGACCCCGAGGCCGAGCAGCGGCGGCGCGGCTATTTCGAGGCGCTGAAGGAAGCGGGGATCGAAGCCGATCCCAAGCTGGTGGTGGCAGTGGACTTCGAGTTCGAGTCCGCCGAGGCCGCGGTGGGGCGGCTGCTGCGGCGCGGCGTGTCGTTCGACGGGATCGTCGCCTCGAGCGACCTTATCGCGCTGGGCGCCATCCGGGCGCTGCGCCGCGAGGGGCTGACGGTGCCGCGCGACGTCTCGGTGGTGGGCTATGACGACATGCTGCTCGCCCGCCTCTCGACGCCGACGCTGACGACGATCCGCCAGGACACGCAGGACGCAGGGCGAAAGCTGGTCGCGCGGATCCTGGACCCGAACCCCGATCATCTCTCCGAGCATTTGCCGACCGACCTGATCGTCAGGGAATCATGCGGTGCCTGAGCGCCGGCCGAAATAAAAATAGGTGGAAAAGCAAAATACCCATGCTCCGCCCGCAGTAGAAATATTGCGCGTTTCCAGATTCTTGCTTAGCCTCTCAGTCGCACGGCTTCTTCAGCCGCTGCCTTGTTGGAGGGGGAATTCGATGAAACGGTTCATCACTGGCGCGGCGATCGCCGCGCTTCTTGCCGCGCCCTTGTCCGCGCAGACTGCATCCCAAGCGGTGCAGGCGGCTGCGGTTCCGGGGGCGTCGGGGGTTGGGGCCCCGGAAGGCGAGTTGATGCTGACCAAGGGGACGCCGATCACGCTGATCGTCTCGAAGGAAGTGAACAGCAGCACCCACAAGGAAGGCGACACCTTCCCGCTCGCGGTGCGCGACGACGTGAAGATCGGCGACACGATCGTGATCCCGCGCGGCACGCCGGCGCTGGGCGAGATCACCTGGCGGACGGGCAAGGGCGCGTTCGGCAAGTCGGGCAAGATGGAATTCTCGCGGCGCTACATCGACCTGAACGGCGAGCATATCCCGGTGACCGGCGACTATCGCCAGGAAGGCGAAGGCAACACCGTTGCGACCGGCGTCGGCATCATCGCGGTCGGCGTGTTCGCCGGCTTCATCACCGGAAAGCGCGCGCGCGTTCCGATGGGCCGCGAGCTGATGTCGCAGCTGGCCCAGCCGGTGCCCTTCACCGCCGACGGGCACCTGTCGTCCTCGTTCGACTCCAAGTCGGCCGAGGCCGCTGCCGCGGCGAACACGGCCATCGGCCAGTGCCGCGCCAAGGCAGAGGCCCTGACCAAGGGCAAGCGCGAGAGCGCGCTCAAGGAATGCTACAAGAAGCGCATGGAGTGATCCGGTTCGGGGCGGCGCCTTCGCGGGTTCCGCCCCGCTTTCCGCGTCAGCTCCGGCGGAGCGACGCGCGGAAGAGCGCCGCGTCGGCGCGCGAATAATAGAGCCAGGGGTGGCCGCCGACGAGCACGATCGAGGCAGCGAACACGATGTCGGTGGCGCTGCGGTCCTCGGCGGGCGGCGGCGCGATCAGCGGCTCGATGCAGCGATCGACGACATGGGCATAATCGGCGTCGAAGGCGATCCAGCCGATCCGCCAGCGCGCGTCGTGCGTGGCGCCGTTGTAGAACATCACCGGCCGGTCCTTGTCGCTGGTGAGCAGCGGGCCGGTCGAGAGGTGCCAGGCGTCCCAGCTGTCGGGACGCGGGGCGAAGGGCTGGCGCTGGTGCGTCCAGGGGCCCGCCACGTCCTCGCCGATCGCGAGGCCGATCAGCGAGGCGTCGTTCGCGGCATATTCGTAGAACATCCGCCAGCCGCCGTCCCGGGTACGGTCGACGGTGGCTTCCTTGATGTTGCCTTCGCTCGGCGTCGAGGGCATCGCCACGCCGCGCTTGGCCAGCCGGTCCATCGACGGGCCTTCGGCATAGAGCATCTCGCCGTGCGTGCGGCCGATGTCGACGCCGGTGTAATAGACGACATAGCTGCCGTCGGGCCGCTCGACGACGGTCGGGTCCTCGCAGCCGCCGGCGTCCTCAGGCTCGGGTCCGGGGACGATCGCGGGGCGGTCCGCCGCGGTGAAGTGGCGGCCGTCGTCGCTCGTGGCGTGCCAGATCGTTCCGGTATCGCCCCACTCGCCGGGGCGCGGCACCGCGCGGACCATCATCTGGTAGCGATGGTCTTGGCCGCGCCAGACATAGGGGCTCATCAGGTCGCGCGCGGCGATCCCGGGCGGGCCGTCGAGCGTCACGGCCTCGATCGCCTCGACGTTGAAATCCAGCCGCGCCATGGTCAGGCGCCCAGCGCGGCTTCGAGGCTGAGCCCGCCGTCGATCGGCAGGATCGCACCGGTGATATAGGCCGCGGCGTCCGAGCAGAGATACACGGCGAGGTCGCCGACTTCCTCCGGCCTCCCGGCGCGACCCACGGGGATATTGCGTTCGAGACTCGCGCGATAGGCGGCGTCTTCCTGCGCGCGGCGGTTCATCGGCGTCAGGATCATGCCGGGCGCGATCGCGTTGACGGTGATGCCGAGCGGCGCGCATTCGATCGCCATCGTGCGGGTGAGGTTCTCGAGTCCCGCCTTGGCCGAGCAATAGTCGGCCCCGCCCGCACGCACCGCCTGGCCGTGGATCGAGCTGATGTTGACGATCCGCCCTGGCTGCTTCGCGTCGCGCAGCCCCCGGACGAGCGCGCGCGACGTGAGGAAGGGTCCTGTCAGGTCGGTGCGGAGCATCCGCTCCCATTGCGCGAGCGCCATGTCGGCGACGGGCACGTCGCTCATGTTGAGCCCCGCCGAATTGACCAGCAGGTTCGGCACGCCGAGCGCCGCCCGGGCGGCGGTGAAGGCGGCCTCGACCGCGGCTTCGTCGCCGACGTCAGCCTGGAGGGCGATCGCCTTCGCGCCGGCCGCCTCGACGGCCTGCTTCGTCCGACCGGCGGCGGTCTCGTCGGCGAAATAGAGCATCGCGACTGCTGCGCCCTGGCCCGCCAACGCTAGCGCGCAGGCGGCGCCGATCCCGGAATCACCACCGGTGACCAGCGCGATGCGGCCCTCAAGCAACCCGGCCATCTTCCTCTCCTTGCCTCGTTCGCGGAGGCGCAAACGAACGAAGCGCGCGAAGGACGCAAAGGACTCGCTTGTTTATAACTGACTAGTCAGTTATAAACCGCGCCATGCCCCGCGCGACTCCGCCCGACCGCCGTGACGCGATCCTTGCCGCTGCCCGCAGCGAATTCGCCGAGCGCGGGTTCGCCGCGGCGCGGATGGAGGATATCGCCCGGCGCGTCGGCATCTCCAAGGCGGCGCTCTACCTCCAGTTCGCCTCGAAGGAGGCGCTGTTCCGCGCGCTGATCGACATGCTGATCGGCGCCACCCTGCCCCAGCTCATCCCCCAGGGCTTCGGCGACATCCCCGCGCGCGCGCTGCTCACCGGGCTCGTCACCACCGCGATCACCCGGATCACCACCGGCGACATCGCCTTCGTCCCCCGGCTGATCATCGGCGAAGGGCGCAACTTCCCCGAGATCGCGCGCTATTACCACGACACCGCGGTGTCGCAGGGACTCGGGCTGATCGAACGCGTGATCCGCCACGGTGTCGCGCGCGGCGAGTTCCGCGAGGTCGATGCCAGGCACGTCGCGCGCTCGGTGATCGGCGGGGTGATCCTCGCCGCGATCTGGCGGACCGTGTTCGAACCCGTCGGCGCCGAGCCGATCGACGTCGAAGCGATGGCCGCGGCGCATCTCGACGTCCTCCTCAACGGCTTGCTCAGGCAGGAAGCGCCATGAGACCCAATCCCCGACTCCTCATCCCCGTCATCCTCGTCGTGCTCGCGTTCGCCGGCTGGTTCGGCTGGCGCGCGCTGAACCCACCCGCGCCGGAGCGCTGGCTCGGCTATGTCGAGGGCGAGACGCTCTACATCGCCGCCCCCACCGCGGGCACGCTCGCGGAGCGGCCGGTGGAGCGCGGGGCGGCGGTGAAGGCAGGGGCGCAGCTGTTCACGCTCAACACGGTGACCACCGATGCCGCCACCGCGCAGCTTGCGGCGCAGGCCGAGGCGGCACGCGCGCAGGCGGCCGACCTCACCCAGCAGCGCGAGCGGCCCGCCGAGCTCGACGTTTCGCGCGCAGCACAGGCGGCGGCGCGGGCACAGCTCGCCAAGACCGAGCGGGATTACACGCGCTATGCGGCGCTGGCGGCGCGCGGCTTCGTCTCCAAGTCGCAGCTCGATGCGGCGCGAGCCGCGCGCGACACGGCCAAGGCGCAGCTCGACCAGGCGCTGGCGCAGCAGCGCTCGGGCGAGCTCAGCGCCGGTCGCGCCGACCAGCTCCGCGCGGCGGAGGCGAACATCGCCAGCGCCGACGCCGCGCTGCGCGCCCAGCAGCGCCGCCGCGACGAGATTGCGCCGACCGCGCCCGCCAATGGCGTGATCGAGCAGACCTTCTTCAACCCCGGCGAATGGGTGCCCGCCAATGCGCCGGTGGTCGCGGTGCTGCCCGACGACAAGCGCAAGATCCGCTTCTTCGTGCCGCAGGACCGCGTCGCCAGGCTCAAGGTCGGCGGCACGATCCGCTTCGGCTGCGACGGCTGCGGCGGCATTCGCACCGCAACGATCCGCTACATCTCGCCGCGGAGCGAATTCACCCCGCCGGTGATCTATTCGGACCGGGCGCGCGAGAAGCTGGTGTTCCTCGTCGAGGCCGCCCTCCCCGCTTCCGCCGACCCGCTGCCGCTCGGGCTGCCGGTCGACGTCGAGCCGGTCCGGTGAGCACCGCGATCGACGTCGAGGGGCTCACCAAGCGCTTCGGCGGGCGCACCGTCGTCGATCATGTGGACCTGAAGGTCGAGGAAGGGCGGATCTGCGGGTTCCTCGGCCCCAACGGCTCGGGCAAGACCACCACGCTGCGGATGATCTGCGGGCTGCTGATCCCCGACGAGGGACGTGGGACCGTGCTGGGGCTCGACCTTGCCACCCAGCGCCAGGCGATCAAGCGCCAGATCGGCTATATGACGCAGAAGTTCGGGCTGTTCGGCGACCTGACGATCCGCGAGAACCTCGCTTTCGTCGCGCGCGTCTACGGGCTCGACCGGCGGACCGAGCGGGTGGACGCCGCGCTCGAGCAGCTCGGCCTGGCGACGCGCGCCAACCAGCTCGCGGGCAATCTCTCGGGCGGGTGGAAGCAACGGCTCGCGCTCGCCGCCTGCGTGCTCCACGAGCCGCGCATCCTGCTGCTCGACGAGCCGACCGCGGGCGTCGATCCCCAGGCGCGGCGCGAGTTCTGGGACCAGATCCACGCGCTCGCCAAGACCGGGATCACCGTGCTCGTCTCGACGCATTACATGGACGAAGCCGAGCGCTGCCACGAGATCGCGTACATCGCCTATGGCGTGATGCTCGCGCGCGGGACGACGCATGACGTGATCGCCGGCTCGGGCCTGCATGCGCTGCGCGGCGAAGGGCCCGGCGCCGACCGGCTCGCGGGCGAGATCGCGCACCGGCCGGGGGTGAGCAGCGCCGCGGCGTTCGGGACGACGCTGCACGTCTGCGGCACCGATCCGGCGGCGCTGCGCAAGGCGGTGGAGCCCTGGGCCGACCGCATCCGCTTCACCGAGTCCGCGCCGACGCTCGAGGACGTGTTCATCGACCTGATGGGCAAAGCCCGGGACAACAGCGTGGTGGAGGCCGTCGCATGATCGAGCGCATCCTTGCGGTGATGATCAAGGAAGTGCTCCAGATGGCGCGCGACCGGCTGACCATCGGGATGATGTTCGGCATCCCGATCGTCCAGCTCCTCCTGTTCGGCTATGCGATCAACGGCGACCCGCGGCATCTGCCGCTCGCGATCGAGATGAACGACCATTCGGCGCTCACCCGATCGGTCGACGCGGCGTTGCGCAACACGACCTATTTCGACGTCACCCAGGTGGTCGACCGCCATGACGAGGCCGACCGGCTGGTGCGCGACGGCACGGTGCAGTTCGTGGTGACGATCCCGCAGGACTTCACGCGCGACCTGGTGCGCGGCGAGCGGCCGCAGCTGCTGGTGACCGCCGACGCGACCGATCCCTCGGCGACGGGCAATGCGCTCGCGGCGATCAGCCAGGCGGTGCAGACCGGCCTCGCGCACGATTTGATCGGGCCGCTCGGCAGCCTCCAGCCGGGGCAGGCGCCGGTCGATGTCGTGCTCCACCGCAGCTACAATCCCGAGGGGATCACCAGCTACAACATTGTGCCGGGACTGCTGGGCGTGGTGCTGTCGATCACGATGGTGATGATGACCGCGATGGCGGTGACGCGCGAGACCGAGCAGGGGACGATGGAGAACCTCCTCGCGATGCCGCTCAGGCCGGTGGAGGTGATGGTCGGCAAGATCGCCCCTTACCTCTTCATCGGCTTCATCCAGACGCTGGTGATCCTGGGGTTCGCGACCTTCCTCTTCCACGTGCCCTTCGCGGGATCGCCGGTGCTCGCGATCCTGGTGACGCTGTTGTTCGCGACCGTCAGCCTCGCGCTCGGCTTCACGCTGTCGACGATCGCGCAGACCCAGCTGCAGGCGATGCAGATGAGCTTCTTCTACATGCTGCCGAGCATCCTGCTGTCGGGCTTCCTCTTCCCCTTCCGCGGCATGCCCGGCTGGGCGCAGGCGATCGGCGAGGCGATCCCGGTGACGCATTTCCTGCGGCTGATCCGGGGGATTTTGCTCAAGGGCTGGGGCGTGGCCGATTCGCTGCCGCACATGGCAGTGCTCGCGCTGATGCTGCTCGTGCTGGGGAGCGTGGCGATCCTGCGGTACCGCGATACGATCGGCTAGGAGCCTTTTCCTAAACCGTCATCCCGGCGAAAGCCGGGACCCAGGGCAGCAAAGGACATCGCTCTTGACCCTGGGTCCCGGCTTTCGCCGGGATGACGATTGAGGAGGGGCGGTTCCAACGCTTGCGGTCTGCGCCGCTCCCGGCGAAAGGCGGGGCATGTCGATGGCCACCCGCGCGACGCGCTTCCTCGAGCAGGCGAAGATCGCCTTCACCGTCCACGCCTATGCCTATGACCCCGATGCCGAGCGGATCGGGATGCAGGCGGCCGAGGCGCTGGGCGAGGCGCCGGCGCGCGTGCTCAAGACGCTGATGACGGTCGCGGGCGGCAAGCCGGCGTGCGTGATCGTGCCGTCGGACCGCGAAGTCTCGATGAAGAAGCTCGCCGCGGCGCTGGGGGTGAAGTCGGCCGAGATGATGAAGCCCGCCGATGCCGAGCGCGTAACGGGATACAAGGTCGGCGGGATCAGCCCGTTCGGGCAGATGCGCCGCGTGCCGGTGGCGATCGAGGCCGAGGCGATCGCGCACGCGCTGGTCTACATCAACGGCGGCCAGCGCGGGCTGCAGCTGCGGCTGAGCCCGCGCGATGCGGCAGAGGTGCTGGGCGCCGTGGTGGCGGGGGTTGTGGCGTGACTCTTCTTGAGCCCCTCCCCTTCACGGGAGGGGTTGGGGTGAGGCATGTCCGCGAAGACAAACGTCGGCCTCGGCGAGACGCGCAGGACCCACCCCCAGCCCGAAGTGGAGGGGCTGCGTGTGTGCCGCGAGCCGCTCGCTGTCCGAAGGACGGCTGCTGTTTTCCGCCTCGCGCGCGCGGCCGAGCAGCACCAACGACGCCGACCGGCTACGCAAATATCTCGCGCGCTTCGGGCTCGATTGGGGTGCAATTGGCGCGTCCCGGACGGCTTGAGAAATCCTTGAGAAGTCCGTGAGGACTTCGCGGCCCCGCCCGGCGATCCTCCGCACATCCAGTTAGCGGAGGCGGATCATGAAGGGGAAGGTTCTGGGGTTCACCCCCTCGACGGGCACGGGAACGATCAGCGGCGAGGACGGCGCGCGCTACGGTTTCGGCCAGGGCGAATGGCGCAGCGACAAGCCGATCGCGGCGGGGATCGCAGTGGACTTCGAGCCGCGCGGCAAGGACGCGGTCGACATCTATCCGGTCGCGGGCGCCTCGATCGACGTGGGGGCGCTGGGCGCCTCGCCCGCGGTGGCCAAGGCTAAGTCGCTGGCGATGGGGACGCTGCCCTTCCCGCTCGCGATCATCCTGCTGATCGCCTGCTTCCTGCCCGCGATCAACAGCGCCGGGATGGGCGGGCGCAGCCTCTCGCTGCTGGGGCTGTCGCCGGTGGTGAGCGAGCTGAACGAGCGCGTCCAGGGCGCCCGCGAGATGTCGGCGTCGCGCACCAAGTCGTTCGACGAGCGCGAGGCGCAGATCCAGGAAGTCATCGCCAAGTCGGGCCCGTCGACGCCGGTCGGCTTCTTCGGCTCGGGCCCGACCGCCGGCCAGGCGCTCAAGGACCTGCAGGACGAGCGCGCCAAGGCCGACGACGAACTCGCCAAGGCGACGTCGGGGGCGTTCCTGCTCGGCTTCATCTTCCTCGTCTATGCCGTGCCGGTGCTGGCGCTCGCGGTGGCGGGGCTCGCCTGGACCGGGCGGCTGGTAGCGCCGGCGGCGATCGCCGCGGGGGCGTCGGGCGTGGTCGCCTATGGGCTGCTCTGGAACGTCAGTGCGATGGGGACGAGCTACGGCGGCGTGCAGATGCTGACGCTCGGCTTCGGCGCCTGGGTGCTGCTCGGCGCGGGGATCGCGCTGATCCTCGCGGGGCTCGGCAAGATCCGCAACCCGCTCGCCAGCGCCTGACAGGAGACAGACCGATGCGCCGATTGATCCTGCTCGCCCTGCTCGCCTTCCCGACGGCGTGCGGTGCCCAGACCGCCCCCACGCTCACCCCGATGACCAGGCCGCAGTATCTCGCCGAGTGCGGGGCGCGGCAGAAGCGCGCCGGCGTGGAAGCGAAGTTCATCGCATCCACCTGCGCGCAGGAATTCGCCACCGCCACCGCGACGCTGCCGCTGGCCCGCGCCATCGTAAGGATCGCGCGGACCCCGCCCGCGCAGCTCCAGAGCCAGGCGCAGCTCAAGGCGATCATGCCCAGCATCGCCTGGACCAGGCCGGTCAAGCAGGCACCCCCGATCACGGTGGTGTTCCAGGGCAGCTACGCCAAGGATCTCGCGTTCAGCGCGATGGGCGCGGGCAAGGTCCAGACGATCGCCTGGAACTGGTCCGAGGAGACGGCGACGCTCCCCTATGACGTTCCCGGCGCGCTGCGGCTGCTCGGCGCGAAGGTCACCGCCTATGCGTGCAGCACCGGCGGCGGCGCCTATGGCGACGAGCGCGGGACCGACTATCGCGTCGAAGTGCCCGGCGCGGCGCCGCTCCACTTGTCGATCGGCGGGCGCGACGCCGCGATGGGCGGGCAATGGGGCTTCTGGGGCATCACGATCGAGCCCGGCGCGCCGGTGCCCGGCTATGCCGCACTCGTCGCCAGGGCCCGCGCCGGCGCGGACGGCGACGGCGAGAGCTGGTCGCCCTGCACCGAATGACTTCGCATCTCCCGATCCCGAAAGGCCATGCCATGACCCTCATGCGATCCTCCTGCGCCATCCTCCTCGCCTGGCTCGCGGCCGCCTCGCCCGCGCTTGCCGACTGCGTCCCCACCACGCGCGCGCCAATCTGTGCCGACGACACCGGCGCGCGCCAGATCACCGTGCGCATGCTGATGCCGCGCGCCGACCGGATGTGCGTGCTGCTCGAGAGCAAGGCGCCAAGCGGGCCCTGGGTGCAGACCAACCTCTCGTCGCAATATCCGCTGCTCACCACCACGAGCTACGCCGCCGAGAAGGGCCCCTACAACTATCGCTTCTCGCTGTTCCTGGTCGACCGGACCAACAGCTGCGACCGTTCGAAGCCCGTGCCCGGCGGCGGCGCGGCGTCGGTGGTCAAGAAATAGGTCTGACGTTCCGCTGCCAATCGGCGAAATGCCAAGGCTAAAATCTCGCGAGGCCGCTTGCGTGCCAGCCCGGTGCCGTTCATGCTCAATCCCACGGGTCGACGCCCTGATGCAGCTTTCCGATAGGGCGCGGTTGTCGAGGGGTGGGCATGAGCGCAACGACGGCGGGAAGCCGGCGACGGCGGCGGCGTTGGCGGTTCGCGACGGCAGCCTTCGATGAGGGCAGCTGGGCGCTGGAAGTCGGCGGCACCGCGGTCTCGATCGAGACCAAGCCGCTCGAACTGCTCCACGAACTGCTGCTGCGCGCCGGCGAGGTCGTCACCAAGAGCGAGCTGCTCGACGCGGTGTGGCCGGGCATCGTCGTGGTCGAGGCGTCGCTGCCCACCGCCATCTCCAAGCTTCGCCGCGCGCTTGGCGACGGCGACGGCAAGATCGTCGAGACGGTGCCGCGGATCGGCTATCGGCTGGCCGCGCCGGTTTCGGTCGAGACGCTCGCCGGGCCGCTGATGCCGCGCTTCTCCTTCCAGGCCGGCGAGGAAGTGCCGGGGCGGCCGCAATGGCGGCTGCTCGAGTCGCTCGGCGACACCGGCGCCGACGACGTGTGGCGCGCGGTGCACGAGAAGACCGGCGCGCGGCGCATCTTCAAGTTCGCCGACGCGCCCGATCGGCTACGCGGACTGAAGCGCGAAGCGGCGATCGCGCGGCTGCTGATGGCGTCGCTCGCCGAGGACGGGCCCTATGTCCCGCTGCTCGAATGGAATTTCGCTACCTCGCCCTATTGGCTGGAGAGCGTCGACGGCGGCGCGAGCCTGGTCGACTGGGCGGCAGCGAAGGGCGGGCTCGCGGCGATCCCGCTCGCGCAGCGGCTGGAGGTGGCGCGACTGGTCGCGCGCGCGCTCGAGACCGTCCATGGCGTGGGCGTGCTCCACAAGGACCTCAAGCCCGCCAACATCCTGATCGAGGAGCGCGACGGCGCACCACGGATCCGCCTCGCCGACTTCGGCAGCGGCGTGGTGATGGACGACGACCTGCTCGCCGCGCACGCGATCACGCCGTTCCTTGACGGCGAGAAGGACCAGGGCAGCCGCTCGGGCACGCTGCTCTATCGCGCGCCCGAGCTGGTCGGCGATGCGGTGCCGACCGCCAGGTCCGACATCTTCGCGCTCGGGCTGATCCTCTACCAGCTCGCCGCGGGCGATTTCGGGCGGAACCTCGCGCCCGGCTGGGAAGCCGCGATCGGCGATCCGCTGCTCGAGGCCGATATCGCCGAGGCGGCGGCGGGCGATCCCGAGCAGCGGCTGGGCGCAGCCTCGCTGCTCGCCGACCGGCTCGACCGGCTCGAGCAGCGCCGCGCGGCGCTGCTCGAAGCGACCGAGCGCGACGCCCAGCTCGCTGCGCTCAAGCGCGAGGAGGAGCGGCGCGCGCAGCGTCGACCCTGGGTTCGCGCGGCGGCGGCGGCGGCGATCGTCGGGCTCGTCGGAACCTCGGGCTTCGCGCTCGTGGCGAACCGGCAGCGGCAGGAGGCGCAGCGCCAGGGGCGGATCGCCGAGGCGAGCTACGGCTTCCTTGCGGACGACCTGCTCGGCCGCACCGATCCCACCAGGAGCCAGTCGGCCGCCGAGACGCTCGCCGATGCCGCCAAGCGCGCAGGCGCCGAGATCGACCGGCGCTTCGCTGCCGACCCGCTGGTCGCGGCGCGGCTGCACGCGACGCTCGCCCGCGCCTTCCAGGAGCGCAGCGACTTCCCGGCGATGCGCAGCGAGTTCGACGCCGCCGAGCGCAACTTCCGCCGCGCGGGCGCGCAGAACGGCGAGGACGCCACGGTCGCCCGGCTCACCCGCGCGCAGGCCGAGGCGATGTCGGGGCAGAAGGACGGGCTCGACGCGGCGCAGGCGATCATCGCGGCCGAGCGCAAGCGGCTCGGGCCCGCGGCGGACACCGGCCCGATCGGCTTCGCGCTCGCCCGGGCCGAGGGGATCGCGGGCTTCTTCGGCGACCTCAAGGTGGCCGACGCGGCGTTCACCCGCGCGATCGGCTATGCCAAGGCACACCCCGATGCGGTGAGCCAGCGCGATTCGCTGCGGCTGCGCTCGACGCATGCGCTGGTGCTGATGCGGCTCGGCCAGGGCGAGCAGGCCGAGCGCGAGATGCGCCCGGTGGTGGCGGAAGCGACCGCGGCATTCGGCCCAGACCATCCCGACACGCTCAATGCCCGCCAGGTGCTCCTGAACGCGCTGATGCTCCAGCACCGCGACGCCGAAGTGATCAAGGGCGTGACCGAGCTGCTGCCCTTGTTCGACAAGCGCTACGGCCCCGACCACCGGCTGACGCTGGCGCTGCACTCGACGCGCGGCGACATGCTCGCCGAGCTCGGCCGCTACCGCGAAGCGGCGGAGGATTCGCGGCGCGTGTGGCAAGGCGCGAGCAAGACCTCGGGCGCGGAATCGCACCAGGCACTGGTCGGGCACATCGACCTGGGGATGGACGAGTGCCGCGGCGGCGAGCTGGCGGCAGGCTTGGCCGACGTGCGCGCAGGGTTGCGCGATACCGAGGCCGCGTTCGGGAGCGATTACCCGCTCACCCATGCTGCGCGCTATTACGCCGCCGAGTGCCTGGTCGAGAACCAGCGGTTCGACGAAGCGGCGGCACTGGCGGCGACGGTCGATCCGGCGCTGGTCGGGCAGCTGGTCGGCGATCCGGAGTGGCACGCCGAGCTCGATGCGGTGAAGGCGGAGATCGCGCTGGCGCACGGCGACAAGGCAGCGGCGCGCAAGCTCTACGCCGCGCTGGCGCCGAATACTGCGGGGCTGGATGCCGCGAGCTACGAGCGGCGGCGGCTGGCGCGGATCGCGGCGGCTTTGGGACGGTAACGCTCACCCGATCAATATTTCAATCCTCCCCTGGAAGGGGAGGTGGCAGCCCGAAGGGCTGACGGAGGGTAGCTCTCCATGGGCTTTGAAGCTCGTGGAGAGCTACCCCTCCACCACTCGCTTCGCGAGCGGTCCCCCTCCCCCTGCGGGGGAGGATTTGCATGCTTCGCCGCAGCACAACTCCGTCGTCCCAATCAAATACTGACTTACTCGGCAGTCAGTATTGACACCAACCGTCAGCCAAGCGAATATCCAACCCGTTCGCGGGACAGCGCCACCAAGGCGCGGCAGCGACAAAGGAGGGGATATGAACCGCTTAGCCTATACATCGTCGCTGATCGCGCTGGTCGCCGCCGCGACGCCCGCCGCTGCCTTCGCCAGCACCGCCGCGGCCGATTCGGCCAATCCGCCCGCCGCCGCCAAGCCCGCGCAGGACGATCAGTCCGCCGCCGAGCCGGCCGACCAGAACGAGATCGTCGTCACCGCGACTCGCCGCGCCGAGCGCATCCAGGACGTGCCGCTCAGCATCACCGCCTTCACCCAGAAGGAACTGACCCAGCAGGGCATCGTCGGCTTCGAGGGCGTCACGCGCCAGACGCCGGGCGTGGTGCTCAACCAGGCGAGCGACAACAACGCCCGCATCACTGCGCGCGGCGTCTCGACCAACGGCTGGGGCGCAGGCCTCCAGACCACCACGACGATCTACATCGACGAACTGCCGATCAGCACGATCGGCAACACGGTGACGCTCAACCCCAATCTCTACGACGTCGAGCGCGTCGAGTTCCTGCGCGGGCCGCAGGGCACGCTGTTCGGCTCGGGCTCGCTCTCGGGCGCGCTACGGATCATCACCAAGAGCCCCAACCTCAAGGAAGTCGAGGCCTCGGGCCTCGTCGACCTCGGCTGGACGCCCGACGGCGACGGCATCCGCCAGCGCTACAATGCGATGGTCAACGTGCCGATGGTCAGCGACACGCTCGGCCTGCGCGTCGTCGGCTTCTACCGCAACGAGGACGGCTTCGTCGACAATCTCGGCACCCACAAGAAGAACGCCAACAAGCTGGTCGACTGGGGCGGCCGCGCGACGCTGCTGTGGAAGCCGACCGACCGGCTGAGCATCCGCCTGCTCGGCTCGTACGAGAACAGCGAACCCCGCGACTCGGCGCTGACCTCGCCCAACCTCGGCGACCGCAAGCGCTATTCGACGATCCCCGATCTCTACACGTCGGACACCCAGATCTACAACGGCACGATCGACTATGACTTCGGCGGCGCCAAGCTGACGAGCTCGACCACCTATTCGATCGCCACCGGCGATTTCGACGTCGATCTGGCGGGCACCTTTGCGTCCGCCACGGTGCCGATCCAGAACGCGATCCCGTTCATCCTCGACGACGACTACAACCAGAAGACCTTCGTCCAGGAGACGCGCCTGACCTCCGGCGGCGGCGGCAAGTTCGACTGGGTGATCGGCGGCTTCTACATGCACCGCAACCTCGACCTCAACGGCCGCGACCTCTCCAACCAGGCCTATCTCGATTCGATCCACGTCACCGGCCTGACCGGCGCGTCCTTCGCCGAGTTCGGCAGCATCTCGAAGACCTATGAGCTCGCGGGCTATGGCGAGCTGACCTGGCACATGACCGACACGCTCTCGGCCACGGG
This sequence comes from Sphingomonas sp., assembly GCF_017745215.1. Lineage (GTDB taxonomy): Bacteria > Pseudomonadota > Alphaproteobacteria > Sphingomonadales > Sphingomonadaceae > Sphingomonas. Next base: position 119,346 of record NZ_JAGHZV010000008.1, read on the forward strand.
CGGGCTGCGCTACGGCAAGTACGGCGGCACGGTGCTCACCAAGCCGGGCTTCAACACCGCCTATTTCACTTACGCGGTGGTCGGCTATCCGTGGTATAATGTTCTCTACGGCTTGCCCACGGCGATCCAGAAGGTGCCCAACGGCGCCGCGACCACGCGCTATCCCTCGGCATCCAAGGCGTCGTGGAAGGCCAGCCTCGCCTATCGCCCGAGCCGCGACCTCACCACCTACGCCACAGTGTCGACCGGCTATCGCACGCCCGTCTACAATGCGCGCGCGGGCACCAAGAGCACCGTCGATCCCACCGACTTGGTGATCCCGCCCGGCGCGGGCTCGGACAACCTCACCAACTATGAGGTCGGCCTCAAGGGCCGCTTCATGGGGGGCAAGCTGACGATGAACCTCGCCGCCTATTACATCGACTGGCGCAACATCCAGGTGCAGGCCAACCGCCAGTCGGACTCGGTGCAGTTCTCGACCAACGTCGGCCGCGCGGCGAGCAAGGGGATCGAGGCGGAGATCGCCTTCTTCCCGACCAAGGGGCTGATGTTCGGGCTCAACGGCTCGCTCAACGACGCCAAGGTGACCGAGCTGACCACGCAGGAAGCGACGATCTCGGGCGCGGTGAAGGATGCCCGCCTCGCCTCGCCGCACGTCCAGGGCTCGTTCTACGGCATGTACAACTATCCGCTGGGCGGCAGCACCAAGGGCTTCACCAGCTTCCAGATCCAGTATGTCGGGTCCTTCCCCAACGGCTTCCCCAACGTGCCCGGCAAGGCCAACACGCCGAGCCCGCTCTACGGCCACACCGACAACTATGCCTTCGTCAACATCCAGAGCGGCTTCACCATCGGCCAGGTGACGACGACCTTCTACGTCGAGAACCTCGGCAACAGCCGGGCGACGACGTACATCCACCCCGAAGCATTCGTGTACAGCCGCTATGCGATCCTGCGGCCGCGCACCTTCGGTGTGCGAGTCAACTTCGGCCTGTGAAGGACGCGGCGCCGATCGCGTTTCCCGGTCCGGCGGGGCGGCGCCGGCGGCATCGAGCGATCGATGCCGCCGGCCTGTGCCGCGTTGACGGCCCTCTCGCGGCGCGGCACGCTGAAACCCTATGACCAGCAACATCCAGACCCGGCTGAAACCGCCGCCGAGCCGCGGCCGCGACCACAAGGCGCGCGTCCGCGAGGCGTCGATCGAACGCATCCTCGACGCGGCCGAACAATTGTTCGCCGAGTTCGGCTATCATGGCATCACGCTGAAGGACGTGGCGGCAAAGGTAGGCGTGAGCTCGACGCTGATCCACTATCACTTCAACGGCAAGGAAAGCCTGTTCGAGGCAGTCTGGGCGCGCAAGGCACCGGTCTCGGCACGCAACCGCCTCGAGGCCATGCGCCGCTATGCCGCCGAAGTGGGCGACGCGGTAACCGTGGAGGGCGCACTCCACGCCTGGATCGACGCCGACTTGAACGTGCAGATCGAGGACACCGACCAGTGGATCGCCTTCGGCAAGATCAGCGCGCAGGCGAACAGCGCCGCGGGCTGGGGCGCCGAGAAGATGACCAAATATTTCAACCCCGTCGTCCTCGCGCTGATCGACCTGCTCAAGAAGGCGATGCCCGAGTGCGACGAGGAGACGATCTTCTGGGGCTATCACTTCGTCTCGGGGGCGATGACCCACAATATGGCGCGCACCGGCCGTCTCGACGAATTGTCGCACGGCCTCTGCTCGTCGGACGATTTCGTCTCGATCCGCAGGCACATGGCGACCTTCATGGCGGCGGGGTTCGAGGCGATCCGCGTGGCTTCGGTCGCGAAGAAGTAAGGGGCGTAGCGCGATCATGACCTTTGTTTCGCCGATCGGCGCGATGCAGCCCTATGCGCTGACGCTCGACCAGTTCATCGACCATGCCGCCAAGTGGCACGGGCGGACCGAAGTCGTGACCGGTGGCGCCGAAGGGGCCGTCTCGCGGATCGGCTATGCCGCGCTGCGGGCGCGCAGCAAGCGGCTGTCGGGCGCGCTGCAGGCGCTCGGGCTGGCGCCCGGCGACAATCTCGCGATCATGGCCTGGAACAGCCAGGCGCACATGGAATGCTGGTATGGCGCCGTGGGGATCGGCGTGGTCTGCCACACGCTCAACCCGCGGCTGACGATCGAGCATCTCACCAGCATGATCGCGCAGGCGGCCAACCCGGTGCTCGCGATCAGCCCCGACCTCGCGCCGATCGCCGAGCAACTGGTGCCGCGCTGCCCGACGCTGCGCGCGCTGGTCGTGCTCGACGAGCCAGGCGCCGACTGCCCGCTGCCCGACTGCGGCGTGCCGGTGTGGCGCTATGGCGAGCTGCTCGAGACCCTGGGCGAAGACGCCGACTGGGGCGGGTTCGACGAGGAGACGCCGGCCGGACTGTGCTTCACCTCGGGCACCACCGGGCTGCCCAAGGGGGTGAGCTACACGCACCGCTCCAACTATCTCCACACCATCCACCAGCTCCAGGCGGATGCGAGCGGGCTTTCGGCGAGCGATTCGCTGCTCGTCGCGGTGCCGATGTTCCACGCCAACGGCTGGGGCTTCCCCTTCTCGGGCCCCGCAGTGGGCGCCAAGCTGGTGTTCCCCGGTCGCCACCAGGACGGCGCGAGCCTCGAGCGGCTGATCAACGCCGAGGGCGTCACCGTCGCCGCGGGCGTGCCGACGGTGTGGCTGGGCCTCGTTGACCACCTCGACCGCACCGGCGGCGACGTGCCGTCGCTCGAGCGCGTCATGCTCGGCGGCTCCTCGGTGCCGCAGGCGCTGATGGACCGGCTCGAGGCGCGGCTCGGCGTGACCGTCCAGACGAGCTGGGGAATGACCGAGCTTTCGCCGCTCGGCACCACCACGCCGGCGACCGCGCCGGTGCGCAGCGCCGCCAAGTCGGGCCGCCCGCCGATCGGCGTCGACTTGCTGCTGCGCGACGCCGAGGGCATCGACCTCCCCGAGCAGCACGGGTGCGAAGGCCGGCTGTTCGTGCGCGGCGCGAGCGTGATCGACCGTTATTTCGGCCACGAAGACCTCGCGACCGACGCACAGGGCTGGTTCGATACCGGCGACCTCGCGGTGATCGACGAGGCGGGCAACATCAGCATCACCGGCCGCGCCAAGGACCTGATCAAGTCGGGCGGCGAGTGGATCAACCCCGGCGAGATCGAAGCGATCGTCGGCGCGCTGCCGGACGTTGCCCAGGTCGCGGTGATCGGGCGCGCGCATGCCAAATGGGGCGAGCGGCCGATCCTGGTGGTCGAACCGCGCAAGGGCGCCGAGCTTTCCGACGAGACGCTGCTCGAAGCGCTGCGCGCGCGGGTAGCGAGTTGGTGGCTGCCCGATGCGATCGTGCGCGTGGCGGCGATGCCGCTCGCGATGACGGGCAAGATCGACAAGATGCGGCTGCGGGCCGAACATGGCTGAGGGCGTGCTGGGCAAGCTGTTCGACCTCACCGGCCGGGTGGCGATCGTCACCGGCGGCTCGCGCGGGCTGGGGTTGCAGATCGCGACTGCGCTCGCCGAATATGGTGCGACGCTCGCGCTGGTCGCGCGCAAGCAGGCCGATCTCGATGCCGCCGTGGCGCAGTTCGGCGGCAAGGCGACCGGCTTCGCGGCGGACCTCGGCACACCCGAGGCGGCAGCAGAACTCACCGCGCGCGTGCTCGACCGGTTCGGGCGGATCGACATACTGGTCAACAACGCCGGCGCGGTGTGGGGCGCCCCCGCCGAGGACTATCCGATCGAAGGCTGGAACAAGGTCATCGACCTCAACGTCACCGGCCTCTTCCTGCTCACCCAGGCGGTGGCGCGAACGGCCTTCCTGCCGCGGGGCAAGGGCGCGGTGGTCAACGTCGCCTCGATCGAGGGGCTGCTCGGCCACCACCCCGACCGGCTCGGCACCATCGCCTACAACACCGCCAAGGGCGCAGTGATCAACATGACCCGCGCGCTTGCGGCCGAATGGGGGCCGCGCAACATCCGCGTCAACGCGCTCGCCCCCGGCTTCTTCCCGTCGAAGATGACCGCCGCGACGCTCGACGCGCACGGCGCCGAGATGCTGCGCCAGACGCCGCTCGGCAAGCTCGGCGGCGAGACCGACCTGATGGGCGCCGCGCTGCTGCTTGCCTCGGACGCCGGCGGGCATATCACCGGCCAGACCCTCGTCGTCGACGGCGGCGCGACCATCATCTGAGAGCTTTCGCATGACCAGCCTGCTGCTCGACCGCCGCGACGTCGATTTCCTGCTCCATGACTGGCTCAAGGCCGAAGCGCTGGTCGATCGCGAGACGGTCGACGCGCTGCTCGACCTCTCGGAGAAGCTCGCCGCCGAGCAGTTCCTGACGCACTATAAGCGGAGCGACGCCGAGGAGCCTCGGCTCGACGAGGGCGGCCAGGTCCGCATCTGCCCGGCGCTCGGCGAGGCGCTCGGCCATTATGCCGAGGCCGGGCTGTTCGCGGCGGGCTTCGAGGAGGAACTGGGCGGGCTCGGCCTGCCCTATCTCGCCTGCGCCGCTTCCTTCGCCTTCTTCGCCGCGGCGAACGTCGCGACCGCGGCCTATCCGATGCTCACCGTCGCCAATGCGCGGCTGATCGCGACCTTCGGCACGCCTGCGCAGGTCGACGCCTTCGCGCGGCCCGCGATCGAGGGGCGCTGGTTCGGGACGATGTGCCTCTCCGAGCCGCAGGCCGGTTCCAGCCTCGCCGACGTCCGCACCCGCGCCACCCCCGACGGCAGCGACGCGCTCGGCAACCGCTACCGGCTGGTCGGCAACAAGATGTGGATCTCCGGCGGCGACCAGGACGTCAGCGAGAACATCGTCCACCTCGTGCTCGCCAAGGTGCCGGGTGCGGACGGAATGCTGCCCGAGGGAACGGCGGGGATCTCGCTGTTCATCGTGCCCAAGATCCTGCCTGACGGGTCGCGGAATGACGTGAGCGTCGCGGGGCTCAACCACAAGATGGGCTATCGCGGCACCGCCAATTGCCTGCTCAACCTCGGCGAGGCGGACGGCGCGATCGGCTGGATCGTCGGCGAGGCGGGCGACGGGCTCCGCCAGATGTTCCAGATGATGAACGAGGCGCGGATCGGCGTGGGCATGGGCGCGGCGGCGCTCGGCTATCGCAGCTACCTGCTCTCGGCGCGCTATGCCCGCGAGCGGCTGCAGGGCCGCGAGCCCGGCCGGCGCACCGGACCGCCGGTCGCGATCGTCGAGCACCCCGACGTGCGGCGGATGCTGCTCCAGCAGAAGGCCTATGTCGAAGGCGCGCTCGCGCTGTGCCTCTATTGCGCACGGCTGGTCGACACCGCCGAGATCAGCGCCGACGATGCCGCGCTGCTCGGGCTGCTCACCCCCGTCGCCAAGACATGGCCCTCGGAACATGGCCTCGCCGCGAACGACATCGCGATCCAGATCCACGGCGGCTATGGCTATACCCGCGACTTCGACGTCGAGCAGCTGTGGCGAGACAACCGGCTCAACCCGATCCACGAAGGTACCACCGGCATCCAGGCGATGGACCTGGTCGGGCGCAAGATCGTGGCGGACGGATCGGGACTGACGGTGCTGGGGCTGCGGATGCTCAAGACCGCCGAGGCGGCGCGCGGCGTGCCGGGGCTCGAGGCGCATGCGGCGGCGCTGTCCGCGGCATGGCGCGGGGTGACCGACACGATCGACGCGCTGCGGGCGGCGGACCGGGGGCATGTGCTCGACAATGCGACGCCCTTCCTCCACGCGTTCGGCCACGTCGTGCTGGCGTGGCTGTGGCTCGACCAGGCGCTTGCGGTGACGGGCGACGGCGACTTCGCCGAGGGCAAGCGCCGCGCGTGCCGCTTCTTCTTCGAATGCGAGCTGCCTCGGGTGGCGCCGCTGCTGGCGTTCGTGGCGTCGGGGAGCGATGTCGCGGCCGGGGCGCCGGCGGGGATTTTCTGACTGGAGCCTCATCCCGGCGAAAACCGGCATGACGGTTCAAGAGCGAAGGCGGAAGCAGGTCCAGGCCGGCGCTCGATAAGGGTCGCGAGATCGTCGCCGACCAGGCCTGCGCTTCAGCGCCCGCGCCGGCGGGGATGGCCGGTGGCGACGCCGTTCGAGAGCCGCGCGACCCAGGGATACCGCGCCGCCATCGCTTCGGTATAGCCGAGGTTGAAGACCGTCGGGCTCTTCGCGGGCCGCTCGGCGCGGGTGTAGAGCGTGCCGAACAGCCGGTCCCAGGCGAAGTTGGTGATGCCGAAATTGCCGTCCTCGTCGTGGAAATGATGCTCCATGTGGCGCGCCTTCATCACCGCGAGCCACCTCGCCCGCGGCTTGTAGGCCAGATGCTGGACGCAGTGCGCGAACTCGTAGAAGCAGGTGCAGAGCAAGCCGGTGGCGAAGCCCGCCGCGGCGCCGCCCACCCCGCCGATCGCATAGCCGGGGAGCGCGGTCACCAGCAGCAGCGTCGGCAGCGTGGTGTGGAGCGCGCCGAACAGCACTTCGAGGTGGTTGGGATCCCGGTGGTGGTCGTAGTGGATCCGCTTCCACACACCGGCGAGCGCCGGGACCTTGAACATCCAATGGCAGTGCAGCAGCCAGCGGTGGAGCCCATACCAGATCAGCGGATAGGCCAGGAGCACCAGCACGATGCTCGCCACCGTCGGCAGCGGCGCGGCCGGATGCCAGGCGTAGAGCGCGATCGAGAGCCCGGTCAGCGCGAGATAGGCGAGGATCGCGTGGTGCTGGACATAGGCCGCGACCAGCTCGCGGAAGGTCATCCGGTCGAGATGGTGCGAGCGTCTCCAGAAGCGCTTCGCCATGTCCGCGGCCATCTCGTCACCTCGTTCGATCTTTCCGGAGCCGCGACTAGCATCACGGCGGGCGGCAGGGTTTGACGGCCGTCAATGCGCCGCCACGCGGCGTCGGCCAGGAGTCGCTTCCGAAGGAGAGCCCGAGTGAGCGAACCCCGTTGGTCCGACGATGCCGTGGTCGTGCCGTTCGCGCGGCGCTGGTGGATGATCGACGAGATCGAGCTGGTGCCGCTGGTCGCCGAACAGGCGCAGCTCGCGATCCTGTGCGACGCGCTCGAGGCCTGCGCCGACGCCTTGCCCGCCGCGCCCGAGGAAGCGGTGGCGGCGCGGCTCTGCGCGAGGCTCGACCAGGTCGCGGCGCGCGGCGAGACGGGCGCGGTCGAAGCGCTCGCCGCGCGGCTCGACACGATCTGCGGTGACCCGCTCGCGCTGGCGATGCTCGATCGCTGCGGCCCCTGCCGCATGGCCGATGCCGTCCACGCGCAGGACTTGGCGGCGATGCTCCGCGCAGGGACCAACGCGGGCATCTCGCCCGACGCGCTCGCCTATATGCTGCGCTGCTTCTTCACCGGCTGCCGCCGTACCATGGACCTCGAGCTGCTCGCGCTGCTCGCGCTCGCCCGCAACCGGCTGACCGCCGAGGCGCGGATGCTGCTGAGCGGCGCGCTTGCTCGCCGCGCGGCCTAGCCGGCCTCGGCGCGGACGGCGAGGCCGGTCCGGTCGGCGATCGTCACCGCGCGGCCGCCGGGAAGCCCGATCACGCCGGCGTTGCGCAGCTTGGTCATCTGGCGGCTCACCGTCTCGATCGTGAGGCCGAGCACATCGGCGATCTGGCCTCGGTTGAGCGGCAGGTCGAAGGTCAGCGGCCCGTCGGGCGTCGCACGGCACCCGCTCGATCCGGCGCGTGACGCCATGTCGAGCAGGAAGCCGGCGATCTTCTCCTCGGCCGACTTGCGCGCCAGCGTGAGCATCCGGCCGCGGGCTTCGTTCAGTGCCAGCAGCGTGCGCTGGAGCAGGAGATGCTCCATCCGCGCATGATCCTCGAGCACGCGCTCGAACGCCTTGCGCGGAAAGACGCAGAGCTCGGCGTCGGTGAGCGCAGTGATCGTGAAGTCGGCCTGGTCGGCATAGAGCTGGCCGACGAAATCGGCCGGATAGAGCAGCCCGACGATCTGCTCGCGTCCGTCGGCGGTCGACGCGACGAGCTTGAGCACGCCCGAGAGGAGGTTGGCGCAGATCACGCTTTCGTCGCCCGCCCAGATCACGCTCTCCCCGCGCGCGACGCGGCGGCGCTGGCCCAGCGTGTTGAGCGCGGACAGCTCGCGATCGTCCAGGCTGCCGCACAGGGCCTGGTCGCGGACCGCGCAATCGGCACAGATGTCCATCAGGGCCATGCCGGTTTCATAGGTCTTGCGCGGCGGCTTGTCGCCTCCGGAAAAGGGACGAATTGTCCTAGCCCAAGGTATTGGCCGAGGGCGATGGTCAGCCCTCGGCTTCGTCCTCGATCGGCAAGTGGAACTCGTGCCAGATGCCGTTGAGGATGCCGAAGCCGACCGCGAGGCCGAGGCCGAGGACCCAGGTGAAATACCACATGGCGAAAGCTCCTCAGTAGAAGTCGGGGTTGGTGCGGACGTCCTCGCTGGTCACGCGGCCGAACATCACCCTGTAGGCCCAGGCGGTGTAGGCAAGCACGATCGGCAGGAAGACCACGGTGACGAACAGCATGATGCCCAGCGTCATGCGCGTGGACGAGGCGTTCCACACCGTCAGGCTCGAATGCGCGTCGATGCTCGACGGCAGGATATAGGGGAACATCGAGCAGCCGACGGTGGCGATGATCCCCAGCGCCGACGCCGAGGAGCCGGCGAAGGCGAGCGGTTCCGAATTGCCGCGGATGCCGACGATCGCGAGCAGCGCGCCCGCGAAGCCGAGGACCGGCGCGGCGACCATCCAGGGGTAACGGCCATAGTTGGCGAGCCACGCGCCCGACACCGCTTCGCTCGTGGTGCGCAGCGGGTTCGACGGGCCGAACGGATCGACCTCGCCGACGACGTGATAGCCGAGCCCGCCATAAGCGACGAACAGGAAGCCGATCGCGAACAGCGCCACCGAAGCGATCGCCGCGATGCTGCCGAACGCCTTGGCGCGCGCCTTCACCGGGCCGTCCTCGATCTTGATCGCGAGCCACGCCGAGCCGTGGAGCACGAGCATCGCCAGCGAGAGCAGCCCGCAGAGCAAGGTAAAGGGCGTGAACAGGCCGAGGAAGCTGCCCTCGTAGAAGGCGCGAAGGTCGCCATCGAGCCGGAAGGGCGCGCCCTGGAGGACGTTGCCCACCGCGACGCCGAACACCAGCGCGGGCACGAAGCCGCCGACGAACAATGCCCAGTCCCAGCGCTTGCGCCATCTGGGGTCGGGCTTCTTCGAACGGTATTTGAATCCGACCGGCCTGAGGATCAGCGCCGCGAGCACGACGAACATCGCGAGGTAGAAGCCCGAGAAGCTCACCGCATAGACGAACGGCCAGGCCGCGAAGATCGCGCCGCCGCCGAGGATGAACCACACCTGGTTGCCTTCCCAGGTCGGCCCGACCGAGTTGATCACCATCCGGCGCTCGGCATCGTCGCGCGCGACCCAGGGGAGCAGCGCGGCGACGCCGAGGTCGAACCCGTCGGTGAGCGCGAAGCCGATGAGCAGCACGCCCAGCAGCACCCACCAGATGACGCGCAGCGTCTCATAGTCGAACATGATCGTTTCCTTCCTGAAGCTCAGGCGGTGGCGGGAATGGCGGCGGGGATCGGGCCCGGCGCGGGTCGATCATCCTCGCGGTCCTCCGGCCCGTGCCGGATCGCCGCGAGGATCAGCCGCACCTCGATCACCGCCAGCCCGCCGTAGAGCGCGGTGAATCCCGCGATCGTCGTCCACAGCGCCGCGGGGCTGAGCGAGCTGTTGGCGAGGAAGGTCGGCAGCACGCCTTCGATCGCCCAGGGCTGGCGCCCCATCTCGGCGACGACCCAGCCGAGCTCGGCCGCGATCCACGGCAGCGGAATCGCCGCCACCGCGAGCCGCAGGAACCAGCGCGAGGTCAGGTGCCGGCGCAACGAGCAGAGCAGGAAGGCGGTCGCGAACAGCGCGATCATCGCGAAGCCGACGCCGGCCATGAAGCGGAAGCTCCAGAACATCAGCGGGACGCTCGGCACCGTGTCCCAGGCTGCGGCGCTGATCTGCTGCGGCGTCGCCTCGCGCGGATCGGCGAGCTGGCGCTTGAGCAGCAGCGCATAGCCGAGGTCGCGCTTGTGCGCTTCGAACTTCGCGCGCGCGGCCAGGTCGTTCGGGTTGGCCTTGAGCGTCTGCACCGCATCATAGGCGAGGATGCCCGAGGCGATCCGCTCCTGTGCGCGCAGCACCAGCTCGGACATGCCGGTGACTTCCTTGTCGAGGCTGCGCGTCGCGATCAGGCCGAGCACCCAGGGTACGTCGACGGCGTAATGGGTGGTCTTCGCTTCGGTGTCGGGGATGCCGATCAGCGTGATGCCGGCGGGCGCGGGGGCGGTGTGCCACATCGCCTCGATCGCAGCGAGCTTCATCTTCTGGTTGTCGGTGAGCGCATAGCCGCTCTCGTCGCCGAGCACGACGACCGATAGCGACGAGGCGAGCCCGAACGCCGCCGCGACCGTGAGCGAGCGCCGCGCGACGGGGACGAACCGGCCCTTGAGCAGCCAGAAGGCCGAGACGCCGAGCACCAGCACCGACGCGATGACATAGCCCGCGCTCACCGTGTGGACGAACTTGGCCTGGGCGATCGGGTTGAACAGCACCGCGCCGAAGTCGCTCACTTCCATCCGCATCGTGTCCGGATTGAAGGTGGCGCCGACAGGGTTCTGCATCCAGCCGTTGGCGATCAGGATCCAGAGCGCCGAGAGGTTGGTGCCCAGCGCCACCAGGAAGGTGACCGCGAGGTGGCCGAGCTTCGACAGCCTGTCCCAGCCGAAGAACATGATCCCGACCATCGTCGCTTCGAGGAAGAAGGCCATCAGCCCCTCGATCGCGAGCGGGGCGCCGAAGATGTCGCCGACATAGTGCGAGAAATAGGACCAGTTGGTGCCGAACTGGAATTCCATGGTGAGGCCGGTCGCGACCCCGAGCACGAAGTTGATCCCGAAGATCTTGCCCCAGAAGCGCGTCGCCGTGCGCCACACCGGGCGATCGGTCATGACATAGACCGATTCCATGATGACGAGCATGAACGACAGGCCGAGCGTGAGCGGCACGAACAGGAAGTGGTAGAGCGCCGTCAGCGCGAATTGCAGCCGCGACAGATCGGTGACCATCAGGTCCATCGGTTTTCTCCTCCGCGAGGCCGAAAAGGCCCGCCGGCGGAGATGCGGATAGGGTCGCGGCGCAAGCGGAACATTGACCGCGGTCAAAGACGGCGCCGCCGCGGCGGGCGACGGCAGGGCATGGCGACAGTGCTCCACGACCCGGTTCACGACAAGGCTTTCGCGCGCGAACGGACGCGCTGGCTCAGGGCGCATGCCGCGCGGACGCGGGCGTCGGCCGGGCTGCTGTTGTTGGATTCGGCGGCGGCGATCGGCTTCGCGGGCGGGATCGCAGGAGCGGTGGTCGCCGCGCCCGCCGGCTGGGCGGCGGCGCTGCCCTGGGCGATGATCGCCACGTTCTCGGGACTGGCTCGGGGGCTGTTCGCGATGCTCTCGCTGCGCGCCGGCGCGGCGGGCGCGGAGGCGGCCAAGCTGCGGCTTCGCCGGCGCGTGGTCGACGCGGCGCTGCACCGGTCGCCGGGCGCGAGGGCAACGGTCGGCACGCTGATGACCGCAGCGGTCGACGAAGTCGAGGCACTCGATGGCTATGTCGCGCGCTTCCTGCCCGCGCGGCAGGCGGCCACGGTGGCGCCGATGCTCGTGCTCGGCGTGACTGCGCTGGCGAGCCCGGTCGCGGCGGGCATATTGGTGGCGACGCTGATCCCCTTCGTCGTCGCGATGGCGTTGGCGGGCGGCGCGGCTGCGGACGAATCGCGGCGCCAGTTCATCGCGCGCGCACGGCTCTCGGGCCGCTTCGCCGACCGGGTCCGCGCGCTGCCGGTGGTGCTCGCCTTCCGCGCGGCGGGCCGCGAGGCGGCGGCGCTGGGCGCGGCAGCCGACGAGCTCGCCCGGCGGACGATGTGCGTGCTGCGCGTCGCGTTCCTTTCCTCGGGTGCGCTCGAATTCTTCGCGGCGCTCTCGGTCGCGCTTGTCGCGGTCTATTGCGGGTTCAACCTGCTCGGGCTGCTCCCCTTCCCCGTCCCCGAGAAGCTCGACCTGGCGCGCGCCTTCTTCGTCCTCGCGCTCGCACCGGAATTCTATGGGCCGCTGCGCCGCCTCGCCGCAGCCTATCACGACAAGCAGGCGGCCGAGACCGCGGCCGACCGTCTGATGGCGCTGCCCGAGCCAGCAGCGGCGCCGCCCGGCACCCCGGCCGACTTGCCCGCGATCGTCTTCAGCGACGTGACGATCCGCTACCCCGGCGAGGAGCGCGACGCAGTCTCGGGCGTATCCTTCGCCGTCGCGCCGGGCGAGACGGTCGCGCTGCTCGGGCCTTCGGGCAGCGGCAAGTCGAGCCTGCTCCACCTGCTCCTCGGTCTCGCGCCCTTGAGCAGTGGGTCGGTAAGCGTCGGCAACGTCGCCGCGATCGCGGCCTGGGCGGGGCAGCAACCGCTGATCGTCGCCGGCACGATCCGCGACAACCTCCTGCTCGCTCGCACCGAAGCGAGTGCGGACGAACTGGCGACAGCGATCGAAGCCGCCGGCCTGGCGCCGATGCTCGCCAACCGCCCGCTCGGCCTCGACAGCCCGATCGACGCGCGCGGCAGCGGGCTCTCGGGCGGCGAGCGGCGACGGATCGCGCTCGCCCGCGCGCTGCTCAAGCCCGCCCCGCTCCTCCTCCTCGACGAGCCCACGGCGCACCTCGACCACGCCAGCGAGACTGCGCTGATCGCGACGATCGCCGCCGCACGCCGCGGCCGCACCGTGCTGATCGCGACGCACAGCGAACGGCTCGCGGCCATCGCAGACCATGTCGTGCGGCTGGGGGGCGGGCGATGAGCATTGAATCGCTCATTGCCGCCGAGCGCCGCGCCCAGCGCCGGCTGCTCGCAAGGGCCGCACTGCTGGCGGCGCTGGTCGGCGCGGCTTCGGTGACGCTGCTCGGGCTCTCGGGCTGGTTCATCACCGCCGCCGCGATCGCCGGCGCGGCGGGTCCGGTGGCGGCGCAGGCGTTCAATTACATGCTCCCCTCGGCCGGGATCCGGCTGCTCGCGATCGTCCGCACCGGCGCACGCTACGGCGAGCGGCTCGCGAGCCATGAGGCGGCGTTCGGCGCGCTCGCCCGCATCCGTCCGGCGCTGTTCCGCGCGCTCGCCGCCGCTCCGGTGGAGCGCGCGCTCGCGCTCGGCACCGGCGAAGCGACCGCGCGGCTGGTGAGCGACGTCGACGCGGTCGAGACGCGCTTCGTCCGCCTCTCCGCGCCCTTTGGTGTCGCGGCGGCGCTGGCGTCGGGGCTGAGCCTGACGATCCTCGGCGGGACCGGTGCGGCGGCGGCCACGCTCGCCTGCGCCGGCCTGACGATGCACTTGGCCGACCGCCTCTCGCGCCGCGTCGAAGCCCCCGGTCGCGCAGTGCAAAGAGCCGTGGGTGAATTGCGCGAGGAATTCGCGATGCTCGTCGACGCCGCGCCCGAGCTACGTTGCTTCGGGCTCGAGGCCTGGGCCGCCGAACGGATCGATACCCGCAGCCGCGCGCTCGGCCGGGCGCAGCGACGCCAGGCGCAGGCGGCGGGCTGGTTCGAGCTGCTCCAGGCGAGCGCGATCGGCATCGCCGCCGCGGCCGCGCTGCTGCTCTCGCTCCACGCCGGCGCGCCGGTCGCCGCGCTGGCGGCGCTGGCCGCGGCGATGACGCTCGACAGCCTCGCGCCGCTGCTCCGCGCGATGATCGAGCGCGGGCGGCTCCGCGAGGCACAGGCGCGGCTCGACGAAGTGCTGGAAGTCGGAGCACCGCCCCCGGCCGTCACGCCGATACTCGACCTGCACCTCATGCCCGGCGAGCGCATCGCCATCGTCGGCCCCTCGGGGATCGGCAAGACGACGCTCGTCGAAACGCTGATCGGCCTGCGCGGTCGGGTGCCCGATCGCCAGCGCGAGCGCTTCGCCTGGGCGCCGCAGGACGCCGCGCTGCTTGCCGGTACGGTGCGCGAGAACCTCCTGCTCGCCGCTCCCGACGCCGGCGACGTGACGCTCTGGGCCACGCTCCACGACGCCGCGCTCGACGAACGCATCCGCGCGCTCGGCGGGCTCGACGCCTGGGTCGGCGAGAACGGCACGCGGCTTTCGGGCGGCGAGCGGCGGCGGCTGTCGCTCGCGCGAGCTTATAGCGCGAGCGCGCCCTGGCTGCTGCTCGACGAGCCCAGCGAAGGCCTCGACGCCGCCACCGAAGCGCTTGTCGCCGAGAGGCTTCAGGCGAGGCTCGACCGGACCGGCCAGAGCCTGATCCTCGTCAGCCACCGCCCGGCGATGGTCGCGATCTGCCCGCGCATCCTCGACCTCGCTGCCGGCACCCCGGCGCTCGCCGCCTAGCCGGCGATCCGCGCCAGCGCCCCGCGGTCGAGCAACCGCACGCGCCGCCCGCCGGGGAGCGCGATCAGCCCGGCGCGCTTCATCGCGGTCATCTGGCGGCTGACCGTCTCGATCGTCAGCCCGAGCACTTCGCCGATCGCGGCGCGGCCCATCGGCAGCAGATACTCCCCGCCTCCACCCACGCGCCGCTCCATGTCGAGCAGGAAGGCGGCGACCTTCTCGGGCGCCTGGCGGCGGCCGAGCATCAGCATCCATTTGTGCGTCTCGGCGAGGGTCGCCAGCGCGCGGCGGAGCAGCAGGCGCAGTGCCGCGGGATGGCGGTCCAGCACGTCCTCGAGCGCCCTGCGCGGATAGACGCAGAGGTCGACCGGCGAGAGCGCCACCACCGTGTCGGTCGCCTGGTCGACGAACAGCTCGCCGACGAGGTCGCCGGGGAAGAGTAGCCCGACGATCTGGGTGCGCCCCTCCGGATCGTCGCGCACCACCTTGAGCACGCCCGAGACGAGGTTGGCGCAGATCGCGGCGGGATCGCCGGCGGAGATCACCACCTGGCCCTCGGGCAGCGTTCGCCGCCGCCCGATCGCGTGGAGCTCGCCCAGCTCGGCATCCGCGAGGGTCGAACAGACCGAGGTGCCGCGCGCGGCGCAGGCGGCGCAACGATCGGGCGGGCAGCCGTCGTTTGCGGGATCATACCGCATGGCTGAACCGCGCCGCGCTCTCGCCGCGATAGGCGTCGAGCGTCGCGGCGATCGCACGGGCGTAGGGCAGGGCGCCCTCCGCGAGCGTGACGCGCGTGCCTTGCCAGGCGATCAGCCCTCGCGTTTCGAACGGCATCAGCCGCGCGCGGACGCAGCCCAGCCCCGCGAGATCGGCGCTACCCTGGCAAAGGATCGCTTCGATCGCGCGGCCGCGGCGGCGATCCTCGGCGGTGCGGTGCAGGCCCCGGGCCGTCGCGAAGCGGCCGCTGCCGATCGCGAGGTGATAGCGTCCGGTGTTCTTCTCGTTCTGGAGCAACCGGTCGGGAAAGGCGCTGATCGCACTGGCACCTAGGCCGATCAGCGCCTCGGCGGGGTCCTCGGTGAAGCCCTGGAAGTTGCGCCGGAGCCTCCCCTGCGCGAGCGCGTCCTCGGGCAGCGCGAAATGATCGAAGCCGATCGCGCGATAACCCGCGCCGGTGAGGAAGCGATGCGCGAGCACGGCCTGGGCGAAGCGCGCCCCGGCATCGGGCAGCGCGCTCGCGTCGATGCGGCGCTGACGGGCGATCAGCTGGGGCACATGCGCATAGCCGAACACCGCGAGCCGATCGGGCTCCATCGCGAGCGCAGTATCGAGCGTCGCGGCGAGGCTGGCGTCTGACTGCCCGGGCAGGCCGTACATCAGGTCGAAGTTGACCGAGTCCACGCCCGCGCCGCGCAGCAGCTCGACCGTGCGGCGGATGTCGTCCTCGGGCTGGACGCGGCCGATCGCGGCCTGGATCGTCGGATCGAGGGTCTGGACACCGAGGCTCACCCGCGAGGCACCGGTGTCGGCGAGCGCCTTCGCCCAGTCCGCATCGAATCCGCGCGGATCGACTTCGACCGACAGCACCGGATCGGCGCAACGGAAGCGCGTCACCACCCGCTCGACCAGCCGGACGAAGGCCGCGGGCGCGATCGCATTGGGGCTGCCGCCGCCGAAGGCGATCCGCCCGACCCGGCCGCGCCCGCCGAGCCGATCGGCGACCAGCACGATCTCCTCGTGCAGCCGCTCGAGATAGGCGGTGAGCCGCGCGCCGCGGTTGGCGGCGCCGGTGTTGCAGCCGCAATACCAGCAGATCTCGTGGCAATAGGGGATGTGGAGGTAGAGCGAGACCGGCTCCTCCGCGCCGACCCGGTCGAGCGCTGCCGCCATGTCGTCGCTGCCCACCGCGTCCCCGAACTCGGCGGCGGTGGGATAACTGGTGTAGCGCGGCACCGGGCGCGCGAGTAGGTCGGCATGGTAGGTCCACATGGGTGTCGGCTTGGCGCCACCCGCCGCGCAACGCCTTGATCCTCGTCAAAACCGCCCTTGGCCGCGGTCAATGTTCCGGGGCGCCACCGCGCCTAGGCCGCTTGCAGACAAGCAAGGAGCAAGACGATGAAAGCGATGACGATGCGCGGGCTCGCGCTGGCCGGCCTGGCGCTGGGCGCGGCGACGCCGGCGCTGGCGCAGGACGGGAAGACCGGCATAGAGGCCGGCGACGTGCTGCTGCGCGTGCGGACGATCGTGGTCGCGCCCAACGAGAAATCGGGCAGCGTCCTCCCCGCCTTCCCGGGCGAGAAGGTGAAGATCAGCGACAGCGTCATGCCCGAGGTCGACGTCACCTATATGGCGACCGACCATATCGGCTTCGAGCTGATCGCCTCGACCACAAAGCACAAGGCGTCGGGCGAGACGGGCACCACCGGTTCGATCGGCCGCCTCGCGACCACCTGGGTGCTGCCGCCGACGCTGACCGCGCAATATCACTTCATGCCCAAGGCGAAGGTGCGCCCCTATGTCGGCGCGGGGCTCAACTACACGATCTTCTGGAACGAGACGCCGTCGAAGGGCCTCGAGGCCGCGGTGGGACCGACCAGGGTGCGGATGCGCGACAGCTTCGGCTGGGCGGCGCAGGCCGGCGTCGACATCGACCTGACGCCGCGCGTCTTCCTCAACCTGGACGTGAAGTACATCGACATCGACACGACCGCGCGGCTGAGCACTACTGCGGCAGGGGTGCAGAAGGTCGACATCAGGATCGACCCGCTGGTGTTCGGCGTCGGGGTCGGGATCCGGCTCTGAGGCTCAGGATTCGGGTGGCGGCGCGTCGCCGGACCAGCGGGCGGACTCAGCCTGTTTCCAGGCGCGGTGGAGCTCGCCGTGCGGCGCGTCGAGGCGGAGACCCGTCATCGCTGCCTGCCAGCCATCGGCCGCGGTCATCACCTTGGCGGTGCCCGGGCTCGGCGAGAGGTCCTCGCTCCAGCTCGCGATCGCGCCGGCGTTGAGCAACGCGAGCGCCGCCGTGGCGAGCCCGATCACGCCCGTGGTCCAGCGCATGGCGCTCGCGCCGCCGTCGGGATCGGCGGGGAGCTCGGTCGGGAAGTCTTCAGCGTCAATCATCGTGGAAGCTCCGGATCTAGAAGCGGAAGTAAATGAAGGGCGCGACGCCTTCGTAGCGCATCGCGTCAACCACCAGCATCAGCACCGCCAGCCCCGCCGCGACCAGCGGCACCGGGAGCAGGCGGATGCGCTCGGCAGCGGCGCGCATCGCGTCGCGGGGCAGCGCGTGCATCGCGAGGCCGAGGACGATCAGCGCGAGCACCAGCGGCGTCACCGTGGTCAGCCCGTCGCTCGCCGGGACGACGATCCCGCCGAGATAGGCGAGCGCATCGCCAAAGCTCGCCGCGCGGAAGAAGATCCAGCCGAGCACCACGACATGGAAGGTCAGCACGATCGCCGCCCAGCGTGGCAGCACGAGGCGCTGCGTCCAGGCCCCGCGCGCCCAGGCGCGCTCGACCGCCAGCGCCGCGCCGTGCAGCCCGCCCCAGATCACGAAGGTCCAGGCCGCACCGTGCCACAGCCCGCCGAGCAGCATCGTCAGGAACAGGTTGCGGTAGACGCGGAAGCGGCCGCCGCGGTTGCCGCCCAGCGCATCGATGTAGAGATAGTCGCGCAGCCAGCGTGACAGGCTGATGTGCCAGCGCCGCCAGAACTCCTGGAGCGATGCCGAGCGGTACGGCCGGTCGAAGTTGCGCGGGAAGCGATAGCCGAGCAGCGCGGCAATGCCGATCGCCATGTCCGAATAGGCCGAGAAGTCGCAGTAGATCTGCACCGCATAGCCATAGGCGGCGAGGACGAGGTCGAGCGACGAATGGCCCGCCGGCGCCTGGAACACCGGATCGACGAACTGCGTCGCGAGCTCGGAAGCGATCACCGCCTTCTTGAACAGGCCCCAGACGATCAGCAGCAGCCCCATCGACACCATGCCGCGGTTGAGCCTGGGCGTCGCCTGGAGCTGCGGCACGAGATCGGCCGAGCGCACGATCGGCCCGGCGACGAGGTGCGGGAAGAAGGACATGAGCAGCAGGAGGTCGAGCATCGAGGCGGGTGCGACGCGGCGCTTCGACACGTCGACGAGGTAGCTGATTCCCTGGAAGGTGAAGAAGGAGACGCCGACCGGCAGGATCACCTGCATCAGCGCGGGATCCTGACGCAGGCCCGCGAGCGCCATCAGGCTGATCGCCTGATCGGCGAAGAAGTCGAAATATTTGAAGAAGCCGAGCACGAGCAGGTTGAGCGTCACCCCGGCGATCACCAGCCAGCGCGCGTTCGCCCGCCCCGCGACGAGTCGGGCGACGCCCCAGTTCATCAGTGCCGAAAGGATCAGCAGCGGCACGAACCGCCAGTCCCAGGCGCCGTAGAACACCCAGCTCGCGACGAGCAGGAGGAGCTTGCGCCATTCGTTCGAGCGGACCGACCAGACCGCGCAGAAGACGGCGAGGAAGAAGAGCCCGAAGGTGAGCGTGGGGAACAGCATCTATCGCTCCGCAGCCGCGCGGTTGAGGTCGTCCTGGAGGAAGCGCGCGATCAGCGCGCCGCCGCCGTTGCGGAAATGGACATGGTCGGCGCGCATCAGCGTCGCGTCGGTCCAGCGTACCGCGCTGCACCGGCCGCCCATCCGCTGCTGCCAGTCCCACCAGGCAAGATCGAGGTCGCCGGCCACCTTGCGCTGGATGGCGCGCACCAGCGCCAGCGCGGGCGGCGCGAACAGCGGGGGTCCACCGCTCTTCGCGCCAGGGCAGCCGGCGACCTCTCCCCCTCCGGCGACGCGCAGAACGGGAGCACTGCGCAAGGCCGGATTGCCGCTCAGCGCATCCGGAGGGCCGAGCAGCAGCAGGGGTACGCCCGGCGCGAGCCGCTGCAGCCGCGCGATCTGCGCGCGGAGCACCGTCTCGTAGCTTTCGCCGTCGAGGCTCGGGCCGAAGCCTTCGTTGGTGCCGAAGGCGACGACGATCAGGGCGGGCGCATAGGCGCGCAACTCCTCGGCGATCACCGCGTCGTCGGTGCGGCCGAAATGCTGGAGCTGCGAGCCGACCACGCCGAGGTTGGAGAGCGCGACTCCGCCCTCGTCGTCGAAGGTCGCCCAGGACGTGATCGTCACCGGGCGGTCCGAGGCAGCGAGCGTGACGCTGGTCTGGGGCGCAAGCGTGCGGATCGTCTCGCAACGCGGGACCTGCGTGGGCGTCTCGAAGATCAGCTGCTGCCAGCTGCCGTCGCTCATCCGCACGTCGAGCAGGCCGGCGGTGGGTCCGGCGATCGCGCAGACGACGAAGCGGTTGAAGCGGTGTCCCGTGTCGGTCACCAGCCCCATGGTGGCGCCCGGGACGGCCGAGGTCAGCGAATAGCTCGACAGGCCGAGCGGCGGGTGGAACGCCGACCAGCCTTTGCCGAAGGTCGAGGAGACCTGCCAGCCCGGCGACATCGCGGTGGTGACGCCGATCGTCAGATAGCCGTCATAGGGCCGCCCGGGCGGCAGCACGCCGCGCCCGCCGTCGCCCGCTTGCGCCTGGAGCAGCTGGCGCCACGCGGCGCTGGTGACGTCCCCCGCAGTGTGGCTGTCGCCGATCTGGAGGATGTGGACCGGCGGCGTGCCCAGCTCGTGCTTCGCCGCTTCGAGCCGGGCGAAATAGGGCGCGAGCGTATCGAAGTTGCAGACCGGCCCGATGCAGGGCGCGGCCTCGGCGGCGGCAGGCGCGAGCACTGCCGCCGCGGCGAGAAGGACGGCCTTCATCGACCGGTCCCGACGGGGTCGCCCGCCGTCTCCCCCTCGAGCTTGCGCGCCGCTTCGACCGACTTGCGGATCCGCTCGCTCAGGTCGCGCGTGATCCATTTATAGCCGGTCATCGACATGTGGATGCCGTCGCCCGCCCGCACCAGGGTGCGCTCGCCGGTGACGCTGTCGTCGAGATAGGCGGCGTATTCGCCCTTGGCGTCCGAGGCGACCGGACGGCTGTCGATGAACGGCACGCCGAGCGCGGCCATGCGCTGCGCGTAGAATTGGTTGATCGCGCCGACATCACGGTCGAGCCCGGCGTCGCGCATCCGCGGCAGCCCGACCCAATAGACCATCGCCTGGTGCGCGCGCATAAGCTTGACGAAGCGGTCGAGCCGCTCGCCAATCTGCGCGCGCCACTTGTCGCTCATCAGCGGGGCATATTCGCCCTTGTCGGTGATGATCCCCTGCGCGTCGTTGGCGCCGAACGAGATCACCGCGATGTCGACCGGATCGGGGCCTAGCTGCTCGCCGGCCTTGGTCTCCAGATTCAAGCGCTTGTAGCGCGTGAAGCCGGTCGCGGGCTGGCTGAACTTGAGGACCTCGTAGCCGGCCTTCTTCGTCAGCTGCTGCTCGAGCGCCCAGGCGACCCCGTCGCCGAAGCTGTCGCCGAACACCGCGACGCGGACGGGCGCGCCGTGCTTGAGCGTCTTGAGCAACTGCGTCGGCGCGGAGGCCGCGCAGGTCGGCGCTTCGGCGGCCTTGACCGGCAATGGTGCGATCGCCGGCAGCGCCGCGCCCGGGGTTTCGACGAAGCTGTATCCGATCGCCGCCCCCGCGCCGACACCGAGCAACAGGACCGCAGCGCGGTCCAGGAGAAGAAATGAAGTCTGCATGTTCGGACCCGTTCTTTCGAGAACCTGCCGATCGTGCCGCAGCGGAACATGTTGCGCGAACGTGATCTTCTTGAAACTTTTTCCCCTATCCTCACGGCCGATGCTTCCAGTACGGATATGTCGGGCCATGTGGGCCTATGGAGGGGTCACTGCGCGACCATGGGCAACATTGGGGGCGACATTGCGGGCCAGCATGACGTAGGCGAACGCATCCGCGAAGGCATGGCGCGGCGACGAATGTCGCGGCTCCAGCTGGCCGATGCGGCGAAGCTGAGCGTGTCGACGCTCGAAAAGGGCCTGTCCGGCGAACGCCCCTTCACCCTGGCCACGCTGATCCGGATCGAGGACGCGCTCGGCGTCCGGCTGCGCAGCGCCGCCGCCCCCGCCGCCTCGCCGCAGGCCGCCGCCGATCTCGGCGCCTATCGCCGCGAGGGTGTCGACTGGCTGATCGGCTCGTACCTGACGCTGCGCCCGAGCTTCGAGACGCCGGGCGCGGTCTACGCCTATCTCACCGAGATTTTCTGGAACGACGACGCCGGCCACCTCGGCTTCAGCGAGAAGGCGCGGCTCGACGCGCAGTTCGCGCAGAAGGGCGCGGTGTCGATGCCCTACCAGTCCGGCCACATCTATCTCGTCACCAACGAGCACGGCCAATACCGGCTGATGACGCTCGGGCGCCCCTCGATCGCCGGCAACATGTATGGCCTGCTGACCACGTTGCGCTCGGCGCGGGGCGGCCGGCTGACGCCGGTGGCGGCGCCAGTGGCGCTGCTGAAATGGGATGCGGCGCGGCGCGGCGAGCCTGCGCTCGGGCTGGTCGCGGAAGGCCATGCCGCCTTCGCCGACTATCGCCGCGAAGTCGACCGCGTGTGTGACGAGGAGTTCAGCGCACTCATCGCCTGAGCGCCAGGCCCGGGTCCCGCAGGCGCAACCGGAGTATCAGCGGATGCCCCCTCCCCGAGCGCGAGCAGACGGGCGACCCGGGCGAGGGGAAGTGGAGATCCTCGGCGACGAGATGGGCTCGCGGCTCTGGCCAGAGGGCGGTGCCCGTTCGGCAATTGATGACGCACCCGAGCTCAGCATGACGCGCCGGCTCGACTTCGGCGCGGCAGGAATGCCCGCTCCGGCTACCGGTCCCCAGGCCCCAGCTTCTCGGCGAAGAACGCCTTCACCCGCGCGGCGAAATCCTCGATGTTCGCCGGGCTGGTGAGGCCATGACCCTCGCCCCAGTAGCGGACATAGTCGACGTCCTTGTGCTGGATATAGAGCGCGGTGAACAGCTCGTCGAACTGGTTCATCGGGAAGTTCGCGTCGAGGTCCGACTGCACCATCAGCAGCGGCGTGGTGATCTTCGCCGAGTTGAAATAGCTGCTGCTGCGGACGTACCAGTCGGGGTCTTCCCAGGGCACCGAATGCGCGGCGAGGGCATTGTTGGGGTACCACATCCGCCGACCGTCGGACCAGATCGTCTTGAGGATGCCGCGCACCGGGCCGAAGCTCGCGAAATCGCTGGCATAGTCGCTCGCCGACCAGCCCGCGACCGCGGCCTTGTAGCGTCCGCTTTCGGTGAGCGTCTTGAGCACGCTGAACCCGCCCTGGCTGATCCCGAAGAGCCCGACGCGGCTGGCGTCGCCAAGCCCCTCCTTGCCCGCCTCGTCGACCGCGACGTCGATCAGCTTGCTGAACCCGGCGAGCGCCTCGTCATGCGTGCTGACCAGTTCGGCGGGCGCGGCGGGGAACACGACGGTATAGCCCAGGCCCGCGAGGAACTCGGGCGAATAGACCTCCGGCACGCCCAGCGCCGTGGTGAAGGACGGCCCGCCCGGCGCGCCCATGCTGCAGCCGCCCCGGACCAGCGGATAGAGGTAGACGACGATCGGCCGCTTCGAGAGGTCCTTCGCCGCCGGATCGGTGGTCACGCAGGCCTGGAGGTCGTGGCCATCCAGCTTGTAGCGGATCTGCTGGCTCTTCGGCCAGCCGACCCCGGACAGGAAGGTGTTGAGCCGCAGGAACGGCGGCTGCTTGGCCCCGCCCTCGAGCCGCGACAGCGCGACGCCGTCGCCGTCGCCGCGGATCACCACCGCCGGCCCGCCCGAAGCGGCGACGACGCGCTCCTCCATCGGCACGACGCCGAGCGATGTGAAAGCGCCGCCGTCGAGGTCGAGATAGCCGTACTCCCGGGTCATGCCCGTCATGCGCTGGACGAGCGCGAGCCCGGCCTTGTCGGGCGATCCGGCGACGTCGCCGCCGTGCTGGCTGGGTGCCAGCAGAGGCGGCGTACCGCCGTGGCGGAGCGGCTGGGCGGCGATCACCATCGCGGCGCCGGGCGTGAGGTTCACCGGATCGGCGTCAGGCGAGAGCCGCCAGACCTTGCCGTCGGCGACGACGTAGAGCGCCTTGGGCGTGAAGGCGATCGGCATCGGCGACATCGTCTTGAGGTCGCCCGAGATCGTCCTCGGCGCGGCGCCCGGCTTGAGCAGCACCCAGCGGATCTTGACCGGTGCGGGCGGGGCATAGGGGCCCGCGGCGACGATCGCCGCAACGTCGTGCACCGGCGCCTCGACTTCGATCGGCACGGCGATCCCGCCCGCGAGCGGGATCGGCGCATAGGCCTTCTTCTCCTCACCCGAGCCCGGCGTATAGAAATAGATCCAGCCGGCGAGATTCTGGCCCTGCGCATCGATCGGCTCGGCCGCCGCGGTGCCGGGCGTGTAGCGGTAATAGCTGCCGTGCTCCCAGCCCTGGCCGGGCTTGCGTGCGTAGAAATAAAGCTGGTCCTGCGCGGCGTCCCAGATCACCGTCTCGGGCAGCACGTCGCAATCGGCGCAGGGGAGCCAGCTCTTGCCCGCCTGCGGACCGCTCACCCCGGCGACCATCAGGTCGCGCTGGCCGACGACGGGGCGGAACTCGCTCGTCGAATTCGCGGGCAGGCCGCCGCGGCGCATGCCGGCGACGAAGCTGCGGCTGGGTGCCGCGCGGAGGTTGAGCAGCAGCCCCTCGCTCGCGACGCTCCCGCGACCCGTTCGCGCGTCGGCGACGACGAGTTGGCCCGGCTTGGGCGTCGCGGGCTCGGCGGCCGGTCGGCTGCGCAGCACGTCGGCCGTGGTGCGCTTGCCCTCGAACGCCGCGCTCCACTCGCGGCGCAGCGTATCGGCGGCGGCGGGGCGGAGGCGCGCGACGATCACCGGGTCGCGGTCCGCCGGCGCGACGCTATAGGCCAGCGTGTCGTCGGAGAGCCAGGTGACGCCGGCATCCTCGAAATCGCCATAGGGGGCATATTGCAGCGGGGTGAGCCTGCCGGTCGCGACATCGACCACGGCCGCGGTGGGCGTCCCCTCCATCGCGGTGATCCGCACCACCAGCCGCCCGCCCGACGGTGCGACGCCGATGATCTCATAGCCGCGCTTCGGATCGGGCCTGAACAGCGGCCGCGGCGCCTTCGCTCCGGGATCGAGCACCATCACCCGCGCGCCGGCGCGGGCGTCGTCGATCCCATAGCCGATGCGCTCGCGATACGGCGGCAGCTGCTCGAACACGAACCGGCCGCCGGGCAGCGACACGACCTCGCCGATGCTCTCGAGCTGCATCCGCTGCGCGACGGTGAGCTGGGGCTTGGGCGGGCCAGCAGGCGTCGGCGCGGGAGCGGGCGGCGCCGTGGGTGTCTGGGCTTGGGCCGCGCCGGCGAGAGTCAGCGCGAGGGCGGCGCCTGCGGCAAGGCCGAGGCGAGCAACGGTAACGCGAGCCATGATGATCACCACCCCTTGGTCAGGCTGAGCCGGATGAAGCGGCCGCGCAGGTCGTAGTTCTGCGGGTCGTAGCCATATAGCGTGTTGTCGACGAACGGCGGCTGCCGGTCGAAGAGGTTCTGGACGTTGAGGTTCAGCCGCGTGTGGCCGAGCAGGCCGGTATCGGCGAAGGCATAGCCGAGGTTCAGGTCGAACGAGGCGTAGCTCTTGATCGGCACCGACGGCGCGACGCGATTGTCGTGCGACTTGCTGATGTAATCCATGAACAGCGTCGCGTTGAACCCGCCGATCGACCAGCCCGCCGAGGAGCGGACCTTGAGGTGCGGCACGTTGCCGGCGGTGTTGACATAGTCGCGCTGGCCCGCGGGCACGTCGAACAGATAGCGGAACACATAGGTGGCGTCGGTGCCGAGCTCGGCATGGCCCGGCCCCAGCGCGAAGCCGTAGGAGGCGCTCAGGTCGATGCCATTGGTGTTGAGCTTGGCGACGTTGCGCGTGCGCGCGTCGATCAGGATCGTCACGGGCACCGACGTGCAGCCGCCCGGCAGGCCGGTAGCGTTGCCGCCGAACGTCGTCGACGCGCAGAGCGCCGCCTGCTGCGCCGCGGTCAGCGAACGGTTGACGATGCCGAGGAAGGTCGGGTCGGACAGGCTCGCAGGCGTGAACTGCGGCACCAGGATGCGGTCCGAATAGGCGATGTCGTAATAGGAGACGCCGAGGCGCAGCCCGGGCACGCTCGGCGGCGTCCAGTCCGCGCCGAAGCTCAGCGTGCGGGCGTGCTCCTCCTTGAGCTGGTCGTTGCCGCCGTTGAGGATCATCACGTTCGACCGCATCGTCGGCGAGAGCGGATCGGCGACCTGGTAGAGGAAGCTGTTCTGCTGCCCGGCGAGGTCGGTCGGGCTCGGCGCGCGATAGGAGCGCGAGGCGCTGCCGCGGAGCTTGAGGCCGTCGACCGGCACCCAGCTGATCCCGGCGCGCGGCACGACGACCTGGCCGAAGTCCGAATAATCCTCGCCGCGCACCGCGAAGCCGAGCTCGAGGCGGCGCAGCCCCGGCCTGGCGTTGGATGCGCCGAAGATCGGGACGACGAGCTCGGCGAACGCCGCATTGATGGTGCGGTCGTACGCCGAGCCGAAGGTCGAGCTGTACGCCGCATAATGGACGAAGTTCGACGAGCCAGCGCCCGCGAGCTTGATCTCGCGGCGCTCGACACCCAGTGCGACCCGAATGTCTCCCCCCGGCAGCGCGAACAACGGTCCGTCGGCGCTCAGCCGATAGATCCATTGCTCGCCCTTGAGGTCGTAGAGGTTGATGAGGCTGTTCTTCAGATAGTCGAGGATCGCCTGCGAATTGCCCGCGGGCGTCGAGAAGGGATTGAACGCCGTCGCGGTCGTCGCGCTCGCTCCCGCGGTCGCCAACGAGATCGGATCGACATAGCCGGTCCACTGGTGGACCTTCTCCTGGCCGTAGGAGATCGCCGCAGTGATCGACCAATTTGCCCCCGGCTTGGCGATCAGCGACAGGCCGCCGCCGAAGCTGTCGGTGGTGATCCGCTGGAGCGTCGGGCCGACGATGTCGTTGGTGTCGACCTGCACCGTCACCGGCGCGCCGTTGCCCAGCGGATTGAGGTAATAGGGATTGAAGCTGTAGATCGCGACCGAGTTGCTGAACGGCGACAGGTCGCGTTCGTTGATCGTGCGCGACCAGCTGGCGTCGGCCTCGATCTTGAAGATCGACCCGATCTCCTGGTCCGCCAGCGCGACGACATTGGTGCGGCGCACGCGCGGATAGATCCAGATATCGTCGGGCGAGCAGAGGTTCTGCCCCGCGGTCGGCGTCGCCGTGCCGTTGAGCGCGAAATTCTGGCCGCCGACCTGGAGCGTGCCGGGCGTGCAGGTCATGGTGCGGCGATCGGCGCCGCCGTAGCGCCGGAAGTCGAGGTTGAACGCCGGACGGTCGATCGCCTCGAGCGGCGCCTGGCGGTAATGTTCGGCCGTCACCAGGAGGCCGCCGGTGCTCCAGCGCTTGCCGAGCGTCTGGCCGAGCACCAACTCAGTCAACCCGCCCTTGGTCACCGTGCCGAAGCTCGCGCGCGATTCGGCGCCGTCGAAATCCTTGCGCAGCACGAAGTTGACCACGCCGCCGATCGCGTCGGAGCCGTAGAGCGCCGAAGCGCCGTCGGGCAGCACTTCGACGCGCTCGATCGCCGAGATCGGCAGGTTCGAGACGTCGGCATAGGCGCCGGCGATCCCGCTCGGCGCGAGGCGGCGGCCGTTGACCAGCGTCAGCGTCGCGCCGGCCCCTGCCCCGCGCAGGTTGAAGGCGGTGCCGCCGTTGGCATTGGTGCTCGACGCCGTATCGCCCAGCCCCGCGCCGGCGGGCAGCACGCCGGTGTCGTTCGAGACGCCGCCCGCGAAATTCTGCGGCATCGCGCGGACGATCTCGAGCGCGGTCGAATGGCCGTTGCGCTCGATCGCCTTGCGGTCGATCACGATCACCTGGCTGCCCACCGGCTCCTGGCCGTGGATGTTGGTGCCGGTGACGACGATGTCCTGGTCGGGACCCTCCGCGGGCGCCTCCTCGGCATCGGCGGTCTGCGGCGCGTTGCGCACCACCGCGATCGCGCCCGAGGTATCGGTGCGCGCGGAGAAGCCGGTGCCCGCCAGGATCGCCGATAGTGCAGCATCGGCATCGAGATTGCCGGCTGCCCCCGGCGAGCGCACGCCGCGCACTTCGTCGACCTTGTAGATGACCTGCCGCCCCGATTGGCGTGCATAGGCGTCGAGCGCGCGCTTGAGGTCCCCCGCCGCGATCTCCCAATGCCGTGACTGCGCAAACGCCTGCGCCGGCACGACCACCGCCGCGACACACACGCTTGCGAACAGGATCGACCCGTATCTTCCCGCCATCGTCTTTCCCCCGACCCGAGCGCTTTTCGCGCATTCCCTGGATTGGAGGACAAGCAAGCGTCACAATCCCGTAACGCGATCAGCTCGAAATGACGATTTCGTCCTGCCGAACCGTCATCCGCAGGCCATAGGCGTCCTTGAGCAGCCGCGCGAAGGCATCGACGTTGCTCGCCTGGAAGGCGCCGCCGATGCGGATCGAGGCGACGGCGGGGTCATCGATCACCAGCCGGCGATGGTTGTAGCGGTTGAACTCGGCCGCGGCTTCGGAGAGCGGCGTCTGGTCGAACGCGAGCATGCCGTCACGCCAAGCGAGCGCATCCTCGACGCGCTCGACCGACTGCGCCGCGACCAGCGTCGAGACGCCGCGGATGATCACGCGATCGCCCTTGGTGGCGGTGGCTGAAGCGGCGGCGCCGCCGCGCAGCGCGTCCTCGATTCGGACGCTGCCTTCGAGCACCGAGACGCTGACCGTGTCGCCGTCGCAGCGCACCGAGAATTTGGTGCCGAGCGCGGTGATCGTCCGCGAGCCAGCGTGGACGATGAAGGCCTCGCCCCGGCGCAGCGCGACTTCGAAATAGGCCTCGCCGCGATCGAGCCAGACTTCGCGCCGCGCGGCGCCGACTGCCGAGCGCACCTCGGTCGCGGTGTTCAGCTCGATCCGGCTGCCGTCGGCCAACGCGACGAGCTGGTGCCCGCCCACCGGCGTGTGGAAACGCGCGATCGGAACCGTCTGCGGGCGCATCAGCCACAGCGCCGAGCCGACCAGCGCGACGAGCAGCGACGCCGCCAGTGCAGCGAGCGCGATCCGTGCGGGCCGGCGCGATGCCGGTGGCGCAGCGACCGGCTCCACGGGGCCGAGCGCGCCGATGCGGTCGGCCATGCGCCAGCCGTGCTCGAGCCGCCAATAGGCGGCCTTGTGCGCGAGCGACGCCTCCATCCAGGCGCCGAACGCCGCTTCGTCGGTCGCGCTCCACGCCGCCTCCTCGCGGCGGCCCAGCCACTCGGCAGCGGCCTGTTCGACGGTGTCGGCCCGGCTCATGCGCCGCGCTTTCGCGACGATCGCTCGGCGAGGCTGGCGCGGTCGACCTTGCCGGTGCCGCCCAGCATGAAATCGGCGAGCGCGCGCATGCCGAGCGTCATCTGCTTCTCGACCGTGTCGATCCCCACGCCGAGCCGATCCGAGACTTCGCGGGTCGAGAGTCCCTCGAGCTTGCGCAACCGGACGACTTCGCGGCAGCGCGGCGGCAGCCGGTCGAGCCCGGCCTGGGCGCGGCGCAGCTCGTCACGAGCCTGGAGCTGGCGCTCTGGCGCGAGCGCGTCCATCGGCACCCCCGCCTCCTCGAGATCGGCGACGAGCTGGAACGACACGATCTGCGCGCGCTTGGCGCAGTTGATCAGGTGATTGCGCGCGACGGTGAACACAAAGGCTCCCGTATGCTGCGGCAGCCCCTCGCGGGCGCCGGCCAGCGCGCGTTCGTAGATATCCTGCCTCAAATCCGCGACATCGGCCTCCTCGCGCCAGTTGCGGCGGATGAACGATGTCAGCGACGGCTCGAGCGGGAGAACCTCCCCGCAGAACCAGTCCCTGAGCGTCGCGTCATTCACCATGATCCGGGGTATCCCTCCGGGCATATTTCCACGACCCAGGACAAGCGGCGCCGCGGAACCCGTAACGTGTCGCGGATGAAAGGCTCTGGCGAGGCCTTTGTAAACGAGCGACCCGGCCTCGCCGCCAAGGGCGCAGCGGCGGCGATCCCGCCCGAAGTGATCGCCCGGCTCGGGCAGCGCCACACCGACGCTCGTACGATGCCGAATAGCTGATCGCGTGATACCTTGCGATCGCTCGCGCACGGGCTAGGCCATCGGACCGGCGAATGTATCGCCGGGCTGCGCGAAGGTGGACGATGGCAAGAGTCGGTGGGTCGGTCGAGGGCGGCTTTCGGTTCCGATTCCGCGGGCCGCGGCGTTTTCTCCTCGCGCTGGCGCTCGCCTTCACCGCCGCGTCGGGCGCATCGGCGGGCGACAGGGTGGCGCCTCCCAAGGCGGCCGCGGACGTGATCCTCACCAACGCACGCGTCTACACGGTGGAGGAGGCCCAGCCCTGGGCCGAGGCCGTCGCAATCAAGGACGGCAAGATCCTGGCGGTGGGCTCGGCCAGGCAGGTCGCCCGCACCAAGGGCGCGCGGACCCGGGTGATCGACCTCGGCGGGCGGATGCTGATGCCGGCGTTCGGCGACGCGCACGCCCATCCGATGTTCGGCGGACTGACCCAGGCGCGCTGCCCGATCGTCGAGGGCAAGACCCCCGCGCAATATCAGGCGATGATCGCCGCCTGCGTCGCGAAGAAGCCGGGAACCGAGACGGTCTACGGCGTCGGCTGGGCGCAGACCAACTTCCCCGGCATCTCGCCTCGCAAGGAGACGCTCGACGCGATCAGCCGCGACCGGCCGATCCTCTTCGGCTCGTTCGACGGCCATGCGATGTGGGCCAACTCCAAGGCGCTCGAGCTCGCCGGCATCACCAAGGACACGCCCGACCCGCCGGGCGGACGGATCGGCCGCGATCCGCAGACCGGCGAGCCGAACGGAGCGCTGTGGGAATTCAGCGCGATGGCGCTGGTCGACAAGCTCGTGCCCCCGCCCACCGAGGCCGAGCTCGAGGCGTCGATCGTCTATGTCACCAGGCGTTTCAACAGCCTGGGCATCACCAACTGGCACGACGCGGGCGTCGAATACGCCGACGACGGCAGCAGCCCGATGGTCGAGGCCTATCGCTCGGTGCGCGACCGCGGCGTCCTCACGGCACATGTCGTGATCGATCTCAAATGGCAGAACGAGCGCGGGCTCGAGCAGATTCCCGGCATCCTGCGCGCCGCCGAACGGGCACGGAGCTATGGTCTCAACGCGCGCAGCGTCAAATTCTACCTCGACGGCGTGCTTCCTCAGCACACCGCGCTGATGATCGAACCCTATGACGGCACCGCCGACCGCGGCAAACCCGGCATCCCGGCCGAGGTACTGAGTGCAGCGATGGTCGCGCTCGACGCCGAGGGCTTCCAGGGGCATGTCCACGCCGAGGGCGACGGCGCAGTGCGCGAGAGCCTCGATGCGTTCGAGGCCGCGCGCAAGGCCAATGGCGACCGCGGCAACCGCCCGATGATCTCGCACATGAACGTGATCGACCCCGCAGACCAGCCGCGCTTCGGCAAGCTCGGCGTCTATGCGGTGTTCCAGCCCTATTGGGCGAGCAACTATGACGACATGGACCTGCAGAAGCAGGCGATCGGGCCGCGGCGCGCGGGGTTCATCTATCCGACCGCGAACGTGGTGCGCGCCGGCGGCAAGATGGCCTATGGTTCGGACTGGCCGGTCGATTCCGCCAACCCGCTGGACGGGCTCCAGGTCGCGCTGACGCGGACCAACCCACTCGAACCCGCACGTGGCCCGCTGCTGGCCGACCAGGCCGTGACGCTCGCGGAAGCGATCCGGTCGTACACGCTCCACGTCGCCGAGGTAAATCACCTCGACAAGGAGACCGGCTCGATCGCGCCAGGCAAGGACGCCGACCTGATCGTCCTCGACCGCAACCTCTTCGAGATCCCGGCAACCGAAATCTCCAAGGCCAAGGTGGTGCTCACGCTGTTCGCCGGGAAGCCGGTGTTCGGCGGCGTGGGTTCGCTCAGCGCCGAATAGCGCGACGCGCGTCGTTCACGCCGCCAGCCCCCAGGCGCGGAGCAGCGCGTCGTTGCCGGGCTCGCGGCCGCGGAAGGCCGTGAAGCTCTCGATCGCCGGCCGGCTCGCGCCGCGCGCCAGCACCTGCTCGCGGAACCGCCCGCCGAGCGCAGCCATGTCGGCGCCCGGCTCGGCGAAGGGCTCGAAGGCGTCGGCGGAAAGCCGCTCGGCCCACAGGTAGGAATAATAGCCCGCGCCATAGGCGCCCGCGAAAATGTGCGCGAAGCTGTGGATCGGGCGCGCCGAGGCGGGTCGCGGCATCAGCGAGACCTGGCGCTCGACTTGCGCGAGGACCGCCGCCGGATCGGGATGCGCGGCGGTAAGGTGGAGGCGCAGGTCGACGAGGCCGAGCTCGACCTGGTCGGTCAGCGCGAGCGCACCGAGGAAGCGCCGCGCGCCGATCATCCGCGCGATCGTCGCTTCGTCGAGCGGCAGCCCGGTCTCGGCATGCGCGGAGACGATGCGGAGGATCGCCGGCTCCCAGGCGAAATTCTCCATGAACTGGCTGGGCAGCTCGACCGCGTCCCACTCGACCCCGGCGATGCCGCCGATCGAGGGCAACTCGACCTCGGTCAGCACGTGATGGAGGCAATGGCCCATCTCGTGGAACAGCGTGATCATGTCGCCGTGCGAGACATAAGCGTCGGCGCCATCCGCGCCGCGCGCGAAGTTGCAGTTGAGGAAGGCGATCGGCAGCTGGCCGCCGCTACCCGCCGCAGTGGGGCTCAGCCGCGAGCGGCAGACGTCCATCCAGGCGCCGCCCTGCTTGCCGGCGCGCGCGAAGAAGTCGCAGTAGATGCCGGCGAAGGGCACGCCGCTCCGCCGCAGCGAATAGTAGCGAACGTCGGGATGCCAGGCGTCGACCTGCGCCTCCTCGGCGAATTCGACGCCGTAGAGGTCGGCGACCAGCCCGAACAGCCCGGCGAGCACGCGCGGGAGCGGCAGGTGGCGCTTGATCTCGGTCTCGTCGAGCGCGTGGTTCGCGAGGCGCAGCTTCTCGGCGACATAGCCGGTGTCCCACGGCTCGAGCGTCGCGATGCCGAGCGTCGCGGCGAAGACGCGCAGCGACGCGAGCTCGGCCTCGGCGCGCGGGCGGGCGCGGCGGGCGAGGTCGAGGAGGAAGGCCTCCACCTGCCCGGCGCTGTCGGCCATCTTCACGGCGAGCGAGCTTTCGACCGGGTTCGCGAAGCCGAGCAGCTCGGCGGCTTCCTGGCGAAGCCGGAGGATCGCGTCGATGCGCGGGCCATTGTCGAACTTGCCGCCGTCGGGCCCCGCATCCGAGGCGCGGGTCTGGAAGGCGGTGTGGACCTCGTGGCGTAGCGCGCGGTCGTCGGCATAGCGCATCACCGCGCGGACGCTCGGGCCGTGGAGGTCGACCAGCCAGCCCTCGAGCCCGCGCGCCGCCGCGTTGCGGGCGAGCATCGCGCGATCCTCGGCGGGGATGCCGGCGAGGCGGGCCTCGTCGGCGATCGGGAGCGTCCAGCTCTGCGTCGCATCCATCAGCGCATTGCCATAGCCGGTCGAAAGCTCGCCGAGCTCGATGCAGATCTCGGCGAACCGCGCGCGCGGCGCCGGTGCGAGCGCGACGCCCGACAGCTCCATCCCGCGCAACGCCTGGTCGAGCGCGCGCACCTGCACCGCGTCGAGGCCGGTACGGTCGATCGCGCGGAAGGCGTGGTAAAGCGCCTCGTCCTGGCCGACCGAGGTTTCATAGGCGATCAGCTTCGCTTCGGCTTCGCCATGCGCGGCGGCGAGCTCGGGCGTGCGCGCGACCGCGGCCAGATGCGAGACGATCCGCCACATCCGCCCGAGCCGGACGTCGGCACGCTCCTTGGCGGCATAGACCGCCTCGAACCCCGAGCCGGCGAGGATCGCGGCCATCGCATCGGCATGCGCGCGGATCGCTTCTTCGACCGCGGGGCAGACGTGTTCGGGACGGACGGCGCTGAAGCGGGGCAACGGCTCGTCGTGCAACAGGGGATTGGTCATTACGGGGTCCATCATTGGCAGGTGGCGGGCGCGGGTAGCTGCCGCGCCAGCCGGATCAGTTCGTCGAGCAGCCGGGCATGCGCGCTGGTGATCGCGCCATGGATGCGGGCGCGGTCGGCCTCCATCCGCGCGGCGAGCCCCGGCGACCCTGCATCGAGGCGGCGCGCCAGCTCGGGCTCGACCGGGAGATCGAGGCGCAGCTCGACTCCGCCCGCCTCGAGCGCGGCCTGGACGACCTGCTGCTCCTCCTGAGTCAAAGGGTCCGGGCCCGGCGCCTGCGCCATGCACCAGCCGACCCAGCCATCGAGCGCATCCCGCAGCACCGAGCGCGCCTCGGTGGGATCCCAGGCCATCGCCTCGACCATCGTCGCGGCGGCAGCCTCGGCGGGCGCCCGCGCTTCGGCCGTCGCGGCCATCGCACGCTTGCGCAGCGCCCGCCAAGCCTCGCGCGGCGGCGAAGCGCCGGCGAGCGCGGCAGCCTGCGCCTCGCGGACTTCGGCTGCGACCGAGCTCGCCCCGGCGACCTGGTCGAGCATCCACAACAAGGCGTTCGCAACGAGCGGCGTGGCGTCGGCGCCCGGCGGCACCGCCAGAAGGAAGGCTTCGAGCCCGCCCGCGCCGCCGCTCGCGTTGATCGAGAGCAGCTCGACCGGAAGCGCCAGCCCGGCGGGCAGGCCGAGCGCGTCGGTCCAGCCGGCAGGGTCCTCGCTCGCGAGCAGGCAGCCGAGCGGCGAGCCGGCCGTGCCGTCCCACAGCAAGGGCTTGGTCTTTACCGCGTCGCGCGCGGCAGCGGCGCGCAGCCGCATCAGCGCCGCGTCGCGCACCAGCGGATCGCCCTGGAAGGCTCTGAGGCTCATACCGCCTCGCCCTCGACGAAGGCACTCACCCGCGTCCGCGACAGCGCGCCGACCAGCCGACCGGTCTCGGCGCCGTCGGCGAAGCGGACCAGCGCCGGAATGCCGCGCACTCCGAAGCGCTCGGCGAGCGCGGGCTCGGCGTCGATGTCGACCTTCACGATCTCGGCTTCGCCGGCATAGTCGGCGCTCAGCTCGTCGAGCAAAGGCGCGAGCTGGCGGCACGGCGCGCACCAGGGCGCCCAGAAGTCGACGATCACGGGCAGGTCCGCGCGCAGGACGTCGTCGTCGAAGCTGGCGGTGGTCACCGCCTTCAACTCGCTCATGATTGGTTTCCCTTGGGTTCTAGGCCCCGGCCCCGACGGGTTCGGCGCAGGACGGCGCCGACCCGCCGAGGTCGAGCAGTTTGGTGTGGAATTTCTCGAGCTGCGGCCGGTGCGCGACGCTGACGATCGCCGAGCCGGGCAGCCATTCGATCAGGCTGGTGTAGAGGTCGTGCTCCAATCCACTGTCGAGCGCGCTGGTCGCTTCGTCGAGGAACAGGAAGTCGGGCTTCACGAGCAGCGCGCGCGCCATCGACAGCCGCTGCTGCTCGCCGGGCGAGAGGATCCGCTTCCAATCCTCCTCGTCGTCGAGCCTTTGAACGAGGCCCGGCAGCCTTACCTCGCAGAGCACGCGCGCTAGCTGCGCCACGTGATAGGCGTCCGCCGGCGCCGGATAGGCGAGCGCGGCAGCGAGCGTGCCCGCCGGCACATAAGCGTTCTGCGGCAGGAACATCGCGCTCCCCGCGGGCCGCACGATCGTCCCCGAGCCATAGGGCCAGAGCTCGGCCATGGCGCGCATCAGCGTGCTCTTGCCGATCCCCGAGCGGCCCCTGACCAGCAGCCGGTCGCCGCGCGCGATGTCGAGCGACGGCAGGCGGAGCAGCGGCGCGCCATCGGGCAGGCTCAGCGCGAGCTCGCGCGCGGCGAGCGCCTCGCCCTCGCGCCGATACGCGATGCCCGAGGGATGCGGCTCGTCGAGCGCCGCCTCGAGCCGTCGCAGCCGCTCGACGTTGGCGCGCCAGTCGGCGATCTCGCCATAGCTCTGGACGAACCAGGTGATCTGCAACCCGAAAGTGCCGAAGGTCGCGTTCAACTCCATCAGCTTGCCGAGCGCGACCTTGCCCGCGAAATAGGAAGGCGCGGTGATGAACAAGGGCAGCATCTGGGCGCACCAGGTCGCCACATTCTGCAGCACCATCAGCCGGAAGGAGCGGACGATCAGGCTGCCCCAGTTGCGCCGCACGAGGTCGAACTGGCCGTCGAGCCGGCGGCGCTCGTCCGCCTCGCCGCCGTAGAAGGCGATCTGCTCGGCGGCATCGCGCACGCGCACCATACCGAGGCGGAACTCTGCCTCGTAGCGCTGCTGGCGGATGTTGTAGCGCGAGAGCGAACGGCCGATGAAGTGGATCACCACCGAGGTGACGAGCGCGTAGACGATCGCGGTCCAGAAGAGCGTGTGCGGGATCGCGATCGTGAGCCCTGCAATCACGAAGGGCACGGTCTCGCTGCCGGTCCACAGCACCGTGCCGAGCGTGAGCAAGGTGCCGAGCACCTGCGCGCCGCTGCTCAGCAGGCTGAGCGTCGAGCGCGCGGCGAGCATCGTGTCCTCCTGGACGCGCTGCTCGAGGTTCTCGATCGATCCGCCCGCCTCGATCAGGTAATAGCGCCGTCGGGCGAACCAGCGGTCGAGGTAGCCGGCGGTCAGCCGCCCGCGCCAGCGGATCTCGATCGCCTGGCGGACGAAGCCGTTGAGCGCCATCCCGCCCATCATCATCACCATCGCACACAGGCTCATCAGCGCCGCGCGATAGAAGCCCGCGGCCTGATAGCCGGCGAGGCTGGACGTGACTCCGGCCTGCGCCATGATCGAGAGCTGGGTCGCCGCCACCGCGCCGACGAGCACGCCGCCCAGCGCGAGCGTCAGCAGCCAGGCGACCGGCCAGTCGGCCGACAGCCAATAGCGCGCCATCAAGCTGCCGGCGAAACGGAAGTCGTCGAAGAGGCCGTAGCGGGGCAAGTGCCCGGCCTCCCCCGACGGGGCTCGATCCGGCATCACCAGGCCTTGGTGAGACGGAGCGAGACCGTGCGGCCCACCGCCGAAGCGTTGGTGGGATCATAGCCGTTGTCGAACACATTCGCGTTGGCATCGACGCGCAGCCGCGGCGGGTCGGCGTCGGCGAGGTTGAGCACCGCCACCGTCGCGCGCAGGCCCGAGAGCAGCCCGGACTCGCGCCCGAAGCCGAAGTCGTAGCTTACCGCGAGGTCGCCGGTCAGCCAGGCGGGGACGCGGCCTTCGGGGATCACCAGCGTATCGCGATAACTGCCCACATAATGGAACATCGCCGTCACGCTCGCGCCGCCCTTCGCCCAGCCGAGATTGGCGTTGGCGCGGAAGTCGGCGGGCTGGAACTCGGTGTCGTCGAGCTTGACATAGCGCGAGCCGGCGTCGGGCTGCTGCTTGAGCGTGAAGATCCAATTGCCTTCGAGCCCCGCGCTGATCGTGCCGAACGGCCGATCGAGGACATAGCCGAGCGCGAACTCGAGCCCCGAGGTCTTCATCCGCGCGATATTGTGGAGCCGATAGTCGAAATAGGCCTGGGTATCGGCCTGGACGAGGCCGTTGGTGCTCTCGACCCGGCCGGTGGCGAAGGCCGCCGCGACCAGCGCCGGGTCGGCGGGATAGCTCAGGAACGAGCCGACCGCGCCCGGATCGTAGAAGACGAAGGGCGCGCCGCCCACCACCGGCGGGCGGGCGATGCGATCGCGATAGTCGATCGAGAAATAGCTGGCAGAGGCGCTGAGGCCCTTCATCGCGCTCGGCTTGAACTCGAAGCCCGCAGTGAAGGCAGTCGAATGCTCGGGGCTGAGCGACGGGTTGGAGCCGTTGACGTAGAGCGTGTTGATGAACCCGCCCGACGGCTCGGGAAAGGGGGTGAGCTGGTAGCTCATGCCCCCGGGGTCGAGCTCGGAGAGCAGCGCCGGGCGGAACGAGCGGCCCCAGGTCGCGCGCAGATCGAAGCCCTCGACCGGGCCCCAGAGCACCCCCACCTTGGGTGAGGTCGCGCCGCCGACGTCGCTGTAATGGTCGTAGCGGATCGCGCCGGAGACGATGAGCCGCCTCAGGCCGGGCATGCCGTTGGCGGTATCGACCAGCGGCACGTTCACTTCGCCGAACAGCCCGTCGACGTCGCGCGACGAGGAGGAGTGCGTGTCGGTCGTGCCGGTGGCGGTGTAGAGCGAGGTGTAGGATTCGCGCCGCGCCTCATAGCCGAACGCGCTGCGCACCCAGCCGCCGGGCAGCTCGAACAGGTCGGCCTTCACGCGCACCTCGCCTTCCAGCAGTCGCGTACGGCTCCAGCCGGTCGTGCTCATCGGGATCTGGTCGTAGACGTTCGCCGATTGCTGCTCGGCCTGGCCGTAGCTTCCCGACAGCTCGACCTCGAAGTGCGGGGTCAGCGCGAAGCGCGCGCCGCCGACGCCGCTGTAGCTGTCCTGCGTGCCGTGGAAGGTGTTGGTGAGGAAGGTGAACAGGCTCATATGATCGAGGTAGCGCTGGTGGTTCCAGGACCCCTGCGCGAACAGCGTCAGCACCGGCCCGACCTGCTGCTCTGCATTGCCGAACGCCGACTGGCGGCGGATCTCGGGGCTCAGCCCATAGGGCAGCGGGTAGGTTGACGGCGGCACGAAGTCGCGCTGGCTCGCGTAGATCGGGCGCGCGTCATAATAGTCGCCGACGATCATCGCATGGCCGGTCGACCAGCTCTTGCCGAGCAGCTGAGACGCGCCGACCTCGCGCCCGCCGCCGCGCGTGGGCACGTTGGCATAGACCGAGGTCTCGGCGCCGTCGTATTTGTCGCGCAGCACGATGTTGACCACGCCGGCGACCGCATCCGACCCGTAGATCGCCGAGGCACCGTCGGTCACCACGTCGATCCGCTCGACCGCGGCGAGGGGGATCGCAGTGATATCGACGAACCCGCCCTGCGACCCGCCCGGCGCGACACGGCGGCCGTTGACCAGCGTCAGCGTCGATCCCGTGCCGAGCCCGCGCAGGTTGATGCCGGTGCCGTATGCGTCGTTGTCCGACGTGCCCGAGGTACCGAGCGCCGCGGTCTCACGGTTGGTCGAGTTGAAGCTCTGCGGCAGGTTACGCGCGAACTGCTCGACGGTGACGTTGCCCGCGCCTTCGATCTGCTCGCGGCGGTAGGTGCGCGACGGCGACGTCACTTCGGCGCCGCGGATGTTGGTGCCGGTGACGATAAGCTCATCCTCGGCGGTGGCGGTGGTTTCGGGGCGCTCCTCGCGGCCGCCGTCAGTGGCGGCCGCGTCGATAGGGACGACGCTGTAGGTCTGCGCCCCCGTGACCCTGAAGGTGAGCCCGGTGCCGGCGAGCAGCGCGGCGAGCGCGCGATCGGCGCTCATCTTGCCGCGCACCGCATTGGTGCGCTTGTCGTGGGTGTCGCGCCGCGCCGCGAGGATCTGGATGCCGGCCTGACGCGCGAGCGCGGCAATGCCGGTGGTGGCCGATTGCGCGGGGACGTCGAAGCTGCGTTCCTGCGCCGCCGCTGGTGCGGCGACTACCGTCGTCGCCACTGCCGCCGCTGCCCACCACCCGATCGCGAGACTCTTTGTCATGCCGCTTCCCCCGAAGCCTGCGGACGCGCTCTGCGCCGCTCCCGATCCTAAAGAGATGCGGCCGCGGGCTTTCCTTTGGTGCGTTGCAAAAAAATTGTCATCAACGACCGATCACGATGCGGTTCGGGTCGGAGAGGTCGACCGGCGTGGCGAAGGTGCCGTGCACCGCCTGGGCGAATTCGACCGGATCGTCGGTGCGGAACGTCCCGTCGAGCTGCTCGGCGAGCAGCACGGGATCGCGCACCACGATCTGGCGCGCATTGTAGCGGTTGAACTCGGCGACCGCGCTGGCGAGCGAGCGGCCGTCGAGCGCGATCTCGCCGCTGCGCCAGGCGAGCACGCGGTCGATCGCGGCACTGTCGTGCGCGAGCGGCTGCGCGGTCGCATCGTCGGCGACGTGCAGCCCCGCGCCTGCCGAGACCGGATGCGCCGCGCCGCCGCCGATCGTGGTCACTTCGACCGTGCCTTCGGTCACATAGATGTCCGCACCACCCTCGCGCCGGCGGACCGAGAAGGCCGTGCCCGTCGCGCGCACGCGCACCGCGCCGGCCTCGACCACAAAGGGCCGCTCGGCATCCTTGGCAACCTGGAACCAGGCCTCGCCTTCCGCGAGGACGATGCGGCGAAGCTTGTCCGTCGCTGCGACTTCGATGCGGCTCGAGGTGTTGATCGCGGCGAGCGAGCCGTCGGGCAGCGGCACGCGGCGGATCTCGCCGAGCTTGGTCGCATAATCGGTGCCCGGGGGAAGCAGCATCACCGCCGCGATCGATGCCGCGAGAGCCCCGCCGCCGACCAGCAACCGGCGCCGGGTGAGCAGGTCGCGGATCGGGCGGGGATCGGCCTCGTCTTCGGGCGCCTGCTCCGTCGCCGCGCCGCCGAGCCACTCCCAGGCCGCCTGCGCCTGGAGCAGTGCGCCCGCGTGGCGCGGATCGCCCGCGAGCCAGCGCGCGAGCTCGGCCTCGCGCTCGGCGTTCCAGCCCTCACCGTCGATCTGCGCGGCCCAGCGCGCGGCGGCATCCTCGATCCTGGCGGCGCTCTCGGCCATCATCCGCCCTCCTGCCGGCGCGCGGGGCGAGGCGCGGCCAGTCGTTCGCTCGCCGCATCCTGGTCGCGCATCGCGCGCTGCACCGCGCGGATGCCCTGGTGGACCTGGTTCTCGACCACGCTCTCGGTCACGCCGAGCCGCGTTGCGATCTCGCGCTGCGAGAGTCCCTCGATCTTGCGCATCTCGACGATCCGGCGGCAGCGCTCGGGCAGCGCCGCGATCAGCTCGCGCACGCGGGCATATTCCATCCGCCCGCCAGCCTCGCGCTCGGGGGTGAGCGCCTGGTCGTCGGCATAGGATTCGATTTCGGCGATCGTCTCGATGGGAACCACCTTCTCGCGCTTCAGCCGGCGCACCAGCAGGTTGCGCACGACCGAGAAGAAATAGGCATGCGGCCGCTTGATGTGCGCGACCGAATCGAGCGCGACCAGCCGCGAATAGGCCTCCTGAATCACGTCGTCGATTTCCTCGGGCGCGACGCGGGCGCGGGCGAGCCGGGCACGAATCACGGGCTCGTGCGGCAGCACGTTCGCCGCCACCCATTGCGCCATGAATTGCCGCCGTTGGTCGATCACTACATCCGGTCACTCTTCGCGCGTGGCTTCCACCGCCATAGAGCATCGGCGCGGAGATTTCCTTCGGACCCTCGCGAAATTTTTCCGGTTCGGGCGCCGACGCGTCTCGATGCTGAGCGTGCAACGCCGAGTCGCTGAGGGGCCGAGGGTCGAAAAGTCACAAGAGTCACGACCCGTCGCGGCGATTCCGGTGCCTGGTCCCTGCCAGGTTCAAAGAGCGGCCGGACTTTGCCAGCCGCGCCAGCCAAGCAGGCGAATTCCTACATAGCAAGCCACGTCGCCCGAGCTGTCGGCGCGGCCTAGACTCGAGTTCGATCAGGTTGAAGCGCTGGAGCATTCAAGCCCCTCCCCTTCAGGGGAGGGGTTGGGGGTGGGGCATGTCCACAAGTACGTCGGTCTCTGTGAGACGCACAGGCCCCACCCCAACCCCTCCCCTGAAGGGGAGGGGCTTAAGAAGCGTGCGAACCTGATTGGGCTCGAGGCTAGCGGACGGGCTGCAGCCCGCTCTCGACCATCGCCCCGCGCGCCGCGCCGGAGCGCAGGAAGGCGATCAGCCGGGTGCCCGCCTCCGGCTGCGTCGAATAGGCGACGAGCCCTGCCGAGAAGCGCGTCGTCTTCTGGATTTCCTCAGGCAACAACCCGACGATCCGGATGCCGGCGATCGGCTTCAATTCGCTCAGCTGCTGGAAGCCGAGCTCGGCCTCGCCGCGCGCGACGATGAGGCCGACCGGAGTCGCCTCGATCATCCGCGCCTTGCCTGCCATCGCTTCGGCGATCCCGAGCTTCGCGAACAGCTGGGTCGAGACATAGACTCCGCTCGCGCTGTCCGAATAGGCGACCGACTTCGCCGAGAGCAATGTCGCGCGCAGTGCCGGCACGGTCGCGATGCCGGGCACGGGCGTCCCGGCCTTCACCGCCAGCGCGATCTTCGAGAGGACGAGGTCCTGCTCGCTGCCCGGCGCCACCTTGCCGGCCTTGGCCAGCCGGTCGAGCGCCTCGCGCGCGAGGATCACGACGTCCGCCGCCTCGCCGCGCTCGAGCCGCTGGGGGATCGCCGTCGGGCTCGCCCCCATCGACGGCCCGCCGACGATCACCAGGTGAACGCCGCTCCGCCGCTCGTAGATCGGCGCGAGCCTGCGCAGCGCCGGCTCGAACGCGCCCGAGACCAGCACCGTCAGCTGCGGCTTTGGTTTCGGCTGGGCCGGCGCAGACACGGGATGCGCGCATCCCCCCAGCCCCGGCGCAGCGAGCAGCAGCAGCGCCGCGCGCGCCGCGAGCCCGAGCAGCGCACGGCGGCGAAGCGGCTCGGTCACATCTCGAACCGGATGCCCGCGCGGAACGTGCGGCCGAGCGTATCGTAGAGCGTCGGGTTCGCCGCATAGGCGAAGAAGCCGCCGCCCGCCGCGTCGCGCGGGACGATCGCCGGATCCTTGTTGGCGAGGTTCTTGACGTTGAAGAACGCCTGCACCCGCGTGCCGCCGCCGAGCCTGAACTTATAGACCAGGCTGAGATCGACGTAGAAGGCGCCGGGCAGATAGTTCGAGCTGATCGTGGGGTGCGCGACGCTGGTCGCCGGGCAGTTCGACGTGCACTCGATGTACATGTTGTCGATCGTGCCCGAGCTGACCCCGCGCCCGGCCAGCGTCACGCCGATGCTGTCGGTCGAATAGTTGAGGTTGACCGTGTAGCGCCAGTTGGGCGGGCCGGCGTCGCCGTTGCTGCCGACGGTGTCGGTGGGCGGAGAGATGCCGTTGTTGGTGTAGTTCTTGAGATAGTGCGTCGCGAGCGCGCGGATCGAGACCTTGCCCGGCGCGCCGGCGAAGATGCTGTCGAGCGGGCGGACGTAGCTCGCCTCGAAGTCGATCCCGCGCGCGGTCTGCGAGACGAGGTTGAACGGCTGGCGCAGGATCTGGGTGAAGATCGGCTGGCCGCCCGAGTTCGTGCCGCGGGTGATCGCGGCACAGGCGGTCGTATTGCCGGCGAAGCAATAGTCGACGGTCTCCTGCGGCGTGATCGATCCGATCGCGTCCTTGATGTCGATGTTGTAGTAATCGACTGAAGCGTTGAAGCCGGGGATGAAGCTCGGCTGGAGCACCACGCCCAGGCCGAGCGTGTCGGCGATTTCGGGCGTGAGGTTGGGGTTGCCGATCTTGAGCCCGGTATAGGCCGTCACTGCATTGCCGCGGGTCGGGTCGCGAACCGTGCTGCTGTTCGCGACGCCCGCGGTGTAGAGATCGGAGAGGTTGGGCGCGCGGATGTCGCGCGAGCGCGTCGCGCGGAAGCGGATGTCGGGGACCGGCTCCCAGGTGCCGCCGGCCTTCCAGGTCGTGACATAGCCCGAGGTGCTGTAGTCGGTCCCGCGCACCGCGCCGTTGAACTCGAGCGAATGCGCGAAGGGCAGGTCCTTGGCGAGCGGCACCACGACTTCGAGGAAGGCTTCCTTGACGTCGTAGGCGCCCTTGCTGACCAGGAAGTTGCCGTTGCGCCAGCCCGAGCTGTAGATCGGGTCGACGACCCCATCCACCGTCTCGCGCCGCCATTCGGCGCCGGTCGCGATCGAGACCGGGCCCGCCCAGGTCGAGAAGGGCTCGCCGGTGATGCTGAACGACGCGACGTCCTGTGTGTAGGTCTCGTCGCGGTGCGGGGCGCCGATGACATAGGCGATGGCGGCCGGCGAAGCGACGCCGGTGCCGAAGATGTTGAGCGGAACGCAGCCGTTGGTCGGCGCAGTGAGTGTCGAGCGGCAGACGATCTGGCCGTTCGAGTACACCGCGTCGATCGCATTGGCGAAGCGCGTGTTGTTGGTAATCGCGGGGAGCGTCTGCGACGAATCCGTCGTCCCGCGCTGGTAATAGGCATTCCACGCCCAGGGCGACCCGAAGAGCTGGACATGGCCCTCGCCCCCGACGACGTAGCGCTGGACGGTGCGCTCATTGTCGGTGCCGCGGGCGGGGAGGTCGGTGATCATCTTGCCGTAGCTGAACGACGCGATGTGGAGCAGCGCCGCCTGGTCGCGGATGGCCTGCGGCAGGAAGGCGTTGTCCGCTTTGATCGTCAAGTCGCCGAGGTGATATTGCTCGGACGAGCTGTTGATCACATGGTCGCGGTTCCACGATCCCTGGACATAGAGGTTGATGTCGTCGGTGACGTCGAAGCTGACGCGGCCGAACAGGCCCTTGCGGTCCTCGGGCGAGTCGAGCGTCACGGTCTCGTTGAGCTGGTTCGCCTGCCAGTTGCCGCCGATCGTCCAGGGGTCCTTGGTCGCGCTGCCGTAGACGAAGTTGTAGCTGCTGCCCCCGGGCCCGAAGGCAGTGCCGCGCAGCGTGGTGCTGGTGATGATGCCGCCCGCGGTCGCGGTGTCGATCTGGACGCCCGAGGCCACCAGCCGCTCGGGCTGGCCGTTGCCTGCGACATAGGCCGGGTTGGTGTCGACGATGAAGGTGCCGGTCTTGTTCCACTTGCGGTCGCCGGTGCCGTAGATGCCG
Source organism: Sphingomonas sp. (assembly GCF_017745215.1). GTDB lineage: Bacteria > Pseudomonadota > Alphaproteobacteria > Sphingomonadales > Sphingomonadaceae > Sphingomonas. The sequence continues at coordinate 163,451 of NZ_JAGHZV010000008.1, forward strand.
TCGACATGCGCGAGTTCGCCGCTGACCAGCACATGGCCGCGCCCGCCCGCGAAGCCGAAGCCGCCCGCCAGTGAGACGTTCCACGAGCGATCGTCGCCATAAGTGGTGACGCCGCCGCCGACCTCGCCCTTCAGGCCGGTGAACTTCTTGTCGAGGATGAAGTTGACCACGCCCGACAGCGCATCCGAGCCATAGGCCGCCGAGGCGCCGCCGGTGACGACTTCGACGCGCTCGATCAGCGCCTGCGGGAATGTGTTGATGTCGACCACGCCGGTAAGGCTCGACGAGACCGAGCGCTGCCCGTCGAGCAGCACCAGCGTGCGCGACGCGCCGAGGTTGCGCAGGTTGAGCGCGTTGAGGCCGGCCAGACCGCTCGAGATCGCCGAGTTGGAGTTGGCCGGGGTGGCGCTGCCCGAGAGCTGGGGCAGCGCGTTGACGAAGTCGGCGGCGTTGGTCGAGGTCGAGGCCTGGATCTGCTCGGCACCCACCACGGTCAGCGGCGTCGGCGCCTGATAGCCGTCGCGCTGGACGCGCGTGCCGGTGACGGTGATCTCCTGGCCCGCAGTCTCGTCGGTTTGTGACGTATCGTCCTGGGCGTGGGCCGGCCCGCAGGCCAGCGCGGCGATCAGCGCGGCGGCGCTGGCCATGGCGGCGGCGCGGCGAACCGCCGGGCGGCGGCGGTCGAGGCGATCGTTGAGCAACAACATCTTGCTTCCCCCTTCTCTTCGAAGGTGTCTCCCGAGTGCGGGAGCCCTTCCCTGTGTGCGACCCGAACGGGCACCGGCTTTCGGAGCGGAAAGCCGGCCGCGCGATCGTTCCATTCTGGCGTTATCTTTGCCCGCCTTTTTCCGTGATCCTCGCTCCCCGGCGGACGTGTATCCTGGTGTCAGCCCGGCGCGGGTGCGGCCGAACCGCGCTGCAGCAACGGCCGCAGCGTCCGCATGTCACGGCGGTTCTCGAGATCGAGAAGTGCTGCGACCAGTGCGCGGCTGCGCGCTTCGCCCAGCACCGGCGCGATCAGCGCATGGCTCTTCGCCACCACTTGCTCGCGCGTCATCGGATTGGCCGGCGTGCCGGGCATGAAGCCGATCTGCTCGGACAGCTGGGTGCCGTCGTCGAGCGTCAGCGTGATCGTCACCGGATGCGCCGGATCGAGCCGGACCCTGGCGGCGAGCGCGTTGACCCGCGGGTCCTTCATCCGCGCATCGTCGTGGGCCGAGGCGAAGGTCACCGTCCCGTCGACGAGCATCAGCGCGACGAGGTGCTGGACCGAGATCGACGGCATGCCGCGGTCGTCGACCACCGAGCCGGGCTTCAGCCGCAGCACGATCTCGCGCACGCGCTTGGGATCGACCGGCCGGCGCTTGAGCAACGTCTCGAGCGCTTCGAGGAAGGGCTGGGCCGGGAAGCCCGCGGTCCATTTCTTGATGCTGGTGCGCGTGATCTCGAAGCGCTTGCCGAGTTCCTCGGCGAGGATCTCGCCCTTGCCCGCGATGCCGTTGGCGAGCAGGAAATTGCCATCGCCGGCGAGGAAATCCTCGACCGCGGTCCAGCCGCCCTTGACGAGCAGCGCGGCGGTGACGCCGTTGCGCGCGGGGGCGCCGCCGAACACGAAGCCCTTCATGATATGGTCCTGGTCGCGGTACCAGTCGCGCATCCCCGCCGCCTGCTGCGCGCAATATTCGAGGAGGTAGCGCATCTGCCGCGGATCGAGCCCCGCCGCGCCCGCCGCCGCCGCGCCTGCGCCGAAGGTGCCGCACATCTGGTGCGTGCTGCGGTTGCGGAACGCCGGCTCGGGGCGAAGCAGGTCGAGCATCCGCCCGCCGACGTCATAGCCGAGCGCGACCGCGCGGATGAAGCGCGCGCCGCTGGTGGCGAACTGCTCGGCCGCCGCGAACGCCGCGGGCACGACGCCGCAGCCGGGATGCCAGCCGACCGAGCGCCAGCGGCCGTTGTCGTCGGGATCGATCCGCGCGAGCGAATCGTCGGTCTCGTCCGAATGCGCGAGCGTGCCGTTGACCAGCGCCGCTTCGATCGCGCCGCAGCGCAAGGCAGTCGTCGCGATCGTCGCCACCGGTGCGCCGCCATAGCTGCGCGCGAAGCCGAGCGCGGCGCGGCCCGGCGGCAGCGTGCTGCCCGAGACGATCGCGGCGAAGGTGTCGAGGATATGGTGCTTGGCGCGCTCCTGAACCTCCGCGGGCAGCGGCCGGTCGCGTGCTTCGCTCATGTAGCTGCTGAGCGCGAGCGTGACCGGGCTGAGCGGCTCGGCATCCTCGGCGCGTGCCGCGCGGGCGGCGAGCCCGGCGGCGGCGAGCCCGCCCGCGAGCCGGAGCAGCGTCCGCCGCGTCGGCAGCGCGACGGGGCGCCGGTCCGCGACCCTGCCTCCCTGCCCTGCTGCGCCGAACGCCACTGCCGCGTCTCCCACCCTTGTCATCCGATCGTCATCCTATCGGGCTCCCGCCCAAGTCCTGCATATCAACGCTTCCGGCACCTATAGCTCGGGGCTATGGGCCGGTGGCTCGATCGCGCCTTCCCAGCGCGCGACCACTGCGGCGACCGCGAGGTTCGCGCTCGCGCTCGGCACGGTGCGCGTCATGTCGAGCAGCCGGTCGAACGGCAGGATGAACCCGACGATCAGCGCGGTCTGCTCGGGCGCCACCCCGGCCGCGGCGAGCACCGCGGCGAGCATGAACAGCGAGGCCGAGGGGATCGGCGCGGTCCCGAACGCAGCGAGCACCGCAGTGAGCAGCACGATGCCGAGCGTATCGACCTGGAGCGGGACGCCGAAGACCTGCAGCCCGAAGACGCTGAGCAGCCCAACGTACATCGCGGTGCCGTCCTTGCCGATGCTCGCGCCGAGCGGCAGCACCACCGAGGCGACCGGTCGGGCGATGCCGAGATTGTCCTGCGCGACGCGCATCGCCACGGGCAGCGTCGCCGAGCTCGACGCTGTCGAGAAGGCGACGACCAGCGCGTCGACGATGCCGCGGAAGAAACGATGCACCGGCACGCGCGCGACCAGCCCGACGAGCAGGCTGTGCACCAGCAGCATCTGGACCAGCGAGCCCAGCACGACGCACAGCGCCAGCGTGCCGATGCTCCCGAACACCGCGAGGCCGTTGGCGGCGACGGCATTGGCGACGAGCGCGAGCACGCCGAAGGGCGTGAATTCCATTGCGAAGCGCACGATGTGGAGCAGCACCGCCGAAGCCGAGGAGAGCAGCGCCGCGAAGGGTGCGCCCGCCTCGCCCGCCGCGACGGTGCCCGCGCCGACCAGGATCGCGGCGAAGAGGATCGCGAGCATGTCGCCCTTGGCGAGCGCGTCGAACAGGTTGAGCGGGACGATGCCGACCAGCTGCTCGTAGACCGTCCTGGCGGGTCCGAGCGCGTGCGGCGCGGCGCCGCCGAGGCTGGCGTGCGCGCCGGGCTGGAGGAGCAGGCCGACCGCAATGCCGACCGAGACCGCGATCACCGTGGTCGCGACGAACAGCAGCACCGCGCGCCCGCCGATCGAGCCGAGCCGGCGCGGGTCGGCGAGCGAGGCCACGCCTGCCGCGACGGTGACGAGCACGATCGGCACCACCAGCATCCGGATCAGCCGGACGAAGATCTCGCCGAGGAAGGCGATCCACGGTGCTGCGGCGGGGACGAGCAGCCCGAGCGCGACGCCGAGCACCAGTCCCGCGAGGACGCGCTGCCACAGCGCGATCCCGAACCACCCGCGCAGCAGCGTCATCGTTCCTCCCGTCGCTTCACGCGCGACCACCACCCCAGAGCGCCGGCGCGGGCGGGGCCAGCAGGCCGTCGCTGCGCATCACGACGCCATCGTCACGATCCTGGCGCAGCCAGAGCGGACCATCAAGGTCGACGAAATCGGCGAGCGCCGCGATCCGGAACGCCGGCGCGATCGCCAGCGAGGTGCAGACCATGCAGCCGAGCATCACCCCGAAGCCGCGCGCCCGCGCCGCCTCGACGAGCCTTTGCGCCTCGGTGAGCCCGCCGGTCTTGTCGAGCTTGACGTTGACCACCGAATAGCGGCCCGCGAGCCGGTCGAGATCGGCGCCGGTGTGGCAGGATTCGTCGGCGCAGAGCGGCACCTGGAAGCTCAGCCCCTCGAGCGCGGCGTCCTCGCCCGCCGGCAGCGGCTGCTCGACGAAAGTGATGCGCAGCGCGCGGAGCAGCGGCTGGAGCTGCCGGAGGTCGTCGAGCGACCAGCCCTCGTTGGCGTCGGCGATCAGCGTGACGCCAGGCGCCGCGGCGCGGATCGCCTGGAGGCAGTCGCCCGGCTCGCGCGCGTCGAGCTTGGCCTTGAGCAGCCGCGCCCCGCCCGCCATCGCACGCGCCGCGGCCGCCGCCATCTCGGCGGGCCGGTCGAGGCTGATCGTCACGGCGGTGACCACCGGCGCGGGCGGCTCGGGGAAGGCGCCGGCGAGACTCGCTTCGAGGTCCCAGAGCGAGCAGTCGATCGCGTTGCGCGCGGCACCGGGCGGGAGCAGCCCGAGCAGGTCCTCGCGCGAGGCGCCCGCCTGGACCGCGCCGGTCACGCCCTGGATCTGCGCGATCACGCTCTCCGGATCCTCGCCGTAGCGGGCATAGGGCACCGATTCGCCGCGCCCCAGCGCATCGCCCTGGCGTAGCGCGACGGTGACCACGTCCGCCGCGGTCTTGATCCCGCGCGAGATGCGGAACGGGGTGGCGAGCGGCCAGCGCTCTACACGAGCGTGCAGGGTTCGAAACATTGCAGCAGTCGGTCGGCGATGCGGTCGACGCCGCTCACCATGGGGTCTTGGCAGGGCAGGCCGAGCTCGGCCTCGATCGCCTCGCACGCGCGCCATGCCGCCTCGGAGTCGAGCCGCGAGCCGTTGACCGCGACGCCCACCGCGACGACCTCGGGATTGGTCAGCCGCGCGGCGGTGAGGTTCGCCTCGATGCATGCGGCGAGGTCGGGCAGCGGCCGCCCGGGGATGCCGCGGATATGCTCGCGGCCGATCTCGTGGCAGAGCACGATCGCATCGGGCTGGGCGCCGTGGAGCAGCCCGAGCGACACGCCGGCGTACGAGGGGTGGTAGAGCGAGCCCTGCCCCTCGATCAGGTCCCAGCCGCCGTCGCGGCGCGCAGGCGAGATCGCTTCGGTCGCGCCCGAGATGAAGTCGGCGACCACGGCGTCGATCGCGATGCCCGACTGAGCGATGAGGATGCCGGTCTGCCCGGTCGCGCGGAAATCGGCGTCGACGCCGCGGGCGCGCAGCTCGCGCTCGAGCGCCAGCGTGGTGTACATCTTGCCGACCGAGCAATCGGTGCCGACGGTGAGCAGCCGCAGCCCCTCGCGCCGCCGGCCGTTGCCGACCGCGAGGTCGCGCGGGGGCTCGCGGACGTCGAACAGCCGGCGGCCTTCCTCGCGCGCCACTGCGACGATCTCGGCGCAGCCGTTCAGCCGGTCGTGCAGCCCCGAGGCGACGTCGAGCCCGGCGCGCAGCGCTTCGATCACATGCGCGATCGCCTCGGCGCCCATCAGCCCGCCGGCATTGGCGACGCCGAGGATCATCGTGCGCGCGCCCATCGCCGCGGCTTCGGCGAAGCCCAGCCGGGGCAGCCCCAGGCTGAGCGTGCCGCCCTCGGCGCGATATTCGCCGACGCAGAGTTCCGGCCGCCACACCGCGAGCCCGCGCGAGGTCTTCACCGACAGCGGATCGGTGGCATGGCCGAGATAGAGAAGATAGGGACCCGAAATGTTCATCGCTTTGCCTTGGGCTTGTGCCTTGGATCGGCCTCACGAGCCGTCCGCGCGATGATGGCAGCTTGGCCGCCGCTGCCCAGATTCAGAGAAGGACGAACGTCATAGCCGAGGGTTATAGGCCTCCGCTGGCCAGCGTCTTCTCGACCATCGCGACGAAATCGCGCGCGAGCCGCGACAAGGGCCGGCTCACCAGATGGGTGCAGAACACCTCGAACCGCGCGCCGCCGACGAGCGGGCGGAAGTCGAGGTCGGGCCCGGCATTGGCGCGCGCGGTGAACTCGTCGACGATCGCGAATCCCGCGCCGCGGCGGACCAGCGCGGCGGCGACATAATAGGTCTGCACCGAGATCGCCGGCACGCCGGGCTGCTCCTCGCTCACCTCATTGTTGAACAGCGTGCCGAGCAGCCCCGAATCGGTGAGCCGGATCAGGTCGCGGTGCCTGAACATGTCGAGCGACACCCGCGGCGGCGCATCGGGGAACTCCTCGCGGCGGTACAACATCACCAGCTCGCCCGAACCGATCGAGACGCCGCCGAGCTGCGGGTGGTGCGGCGCGTCGTAGATGATCGCGAGGTCGCTGTTGCGCTCGTAGAGTGCGCGCAGCACGTCCTCGCGGTGGAGCGTGCGGATCTCGAACGAGACGTCGGGCCGCACCGCGCGGAAGGCGGCGACCGCGGCGGGCGCGACATCGAGCCCGAGCGAGGGCAGCACCGCGAGCCGCAGATAGCCTTCACCGCCGCGCCGCAGGTTCTTGGTCGTCTCCTGGAGCGACTGGACGCGGGCGTAGAGCTCGCGCGCCTCGTGGAACAGCGCATGCGCTTCCTCGGTCGCGACCAGCCGGCCCTTCACCACGCGGAACAGCGGGAAGCCGATCCGGCTCTCGGCATGGCGCAGCACCTTGCTCACCGACGGCTGCGAGACGTTGAGCGCGCGCGCCGCCGCCGAGACCGAGCCCGACTGATAGACGGCGTGGAAGACTTCGATGTGGCGGAGGTTCATCATGATACGCGACCTGCAGGGTTTTGAAGGAGCGTATCGGCCACCGGGCGGGCCCGCAAGCCGGTCATGCCCTCCGGTTATGGGACAGCGAACCCTCTGAAAGGGCGCACCGATTGACGCCGCGGCCGGCTGCGCGCCAGTCTGGACCCTGGCCGCAGATGCGCGGCCGGGGAGGACAGTCGAATGCGGATGCGGCCTGGCGTTTCGAGGCGGTTGTTCGCCGCCGGGGCGATGCTTTTCGCGCTCGCCGCCGCCCCGGCGCCCGAGGCGCCGGCGCATTACGACGTGCTGATCCGCGGCGGCACCGTGTTCGACGGCACCGGCAGCCCGGGCCGCAAGGCCGATGTCGCGATCGACGGCGACCGGATCGTCAAGGTCGGCGACGTGCCCAAGGGCGCGACCGCCGGCACGGTGATCGACGCGACCGGCAAGATCGTCTCGCCCGGCTTCATCGACGTCCACAGCCATGCCTCGCCCGGCATCGAGACGCCCGAGCTCGCCGCCGCGCTGCCGATCCTCTACCAGGGTATCGCCACCGTCGTGATCAACCCCGACGGCAAGGGCCCCGCCGACCTCGCGCCGCAGTTCGAGCGGATCCGCGCGCTGACGCCGGGGGTGAACCTCGTGCCGATGATCGGGCACAATGCGGTGCGCGAAGCCGTGATGGGCCTCGCCAACCGCGACCCCAGCCCCGAGGAGCTCGCGCGGATGGAGGGGCTCGTCGCCAGGGCGATGGACCTCGGCGCCTTCGGCCTGTCGAGCGGGCCCTTCTACGTCCCCGGCAAATATTCGAAGACCCCCGAGCTGGTCGCGCTCGCCCGCGTCGCCGCGCGCTATCCCGGCGCGGTCCATTCCAGCCACATCCGCGACGAGGCGAGCTACGACGTCGGCGTGCTCGCCGCGATCGCCGAGCTGATCCAGGTCTCGCGCGAGACCGGCATCCGCGGCGTGGTGACGCATATGAAGATGCTCGGGCCCAGCGTCTGGGGCAAGTCGGGCGAAGCGATCCGGATGATCGAGGCCGCGCGCGCCGAGGGACTGTCGATCTGGGCCGATCAATATCCCTACACCGCCTCGGGCTCGAACCTCGCCGCGGCGCTGACGCCGGACTGGGCACAGGAAGGCGGCCCCGCCGCGCTCGCCGAGCGGCTGCGCGACCCGGCGCAGCGCGCGCGCATCCGCGACGCGATGGCGGCGAGCCTGGTGCTGCGCGGCGGCGCCGCGACGATCCAGATCCGCGACTATCCCACCGACCGGAGCCTCGAGGGCAAGCGTCTCGACGCGATCGCCGCCGCGCAGGGCCTCGATCCGCGCGACATGGCGATCGAGATGCTGATCAAGGGCGGCGCCAAGACCGTGTCGTTCAACATGAGCGACGACGATGTCGACGCGATCATGCGCCAGCCCTGGACGATGACGAGCACCGATGGCGCGCTGGTCCGCTTCGGCGAAGGCTCGGAGCATCCGCGCGCCTATGGCGCCTTCCCGCGCAAGATCCGCGCCTATGTGCTCGATCGCCCGGTGCTGCCGATGGCGCAGGCGATCCATTCGATGACCGGCCTGCCCGCGCAGGTCTTTGGCATCGTCGATCGCGGCGTGCTCAAGCCCGGCGCGTTCGCCGACGTGCTGGTCTTCGATCCCAGGACGATCCGCGACACCGCCACCTATGAGCAGCCACACGCCTATGCCCAGGGCGTGGTGGCCTTCTTCATCAACGGCCGCGCCGCGGTGCTGGCCGGCAAGGCCACGCCCGGGCGCTTCGGACGGCTGCTGCTCCGCCCGCGCTGAGCCGTCCCCTTCTCGACTCGCTTCGACGACCGGCCATCGCCGGCGAAAGGACCCGCATTGCCATGACCAGCCCAGCCTCAACCCGGCGCAAGGCGTTCAGGAACGTCCTCATCGTCTCGAGCGGCAACTTCCTCGAAATGTATGATTTCATGGTCTTCGGCTATTACGCCAAGGCGATCGGCCAGACCTTCTTTCCGACCCAGAACGAGCTCGCCTCGCTGATGCTCGCGCTGATGACCTTCGGCGCGGGCTTCCTGATGCGCCCGGTCGGCGCGCTGGTGCTCGGCGCCTATATCGACCGCAACGGGCGGCGGCAGGGGCTGCTGCTCACGCTCGCGCTGATGGGCCTGGGCACGCTCTCGATCGCGCTGATGCCGGGCTACGCCGAGATCGGGCTGCTCGCGCCGCTGCTGATCCTGGCGAGCCGGCTGGTCCAGGGCTTCTCGGCCGGCGTCGAGGTCGGCGGCGTCTCGGTCTATCTCGCCGAGATCGCCACGCCCGGGCGGCGCGGCTTCACTGTCGCCTGGCAATCGGCGAGCCAGCAGGTCGCGGTGGTGTTCGCTGCCTTCGTCGGCATGTTGCTCAACCTCTGGCTGAGCCCCGCCGACATCGCCGGGAACGGCTGGCGCATCCCCTTCGTCATCGGCTCGCTGATGGTGCCGTTCCTGTTCCTGATCCGCCGGCTGCTCGAGGAATCGCCGGGCTTCGACGCCACCCAGCCGCGCCCCGGCTTCGGCGCGCTGTTCGGCAGCATCGGCGCGAACCTGGCGATCGTGCTCGCCGGCATGTTCACCGCGGTGATGACCACCGTCTTCTTCTACATGATCACCGCCTATACCCCCACCTATGGCAACAGCGTGCTCAAGCTGAGCGCCGCCGGCGCGATGCTGGTCACGCTCTGCGTCGGCGCGGCGAACTTCGCGCTGCTGCCGGCGATGGGCGCGCTCTCGGACCGGATCGGGCGGCGGCCGCTGCTGATCGGCGCGGCGCTCGCGGCGATCCTCACCGGCTACCCCGCGATGCTGTGGCTGGTCTCGGCGCCGTCGCTCGAGCGGCTGCTGGCGGTCGAGCTGTGGCTCGCGCTGGTCTACGCGACCTACAATGGCGCGATGATCGTCCACCTGACCGAGATCATGCCCCGGCGCGTGCGCACGACGGGCTTCTCGATCGCCTATAGCGGCGCGACCGCGGTGTTCGGCGGCTTCACGCCCGCCCTGGCCACCTGGCTGATCGCCGCCACCGGCGACAAGGCGATCCCCGGCGCCTGGCTGAGCGTCGCCGCCGCCATCAGCCTCGCCGCGGTGCTGCTCACGCGCAAGGGAGACGCCTGATGCTCGTCCGCACGCTCGCCGCCTGCCTGCTGCTCGCCACCCCCGCCGCGGCGCAGGATGCCCGGAGCTTCGGCGGCCCGATGCCGCCGCGCGACCAGCGCGTCGAGCTCGGCATGAAGATCCGCGAGCGCTTCACCGTCGTCGCGGTGGGCGACATGATCCAGATGGCGCCCTTCGCGCAGAGCGACGATCCCGACATCGCCTATCTCGTCAAGCTGATGCGCGACGCCGACCTGACGCTCGCCAACAACGAGAATTTCATCGTCGACCACGACAGCTACCGCGGCCCGATCGGCCACCAGCGCGCGCCCGCGACGATCGCCGACGATTGGGCGCGGATGGGCATCGACATGGTCACCAAGGCCAACAACCACGCCTTCGACGGCGGCGAGCCCGGCCTCTGGGCCGATTTCCGCGAGCTCGCCCGCGTCGGCATCGTCCATACCGGTGCCGACTACAACCTCACCGAAGCGCGGATGACGCGGAGCTTTGCCACCCCCAAGGGCAGCGCCGGGCTGATCGGCGTCTATGCGGCGAGCGAGAGCACCAGCCGCATGTCGGGCATCGCGACGGGCGACCCAATTTATGTCGACGCGGCCCAGCTCGCCCAGCTGCGCGCGATGCGCGATGCGATCGTCGCGCGCCGCGGCGAGACGCCCAACCCGATCGACGTGCCCCACGACCTCGCCAATGAGGTGACGGTGTTCGGCACCGCCTTCCGCCTGCGCGGCGGCGGCGAGGGCTTTGCCGGCGAGCATCCCTTCAGCGCCAGGCAGACCCGCGCCAAGGCCGCGCGCGGCGAGATCACTTCGCGCACCAACGACCTCGACCTCGTCACCTACAACGGCGTCACCGCGGCGCAGCTCGCCCAGCTCCGCGCGATTGCCGGCGTTCCCGGCACCGGCGACACACTCGAGGCCTTCGGCACGCGCTTCAAGGTGACGCCGGGGCCCGGCGAATATGATTATGCGATGAAGCCCCAGCCGCTGCGCGACATCCTGCGCGAAGTGCGCACCGGCAAGCAGTTCAACGACTTCCTCGCGGTCACCGCGCATTGGCACCAGAACCGCTTCGCCTTCCAGCGCTATTCGGACGATCACTACCCGCCCACCTTCGAGATCGAGTTCGCGCATGCCGCGATCGACCAGGGCGCCGACCTGTTCTTCGCGCACGGCATGCACACGCTGAAGGGTGTCGAGATCTACAAGGGCAAGCCGATCTTCTACGGCCTCTCGAACTTCGTCTTCCAGTCGCAGCAGCTGCGAACCTGGGCCGACGAAGGCGAGCTGCCCCCGGCGTCGCCGGACGGCCCGATCGTCGGCGAGGGTGAAACCAACGAGCGCGCCTGGAGCCGCCTCCAGCAGCCCGACAACCTCGTCGCGCTGCTCACCCGGAGCCGCTACGAGAAGGGCCGGCTGGCCCAAGTCCGCCTCTATCCGGTGGAACTGGGCCCGATCGAGCGCCCCGGCTCGCAGCTCGGCACCCCGCGCCGGCCGTCACCCGCGGCGGCACGGCGGATCCTCGAACAAGTGATCGATTATTCGCGCCCGTTCGGGACGAAGATCCGGATCGAGGGCGGCGTCGGCGTGATCGATATCGGGGCCGGCGGCACGGACTGAACGCGATCGGGGCCCTCGCCCGTTTGTGGAGGGTTGGCCACGGCTCACGAGCGCCGGCCGTCCGCGCGCATCCGAGTTCGGCCCCTTCCAGAAGTTCTTCCGCGATCGCGCCCCCGATGCTGGTCGTCCGGGGCAAGAACGACACGATCTTCCCCGCGGGCGGCACCCGAGTCCTTTTGGCGAAGATCGAAGATGAATCGCCTGTCTTGGCGGTCTTCCCCAAGAAAACTCGTTCCATTTTCGTGTAGAAAGCCGTCAGATCCGCTAAACGATCTCCCAATTCCGCCGATCTCCTTCCGAACGCGCTCGTTCTCCAACGATTGCGGGACCTTTGGGGAGAAGGCCGATGGTTGCGATCTTTACCGGTGCCGGCAGCGGCTTCGAGCGGGGATCCGGCAATGTGCTGGGAAGCTCGGGCCTGCTGGGTTCGGCGGCGATCGGACGATCCGGCGAGCAGGTCGCGTTCAATGCCGCCACCGGCAACCTGCTGATCGCTCGCCAGGACGAGATGCTGGTGGGTCGCGGCCCCGACGCGGTGATCGGCCGGACCTACAACAGCCTCGGCAACCTGACCGACGACAACGGCGACAATTGGCGGATGAGCACCGATCGCCGAATCTTCGGATTGACCGGCACGGCCAACGCCACGGGCAGCACGATCAAGCGGCGCTCCGGGGACGGCAGCGAGATCACCTACAGCTGGAACGGCTCGGCCTATGTCGCGACCGACGGCGCCGGTGTTTACGACACGCTCACCTACAACAGCGGCACCAACGTCTGGACCTGGACCGACGGCGACACGCGGTGGACCGAGACCTATGCCGTGTCGACGCTTGCGAACGAATGGCGGATCACCGCTCAGGCCGACACCAGCGGCAACGCCGAAGCCTTCACTTATTATTCGGGCACCAACAATCTCTACCGCGTCACCACCGCCGACGGGGCCTATACGCAATATAACTGGTCCGGCAGCAACATCACCGAAGTCGTCACCGGCTATACCGACCTGGCCACCAACACGGCGAAGACGCTGACGCGCACGCGCTACGGCTATGACGCGTCGAACCGGCTCACCATGGTCACGACCGACCTGACGCCGGGCGACAACAGCGTCGGCGACGGCGCGGTGTTCACCACGACCTACACCTATGTCGGCACGACAAAGCTGGTCGCATCGATCAGCCAGTCGGACGGCAGCTATCTCGCGATCGCCTACGACGGGTCGAACCGCGTCAGCACCCTGACGCAGACCGCGAGCACAGGCGTGACGCGCACCACGACGATCGGCTACGGCACCGGCTCGACGACGGTCACCGACGCCACCGGCCAGGTCACGACGCTCGAATACAATGCCGACGGATCGCTGAAGAAGGTCTCGGCGCCGCCCGCAGTGACCGGGGCGTCCGCGCAAGTCGTGCAATATGGCTACAACGCCAACGGCGACCTGACGACGGTCACCGATGCGCTGGGCAAGATCACGACGTTCGGCAGCTTCAGCAACGGGCTGTGGGAGACGTCGACCGACCCCAACGGCAATGTCGTCACGCGCACGCACGACGCCAGCGGCAACCTGCTGACGGAGACGCGGACCGGGTCCGATGCCGCTTCGTCGGCCGTCCAGCACACCGACCGCTACCTTTACGATGGCTCGAACCGGCTGATCTGGACGGTGAGCGCGCAGGGCTGGGTCACGCGCTACACCTATGACGGCTATGGGCGGCTGGCGACAAAGACCCAATATCCCGCCTATGTCTACGACGTATCGGCGCTTTCCCCCACCACGCTCGTCACGTCGACGCAGCTGACCAGCTGGGCCGCCGGCCTCGCCGACAAGACGAGCTGGGCAGTCGAGGACTATAGCTACGACGCTCGCGGCGGACTCACGCAAGTGCGCACCTACGCGGCGGCCGACACTTCGGGCAACGCCGCCGCCGCAACGGGCTATGCCCAGGTCGCCACCGTCTACGACCAGGCCGGGCACATGCTCAGCCGCAAGCTCGCCGCCGACAACAGCGAGGTCTTCGTCTATGACGGGCTCGGCAGGCTGACGGCCTCGACCGACACCAATGGCGCGACCACCAGTTTCGTCTTCGTCGATTCGACGGCGGACAATTCGACCAAGACCATCGTCACGCTCGCCAACGGCTATGTGCAGACCTCGACCTTCAACAAGGCAGGCGATCTCGTTTCGCTCGTCGCTTCGGGCAGCTACGTCACGGGCGGGACCACCAGCTTCCAATATGACGCGCTGGGCCGCGCCCGCGTCGCCACCGATGCTGTGGGCAACAAGTCCTATACCCTTTACGACAAGGCCGGGCGCCGCACGGCGGACATCGATTCCTACGGCTATGTCACCGAATACCGCTACGACGCGGACAATCGCGTGGCCGCGACCGTGCGCTGGACCAACGCGATCAGTGCCGCCAATCTGACGACGCTCGCCAATCCGGCGAACACGCTGGAGATCGCTTCGATCCGGCCGGCCGCCAACGCCGCCGACATTTGGTCATGGTCCGTCTACGACAACGGCGGCCGGCTGATCGAGAGCATCGCGGGCGACGGTTCGGTCCGCCGCTTCGACTATGACGGCTCGGACCAGCTGGTGAAGACCACGGCGTTCGTCAACAAGCTGAGCGCCGGCCAGCTCTCGACGATCCAGGCGACACCGCCGGCCACGCTGCTGCTGCCGACCGCCGACGCCGCCGATGCAGTGGCGCGCAACTTCTATTCGCCGAGCGGCAAGCTGTGGGCGACGCTCGATGCCGAAGGCTATATGACGCGCTACGGCTATGATTCCGCCGGGCGGCTGGCGCAGAAGCGAACCTATACCAACGCCACCGGGGCGTCCGTGCGGGCCAGCGGGACGATGGCCGACCTGATCGCGAGCATCCCGTCGCCGACTGACTTCGCGATGACGATGTCGGTCTACGACGGCGAAGGCCAGCTGCGCTACGAGATCGACGAACTCTTCCACGTCACCGAATATGTCTACAACGACGGAGTCTCCACCTCGAGCGAGCGCGGGGCCGCGCGTACCGTGATCCGATATGCCGGCTCGATCGCGATGCCCGGCGCGCTTACCCTGTCGGCGCTGCAATCCGCGCTTTCGACCGCGGGATTGGCGGGGAACGCGAACAACCGCATCAGCTACGCCACCTATGACGCCGCGGGCCGCCTCGCCTATTCGATCGACGCGACGGGCGCGGTCACCGGCTACGGCTATGACTCGCTCGGGCGGCTGATCAAGACCACCCAATTCGCGACGACGCGCGCCACCACCTCGCTGCCCGGCAATGCGACGATGGTGAGCTGGGCTGCCGCCAATCCCAACGCCAAGGACCGCGTTACGCGCAGCTATTACGATGCGCGCGGCGAACAGACCTTCGCGATCGATGCCGAAGGCTATGTCACCCGCAACTATTATAATGCGCTGGGCCAGCTGACCGAGACGCGGCGTTTCGACACGGCCGTTTCGGCGACCGACGCCTGGACGATCGACACCGTCGCCGCGAACGCCGGGGGCACCTATGCAAGCACCACCTCCACCTACGACGCGCTCGGCCGCGTCGCGACGGTGCGGGACGGCGAGAACCACGGCCACGACTACAGCTATTACGGCAACGGCACGCTCGCCTGGGATATCGAAATGGCGGGCGCGGCCGAGGAGAGTCGGACCAACTTCGCCTATGATGCCAGCGGGCGGCTGACCGATCGGATCGACGGCTGGGTCTCGGGCGGCGCCAATCCGTCGACGCACTATACGTACAACGGCCGCGGCGACGCGGTCACCGTCACCGATCCCAATGGTCATTCGACCGCGCGCACGTTCGACAGGCTCGGCCAGCTGCTGAGCGAGACCGACGCGATCGGCGGCGTGACCAGCTATCAATATGACGCCTTCGGCAACGCCGTGAAGGTGACCGACGCGCGCGGCAATTCGAGCTACCGCTACTACGACAAGCTGGGCCGGGCGGTCGCCAGCCGCGACGCCGAAAATTACGTCGCCGAGATCGCCTATACGGTCTTCGGCGAGATGCTGAGCACGACGCAGCACAGCGTGCGCACCACCAGTGCCGTCACGATCGGCGGCGCGGCGCCGAGCTGGACGTGGGACACGAGCGGCGGCGCCGACGCGCCGGCGACGACCAGCTTCGAATATGACCGGCTCGGCCGGGTTACCAAGTCGACCGATGCGCTCGGCAACTACGAACAATATACGCTCGACGCGTTCGGCAACCGCACGACGGTGCGCAACAAGCTCGGCGCGATCACCACCAACCTCTTCGACCGACGCGGGCTGCTCACCAGCGAGAGCACGGCGGTCAGCGGCGACTATGGCACCGGCGGCGGCGGCGTCTCGAGCACGACGATCGTCAACACATACGCCTATGACGCGCGCGGCAATATGAAGCAGCGCGTGGAGGGTTCCGGCACCTCGGTGGCGCGGACGACGCTCTTCTTCTACGACAAGGCCAACCGCCTGATCGAGCAGCGCGGCATGGCCGTGGCGGTCGGCTATGCCGGCGCTTCGGCGACGCCGAGCACCTTCTTCACTTATGACGGCCGCGGCAACTTGATCAAGAAGGTCGATCCCGCGGGCGCGGCGACCTTCGCCTACTACGACCGGCTCGATCGGAAGATCGCCGAGATCGATGCGCTGGGCACCTATTCCACCTTCGCTTACGACGCGGTCGGCAACCTCACCGCGACGCGACTCTATGCGACGCAAGTGGCGCTGCCGGGCACCCCGGGCGGCAACCCGCCCGCGACGCCGAGCGGCGGCTATCGCGAGACGACCTACACCTACGACAATGCCGACCGGCTGCGGACCAGCAATGTCGCGGGCCAGCTCGTGGGCAGCTGGAACGGATCGAGCTACGTCACTGCGACGACCACGCTGACGACCACATACGACTATGACGGCAACGGGAACGCCATCAAGACGACCGGGCCCGACGGTTCGGCCGTGTTCGCCTATTACGACAAGCTCGGCCGCAAGACGTCGCAGATCGACGCCGAGCTATATCGCACCGACTGGAGCTACGACGCCAACGGCAATGCCCTGTCCGAGCGCCGCTATTCGACGCGCGCGGTAGGAACGCCGACCACCGCGGCCCCCCTGTCGGTCGGCACGACGAGCGACGACCGCGTCACCACATTCACCTATGACAAGCTGGGGCGCCGCCTCACCGAGACGCGCACCGGCGTGGTCGCCTGGACGCTGAACACGACGAACGGCCTGCTGAGCGCCGCCGCGACCAGCGCGACCGTCACCTATACCTACAACGCGCTCGGCAAAGTCGCGAGCAAGGCGGAAGCGACCGGCGACCTCACCAACTACACCTATGACAATGCCGGCAGGCTCGTCGTCGAGACTCGCGCCTCGCTCGTCGACTGGACGGGCGCCACGGTGCGTCCCACCGTCCGCTATTATTACAACAGCCTCGGCGACCTGACGTCGACGCGCCAGGGCCGGGAGGCCTTTGCGAGCGACGACCGGATCACGACCAACAGCTACGGCACCGGGGGGCGGCTGGAGAGCACCACCGACGCCAACAGCAACGTCCGGCAATATGTCTACGACATCGCCGGTCGCGTGATCGGTACCCGCTATCAGCGCGACGCGGGCAGCGCGGGCCTTGTCCAGGAAGGCATTTCGACCGGTTATGATGCCCTCGGCCGGGTCGTGCGGCAGGGCGTCAACACCGTCTCGGGCACGACTTGGACCGAGGTGAGCTTCACGCAGACTGCCTATAACGCGTTCGGCGAAGTCTCGCAGCGCGGCACCAACGGGCTCTGGCAGGAGCAGAACAGCTACGACGGCGTCGGGCGCCTGATCCGCAGCAATGCCGGAGACGGCGTGTGGCGCCTGTTCATCTATGACGCCGTCGGCCATGTGACGATGGCGATCGAGAGCGAGGGCATGGACCTCTCGACCATGTCGCAGGCCACCGCGCTGGGCTACGCCTACAGCGATACGGTCAATGCGACGATCACGGTCTATGACAAGCGCGGCCAGGCCACCAAGACGATCCAGACCCAACGCGAACTGAGCGTCGGGGGAACGCGGCAGAACCTGACGACCGAGGTCGGCTATAACGCGTTCGGCGAGATCGCCTGGGAAAAGGACGCGCTGCTCAACCAGACCGACTATGGATACAACACCATGGGTCGCCGGATCCAGGTGCAGCACCCGACCGTGACCTCGGTGAGCGAAACCGGCGTTTCCACCAGCCTCCGCCCGACCGAGCGCTATTATTATGATCTCTCCGGCCGCCTCGTCGGATCGGAAGATGCGAACAGCGTGGCCGCTTCGGCCGGCCGGATCACCACGCGACGGCTGCTCGGCGGAACGGGCTATGGCGACAGCGAAGGCATGGTGGTGAAGGAATGGCACCTCGACGGCGGCGCGCCGACGCAGGGGTTCGACGTCTTCGGCGATCTCATCCGGCAGACCGACGAACTCGGCCGCATCACCCAGATGAGCTACGACAAGCTCAGCCAGGTGCTCACCGTCGCGCGACCGGTCGGGCTCAGCGATTCCTACGCCTATGACATTCTCGGCCAGCGCACCGGCCATTGGAACAATGTCGTCGGCTATTCCGGCCGCGAGATCACCGAATATGACGTGATGGGGCGGATCACGCGTCAGGTCGCCTATGGCGGCGACATCACCACCACCAGCTACAGCTGGCTCGGCTCGCTTCGTGCCACCGGCTTCGTGCGCACCGACGAGTCCGCGACCGGCGGCTGGCAGGAGACCACCACCTACGCCAACGGCAAGACGATCGTCGAGACGGCCGACCTGTTCGGCCATGTGACGACGCACGTCGACATGGGCGCGCATGGCTCGACCTTCGGCTACGATCGTGCGGGACGGGTCACCAGCCGCACCGTCGGCGGCGTCACGACCAACTACGACTATCTCAACAGCGGCCAGCTCGGCCAAATGAGCATCGGAGTCGATACTTCGGCCTCGCAGGTCGCCTTCACGCTCGACAAGACCGTCTACAGCTATGACAAGACCGGCAACCGGCTGACCGAGCAATATTCGACGACCACGGGGCAGTGGGTCGAATACGGCCATACCGAATACGACTATTATTACGGCTACGACCAATGGGTGGTCGACGGATATAATTACGAAGTCTCCACGAACGTCATCACCGCGTCGACGGCGACCTATGACGCGCTCAACCGGCTGAGCAGTTGGTCGGCCACGGCGACCTCCGCCACGCCTGCGGCGACAACGGCCTATTATTACGACGCCAATTCGAACATCCGGCGGTCCGTCGCGACGTTCCGGCCGCTCGACCAGAACGGCACGGCCGCCCCGAGCGCGGCCACGCAGGACTATTGGTACAAGTTCGATCTGATGAACCGGGTGGTGACGGGCAAGGGCATCCTCTCCGGCGGGGCGATCCTGCGCGGCACCGAGGGTGTCGACCTGATGTACAACGCCGCGGGCGAACGGACGCGGGCGACGAGCACCACCACCGCGTACGGCGACGTCTATGTCGAGGTCTACGATCCCGGCATGTACGGCGGCTGGGGCGGCTACACCTACACCTATGTCAGCATCGCCTATGACGCCGAGGTTCGCGAGGACTATACCTATTGGGCGGACGGCCAGCTGAAGGACGTCCGTATCGCGCAAAGCGGCTACACCGACAACGGCGACGGTACGCTGACGGTCACGGCGCCGCCCGCGACTGGCGCACGCAAGGCGAACTATTGGTATGACTCGCAGGGCCGGCTCGAGCGCCAGATCGACTGGAATACCGATCCCGACTACGACACCAACGCGCTCAATGTCGCGACCTACGACCGGCTGCTCCAGTACAACGCCAAGGGACAGGTGACGTTCGAGGAAGTGTTCCAGCGCGCGGGCAGCACGACGCGCGTCACGGATACCTACAACGACTATGGCTCGGGCACCGCCTATGCGCTCGGCGCGCTGGTCTCGAGCACCACCAACAGCTGGTATACGGGCGCGCCGTTCACCACCTCGGGCGTGACCAACAGCTATGGCTGGTACGACGGAGCCGTGATCGCTTCGACGACGATGACGGGCACCAGCACGGGCACCACCAGCTACAACTACAATGCGATGGGCCAGCTGACGACCGCCTCCATCGCGGACGGCCGGTCGCGCACCGTCTATTACACCAACGACATGAACGGCCAGACGATCCGGCGCGACGAATATGACGGCATCTGGAACCAGGGCGATCCGCACGAGGTCTGGTACCGCTTCGCCGGACGCGAGATGGGCTATACCGGCAACAACGGCACGCTCGAGACCAATTATGCGACATCGGTCGCGAACCGGCCGATCAGTCCGGGCAATGGCGCCTTCCGCGGCGGATCGACCTGGGGCGCCGCCTATGGCGACTTCGACCAATTCTACAATCCGATAACCACTTACAGCCAGGGCGCGTCGGGCGGCGTCTACACCGTGAAGGGCGGCGAGACGCTCGCCGCGATCGCCGCGCAATTCTGGGGCGACAGCTCGCTCTGGTACCTGATCGCCGAAGCCAACGGTCTCTCGGCGGGCTCGGTGCTCGCCTCGGGCCAGATGCTGCGGATCCCGCCGGGCGTCCAGCGTTCGGCCTATAACGCCTCGACCTTCACACCCTACGATCCTGCCGCTGCGATGGGCGACACCAGCCCCACCGCGCCCGCGCCGCAGACGCCGGCTGGCAAGGCCAAGAAGAACAAGTGCGGCGTCTTCGGGATGATCCTGCTCGCCGTGGTGGCGATCGCCGTGACGGCGTGGGTCGGGCCGGAGGCGATCAGCTTCTTCCAGGGTGCGTTCAGCGGACTTGGCGCGGGCGCGGCTGCCGTCGCGGGCGCGGTGGTCGGCGGCGCCGTCGCGGGCGCGGCGGGCTCGATCGCGTCGCAGGTGGTCGGCTTGGCCACGGGCATCCAGGATAAGTTCAGCTGGAAGAGCGTGGGCCTGGCGGCATTGGGCGGCGCCGTCGGCGGCGCACTCAAGGGCGTCGATGTCTTCAAGGGGCTCGGCAAGCTGACCACCTTCGCCAACGACGTGGCCCGCGGTGCGCTCAGCAGCGCGATCACGCAGGGGATCGGCGTCGCGACCGGGCTGCAGGACAAGTTCAGCTGGGCGGGTGTCGCAGCCGCGGGGGTCGGCGCGGGGATCGGCGGCGCGGTCGGGCGCACGCTCCATTACGACGCGGACCTCAAGGGTTTCGACCTGGACAATTCGCTGAAGGGCGCCGTCACCGGCATGGCATCGGATATCGCCGACGCGGCGACGCGCTCGCTCATCGACGGCAGCGACTTCGGCGACAACGTCCTGGCCGGATTGCCCGATGTCGTCGCGCAATTCGCCTATTCGCTCGGAAAGGGTGCGATCGATCAACGGGCGATCGATCGCCAGGCGGACGAGGTCGTTGCGACACTGCCCGGGGGAGGCACGGCGGAAGATCGGAAGCGCATCCTCGATGCGCTCGCGCATGGCCAGAGCGTGGACCAGGTGAAGCGCGACGTGCTTTCCCGGGATCCGAACGAGATCGTCGTCACGGGCTTTCGTTCCCGGTCCCTGAACTTCCTGCCGTCCCGCCCGCGCGGATCCCTGACGATCACGCCGGCGGTAGACATCATTTATCCGAACGCCTTCTCTGTCACCGGCGGTCGCATCGACCCGTCGCTGTTCGTGGGGCTGACGTTCGATCCCTCGCAGTTCCCGGAGCTGCAACCCGATCTGGTCGGCATCAAGTTCGTCACCGATACGCAGCTAGGCGACGACGCTCATTACATGCTTACGGTCACCGCCAACGGCCTGGGCCCTCCCTGGTTCGCCAACCTTGCCAACGCTCCGGACGGCACGAAATTCTATCAGAACGGCCATAGCTATGTCCGGGGGCGGCCGGACCTGGGGAATACGGCGAGCCGCTTCATCTGGGAACTGAAGCCCGCAGGTCAGGAATTGGCCGCGCTGAGCGAGGTGTGGGACTATTCGCTCTCGACCAAGAGTTTCTTCAGCTTCGATCCGCCCACCTATGTTCCCGGCAAGGTCGCGCCTTCGTTCTTCAAGGGCAACAAGCTTACGCTGCCGGGGGCCTATGGCTGGATCGACTACACCTTCTGGCAAAGCGGCGTCATCACCTATCGCTATCAATTGATGGAGGAATATGTCAGGGTTCCCTCCATATTCAATCTACCGTTACCCATTCCGGGCATCGTACCTGGGGGCGCTCCGATCCCAGTGATTCCCTAGCCCGATGAGAACATCGAATGATACGGTTTCGCCAATCCTTCTTCGACGATTGGCCCGGGTTCGGCGTGATCGGCGACGCGCTGTGCCAGGCCGGCTACGGCGTCCATCGCGTCTACCAAAAGTCGCTTGTCGAATTCTGCGCTGATTTTGAGGTTGATTGCTCCCTCGAAACCTATTGGTCCGAGGTTTCGAAGGAATTCATTTCCTCCGGTGGATTCGCCTCCGATCGCAGGGATCGTGGCGCAGCGCGCTTCGATCGGTCGCGTTATCGATCGCTCTTGCTGGACGCTTGTGAGAGGGTCTCCGCCGAGGAGCCGCGCGACAGCTATTTTCTGCCCAGCGCGCATCCGTGCATGGATGCGATCCTGTCCGATCTGGAATCGGGCGGCGCGCTTTCCCTGAAACTCAGAAGGGCGATCTCGATCCGGGTCGACGAGGAGATGGAGCGATTTGGCATCGCCAGAGGCTCGCTGCCGACCCCGGGCCAAGCGAAGAAAGCGTTCCTGGAGGCCGGCAAGTCGAATGGATTCGACCTCCTCTCCGTCTCTTATCTCGACAGCGACCGGGCCGAGAAGGCGATTGGACTGCGCAGCTACGGCGATTTCATCCTATACGGTTCGCTGGCGCTCATGCAGGTGCCTCGCGATCGAATGCCCGGCGTGTTCAGCATCGTCTGGCACCTGGGCCGAACGGTCCCGGATCCGTATCACGACCTGTCGCTCGGCGACCTGAGCTTCGTGATGCCGGGCGTCGATTACTACGCCAGAAATTTGCGCGATGCCGGGCAGATGGAGTTGGGGCTTTCGGCAATTCTCTCATGCGCGATCGCCTTGGCGCAATCGCTCGAAGGTGGGATTGTTTGAGCTACCCCCCCTTCCAGCACTCGCTGATCAACTACGACCACGTTCGCGAGCCTCCTCGCAAACGCCCACATGCAAGCCGTCTCGGGATGCACGTCGAATCCTAGAAGGAAAGTGGGTGGTGCCGCTTGCGTGACTCGAACACGCGACCCCCGCATTACGAATGCGATGCTCTACCGGCTGAGCTAAAGCGGCCCTGCGGCACGCGAGGTGCCGCTCAGAGGCGGGCCGCTTACCAGCAAGGTTCGGGGGTTGCAAGGCACTCCGGATCGGCCAGCCGCCATCGACGGTGATAAGGGCGCACCCGCATCCCGCCTTTACGCTGCGTTTACCATGGAGCGTGCAAAAGAGCGCGAACAGGGAAGGGGCCGGTTGCCCCAACGGAGCGTTCGCATGGATATGTCGCGCGGCATCAACGACTCGTCCAGCCTCGATCACGAGGTGGAAGACGAGGCAGTCTCGGACCGCCCGCTCGATATCGGCAACGACGAGCGGCGCATGCACGTGCGCGCCTACAACCACTGGGTCTCGCTGCTCGGCGGGCGCGCCTACCCCTCGATCGAGGACCTCGATCCCGAGAATATCGCCGATTTCGGCCAGAATTCGGTGCTGCTCGACTTCACCAACGGCATCGAGGATCCGGTGATCCGCTTCCTCGGCCGCTCGCTGCGCGAGGAATGCGGCGTCGACGCCTCGACGATCCGCGTCGCCGAAGTGCCCAGCCGCTCGCTGCTCTCGCGCCTCACCGACCACTATCTCCAGATCATCGCGAATCGCGCGCCGATCGGGTTCGAGGCCGAGTTCGTCGGCACACGCGGGCACAACACGCTCTATCGCGGCATCCTGATGCCGTTCTCGTCCGACGAGGACACGATCGACTTCATCTATGGCGTGATCAACTGGAAGGAGCTGGTCGACGCCGAGACGCAGGCGCGGCTCAACGCCGAGATCGAGGAAGCGCGCCGCACCGCGCCGACGCCCTCGCTCGCTCCGGTCTGGGCCGACGGCCCGAGCGCGGGCTTCGCCGATGCGGCGCTCGACACCGGCACCGAGCTTCTCCCGGCCCCGCTCCCCGTCGACGCGACGCTGGCCGACCGGCTGGCCGCCGCGCGCGACTCGGCGGCGCAAGCGAGCGCCACCGACACGCGCAGCCGCTCGGCGCTCTACCGCGCCCTCGCCCGCGCCTATGATTTCGCGATCGCCGCCGAGGACGATGCCGAGGGCTTCGCCGAACTGCTCGAGCTCAATGGCCTGCGCGCCCAGGCGCGCGCGCCGATGACGCCGTGCGTCAAGCTCGTCTTCGGCGCCGGCTACGACAAGACGCGAGTCACCGAATTCGCCGCGGTGCTGACCCATGCCCAGCGCAACGCCGTGCCCGAGGGCGGGCTCGACGGCTGGCTCGAAGTCGCCGAGGGTGGGATCAAGGGCGTCGTCGCCGCCGAGCGCGCGCTCAGGCGCCCCGCGCCGGCGCAGGACATCTTCGCCCGCGCCGCCGAGGAGCTGCGCAGCCGCCCCCCGCTCGCGCATGTGCCGATCGAGGCGGGTGCGAACGAGTTCGTCGTGCTGATCGCGCGCGCCGGCGAAGGCGGGCTCGACATCGTCGCAGCGGTGGACAGCGATGCGGCGCTGACCGAGCGGGTGGTGAAGAAGGCCGCGGCCTGAGGGCAGACTGACGGCCGTCACCCCGGCGAAAGCCGGGACCCAGGGCCAAGAGCGACATTCTTTGCAACCCTGGGTCCCGGCCTTCGCCGGGATGACGGTTGATGGGTCGTCGGAACCGACCCTGGCGCCTACACTAGTCACAAATGATACCACAACGGCCTTGAGGTCGTAACGGCGCGGGCGCATAGGGCCGCGATGCCCAAGATCACAAAGGCGCTGACCGAAGCGCTTGAAGCGCGGCTCCTCGAAGGAGCCCTCCCGGGAGAAGTCGAAGGGTTCGGGGAGGCCGATCGCGCCACCGCCGCGTCCTTCGTCGCCGAAACCGCGGCACACCGCGAGCCGGGCGCGCCGCGCGTCGCACTCGAAACCTACACCGAGGATGGACGCCGCTCGATGCGGCTCGCGGCGATCAACGCCGATATGCCGTTCCTCGTCGATTCGATCTCGGCGGCGATCGCCACGTTCGACATCGCGATCCACCGCATCATCCACCCGGTGATCCAGGTCGAACGCGACGAGAAGGGCCACCTCTCAGGCGTCGGCAGCGGCAAGCCCGAATCGATGGTCTATATCGAGATGGACCGCGCCGATGCGCGCGTGCGCCGCGCGCTGGTCGCCGAGCTCGAACGCTCGCTCGAGCAGGTCTATGCCGCGGTCGAGGACTGGCGCGCGCTCCAGGCGGCGATGGCGCGCGACGCCGATGCGCTGGGCACGTCCGAAGGCGCCGCGCTGCTGCGCTGGTTCCTCGAAGGCGCGATGACCCTGCTTTCGCACGAGAGCTGGCGGCCGAAGGACGGCGCGAGCGACCCGCTCGGCCTCGCGCGCTACACGCTCTCGACGCCGATCCTCGCCGATGCATCGCGCGAGCTCGCGATCAGGCATTTCCGCGAAGGCGGCGAGGCACCGCTGCTGCTCAAGTCCAACTGCATCTCGCCGGTGCACCGCCGCGTGCCGCTCGACATCGTCGTCGCACCGATCGTGGTCGGCGCCGAAGTCGTCGGCCTCTCGATCCACGCCGGCCTCTGGACCAGCGCCGCGATGTTCTCGCCGCCCGAGGACGTGCCGCTGCTCCGCCAGCGGCTGAAGGCGCTCGAGGCCAAGTTCGGCTTCGATCCCAAGGGCCATACCGGCAAGGCGATGGCGCATGCGCTGACCGCGCTGCCGCACGACCAGACCACCGCGCTCGACCCCGAGTCGCTCGAGCGGCTCGTGCTGACCGCCATGTCGGTCGCAGATCGGCCGCGGCCCAAGCTGGTGCTGGTGCGCAGCCCCCTGGGGCGCCACCTCTTCGCCTTCGTCTGGCTGCCGCGCGACGACCTCACCACCGGCCGCCGCGTCGCGATCGGCGAGATGCTCGCCGACGCCGCCAGGGCGCGGCTGATCAACTGGTCGATCAGCCTCGAGGATGGCGTGGTCGCGCTGCTCCGCTACACGCTCGACCTGCGCGGCGGCGGCGAGCTGCCCGATCCCGGCACGCTCGACCAGCGCCTCAAGCAGATGCTGCGCGGCTGGGAGCCGGCGATCGAAGCCGCGCTCGCCGACGAGGCGGGGATGCGCGCCGCGCGGCTGACGCTGCGCTATGCCCATCGCTTCCCGCCTGCCTACCGCGCGCTCAACAACGCGACCGAGGCGGCGCGCGACATCCTGCGCATCGCCACGCTCAAATCGCCCGGCGACCGCGCGGTGCGGATCTGCTCGCGCGACGCGCACGAAGGCATCTACCACGCCAAGCTCTATCGCATGGGCGGCGCGCTGGCGCTGTCGGATGCCGTGCCGGTGTTCGAGAATTTCGGCTTCCGCGTGATCGACGAAGTGCCGACCGAGCTGACCGGCGGCGACGGCATCTTCGTCCATGACTTCGAAGTCACGCTGATCGGCGGCGGCGGCGGCGTTCTCCACGAGGACCCCGGCCTGGTCGAGGAAGCGATCACCGCGGTGCTCGAGGGCCGCGCCGAGAACGACGCATTCAACCGGCTGATCGTCGAGGCGGGGATGCGCCCGCGCTCGGTGGTGCTGTTCCGCGCCTGGTTCCGCTACCTGCGCCAGGCCGGGCTGAGCTACGGCCTGGCGACCGTCGTCGATGCGCTGCGGCGCGCCCCGGCGGTGGCCGCGGCGTTGATCCAGCGCTTCGAGGCGGCGCATGACCCGAAGCGCGCGGGCAAGGACGCGCTTACCGTCGACGGTGCCTCGGAGGCGATCGAGACCGGCCTGCTCAAGGTCGCGGCGATCGACGACGACCGCATCCTGCGCGCGATGCGCGGCGTGGTGACCGCGACGCTGCGCACCAACGCCTTCACCGGCACGGGCGACGAAGCGCTGGCGTTCAAGCTCGACAGCGCGCTGGTCCCGGGCCTGCCGCGGCCGCTGCCGTGGCGCGAGATCTGGGTCTATTCCCCCCGCGTCGAGGGCATCCACCTGCGCGCCGGCCCGGTGGCGCGCGGCGGGCTGCGCTGGTCCGACCGGCGCGACGACTTCCGCACCGAGATCCTCGGGCTGATGAAGGCGCAGCGCGTCAAGAACGCGGTGATCGTGCCGACCGGCGCCAAGGGCGGCTTCTATCCCAAGCAGCTCCCCAACCCCGCGCAGGACCGCGACGCCTGGTTCGCCGAAGGGACCGAGAGCTACCGCGTCTTCATCCGCGCCCTGCTGTCGATCACCGACAACATCGTCGCGGGCAAGGTCGTCCATCCGCAGGGCGTCGCGATCCTCGACGGCGAGGACCCCTATTTCGTCGTTGCCGCCGACAAGGGCACCGCGACCTTCTCCGACGTCGCCAACGCGATCGCGGTCGACCACGACTTCTGGCTGGGCGACGCCTTCGCCTCCGGCGGCTCGCACGGCTACGACCACAAGGCGATGGGCATCACCGCCAAGGGCGCGTGGATCAGCGTCAAGCGCCACTTCCTCGAGATGGGCGTCGACGTCCAGACCGACACGATCCGCATCGCCGGCTGCGGCGACATGTCGGGCGACGTGTTCGGCAACGGCCTGCTCGAATCGAAGGCGGTCCAGCTCGTCGCGGCGTTCGACCATCGCCATATCTTCCTCGACCCCAACCCCGATCCAGCGAAGAGCTGGGACGAGCGCAAGCGGATGTTCGGCCTGCCGCGCTCGAGCTGGGCGGATTACGACCCCGCGCTGATCTCGCCCGGCGGCGGCGTGTTCGCGCGCACCGAGAAGATGATCCCGCTGAGCCCCGAGGTTCGCGCGATGCTCGGCACCGAGGCGAAGGAGCTCGATCCCACCTCGCTGATCACGCTGATCCTCAAGGCCGAGGTGGACCTGATCTGGTTCGGCGGCATCGGCACCTATGTGAAGGCCGCCGCGCAGAGCCATGTCGACGTCGGCGATCCGGCGAACGATCGCCTCCGCGTCGATGCCGAGGACGTCCGCGCCAAGGCGATCGGCGAAGGCGCCAACCTGGGCGTGACCCAAGCGGCGCGCATCGCCTTCTCGGAGCGGGGCGGACGGATCAACACCGACTTCATCGACAATTCGGCGGGCGTCGATTGCTCGGACAACGAGGTCAACATCAAGATCGCGCTCAACCGCGAAGTGATCGAGGGCCGGCTCGACTTCGAGGACCGCAACAAGCTGCTCGTCTCGATGACCGACGACGTCGCGCACATCGTGCTCGAGGACAATCGTCTCCAGACGCTTGCGCTCTCCTTCATGGAGAATGACGGCCCGGTCGCACTGCCGAGCTATGTCCGCGTGATCGAGATCCTCGAGGGCGGCGGCCGGCTCGACCGCGCGGTCGAGGGCCTGGGCCCGAACGAGGAGCTGCTGCGGCGGGCGCAGGACGGGCATGGCCTCACCCGGCCCGAGCTCGCGGTGCTGCTCGCCAGCGCCAAGCTCGCGCTCCAGGACGCGATCGAGCACAGCCCGCTCGGCCGGGACAAGGCGCTCGAGGACTATCTGTTCGAGGCTTTCCCCCCGGCGATGCGCAAGACATATGCAGCCGCGATCGAGGAACATCGCCTGCGCGGCGAGATCGTCGCGACCAAGCTCGCCAATCGCGTGGTCAACCGGCTCGGCGTGCTCCACCCCTTCGAGCTCGCCGAAGAGGAAGGCGCAGCGATGGGGGACATCGCGGCGATGTTCGTCGTCACCGAGGACCTGTTCGGGCTCGAGCCGCTGTGGGAGGAGATCGAGCAGGCGCCGATCAGCGAGACCGCGCGCATCGCGCTGCTCGACGAAGTCGCGGTCGCCGCACGCACGCACGTCGCCGACCTGCTGCGCGTCTGCCGTCCGGGCGCGAGCCCGGCGCAAGTGATCGAGCGGCTTCGCCCGCGCGTCGGCAATCTCGCGCGCGAAGCCAAGAAGCTGCTGCTCGAGGAAGTCCAGGCGCAGAGCGGGCGGATCGCGGCGCGGCTTCAGGCGGCGGGCGCGCCGGCCGATCTCGCCGGCCGCGTGGTGCGGCTGTTCGAGCTCGACGGCGCGGTGGGCCTCGCCGACCTCGGCGAGCGCCGCAGCATCGACGAGACCGATCTCGCGCGCGCCTTCACCAAGCTCGGCCATGCGCTGGGGCTCGACTGGGCGCAGTCGACCGCGGCGCGGATCACGACGGGCGACGTGTGGGAGCGGCTGCTGATCGCGGGCCTCGCGCGCGACTTCCAGCAGCTGCGCTTCGATTTCCTCACGCGGATCAAGGGCGACGATCCCCAGGCGGGGGTCGATGCCTGGCTCGATGAGAACCGCAATCGAGTGGCGCAATTCGCTCAGCTGGTCGCGCGCGCGCGGGCTGCGGCGACGCCCAATGCGGCGATGCTTGCGCAGATCGCGGGCCAGGCGAGGGTGCTGCTGGGCCGCGAATAATCAATCACGCCAATCGCACTTTGGGGCGGCCTGATTCGATTGCAATTGCGAATCGTTTGCGATACCGCTTCGGCTCGTACTTAGCCTTCGAGACCGCTCCATTCCCATGCACGGCACCCCGCCTCCGGCGACCAAGAAGCGCAGCCGGAAGAGCTTCTGGCTGAAGCAGCTCCACACCTGGCATTGGATGAGCTCGGCGATCAGCCTGATCGGGCTGATGCTGTTCGCGGTCACCGGCTTCACGCTGAACCATGCCGCCGACATCGAGGCGGCGCCCACGACGGTCGACGCCAAGGCGCAGCTTCCCGCGCCGCTCGCCGCGCAAGTGAAGCCCGACGACAGGCCCGACAGCAAGAAACCGATCCCGCCCGCGGTGGCGCAGTGGATCACCGGCCAGGTCAAGCTCGACGCGAGCGGCACCGCCGAGTGGAGCGCCGACGAAATCTACCTCGCCAGGCCGCGCCCCGGCGGCGACGCCTGGATCTCGATCGACCGCGCGAGCGGCGAAGTGACCAGCGAGACCAGCTCGCGCGGCTGGATCGCCTATCTCAACGACCTCCACAAGGGCCGCAACGCCGGGCCGGTATGGAAGTGGTTCCTCGACATCTTCGTGCTCGCCTGCATCATCTTCTCGCTTACGGGGCTCGTGCTGCTGTGGATGCATTCGAAGCACCGCAGGAGCACCTGGCCGCTCGTCGGCCTGGGGCTGCTGATCCCGGCGCTGATCGCCATTTTCCTGATCCACTAAGAGAAGGCTCGCCCCATGGAGTTTCGCCTCACCGGACTGACGATTGCCGCGATCGGCGGCGGGCTGATCCCCGCGGCCGCGAGTGCGCAGACGATCGATCTCACCGTCTCGCTGCCGCAGCTCAGCGTCGCCGAATACCACCGGCCCTATGTGGCGGTGTGGATCGAGAAGGAAGGCGCCGCCCCGCGCACGCTCTCGGTCTGGTACGACGTCAACAAGCGCAACAACGCCGGCACCCGCTGGCTGCGCGACGTGCGGATGTGGTGGCGCGCGACGGGCCGCGCGGGGACCTACCCCGCCGACGGCATCTCGAGCGCGACGCGCGCACCGGGCACGCACAAGCTGAGCTTCACCGCCGGCCGCGGCGGCATGCCCGCGCTGACCCCGGGCAGCTACACCCTCGTGATCGAGGCCGCGCGCGAATCGGGCGGCCGCGAAGTCGTCCGCCTGCCCTTCGCCTGGAACGGCAGCAAGGCCGTCTCGGCAAGCGCCAAGGGCCAGTCCGAACTCGGCGCGGTCACCCTGAACGCGCACCGCTGAGGAGAGCCGCCATGCACGCCTTCCGCAAGCCGCTCGCATCGATCGTCGCGATCGCCGCGCTGCTGGTGCCCCAGCTCGCCGCCGCCGCGCCGCGCGCCTGGATGCTGCCTTCCGAAACCCAGTTCGTCGGCAACGGCGACGAGTGGCTGACGGTCGACGCGGCGATCTCGACCGACCTCTATTATTACGACCACCCCGCCCAGCCCTGGACTCCGGTCGCCTATGCACCCGACGGGACCGAGCTGGCGGTCGAGAATGTCGGCAAGGGCAAGCTGCGGCTGACCTTCGACCTCCACCTCACCCAGCGCGGCACCTACAAGCTCGCGATCGTCTCGGACGGGGTGATGGGCAGCTACATGCTGGGCGGCGAGCGCAAGATGCTGCCGCGCGGCACGACGACGGCGACGCTGGCGCAGGCGATCCCGGCCGGCGCGACCGAGGTGTGGACCGCCGAGAACAACAGCCGGATCGAGACCTTCGTCACGGCAGGCCAGCCGACCACCGCGGTGTTCAAGCCGGTGGGCAAGGGCATCGAGATGGTGCCCGTCACGCATCCCAACGACCTGGCGGTGGGCGAATCGGCGACCTTCCAGTTCCTGCTCGACGGCAAGCCGGCGGCGGGCCTCGCGGTCACCGCGGTGAACGGTGGCGTGCGCTACAGCGACGGGCTGAAGCAGCTAAGCCTGACCACCGACGCCGAAGGCAAGGTGACGATCAAATGGCCCGAGCCGGGCATGTGGTGGGTGAGCGCGAGCATGGGCTCGCCGCGCAGTGAGGGCGGTCCCGGAGGGCCGGGCGGCCCCGGTGGTCCCGGCCGCCCCGAGGGCGCCGGCAGTCCCGGCGGCCCCGGCCCGCAGGGCGCCACGCCCCGGCCCGAAGGTGCAGGCCCCGGCGGCCCCGGCGAGGGCGGCTTCCGCCCGATTGGCCCGCCGCAGCGCCGCTCGAGCTATGCGATGACCGTCGAGGTGATCGGCTGACGCGCACCGCGATACCGCTCGACCTCGATCGCGCGGCGTTCGATCGGCGCCGCGCGGATGCGCTCGTGGCGAGCCTCTCGGGACAGACGATGGGCACCAGCTGGTCGGTGCGCGCGGTGGGCGCGCCCGACGGGCTGGCTTCGCGCATCCAGGCGGTGCTCGACCGCATCGTCGCCGAGATGAGCCATTGGGAGCCGGGATCGGACCTCGGCCGCTTCAACCGCAGCGAGCCCGGGCGCTGGCAGCCGCTGCCGCCGGGCTTCGCGAAGGTGCTCGCCGCGGCGCTCGACGTCGCCGAGCGGAGCGGCGGGGCGTTCGATCCGGCGATGGGGCGGCTGGTGGACCTCTGGGGCTTCGGCCCGCCTGGGCCGCGCATGGACCTCCCCTCGCCCGCCGAGATCGAAGACGCGCTTGCGGTGTCGGGCCGCGCCCGGATCGAGCTCGACGACCGCCGGGCACGCCGGAGCGCACCGGCGCAGCTCGACCTCTCCGGGATCGCCAAGGGCCACGCCGTCGACGTGGTGGCCGAATTGCTGCGCAGCATCGGCGTGGCCGATTGCCTCGTCGAAGTCGGCGGCGAGCTGCGCGGCGAGGGGATCAAGCCCGACGGCCAGCCCTGGTGGGTCGACCTCGCGGCGGTGCCGGGAAGCCGGATGCTGCCGTTGCGCGTCGCGCTCCACGGGCTCTCGGTCGCCACCTCGGGGGATTATCTGCGCGCCTTTCGGCATGGCGGCCGGCGCTACGCCCACACGCTCGACCCGCGTACCGGCGCGCCGGTGACCAACGGGGTCGCTTCGGTGAGCGTGCTGCACCCATGCTGCATGCTCGCCGACGCCTGGGCGACCGCGCTCACGGTGCTGGGGCGTGAAGGGATGGCGCTCGCCGGAGCCGAGGGGCTGGCGGCGCACATGGTGCTGCGCGCGGGAGAGGGGTTCGAGGAAATCCTGTCGCCCGGATTGGCCGCGATGCTGGCGGACTGATTGCCTCCCCTCCCAGGACGATCTTGGTGTGGTATATAGATAACACAGTTTACACCGTTGACACCAACTATGTCGAAAAATCCCGTCCGGGATAAACGGATGCGCGCCGGCTTCTGGATGAGCGCTGGTGTGGATCGACGATGCGAAAGAGCAGCAGCCAGGCTCGCGCCTCAATTCCTATTTTGCAACCCGTCGAGAGGCGCGTCGACATTCGGCCGTACGGCGTGGTCAGGCATCCGCCCAGCGGCGCAGAAGGTTGTGGTACACTCCCGTCAGCTCGACCACCGAGCGATCGCCCTGCCCCAGCTGGCCGACGAGCCGCTGCACGGCCTGGTCGAGATCGAACAGCATCCGCCGCGCGCCGTCGTCGCGGACCATCGACTGGATCCAGAAGAAGCTCGCCACGCGGCACCCGCGCGTCACCGGCGCGACGCGATGGAGGCTCGACGAAGGATAGAGGATCGCATGCCCTGCGGGCAGCTTGACCGATTGCGCGCCGAACTGGCCTTCGATCAGCAGCTCGCCGCCGTCATAGGCCTCGGGATCCTCGAGGAAGACCGTCATCGACAGATCGCTGCGGATGCGGAATTCGCTGCCGCGCTGGATGCGCACGGCATTGTCGACATGCGTATCGAACGCCTGGCCGCCGGCATAGCGATTGAACAGCGGCGGGAAGATCTTGAGCGGCAGCGCCGCCGCGACGAACAACGGCGATCGGCCCAGTGCCTCGAGCACCCGGGCGCCGGCCTCGCGCGCGGCGGGGCTCGCCTCGGTCAGCTGTTCGTTGCGCTTGGCGAGCGCCGCCTGGGGCCCCGAGGTGACGTTGCCGTCCACCCATTCGCCCGCGTCGAGGATGCCGCGCAGCCGCGCCACGTCGGCCGGATCGAGGAGGTTGGGGATCGGAAGCAGCATCGCCCGGCCATAATGTGCGGCGGCCGGCCCGGCAACGCGCGCCCGAAGGAACGCCGCGCCGCGCCGGCCGCCGCCACGATCAGAAACTGTAGGTCAGCGAGAGCACCGCCGAGCGACCGTCGCCCGGCGTCGCCCAGCCGTTGTTGCGGATTCGCGTGTAATATTCCGCGTCGGTGAGGTTCTTCACGTTGAGCTGCGCGCTGAGGTTGTGATTGAACTCATAGGCGACATAGGCGCTGTGCACCCAATAGGCCTCCGAGCGCAGCACGGTGGGCGCGGCGAGCGTCGGCGTGCCGAAGGCGAAGCTGCCCTGGTAGCTCACGCCATAGCCGACCGAGAGGCCGAACGGCAGCTTGTACACCGTGAACAGGCTGCCCGAATGGCGCGGCGTGTTGGTCAGCTCGGCGCCCTTGCCCGGATCGGGCACCGCGCCACTGTTGGCGCAGCCGGTGGCACCGGGGTGGCCGATGCAGAAGTCCGAGACCGACTGGAGCAGCTTGCCGTCGAGATAGGTGTAGTTGGCCGTCACCGACCAGCGCGAGCTGATCTTGCCCACCGCGCCCAGGGAGATGCCGTCGACGCGCGAATGGCCGTCGAGCACCTGGTCGGGGATCTGCGGGTCGTTCGACGCGACCTTGTACTTGTCGCGGTCGTTGCGGAAGAACGCCGCGGTGAGCAGCACCCCGCCATGGAACAGCTCGGCCTTGGCGCCGATCTCGTAATTCTTCGCCGATTCGGGCTCGACGTTGCACGTCGCCGCCGCGCACGAACCGTTGACCGACGTCTTCGAAGGCGTCTTCGAATTGCCGTACGCCACATAGAGGCTCACCGGCTCGACCGGCTTGTAGACCAGGCCCAGGCGATAGGAGAACAGATTCGCGCTGTTCTCGAAGCGCTGGCCGGTGGTCACCTGGCCGAGCGTCGCGGCAGCGGTCGAGACCGTGTCGGCACGGTAGAAGCCGCTGTTGTGTTCCCAGCGCGCGCCGAGGTTGAGCTCGAGCTTCTTGTGGAGCGACAGCGTGTCGAAGGCATAGAAGGCCACGTCGCTCAGCTCGCCGGTCTGGCGTGCGCTCTCGATGAAATTGAGCGGGCCGGTGTAGACGTTGCTGCC
Organism: Sphingomonas sp.; assembly: GCF_017745215.1. Taxonomy (GTDB): domain Bacteria; phylum Pseudomonadota; class Alphaproteobacteria; order Sphingomonadales; family Sphingomonadaceae; genus Sphingomonas. The sequence goes on from NZ_JAGHZV010000008.1 coordinate 197,777, forward strand.
GTAGACGCGCGCCAGCCCGGTGGTGGCCGCGGGGCCCTGAACCACTTCATTCGGGTTCGCCATGTTGATCAGCGGCGAATAGTTGAACGCTGCGGTGCCGTTGGCGTTGCGCAGCACGTTGCCGGTCGAGAGGAAGTATTTCTCCCAGCTGTAGGACGCGCCGATCACCAGCGTATGCTCGATCCCGCCGGTGTCGAACACCGCGCGCAGGTCGGTCTGGTTGTACATCAGCTGGTTGTCGGAGTCGCGGGTGTTGCCGCGCGGGCCGCTCGCCAGGAAATAGCCGGCCGGGATGGTGAGCGTGCCGCCGGGGATGCTGGCGTTGCCGATCGTCTGCGCGGCGATCGTCGCGGTGCAGGCGGCGCCGGTGGGCGTGACGCCGGTCGCGAGGCACCACGTACCCTGGGGCGGATCGACGATCGAGAGCTGCCTGACGTCCTGCCAGCGGGTCAGGTTGCGGATCGAGACCTTGTCCGAGAAGTCGTGCTCGAAGATCGCGGTCGCCTGATCGAAGTTGATCTCCTGGGTGTCGACGTTGCGATAGCCGAAATAGTCGCTGCGATCGACGCCGGGCAGCGGCCCGTCGTTGGTCGCGGTCATGTAATAAGGGACGCCGTACTGCGGGATGTTGGCGTCTTCCTGGTGCTGGTACTTCAGCGTCAGGCGCGTCGGGCTGTTGATCCCCAGCGTGATCGCGGGCGCGACGCCCCAGCGCTTGTAGTCCTCGACGTCGCGGCCGGGGACGTCGTTGTGGTGGTACATCGCATTGAGCCGCACGCCGATGAAGTCGTTCACCCGCCGGTTCGCGTCGATCGTGCCGCGGTAATAATTGTCGGTGCCGACGCCGCCGGTCGCGATCACGCGGTCGCTGCCGGTCGGGTTCTTGGTGACGATGTTGATCGACCCGCCGACCGAGCCCGAGCCGCCGTACACCGAATTGGCGCCGTTCACGATTTCGACCTGCTCGAGGTTGTACGGATCGGTGCGGCTGTACTGGGCGCTGTCGCGCACGCCGTCGACAGTGATGTCCGAATTGGCCGAATAGCCGCGCAGCGTGATCGAATCGCCATAGCCGCCGCCGCCCTCGCCGGCGCCGAAGGTGATGCCCGGCGCGGTCGACAGCACGTCGCGCAGCGTGAGCAGGTTCTGCTGCTCGATCGTCTCGCGCGTGATCACCGTAACGGTCTGCGGCGTGTCGCGCACCGAGCGGGTCGCCTTGGGGCTTTCCTGCCGGGTTTCATAGGGCTGGCCCTCGACGACGATCTGGCCGCTCTGCGCATCCTGGTCGTCGGTCGGATTGGGCGCGTCGGCCGAGGGCCCGCCGGGTCCGTCGGCCGCGAGCGCGGGGGCGCTCGTCAGGAAGCCGACGCAGGCGAGCGCCAGGAACGCGGGATTGGCGGATGAACTGGTCACGATGGCCCCTTGCTCTTTCTTCGTTTCGTTGACGCATCCGCTATTGAGAGTCGTTCTCAAAGTCAACGCTAATGCGAGTTGCTCGCAACTTTGTCGCGGAATGTCGCAAGGAGCTGCGCACGCGTGCAACGGAATCGGCCGGGGTTGTCGAGGCGATTCAGCCCCGGGCGCTGGCCTCGGCGCGCGCCATCAGCCAGCTGCGAAGCGCGCTGGCGAGGTTGGGGGGATCAGCCGCCTGGATGCGCGCATGGTCGATCGCGGCGATCAGCGCGTTGAGCGGCAGCGAGCGCTCGCCTGCCGCCGCTTCGAGCGCTTCCCAGAAGACAGGCTCGAGGCTGATCGAGGTCGCATGGCCGGCGATCGTCGCCGATCGCTTGACGGGCCCGACGAACCCGCCCGGCGGCGGATCGACGGTCATTCCGCGTCGAACAGCCCGGCAAGCTGCTCGATCATCGTGCCGGCGAGCTGCTCGGCATCCATGATCGTCACCGCGCGCTGGTAATAGCGCGTCACGTCATGGCCGATGCCGATCGCGACGAGCTCGACCGGCGAACGGCCCTCGATCCAGCCGATCACCTGGCGCAGGTGCCGCTCGAGGTAGCTGCCCGAATTGACCGACAGCGTCGAATCGTCGACCGGTGCGCCGTCCGAGATCACCATCAGGATCTTGCGCTCCTCGGGTCGCGCGATGATCCGCTCATGCGCCCAGAGCAGCGCCTCGCCGTCGATATTCTCCTTGAGCAGCCCCTCGCGCATCATCAGCCCGAGCGAGCGCTTGGCGCGGCGCCACGGCTCGTCGGCCTGTTTGTAGACGATGTGGCGGATGTCGTTGAGCCGGCCGGGCTGCGGCGGGCGGCCGTCGGCGAGCCATTTCTCGCGCGACTGGCCGCCCTTCCAGGCGCGGGTGGTGAAACCGAGGATCTCGGTCTTCACCCCGCAGCGCTCGAGCGTGCGCGCGAGGATGTCGGCGCTGATCGCCGCGATCGAGATCGGGCGGCCGCGCATCGATCCCGAATTGTCGATGAGCAGCGTCACCACCGTGTCGCGGAAATCGGTGTCGCGCTCGATCTTGTAGCTGAGCGACAGCATCGGATTGACCACGATCCGCGCGAGCCGCGCGGCGTCGAGGATGCCTTCCTCCTGGTCGAAGTCCCAGCTGCGGTTCTGTTGCGCCATCAGCCGGCGCTGGAGCCGGTTGGCGAGCTTGGTCACGACGCCCTGGAGATGCGCGAGTTGCTGGTCGAGATAGGAGCGGAGGCGATCGAGCTCCTCGGCGTCGCAGAGGTCGGTGGCCAGCACGACCTCGTCGAACTGGCGCGTGTAGGGCTTGTACTCGAACTGCGGCGGCAAGTCGCTCCACGGGCGGTTGGGGCGCGTGGGCAGCATGCCCTCGTCGCCTTCGTCGCCGGGCTCGCCGTCGCCGTCCTCCATCGCGTCGGAGCGTTCCTGCTCGCCCTGCTCCGCCTCGCCGTCCTCACGCTGCTCGCCGCGCGCCTCGGTCTGGCCCTCGCCGCTGTCCGACTGGCTCTCGCCCTCCTCCTCGCCGGGCTCGTCCTGCTCGTCGGCGCCTTCGTCCTCGCCGCCGTCGTCGTCGCTCTCGTCGGGGATCATCTCGCCCTCGGTGAGCTCGAGATCCTGGAGCAGCTTGGTGGCGAGGCCCTGGAAGGCAGCCTGGTCGTCGATCGCGAGCGCGAGCGCGTCGAGGTCGCCGCCCGCCTTCTCCTCGATCCAGTCGGCGACGAGCGCGAGGCCGAGCGCCGCGCTGGACGGCGCGGGCCGGCCGGTCAGCCGCTCGCGCACCATCAGCGCGATCGCGGTGGAGAGCGGTACTTCGTCGCGATTGCGCGCGCGCGCGATCGGGTCCGAGCGGAGCTTCAGCTCGAGCGCATGGTCGAGGTTGGCGGCGATGCCGGCATAGCCCTTCGACCCTAGCGCCTCGACCCGCGCGCCCTCGACCGAGTCGAACACCGCGCGCGCGACCGGCTCCTTGGGCGCGCCGCGGGCGTGGAGCCCGGCGTCGTGGTGGCGCATGCGCAGCGCGAAGCCGTCGGCGAAGCCGCGCGCCTCGGCGACCTGCTCGGGCGGCAGCGCGCGGCTGGGCATCGGCACCTTGATGCTCTTGCCGCTCTGGTGCGGCGCATCGGCGGTGAACGCCAGTTCGGCCTCGGCGACGCCGCTCAGCGCGCGCGCGGTTCCGCCGAGCACGTTGCGCAAGCGTTCGAGGGGAGAGTCGGTGGCCATGCCCGCCTATTGGGGACCGTGGGCTGCAAGATCAACTCGGTTCGTGGGGGGAAGAGAGCAAGGCGACAGGGCTATTCCAGTTCGTCACCCCGGCCCTGTGCCGGGGCCCACCCAGTCGCGCGGACTGCCATGGGGCCTCCTGTCCAGCCCTCGCCTCCCCGTGGGCCCCGGCACAAGGCCGGGGTGACGGTTGGGATTGGAGACACCGTCGCAACTTAGGCCTTGCTTAACGCGCTCGTGGCAAAAGCGCGGCATCCGCCACGACTGCGCCGAGCTGACCATGGCCGTCCTGCTGATCCAGCATCCTGTCCGCTTCCCCGTCGCCGCGGTGCGCCGCGCGCTGACCCGCTATTACCCTTCGCTCGCCTGGCGCGCCGGCGACGAGGACCATGGCGGCAACGACGATGTCGCGAGCTTCCTGAGGCCCCACACGATCCTCGGCCGCGGTGCGAACGACATGGTGATGCTCTGCGTCACGCTGCACGAGGCGCCCTATCGCCCCGCCAACGGCCACCAGCCGCCCGCGCACGCGATGCATCTCACGATCAGCCGCCCCTCGCTCGACGACGAGAATGACGCGCGCGGGATCGCGCTGATCGCCGCCACCGCGATCGCGGTCGAGGAAGACGAGCGCGCCTGGCTGCAGCTGGCACCCGGCGAGACCTGGCTCGACCCCACCGACATGCGCTCGCTCGCCAAGATGCTCGAAGGCGATCCGGCGCTGCGCCAGCGCGGCCAGGTCGGACGGCCCGAGGCATTGGACGGCGGCGAGGCACCCGTGCCTGCGCCCGCCCCCGCTCCGGAGGCCGAGCAGCCGCCCGTCGAGGCGAAGGCGCCCGCCAGCCGGCTCGGCAGCTTCACCCTGCTCCACGACGGCAATCTGTTCATCGACTGGGACAAGATCGAGCAGGCGATGAACGCGATCGATCCGGGCGGAAACTGGTCGGGCGTGGTGATCCCGCAGGGGATGGGCTTCTGCCAGGGCCGCGCCAAGATCATGCTGATCGCCTCGCCGATCCCCTGCGAGCCCCAGGCGATCGCCAATTGCTACCAGCGCAGCCATTGGTTCGCCGAGGCCGACAAGGCGCGCGTGGCGCGGCACCGCGGCTATGTCACCGTGCTGGTCGATGCGCCCGACGACTATCAGGCGCGGGCGCAGACCGCCAAGGCGGCGACCATCCTCGTCGGCATCATCGCGCTGCTGCCCCAGGTCGCGGCGGTGATGAACGACATGGTCTCGACGATCTTCTCGCCCGAGAGGACCAAGCAGCTCGTCTCGATCCTCCATCACGACGAAGTGCCGATCCAGCTGTGGACCTGGGTGGCGCCCAATTCGCTCAGCGACGGCGACGTCTCGCTGACCACCGGCGGGCTCGAGCCGTTCCTCGGCTATGAGGTCGAGGTGTGGAACGCGCCGCACCCGCTCGCGCTGGTCGATGCGCGCGTGGTCGAGCTGCTGCGCTACCTGCTGATCAATGGCCCGGTGATCGCGCATGGCGACACGATCGGGACGAGCGAGGAAGACCAGTCGATCCGCTGCTTCTTCGGCCCCAGCCGGGCCGATCGCACGACGCCGGTGAAGGCGATGTTCGTCGAGTTCGACATCGACCGGCCCGACCGGCCGCGCAAGGATATGCCCCTGCCCCCGACGCTGCGCCCCGATGCGCCCGCCGGCGCTTCGCCGCCGACGCCCGCGCGGCCCGGCGGTGCACCGCTGCCCGCGCGCCGGCCGGCGACCTTCGGCCGCAAGGGACTCTAGCGGGCAGCGGTCCCGAGAGGGGCGATTCCAGCACGACCGACGCCCGCGGCAAGTTCGCCCGTGGGTTCGCGCGCGCGCCGATGGCACAGAATGTGTCAAAAACTCCTTGACACTTTTTGTGCCATGACTAAACGGCCCTCATCCGCCCCAAGGCCGGTCTTCGCCCGCAAATCAATGATTTGCGGAACGGCGTCGCTCGTCCCGGGCTCAAAAGGGAGACGAACCATGAAACGACTGACCACTGTTCTCGCGTGCCTGGCCTCGAGCCTCGCCCTTGCCCCCTCGGCCAAGGCGGCGACCACCCTCTACGGCGACCATATCGAGGCGAGCTGGGCGCTGCCCACGCCGACCACGCCGTTCGCCGGCTTCCATTTCCAGAACGGCGCGTCGCGCTATTCCTTCTACGCCGGCGCGGGTGCCGAGGCGGTGGGCGCGCTGAACTCGATCGCCGGCATCGTGATCGATTTCACGAAGAACGGGCTCAACATCACCTTCACCAACCCCGGCTCGCTCTCGGTCAACAGCTTCAACGGCCTGGTCTTCCGCCAGCTCGACGGCGACAGCTTCGCGGCGATCGCCTCGGTCACCGGGCTCGCCGGCGACCGCGTCACCAGCACGGGCGACAAGCTGACGGTCAACCTCAGCGGCATCAAGCCGACCGCGGGGCAGACCTATTCGATCCAGTTCCAGGGCGCGGTGCCCGAGCCGGCGACCTGGGCGATGATGCTCCTGGGTTTCGGCGGGGTCGGCCTGGCGATGCGGCGCCGCCGCGTCGCGACGCCGGCGCTCGTGCACGCCTGACGGCGATCGACGTGACGGCCCCAACGCCCGGCCCGTCACGTGGGCAGCGCGCCAAGCCCCCGGCGCGCTGCCCCTCGCCGCCTCGCTCCGGTTGCCAGCCCCGGCCCGCCGCCTATGCTGCGCGGACGAGGAGGCGGGGCAATGAGACGATATGACTGGGCCGGCTTCGGCCGGATGACTCACGGCGAATATCGCGCCAATCTCAATGGGCTGGGCATCTTCTTCGGCGCGGTGCTGGGCTTCGTGATGGCCGGCACCGAGACGCTGGCGCCGCTCGACTATGCGCTGACGCTGTCGATGTCCGCGGCCGCCGTGATCTGCATCCTCTACATCAGCGCGAGCCCGCGGCGGATCGCCTACACGCTTGTCGCGATCTTCGTCATCGCGATGCTGCCGACGGCGCTGCACCAGCTGCTCAGCAAGGGCGCGCAGATCCCGCCCAACCTCCAGCCGACGCTCGCGGTGTGGCTGGGGATCACCGTGCTGGTCGAATTCGCGCCGCGGGAGCGGCCCGCCGCCGGCGAACCGGCGGAGGCGGCCGACGGAGATTAGGCCTTGGAGACCACGCTCTCGGGCAGGTCCTTGCCGAACACGCGCTGATAATATTCGGCGACCTGCGCGCGCTCGGCCTCGTCGCACTTGTTGAGGAACGAGAGGCGGAAGGCGAAGCCGACGTCCTTGAAGATCTCGGTGTTCTGCGCCCAGGTGATCACCGTGCGCGGGCTCATCACCGTCGAGATGTCGCCGTTGATGAAGCCCTTGCGGGTGAGATCGGCGACGCGGACCATGTTCTCGACGATCTCCTTGCCGCCGGGATGGTCGTACTCGCCCGACTTGGCGAGGACGATCTGCGCCTCGACCGCGGCGGGGAGGTAGTTGAGCGTCACCACGATGTTCCAGCGGTCCATCTGGCCCTGGTTGATCTGCTGGGTGCCGTGATAGAGGCCGCTGGTGTCGCCCAGGCCGACGGTGTTGGCGGTGGCGAACAGGCGGAACCAGGGGTTCGGGCGGATCACGCGGTTCTGGTCGAGCAGCGTCAGCTTGCCCTCGGTCTCGAGCACGCGCTGGATCACGAACATCACGTCGGGGCGGCCGGCGTCATATTCGTCGAAGACGAGCGCGGTCGGCGTCTGCAGCGCCCAGGGGAGCAGGCCCTCGCGGAATTCGGTGACCTGCTGGCCGTCCCTGAGCACGATCGCGTCGCGGCCGATCAGGTCGATGCGGCTGATGTGCGCGTCGAGGTTGATGCGGATGCACGGCCAGTTGAGCCGCGCCGCCACCTGCTCGATGTGCGTCGACTTGCCGGTGCCGTGATAGCCCTGGATCATCACGCGCCGGTTGTGCGCGAAGCCGGCGAGGATCGCGAGCGTGGTGTCCGGATCGAAGACATAGGCCGGATCGAGATCGGGCACGCGCTCGTCGGCCTCGCTGAACGCGGGGACTTCCATGTCGCTGTCGATGCCGAACAGGTCGCGCACCTTCACCGCGCGGTCGGGCGCGTCGAGGATCGTGGTTTCCCGGCTGTCGGGCTGGGTGTTGGGAATGTCGGTCATGTCTTGAGTCCTGATCTCAAGGTGCGACTAGAGGCTTGTGTGCGCTGCCGCAACGCCAAAGGCTTTCCCTCCACCCGGATTCATGAGACGATGACGTCATGACGCCGCAAGGCGCGGATATGCACGAATCGGGGGATGACGATGCGTAGAGCGGTTGTTCTGGCGGGGCTATGCCTGATGCTGGGGGGGTGTCCTGCCCCCCGCGATATCACCAACAACAGCATCCAGCCGCTGCCCACCACCACGCCGACGCCGATCCCGTGGCTGTCGCTCGACCCGGTTTGCACCGGCTCGATCACCCGCGCCGAATGGCTGGTGTGCGACAATCCGCAGCTCAACGCGCTCCACCGCCGCCTCGCGCAGCAATGGGCGACCGCGCGCCAATATGCTTCGGACGAGAAGTACGGCGTGCTCGAGGACCAGCTCTATGCGCTGCTGAGCGAGCGGGACCAATGCCAGGATGTACTGTGCGTCGCGACCGCCTATCGCCGCTATCTCGACGGTCCGCCGCCGGTGGTGCGGCCGACGCCGAACAAGCCGAAGCCCAAGCCGGGCAAGCCGCCCAAGCACGGCCATTGGAAGCCGCGGCCGGGCGGCCCGAGCGGACCCGGCTGGCCGCCGCCGGGCCGCGACGGCGACGGGCCGAGCTGCGTCGCGACCGCGGGATCGCAGGAAGCGCTGCGGCTGGCGCGGCAATGCGCGCGGGTGAACCCGAGCAACGGTTGGGGCTGCTCGCCGCAGCGCAGCTGCGGGTCCTTGAAGCGCAACGTGGTGAAGGGCTGCAACGAGACCTACCGCAAGCCCGAGTTCTGCCCGAAGATCTGAGGGATTGCCTTCGGGCGCCCCCTCTCGATCGTCATCCCGGCGAAAGCCGGGACCCAAGGTTACGAAGGACGTCGCCCGCGGCCCCGGGTCCCGGCTTTCGCCGGGATGACGGTGGTCGGATCACCCCATCTTCGGGGGCAGCACGAAGAAGCTCGGGAAGCGCTCGGCCAGCGTGCGGTCGCCGGTGATCGCCAGCGCCCCCGCCGCTTCGGCATCGGCCAGCGGCCGGCCCCCGTACACCACCGAGGCCAGCGTCATCGGATCGGTCTCGACCAGCAGCGCGACATCCTCCGGCTCGCCGCGGCGGACCGAGAAGCGGCCATGGTCGAGGTGCGCCACGAACCGGTCCTCGCCGAAACGGAAGCCGACCCGCGCGTCGACGTCGGCGCTGCGCTCGGCGGAGATCATCGTGCGGAACGACATCATGATCGACACCGCCGACAGCGGCAGCGTGGGATCGTGGAGCACGCTCTTCGCCGCCCAGCGGCCGAGCTCCATGATCGCGGTCTCGGCGTCATAGCCCCAGGCCGTCAGCTCATAGACCTGGACCGACGCGGGCGGCGCGAGCCTGCGGCGCACGAGCACGCCCGCGGCCTCGAGCCCGTCGAGCCGCTGGGTGAGGATGTTGGCGCTGATTCCGCCCAGGCTCGCCTTCAGCTCGCCGAACCGACGCGCGCCGTACATGAGCTCGCGAACGATCAGCAGCGACCAGCGTTCTCCCACCAGCTCGAGCGCAAGCGCGGTCCCGCACGCATCGTCGTACCAGCGCTTGCCGAGAGCGGGTTTGCTAGTCACTTTTTCTAACTCCACAGTTGCTTTCGATAACTCGGAAGTCCATCAGGATCAAGCAAGCGATTCGCGGGTGCCGCAAAGCCCCGCTTTGCACGCAGGAGAGACACCATGGCCGATTCAATCGCGCTGCCTTCGTCCGAGGAACTCGCCCGGCGGAACGAGGTTCGCTGGGCCGGCGAGAGCGCCGACTATCGCACGGCACGGACCGCGCTGCTCGCCGAAGAGATCGAACTCCGCCGCCAGATCGAGCGCGTCGCCGAGCAGCGCCGCGCGCTGCCGCCCGGCCCCGAGGTCCGCGGCGACTATCGCTTCGAGAGCCCCGACGGCGCCGTGACGCTCGCCGAGCTGTTCGGCGACAAGCAGACCCTGGCGGTCTACGTCTACATGTTCGGCCCGCAGCGCGCACGGCCCTGCCCGATGTGCACCTCGCTGCTCTCGGCCTGGGACGGCGAGACGCCCGACATCCAGCAGCGCATCGCCTTCGCGGTGGTCGCGCGCTCGCCGATCGGGCGGCTCACCGCCTTCGCGCACGAGCGCGGCTGGCAGCACCTCCCGCTCCATTCCGACAGCCAGGGCGACTTCAGCCGCGACTTCCACGCCTATGACGAGGACGGCAACGACATCCCCCAGTTCCTCGTCTTCACGCGGCGCGACGGGACGATCCGGCTGTTCTGGGCGGGCGAGATGGGCGGCGAAACCGCCGATCCGGGCCAGGATCCGCGCGGCGCGCCCGATCTGATGCCCCTTTGGACGATTCTCGACTCGACTCCGGAAGGGCGCGGCGCCGATTGGTATCCCTCGCTCGACTACGGCCCCAAGATTCCCGCGACCACAGGAGAGTGACCATGCCCCAGATGATCTTCGTCAACCTGCCCGTCGCCGACGTCGCCAAGGCGACCGCCTTCTACGAGGCGATCGGCTGCACCAAGGATCCGCGCTTCAGCAACGAGATGGCCTCGTCGATGCAGCTCTCGGACACGATCGTGTTCATGCTGCTCGGCCACGAGTTCTTCCAGAGCTTCACGCCGAAGCGGATCGCGAATGCGCACGAAGTCAGCGAGGCGCTGATCTGCATCTCGCGCGACAGCCGCGAGGCCGTCGACGCGATCGTCGACCAGGCGGTGGCGGCGGGCGGCAAGGCCGATGTCGGCCCCAAGCAGGACATGGGCTTCATGTACGGCCGCACGTTCGAGGACCTCGACGGGCATATCTTCGAGCCGATGTTCATGGACGTCGAGGCCGCGATGCAGGCGTTCGGCGAGGGCGCCCACGCCTGACCCCATCCCCCGCGACAGGAGACCGGCCATGCAGAAGATCACTCCCGTCCTCTGGTTCGACATGAAGGCCGAGGAAGCCGCCGAATTCTACACGAGCCTGCTGCCCGACAGCCATGTCGACCGGGTCGTCCCCGCGCCTTCGGACAATCCGAGCGGGAAGAAGGGCTATCCGATGCTCGTCGAGTTCACGCTGATGGGCACCAAATATGCAGGGCTCAACGGCGGGCCCTATTTCACGCCGAACGAGGCGGTCTCGTTCCAGATCCTCACCGAGGACCAGGCCGAGACCGACAGGCTGTGGAACGCGATCCTGGCGAAGGGCGGCTCCGAGGGGCCGTGCGGCTGGATCAAGGACCCCTGGGGCTTCTCGTGGCAGATCACGCCGCGCCGGCTGATCGAGCTCACGCTCGAAGGCGGCGAGCGCGGCGAGCGGGCGGCCAAGGCGATGCTCGAGATGAGAAAGATCGACATCGCCGCGCTGGAGGCGGCCGCCGACGCCGAGCCGGCCGATGCCTGAACGAACAGCGTTGCATCAAGGAGAGGGACGATGAGCTACGTCGATGGATGGGTCGTGCCCGTGCCGCATGACAAGCGCGAGGCCTATCGCGAAATGGCGGTGAAGGGCGCCGAGGTGTTCAAGGACCACGGCGCGACGCATATCGTCGAATGCTGGGGCAACGACTTGCCCCGCGGCAAGACCACCGATTTCTTCATGGCGGTGAAGGCCGAGGAGAATGAGAACGTCGTCTTCTCGTGGATCGTCTGGCCTTCGAAGGAATCGCGCGACGCGGGCTGGGCCAAGGTGATGCAGGACGAGCGGATGAAGCCCGAGGACGGCATGCCGTTCGACGGCAAGCGGATGTTCTGGGGCGGGTTCGAAGTCATCCTCGACAGCAACGACTGAGCCGCGACCCAGGGAGGGAGAGAGACGATGAGCAACCGGCATGGCACGCCGATCTGGTACGAGCTGTTCGCCACGAGCGGCGAGGACGCGGGAGCTTTCTACGGCAAGGTCGTCGGCTGGCGCGTCGAGCAATCGGCGACGCCCGGAGTCGACTATCGCATGCTGATGACGGGCGATCGCGGCACCGGCGGCATCCTGCAGCTGACCGACGACATGACCGCCGCGGGGGCACGCCCGGCGTGGTTCGGCTATATCGGCGTCGACGACGTCGATGCCGCCGCGGAGAAGGTCAAGGCGCTGGGCGGCGAGGTGCACGTGCCGCCCACCGACATCCCGGGCGTCGGCCGCTTCGCCTTCTGCGTCGATCCGCAGGGCGTGATGTTCTACGTGATGCGCGGGTCCAGCGACCAGAACAGCCAGGCCTATGACCGCGGCCTGGTCGGCGCCTGCGGCTGGAACGAGCTCTACGCCGCCGATCCCGCCGCGGCCTTCGACTTCTACGGCCAGATGTTCGGCTGGGAGAAGGTGGGCGAGATGGACATGGGGCCGATGGGCACCTACGACTTCATCGGCCACGCCGGGGACCAGATCGGCGCGATCATGCGCAACCCGCCGCAGAGCCCGATGCCGCACTGGAACTATTATTTCCGTGTCGAGAGCATCGATGCAGCCAGGGCGGTGGTCGAGGCCGAGGGCGGCACGATCGCGATGGGCCCGCACCAGGTGCCGACGGGGGACTATGTCATCGGCGGGTTCGATCCGCAGGGAGCGAACTTCTGCCTGGTGGGAGGCAAGTGATGCACGAAGACGGTCATGAGCTCGCCGTCGAGCGGCTGATGGACGTACCGCGCGAAGCGGTATGGCGGGCTTATACCCAGCACCTCCCCGAATGGTTCTGCCCCAGGCCCTGGACCACCGAAATCGTCGAGGTCGACCTGCGCCCCGGCGGCCGCTCGGCGCTGATCCTGCGGGGTCCCAACGGCGAGGGCGGCGACGTGCTCGAGGGCGTCTATCTCGACGTGGTGCCGGGCGAGAAAGTGGTGTTCACCGATGCCTTTTCGGTGGGCTGGGTGCCCAAGAAGCCGTTCATGCTCGGCTTCTTCACCTTCGCCGACGCCGGCGACGGCAAGACCCTCTACCGCGCGGGCGCGCGGCACTGGGACGCGGAGACGAAAGCCCAGCACGAAACGATGGGCTTCATGGACGGCTGGGCGAAGGTGGCCGAGCAGTTGGAGGAGGTGGCAAAGGGATTGGCGGCACCCGGGCGGGACTGACTCCAAATCCTCCCTTGGACGGGAGGATTTGAAGAAGTCAGAACACCGGCAGATTCGGATCGTTGTCGTCGACGATCGGCGTGTGGATGCCGCACTCGGTCTTTTCCCAGCCGCGCCAGCGACCCGCGCGCGGGTCCTCGCCGGGCTTGACCATGCTGGTGCACGGCGAGCAGCCGATCGAGAGATAGCCTTGGGCTTCCAGGGGGTGCCGCGGCAGGTCGTAGCGGGCGAAATAGGCGTCGAGGTCGTCCTTGGTCCAATTGGCCAGCGGATTGACCTTCAGCCGCCCGAGCGCGTCCGAATTGTCGATCTCGAAGCGCGGCAGCGCCTGGCGCGTGTTCGCCTGGAACGCCTTGCGGCCGGTGATGCTCGCATCGAAATGGCGCATCGCCTTCTCAAGCGGGATCACCTTGCGGATCTCGCAGCAGCCGTCGGGATCGTAGGACCAGCGCAGCTCGGTCGCGTCGCGCTTCGCCAGCGCCTCGGGATCGGGGGTGAGGTTGCGGAAGTCCCTGAGGCCGAGCCGGCCCACCAGCTGGTCGCGATAGGCCAGCGTTTCGGGGAAATGCTTGCCGGTTTCGAGGAAGAGCACCGGCACCGACGGATCGACGCTCGCGACGAGATGGAGCAGCACCGCGGACTCCGCCCCGAACGACGAGACGAGCGCGACGTCGCCGAGCATGTGCTCGCCGAGCAAGGTGCGCAGCATCTCCTGCGTGTCGATGCCGCGGAACAGCTGGTTGAGCCGCAGCGCCTCGGCAGCGGTGAAGCGCGGATCGATGTCGAGCCGATCGACCTCGCGGTCGAGCCGGGCAGTGGTCTTAGCCATGGCGGAGTTTCCACACGGGCACGGCCGCGTCGGCGGCGCCCTGGTAATGATGCTCGTAGCGCGCTAGGCTCGCGGCGAGCACGGCCTCGTCGACGGGCGCCTCGGGCGCGAAGCTGTCGAAGCCGCAGCGGCGCATCAGCGGGATCTGGTCGACGAGCACGTCGCCCTGCGCACGCAGCTCGCCGGCATAGCCCGCCTCGCGCAGGATCCGCGCAGTCGAATAGCCGCGGCCGTCGCGGAACTTGGGGAAGCTCACCTCGACCAGCGCGATGCGATCGAGATGCGGCAAGAGCAGCCGCGCATCCTCGCCGGACTCGATCCGCACGGCAGTCGCGTTCGACTGGCCGAGGAAGGCGTCGAGCGTCACCGCGGGCTCGTCGTGCACATCGTCGGTGCGGTAGCGCAGCTCAGCCATAGATCGCTTCCTTGAACGGAGCCATGCCGATGCGGCGATAGGTGTCGAGGAAGCGTTCCCCGTCCTCGCGCTCGCGCAGGTACACGTCGGTGGCCTTCTCGACCGCGTCGACGATCCCGTCCTCGGAGAAGCCGGGGCCGGTGATCGTGCCGAGGCTGACGTCCTCCGCGCCCGAGCCGCCGAGGAGGAGCTGGTAATTCTCCGTCCCCTTCCGGTCGACGCCGAGGATGCCGATGTGGCCGGCGTGGTGATGGCCGCAGGCATTGATGCAGCCGCTGATCTTGAGCTTCAGTTCGCCCAGTTCGCGCTGGCGGCCGATGTCGGCGAAGCGCGTCGCGATCTTCTGCGCGACCGGGATCGAGCGGGCGTTCGCGAGGCTGCAATAGTCGAGCCCCGGGCAGGCGATGATATCGCTGATCAGGTCGAGATTGGGCTCGGCGAGCCCGGCTTCGACCAGCGCCTGCCAGAGCGCGGGGAGATCGGCCTTGCGGACGTGCGGCAGGACGATGTTCTGGGCGTGCGTGACGCGCAGCTCGTCGAAGCTGTAGCGTTCGGCAAGGTCGGCCATCACGTCGATCTGGTCGGCGGTCGCGTCGCCGGGGATCCCGCCGACGGGCTTGAGGCTGATCGTGACGATCGCATAGCCCGGCCGCTTGTGCGCGGCGACATTCTGGTCGAGCCAGACCGCGAAATCAGGGTCGCTACGGTCGATCGCATCGCTCGCCGCCGGGTCGAAGGCGGGTGGGGCGAAATAGGCGGCGATGCGGTCCAGCTCGGCCTGGGGCGGGTCGATGCCCAGCTTCTTGACCTCGGCGAACTCGGCCTCGACCTCGTCGCGGTACTGGTCGGCGCCGATCTCATGGACGAGGATCTTGATCCGCGCCTTGTAGATATTGTCGCGCCGGCCGTAGCGATTGTAGACGCGCAGGCACGCCTCGAGGTAGCTCAGGAAATCGTCAAAGGGCACGAACTCCTTGATCAGCGGCGCGATCATCGGGGTGCGGCCCATGCCGCCGCCGACATAGACCGCGGCGCCCAGCTCGCCGGCTTCGCTCTCGACGATCTGGAGGCCGATGTCGTGCAGCCGCATCGCCGCGCGATCCTCGTCGGCGGCGATCACTGCGATCTTGAACTTGCGCGGCAGGTAGCTGAACTCGGGGTGGAAGGTGCTCCACTGACGCAGCAGCTCGGCCCAGGGGCGCGGATCGGCGACTTCGTCGGCGGCGGCGCCGGCGAACTGGTCCGAGCTGATGTTGCGGATGCAATTGCCGCTGGTCTGGATCGCATGCATCTCGACCGTCGCGAGATCGGCGAGGATGTCGGGCGCGTCCGCCAGCTTGATCCAGTTGTACTGGATGTTCTGGCGCGTGGTGAAGTGGCCGTAGCCGCGGTCGTACTTCCGCGCGATGTGGCCGAGCATGCGCATCTGGCGGCCGTCGAGCGTGCCATAGGGCACCGCGACGCGCAGCATATAGGCGTGGAGCTGCAGGTAGAGCCCGTTCATCAGCCGCAGCGGCTTGAACTGGTCCTCGGTGATCTGGCCCGCGAGGCGGCGCTGGACCTGGTCGCGGAATTCCTCGACGCGCGATGCGACGATGGAATGGTCGTATTCGTCGTATTTGTACATGTCAGATCACCCATGAGCCGGCATCGGGGTCGGCGGGCTTGAGCGTCAGGTCCGGGCGCACGGTGGGGCCGAGCGCGCGGATGCGGTCCTTGATGTGCGCGGGGCGCGGACCCTCGGGCGTGGCCGTCGCGTCGATGACATAGGGGGCGTTGACGCGGCGCGCGCCCTCCTCGGCATGCGCGATCGCTTCGCCCTGCTCGCCGACGTCGGCGGCGTCCTCGACGTGGCGCGACCAGCCCTCGCCGGTCCACCAGGTGACGTCGCCCGTGGCGAGGTCGTTGCCGGTCAGCAGCTTCACGACATCACCTCCACGGCCTGCGCCCAGCGCGCGAGCTTATCCTCGGCATCGGCGAGCTGGACGACGTCGCCGACGACGATCACCGCGGGGCTGAGCACCTTCTCGCGCGCGACCATCGGGCCGAGGTCGGCGAGCAGCGTGCGCAGCGCACGATGGCCCTCGAGCGTGCCGCGCTCGAGCACCGCGACGGGCATGTCGGGCGCGACCCCCTCGCCCATCAGCTTCTCCGAGATCGCGTCGGCCGTCGCGACGCCCATGTAAATGACGAGCGTGCGGCCCTTGCCGGCGAGGCCCGACCAGTTCTGCTCGGTGAGGCCCTTGCACTGGCCCGCGACGAAGCTGACCGCGCTCGAATGGTCGCGGTGGGTGAGCGGCAGCATCGCCTCGGCCGCGCAGCCGAGCGCCGCCGAGACGCCGGGGATGACTTCGACGGGCAGGCCGGCTTCGCGCACGGCTTCGACTTCCTCGCCGCCGCGACCGAAGATGAAGGGGTCGCCGCCCTTCAGCCGCACGACGATCGCGCCGGTCTTCACATGCGCGACGATGAGCGCGTTGATCGCGTCCTGCGGGAGCGTGTGCTTCGAGCGCTGCTTGGCGACCGAGATGCGATGCGCTTGCGGGGCGAGGCCGAGCACGCGCGGATCGACGAGGCCGTCGTGGACGAGGACGTCGGCCACGCGCAGCGCCTCGACCGCGCGCACCGTGAGCAGGCCGGGATCGCCCGGACCCGCCCCGACCAAGATCACGCGCCCGCGCGCAGTGGGATCGAGTAGGCTTGCCATGGCGGTGGATGTGGGCCTGTGGGCGGCGCGGGGCAACCGAGGAAGCGTTGGGCGGAGGGTAGCGAATCTATCGGCGGCGTGTTGTCGGGGTTGAACCGAAAGCCGTCATCCCGGCGGAAGCCGGGACCCAGGATTACAAAGGACATCGCTCGTGGCCCTGGGTCCCCGCTTTCGCCGGGATGACGATTTAGGGGAGCTCACTGCCCCGACAGCACCCCGTCGTACCAACCGTCGAGATCACGCTTCATCACGCCCAGCGCATCGGGGTTCAGATACACCATGTGCCCCGACTCATAATATCTGAACGACACGTTCGGCCGCAGCTTGGGGTCCAGCCCCATGTGCGCGACGTCGAACTCGGTCGAGAAGAACGGTGTCGCCAGGTCGTAATAGCCGTTGAGGAACAGCACCTTGAGGTGCGGATTGATCCGCATCGTATAGGCGAGGTCCACCGCGGTGTTGGGGGTCAGCTGCGTTCCGCTGCCATCGGGCGCGCGGTGCTTCCATTCCCAGTTCCAGCCCTCGCCGCGCGCCGAGAGGAGGTAGGGCAGCTCGGTCTTCACGCCCAACGTGCCCTTGGCGTAGCTCATGAAGCTCGCGACATAGGCGCCGGTGATCGCAGTCGAGGCGGGATCGTCGTCGGGATCGGCGGCGTTGAGGTCCTCGGGGATCAGCGTGTAGCGCGCGTCGAGGCGGCCGACCGACAGATGCCGGTCGCGCAGCAGCTCGGTCATGAAGCGGCCGAGCTCGACGCGCAGGTCCGCGCGCAGGATGTAATCGGTGCCAAGCCCGATATAGGCCGACATCTGCTTCGCCACCGCTTCCTTCTCGGCCGCCGGGATCGTGTCGCCCTTGGCGAGCGCGGCGGCATAGGGCCCGGCGGCGAAGGCGCGGACTTCCTTCAGGAAATCGTCGAGGCTCGCGGGGCGGTTGGCGACCTTGTTGTGGTACCAGGCGGTCGCGGCATAGCCGGGGAAGAGGCCGAGGTAATTGGCGTCATAGCCCGGCTGGCGCACGCCATAGTTCATGATCGTCGAGAGCAGGATGATGCCGTTGAGGCTCAAGCCGCGATCTTCCAGCAGCGCCGCCACCGCGGGCGAGCGCAGCGTGCCGTAGCTCTCGCCGAACAGGAACTTGGGCGAGCTCCAGCGCGCGTTCCTGGTGACGTAGCGCTCGATCGCGCGGGCGAAGGCGTCGGCGTCCGAATCGACGCCCCAGAAGTCCTTGCCCGTCTTGGTGCCGAGCGGCCGCGACCAGCCCGCGCCGATCGCGTCGATGAAGACGAGGTCGGTCTTGTCGATCAGCGAATTGGGGTTGGGGCCGAAGCCATAGGGCGCGGGGCGGATCGCCTCGGGACTGGTGGTCGCGACGCGCACCGGGCCGAAGCTGCCCATGTGCAGCCAGATCGTCGCCGAGCCGGGGCCGCCGTTGTAGAAGAAGGTGACCGGGCGCGAGCCTGGCGCGGCGCCGTCGCGGGTATAGGCCGTGTAGAAGACCGAAGCGATCGGCTTGCCGTCGTTGTCGCGGATGGTGAGCGTGCCGGCGGTCGCAGTATAGGCGATGCGCGCCGCGCCGACGGTGACCGCGCCATGGCTGACCGACTCGGCTTCCTCGACCGGCGGCTTGGCCCAGGCCTTTTCGGCGTCGGCGGCCATCTCATCCTTGTGGAGCGTGAGCGGCTTGTCCTGGGCGAAGGCGGGCGTCGAGGCGAGCAATAGCAGGGCCGCGATCGTGTGGCGCATGTGATTTCCCCTTTCGGGGCGGGGTTTGAGCACAGCCGTTACGGGTGCGGCAAGCCGCGGGGTCAGTCGGCTGGGACGTGCTGCTGCCAGGCGGGGGTGGATTGGGGCGCGGAATCGATGGGCGACTCGCGGAAGCGCCACGGCAGCGTCAGCCATTCGGCGACGTTCGCGGGCTGGGCCATGTCGGCGAGGCCGACGTCGGGCCATTCGGCCTCCTGGGGGCGGTGCGCGGTGCCGAACAGCTGATCCCAGAGCGTGGTGAAGGCGCCGAAGTTCCGGTCGAAATGCCGCTCCTCCAGCGAATGGTGGATGCGGTGGAAGCGGTTGTCGACGAAGAAGGCGGCGAGCGAGCCGAAGTGCAGCCGCGTCGGCGAGTGGATGAAGGCGGCCTGCATGCGGATCAACACCACCATCGCGGGCGCGGCATAGGCGCCGGTGTCGCCCAGGATCAGGCTCGCCGGGATCATGTAGAGCAAGGACTGGAAGATCGATTCGCTGAGATGGTGGTAGGCGTTGACCGCCGAGAGATCGCGGATCGAATGGTGGACCGCGTGGAAGCGCCAGAGGAACCGGTGCTGCGCGCGGTGGAACCAGTAGAAGAAGAAGTCGGCGAGCATCGCCCCGGCGATCGGCGCGAGGATGAGGCCGAGCCACCCCGCCCAGCCGAAGTCGAGCGGGAGGACGATCAGCGGAGGCACGCCGATCCACGCCCAGCCGGTGCGGAAGGCGGCGTAGACCACGCCGGTGACGGGGATCCACAGCGTCCAGAAGAACAGCCCCCAGGCGCGCGCCGCGATCGGCTGGCGGCCGCGCGGCAGGAGCAGCTCGATCGCGGTCATGAAGGCGAAGGAGAAGGCCCAGCCGGTGAGGGCTGCAGGGTAGTTTTCCCAGAGCTGCTGGAAGGCGTTCATGCCGGGGAATGTGGCATGGCGATGGGTTAGGAAGCGTTAAGGGGAGCGCCGGGAAGCTTCATCCCGCGCCGTAGACTCCTAAAAGGCGGCCTGTCCTCTCACGCTCCAGAAATGAGCTCTCAGGGATAGCCAACACCTTGGCGGCTAGCGACCCATTTGTTGCCGCTCCATGGCCGCGGCCACCCCTCCCGAAACCGGCCCGGCAACTTTCCTGGTCCGCGGCGCATGATGCGGGGAGTGGCGAGGGTCGTGGATCGGATGCTTGGCTACCGTTGACCGCGGGATAGCTGGATCGCCGCGTCGGTCAGACTTCAGACCGTCGCGGTATCGGCCCTCATTTCTTAACCACGGGCGTGATTTCCAGCCCCTCCGGCTCGATGATATTCACGCCCGAGAAGACGAACATCCCTCCACGGAATTCGACCAGTTTGTAATCGTTGTAACTGCCCAGATCGAATCCCCGCCACTTCAAAGGTTTGCCCATGAACGGGAGCAAACCGTTGGTGTCGAGCTTGGCCTCGTCGTTCCGGGGAAAAGGCTGCGAACGATCGAGCAGCATCACGTTGACGGCGGTGTCGAGCTCGGCGGTCAGGACTTCCTTCAGACGGGCGCCGTTATTTTCGGTCAGGCTCGCCAGCGGCAGCGCCTTACCCTCGCAACAGAAATATTTGATCGTCTTGCCCGAGTCGCCGCCGGTCGCGACCTTCGTCTTCAGCACGATATAGGGGCGAACATTATCGGTCTTCTTGACGAACGTGAGCACGACATACGGCGTTACCGTCATCGTGCTGCCACCCGGTTGGGGGGTGAGCGTGAAGGCCGTCCGGAATTTGTCGCCGGCCATGACCGTGTTGGTCATGTCGATCGCCTTCGCCCGGACGTCGAAGCGCAGGTCATCCTCGACATTGCGGACCTTGCCCGTGCCGGTATCGGCGTTGATCGAACTCTGTACCAGCAGGCCAACCACGCCGAACAGCATCCCGATCCCGCCGCCGCCCTGATATCCCGAGACAACGACGTCGCTGTCGGGGATTCGGTGGACGCCCATGGGAAGATCGCTCATCCCGTTCGCGCCCTTTTCCGAAAAGACGATGGCCGTCGGGCCGGTCGAAGGTGCTGGAGCTGCGCCAGCCGGTCCTTGCGGAGCAGCCGTTTGCGCCATCAATGCAGGCGCGCTCACGACGATCGCGAGCAAGACGATACGCTTCATCTTGTGTTCCCCCTGGCCCCTGGCTCGAGATGCCGTCCCCGGTTTTGCTCGGCCACCGCATCGACTGTTAGCCCGTGACCTCAGCAAAAAACAACCTCAGACATTCGGCGCTTGCGCCGACGACGGTCGTTCCTGGGTCCTTCAACCGAGCCCTCCCCCGCTTTTTGCGGGAGAGGGTTTGAGAGACTAAGATTGGTCTGCCGCCAAAACCTTCGCATGCGCCGCGATCACGGCCTTGGTCGTCTCGTCGCTGTCGAACACGCCGTACCAGCCCTGCGGCTCGTGCGGGGGGTCGCCCATATAGGCGTTGTCGCCGTTGCGGTAGTGATGGTCGCCGTGCACGGCTCGTGCGGAGCCGTTCCAGGCCCAGAAGTTCGAGCCCTGCACCGGCCCGCCCGCCGCCAGGCTGGTCTCCACCGCGTCGTAGATCAGCCGGTAATAGGCGTCCTTGAAATGCGTGCTCGACACCGGGTCGTAGCCGCCGCCGTCGCGCGGATAGCCGAATTCCTCGAACACCAGCGGCTTGCCCAGCCTGGTCGCCAGCGCAATGTGCTGGACGAGATACTCGTGCACCTTCGCCAGGCCCGCCTCGTTGGTCGCGGCGAGGTTCTTCGAATCGACCCAGCCCCAGTTGAGCGGCCAGACGTGCGCGGTGCAGTAATCCACTTCGGGAAAGCCGTGCGCGGCGAGATAGATGTCGGTACTCTCGAGGCTGCCCTTCAGCCCCTCGCTGCCGGTGCAGACGAGATGGTTGGGATCGGTCTTCCGGATCAGCTGCGCCGTCGCGCGGACCCAGGCGTAATAAGCCGGGAGCAGCGGCGCCGCGCTGGTCGGGTCGCCGCCGGGGCGCGGCTCGTTGGCGAGCTGCCAGGCCATGATCGCCGGGTCGTCGCGATAGGCGATCCCGGAGAGCGAGTTGGTGCGGCCGACCATCGCGCGCACCCAATCGTGATAGAGCCCCACCGCCTGGGCGTTGGCGTAGAATTTGGCGGTGGCGTTGGGGAATTCGGGCCAGGGGTGCGCGGGATCGCCCATGTCGATGTAGCGCCCGCCGTCGACATAGCTGAGATAGGTCATCATGCCCCCCGACCATTCCCAGAAATTGGTCAGGTAGAGCACCGCCTTCATCCCCCGCTCGCGCATCGCATCGAGGCAAGTGTCGAGGCCGGTCAGCAGCGCGGGGTTCCAGGCATTGCCGGGCCCGCGGAAGCCGGGGCGGATCGAGTTTTTGAGCGGCCCCTCCTCGGCGGCGGCGAGGATGCGGAGGTTGGTGACGCCGAGCGCGAGCAGCGCGTCCAATTCGCGCTTCAGCCGGTCGCGGTCGCCGTAATCGGCCTGCGCGCCGAGCCAGGCGCCGTACCACATGTTCGCGCCCGCGAAGCGATAGGGCTTGCCGTCGAGCGTGAAGCGCGTGCCCTCGCGCTTGACGAAGGGCCCGGGCTTGGCCGGGGCCGCCGCAAGCGCTGTCAGCGCGGCAAGCCCTGCCGCGAGTGCGGCGCCGCTGCCGATCGCCTGCCTGCGCGTGACCATATCCTCTCCCCCCCTGATCCGTCCTCGTTGGCGCGGAGCATAGCCGCCCGCGCGGGCAAGGGAAGGCGCCGCCGGATGCCGGGGGGCGGGTTATCCGGCGGCGCCCCTCGTCGGAGCCTAGTCGAAAAGCTCCTCGAGGAAGGACTTGCGGCGCTTGTGACCGCGATGGTCATGACCGTAATGGGCCGGCGCGGCTTGACGGGGGTCATAGGCATGCGCGGGCGCGGGCTGCGGCGGCGGGGGTGCCGCCGCGGTGCTCCGCTCGATGATCTTGTCGAGCTCGCCGCGATCGAGCCACACGCCGCGGCACTCGGGGCAATGGTCGATCTCGATCCCCTGGCGCTCGACCGGCACCAGCCGCTCGCCGTCGACGGGACAGGTGAAGCGCGTCACCATCATTCCTCCCGCTGGCCGAACAGCCCCAGCAGCAGCTGGAACATGTTGATCAGGTTGAGGTACAGCGACAGCGCGCCCATCACCGCGAGCTTCTCGCCCCCTGCACCTGGCGCCTGGCTGCCGGCGTAATAGCGGTACTCGCTCTTCAGCCGCTGCGTGTCCCAGGCGGTGAGGCCGGCGAACACGCCGACGCCGAGGATCGAGAAGAGGATCTGCAGCGTCGACGAGCCGAGGAAGAGGTTGATGAGGCTCATCACCATCACCGCGATCAGCCCCATCAGCAGGAACGAGCCGAGCCCGCTCAGGTCCTTGCCGGTGGTATAGCCCCACAGGCTCAGCCCCAGGAACATCGCCGAGGCGGCGAAGAAGGCAGTGGCGATGCTCGCGCCGGTGAAGACGAGGAAGATGCTCGCCATCGACACGCCCATCACCGCGGCGAAGACGAAGAAGGTCGTCCGCGCGGTCGCGGTGGTCATCCGGTCGATGCGGAACTGGAAGAAGAAGATGAAGGCCAGCGGCGCCAGCATCGCCACCCATTTGAGCGGAGTGCCGAAGATCAGCGCGACGAGCGGCGGCGACGAGGCGATGCCCATCGCGACCAGCGCGGTGATCGCCAGGCCGATCCCCATGTTGCGGTAGATGCCGAGCATGTGGCGGCGCAGACCCTCGTCATAGCGGGCCGCTTCCGCCGTCCGGCGCGGGAAGTTGGTGATGTTGTCCATGAAACTACTCCTCGGGGGTCAGGCGCGCGCGGGGCTGCGTTTGGGGCGGGCGCGGCGCAGCACCGTTCGCGCGGCGCGGCGCATCTCGGCGGCATCGGGGAAATGGCGGAACAGCCGGTCCTTGACGGCCAGCCGCTCCTTCTTCAGCCGCGCGAGCCGCAGGCTGTCGGGAACGCGCCGCGCGAGTTCGCGCCGAATCTCGCGGTTGAGAAGGCGGTGCGCGGCGATCAGCCGCTCGATCAACTCAGTCACTAGCCACTCCATCGATAATGCATCGATCGAGCTTCGCGTCGGTGGAGGGAGTTTGGGGGCTTCGAAATGGCCGCCGAACCTGCACCGAGCTTGCTCGATGCGGTCCGACATCACGGGGTTTCCGAGGAAACCGCCGCCAGAGGGGCCCGGTCCGCTCCTATGTTGTAGGGGCTGGCGGCGCCGGTTTCAAGAGCGCGAACGTGCGCGAGCCATCCGGGCGACGCGCCGCTTGTCGCGGAACATCTTCGTGTCGGCGGCGGCGATCAGCGCCGCGGCGGTGAGGTCGGTGTCGGGCTGGACGGTGATCCGCCCGAAGCTCGCCGAGAGGTGCCAGCCCGGCGCGACTTCGATCCGGCGCAGTGCGGCGCGCAGGCGGCGGACCATCGCGGTGCCGGTATCGACCCCCGAGCCGGGCAGGGCGATCACGAACTCGTCGCCGCCGACGCGCGCGACGCGGCCCCAGGAGCCGACCGTCCGCGCGAGTGCATTGGCCGCGAGCGTCAGGCAGGCGTCGCCGCGGGCGTGGCCGTGGCGGTCGTTGACCTGCTTGAACGCGTCGAAATCGACATAGACGAGCGTGAAGGGCTGCTCGGTCTGCGCGCAGCGGACGAGGTCGCGCTGGAGACTCTCGAGCAGGCCGCGGCGGTTCAGCAGCCCGGTGAGCGGGTCGCGCGACGCTTCGGCGCGGGCGCGGCGGACGTCGGAGATGTCCTCGATCACCGAGACGAAGAAGTCGGGCTCGCCGCGGGTGTCGCGGATCAGCGCGACGGTGAGGTTCACCCAGGTCGCGCTGCCGTCGGGGAGGAGGTAGCGCTTCTCCATCCGGTAGCGCTCGGACTTGCCCGAGAGCAGCCGGCGGACGTGGACGAGGTCCTCGTCGAGATCGTCGGGATGGGTGATCGCCTGGAAGCCGCCGGCGACGAGGTCGGCACGGGTGCGCCCGCAGATCGCCGCGAACCGCTCGTTGACCGCGAGGAAGGTGCCGTCGGGCGCGACATGCGCGATGCCCACGGGCGCTGCGGAGAAGGTCGCGTCGAGCCGGCGCTTCTCGCGCTGCCACTGCGCCTCGGCCTCGCGCAGCGCGAGCCGGTCGACCGCGGCGGCGGCGAGCCAGGTCAGCGCGACCAGCGCGAACTGGTCGGGCGCGGCCATTTCGGCGTCGACCGCAAGCCACAGCGCGATCGTGCCGACGCGGCCCTGGCCCGAGCGGATCGGGAGCTCGACGACGGCGCCCGAATCGAGCGGGCTGCTCTCGGCGTGGCGTGCGGCGCGGCGCTCGATCCGCCTGGCGCCGCGCGGTCGGAGCGTGACGAGGGCGTGGTCGGCGGCGTCGATCAGCGCGAGCGCATCCTGCGCGACGGCGAGCGCGATGTCCTGCGGCTCATAGTCGCCGAGCGCGATCAGGCGCTGGGTATGCCGCATCCCCTGGCGCGGTGGGGGAAGCCCGAAGTCGATACGCAACGGGACGGCAGGCTCGTACATGTGCGGAGTCGTAGCGCGGCGAATGTTAAGCCCGCGTTGATCCGGGGGTTCGGATGGTGTGCAATCCGCTGCGATTTCCCACCCCGCCACGCAAGGCGGGTTTTGGCACCCCAATGACCGTCATCCCGGCGAAAGCCGGGACCCAGGGTTACAGAGGACATCGCTCGCGGCCCTGGGTCCCGGCTTTCGCCAGGATGACGGTTGAGGGCCCAAGGCCGTTCGATGATTCGAGTTCAGGGTGACGAAGAAAAGGTGGAATCAACGCCCGCCCGACACATCCAGGAACGTCCCCGTCACATAGCTCGCGCCGTCGAGCGCCCAGAGGATCGCGTCGGCGACTTCCTCGGGCTGCCCGGTACGGCCGAGCGAGGCGGTGTGGGCGAAGTGCTTCGCGCGATCGGCATAGCCGCCGCTCGCATGGATGTCGGTCTCGATGATGCCGGGGCGGATGCCGATCACGCGGATGCCGCGCGGCCCCAGCTCCTTGGCGAGGCCGAGCACCAGCGTGTCGACCCCGCCCTTCGCCATCGCATAGTCGACATATTCGCCCGGCGACCCCAGCCGCGCCGCCATCGACGAGACGAGCACCAGCGCTCCCCCCTCGGGAAGCCGCCGCGCCGCTTCGCGCGCCGTGAGCGCGGCGCCGAGCAGGTTCACATCGAGGCTGTGCCTGAGCCGCGCAACGTCCATCTCGGCGAGCGGCAGCGGCCTGGGCGCGAGCCCGCCGGCATTCGCCACCACCGCGTCGATCCGCCCGAACCGCGCCTCGGCGGCATCGAACAGCGCGAGTTGATCGGCCTCCTCGGCGACGTCGCAGCGGACCGCTTCGGCCGTCCCGCCGCTCGCGCGAATCTCGGCGACCACGGCTTCGGCCGCAGCAGGATCCGACACATAGCTCAGCATCACCGCCCAGCCGCGCTTCGCCGCTCCGAGCGCGGTCGCCCGCCCGATCCCGCGCCCGCCGCCGGTGATCACAAGCGACTTCATGCCCTCACGCGTCGCGCAGGCCGAGACCGATCGAGGCGCGCGCCTGCTCGGCTTCCGACGAGACGACCGGATAGGCGCAATAGTCCGCGGCGTAATAGGCGCTGGGGCGGTGGTTGCCCGACCAGCCGACCCCGCCGAACGGCGCCGAGGAGGAAGCGCCGTTGGTCGGCCGGTTCCAGTTGACGATGCCCGCGCGGATCGTCGCCCAGAACTGGTCGTAGAGCTTGGGATCCTGGCTCACCAGGCTCGCCGAGAGGCCGTAGCGCGTGTTGTTCGCCTCGGCGAGCGCGGCCTCGTAGGTCTCGGCGCGGAACACCTGGAGAATGGGGCCGAACAGCTCGACGTCGGGAGTCTCGCGCGCCTCGGTCATGTCGATCACGCCGGGGGTGAGGAACGGCCGCCCCTCGATCGGGCGCGACATGTGGCGGAGCGGCCGGCCGCCCATTGTCGAGAGCGCGAGGAAGCTCTCGGTGAGCATGTCGGCGGTGTCGTTGTCGATCACCGGGCCCATGAACGGCGCAGGGTCGGCGTGCGGCTCGCCGATGATGAGGCGGCCGATCAGCTTGTTCAATTCGCCCATCAGCGGCTCGTAGAGCTTCGCATCGACGATCAGCCGGCGTGCGGCGGTGCAGCGCTGGCCGGCGGTGGTGAAGGCCGACTGCACCACCAGCACCGCGGCGGAATAGAGGTCGGGGGTGTTCCACACCACGATCGGGTTGTTGCCCCCCATCTCGAGCGCGAGGATCTTCTCGGGCCTGGTCGCGAACATCCGGTTGAGCGCGATGCCGGTGTTGGCCGAGCCGGTGAACAGCAACCCGTCGATGTCGGGATGGCCCGCCAGCGCCTTGCCCTCGTCGGGCCCGCCGACGAGCAGGCGGATGCAGCCCTCGGGCACGCCCGCGGCATGGAAGCAATCGACCAGGAAGGCACCCGAGGCCGGGGTCTTCTCCGAGGGCTTGAACACCACCGCATTGCCCGCGAGCAGCGCGGGGACGATGTGGCCGTTGGGCAGGTGCGCGGGGAAGTTGTACGGCCCCAGCACCGCGAGCACGCCGTGCGGCTTGTGGCGCAGCGCAAGGCGCGCGTTCATCGGCGCGTCGACGCGCTGCTGGCCGGTGCGCTGGCCATAAGCGGCGATCGAGATCTCGACCTTGCCGATCACCGTCTCGACTTCGCTGCGCGCTTCCCAGATCGGCTTGCCGGTCTCGCGCGCGAGCAGGTCGGTGAAGGCGTCGGCCTTCTGCCGCACCACGTTCGCGAAGCGGCGCAGCGCCTCGATCCGATAGGTGTGCGGGCGCGCGGCCCATTCGGCCCAGCTGCGCCGCGCGTGCGCGACTTCGGCGTCGGCGTCGCCCGCCTTCTGCCGCCAGAGGACGGCCCCGGTCGCGGGTTCGGTGGAGATGATTTCCTGGGTGGGCATTCGGTCTGGTTTTATCGTGATCCCGATGGGGTCAGCCGCTTTTGCACGAATTCGCCACGCGTTTCCACCTGTGGTCGATTTACATCGATAAGTTGGATCAAGTTCACTTCTCTCTATCTCGTCATCCCGGCGAAAGCCGGGACCCAGGGCAGCAGGCCGTGTCGCTCGTGGCCCTGGGTCCCGGCTTTCGCCGGGATGACGGCCGGAGGCTTCTAAGCGAAGGCGGGCGAGGACTTGAGTTGCTGATAGGCCTCGATCGTGCGCTGGAGCGCGGCTTCGTGGGTGCGGTCGCCGCCGTTGCGGTCGGGGTGGTAGCGGCGGACGAGCTCCGAATAGCGGCGGCGCAGCGCCATCCGGTCGGCGTCGAGATCGAGCTCGAGCGTGCGCAGCGCCTCGCGGTCCTTGCCCGAGAGCGGCTTTCCGTCCTTGCGCTCGGCGAGCGGCCGCATCCGGTCGCGGAAGCGCGCGCCGATCGCGTCGAGCGGGTCGGAGAAATCGCCCCAGCGGGGAGGACGGTCGGCACCGCCGGTCGCGGTGAAGGCGCGCGTCTCGCTCTCCCAGCCGGCGAAGGGGCGCTGGGCGGCGTGGATCTCGTCGGGGGTCATCCCCGCGAAGAAGTTGTAGCCCGCGTTGAACGCGCGGACATGGTCGAGGCACAGCCAGCGATAGCCGCCGGGACCGTCGCTGCCGTTGCCAGGGCCGGCGAGCGGCGCGCGGAACTCGCCGGGCGCGTCGCAGCCGGGCTCGGCGCACAGCCGTCCGTTCGATTCCACGCGGCCGTGGAAACGCACATTGGGTCGGTCCTTCTTGGGCTGGCTCGCCGCCACATTGACTCCTTTGGGGTAATTACGCCGTCGCGCAACGCGTCTATATAGGCGCGATGCAAGCCCCCGCCACTGCCCCGGTCGCGAGCGAGATCGCAACCCGCCTCGCCGCCGCGCTCGACCCGTCGCACCTCGAAGTCATCAACGATTCGGCGCAGCACGCCGGGCATAGGGGCGACGACGGAACCGGCGAATCGCACTTCACCGTGATCGTCGAGAGCGCGGCGTTCGAAGGCCAGTCGCGCGTGGCGCGGCAGCGGATGGTCAACCACGCGCTCGCCGACCTGCTCGCCGAGCGCATCCACGCGCTCGCGATCCGCGCGCGGGCGCCGGGAGAGGCGTGATGGCGTACGAGCTCTGGTATTGGACGGGGATCCAGGGCCGGGGCGAGTTCGTGCGGCTGCCGATGGAAGCCGCGGGCATCGCCTATGTCGAGCCGCCGCGCGAAGCGACGAGCGACGGCGACGATGCGCTCATCGCCGACATGGCCGCGCGCGGGCAGGACGCGCCCTTCGCGCCCCCCTATCTCGTCGCCAACGGCGCAGTGATCGCGCAGGTCGCGCTGATCCTCGACTATCTTGGCGCGCGCCACGACATCGCGCCGTCGGACCCCGCCGAGCGGCGGCGGCTCCACCAGGTCCAGCTGACGATCAGCGACCTGATCGCCGAAGTGCACCAGGTCCATCATCCGGTGGGCATGGACCTCTATTACACCGACCAGAAGCCCGAGGCGGCGCGCTTCGCCAGGGAATTCCGCGAGCAGCGGATGCCCAAGTTCCTTGGCTGGCTCGAGGCCGCGGTGCTCGGCGACTGGGTGGCGGGCGATCGCTGGAGCTATGCCGATACGTCGATCTTCCAGCTGGTCGAGGGGCTGCGCTACATGTTCCCGCGGCGGATGGCGACGCTCGAGCCAGATCACCCCAAGCTGGCCGCGATCCGCGACCGCGTCGTCCAGCTGCCCGGCATCCGCGCCTATCTGGACAGCGGCCGCCGGCTCGCGTTCAACACCAACGGCATCTTCCGCCATTATCCCGAGCTCGACGCCGAATGACGCTCACCGAGACCGATCTCGCCCAGCGCCCCGCCGCGCGCATCCTGCTGCTCGACGGGCTGGGGCGGCTGCTGCTGTTCCGCTTCACCCCCGCCGACCGGCCGCCCTTCTGGGCGACGCCCGGCGGCGCGATCGATCCGGGCGAAAGCTACGCCGAGGCCGCGCGGCGCGAGCTCTATGAGGAGACCGGCCTCACGCTCGAGTGCGGCGAGGAGGTCCACCGGAGCATCGTCCAGTTCACCACGCTCGAGAACGTCCGCGTCCACGCCGACGAGCGCTATTTCCTCGTCCGCGCCGAGGCGGAGACCATCGCGATCGATCCGGCCAACCATACCGAGCTCGAGCAGCGGCTGATGCGCAGCTGGCACTGGTTCACGCGCGACGAGCTGGCCGACTGGCCCGAGACCATCTTCCCCGAAGACATCGTCCAGATCCTGGAGGCAGTGGCATGACCGACGTGACCGACGAGCTGGTGATCCAGACCATCCTGCCGACCACGCACGACCTGGGCGGGTTCAAGGTGCACCGCACGCTCCCCTCGCGCCCGCGGACGATGGTGGGGCCGTTCATCTTCTTCGACCAGATGGGCCCGGCGCATCTGGAGGTCGGCACGGGCATCGACGTGCGCCCGCATCCGCACATCAACCTCGCGACGGTGACCTATCTCTTCGCCGGGGCGATCGACCATCGCGATTCGATCGGCACCTTCGCGACGATCGAGCCGGGCGCGGTCAACCTGATGACCGCGGGCAACGGCATCGTCCATTCGGAACGCTCGCCCGCCGGCGAGCGCGCCAGGGGGCCCGAGCTCTCGGGCATCCAGACCTGGATCGCGCTGCCCGAACGCAACGAGGAGATGGACCCGGCGTTCGAGCATGTCGGCGCGCAGGACCTGCCGGTGGTCGAGGCGTCCGGCGTGCGGGCGCGGGTGATCATGGGCTCGCTCTGGGGCGCGACGGCGCCGACCACGACCTATGCCGGCACGATCTACGCCGACATCGAGCTGGGCGCGGGCGGCAAGGTGCCGATCGAATCGGACGCCGACGAGCGCGCGGTGTACCTCGCCTATGGCGACGCGACGCTCGACGGGATGCCGATGGCGCCGCAGACGCTCTACATCCTGCGCCCGGGCATCGCGACACAGGTGACCAGCGCCGGCGGCGGTCGCGTGATGCTGTGCGGCGGCGAGGCGTTCCTCACCCCGCGCTTCGTCTGGTGGAACTTCGTCTCGTCGGACCGCGAGCGGATCAACCAGGCCAAGGCCGACTGGACCGCAGGCAATTTCCCGAAGGTGCCCGGCGACGACAAGGAATTCATCCCGATCCCCGAGGTGCCCCGGACGGTGAGCTATCCGTGACCTAAAAAGCCCCTCCCCTTCAGGGGAGGGGTTGGGGGTGGGGCCTGTGGGTCTCACCGAGACCAGCGTTGGTATTCGTGGACACGCCCCACCCCAACCCCTCCCCTGAAGGGGAGGGGCTAAAGAAGGAGAGGATATGGACCGCTTTCCCCTGACCCGGGTCGCGCTGCCCACCGGCGTGGAGCTCGACGTCGTCATCGCCGGCTCGCCCGCGAACCCGCCGCTGGTCTTCCTCCACGGCTTCCCCGAATCGCATCGCACCTGGCGCTTCCAGATCGAGGAATTCGCCCGCGACCATTATGTCGTGGTGCCCGACCAGCGCGGCTTCGCGAACTCGTCGCGGCCCGAGGGGGTGGCGAACTACACCCCCGACAAGCCGGTGGGCGACCTGCTCGCGCTCGCCGACCATCTCGGCATCGGCGACTTCACCCTGGTCGGGCATGACTGGGGCGGTGCGATCGCCTGGATGGCGGCGCTGCAGAACCCGGGGCGGATCAAGCGGCTGATCATCGTCAACGCACCACATCCGCTCGTCTTCCAGAAGACGCTGCTCGACGATCCCGAGCAGCGCAAGTCGAGCCAGTACATCCGCCGCTTCCGCGACACGACGATCGACCAGGGCCTCGTCGGCGCGGGGCTCGAGCGCTTCTTCGCGAGCAACTTCACCCAGCATCTGGTCGGCGCGGTCGCGGGCGAGGAAAAGGCGATCTACATGGAGCAATGGGGCCATCCCGGCGCGATGACCTCGATGCTCAACTGGTACCGCGCCTCGACGATCGTCGTGCCCGACGCCGAGGGCCATGTGGAACGCCCCGCCTGGATCGACGCGCCCTTCCCGCCGGTGACGCAGCCGACGCTGGTGATCTGGGGGATGCGCGACAAGGCACTGCTGCCGGTGCAGCTGGAGGGGCTCGACAAGCTCGTGCCCGACCTGACGATCGTGAAGATCGAGGACGGCGGCCATTTCGTGCCGTGGGAGAAGCCCGAGGCGGTCAATGCGGCGATGCGGGCGTGGTTGGCGGCGCGGGAAGGGACGGCCTAGCGCCGCGCCCTTTTAAGCCGTCATCCCGGCGAAAGCAGGGACCCAGGGTTGCAGAGGATTGCTGGGTGAACAGCGCCCCGCGCTGTTCAGGCCATGCTGGGAGCATGGCCGACCCGGCAATCGCTCGTGGCCCTGGGTCCCGGCTTTCGCCGGGATGACGACTGAGTATCGGAGCAGATCAGCGCCCCGCCCACTCCACCCACGCCCCATGCGCGTGCGCGGTGCCGAGCAGGTGCGGCGCGCCGTCGCCCGGCCAGTGGCGGACGACCAGCTCGTGGCGGAAGTTGTTGCGGTTGGCTTCGAGCATGATCCAGGCGAGAGGCCGCTCCGGAGTCGCGGCGGCGCCGGCCGCTTCCATCGCCGCGGTGACGCGCGCCTGGCTGGCGGCGGGGACATATTGCCAGACGATCGAGTGCATCAGCACGCGCGTCGTGCCCTCTGCCTGGGGCCGGGCGAGTTCGGCCTCGACGAAGTCGGCGGCGTCGGCCTTCACCAGCAGGGGCGCACGCTCCGACGCCAGCCGCGCCGCCGCTTCCAGCCGCTGGAAGCGCTGCGTCGCCTCGGGCCAGACATAGGCCCTGAGGCGCGCCAGCCGCTTGGGATCGGTCAGGTCGATCGGCTCGACGTCGCAGCCGCGCAAGCCCGCGAAGCCCCAGCCCGCCGGCACCGCGGGCGGCGGACTGCCGCGCCATTCGGGCTCGAGCAGCATCGGCGACTCGGCCGGCCCGACCTCGACGCCGCCGAGCCGGTAGCGATAGCGGTCGATCATCAGGTTGATCCCCGCGCTCGACCCGATCTCCAGGCAATCCCAGCGCGGCGGCAGGCCCTTCGCCGCCAGCCACAGCATCGCGGCGACGTAATTGGCCGAACGCCCCGCCTCGTTGGTCTGCGGTGGCCCGTCGAGCCAGGGGAGCAGCGCGGCATCGTGCGCGGCGATCGCTTCGGCGACCAGCGCGTCCGCCTGCGCCATCGCCTCGGGCTCGCCGCGGTAGAGCGGCTCGAGCGCCGGCGCCTCGCCTCGCTGGACCAGCGCGTGCATCCCGCCCGCCGCGCGCAGCGGCAACGCGTCGGCGAGCGGCGCCCCCCACCATTCGCGGATCCGCCGGAGAAATTCGCCCGGTCCGTCGAGCCCGGCGAGCACCCCGCCGACCACCGCCGCGGTCACCGGCGCGCCGTTGGCGAGGCAATAGCCGACCTGATTCTGGAATGCGCTTCTGACTTCGGCTTCGCTCATCTGTCCCACCTCCGCTCGCGCGGCGTGTTGCGCCTGCGGGTCCCCGCAAGTAAAGCCCCCCGCCGATGGCCGAACCGCTGATCCTCGCCGTGCCCAAGGGGCGCATCCTCGAAGAGGCGCTGCCTTTGCTCGCGCGCGTCGGAATCGTGCCCGAGCCCGCCTTCGCCGACGAAGGCAGCCGCGCGCTGCGCTTCACCACCGACAATCCGGCGATCGACCTGATCCGCGTGCGCGCCTTCGACGTCGCGACCTTCGTCGCGCATGGCGCCGCGCAGCTCGGCATCGTCGGCTCGGACGTGCTCGCCGAGTTCGACTATTCGGAGCTCTACGCGCCGGTCGACCTGGGCATCGGCCATTGCCGCCTGTCGGTCGCCGAGCCCGCCGACATGGCGGCGCAGGACGATCCGCGCGGCTGGAGCCACGTCCGCATCGCGACGAAGTATCCGCACGTCACGCGCCGCCATTTCGAGGCGCGCGGGGTGCAGGCGGAGTGCGTCAAATTGAACGGCGCGATGGAGCTGGCGCCGGTGCTGGGCCTGGCGCCGCGGATCGTCGACTTGGTCTCCTCGGGGCGGACGCTCAAGGAGAACGGCCTGGTCGAGGTCGAAGTCATCTCGCAGGTGACCTCGCGGCTCGTCGTCAATCGCGCGGCCTTCAAGACGCGGCCCGAGGTCGTGCCCCTGGTCGACGCCTTCCGCCGCGCGGTGGAAAGGGTGCCGGCATGATCCGCCTCGACGCCTCGACCCCCGACTTCGGCCCGGCCTTCGACGCGCTGGTCAATGCGCGGCGCGAAGCCGACGAGGATGTCGCGCGCGACGTCGCCGCGATCATCTCGCGCGTCCGCAACGAAGGCGACACGGCGCTGCGCGACCTGACCAAGCGCTTCGATGGCCACGACCTCGACGGCACCGGCTGGCGGATCGACCGCACCGAGACGCTCGCGGCGTTCGAGAGCCTCGACTCGAAGCTGCGCGACGCGCTCGAGCTCGCGGCCGAGCGGATCGCGGCCTATCATGTGAAACAGAAGCCCGAGGACAGCGAGGCGATCGACGACGCCGGCGTCCGCCTCGGCGCGCGCTGGCGGGCGGTGGAGGCGGCAGGCGTCTACGTCCCCGGCGGGCGCGCCGCCTATCCGAGCTCGGTGCTGATGAACGCGATCCCCGCCAAGGCCGCGGGGGTCGAGCGGCTGGTGATGGTTACGCCCACACCCAGGGGCGAGACCAACCCGCTCGTCCTCGCCGCCGCGCACATCGGCGGCGTCGACGAGATCTGGCGGATCGGCGGCGCGCAGGCGATCGCCGCGCTCGCTTACGGCACGTCGAGCATCGCACCGGTCGACGTGATTACCGGCCCGGGCAACGCCTGGGTCGCCGAGGCCAAGCGCCAGCTCTACGGCGTGGTCGGCATCGACATGGTCGCGGGGCCGAGCGAGATCGTCGTCGTCGCCGATCGCCACAACGACCCGGACTGGATCGCCGCCGACCTGCTGAGTCAGGCCGAGCACGACCCGACCAGCCAGTCGATCCTGTTCACCGACGATGCGGACTTTGCCGACGCGGTGGCCGACGCGGTCGAGCGCCAGCTCGGCGAGCTCGCAACGCAGGCGACCGCGCGCGCGAGCTGGGAGGCGAACGGTGCGATCGTCCTCGTGCCGACGCTCGACGCGGCGCTGCCCCTGGTCGACCGGCTCGCGCCCGAGCATCTCGAGCTGGCGTGCGAGCGTGCCGAGGGACTGTTCGAGCGCGTCCGCCATGCTGGATCCATATTCATCGGCCGGCATACCCCCGAAGCGATCGGCGACTATGTCGCAGGGCCGAACCACGTCCTCCCCACCGGCCGCCGCGCGCGCTTCGCCTCGGGGCTGTCGGTGCTCGACTTCATGAAGCGCACCAGCTTCCTGAGCCTCGACTCGGCCAGCCTGGCGGCGATCGGCCCCGCCGCAGTGGCGCTTGCCGAGGCCGAGGGGCTGCCGGCGCATGCGAAGTCGGTCGCGATCCGTTTGAACCGCTAAATCCGGTCCGCCCTTCGACAGCCCGGGGCGGACGGTCTAACAAGAGAAAACCATGCCCAGCCCCCATGCCCGTTCCCGTTCTAAGGCCCGTGCCGCGTCGCGTCTCGCGGCGGTACAGGCGCTCTACCAGCAGGAGATGGAGGGCACGCCGATCCTGGTGCTGCTCACCGAATTCCACCAGCACCGCCTGGGCGCGACGATCGAGGACGTCGAATATGCCGACGCCGACGCCGCCTTCTTCGACGACGTCGTGAAAGGCGTCGACGCGCGCCGCAGCGAGATCGACGCGCTGATCGCCTCGAAGCTTTCGGCCGAATGGACGATCGAGCGGCTCGACCGCCCGATGCGCCAGATCCTGCGCGCCGGTACCTACGAGCTGCTCGCCCGCGTCGACGTGCCGGTGGGCGCGGTGATCAGCGAGTATCTCGACGTCACCGACGCTTTCTACGACCGGCGCGAGAAGGGGTTCGTCAACGGGCTGCTGGATGCGGTGGCGAAGCAGGTTCGTGACAAATAACGACAAGCTGCTATCGTCGCGGGGTTAGCCCAAGTCGGAGTATCTCATGCCCGACCCAAGCCCCCAACTAGAAGCGGCGAAGCGTCAAGAAGTACCGGCTCAAGCCCCCCGCGCCGCTCCGAAGGCGAGTTGGAAGATTTTTCCTCTTCGATCCGCGCGCGTCGCGCCACCCCCGAGCCTCGCTCAAGAGGCAGAGGCGCTGATTGCGCAGGGAGACCCCGATTCCGTGGAGCGACGTGCCGCCAGGCTCGATCTTGTCGACAGTAAGCTGGACTATCTCCGTTACGCCCGTCAGTGCCGAGCCACCCACAAGACGGCGGAAGAAATCGCAAAATTCGGCAGCGGATCGCTGTTCGGCGCGACGGCCCTCCTGCTCTTGACCACATCCGCCGCGCCGCTTGTCGCCGGAACGGCCGGCCTCACGTTGCTATTGTTTCTGGGGGGCACTACAATAGCGAGCATGTTTGACCGAAAGTCCGCTCAATGGGAGCATAAGGCTGCGCGGATCGACGCAGTGCTCGCCGAAGCGGATCGGTAGGAGTTTAGCCGTGGCGAATACCATTTTCATTGTGGCGGTGTGCGTAACGGTCGCGAGCTTCGCCGTGCTGGGCGCTCTGTATCTCAATTTGAAGCGCCTCGAACCGAAGGGTGCTGGCGAACGTTGAACGTGAGCCGGAAGCACTAAGCCACTGACTGAAGCCGAATTCATCGCCGCCCTACGCACGCTCCCCTTGGCCCTTGGAGCGGCGGAGTTGCAGGACGACGCCGCCACCCTCGCCCTCGGCGGCGAGACGCTGATCCTCACCCACGACATGATCGCCGAGGGGGTGCATTACTTCCCCGGCACCGATCCCGCCGACATCGCCTGGAAGCTCGTCGCGGTGAATCTCTCCGATCTGGCGTCGAAAGGCGCCGCGCCGCTCGGCGTGCTGATCGGGGCGAGCCTTACCGAAGGCGCCGAGCGCTTCGTCGAGGGGCTGCGCGACGTGCTCACGCGCTTCGAGGTGGCGCTGCTCGGCGGGGACACGATCAAGCCCGCGGGCCCCGCCGCCTTCGGCTGTACCGCGATCGGGCGCGCGACCGGTCCCGTGCCGGTGCGCGGCGGCGCGAAGCCGGGCGATATGCTGTGGGTCTGCGGGACGATCGGCGCAGCGATGCTCGGCTTCGAGGCGGCGAAGCGCGGCGAGCGCGACGAGACCTATCTCCGCCCGACGCCACTGCTCGCGGAGGGCCAGGCGCTCGCCGCGCACGTCCATGCGATGATGGACGTGTCCGACGGCCTGCTCCTCGACGCGCGCCGCATGGCCGAGGCGAGCGGCTGCACCGCCGCGATCGAGCTCGGCGCCATCCCCTTCCCCGCCGCTCTGCCCGCCGACCGCCGTCTCGCCGCGGCGAGCTGGGGCGACGACTATGCGCTGCTCTTCGCCTCACCGCCCGGCTTCGCGCCGCCGGTCGCCGCCGCGCGGATCGGTACGATGCTCCCCGCCGGCCCGGCGCCGCTGCTCGTCGATGGCGTTCCCCCCGCGGGCCCGCTGGGCTATCGGCACGGCTGAGAGCCGGGTGCTTGCGCTGTTGTGCAGCCCCTCTATACCCTCCCCACCGAAAACATTCGGGACGCCGCCGAAAGAGCGGAGATCCAATCAGATTACCTAGGGGAAGGGTTCAACACATGCCGATAGTCTATATCGCCATAGCGTGCGGCATCGTCGCCGTGCTCTACGGCGTAATGACCAGCCTGCAGGTCCTGAAAGCGCCGGCTGGAAACGAGAAGATGCAAAGCATCGCCGCCGCCATCCAGGAAGGCGCCAAGGCCTATCTCGGCCGCCAGTACCGCACCATCGCCATCGTCGGCATCGTCGTCGCGGTCATCCTGTTCTTCACGCTCGGACTGCTCTCCACCGTCGCCTTCCTGATCGGCGCGGTGCTGTCGGGCGTCGCGGGCTATGTCGGCATGAACATCTCGGTGCGCGCCAACGTCCGCACCGCCGAGGCTGCGCGCGGATCGCTCCAGGGCGGCCTCACCCTCGCCTTCCGCTCGGGCGCCGTCACCGGCATGCTCGTGGCGGGCCTGGGGCTGCTCTCGATCGCGCTGCTCTTCTGGTTCCTCGTCGGCTTCCGCGGCCTGGCCCCCAACGACCATGAGGTCCCGGCGGCGCTCATGGCGCTTGCCTTCGGCGCCTCGCTGATCTCGATCTTCGCTCGCCTCGGTGGCGGTATCTTCACCAAGGCCGCCGACGTCGGCGCCGACCTGGTCGGCAAGGTCGAGGCCGGCATCCCCGAGGACGATCCTCGCAACCCCGCCGTGATCGCCGACAACGTCGGCGACAATGTCGGCGATTGCGCCGGCATGGCAGCCGATCTGTTCGAGACCTATGTCGTGACGCTGGGCATCACGATGGCGTCGATCGCGCTGTCGGTGAAGGGCGTGAGCAGCGAAACGATGCTGCATCTGATGGCGTTGCCGCTGCTCGTCGGCGGCGTGTGCGTGATCACCTCGATCATCGGCACCTACTTCGTGCGGCTGGGCAAGAGCCAGTCGATCATGGGCGCGCTCTACAAGGGCTTCATCGTCACCGCGGTGCTCTCGGTCCCGGCGATCTGGTGGGCGACGAGCTACGCGCTCGGCGACCTCTCCGCCACGATCGGCGGCACGCCGGCCGCGGTCGACACCGCGCTGACGCCCGAGGCGCAGATCGGCATGGCGGCGGCGGTTGGTCCGGCCTTCACCGGCTGGCAGCTGTTCGCCTGCATGATGATCGGCCTGGTCGTCACCGGGCTCTTGGTCTGGATCACCGAATATTACACAGGCACGCAATATCGCCCGGTCAAGTCGATCGCCAAGGCCTCGGTCACCGGGCACGGCACCAACGTCATCCAGGGCCTGGCGATCAGCCTCGAGTCGACCGCGCTGCCGACGCTGGTGATCGTGGTCGCGGTGATCGCGACCTACCTCATCGCCGGGATCATCGGCATCGCCTTCGCCGCCACCTCGCTGCTCGCGCTCGCGGGCATGGTCGTCGCGCTCGACGCCTATGGCCCGGTGACCGACAATGCCGGCGGCATCGCCGAGATGGCGGGGCTGGAGGACGAGGTCCGCAA
The DNA here is from genome assembly GCF_017745215.1 of Sphingomonas sp. Lineage (GTDB taxonomy): Bacteria > Pseudomonadota > Alphaproteobacteria > Sphingomonadales > Sphingomonadaceae > Sphingomonas. The sequence continues at coordinate 236,354 of NZ_JAGHZV010000008.1, forward strand.
GAAGACCGACGCGCTCGACGCGGTGGGCAACACCACCAAGGCCGTCACCAAGGGCTATGCCATCGGCTCGGCCGCGCTCGCCGCGCTCGTTCTGTTCGGCGCCTATACGACCGACCTGAAGAAGTACTTCCCCGACGCCGGCAACGACGCGGGCCTCTTCAGCCTGTCGAGCCCCTATGTCGTCGTGGGCCTCCTCCTCGGCGCGCTGCTGCCCTATCTGTTCGGCGCCTTCGGCATGACCGCCGTGGGCCGTGCGGCGGGGGCAGTGGTCGAGGACGTCCGTAACCAGTTCCGGAACAACCCCGGCATCATGGAAGGCACCAGCAAGCCTGACTATGGCCACACCGTGGACATCGTCACCAAGGCGGCGATCAAGGAGATGATCGTCCCTTCGCTGCTGCCGGTGCTGGCGCCGATCGTGGTCTATTTCGCGATCTCGTTCGTCGCCGCAACCTTCGCGCCGGCGGACATCGGCCATTACACCTCGCCGGAAGCCTATGGCCAGGCGCAGGGCTTCGCCGCGGTCGGCGCGCTGCTGCTCGGCGTGATCGTCTCGGGGCTGTTCGTCGCCATCTCGATGACCTCGGGCGGCGGCGCCTGGGACAATGCCAAGAAGTATATCGAGGACGGCAACTTCGGCGGCAAGGGCTCGGAAGCCCATAAGGCCGCGGTCACCGGCGACACGGTGGGCGACCCGTACAAGGATACGGCGGGCCCGGCGGTGAACCCGATGATCAAGATCACCAACATCGTCGCGCTGCTGCTGCTTGCAGCGCTCGCCGCGAACGCGGCGGGCTGACCGCCGGCCGCCTCGCGCGGAACCAGGGCCGCCGCTCTCCCCCCGGGGAGGGCGGCGGTCTCTTATTGAGGGGGTCCGGTTTGAATAAACCGTCATCCCGGCGAAAGCCGGGACCCAGGGCCGCGAGCGATGTCCTCTGCAACCCTGGGTCCCGGCTTCGCCGGGATGACGATTCTGGATCGGATCGCGCCCGGTCCGGTGGCTACTTCTTCTTCCCCACCACCAGCCGGCCGATCAGCCGCGCGTCCTGGCCGCGGCCCTTGTCGCCGTCGGTGAGCTCGATGTCGACGCTCTCCTCGCGCTCGGTCGGGCGGCCGAAGTCGCGGATGAGGTGCGCAGTGATCACCGAGGGGCCGTTGGGGTTGATCGCGTCGAGGCGATAGACGTCGGCCTGGACGACATAGGTCCCGTCGGGCGCGCGACGGAGGAGATATTCCTCCGGGCCATAGCCGTCGGTCATGTCGTCGGAGAGGTGGCCGCCGATCGCGGTGCGCTGGTTCGAATAGATCGCGCGCTCGCCGTTGGGCTCGTCGACCCACAGGTCGAGGTCGGTCGCATCGGTGTCCCAGTCGACCACGACGCGCAGGTCCACGTCGAGCTTGCGCACCAGCCGCGGGTCGAGCTCCGCCTTGCCGCCGAGCGCGATCAGCCTGGGAATCAGCGTGTTCACTTCCATCAGCGACACCATCTCGACGCCGTCCCAGGCATCGTCCCAGGGCGTCATGATCACTTCGGTGAGCAGCTTGACCGCGCGTTCAAGGTCCGCGCGCGCCGTCGCGGGGCGCAGCGCCGCGCGCCGGGCGAGTGCCAGTGCGAGCAGCCGCCTTGGCTGGGGCCGCTCGCTCTCCAGCGCCGCGAGCCGCTCGCGCAGCTCGATCGCATGGTCGAGGTCGCCATAGCGTTCGAGCCGCGCGGCGACGATGGCGATCGTCTCGCTGTTCGCCACCGGCAGGTCGAGCGCGCTCAGCAGCATCTCGCGCGCCGCTTCGGGCTTGCCGTGGCGCCGCAGCCATTCGGCGGTGTCGAAATAAAAGGCGGGCGCGGCGCCCTGCTTCTCCTCGACTTCGACGAAACGCTTGTCGAAGGTGGCCGGGGCGGCGTCGAACGCCTTCAGATACTCGCGCGTCGGTTGCCAGGCCTCGAGCTCGATGGTGGCGGACGGATCGCTGTCCGGCAGCTTGCCGACGTCCTCCGCATCGATCGACGTCACGGCGTTCGCGACCATGCTCACCTGCGGCGCGGCGCGCACGCCGGTGACCACCACTTCGGCCTCGCCCCCGTCCTGATCGGGCGCGGGTTCGGCTGTCGGCATGGGGGTGGGCTCGGGCGCGGGCGGCGGCACGACGGTCGCCGGGGGCGGCGGCGAGGGTGCAGGCGCTTCCTTGGGCTTCTTCGGTCTCGCATCGGGGTCGAAGCGCGTCTCCCACCATTTGACCTGCTCCGCCCAGCGCTCCGCGACCACGCCCAGCCGCTCGGCCTTGGCCTCGGCCTTCTCGTCGTCCGCGCCCTTGCGCATCTCGCGCCATTCGGCGAGCTGCTCCTCGGGATAGTCCTTGGGCGGATCGACGTCGGCGCGCGCGTAGTCCGAAGGCGTCTCGAGCACCACGAACGACAGATCGGGGCTGGCGACGCCGTAGCGCCGGCTGAGCGCGACATAATCGGCGCGCTGCACCGTCGGATCGAGGCCGGTGAGCGTATCCGAAGCGAGCAGCACACCTTCGCCGTCGAACGCCACCGCGATCTCGGGCACCGCCAGCGTCACGTCGCGGCCGCCGACATGCACGGTCACGCCGCCGCTCGCCGGTGCTCGCGCGACAACCATCCAGCGCCCCGAACGGCCTTCGAGCGCAGTATAGGGGAGCGCCTGGCCCGCCGCGTCGAACACGCCGGTGACGCCGCTGTCACGCGCGGCCAGCGCCTTCTCGATCGCGGAAGCATCGCTGCCGAGCGCGAAGGCGCGGCCGCCGTGGCGCTTGGCGAGGTTGCGCAGCCAGGCGAGGTCCGCGACCGGCGCGCTCGTCACGGCGTCGAGCCGGCAACGCGCGCGCAACGTGAAGCCGCGGTCGAGTTGCGGCCGTCCGCCGGAGAAGAGCAGGCAGCGGTCCGCCGCCGCGCGATCCTCGCCCAGCGCCGCATAGCTGGTCGCGCCGCGATACTGGACCTTCTCGAGCAGCGCGATCGCGACGTCGGCACTGCCGACGCGGCTGCGCTGCGCCCCATTGCTGTTGAAGGTCACCACTTCGATGCTTCTGGGCGCGAGCGCCGCCAGCGTGTGGCGGAGCAGCGCCAGCTCGGCCGCGTGCCGCGCATCGCGTCGCGCGCGCGACCGGTCCCAGTAGATGCGCACGCTCTCGACCGGCGCCGGCGCGCCCGCGGGGCCGGTGTCGCCGCTCAGCTGTACCGAGCGCTCGCCATAGCCGTTGCGGCTGAGCAGGGCCGCGAAGGGCTGGCGCGCGATGGTGAGCGCGCCGACAAGCGCCGTCCTGCCCTCGCCGCGCGCGACGAGGTCCTGCCCTTCGCGCACCATCGGCGCGACGCCGCGACCCGGCCAGGCGAGCGCCGGCTCGGGCAGGTCGCCGCTCGCGCGCACGGTGATCGACCAGCCTTCGGACGGCGCGCCGAGATCGAGCGGCAGCCGGTAGATCTCGTCCGAGGCCGAAGGCGCGAGCAGCGGCGCGACGAAGCGGATGCGGATCGTCCGCCCCTTGTCGGGCAGGATCGGGAAGACCCTGGTGCGGAACTCGCCGCCCGCGGTCACTTCGGCCATGCCCGGATCGACCTTCTGGCGGACGCGCTCCTCATAGACCGCCTTGGCCTTGGGCTGGTCGACGAGCACGCCGTCGACCAAGCGCCCGTCGATATCGAGCGCATAGCCCGTCACCACTGCGCCTTCGGGCAGGCGCAGGCGGAAGTCGCCCTGGAGCCGGTCCTCGCCGGGGTTGAGGAAGCTCGCCGTCACCACCGTCTCGGCGATGCCGCCGCGCACCGCCACCGCGACGTCGAGCCGGCGGAGCTTGAGCTCGGCCGCATGCTGCTCGTCGTCGACGCCGCCCACCTGCGCGGTGAGGCCGGGATTGGCGCCGCCCTGGGCGAAGGCGGCAGCCGGCGCGAGCGCAAGCGCGGCGGTAGCCAGAAGCCAGCATGCCTTCATGTGATCCTCCCCTCGGACACCCCTTGCCGACGGAGGCTATGCCCATCATATGACAATCACAACAGGCACTTGGCGGCCGACTTCGTCGCGCCTTCCCTTTTGGCGCGCGCCGAGCTAAAGCCTCGCGCCACCGCCAGCCCACCGATTGAGGTTCATTTGGCCAAAGAAGAACTGCTTGAAATGCGCGGACAGGTTGTGGAGCTTCTCCCCAACGCGATGTTCCGCGTCCGGCTCGAGAACGACCATGAGATTCTCGGCCACACCGCCGGCAAGATGCGCAAGAACCGCATCCGCGTGCTCGTCGGCGACGAAGTGCTCGTCGAGCTCACGCCCTACGACCTGACCAAGGGCCGCATCACCTACCGCTTCAAGTGACGGAACGGGCCCTGCGGCTCGTCCTCGCCTCGACCTCGCCGCGCCGCCGCGAGCTGCTCGCGCGGATCGGGGCCGTGCCCGATCGCATCGCCGCGCCCGATGTCGACGAGGATGTCCTCCCCGGCGAGCTGCCGCGCGCCTATGTGCTGCGCGTCGCCATCGCCAAGGCGCAGGCGGTGGCGCGCGAAGCCGACGAGATCGTCCTCGCTGGCGACACCACCATCGCGGTCGGCCGCCGCATCCTCGCCAAGCCCGAGGACGAGGCCGACCTGCGCCGGATGCTCGGCCTGCTCTCGGGCCGGCGCCACCATTGCCTCTCGGCGATCTGCCTGGTCGGGCTCGACGGCAAGCCGCGCACGCGGCTCTCGGACACGATCGTCACCTTCAAGCGGCTGACCGAGCAGGAGATCGACTGGTACGTCGCCAGCGGCGAGGGCATGGGCAAGGCGGGCGGCTATGCGATCCAGGGCCGCGCCGAGGCGTTCGTGCGCGCGCTCTCGGGCAGCCATTCGGGCGTGGTCGGCCTGCCGGTGTTCGAGACGCGCGCGCTGCTCGAATCGGCGGGCTATCGGCTTGGCTGAGTGGCTCTACGAGGCCGGGATCGGCGAGGCGCGCGCCGCGCTGGTCGAGCATGGCCGAATCCTCGAGGCGCGGATCGAGCTGCCGGGGCTGCGCGCGGGGAGCGTGATCGCGGGCCGGCTGCGGCCTGAGCGGCGGGTCGAACTGGACGGCGGCGGCGAGGCGCTGCTCGATGCAGCGCCCAGGGGGCTGAGCGAAGGCCGACCGATCACGGTGCGGATCACCCGCGAGGCGATCCCCGAGCCCGGCCGCGCCAAGCTCGCCAAGGCCGTCGCGACCGACGAGCCCCCTGCCCCCGGCCCCGACCTGCTCGAACGCATCCGCGCGAGCGGGCTCCCCGTCCGCCAGTTGCGCGCCTATGAGCCGGATGCGCTGGAGCACGCCGGCTGGTCCGAAGTGCTCGAGGAAGCGCTGACCGGCGAGATCGCCTTCCCCGGCGGCGCGCTGCGCATGGCGGTGACGCCGGCGATGACCTTGTTCGACGTCGATGGCAGCCTCGACGCGCAAGCGCTCGCGCTCGCCGCCGCGCCCGCGGTCGCCCGGGCGATCATCCGCCACGATGTCGCCGGATCGATCGGGATCGACTTCCCGACCCTCCCCGACAAGGCGGCGCGGGGCGCCGTCGCCGAAGCGCTCGACGCGGCGCTGCCCAAGCCCTTCGAGCGGACCGCGGTCAACGGCTTCGGCTTCCTCCAGATCATCCGGCCGCGCCTCAGGCCCTCGCTCCCCGAGCTGCTGCGCGCCGACCCGCCGGGCGCCGCAGCGCGTGCCGAGCTTCGCCGGATCGAGCGCCTTCCCCCGCCGTGGACGGCACCCCATATCGTGCCGGCGGCCATTCACCGTCGGATGGCCGCCCATCCCGGATGGCGCGAGGAACTGACACGCCGGATGGGCGCGGCAATTCGGATCGAGCCCGACGAGAGAGACGCATGAACCGCAACACCTGCCCGCTCTGCGCCAAGCCGAGCAGCGCGGCCCACGCCCCCTTCTGCAGCCGCGGCTGCAAGGATCGCGACCTGCTGCAATGGCTGGGCGAAGGCTATCGCATCCCTGGCGAACCGGTGGACCCGGAAGCGCAAAGCAGGCTGGACAGCGCCGATTCGCGCGACTAAGAGGCGCGCTCCCCGGGGCCTCCGGGGCCATGCCCGGGTAGCTCAGTTGGTAGAGCATGCGACTGAAAATCGCAGTGTCGGCGGTTCGACTCCGTCCCCGGGCACCACTTTTCCGGTAGATACAGAGACGCACCAGGATAGCCGGGAGTGAGCGCGCTTTGTCGCGCCTTCTGCGTGACTTACGACTGGCATGAAAGGGCATCGAGCGAAACTCGCGAGGTGCTTTGCCGGAAATCTACAGTCGGCAATTCCTCTTTGGGGCAAGGCGGCGATGTGGGTCTATTTTAATCCTTCAACCAGTCAGCTGTGATCTCACCCTTATGCCCCTCCGGCGCCAGCGCGGCGCGAAGGGCTTCCAACAGAGGCGGCAGCGCCTGCGTGAAGGCGTAGGGCGGGTTGACGATGAAAAGACCCGCGCCGTTGTAGATACCGGACTGAACGCCATCATACAGCCAATGCTCCACATCCATGAATTTGGGGATACCGAGCTTGCGTAACTGCTCTTTCCACCGCCAATGCGTGGTGCGGTCTTTCAGCGGATACCAGATCACCGTCACGCCATGCGCCCATTTGCGGTAAGCGGCCGCGAGGCTGGCTGTGATACGGGCGCGTTCGTCTGTCTGCTCGTACGGCGGATCGACCACCACCACGCCGCGCCCGGTGCGGGTGGGGAGCATCGCCAGCCAAAGCTCGTAGGCGTCGCGCTCATGCACGGCAGCGGGTGTGCCGCGCATCGCGCCGCGCAGGGCGCTGGCGTCCTCGGGATGTTTTTCATTGAGGATCAGGAAGTCCTGCGGGCGCAGAAGCTGCGCCAGAATGCGCGGTGAGCCGGGGTAGAGGTGCGGCTCGGTCCCGATATTCACCGCCTGGACAGCGGCGCGGTAGTCGTTCAGCAACGGGTTCGGGTCGGCAAAGGCCCGCAGCACACCCTCCTTGGCCTCGCCGGTGCGTTGGGCCCGATCGCCGTCAAGGTCGTAGAGCCCGCAACCGGAATGGGTGTCGATCAGGGTCAGCGCGCCCTGTTTGAGCTGCAAGGCCCGGACGAGGGCGATCAGGAGGCTATGCTTCACGACATCGGCGCTGTTGCCGGCATGGAAGGAATGGCGATAATTCATTGGAATCCAAAACCCTGCCGATTGGCCTTTGTACGAGCCGCCAGGCGAGGAAGCCGAGCGCGAGACGATTGAAGCAACCAATCCGAAAGCTCGTATGCGCCAGGCGGAAAGCTTCAAAGCCCCTCTGTGCGAAGCCCCAAATCCACTTTAGCGGTCGGCGGCAACTGACGGCAGGTACGGCTTTGATCCGCAATCCCGCCAACCGGTTCACCTTCATCCGCCATACGTGCCACTGGTAATCTCGCCCACTGAGAACGCCTCGAACTGGCCCGGCGCGATCCCGGCGACAGACCAGTCGCCGATTGACCAGCGCACCAGCCTTAGGGTGGGCAACCCGACCGCCGCCGTCATTCGGCGCACTTGCCGGTTGCGCCCTTCGCGGATGGCGATTTTAAGCCAGCTGTCGAGGATGGCCTTGCGCTGGCGTATCGGCGGATCGCGCGGCCACAGGTCCGGCTCGTCGATGCGAGCAACATCGGCAGGCAGGGTCATGCCATCCTTGAGCCGGACGCCCTGTCGCAAGCGCTCAAGTTCCAGCTCCTGCGGATCGCCTTCGACCTGCACAAGGTAGGTCTTGGGCAACTTGAAGCGTGGATCCGAAATTCGCGCCTGCAGCCGCCCATCATCGCATAACAGCAGGAGGCCCTCGCTGTCCCGATCGAGCCTCCCGGCGGGATAGACGCCCTTCACCGTAATGAAATCCGACAATGTCGACCGAAGTGTTGGCGATCCGCGGTCGGTGAATTGCGACAAGACCCCAAAGGGTTTGTTGAACAGTAGCAGCCGGGCCATCCCGGGTTCATATCGTTCGGTTGCGGCTATGTCTTCAGGCCCATGCCGCCGCCGGATTGGCTGCGCCCGCTGGACTCACCCGAGAGGTGTCGGTCGGCTTTCCGGTTTTCTCAGCTAGGGCCGTTCAGCTCTCGGCCCACGCGCCATCAGGCTGGTTCGGTAAAAGCTGCTCCGTCGGTTGCCGAGGCCGGGTTTCGGGTTCCGCAAGATGCGCACCTTCGAGGTCAGCGCCGCCCGCGTGCTTTCGAGACGATCTCCAACGCAGTTGCCGTCTCGACGATACGTACGGGGTAGATCTCGGCGATCGTTCGCGCGAAGCGTCTGGCGTCGTCGACATGGAATGCCCCGCTCACGCGGATTCCCGCGACCTCGGGGTCACGGACCAGCAGCGGCTTGCCGTGCGAATGCCGATTGAGCTCCGCCGCCGCGTCGCCGAGCGGCGTGTCGTGGAAGCTGACCATGCCCTGCTGCCAATCTTCCGCACCCACTCGGTCGGCGCGCGTCACGGTGACGCCCGCCGGCCCCGCATCGAGCCGCTGGCCCGCGCCCAGTTCGACGATAGCATCCGCTCCACCGGTCCCGGTGGCGACCCGCACGCGCCCCTCGACCAGGATCACGCGAAGCGCAGAACCTCGCACCCGCACCTCGAACTGCGTGCCGAGCGCGGTCACGCTGCGCTTCGCGTTCTCGACGACGAACGGTCGGCCCGGGTCGTGCGCGACGCGGAAGAAGGCCTGGCCGCGCAGAAGCTCGATGCGGCGATGCGCCTGGTCGTAATCAAGGGCCAGGGCCGTGTCGGCGTCGAGCGTGACCGTGCTTCCGTCGGCGAGCTTGACCGTCCGCTGCTCGCTCTGCGTCGAGAGGATCGTCCTCGTGCCCGGCGGGTTCGCGGCGATGCGGGTCGGCGCGCCGCCGAGCCCGAACTGCGAGCCGAGGCCGCTCGCCAACAGCATCACGCCGGCAATCACAACGAACGCAATCGAGGCGGCCGCGGCGACCCGCCACTGCGGCCAGCCCCAGCGCAATGGGTCGTCCGCCTGCTTCAGCGCCTCGATATCGGCTTCGTCGGCGCCGGCCAGATCCACCCAAGTGGCGCAGGCGCGCGCCCAGGCCAATCCGTGCGCGGGATCCGCGTCGAGCCATTGCAGGAAGACCCGCTCGTCGTCGGGATCGTCGACGGCGTCCTGGCGGACGAGCCACAGCGCAGCGGCATCGTCCGGCGACATCGCCAGCACTTGCTCCAGCGTCAGGACGGAGCGGAGCATCTATTCGGCCTCCCGCATCGCCGCAAGGAGCCGCTCGGTGGCGCGCAACATATGCTTTTCGACCGCGCTCACCGAAATGCCGAACGCCGCGGCGATCTCGCGATAGGCCTGGCCCTCGAGGCGCCGCATCGCGAAGATCGAGCGTGTCCGCTCGGGCAGCGCCTGGAGGGCGGCCAGCGCGACATGCAGGCTTTGTCGCTTCTCGAGGATATGGGCAGCATCGAAATCGACATCGGCGTGCGCCTCATTGTCGAACGGGACATGATCCTCGGCGTGCCGGACGGTCTGGCGGCGATGCCGGTCCATGGCCACGCTCGCGGCGGTCTGGAAAAGATAGCCGCCGAGATTGGCGACGCCCTCCTCGCTCTGACGGACGGCGAGGCGCAGGAAGACCTCCTGGACCAGATCCTCGATTTCGTTGGCGTTCGAGGTCTTGCGCCGGAAATAGTGAAGCAATGCGGGCCGGAACTGCGCCGCCTGTTGCAGCAATGCGCTATCGCCACCATCCCCGGGCCCTCGCATGGCGGCACGATGCCGGATCGCCCCCATCCCGTCGAGCACAAAGGGTCGCCCTGCCTCTTGCGCCATTCGCGGATTGCACCGTCCTCGACCATGTCCCTACCGGGCAAGACGCAGCGATCGAGCCGATCCACACGCGAAGTTTCCTTTCGAATCGAGGCCTTGCCCGCTGCCTGTTTCGCTGGTGAGGCTTTGCCCAAAGGCTGCGTCTTGATTGTCGAGGGGCCGGTTCAGTCACCGGTTTGCGGAAAGGACGTCTGTCATGCTCGAAAAGCAGGAACAGAATTTCGGCGTCGATCTGCCGAACCCTGCATCCGATACCCTGCTGCAGCTCCGCCTCGCCGACAGGGAATCCGTCACCGAGGCGCGCGCGGTCCGATTCGGTCGCTTCACCGTCTACCCGGGCGCAAGGCTGCTGCTGCGCGACGGGGAGCCGGTCTGTATCGGCGGGCGGGCCTTCGATCTGCTCGTCATCCTCCTGCGTTCGCGCGGGCAGGTCGTGACCAAGCAGGAGATCACCCGGCACGTCTGGCCGGCGACCTTCGTCGAAGAGAGCAATCTCCGCTTCCAGGTCGGGTGCCTGCGCCGGGCGCTGGGCCGCGACGGGCATTTGATCAAATCGATCGCCGGCCGCGGCTATCTGCTCGCCGCCGATCATAGGGAGTGCGAGCCCGTGGATCCGCACGGCACCTTCGACGATGGTCCCCAGGACGAACTTCTCGAAGGATTCCTGCGGACCGCGGCGATGCTGGTTTCCAGCTATGGTTCGCTCGACGCCTTTCTGGGCGCCCTCGCCGCGCACCGCCGCTAGCCGGCCGGCTCCGCTGCGGGAGCCGGCCCGACCTTCTCAATCCCCGCTCGCGGCGCGCTCGATCATCCTTGCGACGATGTCGGGATGCGAGATCATCACGACATGCGATGCGCCCGGGACTTCGATCGCCTCGCGCGCATGGGCACGTTTCGCCATGAACGCATGCAGCTTGGCCGGGATGTTGCGGTCGAGCTCGCCCCAGACGAACCAGGAGGGCAGCGTGTGCCAGGATTGCACCTCCGCCGGCTCGCCCAGCGCGGTGTCGGAGACCGGCCGCTGCGTCGCGGCCATCCGGATCGCCTCGACCTCCGGCACGTCGGCGGCGAACTGCTTCCAGTAGCGCGCCTGCAGGATGTAGAGGTCGGCGCCGCCGCCCTGGAGCGGAACAGGCGGCGCGAGCGCGGCGCCGAGCGTGCCGGTCGGGAACTGGGCGCCGAGGCTCGCGGCGCTCTCGCCTACGTCCGGGGCAACGCCCGCGACGAAGACCAGCGCCCTGACGTTGGGGCGCTTGGCCGCGGCGACCGAGATCACTTCGCCGCCATAGGAATGGCCGACCAGCACGACCGGCCCGGGCAGGCTCGCAACCAGGCTGGCGACATAGGCGGCGTCGCCCTTGAGCGTGCGCAGCGGCACCGCTGCGGCGATCACCGGATAGCCGTCCGCGCGCAGCATCCCGATCACGCCGTTCCAGCTCGAGGATTCGGCGAAGGCGCCATGCACGAGGACGATCGTGGGCTTGGCGGCCTCGGGGGCATCGGTCTGGGCGGCTGCCGGACCGGCGAGGGCCAGTGCGGCCGCCGCTACGGTGACGATGGGTTTGCGCATCGGGCGATTCCTTCCGTTTGGGGGACTTCGCGCCGTCGATGCGCTCGCCCGATCGCAGCTGTCGCGTGAGATGTGAGGAGTAATTGGCAGGCGTGGCCATCGGCCACTCGCCTTCTCACCACCCCTCACGGCAACTCGCTCCAAGCGGATCGGCGCCCGGCATAGACCGGCCCACGCGGCGGCGAAGCGACGCTGCCACGAGCGCAGCCAAGCCAGCAAGGAGGCCGGAATGTCCGGAAATGCATCATGTCATCTCGCGACATCGCGCCGCCGGGTGCTGGTCGGAGCGAGCGGTCTAGCGGCCGTCTCCGCGCTGAATCTCGCCGGAGCCGCCCTCGCCGGCGGACCCGGCCTCCCTTCTCCATCTCCTGCGAAGGATCCCTTCATGAGCACGATCAAGACAAGCGACGGCGCCGAGATTTTCTACAAGGATTGGGGCGAAGGGCCTGTCGTGGCCTTCTCGCACGGCTGGCCGCTCAACGCCGATACCTGGGAGGACCAGCTTCTCTTCCTCGCCTCGCGCGGCTTCCGGGTGATCGCCCATGACCGCCGCGGCCATGGCCGATCGAGCCAGACCTGGAACGGCAACGACATGGACACCTATGCCGACGACCTGGCCGCGCTGGTCCGCACGCTCGACCTGCACGACGTGACGCACGTCGGCCATTCGACCGGCGGCGGCGAAGTCGCGCGCTATATCGGCCGGCACGGCACGGCGCGCGTGAAGAAGGCGGTGCTGGTCTCCGCGGTGCCGCCGACGATGCTCAAGACGGCCGCCAATCCCGGCGGGCTGCCGATCGAAGCGTTCGACGCGCTCCGCCAGGGCGTGGCGAGCGACCGATCGCAATTCTACCGCGACCTGAGCATCCCCTTCTACGGCGCGAACCGTCCGGGCTCGACCGTCTCGCAAGGCGTGCGCGACGCCTTCTGGCTCCATTGCATGATGTGCGGGATCAAGGCGTCGTACGACTGCATCAAGCAGTTCTCGGAGACCGTTTTCACCGAGGATCTGAAGCGCTTCGACGTGCCGACGCTGCTCATCCACGGCAGCGACGACCAGATCGTGCCCTATCCGGACTCGGCGCCGCTCTCGGCCAAGCTCATCAAGGGCGCCGTCCTCAAGACCTATGACGGGGCGCCCCACGGCTTGCCCGCGACGCACCGCGACCGGTTCAACGCCGACCTGCTCGACTTCCTCAAGGCCTGACGCGGCTCTGCAACGCCTCGCCCTCTCCCAGTTGCAGGCGCCCGCCTCGTCAGGCCGGCGGCCGGAGTCCGCCCCCCCAAACTCCGGCCGCCGCCCCTTGTTTCACAGCCCCACGGAGGCGGAGCAGCCGCGCTCCGCAACCAAGGTATCGCCATGACCATCCCGTCCGCCTTCCGCTCGCTGGCGCTGGCCACGACCCTGTTCGCCGGACCGCCGGCCCTCGCGCAGGCCGCGCCCGACACGCCCTTCGCGACGATCAACGCCGCCGCGGCGGCCAGCCCGATCACCGTCACCCGGCTGCGCGGCAACATCGCCATGCTCGATGGGTCGGGCGGCAACATCACCGCCTTTGCGAGCCCCGATGGAATCTTCCTGGTCGACACCGGGATCGCGGTGTCGCGCGGGAAGATCCTGAAGGCGCTGGCCTCGCTCGGGCCCGGACGCATCAGGATGGCCGTCGACACGCACTGGCACTGGGACCATGCCGACGGCAATGGCTGGGTCCGCGCGGCGGGCGCCAGCGTCATCGCCGATGCCAGGGCCTATCAGCGGCTGACCCAGGCCCTCCGCGTGGTCGAATGGAAGCACACCTTCACGCCCAAGCTGCCGGCCGAGCTGCCGGACCTGGTGATCTCGGGCGACACGACATTGCATGTCGGCGGCGAGACGATCCTGATCCGCCATTATCAGTCGGGCCATACCGACGGCGACCTCTCGGTCTATTTCGAGGGCGCGGACGTTCTCTCGGTCGGCGACACCTTCTGGAACGGACAATATCCGTTCATCGACTATGCGACCGGTGGGAGCATCGACGGCGCGATCGCCGCTGCCAATGCCAATATCGCCATGTCGACGGACAAGACGATCATCGTGCCCGGCCACGGTCCCGTCGGTGACCGGGCGTCTCAGATCGCGTTCCGCGACATGCTGGTGGCGATCCGCGATCGCATCGCCGCGCTGAAGAGCAAGGGGATGACGATCGACGAGGTCGAGGCCGCCAGGCCGACCGCGGACTTCGACGCCGTCTGGGGCCGCTCGATCATCGACGGCTCGCTGTTCACCGCGCTGGTCTATCGCGGCGTCTGAGGTCCGGGAGAATTTTCATGAGAACCGTCCTCGTCCCGCTCGCAGGAGCCCTGTTCGCCATGTCCACACCGGCCCTCGCCCAGACCGCCGAGGAGGTCCTCGGACCGGCTGCGGTCCTTCCGCTGGCCGGGCAGCAGCCTGCGCCACGGCTCTTCGCCGATCCGCCGCGGCCCGAAGCGCTCGCGCGCGGGCTGGTGGTCATCCAGTACCGCGCGGAGAATCTGCGGATCGTGCCCGTGTACGGACCCAATGCGCTCGACGTGACTCCGCGCATCGGCCATGTCCATGTCACGCTCGACGACGCGCCCTGGCACTGGGTCGACGCCAGCGGCGAGCCGATCATCCTCCAATATCTGCCGGCCGGGCCGCACACGCTGCTGATCGAGCTGGTCGACGCCAACCACAAGCCGTTCGACCGGGCGGTGATTTCCTTCGTGGTGCCGCCGAGGCCGCCGGCGCATTGAAAGGCGCCGGCGATCAGATCTGGGCGACGCCGCCGTCGGCGAACAGCTCGCTGCCGTTGACGAAGCTGCTGTCGTCCGACGCCAGGAACAGCGCGGCGCCCGCGATTTCGGCGGGATCACCCAGCCGCCCGAGCGGCACCGCGGCGCGGGTCAGCGCCTGCATCCGGCGGTTCTCCTCCTCGGAGGTCGCGAGGCCGTGCCAGCCCGGCGTCGCCGTAGGCCCGGGGGCGAGGACGTTGACGCGAATGCCGCGCGGCGCGAGCTCGAGGATCCAGGTCCGCGCGAAGTTGCGGATCGCCGCCTTGCTCGCGCTGTAGACGCTGAACGCCGGCGTGCCCTTGAGCGCGGCGGTCGAGCCGGTCAGGATGATCGAGCCGCCGTCGCGTATCAGCGGCAGCGCCTCCTGGACGGTGAACAGCGTGCCCTTCACATTGGTGTCGAAGGTGCGCGCATAATGGTCCTCGGTGATCTGGCCGAGCGGCACGAACGCGCCGCCGCCGGCGTTCGCGAAGAGGATGTCGATCGTGCCTGCCTGCTCGCCGATCAGCGTGAACAGCCTGCGCAGATCGGTGAGGTTCGAGACGTCGCCGCGGACGCCCGTCGCGCGCTTGCCGACGCTGGCCACCGCCGCGTCGAGCTCGGCCTGGCGGCGCCCGGTCATGAAGACGCGAGCCCCCTCGCTGGCGAAGCGCCGTGCGCTCGCGAGTCCGATACCGCTGTTCGCGCCGGTGATGACGGCGACCTTTCCTTCCAATCGTCCCATGACGAAGATCCTTTCCGGTGGAGAACGCTCCGACGATGTGCGTCGGCCTTGATCCGGGATCGAACCAGTTGCGGTGTGGAAGCGCGAGATTTCGAGAGGAGGCGGCCCGGGGCACGGTGCAAGCGAGCGCTTCGAGTCGTGTCGGCGACAGGGGCCGACAATAGGCAAGCAACGGAAATCCGGCCGATAGAAACGGTGTAATCGGCTTCCGAAAAACTCCATAATGGAGCCTATGGGGGCACGACGCATCGCCTTGGTCCTGGCGTTGTTTGCCGGCTGCGGGCTGAGCGCGACCTTCGCGTCGGCTCGGTCGCCGCCCCGGCAATCCGTGGCGCTCGATCTTCCGAGCACCTCGCTGTCCAGCGCGCTTGCGGCGCTGGCCCGCCGATTTCGCGTCGACCTGCTGGTCGATCAAAACCTCACTCGCGGCCGCATGTCGGTCGCCGTACGCGGCCGGTTCTCGATCGACGAGGCGCTGCGACGCATGCTCTGGGGCAGTGGGCTCGGTTTCCGGCGCACGTCGGACGGCGTGATCGTCCTCTATGCGGTTCCGACGGACGAGCCCGACGACCCAGGAGCGGTGGCCGAGATCCTCGTGGTCGGGCGCAGGACGCAGAACGCCGATATCCGGCGCACCCAGAACGATATCCAGCCCTATCGCGTCCTCGCCCGGCGCGAGATTTCCGATGCCCATCGCGACGACGTCGATGGCTTGCTTCGATCGCGCGAGACCCAGAACGCGCAGATCGCGTCCGCCAGCCAGGATCCGATCGGGCGAAGCGGATCCAACCAGTCCGAGATCAGTCTTCGCGGGCTCGGCTCGGCACAAACCTTGATCCTGGTCGATGGCCGCCGGCTTCCGGGCCTCCCGACCCTGTCGACGAGCTTCCAGCAGCCCGACGTCAACGGCATCCCGCTCGGTGCGATCGAGCGTATCGAAACGCTGCCCTCCACCGCAGGCGGAATCTATGGCCCGGGCGCCACGGGCGGCGTCGTCAACATCGTGCTTCGCCGGGACTATCATGGGGCGGAGCTGAAACTCGCCTCGGGCATCACCGGACGAGGCGATGCCGGTCGCCTGCGGCTCGAGGGGCGGATCGGCTTCACCTCCGGCGACGGCAGGACCGATGCCATGGTCTTCGCCGGCTATTCGCTGGGCGACGCGCTGCTCGCCGGCGACCGCGTCTTTCTGCAAGACGCGCGGGCGCGCGCGCTGTCCAATTCCCCCAGCGCCTATCTCGCGAGATATCCGGTGGGGAACGGGATCAATGTCTTCAGCGCGAGCGGCAATCTCGTCCTCGATCCAAGCCTCGGCGGCGCCTCTCTGGGGTCGACCGTCACGTCGCTGCCGCTGAGCGGTGGCGGCGCCCCCGCGCTGATCGCCAATGCCGGCAAGATCGTCACCACGCTTCCCGACGATACGAGCGGCGCCAGGGCCGACCTTCTCGCGCGGCCGACCATCTACTCCGGGATCCTGAATGTCCGCCACCGGTTCGGCACGTCGTTCGAGGCGTTCGCCGACCTGCTGTACATGCGGAACGAGGGCCGGAGCGTGGCCAGGCTGGTCCAGTTGGCCACGCCGATCGACGCCGACGCCCCCGGCAATCCGTTCGGCCAGCCCATCATCCTGAGCTATCCGCTGCCGGGCGCGACCGAACGGAACAGGACCGTGATTTCGACGCTGCGGGCGACGGGCGGCGTGTTGGTCGACGTATCGCACAAGTGGCGCGCCAGCCTCGATTACAGCTGGGCGGTCGCCTCCTATGATATGCGCGCGAACCTGGTCCGCCCGAGTTCCGATTTCTCCGCGGCGCTTGGTTCCGGCCAACCGGGGTCCGGCGGCCTCCCCGCGCTCGACCCGTTGGGAGACCCGGCCGGCTTCCTCACGGCGCTCCCGTCCTCTCTGGTGAGCACGACCATTTCGCTTCACCGCGTCAACCGCGCTTCGGAAGCCGCACTGCGCCTTGCCGGCCCCGTGGCCCGGCTACCCGGCGGCCCTTTGACGGTGACGCTGCTCGGAAGCCTGCGACGCGAAGACGTCCCAAGCGCGCCGACCCGCGTCTCCTCGCCCGGATTGATGTTCGCGACCGCGCCTGCCGCAGGGTTCGGGCAATCGACCCGATCGGGATATGCCGAGTTGCGCGCACCGCTGCTCCCTTCGGACGCCAGGCTCGCTTTCCTGCGCGGACTCGAGTTTCAACTGGCGGTCCGATTCGATGCGCAGAAGACGGTCGTCCCGGCCAATTTGAACGGGGCTTCCCAGGCGGACGACGGGACAACGGCGCTGCGCCGGAACGCTGCCGTCTACACCGCGGGTCTGCGCTTCCGGCCCCGGCCGTGGATGATGCTGCGCGCGAGCATCGCGACCGGCCGGTTGCCGCCGTCCGTCGACCAGGTCGGCTTCTCGAGCAACACGATCGGCGGATATGACGCGTTCGGGATCGGCGATCCCAAGCGCAGCGGCCGATTGATCGGCACCGAGGGTGATTTCACCTATCTGGCCGGCGGATCGCCGGCGTTGCGGTCGGAGCGCGCCCGCAGCCTGTCCGTTGGCATCGTTCTCAATCCCGATGCCCGCCGCGCGCCGCGTGTCTCGCTCGACGCGACCCACATCGACAAGCATGGCGAGATCAGCACGGTCTATTCCAGCAACCCTGGCTATTTCGTCGCCCACGAAGCGCTCTACCCCGGCCGCATCCAGCGCGCGCCATTGACGGCGAGCGACAGGGCGGCGGGCTTCGCGGCCGGCAGGATCATCGGCATCGATACGCGCGCGCTCAACGGCGGGCGGACCATGGTGGACGCGCTCGACCTGCAAGTCGACTGGCAGCTTTCGACCGACATCGGCACGTTCAGCGTTGGAACCAAGGTCACCTGGGAGCCCGGGCTGAGGCGGCGCAAGGCCGCGGATCTCCCGCTCGTCAACCTCGTGGACTTCGCGGACGGTCCCCTCGCCTGGCGGGGCAGCGCGGGTTTGGGATGGGCGAACGGCCCCTTCTCCCTGGGTCTGTTCGGGCAATATTTCGGTTCATACCGGGTCGCGAATTCGACCTTCAACGCCACTGCCCGCAATCCGCAGGTGGTCGCGTACCAGGGGGCGTCGGCCATTCCGGCCCAGACCTATCTGGATTTCAGCGCGAGCCGCCGCTTCGTCGTCGGGCGCGGGGCAGGACCTGTGCGCTCCATCGAGGTCAGCTTCGGGATCCTGAACCTCTTCGATCACCAGCCGCCGATCGTCGCAAACCCCGATGCTCAGGGATACAGCACCTATGGCGACCCGCGCGGCCGGCGGTTTGAATTGGCGGCCGTGGCTGGCTTCTAGGCGGTTTCCGCATCGTCACTTCCACTGCTCCCCGGGGCGCAGCGCCGCGCGCCCCGGGCGTACATCCTATCCGGCGGACGCATTCGAGGACGGGGCGCTGGCCGGAGGCGTTGCATTTTGCTCTCCGAGCGGGTCGGGCCCGCCGCAGTCGGGCCGCGGATGCCGGGCGCCGTCACGGTCCGGTCCGCCGGGCGGCGGCGGCAGCGGGGCGTCGGGATGCGGCCGTTGCGGACCGCTCGGTCCATGCAGCGGTCCGCCCGCCGGGCCGACCGCGCTCACTCGCCCGTCCGATCCGACCAGATAGGACGCGTGGAGCTGGCCATTCTCGAAGCGCCCCTGCACGGTGAGATCCTGGCCCACACCCGGCCTGGCGTCGGCCCCGGGGCCGGAATCCACCATGGTCCGCCCGGTCGCGTCCTGGATGACGAAGCGATCGCCATAGACTTCGACGACTCGGCCCCGCACCGTCACGATGCCGCTGCCGGCCGAGAGTTTGGCGATCGCGGTGTTCGCGGTCGGCGCCATTTCCGCCGTGGGCCGGGTCATCGAGACAGCGCCCGCGCCACCGGCGGCGCCCAGGACCAGCAGCGCCGCCGCGCCCAAGCCAAGCCCGGCGCGGCGCGAGAGCCCCGGCGACTTGTCCTTTACGTCCGTCATCGTCTTCTCCTTCTCTGTCGATGGAGAAGCTTCTACCCAGGCATGGCCGGCCCCCCGCTGAACCCCAGCGTTCAGGTTCGGTTTAGGGGCGAGGGGTAGCCAGCCGCATGCGCATCCTGCTCGTGGAAGACGATCCCGATCTGGGGCCCGCGATCGCGCGAGCGCTGCGGCACGAGCATTGCGCGGTCGACCTGATCGCGGACGGAGTCGACGCCGGGCATCTGGGCGACACCGAGCATTATGACGCGGCGGTGCTCGACCTCGGCCTGCCCGGAAAGGATGGCGTAACGGTGCTGCGCGAATGGCGCGCGGCGGGGCGGGTGCTGCCAGTGCTCGTCCTGACGGCGCGCGACGCATGGTCCGACAAGGTCGCCGGCTTCAAGGCAGGCGCAGACGATTTCCTGACCAAGCCGTTCCGGATCGAGGAGCTGACGATGCGCCTTCGCGCGCTGGTCCGCCGTTCCGCGGGCCATGCCGCGACGCGCATCGAATGCGGTCCGCTGGCGTTCGAGACGCAGACCGGGCAGTTCGAGCTCGACGGCCTCCCGCTGCGGCTGACGGCGCTGGAATGGCGGGTGCTTTCGGCGCTGATGCTGGCGAAGGGGATCGTCATCGAGCGCCTCGACCTGCTCGAGCGCGTCTATGAAGGCGACACCGATACGGATTCCAACAGCCTGGAGGTGATCGTCGGGCGCCTTCGCAAGAAGATCGGCGCACGGCTCATCCAGACGGTGCGCGGCCGCGGCTATATGCTGGGCGACGGGCCGTCATGAAATTGCTCCCGAGTTCCATCCAGGCTCGGATGCTGGTGCTTGCCGGGGTTTGCACCCTGGTCGCGCTGGCATTGGCGGGCCTGTTGATCGCGGGCGTGCTCGCGCGGCTGGTCACCCAGGGCATCGACCGGCGCCTCGATGCCGAGCTGGCGCTGGTCGCGAGCACGGTCGGCGATGACGGGACGATCGATCGTCCGAGGCTGGCCAGGCTGCAGGCGGCGCTGGAGGCGGGGCCGGGCTGGCGGTGGCGGATCCAGACGCCGACGGAGAGGTTCGGGTCGGACGACATGCCGGCCGCAGGCCCCGAGCCGGCCCGCCCCGACCACGGGCCGGGCCCGAGGCCGGACGCCGGACCGGATCGCGTGCGGCCGATCGACGGGCACGATCGTACGGGCGAGCGGATGCACGCGCGTCAGCTCCGCGTCCGGACTGGCGCCGGTCCCGTCCTGCTCACCGCCGCCGCCCCGAGCGACGTGATCGAACGGCCGGTACGCGACACGCTGGTCCCGCTCCTGGTGACGCTGGCCGCGCTTGGCCTCCTGCTCGGCGCCGCGGCGCTGATCCAGATCCGGCTGGGCTTGCGTCCGGTGCGGCGGCTGCGCGACGCGGTCGAGGCGATCCGCGCCGGGCGAGCACACGGCGTCGATGCCGGGCAACCCGCGGAATTGCGTCCGCTCGCCGAGGAACTGAACGCGCTGGTCCGCGACAACGACGCCGCGCTTGCTGCTGCGCGAAGCTCGGCCGCAAACCTGGCGCATGCGCTGAAGACGCCGGTCGCCACGCTGGCGCTGGAATTGCGCGGCGATCCACGCGAAAAGCTGGTCGACCGGATCGACGCGACGATCCGCCACCATCTGGCGCGTGCGCGCCTCGCCGCGATATCGACGCGCGCGACCACTCGGCTGGATGCCGCGCTCGAGCCGTTGGTGCAGGTCATCGCCCGCATCCATGCCGGTCGCGGGATCGGGATCGACGCGGACATCGCGCCTGATCTTGCGGTCGCGATCGACCCTGCGGATTTCGACGAGATGCTCGGCAATCTTCTCGACAATGCGATGCGCCATGCGCGCTCCCGAACCACCGTTCGCGCGGCCTCGGAGGGCAGGACGGTGCGCATCACGGTGACGGACGACGGCCCGGGCATCGCCGCTGCGGATCGCGCGCGGGCCACCGAGGCCGGGGTGCGGCTGGATGAGCGCAGCGACGGCCATGGCTTTGGCCTTGCGATCGCGCGCGAGCTCGCGAACCTGCACGGCGGTGCGCTCGTGCTCGAAGACGCGCCCGGCGGAGGGCTCGCAGCGTCCGTGACGCTGCCGCGCCTGAACATCGTCTAGCCGCTCGATCATCCGGGCGCTGGCAGCGATCGACCCGTCGCGCCAATCGCCCGCCGGTTGCCCGGGCCGGGTTCCGGATCACCCGGAACGGCGACGCTTCGACCCCGAATTTCGCGCGCTCATGTGCCGGATAGCTCCCGAGGCCCAAAAGGAGCGTGGCCTGAGCAACCAACTTGATCGGCGCCGGCTCTTGCGCGAGCGCTCGGAAGTTCGGATCAGCGTCACCGGAGTTACCCGCGCATGATCCTCTCCCACCGGCACCGGCTCGTCTTCATCAAGGGCGTGAAGGTCGCCTCCACCAGCGTGGAGGTGGCGCTCTCGCAGCTGTGCGGCCCGCTGGATATCGTGACCGCCATGTTTCCCGCGGACGAGCGCCTGCGGCTCGGGACCGCCGGCGAAGCGCGCAACTATTCCTGGAGCCGATGGATCGAACGCCGCTACCTCCGCCGGGTCCGCGATCTGCCGATCGAGCGGTACGGCAGCCTGAGGCCGCCCCGATCGCGCTTCTACCCGCATATGCCGCTGTCCGAAGTGCTCGAGCTCGAGCCGCAGGCCGGCGGCTATGAGGTGCTGTACGTCACGCGCTCTCCCTATTCGAAGGTGCTGTCCCAGGCGAATTGGGAGCGAGGCTCCAAGGACTATCGTATCGGGACGGCGCTTCCCCGCACCTCGGAGGGCCTGGCGGAGGCAGTCGATACCCGGATCGCCGACGGCAGCATCCTCTTCGCCAACAACATCGGCAAATACCGCCATCCGGACGGATCGATCCGCGGGACGGCGCTCCGGTTCGAGCATCTGCGGCACGACCTGGCCGAGTTCCTCCGCGCGCGCGGCCTGCCCGAGGTTTCGCTGCCGCATACGCGCGAGGGAATCGGGTCCGAAGCGCTCGACCCCATGGCCGTCCTGCGGCGCGACCAGATCGAGTACATCAATCGCGCTTTCGCAGAGGAGTTCGAGGCTTTCGGCCACCCCATGCTTGCGCCTGGCTGATCGGAATTCCAAAGGTGATCCGCACTTGGCGCGGCAGTCTCGCCGTGCCATCGCCGCCCGCTGAACCTGCTTCGTCGAAGGGCCAAGACCATGCCGTCCCGGGCTGTCGTGTACGTCGTATGGGGTGCCGCGGACTATGCGCGTGAAGCCTTGGACTCCGCGCGCTCGGTACGCGCGCACATGCCGGATATTCCGATCTATCTCAAAGTCGCCGAGCGGAAGCTCCTGGAAGGTCTGGACACCTCCGCATTCGAGCGCGTCGAGATCGTCGAGGACGCGCCTGCCGGCCCGATCGTCAAGGCGCTGTTCCTCGACGGCCTGGTGGAAGACCAGCTGCTCTATCTCGATGTGGACACGCGGATCTGCGACGATCTGGCGCCGGCCTTCGCGCTGCTCGACCGGTTCGATGTCGCGGCGGCCCACGCGCCGATCCGGACCTGCGTGCCGGGAGAGATGCCCGATATCCCGGCCGCGTTCACCGAATTGAACGGCGGCGTGATCTTCGTGCGCAACACGCCCGCGGTACGCGCGGCGCTGTCCGAGTGGCGTCGTTTGTACGATGAGCTCAGGCCGCTTTCGCGTCAGGACCAGCCGTCGCTGCGCAAGGCGCTATGGCAAAGCGACCTGTCGATCTACGTCATGCCGCCCGAATGGAATGCGCGCCTCGTCTTTCCGATCTACCTCGCCGAGCCGGTGCGCATCCTCCATTCGCGTTTCCCTGACATGCCGGCCGCGGAGCGCAAGGCCAACCGCGATACCGGCCAGCGCATCTTCCATCCGCCCGCCTTTCTTCCGTTCGGCCAGGGGCTGAAATGGCGGATCATCCGCTTCGTCGTACGGCATCGGCTGACCGGACTGCGCAAGTTCTGGCCCCGCCGCCGCGAGGCCAGCTGAGCGTTGCTGCCCTTTTTCAGATGCCCGCAAGACCCGCGTCGCGGGACCGGATCTGCTCGGGCAGCGAGCCGTTGTCGAATTCATAGCCCAGCACGGCAATGTCCTCGCGATAGGCCGAAGCGACCCTGGCGATCATGTCCGGCGTATAGCCGAGACGATAGTCGCCATTTTCCCCCGGCGTCCGATTGTGGTGGAGCAGGCGGTCGGCGCGATTGAGCCGGACCCGGACATGGTCGAAATCGCGGTCGAGAGTCTCGAAGAATCCGACGAAATCGAGCGGGATGGTTCCGTCGGACCCGGTGATGAATTCCAGCTGCGGAACGAAATGGTTGAGCCGCATGACCCGCGGATCGCCAACGCCATCGAGAACGAACGCCTCGAAGGTGTCGAACGACGCAAGAAGCTTCGCCGCTTCCCGGTCGCGCGCATCGAACCCGCCCGCCTTGAGGAAATGGAACGCCGAAAACAGCCGGCTCCACGGATTGCGCACGACGGTGAACTTGAAGAAATCGGCGAAGTCGGCCGCCGAGTAGCGCAGCTCATATTCCGTTATCCTGGTATGCCCTCCGCCCAAACCGCCATAGAGCGCCCGGCTGATCGAAACCCCGCCGGTCTTCGGAATATGAACGAAGATCGATCGTGTCTCGCGGAAGGGGCGCAGCGAATAGTCGCCGTCCAGCGCAGGACGCCCGACTCCCACCCCTGAGCGAACGATGCGGCGCACCCGCTGCTCGGCGCGATGGAGGTTGAAGCGCAAGCGCTGATACGTCGTGACCATCCAGCCAGCCTATGCAGTCCGCATTGCCCGCGCCACCCCTGCGCCCGGCAGGGGAATGCGCGAACGTTCATATTGCGGGTGTCGCCGGGAATGGAATTGCTATAGCGCCCCGGCCCAGCCATGAACTCCTTGCGCGTTCCTCTCCCGCTGCGACCCCATGGGCGGTCGCGGGCCTGCAGCCTCCGCGTGCACACGGTCGAGCGCTCACCGATCGAACGCGATCTGCCGACGCTGGCGGCGCAAACCGCCGTTTCCGGCAATTGACGGGCATTCCACGGTGAGCCGCGAACAGACTCTGAGTGTGGTCATGCCGGTGTTCAATGCCGGCCCGTTCCTGCCGATCGCGATCGAGAGCATCCTCAACCAGACCTACGGCGCGTTCGAATTCATCATCTACGATGACTGCTCGACCGACGGCTCCTACGAAACCGCGTTGCGCTACGCGGACAACGACGCTCGAATTCGCGTGCTGCGCGGCAATGCGCGATTGGGGCCGGCAGGCAGTTCGAAGGCGGCCGCCATGGCGGCGACCACGCCCCTCGTCGCCCGGATGGACGCCGATGACGTCGCCCGGCCCGATCGGCTGGAGCTTCAGTTGCGCGCGATGCTCCACGTCCCCGACGCCGCGGTCATCGGTTCGCTTTATATCTTCATCGATGAATCCGGCGGCCTGTTGCGCGCAAGCAGCCGCGCGCAACTTCTTGGCGGACGTCCGTCGCCGGTTCACCCGTCGCTGATGTACCGCCGGCAGACGATGGAAGACGCGGGTGGCTATCTCGACAACACCGATCTGGTCGAAGACACGGACTTGCTGCGGCGATTGAGCAGCCGGGGCACGCTGCTGATGGTGCCGCAACCGCTGATCGAAATCCGCATGGTCGGGCAGAGCGCGCGTTCGAAGGAAGACATGATCAGCATCGAGACCAGGATGCAGCGTTGGTACGGCGGCGGCCGCCCGTCCGATCGGAAGCGCGAGATCGACCCGGAAATCTATCACACGATCGCGCTTCTCAGCATCTATCGCGGGACCTTTCCCGGCGTGATGCTCCGCGCGATCGCCCGAATGCGGCTCAAGCCGTTCGGCGCCGCCATGAAGGCGCTGCTTCTGCTGGCGCTCGGCTCGGTCAGCCCCGCTTTCGCCCGTCGGTGCAGCCATTTCTGGGCGATGGCGGGCGACCGGATCGCGGCACCGCGCATTCCGAGCGACCATTTGTTCGCCTGGAACGAGGGCCGTGGCCGAGATCTGGGACCCGGCTTTCTCGACACCCCGTTGCCGGACAACTAACGGGGCGAGCCAGTGCGGCTTTCCGATATTGCGGGTGTCGCTGGAAACCGAACTGCTGTATCGTTCCCGTAAAGTCATGAAATCAGTGAGCGATCACCTTGCCTTGCGGCGAATCCCGGCTGTCGCGGGCCTGCAGCATCCTGCGGCATTCGTACGCGCGAGCCTCGGCGCGATCGGCCCTGACCGCAAATTGCTCCTGTTCGCGGTCATTCTCGCGTCGATCTCGGGCGCCTGCCAGACGGTGTTGCTGCCCCTGCTGGCGCTGATCGGCATCGCGTTGTCGAGTTTGACGCCACCGCCACACCTGGCCTGGCTCAACTGGATCCCCCGGGACGCGACGATCATGTCGCTGATCGGGGTGTCGGGGATATTGGTGTTCGCCGTGATGATCATCGCGGTGCCGCTGGCGCGGCTCCACGCGTCGATCGGTGCCCGGGCGGTCGCGAGAGCGCGAGAACGGCTCCTCGTCGCCTTCCTCAATTCGACCTCCGCCTATCGCCGAACGCTCGACGAAGGCAATCTCCAGCGGCTGATCGGCGAATATTGCCAGTATCTGTCGAACACGGTTCTGTCTTTCACGACATTTTGCGTCTCCGGCGTCACGCTTTCCGTCCTGGTGATCGTTCCGCTGTGCGTGAATCCCAAGGTGGGTAGCGTCGAGCTCCTGATGATTCTCGCCAGCGTCATGTTTTACGCGACGGTCGCCAAGCGCGTTCGCCAGCATTCGATCGAACGGACGGCGATCAACCGCGGCCTCTCGACGCTGACGGCGCAGGTCTCCCGGATCGCCGACGAGATCGAGACCTTCGACGTCGGGCGGACCGTCTCGCATCAACTCAATCACCGCGTGCGCGGTGCGGCAGACTCGCTCCGTCAGATCATATTCTATGATTCGCTGCTGCCGACCGTCTTCCAGTTCGGCGCGCTCGGAATGATCCTCGCCGTAATCGCGTCGGTAATCACCATCGTTCCGGGACAGCATCCCGGAATCGCCGCGGTGGCGCTCCTGCTGCTTCGCGTCCTCATCTATGGCCGCCAGATGCTGGCGAGCTTGCAGCAGGGCGGCACCATTTCGCCGTATATCGAGAAGATCGAGGCCGAAATCGCTGCCATGGAAGCGAATCGCCACTCGCGGCTCGGCGATCAGGTGCATGTCTTTGACGGGCTGCGGCTGCGCGACGTTTCCTTCGCCTACCGGCCCGACCAGGCCGTGCTGCGCACCTTCTCGCTCGATGTCGCGCCGGGTGAGGCGATCGCCGTCGTCGGGTCCTCGGGCGGCGGCAAGAGCACATTGTGTGCGTTGTTGCTTGGCCTGCAACCGCCAAGTTCGGGTTCGATCACCAGCAACGGCGTCGCCGTGACCGACATCCCCGCCGACGCCTGGGCGAGAACGGCCGCCTATGTTCCGCAGGACTGCAAGCTGATCGCAGCCAGCATCGCGGACAATATCCGCTTTTACCGGGATGACCGCAGCGATCTCGACGTCGAGGCCGCCGCTCGCGCCGCGCACCTCCACGACGAGATCCTGTCGCTGCCGGATGGGTATCGGACGCTGGTCGGGCCCGGTGCGCAGGAATTGTCCGGCGGACAACGCCAGCGTCTCGCGATCGCCCGCGCGCTGCTCGATCGGCCCAAGCTGCTGGTTCTGGACGAGCCGTCGAGCGCACTCGATCGGCATTCGGAGGCGATGATCGGAAAGACCCTCGTCGAACTGAAGGGCGAGACCACGCTGATCCTCACCACCCATCGCCATCGCACCTTGCGGATCTGCGATCGCGTTCTGACCCTGGAAAACGGCATCGTCAGCGAAGTGGAGGCAGGCGCTTTACGCTCGGGCGCTTTGTGAAGGCGATGCTGCTTCCGCCCCGGCGGATCGGCAATCCCGGTGACGCGTTCCGGCGTATCGCGCCGTTCGTCGCATTGATCGACTGATCGCGGCTCACGCGGGAATCGGCACCACCCGCACCAGCTCGATCGCTTCCGCCTTGCCGCCGAAGTCGATGCGCTCGCCTTCCTCGGCGCCGATCAGCGCATGCGCGAGCGGGGCGGCGAAGGCGAGACGGTCGGCGGCGGGGTCGGCTTCGTCATGGCCGACGATGTCGATGGTGCGCTCGCGCCCCGCCAGGCGAAACGTCACGCGCGTGCCGATCGCGGCGACGCCCTCCTCGGGCTCGGGCGCGAGCTGCGCGGTGGCGCGGCGCGTGGCCCAGTAACGCTGCTCGCGGCGCAGCTGCTTGAGCGCTTCCTCGTCGGCCTCGCCGGCGATCGCTGCTTCGAGCCCGGCGACCCTGGCCTCGATCAGCGCCAGCCCGCGCGGGGTGACGATGTTCGGGCCCGGCGGCAGGGGCAGCTCGAAGCGCGGCTCGAGATGTTCCTCGTCGCTCTCGCGGCGGAAGGCGACGCTCATCCCGCGGGCATTTCTTCGAGCGCGGAGGAGACCTTCCACAGGTCGATCCCGCCCTCGGCGGCGTGCGCGTCGATCGCCGCTAGTTCGTCGGCGCCGAAGTCGAGGTTCTTCACGGCATCCAGCGAATCGTCGAGCTGCGCCACCGTGCGCGCGCCGATCAGCGCCGAGGTGACGCCCGGATTGCGCAGCACCCAGGCGATCGCCATCTGCGCGAGCGTCTGGCCGCGGCCCTTGGCGATCGCGTCGAGCGCGCGGATGCGGGCGATGTTCTCGTCGGAAAGCATGCGCTGGCCGAGCGAGCCGCCCTTGGCCGCGCGCGCGTCGCCGGGCACGCCGCCGAGATATTTCGACGTCAGCATCCCCTGCGCGAGCGGCGAGAAGGCGATGCAGCCCACCCCGAGCTCGTCCAGCGTGCCGAGCAGGCCCTGCTCGATCCAGCGGTTGAGCATCGAATAGCTCGGCTGGTGGATCAGCAGCGGCACCTTGTGCTCGGCGAGGATCGCGGCCGCACGGCGCGTGAGCTCGGGCGAATAGGAGGAGATGCCGACATAGAGCGCCTTGCCCTGGCGGTGGATCTGCGCGAGCGCGCCCATCGTCTCCTCGAGCGGGGTCCTGGGATCGACGCGGTGCGAGTAGAAGATGTCGACATAGTCGAGCCCCATGCGCTTGAGGCTCTGGTCGCACGAGGCGATGAGGTATTTCTTGCTGCCGCCGACGTCTCCATAGGGACCTGCCCACATGTCCCAGCCCGCCTTGGTCGAGATCACCAGCTCGTCGCGGTGGCTGGCGAAGTCGGTCGCCATCACGCGGCCGAAATTCTCCTCGGCCGAGCCATAGGGCGGGCCATAATTGTTCGCGAGGTCGAAGTGGGTGACGCCGCGGTCGAACGCGCGGCGCAGCATCGCGCGGCCGGTCTCGAACACGTCCGCCCCGCCGAAATTCTGCCAGAGGCCGAGGCTGATCGCCGGCAGCACGAGCCCGCTCCGCCCGCAGCGGCGATAGGGCATGCGGCCATCGTAGCGCTGGGCGTCGGCGATATAGGGCTGGGGATAGGGCATGCGCGGCTCCGGCTGGCGTGCGTTGTCGGGGCACGCCGCTTAGCAGCGCGAGGCTAGACCGTGAAGCTCTCGCCGCAGCCGCAGGCGCCCTTGGCGTTGGGATTTTCGAAGACGAAGCCCGCGGCGAAATCGTCCTCCACCCAGTCCATCGTCGAGCCGACGAGGTAGAGCACCGAGGCGCCGTCGACGAAGAAGGCGCCCGCCGGCGTGTCGATCCGCTCGTCGAAGGGCTTGGCCTCGGTGACGTAATCGACCGAATAGGCGAGCCCCGAACAGCCGCGCCGCGGGGTGGAGAGCTTGACGCCGATCGCGCCATCGGGCGCCTTGGCCATCAGCTCGGCGATGCGGCCCACCGCGCGCTCGGTGAGCTGGACCGCGGCGGGGCGGGGACGGAGCTTGGTCTCGGTCATCACAGCATCCCCAGTTCGAGCTTGGCTTCGTCGGACATCTTCTGCGGGTCCCAGGGCGGGTCCCAGACCAGGTTGACCTCGGCGGTGCCGACGCCGGGCACCGAGCCGACGCGCAGCTCGACTTCGCCGGGCATCGATTCGGCGACCGGGCAATGCGGCGTGGTGAGCGTCATCGTCACCGCGACATGGCCGTCGTCGGTCACATCGACGCCGTAGATCAGCCCGAGGTCGTAGATGTTCACCGGGATCTCGGGGTCGTAGATCTCCTTGAGCGCCTCGATCACCGCGTCGTAGATCGCGCCGCCGGGCTCGCCCGCGGCCACCGCTGCGGGCTTCTGCGACAGGAAACCCTCGAGATAGTCGCGCTTGCGCTCGAAGCTCTCGCGCGGGGTCCCGGCGGTGGCCGCCAGCGTGTCGAGCGCGCTCTCGACGCGCGCCTTGGGCGGCGGCGCGACGCTCTCGACTTCCTCGACTTCGATCTTCCGTTCTTCTTCCATGTCCACGCTCACCCGAAGATCCGCGTCACGCGTTCGACGCCCTTCACCAGCGCCGCGATGTCGCGCGGCCCATTATAGACGCCGAAGCTTGCGCGCGCCGTCGCGGGGACGCCGAGCGCCTCCATCAGCGGCTGTGCGCAATGATGACCCGCCCGGATCGCCACATTGCCCTCGTCCAAGATGGTGGCGACGTCGTGCGGATGCACCCCCTCCACCGCGAAACTGACGATGCCCGCGCTGTCCTCGGGGCCGAAGAGGCGCACGCTGTTGAGCGCGGAGAGCGCGTCGCGCGCCTCGCGGACCAGCGCGGCTTCGTGCGCATGGATGCGGTCGAGCCCGATGCCCTCGACATAGTCGATCGCGGCGTGGAGCCCGATCACGCCGCTGATGTGCGGCGTGCCCGCCTCGAAGCGCGTCGGCACGGGGGCGTAGGTGGTCCTGGCGAAGGTGACCTTGTCGATCATCGACCCGCCGCCCTGGTAGGGCGGCATCGCGTCGAGCAGCGCGTGGCGGCCCCAGAGCACGCCGATGCCGGTCGGACCGTAGAGCTTGTGGCCCGAGAAGGCGTAGAAGTCGCAGCCGAGCGCGGCGACGTCGACCGTCATCCGCGGCACTGCCTGGCAGCCGTCGACCAGCAGCCTGGCGCCGACGGCATGCGCGAGGTCGGCGGCGCGGCGGACGTCGAGCACCGAGCCGAGCACGTTCGACACCTGGCCGAGCGCGACGAGCTTGTGCCGCTCGGTGAGCATCGCGGCCATCGCGTCGAGGTCGATCTTCTGGTCCGCGGTGAGCGGGATCACATCGATCCCGACCCCGATGCGCTCGGCGACGAGCTGCCACGGGACGATGTTCGAATGATGCTCGAGCAGCGACAGCAGGATGCGGTCGCCGGGCTTCAGCTGGGTGCCCACCCAGCTCTGCGCCACGAGGTTGATCGCCTCGGTCGCGCCGCGGACGAAGACGATCTCCTGCGCGCGGGCACCCAGGAACCTCGCCACCCGCTCGCGCGCGGCCTCATAGGCATAGGTCATGTCCGCCGAGCGCTTGTACACGCCGCGGTGGACGGTCGCGTAATCGGGGCCATAGGCGCGCGCGATCGCGTCGATCACCGCCTGGGGCTTCTGCGCGGTGGCGGCGGAGTCGAGATACGACCAGCCGGGTGTGATGCCGGGGAAGTCGGCGGCGAAGTCGAGCGCCTGGGGGTCGAGAACCATGTTCACAGCGCCATCTCCAGCCAGCGGTCGGCATCCGCCGCGAATGCCTCGCGTACCGCTTCCTCGCCGATCCGCGCCAGCGCGTCGCCGACGAAGGCGTGCGTCATCAGCGCCTTCGCCCGCGCCTCGTCGATCCCGCGGCTGGCGAGGTAGAAGAGCGCCATCGCGTCGAGCTCGCCCACCGCGGCGCCGTGCGCGCATTTCACGTCGTCGGCGAAGATCTCGAGCTCTGGCTTGAGGTTCACGATCGCGCCGCGATTGAGCAGCAGCCCGCGCAGCGACTGTTCGCCGTCGGTCTGCTGCGCGCCGCGCGCGACTTCGACCCGCGCCGCGACGCTCGCCGCCGACTCGTCCTTGGCGACCGCGCGCCACAGCTGGCGGCTGGTGCCCTCGACCTGTTCGTGGCGCACCGAAACCGCTGCTTCCTGCTTCTGCGCGCCCGAAGTGAGCAGCGCGCCGCCCATCTCGGCGAAGCCGCCCTTGCCGGTGATCGTGACCGCGCCGTCCACGCGGCTGCTCATCGCGCCCGCGCCGAGCACCATCGTGACGAGGCTCGCCGCTTCGCCGACCTCGGCCTCGTCGCGCAGCGACACGAAGCCCTCGGCCTGGAGCAGCCGCACCGATCGCATCAGCCGCGCGCCGCGCCCGAGGCTGATCCGGGTCAGCCGATTGGCCCAGCCGACGCCGGCATAGGTCTCGACCAGCGAGGCGACCGCATCCTCGGCGAGCACGATCCGCGCGGGCAGATGGCTCTCGCCGCCGCTGCCGAGGTGGACGATCTGGATGTTGGTGACCGCGGCCTCGGCAGGCAAGTCGATCGCCCAGCCCTCGCCTTCGGTCAATGCGCCGAGCGGATGCGTGCTGCCGAGCGCCAGCCGCGATACGGTCACTCGCCCGGGCAGGCTGTGCGCGGGCTCGAACGCGCCGTCGACGAAGCAGAGCCGCGGGCCGTCGAGGTCGAGGAACAGGTCCTCGGGATCGATCCCAGTGGGCCGCGGCTCCGTCTCGGCGGCAGCGCGCAATGCCTTGAGGTCGGCCCAGCGCCATGCCTCGTCCCGGACGGAAGGCAGTTCCAGCGTGGTCACAGGCGTCCACCCTTCGCGCCTTCGCGCCTTCGCGTGAACCAAAATGAATCACGCGAAGGCGCGAAGGCGCGAAGCGATTGAAAGACGCCTGCGGCGCGAAACGCGTTCATGCCGCGACTGCCCCATAGCCTTCGCGCTCGAGCTCGAGCGCCAGCTCGGGCCCGCCCGAGCGGACGATCCGGCCCTCGGCGAGAACGTGGACGAAGTCGGGCTGCACATAGTCGAGCAGCCGCTGGTAGTGGGTGATCAGCAGCACCGCCTTGTCGGGCGCGCGCATGATGCGGTTGATCCCCTCGCCCACTGCCTTGAGCGCATCGATGTCGAGGCCGGAGTCGGTCTCGTCGAGGATCGCGAGCTTCGGCGCGAGGATGCCCATCTGCACCATCTCGCTGCGCTTCTTCTCGCCGCCCGAAAAGCCGACGTTGACCGGGCGCTTGAGCATCTCGGCATCCATGCCGAGCGCCGCCGCCTGCGCGCGGGCGAGCTTGATGAAGTCCGCGCCCGAGAGCGGCGCCTCGCCGCGCGCGCGGCGCTGCGAATTGAGCGCCTCGCGCAGGAACTGGAGCGACGAGATGCCGGGGATCTCGACCGGGTACTGGAACCCCAGGAACAGCCCCGCCGCGGCGCGCTCGTGCGGCGCCAGTTCGAGCAGGTCGGCGCCATCGAAGCTCACCGAGCCTTCGGTCACTTCGTAACCGGGCCGTCCGCCGAGCACATAGCCGAGCGTCGACTTGCCCGCGCCATTGGGTCCCATGATCGCATGGACCTCGCCGGCGTTCACCTCGAGCGACAGCCCCTTGAGGATCGGCTTGTCGGCGACGGTGGCGTGGAGGTTATTGATGCTCAGCATTGCGTATTTCCAAGTGTTTCCCAGGTCTCATCACCTGCAAGCCCCTCCCCTTCAGGGGAGGGGTTGGGGTGGGGCCTCTCCCAGCGGTCTGCCGCTTCGGCGAGAGCCACACCGATCACATGGGCGACCCCATCCAAGTTCGTCATCACGTCGTGATTGGTGACCCGCACGACGCGAAACCCATGTCGGGCGAGAATGTCGTCGCGCAGTCGATCCTTCGCTTCGTCGTGCGTGTCACCATCGACTTCGATGATCAGCGCTTTCTGCGGGCACAGGAAATCGGCGATGAAGCGCCCGATCACCGACTGACGGCGAAACTTGTGTCCGCCGAACTGGCTGCCGGACAAGATTCCCCACACACGCCTTTCCGGCTCGGTGGGATTCTTGCGCATCTCAGCCGCGCGCCTGTTCAACAGCGCAATGTATTCCGCTGAGAGGCCCCACCCCCGACCCCTCCCCTGAAGGGGAGGGGAGTTCAGGCGTCGATCATCATCCGAAGGCGTGAGCATCACCCCACGCTCCCCTCGAGCGAGATCCCCAGCAGCTTCTGCGCTTCCACCGCGAACTCCATCGGCAGTTGCTGCAGCACTTCCTTGGCGAACCCGTTGACGATCAGCGCCACCGCCGCTTCCTGGTCCAGCCCGCGCTGCATCGCGTAGAACAGCTGGTCGTCGCTGATCTTCGAGGTGGTCGCCTCATGCTCGATCTGCGCCGAGGGGTTCTTCACTTCGATGTACGGCACCGTGTGCGCGCCGCACCGGTCGCCCAGCAGCAGCGAATCGCACTGGGTGAAGTTGCGGACATTCTCCGCGCCCGCCTGCACCAGCACGCGGCCCCGGTAGGTGTTGTTCGACCGCCCCGCCGAAATCCCCTTCGAGACGATCGTCGAGCGGGTGTTCCTGCCGAGGTGCAGCATCTTGGTGCCGGTATCGGCCTGCTGCATCCCGTTGGTGACCGCGACCGAATAGAATTCGCCCACCGAGCCGTCGCCCTGGAGGATGCAGCTCGGATATTTCCAGGTGATCGCGCTGCCGGTCTCGACCTGGGTCCAGCTCACCTTCGAGTTGCGGCCGGCGCACAGCGCGCGCTTGGTGACGAAGTTGAAGATGCCGCCCACGCCGTTCTCGTCGCCGGGGTACCAGTTCTGCACCGTCGAATATTTGATCTCGGCATCGTCGAGCGCGACGAGTTCGACCACCGCGGCGTGGAGCTGGTTCTCGTCGCGCATCGGCGCGGTGCAGCCTTCGAGGTAGCTGACGTACGCGCCCTTGTCGGCGACGATCAGCGTGCGCTCGAACTGCCCGGTGTTCTCGGCGTTGATCCGGAAATAGGTGCTGAGCTCCATCGGGCAGCGCACGCCTTCGGGGATGTAGACGAAGGTGCCGTCGGAGAAGACCGCCGTGTTGAGCGCCGAGAAGAAATTGTCGCGCACCGGCACGACCTTGCCGAGCCAGCGCTTCACCAGCTCGGGGTATTCGCGGATCGCCTCGCTGATCGAGCGGAAGATGACGCCCGCCTCCTCCAGCTCCTTGCGGAAGGTGGTCGCGACCGAGACGCTGTCGAACACCGCGTCGACCGCCACCTTGCGCGCGCCCTCGACGCCCGCGAGCACCTTCTGCTCCTCGATCGGGATGCCGAGCTTCTGATAGGTCCTCAGGATCTCGGGATCGAGCTCGTCGAGGCTGGCCAGCGTCGGCTTCTTCTTGGGCTCGGCGTAATAATAGGCGTCCTGATAGTCGATCTCGGGGATCGCCAGCTTGGCCCATTCGGGCAGTTCCATCTCGAGCCACGCGCGATAGGCCTTCAAGCGCCAGTCGAGCATCCACTCGGGCTCGCCCTTCTTGGCCGAGATGTAGCGGATCGTGTCCTCGCTCAGCCCCTTGGGCGCGAACACCTGCTCGACGTCCGAGGCGAAGCCCCATTCATATTTCTTGTTGGCGGCGGCGAGCGCCTCGGCGTTCTTGGTGGCCATCTACGCGGCTCCTTCCGCAACCAGTTCAGGGCGCGCCAGGCTGGCGAGCGTCACCCCCGCCAGCGCACCGCGGACCGCGGTGTTCACCGCGCCCATCTGCGGCTTCAAGCGGCAGGCGTCCTCGACGCAGCAATCATGCTTCCCGCCGTCGACGCAGGCAGTGAGCGCGATCGGCCCCTCGATCGCCTCGACGATGTCGGCGAGGCTGATCGTCGCGGGCGGGCGCGCCAGCCGGAATCCGCCGCCGGTGCCGCGCGCGCTCTCGATCAGCCCTGCGGCGGAGAGCTTGCTCACCAGCTTCTGCACCGTTGGCAGCGGCAGCCCGGTCTCCTCGGCGAGCAGCGTCGCGTTCAGCCGCCCGCTCACGCCGCAATGGCGCGCCGCGGCCGACATCATCACGACGGCATAGTCGGCAAGGCTAGAGAGACGCACGCGCGGGAAAGCTCCAATCGGACAAAACCGTTCCGATTGGCCATGTGGTCGCTTCAACGCATCGCGTCAACTGATTCGGGGATCACTTCGGGCAGGAAATGGAACGTCTCGTTATCGAGCGTCACGGCGAGCACCGGATCGATGCCTTCCTTCAGCGTTGTCGGGGTATGCCCGGTGAAGTGCTTGATCTCCTTGATCATGTGCGGCTGGTCGGCGAAGGGCGCCGCGGCGTCCTTGGGATCGCCGCCCTGGTAGATCACCATCGCCGCACGGATCGCGCGGAACTTGCGCTCGAGATGCTTGGGCGGCCCGCCGAAATATTCGTTGCACAGCCGCGCCGCCTGGCGCTCGCTCATGCCCGCGCGGGCATAGAGGCCCTCGATCCCCGGCTCGCCCGAAGCCGCCCATTCGCGCACCGCGAGCACCAGCGCGACATGGTTGCGCGGCACCGGCGTGCGCCGCGCGAGCAGGAAGGGAACGACCACCGCCGCCATCGCCTCGAGGCTGTCCAGCGCGCGCAGCTGCTCGAGCAGGTCGGTCACCTCGGCGCCGAACACCTCGCGCGCGTCGAGGATGCAGTTGCTCACCTTGTTCGCCGGGATGCCGATCAGCGACTTCCAGCCGAGCGCGCGCAGCGAGACGCCGAAGCATTCGAACGGTCCGTCGATGTGATAGGCGGCCGCCGCGCCGCACGGACCGTTGACCATCACCGCCAGGCTCGTCTCGCGATGCCCGTCGGGGAAGACCCGATGGCCCGAGCCGCGCAGCATGAAGCGAACCTGGCCGATATCGACGCGATCGACGCCGTCGATCTCGTGCCCCGGATGCCTGAACAGATAGAAGCTCTCGACGAGCGGGAGAAGCTCGCCGTCTGCCGGCAAAAATTCGATCGTAGGCTGAGGCGTCCCCACGCCCTCGCCGTCATCACGCCCCACGCGAACCCCCAACCAACAACCCAACAGGTTCGCGATTCACTATAACGCGACCGGCCGGTTCGTAAAGTTGACGTAGACGGCAAAAAGGGGCCCGACCCCCGAGGGGGTCGGGCCGAAGAGAAAGGGTCCCCCGCGTCGGAGAGAGCCCTTCGGGTCGCATCCTCTCTGTAGGCCTCCTCCACGGGGCGGGTCTTGGACGGATTCGCCATCTTTCTTTGACGTTAGCGGCGGGTGATGCGAAGGAGCCGACGCATGAGCTACCCGCTGAAAACCGCGGTTTTCCGCCTGAATCCCGAGGATGCGCACCGCGCCGCGATCGCCGCGCTCCGGCTTTGGGGTGCGCTCGACGCGCTGATCGATTCCAAAATGGACCAATTAAATGGCGTATCGATCGCCGGGCTGTCCTTCCCGAATCGCGTCGGAGTCGCGGCGGGGCTCGACAAGAACGCCGAGGCGATCCCCGGGCTGTTCGCGCTCGGTTTCGGCGCGGTCGAAGTGGGAACGCTCACACCGCGCCCGCAGCCGGGCAACCCGCGCCCCAGGCTCTTCCGGCTGACCGAGGACCAGGCGGTGATCAACCGCATGGGCTTCAACAACCAGGGCATCGACGCGGCGCTGGCACGCGTGACGAAGCTCGGGCGCCGCAAGGGCGTGCTCGGCATCAACGTCGGCGCGAACAAGGACAGCGACGACCGCGTCGCGGACTATGCGCTGGGCGTCGGCAAGGCCGCGCCGCTCGCGGACTATGTTACGATCAACGTCAGCTCGCCCAACACGCCCGGCCTGCGCGACCTGCAGAGCCGGCCGGCGCTCGACGAGCTGCTCGCCGCATCCGACACGGCACGCGTGCTGGCGGACGGGACGCGGCGGCCGCTGTTCCTCAAGATCGCCCCCGACCTCGACCGCGCCGGTGTCGAAGGCGCGATCGCGGCGGCGGTGGATCATCATGTCGACGCGCTGATCGTCTCGAACACGACGATCTCGCGCCCGCCGTTGAGCTCGCGCTTCGCGGGCGAGGCGGGCGGGCTATCGGGCGCACCGCTGGCGCCGCTCGCACGCGCCAAGCTGGCCGAGGCGGTCGAGATCGCCGCGGGAGCGCTCCCGCTGATCTCCGCGGGCGGGATCGACGGCGTCGACGAAGCGAAACGCCGGATCGACGCGGGCGCGGCGCTGGTGCAGGTCTACAGCGCCCTGGTGTTCAAGGGGCCGGGGCTGGCGCGAGCGATCGCGAGGGGCGTCTAGCGGGCCGGCATCGGCCGGGACCGCGCCGTATCGGCCTCTATCCCGAGCACCGCCGGCTCGATTCGCACGCGCCATATTCCTACTTGGCGCGCACCATGGCATGACGCGGCTGCGGGGAGGGAGACGATGGCCGAAGCGGCGATCGAAGTGCGTGGGCTCACCAAGGCCTATGGCAGGCTGCAGGCGGTGGCAGGGGTCGACCTGACCGTCGGCCGCGGCGAGATCTTCGCGCTGCTGGGACCCAATGGCGCGGGCAAGACCACCACGGTCGAGATCCTCGAAGGCTTCGGCAAGCGCGACGGCGGCGAGGTGCGCGTGCTGGGCGAGGACCCGGCGAAGCACCGCGCGAGCCTCAAGACGCGGATCGGCATCGTGCCCCAGGAGACCGCGGCCGATCCCTTCCTCACCGTGCGCGAGCTGGTGAAGATGATCGCCGGCACCTACCCCAGGCCGCTGCTGCCCGACGAAGCGATCGAGCTCGTCGGGCTGGGCGACAAGCGCGACACGCGCGCCGCGCGGCTCTCGGGCGGGCAGCAGCGCCGATTGGACGTCGCGCTCGCACTGGTCGGCGACCCGGAGCTGCTGTTCCTCGACGAGCCGACCACCGGCTTCGATCCCGATGCGCGGCGCGAGGCCTGGGCGATGCTCAAGGGGCTCAAGGCGCTGGGCAAGACCGTGCTGCTCACCACCCATTATATGGAGGAGGCGCAGCAGCTCGCCGACCGCGTCGCGGTGATCGCGGGTGGGCGGATCATCGCCGAGGGCACGCCGGCGACGCTGGGGATCGAGGGCGGCGCGACCAGCCGCATCCGCTTCCGCTCCCCCCCGGGGGCGCGGCCACCG
This sequence comes from Sphingomonas sp., assembly GCF_017745215.1. Lineage (GTDB taxonomy): Bacteria > Pseudomonadota > Alphaproteobacteria > Sphingomonadales > Sphingomonadaceae > Sphingomonas. Next base: position 274,195 of record NZ_JAGHZV010000008.1, read on the forward strand.
GTCGAGGGCACGACGAGCGAGGACGGGCTGGTGACGGTCGATGCCGAGGATCCGGTGCCGCTGCTCAACCGGCTGACGAGCTGGGCAATATCGAACAACGTCGCGCTCGCCGACCTCGAAGTCGCGCGGCCGAGCCTCGAGGAACGCTATCTCGAGCTGGTCGAGCGCGATCGTGCCGGCCCCGGCGGGGAGGCCAGGTGATGCGCGCGCCGGGCCTGATCGCGCACCATCTGCGCTACATCAACCTGAGCTTCTGGCGGAACCCGAGCGCGGCCTTCTTCGGCATCGTCTTCCCGCTGATGGTGCTGCTGATCAACAGCACGATGTTCGGCAATGCGCCGGTCACCATCCATGGCGTGACCACGACGGTCGCGAGCTTCTACGTCGCGGGCATGTCGGTGTTCGCGGTGGCGATGACCTGCTTCACCAACCTCGCGACGGCGGTGCTGTTCGACCGCGACATGGGCCGGCTGAAGCGTATCCGCGCCACCCCCACCCCCGTCCTCGCCTATGTCGTCGCGCGGCTGACCTTCGCGATGTTCGCGGGGCTGCTCGCGACGATGCTCTGCGTCGGCGCGGGGGCGGCGCTGTTCGGCGTGCGGATCGCGCCGATGGCGCTCGTCGAGTTCGCCGGCGTCGTGCTGTTCGGCGGCGCGTGCTTCGCGGCGCTGTCGCTTGCGGTGGTGGGGCTGGTCGCCAATGCCCAGGCGGGGCCGGCGGTGCTCAACGCGATGACCTTTCCCGTGCTCTTCGTCTCGAACGTTTTCTACCCGATCGACCGGCTGCCCCCCTGGCTGCTGACGATCACCAACGCGCTGCCGGTGCGCCCGCTCGCCAATGCCGCGACCGCGTCCTTCTTCGGCACGCCGGTGGCGATGCGCGACCTGATGGTGCTCGGCGCCTGGGGCCTGGGCGGCGCGCTGGTCGCGGCGGCGAAGTTCAACTGGCAGCCGCGGCGGTAGGTCGTATCGACCTTCAGCCTTCTTGCTCCCCTGACGGGTTGCAAAATAGGAATTGAGGCGCGAGCCTGGCCACCGCTCTTTCGCATCGTCGATCCCTGTCCGCGCTCCTTTCGGGCGGTCACGCGTTCACTGACGCCGAACCGCATTTTTCCGGATGATTGGTGTCAACCGTGTAAACTGTATTGCATCAATAATACACTAGGACATCGCGGCCGGGCTTCGCCAGACCCCCGGAGGACGTATCGGCTCGAAAATCTCCCTCTCCCCTTTCGGGGAGAGGGTCGGGAAAGCAGGGGGGCGGTTGCTTCCCGGAAACGGGTTCAGGCGTCGCTGCCGATCCAGTCGGCGAGGCGGTCGATCGGCAGCGGCAGGTCGAACTCCAGCCCTACGCGGCCGTCGCGGCACCAGCGCACGCGCGCCGGCGCGGTCGGCAGGCCGGGGATGAACAACGCCACCTCGGCGTCGTTGGCGAGCTTGAGCCCGGTCTCGACGCAGGCGCCGTTCGGGGAGATGTCGCGCAGCGTCACGTCGCACTCGGCGGTCTCGGTGCAGAGCCGCGCGGGTCGCGTGAGCCGCACCCGCGGCGTGCGCGCGGCGCGGCGATAGGGGCCGTCGGCCCGCCCGCCTCGGAGTGCGGCGATCACGTCGATCGACTTGGCGAAGGCGACGCCGGCGAGGTCCTCGGTCGTCCAGATCACTCGCGCCTCGACCGGGCAATCGGGCGTGACTTCGACCGCGACCGGGTCGCCTACCGCGAGCGGCTGATACACCTTGAGCATCGCGCCCGCGCTCGAGATGTTGCGAATCATGCAGAGCCGCTGGTCGTCGCCGACCACCAGCTTGCCGACGCGCAGCAGCGTCGTTCGCCGCATCTCGCTGCGCCGCTCGGGCGGCAGCGGCACCGCGGCATCCAGCGAGACCGATGTCAGTTCGTTGGCGTCGAAATTGTCCATGGGCCCCCTCCGCCCGTTCGCGGGACCGGCGCCTGCCGGCCACCGCCCAACCGAAGCTTCGCGCAGCGGGACTGCCAATTGCTGAACGGGATAAGTTGCCGCGCGGTTAGGGCTATTACGCCACAGTCGTCACCCCGGCGAAAGCCGGGGCCCAGGGCAGCAGAGGACGTCGCTCGTGACCCTGGGTCCCGGCTTTCGCCGGGGTGACGGCTTGGAGACGATCAGGGGAACTCAGCCGTCCCCGACGCGCTCGATGTCCGCCCCGACGCCCTGCAGCTTCTCCTCGAGCCGCTCATAGCCGCGGTCGAGGTGGTAGACGCGGTTGACCTGCGTCTCGCCTTCCGCCGCCAGCCCCGCGAGGATCAGGCTCATCGAGGCGCGCAGGTCGGTCGCCATCACCGGCGCGCCGACCAGCCTGTCGACCCCGCGTACCACCGCCGAGCGGCCGGTCACGGTGATGTCCGCGCCCATCCGCGCCAGCTCGGGCACGTGCATGTAGCGGTTCTCGAAGATCGTCTCGGTGAGCACGCTCGCGCCCTCGGCCTTGCAGAGCATCGCCATGAACTGCGCCTGCATGTCGGTCGCGAAGCCCGGGAAGGGCGCGGTCGACAGCGTCAGCGGGCGAATGCCGTTCGACGCCTCGATGCGGATCGCGTCGCGCGTCTCCTCCACCGTCACCCCCGCCTCGACCAGCGCGTCGAGCGTCGCGCGCATGTCGCCCGCCGCGGCGCCGACCAGGTCGAGGCTGCCGCCGGTGATCGCCGCGGCGCAGGCGTAGCTTCCCGCCTCGATGCGATCGGGCATCACTCGATAGGTCGCGCCGTGCAGCCGGTCGCGGCCCTCGATCTCCAGCGTCTCGGTGCCGATGCCGTGGATCGAGGCGCCCATCGCGACGAGGCAGTTGCACAGGTCGACGATCTCGGGCTCGCGCGCGGCATTCTCGAGGATCGTGCTTCCCTTGGCCAGGGCCGCCGCCATCACCGCATTCTCGGTCGCGCCGACCGACACGACGGGGAAGCGGAACTTGCCGCCGGGCAGCCGTCCACCGGGAGCAGTCGCCTTCACATAGCCTGCGGCGAGCTCGATCTCCGCGCCCATCGCTTCGAGCGCCTTGAGGTGGAGGTCGATCGGACGATTGCCGATCGCGCAGCCGCCGGGGAGCGAGACGGTCGCCTCGCCGCCGCGCCCGACCAGCGGACCGAGCACGAGGATCGACGCGCGCATCTTGCGGACGATGTCGTACGGCGCCTCGGTCGACGTCAGCTTGCCGGCGCGGATCGTCATCACCCGGCCGAAGTCCTCGGGCCGCGAGCCTTCGATCTGCGTCGAGGCGCCGAGCTGGTTGAGCAGATGGCCGAAGCTGTCGACGTCGGCGAGGCGCGGCAGGTTGCGCAGTGTCAGCGGCTCGTCGGTGAGCAAGGCGCAGGGCATCAGCGTCAGTGCTGCGTTCTTGGCCCCGGAAATGGCGATGCGGCCGGAGAGACGGTTTCCGCCGCGAATAAGAATACGGTCCATTCGCTTCGCTCTAGGAGCGCGCCCGTCGCTCCGCAATGGGCGGAAACATGCGAGGGAACGACGGGCGGGTCAGCGTCGTTACTCAATCGAAATACCGATGGGGCCGGGGGCGGGTCGAGCAAGCGCTGTCCCCTGGGCGGGGCCTGCCTTGATCGACTTTAATGCACTGATTCCACGCGACTGCTTTGCAGAGCGCGTGGGGGAGAAGCGAACGCGTGTCCGGTAGTTGTTTTGCCGATATCTTGGGCGAGCTTGTCGAGCTGACGCCCGGCGAGGTCGCCGCACTGGAAAAACTCGAGGAACGTCCAAGACATGTACGTCGTGGCGCGATCCTTCAGCGTGAAAACGAAAACGGCAACGAGCTGTTCATCATGCGCAAGGGCCTGATGATGAGCTACGTCCTGCTGGACGACGGCAGCCGCCAGATCCTTCGATTTCATTTCGCAGGCGATCTATTGGGGCTCTCCGGCGCCATCTACCATGAATCCCCCGAGAGCCTTTGCGCGCTATCGGATTGCGTGGTCTGCCCTTTCGACCGCAGCCTGCTGTCCGACTTGATGGCCGAGCATCCGCGGCTCGCCTCGCTGATCCTGGTCTATTCGCAGATCGAACGCGTCGCGCTGACGGACCGGCTCGCCGCATTGGGCCGCACCTCGGCCAAGCAGCGCATCGCCGCGCTGCTGCTCGAGCTCAGGAACCGCATCCGCGCGACCGACAAGAGCGTCGAGAAGGTGTTCGCGCTGGGGCTGACGCAGGAGGAGATCGGCGACGCGACCGGGCTGACCTCGGTCCACGTCAACCGCATGCTCCGCCAGCTCGAGGAAGAGCGGCTGATCGCGCGCGAAGGCGGTCGCGTGACGCTGCTGGACGAGCGCGCGCTGGCGCGGGCGGCGAATTATGTGAACCGCTACCAGGCGCTCGACCTGGGCTGGCTGCCGGGGCCGTCTTAACCGCTCACGGTTCCCGCACTCTCAGCCGTCATCCCGCCGAAAGCCGGGACCCAGGGCCACGAGCGATGTCCTCTGCAACCCTGGGTCCCGGCTTTCACCGGGATGACGGTTTTCGGATTGCTGGACAGACCCCCAAAACGAGTGGAGCCGGGCTGCTGCGATGATCGCGCTGCCCGGCTCCGTTCCCGCTCAACCCCCCGGTATCAGGGAACGACGCGCTGGTAACATGCCGGACACATCCGAATTACCGGGGAAATATACAGGCTTGACGAACGCAGTTCAGGCCTTTTCGAGCGTGCACTGCAGCGGATGCTGATTCTGCCGGGCGAAGTCGATCACCTGCGACACCTTGGTCTCGGCGACTTCGTAGCTGAACACCCCGCATACCCCGACGCCGCGCTGGTGGACGTGGAGCATCACCTGCGTCGCTTCCTCGACGGTCATGCGGAAGAAGCGCTGGAGCACCAGCACGACGAACTCCATCGGCGTGTAGTCGTCGTTGAGCATCAGCACGCGATAGGGAGTCGGCTTCTTGGTGCGCGTGCGGGTCCGCGTCGCCAGGCCGACCTGGGGATCATCGGTATCGTCACGTCCGTCATCTTCGGACATGGTAATCGGGACAAGAGCTTCGGCCATCGCCGCCAAAAATATGTCGCCCCTGCCAGCGAGGCAAGGCCGGGATAAGCCCTTAACCCTGGTTTTCGAGAGTTTGGCCCGCGGCAAGGCCCCGTCGCCCAAAACAAAAGGAGCGGCCAGTTGCCCGGCCGCCCCTCCCGTTACGCATGCACGATGCCGTTACGCGGCGATCTTCGCCTTCTCGGCCGCGACCGCGACGCGGTTCGACAGCGGCTGGGCGGCGTCGCCCGCGAGCTTGATCAGCGCCTCGGTGTTCTTCGAAGCCTCGGCGACGGCCGAGTCGAACGAGGTGCGGAAATAGTCGCTCTGGAGCTTGAAGAACTCGGTCGGCGACTTGACCGCGGCGAGGTTCTTCAGCGCGGCGGTCGCGCTCTCGAACGACTTGCGGCTGTACTCGGCGGCATCCTGGCCGAACGACTCGAGGCCCTTGGCCGTGATCTTGCCCGATTCGACGAACGCCTCGAGGTTGCCCTTGGCGAACTCATTGGCTTCCTCGACCAGCTTGGTCGACTTTTCGACCGCCGCCTTGGCGCGATCGTTGAACTCGGTGAAGAAGGCCTGCGCCTTCGCCATGTTGGTCTCGATGGTTTCCATGACTTTGCTTTCCTTGACTGCTTCGATCGCGACGGCCCCTGCCGCAACGACCGGTTCAACGACGATTTCCTCCACCGTCTCGACGATCGGCTCGACAGCGATCGGCTCGGCGGCTGCTTCAACGGCCTCGACTGTCTCCTCGGCCTGCGCGTCCACCGTCTCGACGGTTTCGGCGACGACCGGCTCCGCAGCTTCGGCGACTTCGATCACGCTCGGCGTTTCAACTTCCTGCGGCGCTGCTTCGGCGGCCGGGACCGGCTCGGACGCGGGCGGGATCACGATCTCCGCTTCGACGACCGGCGCGGGCTTCTCAGCCGCTGCGGCAGCAACCTTCGCCTTCGGCGCGGGCCGGGACCCCGCCTTGGGCTTGGGAGCGTTGGACTTGCCCGCGTCCTTCGGACCCTTGCTTGCCATGTGGCTCACCTCAAATACGAGTTGCTGCGCCGCAGCATGTACGCCTTTGGCAACCGAAAATCAAGCCCATTATTGTGCAGTGCAACATAAAAGGATTTACACGCCGAATCATCGTGTTAGCAATGCTATGCTGCGCGTGAATTACCCCGTTTCGGGTAGGAGTTGCAGCCGCAGCAGAGCAGTTGCATCATCGCATCCGCACATAGTCGCCGGGCGCGTCGGCGACACGCTTCAGCTTCCCGCGGCCGGGCACGCGTGCGCCCTTGGCCGGTACCTGCTTCGAGTCGAGCCGGCGAAGCCATTCGATCCAGTCGGGCCACCAGCTGCCCTTCGTCTCGTGCGCGCCCGCGACGAACTCGGCGAGCGACCTGGGGTGCTCGTCGTTGGTCCAGTACTGATATTTGCCCGCAGCCGGCGGGTTGATCACGCCGGCGATGTGCCCCGAGCCGGCGAGCACGAAGCGGATCGGACCCTGGAGATGGTCGGTGAGCTTCCACACACTCGCCGCCGGCGCGATGTGATCCTCGCGACCGGCCTGGATATAGGCGGGCGTCGCGATCCGCCCGAGGTCCACCGGGGTGCCGCCGATCGCGATCGAGCCGGGCTGGACCAGCCGGTTGTCGCGATAGAGATCGGTCAGATAGCTGAGGTGCCAGGCGGCCGGCAGGTTGGTGACGTCCGAATTCCAGTGGAGCAGGTCGAACGGCACATAGTCCTTGCCGAGCAGATAGTTGTTGGTGACGTAGTTCCAGATCAGGTCGCGCCCGCGCAGCAGGTTGAAGGTCGCGGCCATGTAGCGTCCGTCGAGGAAGCCTTCGCCGCCGAGGCTGCGGATCAGCGCGAGCTGCTCGTCATCGACGAACAGGTGCAGGTCGCCGGCCTCGGAGAAATCGACTTGCGCGGTGAAGAAGGTCGCGCTCTCGACCTTCGCCGCCTCGCCCCGCGCGGCGAGCACCGCCAGCGTCGCGGCGAGCGTGGTGCCGGCGACGCAATAGCCGATCGCATGCACGCCCCCGACCTTGAGCAGGTCGCGCACCGTGTCGATCGCGTCGATCTGGCCGCGCTCGACATAATCGTCCCAGACGATCCCCTTCATCGATGCGTCGGCCGAGCGCCACGACACGACGAAGACGCTGAGCCCCTGGTCGACCGCCCATTTGATGAAGCTCTTCTCGGGGGAGAGATCGAGGATGTAGAAGCGGTTGATCCAGGGCGGGAAGATGATCAGCGGCGTCTTGAACACACTCTCGGTGGTCGGCGCATAATGGATCAGCTCGTAGAGCTCGGTGCGCTTGATCACCTTGCCGGGGGTGGTGGCGATGTTGCGACCGAGCTCGAACGCCTCGGCGTCGGTCTGGGTCAGCTGCCCCTTCTCCATGTCGGCGAGCATGTGCTGCAGGCCCTTGAGGAGGTTCTCGCCCTTCGTCTCGACCGTCTTGGCGATGACCTCGGGGTTGGTGACCGGGAAGTTGGTGGGGCTCATCGCGTCGATGAAGCCCTTGGTTGCGAAGCGCAGCTGGTCGCGGTGCTTGGGATCGACGCCGGCTAGCGTGTCGATGCCCTTGAGCATGGTGTCGGCGATCAGGAAATAGGACTGGCGGAGGAAGTCGAACACCGGATCCTCGCGCCATTCGGGCGCCTTGAAGCGCTTGTCGGCGGCCTGTTCGGGAGTCTCCTTGAAGGGCTGGGCGTGCTCGGGGTCGAGGAAGCGCTGCCAGAGCTGCATCGTGTCGGCCCAGAAGCCGGCGCTGGCGCGCACCGCCGCGGTCGGGTCGAGCAGCGCGCCGAAGGGCGGAGCGGCGGGGGCGAACTCCCGCACGTCCATGCCGTGCTCGAGCATCATCTGCTGCGCGCGGCCGAGCACCCAGGTCCAGTGCTGCAGGTCTTCGAGGCTGGGTGGTGAAGGCATCGGGGGGGCAGTTTCGGCCATCGGGCGTTCCGCTCTCTTGGATTTGTGCACGCCTTAGCGTGCTTTGTGCATCTCGTCATTCCCGCGGGCACCGGAATGGCGTATCAACCGTTTCGCACCGAGTTGGGTGCCGTCTTCCACCAACAGCAGAGGATAAGATGTCCGACGATTTCTACCGCATCAAGCGACTGCCGCCCTATGTCATCGCCGAAGTCAACGGCATGCGGGCAGCGGCGCGTGCGGCAGGCGAGGACATCATCGATCTCGGCATGGGCAACCCGGACCTGCCGCCGCCCCAGCATGTGATCGACAAGCTCTGCGAGGTCGCGCAGAAGCCCGATGCGCACGGCTATTCGCAGTCGAAGGGGATTCCGGGCCTGCGCCGTGCCCAGGCGAACTACTACGCGCGCCGCTTCGGGGTCGAGGTCGATCCCGAGACCGAAGTCGTGGTGACGATGGGCTCGAAGGAGGGCCTCGCCAGCCTCGCCACCGCGATCACCGCGCCGGGCGACGTGGTGCTCGCGCCCAACCCGAGCTATCCGATCCACACCTTCGGCTTCATCCTCGCGGGCGCGACGATCCGCGCAGTGCCGACCACAGCGAACGAAGCTTATTTCGAGAGCCTCGAGCGCGCGATGAACTTCACCGTGCCGCGGCCCTCGGTGCTGGTGGTCAACTATCCGTCGAACCCCACCGCCGAGACCGTCGACCTCGCCTTCTACGAGCGGCTGGTCGCCTGGGCGCGCGAGAACCAGGTGTGGATCCTCTCCGACCTCGCCTATTCGGAGCTCTATTTCGACGGCAACCCGACGCCCTCGATCCTCCAGGTGAAGGGTGCGAAGGACGTCGCGGTCGAGTTCACCTCGCTGTCGAAGACCTATTCGATGGCGGGCTGGCGGATGGGCTTCGCGGTGGGCAACCAGAAGCTGATCGCGGCGATGACGCGGGTGAAGTCGTACCTCGATTACGGCGCCTTCACCCCGATCCAGGCGGCGGCGTGCGCGGCGCTCAACGGGCCGCAGGACATCGTCGAGAAGAACCGCCAGCTCTACCACAAGCGCCGCGACGTGCTGGTCGAGAGCTTCGGCCGCGCGGGGTGGGAAATCCCCTCCCCGCCCGCCTCGATGTTCGCCTGGGCACGGCTGCCGCCGGCACTGGCGCATCTGGGCAGCCTCGAGTTCTCCAAGCAGCTGCTCACCCATGCCAAGGTCGCGGTGGCGCCGGGCGTCGGCTATGGCGAGAACGGTGAAGGCTATGTCCGCATCGCGATGGTCGAGAACGAGCAGCGCCTGCGCCAGGCGGCGCGGAACGTGCGGAAATACCTCCAGTCGATGGGGGTGAACACGCCCTCGGCGAAGGCGGGGTGAGATTGATCTTCGCGTGATTTCATGCCAAGAAAATCGCGGCGAAAGACATTTCTCCTTGTTGTGGGCTCTCGTCGTGTCAGCGGCGAGGGCCCAAATCGTTTGGGAGCCGAGTGTCAGCCCGGCTCCCGCCCGATGCGCTACTTGCGGCGAGCCGTATCGACGACCTTGAGAATCAAGGTCGCAAAAGCGGACATCGCCAAAAGCAATGCGCACAATTCAGCGATAGACATTCCTTTTCTCGCTGTTGCAGCGGCGGGATTGCCGCCGCCTCCTTCCTAGGGACCGCATTCCATCAAAACGGACAGAGATACGTCCACGCCGGATGCATCTCCCAGGCATTGCGCATCGCCCTCCACCCCGTCATGAGCGGCGCCATGTCCCGTCCCGGCTTCGCCTTCTCCACGCGCTTCCGCGTCCGCTATTCCGAGATCGACGGGCAGAAGATCGTCTTCAATTCGCGCTATCTCGAATATGCCGACGTCGCGATCACCGAGTTCTGGCGCTGGGCGGACCTCGGCGAGATCGGGCCCGACTGGCTGGACGCCGAGTTCAACGTCGTCCGCTCCACGATCGAATATAAGAAGCCGCTCCGCCTCGACGACATGATCGAGGCCTTCGTCCGCATCGAGCGGGTCGGCACCTCGAGCATGGCGCACCGGATCGACCTCTGCCACGCCGGGACGGGCGAACTCCACGCCACGGTCGAGATCGTCAGCGTCCATGTCGACCTCGCCGCGCGCAAGTCGGCGCCGATCCCGGAGAACGTGCGCGGACGACTGGAGGCGCTCGCCGCCGCGGCGACCTGAAGGCTCAGTGCTTGACGGTCAGCCGGCGGACGATCTGCTTGCCCTGGACGAGCGGCGTGGGCTTGCACCTGGCCGGATCGGGTACGCTGGCCTCGACGCAATAGTCGGTGCCTTCGCCCACGCTGCTCACGCTCGCGGTGCCGCCCGCCGACGCCTGGGCACGGAAGGCCTGGCCGTCGGCGAGGAACACTGCGTGGCAGGTCCCGCTGCCCGAGGTGCGGCAGCTCAACAGCAGCTCGCCCTTGGCGAAGTCGGCGTCGATCTCGGCATCGATACTGCGGTCAGGCTTGCCGCAGCCGCTCAGCAGCAGCCCCGCAGCCAATAGTCCAACGCTCCACCGCATCCGCGCCGCCTTTCGTGTAGCGACGCTCTAACACACCCGGACGCGGCGCCAAGCCTCATGTGCGGTGCGGGGACTCATACACCATCGCGCTCATGTCGTTGCCCTCGGGATCGACGAAGCGGGTGAGCACGCCCACGCCGGGGATCGCAGCCTTGTCCATCGTGATTCGCCCGCCATGCGCGAGCACGGCGGCGCCGACCGCATCCAGATCGTCGACCGCGAAGGTGCAGTCGAGCCCGTTCAGCCCGCTGCCGGTCCGCGGCTCGTGGCGCTCGTGCATCAGCCCCTGGACGCCCGGTGAGTCCGGCGTGCCGGTGTGGATCAGATAGAAGCCCGGCGGCCCCCAAGGCTCGAAGACCCAGCCGAACACCGCTTCGTAGAAGGTCCGCGCGCGATCGAGATCGTCGACATGGATGGCGAAGGCAGCGAGATTGGCGGGCATCGGCGTCTCCTCTGCGCGCCATCCTCATCGCGGCGGCATCGGGCCGCAATCCCGCCATTCCGGCGTTCCATGTCGGCATTCCGTCACGCCTTCCTGCCGAGTAGACCCGCCACGATGCAGAAACCCCGCACTGCCGCCGACGAACCCTATCTCGTCGTGCGCAGCTCCGCTTCCGACCTCGCGCCCGGCCAGGTGATCGGCGAGCACGCCCATCGCTGGCATCAGCTCGTCCATGCCGCGCGCGGCGTACTGATGGTGTGGACCGAGCGCGGCTCCTGGGTGGTGCCGTCGAGCTGGGCGGTGTGGGTGCCCGCGGGCGTCAGGCATCGCATCCGCGCCGCGCAGGCAAGCGCGATCCGCACGCTCTATGTCGCGCCCAATTGCTTCCCCGACCTCCCCGAGGCGTGCAGCGCGATCACCGTCTCGCCGCTGCTGCGCGAGCTGGTCCTGCGCGTCGTCGCCGACGGCATGCTCGACCGGCGCGACAATGTGGAGAGCGCCACCGCGATCCTGCTGCTCGACGAGATCAAGCGCTCGCCCGTCCCGCCCTTCGGCCTGCCCGAGCCCGACTCCGCCGCCACGCACCGCGCCGTCGAACGGCTGTTCGCCGGCGAAGGCGAGCGCACCATCGCGACGATCGCGCGCGAGGCGGGGCTCTCCCCGCGCACGCTCGAGCGCCGCTTCCGCGCCGAGACCGGGATGAGCCTCGGCCGCTGGCGCCGCCAGGGCGCGCTGCTCGCGGCGATCGAGCGGCTCGCCGCCGGCGCCAGCGTGAAACAGGCCGCCGCCGCGGCGGGCTATGCGACGCCGAGCGCCTTCGTCGCGGCGTTCCGCGCCACGTTCGGCGAGACGCCGGGGCGCTATTTCGACAGCGCCCGCGACGGCTAACGACTCGAAAAGTCACAAGAGTCGCGACCCGTCGCCGAAAACCGGAAGCCCGGGGGACCCAGATCCTCAAAGAGCGGCCGGATCGCCCGGCGCCCGGAGCCAACCACGCGAAATCCTACTTTGCAACCCCGCCGCTCAGGCAGCCGCGGACGGCGCCTCTTCCCCGCCAAGCGCATAGGTTTCGCCCCAGAGCCGAAGCGCCTTGATCACCGGCTCGAGCGTGCGGCCGAGGTCGGTCAGGTCATATTCGACCCGCGGCGGCACCTCGGCATAGACGGTGCGCCGGATCAGCCCGTCGGCCTCGAGCTCGCGAAGCTGATTGGTGAGCATCCGCTGGGTGACGTTGGGCATGCGCCGGCGGAAGCTCGAGAAGCGCATCATTCCTTCGAACAGATGATGGAGGATCACGCCCTTCCACTTGCCGTCGATCAGCGCGAGCGTCGCCTCCACCGAACAGCCCGGGCTGCAATGGAGCTGGTGCCGGCGAGCCGCCATGCCGATGGTATCCTTTTCGACACTATATGCACAAAAGGTGCGTTCTTGCGCCAGGCGAAGATAGGGCACAGATCAGCACCACGCAATTCCAGGCAGGAGAACCACCCCCATGCGTGCTGTAGCCTTCCGCGGACCGCTTCCCCATGACGGGCCCCGCGAGCTCGAGGACATCACTCTCCCCACTCCCGAACCCGGCCCGCGCGACCTGCTCGTGAAGATCGAGGCAGTGTCGGTGAACCCGGTCGACACCAAGGTGCGCCGCCGCCGCGAGGTCGCCGAGGGCGGCTGGCTGGTCCCCGGCTATGACGCCGCGGGCTCCGTCGTCGCGGTGGGGAGCGAGGTGACGCTGTTCCGGCCGGGCGACGCAGTGTTCTACGCCGGCTCGATCGTGCGCCAGGGCACCGATGCGGAATATCACCTCGTCGACGAGCGGGTCGTCGGCCGCAAGCCGGCTTCGCTCGGCTGGGCCGAGGCGGCGGCGGTGCCGCTGACTGCGATCACGGCGTGGGAAGTGCTGTTCGATCGGCTCGACGTGACGCGACCGGTGCCGGGCGCGGCGCCCGCGATCCTGATCGTCGGCGGCGCGGGTGGGGTGGGATCGATCGCGATCCAGCTCGCGCGGCAGCTGACCGGCCTCACCGTGACCGCCACTGCCTCGCGCCCCGAGACCGAAGCGTTCGCGCGCGAGCTGGGCGCGCATCATGTGATCGACCACGGCAAGCCGATGGCGCCGCAGGTCGAGGCGCTGGGGATCGGCGCGCCGGGGCTGGTGTTCGTGATGACGCACGCCAAGCAGCACTTGCCCGACGCGGTCGCTCTGATCGCGCCGCAGGGCCGAATCGCAGTGATCGACGATCCCGACGTGCTCGACGCCAATCCGCTCAAGGGCAAGTCGGTGTCGCTGCACTGGGAGATGATGTTCACGCGATCGATGTTCGGCACGGCGGACATGGATGCGCAGGGCAAGCTGCTCGGGGAGGTCGCACGGCTGATCGACGCGGGGACGCTGCGCACGACGCTGGCCGACCATTATGGCGCGATCAACGCGGCGAACCTGTCGCGGGCGCACGCGCTGATGACCAGCGGGACGGCGCGAGGGAAGGTCGTGCTGGAGGGGTTCGGGGATTGACGGATCGGGGCGGGTGCGGGGAGGTCAGCCTTCCCGCGCCGCCTTGAGCGCCTGGCCCCACCAGAGCAGCTCGGTGAAGAGCTTGTCGAGCGCGCGGGCGTCGCGTTCGTCGGGGGCGAAGCGGCCGTCGTGGACCTTCCCCCACACGCCCATGAGATGCACCGCGGCTTCGATCGGCGCCATCTGCAGTTCGCGCGCGGTGCAGGTGAGCTGCTCCACCGCCCGCGCCCCGCCGACCCCGCCATAGCTCACGAAGGCGCAGGGCTTGCGGTTCCACTCGGCATAGACGGTGTCGAGCGCATTCTTGAGCACCGCCGAGGGCCCGTGGTTGTACTCGGGCGCGATCAGGATGAACCCGTCGGCGGCGGCGATGGTCTCCGCCCAGCGCTGTTGGAGGGGGTCAGCGTAGTGCCCGGCGGCGGGGGGCTTGGGGTAGGCGTAGAAGGGAAGATTCCAGGCCTTGAGGTCGACGATCTCGCAGGCGAGCCCGGGGTGGGCGGCGGCAGCTTCATGGACCCAATGCCCCACCGGTTCGGCCATGCGGCCCTCGCGGACGGAGCCGAGGAGGATGGGGATGCGGAGGGAATCGCTCATCGCACGGCTGTAGGCGGGAGCGCGGGCGCGCGAAACCCGCCCTCAAAGCAAAGGACCGCCGGCGTCGCCGCCAGCGGCCCCTCCCCCCTTCGCTTCGGCGGCGCTAGGCCGGCCGGAGCGCCACCTTCCCGCGTCGGCGCATCGCCGCGCCGATCGAACCGAATCCCAGCAGCAGCATTGCCCAGCTCGCCGGCTCGGGCACGAGCAGCGACACGCTGAACAGCGTCGGCTTCATGCTGCCGAGCGCGAGATTGCCGTGGTCCAGGATCGTGAAGTTGGGCTCATACGGATAGCTCGGGTCGCCCTCGTTTGCGGGCAGGCTGTACGTGCCGCTCGCCTTCACGCGCGCCGGCAGGCCCTGCGACGGATCGTAGAAGGTCGTGATCACCTGCGCCTGGACGCCGTCGCTGTTGTCCCAATCCTCGACCGCGAAGCGGCGGCGCTGCTCATCTGCGGAGATCTCGCCATAGGAGATGCCGGTCAGGCCATAGGCGACGCCGTTAATCGTGATCACGGCGCTGCTCATCGGCGCGGTGCCGACGAAGGCGCCGCCGAAGATCGTCTCGAGCGAATAGGCGCCGTCGGGCTGGAACACATGCGCGCCGGCATTGTGCACGTCGAAGACATAGTCGATCCGGAAGCCCAGTCCGTCGAGGACGGAAAAGCCCGGCCCGAAGATGCCGATGTTGATCGACGGCATCGACGAGGATTTGGAGACGACTACCGTGCCCGTGACCGTGACGAGTACTTTCGTCGCCTGCGCAATGCCCGTGGTCAGAAAAGCCAGTGCGGCGGCAGCCACCATCGCCGCCCGCACGAAATACCGGATATTGCCCATGACACCCCTCCCCCGAGGACAAGGATATTTACTATGATTTTCGACCGCATGAATCAATGATCTGGATCAATTCGATCGATGAACTCGTGGAAATAGCTGCTCGGAATCAATCGACTTCGGATCAATTGCGCGACATCTCGACACCGCCCCTTGCCCGCCCTGAAGAGTCCGCGCGACGCCACCCCCTTCCCGCATCGCACCATTTCCGCTATGCGCCCGGCGCGAACCGCGCTCCTGCGGCATCCAGGATAAGTCATGAACCTCCGCAACGTGGCGATCATCGCCCACGTCGATCACGGCAAGACCACGCTCGTCGACCAGCTCTTCCGCCAGTCCGGCACCTTCCGCGACAACCAGCGCGTCGAGGAACGCGCGATGGATTCCAACGACCTCGAGAAGGAACGCGGGATCACCATCCTCGCGAAGTGCACCTCGGTCGACTGGGAAGGCACCCGCATCAACATCGTCGACACGCCCGGCCACGCCGACTTCGGCGGCGAAGTGGAGCGCATCCTCTCGATGGTCGACGGCGTGATCCTGCTCGTCGATTCGTCCGAAGGCGCGATGCCGCAGACCAAGTTCGT
>NZ_JAGHZV010000009.1 GCF_017745215.1 Sphingomonas sp.
GCCAAGAGCGATGACCTTCGCGACCCTGGGTCCCGGCTTTCGCCGGGATGACTGTCAGTGGGCCGACGCCCCCTCCGTCGCATCCAGCCACGCCGCGACCCACACCAGCGGCGCGTTCCAGTTGATCGCGACTTCGTTGAGCGCGAAGGCCTGGATGTCGTCGGCGTAGCAGGCCATCGGCGCACAATGCCCGGCGAGCCTCGCCCCCACCGGATCGGCGCCGGTCGAGGTCGAATTGGGCCCGCCCGAGAGGACGCCCGGCGGCGGTCCCGGCAGCTTCGGGTCGAGCGAGTGGGCCCAGAAGCGATGGTGCGGATTGCTGAGCGGCCGCGCGCCGTAGCCGCTGACGAAGGACTGGTCGATCGAGTTGCGGCCGAGCAGATAGTCGATCACGTCGACCACGCCTTCGCGGTATTTCGGCGCCTTGGCGGCGTCATGGGCATAGGCCAGGACGATCGCGCGGTTGAGCATCGACGAGGTCGAGCCCCAGGGCCAGCCCGGCGGATCGTACGGCAGATGATAGCCGGTCTTCGCGCTGTCCTCGAGGAAGCGGTCCGCCGCCTCCAGGATCGCCGCGTCGACATGCGCGCGATCGGCTTCTGGCAGCGCCCTGGTCAGCGCCAGTGTTAGCGTGCCCAGCGTCGCGGTGCCGCCCCAATTGGGCTCCTGCACCGGCTTCTCCCACCAGGGCGAGGCGCGGACGAAGTCGAGATACTCGGCCTTGCCCGTCGTCGCGAACAGTTCGGCGGCGGCCCAGTAGAATTCGTCGGAGAGCTCGCGGTCGCCGTAGCCGCCGCTGCCGGTGAAGGCGGCGAGCGCGAAGACCTCGGGGTTGCGCCTGGCCGCAGCCCAGGCGCGTTCGCTCGCCGCGAGGCAGCGCTCGGCGAAGGCGTCGTCGATCCCCTTCCAGATCCGCGCGCACTGCGCCGTCACCGCCGCGAGGTTGAGCGTCGCCGCGGTGGTCGGCGGGAAGAGGATGCGTTCCTCGCGGTCCTCGGCGGGCGGCGTGGGCAGCTTGGTCCAGTTGCGGTCGGCGACCTTGTGGTGCGCCATGCCGCCGGCATCGACGTCGAGCGTCGGCAGCGCGAGCGGCGGCGGCGGCCCGGGCGGCATCCCCGGCGATGGCGGCGTCCAGGGCGGCTGCTTGCCGACCGGCAGCTTGAGGCGCGTGCCGTCGGGCACCTGCATGCTGAGCAGGAACTCGAGCTCGTAGCGCGCCTCGTCGAGCAGGTCGTCGACATGGTTGCCCGATTCGGGGATCTTCATCGAACCGTCCGCGAACAGCCAGGTCTTGCCCGCGCGATGCTCGCGTTCCCAGGCGTTGAGCAGCGTCCACACCGCGATGCCGCCGTTGACGACATATTTGCCCTGGTCGCCGGCATCGTACCAGCCGCCGGTGACGTCGAGGCTGTACGGGCAGCTCGGCCACACCGTCCCGCGCGGATCGGCGCCCGAGACGCAGGTGACGATTTCCTTCGCATGGCCGGCGGGCCGCGCCCAGGTCGCGCCGGCGAACTGCGCCTCGACGGGCACGCCCGCGCGCTGGTGGTAGAAGAAGTGCAGCGCGTCGAGCCGGAGCGCCATGCGCGAGCGCGGCTGAATCGCGAACGCCCGGCTCTCGAACGCGCCGACGCGGAGCCGATAGCCCCCGCCTGCCGTGTGAAAGCTCGAGACGTCGATCGCCTGGACGGTCTTGCCCGACGCCTTGTCGGGGCCGAAGGGGATCGTCTTGCCGCTGGCCACGGTCTTGCCCCGGGCATCGAGCAGCACCCAGTCCTGCGGCGCTGCCGCGTCGGTGACGACGATCGCGCGCTTGGGGCCGAAGGTCTCGAAGCCCAACTGGTTGAGCTGGATCGGCGGCACCGGCTCGGCCTGCTGCGCAAGCGCGGGCGTGGCGGCTCCGAGCAGGAGCGCGATCATGAAATGCCGCATCCTCAACCCCCTTTGATCTATCGTTCCGACCCTATGCCGTCACCCTGGCGAAAGCCGGGGCCCAGGGCAGCAAGCGATTCCCTCCGTAACCCTGGGTCCCGGCTTTCGCCGGGATGACGGTCGAGCGCTTAGTTCATGCTCTGGGCGTAAACCCCCATCATCGTCCCCACGAAGCCGCCCGCCGCCTTCGTGCTGAGCAGCTTGCCGTCGATCGCCGCGAGCGGCAGCCAGCGGCCTGCCGTCACCGCATAGTCGAAGCGATAGCGCCCGCCCGCAGCAGTCATCCGCAGCCACACCGGCGCGTCCCCGAGGCCCCCGATCACCGCCGACTTGATGTCGACGCCGCCGGCCGGCTGCTTCGGCCCCTCGCGCGTCGAGAGCAGCACCACGCGCCTGCCGCCGCGCATCGTCACGGCGAGCGACATCCAGTAATCGTCGTTCTGGAGCGCCGCGAGGCCGGCCCGGTCGCCCTCGCCCCTGGGCGCGAAGCGGACGACGGTGGTCGCGCTCGCGTCCATGTGCTGCTGGCGGCGCGCGAGGAAGGCGGGGTTGCCATTGTCGCCCAGCCCCACCGCGCGCGGCGTGAGCACCAGCGCGCCCCGATCGAAGGCGTACCAATGGCCTTGCGGGTTGCGCATCATCATCCAGTTCAGCGGCAGGTCGGGCCCGTCGAACTCGTCGCGCACGGTGAAACCGCCGCCGCCCAGCCGAGGCCCCGCCGCCGGCGCGAGCGGCAGGTTCGGGCGACCGTGGACGCGCGCGATCGGCTGGCCCGGACCGGTGATCCGCGGCCAGCCGTCGATCCAGGTCACCGGCAGCAGGAAGGTCTCGCGGCCGGTATTGTAATAGTCGCCCTCATAGGGCTGGGTGGCGAGGAAGGTCGCCCACCAGTCACCCTTCTGCGTCTGGACGAGCTGGGCATGGCCCGACGAGGTGATCGGGAAGCGACGGCCGGGCTTGAGGTCGCGCTGGGTGAGAATCGGATTGCCGCGCCACGCCTCATAGGGGCCGGTGACGTTCCTGGAACGCAACACGACCTGGCTGTGCCCTTCGGAAGTGCCGCCCTCGGCGCAGATGAGGTAGTAGAAGCCGTCCTTCTTGAGGATGTGCGGCCCTTCGATCCAGATCGGCTTCTTCGCGATGTCCGCGCCGCCGTTGACGACCAGGGTACGCGGGCCGATCGTCTGGAGGCCACGCGGGTTGAACTCCTGCACCCAGATCGCGCGATGGCCCTCGTAGAGCGGCTTGCCTTCGGGCGGGCCGTTGTTGACGATCCAGGTCCGTCCGTCGTCGTCGAAGAACAGCGAGGGGTCGATCCCGCCTTCGAGGTCGGGCAGCCACACCGGTGCCGACCAGGGACCGGCCGGATTCTTCGCAGTGATTACGAAGTTCCCGCCGCAATCGACGCAAGTGTTGAGGATGTAGAACACCCCGTCCTTGGCCTGGATCGTCGGCGCGAAAACCCCGCGCGAGAGGCCGAGCTTGCCGAAGTTCAGCTGCTCGCTGCGGTCGATCGCATTGCCGATTTGGGTCCAATGGACGAGGTCGCGGCTGTGGAACACCGGGATGCCGGGGAACCAGCCGAAGGTCGAAGTGACGAGGTAGTAGTCTTCGCCCACCCGCGTGACGCTGGGATCGGGATAGAAGCCGCCGAGGATCGGGTTGCGATAGTCCCTTGCGCCGGCTCGGGCGTGACCGTCGGCGGGGTTGCTGCCGGTGTAGCTGAACCAGTCGAAGCGCGCCTTCTCCTGCGCAGCCGCGGGCGGCGCGACGAGCAGCGCGAGAGCTGCAAGGAGCAGCGCCCTCACTGGCCTTGCCCCGGGGCGTAGGGCGTCTTTATCGCCTCGTACCAGTCGAGATCGTGCGGCGGCGCAGGGTGCCCCTCGGGCAGCGGGCGCTTCGAGATCGACTGGAAGTACGCGATCGACGCGTTGCGCCACCACAAGGCCTCGTCGAGCTGGATCTCGAGGAAGTTCTTCACTTCGGCATAGCGCTGCTTGTCCACCTTGCCCTCCAGGGTCGCCCAGCGCGCCTGCATCTCGCGCACCTCGTCGACGCCGCGGTCGTAATGGATCACGAGCTCGTCCCAAAGCGTGCGACCTGAAGACTTGATCTTCGTATCCCAGGGCAAGTGCTGGAACCACAGGAGGAATTTCTCGGGCACCTTCTTCGGGTCGGCGAATTGCTTCGCCAATTCGGGGGCATATTGCGAGACCGCGTCGGTGCCGGTCCGGGTCCGGTCGAAGCCGATGCCGTTCGCGTCGGCGCGGGCATAATAGGTCGGGTTCCACTCGGGCCGGGCGAGGTCCGAGACCCACGGGCCGGGGCCATAGTGATGTCCGGTCGCCATCTGGTGGGCGAGGCCGAGCGGGGTCATGTAGTCGACGACCGCTTCGTGCGACTCCATCATCATCGCGACGATCGTGTCGACCGTGGCGGGATCGTCGCCCCAGGTCATCGCCGCCCAGTCGCGCGCGATGGCTTCGGCGGTATCGTCGGGGTTCCAGGCGAGGCGGCCATAGGCGTACCAGTTGGCCTGGTTGAACTGCGATCCGGTCCAGTTGACGTCGTTGCCGATGTTGGCGACGCCCGCCATGCCGGTGACCGCGCCCGTATCGACCGGCGTCTCGATCACCTTGGCGACGCTGTTGCCCCTGGCGGGGCGGTAGGTGTCAGCCTTGAGCGCCTCCTCCCACATCGTGCCGAGATAGGCGAGGTGCGTCGCGAAGCCGAGATATTCCTTGGTGACCTGGAACTCCATCATCAGCGGCGTCTTCGGCATCGCGCCGAACATCGGATGGAAGGGCTCGCGCGGCTGGAAGTCGATCGCGCCGTTCTTGGTCTGGATCAGCACATTGTCGCGGAACGTGCCGTCGAGCGGCACGAACTCCGAATAGGCCTGTTTGGCGCGGTCCTCGGTGTTCTCGGCCGAATAGACGAAGGCGCGCCACATCACGATGCCGCCGTGCGGCTTGAGCGCGTCGGCGAACATGTTGGCGCCCTCGGCGTGGCTGCGGTGATAGTCCTGCGGGCCGGGCTGGCCTTCCGAATTGGCCTTGATCAGGAAGCCGCCGAAATCGGGGACATAGGTGTAGATCTCGTCGACCTTCGCCTTCCACCAGGCCTGGACCGCGGGATCGAGCGGGTCGGCGGTCTTGAGCCCGCCGATCTCGATCGGAGCGCTGAACCGGGCAGTGAGGTACAGCTTCACGCCCCAGGGGCGGAAGGCATCCGCCAGCGTCTTCACCTTCGCGAGCCATTCGGGGGTGAGGATCAGCGCATTGGCGTTGACGTTGTTGATCACCGCGCCGTTGATCCCGATCGAAGCGTTGGCGCGGGCGTAATCGGCGTAGCGCGGGTCCTTGTAGCGCGGCAGCGTCTGCCAGTCCCACAGCGACAGGCCGGCATAGCCGCGCTCGACGTGCCGGGTGAGATTGTCCCAATGGTTGAGCACGCGCACCTGCAGCTTCGGCGCATCGGCGAGGTCGAGCCTGTCGATCGCGCGGCGGAGCTGCATCTCGCGGAGCAGCCGGAAGACGCCGTAGAGCAGGCCCGCGTCGCCGTTCGCCGCGATCACCGTGGCGCGCTTGCCGCCGATCATGAGCGAGCGGATCAGATAGCCTTCCCTGCCGAGCCCCGCGAGCGGGAGGTTCAGCCCCGCGACGATCGGCGAGCCCGCGGGCGTGCCGACGACGATCGTGCCGTCGACCGCCACCGAGTCGCTGGTGACCGGCTTGTGGCCGAGCAGCCCCTTGAGCCCCCGACGAAGCTCGCCCGCGGCGGCGTCGATCGTCTCGCCGCTGCCCTGCACCACCAGCTGCGCCGCGACCGGGTCGTAGCGCTTGTGCCACTCCGCCTCGACCGGCTGGTAGCGCAGCCACAGGTCGTAGCCGGTCTCGGCGTGCGCCGACGCGATCGAGGCGACCGCCAGGCACAGAAACAGCAACGCACGCAGGACCATTCGAACCCCTCTCCGTCGGCAACATGAATCCAGCCGTTGACAAGCCGATAGCATGGCGCTTTTGGTAGCGCTATCACTGGAAACTCAGACAAGTTGAATCGGAGAGGATCATGGGGGCAGCGCGCAAGCAGGGCGGAGCGGAAGCGCGCGCGCATGGCTAGGATCGTCTCCGCCCGCGTGATCGTGACGTGCCCCGGGCGCAACTTCGTCACCCTCAAGATCGAGACCAGCGACGGCGTTGCCGGCATCGGCGACGCGACGCTCAACGGCCGCGAGCTCGCGGTCGCGGCCTATCTCCGCGAGCATGTCATACCGCTCCTCATCGGCCGCGACGCGCACCGGATCGAGGATGTCTGGAACTATCTCTACAAGGGCGCTTACTGGCGCCGCGGCCCGGTGACGATGAGCGCGATCGCGGCGGTCGACATGGCGCTGTGGGACATCAAGGGGAAGATCGCCGGGCTGCCGCTCTACCAGCTGCTCGGCGGCGCCTGCCGCGAGGGCTGCATGGTCTATGGTCATGCCAACGGCAAGGACATCGAGGAGACGATCGACAACGCGCTCCACTATCAGGAGCAGGGCTACAAGGCGATCCGGCTGCAATCGGGCGTGCCCGGGCTGGCCGCGACCTATGGCGTGTCTAAGGACAAATATTTCTACGAGCCCGCCGACGCGGCGCTGCCGACCGAGAGCCTCTGGTCGACGGAAAAATATCTCCGCTCGGTCCCGCCCTTGTTCGAGAAGGCGCGCGA
Organism: Sphingomonas sp.; assembly: GCF_017745215.1. Classification (GTDB taxonomy): domain Bacteria; phylum Pseudomonadota; class Alphaproteobacteria; order Sphingomonadales; family Sphingomonadaceae; genus Sphingomonas. The sequence continues at coordinate 6,646 of NZ_JAGHZV010000009.1, forward strand.
GGCCTTGGGCTGGGACGTCCATCTGCTCCACGACATCCACCACCGCTGCACGCCGATCGAAGCGGGGCGCCTCGGCAAGGACCTCGAGCAATACCGCCCCTTCTGGCTCGAGGATGCGACGCCGGCGGAGAACCAGTCCGCCTTCCGCCTCATCCGCCAGCACACCACCGCGCCGCTTGCGGTGGGCGAAGTGTTCAACACCATCTGGGACGCCAAGCAGCTGATCGAGGAGCAACTGATCGACTATATCCGGATGACGGTGGTCCATGGCGGCGGCATCACGCACCTCCGCCGCGTCGCGAGCCTCGCGGAGATCTACCAGATCCGCACTGGCTGCCATGGCGCGACCGACCTGTCGCCGATCTGCATGGCGGCGGCGCTCCACTTCGGGCTCGCGGTGCCCAATTTCGGCATCCAGGAATATATGCGCCACACCGCCGAGACCGATGCGGTCTTTCCCCACGCCTACAGCTTCGCCGAGGGCATGATGCACCCGGGGGAGGCGCCGGGTCTGGGCGTCGAGCTCGACGAGGAACTGGCCGCGAAACACGAATACAAGCCCGCCTATTTGCCGGTGGCGCGACTGGAGGATGGGACGATGTTCTCATGGTGACGCGGCGTGAAATGCTCGCGGGGGCTGCCTCGCTCGGCGCTGCCGCACTCGCCGCCCCGGTCTTGGCCGAGGACGCCGCGCCGGGGCTCGACGCGATCGCGAAGCTGCGCGGGCTGCGCTTCGGCTCGTGCGTCTCCTGGGCACCGCCGGGCGCGGATCGCGGCTCGTTTGCCAACCCGGCCTATGCCGCGCTGCTGGAGCGCGACTGCGGCATCCTGGTGCCCGAGAACGAATTCAAATGGCAGGCGCTCCGTCCCGATGCCAGGACCTTCGCCTTCGACCGTTTCAGCGACATGCTCGACTATGCCGACACGCACGGCATGGCGATGCGCGGGCACACGCTGTTCTGGGCGAAGACGCAGTATTTCCCGAAATGGCTGCTCGATTACGACTTCGGCGCGACGCCCGTGAAGGAAGCCGAGCGCGTCCTCGGCCAGCACATCCGCATCGCCGGGCAGAATTTCGGCAAGCGCGTCGTCAGCTTCGACGTGGTCAACGAGATCGTCGACGAGAAGACCGGGGGCCTGCGCGAATCGAACGTCACCAAGGCGATCGGCGGCTCGGAGGCGCTGCTCGACTTCGCCTTCCACACCGCGCGCGCCGCGGCGCCCGGAGTCCAGCTCGTCTACAACGACTATATGAGCTGGGAGCCAGGCAACGACGTGCACCGCGCGGGCGTGCTCAAGCTGCTCGAGGGCTTCCGCAAGCGCGGCGTGCCCTGCGATGCGCTGGGACTCCAGTCGCATATCGGCATCTACGGCACCGGGCGGGCCGACATAATGGTCTCCAACCAGGAAGGCGCGTGGCGCAAGTTCCTCGAGGCGGTGACGGCGATGGGCTACAAGCTGGTCATCACCGAGATGGACGTGAACGACGGGCCGCTCCCCACCGATCATGCGGTGCGCGACCAGGCAGTAGCGGACTATGCCAAGGGCTATCTCGACGTGACGCTGAGCTTCCCGCAGGTCACCGACGTGCTCGTCTGGGGAATGTGCGACAAGTACAGCTGGCTGCAGGGTTTCAACAAGCCGCGCGGAGACGGGGAACTGAGGCGCTGCTCGCCTTACGACGCGGCGTTCAAGGCCAAGCCGATGGTGGACGCGATCGGAAGGGCCCTGGCGGCGGCGCCGCTTCGGGTTTCGGCTTAGCGATTCACCAGCACTCCCCTCCCTGGAAGGGAGGGGATTCTTCAGGTCGCCCCTACAACCGCGCCATGATCTGCCGCAGCGTCGCGCGCATCATCGCCAGCTTCTTGTCGGTGGTCGGGCCTAGCACGCCCTTGGCCTCCTCGGGGAGGTGCGCAACCGGATCGCCGTCGCTTTCGAACACCAGCCGGTTGAACATCAGACGCCAGGCCTCGCGCTGCTCGGGCGGCAAGCCGCGGAGCGCAAACAGGCCGTACATCAGCGCATCATAGGGGTTTCCCATCCCCGGACGCGCGTCGTTCCACCAATAATTGACGAAGGCGTTGACCTTTTCGAGCGAGTCGACCGCGTGCCACCAGTGGAATGGCAGGTAGATCGCGTCGCCGGGCTCGAGAATCGTCGACTGCGCATGGTTCGCGGCCTCCGCGTAGCGCGGGAAGCGGACGAGGTCGGGGTTGGCGATGTCGACGAGGCTGACCGGAGTGCCCGCAGGCGTGAGCTCGATCGGCCCCATGTAGAGGTTGTCGAGCTGGTGCGGCGGGAACACCGTGAAGCGCCGCCGGCCCATCACGACGATGCCCAGGTTCTCCATCAGGTCGTAGTGCGGCGCGACATGGATCGTGTTGCCCATCCACAGCCGCGGCTGGACGCGCGGCTCGACCATTGCGAGCGGATTCTCTTCCACGAAGCCGGGCAGCAGGTTGGGGATGACTTCGGACTGGAGCGCGAGCGAATAGGGCCGATGGGCGGTGCGATCGCGCAACAGTCGGTCGTAGAAATCGCGCAGCGACACCTGGCCGCGCAGGAAGTTCATTCCCTTGAGATCGGGACTGTAGAAGAAGCGCCCCTCGATCTCCGGCGCGCCGAGCAACGCTTCGATCTCGCGATCCTGACCGAAGCGGCGGAAATAGTCGAGCCCCGCCTCTTCGGACTGTTTTCCCGCCCGGACCACCGGCCAATGCGCCGCAAGCCCGCGCAGCACCGCGGGCTGGCCGAGCGGGCGGATCTCCGCGTCGAGCATGCGGCGGTCGGCGTCGTGGAACTCGCGGATTGGAGTCGGTGCGGGAAGGTCGGTCACGATGCCCTTCTGAGGCTCACGTCGCTGGTCATGTTGTTCATCGCCAGGAACGCGCGCTGCGTCGGCATCTCGTTCACGGTCGCGCCGAGCACTTCGCGGATATGACGCAGCCGGGTCAAGGTCTCTTCGTCCGAAAGCAGGTCGGCCGCGGGATGATAGCCGCCCGGCTCCACGCCTTGTCCCATGAGCACCGCCTGCCAGCTCGTGTCGGCAAAGAGCTCCTCGCTCTCGTGGAATACCCGCCCGTTGGCGCGGAACATCGCGATCCGCTCGGCGAGCCCCTCGGGCGGCTCCAGCGTGCGGCAATAGTCCCAATACGGACTGTCGTCACGCTCGGTGGACTTATAATGAAGCACCAGGAAGTCACGGATCTCGACATAGTCGCGAAGCGTCCGCTCGTTGTAGCGCCGCCGCTCCGCTTCGGTCCAGGCAAGCGTGGGGAACAGGTTCATCAGGCGCGCGATGCCTGCCTGGATAAGGTGGATGCTGGTCGATTCGAGCGGCTCGAGGAAACCGCCTGCGAGCCCGATCGCGACGACGTTCTTCACCCATGCCTGCTTGCGGAAGCCCGCGGTGAAACGCAGTGCATTGGGCTCGGCGAGCGGCGCGCCGTCGAGATTGGCGAGCAGCGTCGTCAGCGCCTCGTCGTCGGAGACATGCGCGCTCGAATAGACATAGCCGTTGCCGACGCGGTGCTGGAGCGGAATGCGCCATTGCCATCCTGCCGGTCGGGCAGTGGCGCGGGTAAGCGGCTGCTCGTCGTCGCTGCTTTCGCAGGGAATCGCGATCGCGCGGTCGTTGGGGAGCCACTTCGACCAATCCTCGAAGCCGGCGTGCAGCGTCTGCTCGATCAGCAGCCCGCGGAAGCCCGAGCAATCGAGGAACAGCTCGCCCTCGACGCGCCTGCCGCCCTCGAGCACCACCGCCTCGACGAAACCGCTCTCGGGGTTCTGCACCACCTCGACGATCCGCCCCTCGGTGCGGCGCACGCCGGCGGCCTCGGCCATGCGGCGCAGGTAGCGCGCATAGAGTCCCGCGTCGAACTGGAAGGCATAGACGATCTTCGAGACCGGCGAATTGGGCAGATCGCGCCGCGGCCACATCATCCGCGAATTGACCCCGGCCGTCGCGCCGATCGAATAGGCGTCGAGCGGCGTGGTGTCGCCGAGCGTGCGGCCCTTCAACCAGTGATGGAGAAATTCCACCCCGCGCATGTCGATGCCGTAGGTGCCGAAGGGATGGACGTAGCGATGCCCGATCCGCACCCAATCGACGAATTCGATGCCGAGCTTGTAGGTCGCGTTGGTCGCCTTGACGAAATCGACTTCGTCGATCCCCAGCATCTGGTTGAACAGCGTGATCTGCGGGATCGTCGCCTCGCCGACGCCGACCGTGCCGATCGCTTCCGATTCGACGAGCTCGATCTCGAGTCCCGGCATCTCCCCCATGATCTTGGCCAGAGTCGCCGCGCTCATCCAGCCGGCGGTGCCGCCGCCGACGACCACGACCTTGCGGATCTGATCGGGCCTCATCGCGCGCCGTTCCAGGGCGCGGGCTGCGGCATGTGATAGGTCAGGATCTGCGCAAGGAATTCGCCCTGGCTGGGCATCGCCTGGGCTGTCTGGAAATAGCCCTGGCGCATCTCCTCCATCGCCGTCGCGATCCGCCCGTCATCGAAAGCGTCGGCGATCGGGTCATAGCCCTCGGGCTCGATCCGCTGGCCGAGCAGCACCGCGACCCAGCTGGTGATGCCGAACAGATCATAGCCTTCGCGGAAGCTCCGCCCCTTGGCCTTCCACAGCTCGAGCACTTCGGTCAGCGTATCGGGCACGGGCATCGTCCGGCAATAGTTCCAGAATTCGGAATCGCTCCGTTCGGTGGCACTGTAATGGAGGACGATGAAGTTCCGGATGTCCTCGTATTTCTCCCGCATGATCCGGTTGAACTCGTCACGCTCCGCAGCGAGGAACCGGCGATCGGGGAAGACCGCGATCAGCCAGGCGATCGCAGTCTGGATCAGATGGATGCTGGTGGATTCGAGCGGTTCGATGAAGCCGCTCGACAGGCCCATCGCGATGACGTTCCGGTTCCAGGAGAGCTTGCGCCGTCCGGTGGTGAAGCGCAGCTGGCGCGGATCGTCGAGCGCCTCTCCGTCGAGGTTGGCCAGGAGGATGTCGGCGGCCTTCTGATCGCTCATGAAGCTGCTCGAATAGACATGGCCGTTGCCGGTGCGGTGCTGGAGGGGGATGCGCCATTGCCAGCCGGCCGAATGCGCCGTCGCGCGGGTATAGGGATCGAGCGCAGGCGGATTGGCACAGGGCACCGCGAAGGCGCGGTCGCACGGCAGCCAGTGCGTCCAGTCGTCATAGCCGGTTTGCAGCGCCTGTTCGATCAGCAGCCCGCGGAAGCCCGAGCAATCGATGAACAGGTCGCCGTCGATCACCTGTCCGCTCTCGAGCTGGACGCTGTCGACGAAGCCGTTCCCGGCGTCGAGCGCAGCATCGACGATCTTGCCCTCGATGCGCTGGACGCCCGCGGCCTCGGCATAGTTGCGCAGGAACTTGCCGTAGAGGCTCGCGTCGAAATGATAGGCATATTGGATCTCGCGCAGCGACGTCTGCGCGCCGGGGCCCGGGCGCGCCATCTTGCCGTGCATCGCCGCGACCGCGCTCATGCAATAGTTGGAGATGTCGGGCACCGGCCGGCGCGCGCGCTCGCGCAGCCAGAGCTGGTGGAAGCGCACGCCGTGCACGTCATGGCCATGCGTGCCGAAGGGATGGAAATAACGGTCGCCGATCCGGCCCCAGTTCACGAACTCGATGCCGAGCTTGAACGTCCCGTGCACCGCCTCGAGGAACTCGTTCTCGTTGAGCCCGAGCATCTTGTTGAAGGTCAGGATCGGCGGGATCGTCGCCTCTCCCACCCCGACGATGCCGATCTCCTCCGATTCGACCAGCACGACCTGCGTATAGCCGTTGTTGAGGTAGCGGCCGAGCGCCGCTGCCGCCATCCAGCCCGCCGTGCCTCCGCCGACGATCACCACCTTGCGAATCCGGTGATCGCTATCGATTGACGTCATCGTCCTGCCCCCTGTGCGGCGAGATGCCGCAGATACTCACCTTGGCCGGGCAAGCCCGGCACCGTCGCAGCGATCCGTTCCCGGATCTGCGCCATCGCGCGATCGGCCACCTCGTCGGAAACGGTGTCGATCAACGGATCGGCGCGGCGCGGCATCACGCCTTGGCCGAAAAGAACCGTCGTCCAGCTGTGGCGCGTGAACGTCTCTTCCTCGTAATAGGGCAGCCGCCCGCGCTCGCGGAACAGCGCGAGGCTGTGCGCGAGCGTATCCGGGGACGGCGCGGCAGCGGCGTCGCGCCACATCGCATCCCTGGGCCGGTCCGAGATCGCATAGTGGAGCACTGCGAAATCGCGCGCGCGCGCCGCCTCGGCCATCGTCTCGCGATTATAGTCCCAGAGCTCGACGCGCGAGCAATCGCGGTCGGGCAGCTTGGATGCGATCCGGTCGAGCGCCGAATGCGCGAGATGGAGGTTGGTCCATTCGAGCGGCTCGAGCATCACCGCGGCGTCGCCGACGGCGACGCAGTTGCGCAACCAGGGATCGCGACGCTGGCCGGCACGGATCGCGACGGGCGCTTCCGACGGCTCGGTCGCGGCGCCGGCGCGAAACACGCGCTCGGCCCTGGAATCGCTCAGATGCGCCGAGGCATAGGCGAGCCCGTGCTGGGTGAGCGCGCGCGATTGCGTCCGCCAGCGCCACCCCGCGGCATGCGCGGCGACGGTATCGAGCGGCGTAGGGTCGGGCGAACCGGGCGCCTCGCCGAACAGCAAGCGGTCGCAGGGGAGCCAATGGCCCCACTCCTCGAACCGGTCGTCCAGTCGCGCGCGGACGAGCGCGGCGGGCCCCGTGCAATCGACGAACAGATCGCCGGCGACCTCGCGTCCGTCGGCGAGCACCAGGGCCTCGACAAAGCCGGTCTCGCCTGCCAGCCGCACGTCGGCGACGGCGCCGCGCTGTTCGGCAACGCCCAGATGGAGCGCATAGGCACGCATCAGCTCGCGGTACCGCCGCGGATCGAGCGACAATCCATATTCGAAGCCGGCGAGCGGCGACTCCGCGTCGTCGGCCGGATGGACGAACCGTCCGGCCCGCGCCAGCGCCGCAGCGAGCGAATGCGATTCGAAGGGGGCCGCGCGCCCCTCGAGCGCCGCGCGCGTCCACAGCATGTGGAACGACGTCGGGCCCAGCGATCGACCGACTTCGCCGTAGGCGTGGACATAGGCCGGGCGGTCGCCTGCCCAGCCGTCGAACAGCGTGCCGAGCCGGAAGCTCGCGCCGATCCCCTGCACGACTTGCCCTTCGTCGAGCCCGATGTCGCCATGGAAACCGCCGATCGACGGCAGGCTGCTCGCGATCCGCTCGGCGACGGCGTCGGGGCCCGGCGCGTCGCCGGTGAGGATCACGCGCACGCCGGGCAGCCGCCGCTGGAGCATCGCCGCGGCGGACCAGCCGACCAGCCCGCTTCCCGCCACCACGAGGCTGCGCATCCGCAGGTCCGCGCTCACGCGACCTCCGCCATCGGGCAATAGGCCTCCAGATGCGCGCGATGATCGGGCATCGCCGCCACGGTCGCGTCGATGTCGCGGACCAGCTTCTCCATCCCCGCGGCCAGCGTCTCGGCCGCGATACCGTCGACACGCGGATCGTGACCCACGGGCACGATCCCCTGGCCGAGGTAGACCGCGATCCAGCTGGCATCGAGGAACACGCCCTCGCGATATTTGACCACGCGACCGCTCCGGCGGAACAGCTCGATCTTGTCGTGCAACGTATCGGGCACGGTCATCGTTCGGACATAGTTCCAGAACTCGGTGTCGGTCCGCCGGGTCACGTGATAGTGGAGGATCAGGAAGTCGCGGATGCGATCATATTCGAGGTCGATCAGCCGGTTGAACTCGTCGCGATCGACGTCGCGGACATGCTTTTCCGGGAACAGTTCGAGCAGGAAGGTGATCGCCTGCTGGATCAGGTAGATGCTCGTCGATTCGAGCGGCTCGAGGAAGCCGCTGGCGAGGCCCACGCCGACGCAGTTCTTCACCCAGCTCCGCTCGCGCCGCCCTGCCTTGAACTTGAGCACGCGCGGATCGGCGATCTTCTCGCCCTCCACCGCACCGACCAGCCGCGTCGCGGCCTCGTCCTCGGAGATGAAGTCGCTCGAGAAGACATAGCCGTTGCCGGTGCGGTGCTGGAGCGGGATGCGCCAGCGCCAGCCCGCCTCCATCGCGGTCGCGCTGGTGAAAGGCGTGAGCGAGGTCTCGGTACGGCACGGCATCGCCACCGCCCGGTCGCACGGCAGCCACTTCGACCAGTCCTGGAACGGCTCCTCCAGCGCACGGCCGAGCAGCAGCGAGACGAAGCCCGAGCAATCGACGAACAGGTCGCCCTCGATCACCTCGCCGTTCTCCATCAGCAGCGAGGCGATGTCGCCGCTCTCGCCGTGGAGGTTGACCTTGACCACGCGCCCCTCGGTCCGCCGCGCGCCGAGCGATTCCGCGATCTGGCGCAGGTACGGCGCGAACAGCGTCGCATCGAACTGATAGGCATAGGCGAAGGTCGAACCCAGCGTGCGCGGGTCCGGATCGGGCAGTTGGAACTTGTTGCGGCGCGCGATCTGGACGCCGACCGAAAACGCCTGAAGGTCGGGCACCGCGACGCCGGACTGGCGTAGCCTCAGCCAATATTGGTGGAAATCGATCGTGCCGGCGCCATAGCCGAAGGTGCCGAAGGGATGGATGTAGCTTTCGCCGAGCGCGCCCCAGTCCGCGAATTCGATGCCGAGCTTGAAGGTGCCGCGCGTCCAGGCCATGAAATCGGCCTCGCGGATGCCCATCCGCTCGTTGAACGCACGGATGTGCGGCAGCGTCGCTTCGCCGACGCCGACGATGCCGATCGCTTCGGACTCGACGAGACGGACGGAGACCCTCCGGGGAAGCAACTTCACCAGCGCCGCCGCTGTCATCCAGCCGGCCGTGCCCCCGCCGACCACCACGACGCGCTGAACACCCTGGGCGTTCATCCCATCAACCGCTCCCCTCTCCTTCCCACGGCGGGGTTAAGGGGCTCGCACGCGCCAGTCAAACTGGCCGTCGTCGCCCCACCGACTCGGGAAAACCTACGTTACCGCTAACATGATCGTGGGACAAAGTGGCGGCCTGAACGGGGTTCGGCGATGCCGAAAACCCTTCGCAAACGCACCCAAAATAGACCGGAGCGTCGGATTTCGAGGGGTCGTTGCATCGCTGCAGGACGGAATATTGCAGCCTCGAAATCCAAAATCCCCAGAGAGACTCGAGTTTCAGGCCCCGATTCCGCACCGAACGTTGCCCGGATGCCACAGATTGCAGTTTTTTGACGCAACCCCGGTTGCACGCCAAGCACGCAACCCTTGCAGTCGGTCCGACATTCCGGTACCGCTAACATCAAACAAGAATGTCATGCGCTGTCAGCCTAGGGGATGGCGCTGAAATGGGGAGGAAAATCTGCATGATTGGGATCGCGACAGAGTCTGCGCGTCGAAACGGCGTGGGGCAGTTGCTGAGATCGGGCGTCTCGGTGGTTGCACTTTGCGTCATGGCGGCCGCGGCGCCTGCGCTGGCGCAGGACAATCCGGCGCCCGCCGCGCAGGATGACCAGCAGGACGACCAGGGCAGCACCGAGCCCGGCATCGTCGTCACCGGCATCCGCGCCAGCCTTGCGAATTCGCAGAACATCAAGCGCAATTCCGACACCGTTGTCGACGCGATCACCGCGTCGGACATCGGGGCGCTGCCCGACCGTTCGGTGACCGAAGCGCTGCAGCGCGTGCCGGGCGTCTCGATGAACCGCTTCGCCGGCTCGAACGACCCCGACCACTTCTCGGTCGAAGGCTCGGGCGTCGTGGTCCGCGGCCTCAGCTTCGTCCGCTCGGAGTTCAACGGCCGCGACACCTTCTCGACCGGCGTCTACGGCCAGTCGATCAACTTCTCCGACGTGCCCGCCGAATTGCTGGGCTCGGTCGAGGTCTACAAGAACCTCACCGCCGAGATGACCGAGGGCGGGCTCTCGGGCACCGTCAACCTCAACAGCCGCGTTCCCTTCCAGAACAAGGGCTTCCACCTCAGCGTGGACCTGGAAGGCAATTACGGCGACATGAAGAAGAAGTGGTCGCCCACCGGCTCGATCCTGATCAGCGACACCTGGGACACCGGCATCGGCCGCATCGGCGTGCTGGCCAACCTCTCCTATTCGCAGATTCTCAGCCGTTCGGACGGCATCCAGGTCACCAACTTCCAGCAGCGCGACAACATGCTCGCGCTGGGTGCGAACACGACCACTGTCCAGGTCTGCCGCAACCCGCTTCCGGGCGATACCGACACGACCACGCTGCCCGCGGGCGGCTCGGCGTGCGGCGCGGCCGGTACGGCCGGCTCCGACACGCTGGCCGACTATGCCTCGGGTCCGCGCTGGGCTCCGCTCGGCGGCCAGTATCGCACCCAGGACTATGACCGCGAGCGCACCGGCCTGGCGCTGGCCGCGCAGTGGGAAAGCCTCGACCGCCGCGCGCTGGTGACTGCGCAGTTCCTGCGCACCGACTCGACCCAGAAGTGGGGCGAGCACACCTTCGAGAGCGCACCGGACCTTTCGGACTACAACACCTATCCGTACGGCTGCCAGCCGAACGGCAACGGTCCCGGCGCGCTGCCGGCAGGCAGCAACCCGACGAGCACCACTCGCGCGGAATGCCCCGTCGGCACGTTCAAGAACTACAGCTACGATGCGGACGGCGTGTTCGAGAAGGGTTATATCACCTTCCCGGGCACCGGCTGGCGTGCGGGCAACAACGACTCGGGCGGCTCGTGGCGTACCCCCACGGGCGGCATGCAGCAGTCGCTGTCGCGGCGTCAGGTCGACGATGAGAACATCGTCGACGACTACGGCCTGAACTTCAAGTTCACGCCGGACGATCACTGGCAGATCAATCTCGACAGCCAGTATGTCCGCGCGCAGCACGATACGCTGGACGTGAGCGTCTTCGGCTCGACCTTCGCCGACCAGGAACTCGACCTGACCGGCGATCTTCCGGTCCTGGTCAACCACAAGCCGCTGTTCCTCGGCGGCGGCTGGAGCAGCACCGGACAGCCGACGCCGTATCTCGACGCGCATATCGCGCAGAGCGACGCGCAATATTTCCAGTCGGTCGGCAACTATTACTGGCGTGCCGCGATGGATCACGTCGAGCACAGCATCGGTGAGGAAGTCGCGCTGAAGGGCGATGTCGCCTATAATTTCAACAACGACGGCTTCCTGAAGCGCATCAAGTTCGGCGCCCGCTATGCGGACCGCGACCAGCACATCCGCTACACCTCGTACAACTGGGGCGTGCTCAGCGAGACCTGGGCCGGCACGGGCCAGGTGTGGATGGACAACCCGGTCAGCGCCGGGAAGCAGAGCTTCTACGACTTCCCCGACTTCTTCCGCGGCCAGATCCCCGGTCCGGTGGGCGGCTGGTTCTACAACGCCGACCTGATCCAGGGCTATCCTGGCGCGGCGAGCTTCTTCAAGCAGATCGAAGCGACGGGCGGTGCCACCGGCGCCTTCAATCCCGCTGCCGGGCGTCCGGGTGTGGTTCCGGGCACGGCGTTCCTGCCGAGCGAGATCCAGAACGTCAGCGAGCGTACCATCAACGGCTATGTGATGGTGAGCTTCGGTGACGACGATCTGTTCGGCGACGTCGGATTGACCGGCAACATCGGCGTCCGGTACGTCGATACCAAGGTCAGCTCGGAAGGCGCTTTCACCATTCCGACCCAGGCGCAGCTGGGCGTGACCCAGCCGTACCTCACCACGGGCGGCGTCCAGGGTCGTTGCGATCCGCCGGCGGCGCCCCCGCCGGGAGCGCCGCCGGCGCAGCCGCCGGGCGGCGTCTGCAACCTTGGCGCGGCCGGCTATGCGCAACTCCAGACGTTCGCCAACGGCGCGAACTTCCCGAACACCGCGCTCAACGGCTATCGCTATTTCCTGCCGAGCCTGAACCTGAAGCTGGGGATTACCGACAACCTCATCGCGCGCTTCGCGGCGTCGCGGGCGATGGCGCGGCCGGGCATGGCGGACATCCGCAACTACATCACCATCGGTTCCAATCCGGATGATGCGGCGCGGCTGCTCGCCACCGCGGGCAACCCGTTCCTGAAGCCGGCGATGTCCGACCAGTTCGACGTCACGCTCGAATGGTATTTCGCCAAGGTCGGATCGCTGACGATCGACGGCTTCTACAAGAACATCCACAATTTCTTCTACCAGGCGGTCACCGAGCGCTCGATCACCAACAACGGGGTGACCAAGACGGTCGATATCCGCGGCCCTGCCAATTTCGACGGCAGCGGCAAGGTGAAGGGCTTCGAAGTCGCCTATCAGCAGACGTTCGACTTCCTGCCGAGCCTGTTGAGCGGCCTCGGCGTGAACGCGAGCTATACGTTCATCGACAGCGAGGGCCTGCCGATGAACCGGCCCGCCGACGGCCCGGGCACCAACTTCAAGTTCGCCCGGCTTCCGCTGGAGCAGATGTCGAAGCACAATGTGAACCTGGCCGTCTTCTACGAAAAGGGCCCGATCTCGCTGCGTGCGGCGTACAACTGGCGGTCGCGGTTCCTGCTGACGTCGGCCGACGTGATCTATCCGTTCACGCCGATCTTCAACGACAAGACGGGCACGCTGGACGGATCGGCGTTCTTCAACATCGCGAAGAACATCAAGATCGGCGTCCAGGGTGTGAACCTGCTCAACGAGGTCACCAAGACGCTCCAGATGTTCACGCCGGACGGCAAGCTCGGGCCGCGGTCCTACTTCATGAACGACCGCCGCTATTCGTTCATCGTACGCGCCAATTTCTGACGGCGCCGACCGAGCACTCAGGGCCTCCCGGAAACGGGGGGCCCTTTTGTTTTTGATGCCTGTTCCCGCGCCGGCGTGCATAAGCGAGTGACGATGGCCGACAGCCCCACCTCCCCACTTCCCGCCCCCGCCGCCCTGCCCGAGCGCGCCGGCGTGGACGCGGCGGCGTTCGCGGCGGAGATCGAGCCGGGCTATCGGCCCGTCGTGTTGCGCGGGCTGGCGCGCGACTGGCCGGCGGTGGCGGCGGCGCGGACCGCTGCGCCCGCGTTCGCCGCCTATCTCGCCGGCTTCGATCGCGGCGCGCCGGTCGAGGCGTTCGCGGGGCCGCCCGACATCCAGGGGCGCTATTTCTACGGCGCCGACATGCAGGGGTTCAACTTCCAGCGCATCCGCGGGCGGATCGGCGAGGCATTGCAGATCCTGCTGCAGATGCAGGACGCGCCCAACCCCACCGGCTTCTACATCGGCGCGGCGCCGATCCCCGAGGCGCTGCCGGGGTTCGACCAGGCCAATCCGATGCCGCTCTTCGCCCAGGGCAGCGCGGTGCCGCGCGCCTGGATCGGCAACCGCTCGACCGTCACCACCCATTTCGACCTGTCGGACAATATCGCGGTGGTGGTCGCGGGGCGACGGCGCTTCACGCTCTTCCCGCCCGAGCAGCTCGGCAACCTCTACGTCGGCCCACTCGACCATACGATGGCCGGCCAGCCCGCGAGCATGGTATCGCTCGCCGAACCCGACCTCGAGCGGTTCCCGCGCTTCCGCGAAGCGATGGCCGCGGCGATGTCCGCCGAGCTGGAGCCGGGCGACGCGATCTACATCCCCACGCTCTGGTGGCACCACGTCGAGTCGCTCGCGCCGCTCAACATGCTGGTGAATTACTGGGTCGATCCGCCGCTGGGCAGCGACTCGCCGTTCGACGCGATGATCCATTCGATCCTCGCGGTCGCGGCGCTGCCGCCGGCGCGGCGCGCGGCGTGGCGGGCGTTCTACGACACTTACGTCTTCCAGACCGATCGCCACCCGGCCGAGCATTTGCCGCCCGAACATCGCGGGATCCTGGCCGAGCAGACCCCCGGACTGCGCGAGCGGATGCGCAACTTCGTGAAGCGCGGGATTTCGCGTCATTGATGCGCCGAAACGGCCTGAAACCGAGGTGATTCACCTCCCCGTTCAGCTTCGCCGTGCTAGGGGACCCTCGGAGCAGGGAGTGAAACGGTGGCAACGGCAGCCAGCAACGGCGGGGCAAGCTTCGAGGCGCTGGTCGACGGCGGACTCGACGCGGCTGCCGTGCACGCGCTCGCCGATCGGATTGCCGCGCTCCACGCCATGGCCGATCCCGCCACGCCCGCGCAGATCGCGAGCTTCCGCGCCGCGCTGACCAGCGTCGCGCGGCTGCCGCAGCAGAGCGCCGAGCTGGCGCGTCATGCCGACAAGCTCGAGGTGCGCGCGGGCATGGGCCGGATGCGCCGCCTCGCCGGCGAAAGCGTCGACGTGTTGTTCGACCTCGCGCTGCCGCTGATGGAATTGCTGCGCAGCGGCCGCAAGGCGGAGGCGAACATGCTCGCCAACCGCTACCTCGACGTCGCGCCGCAGGGCGCGAGCGGCTGGGCGATGCTGCCCTTCTACATCTCGCTGCGCGCCTCGCTCGCCGGCGACGAAGGCTTCGCCGCGGCGGCACTGGCCGATGCGCCGCCGCGGATGGTGGTGATCGGCGGGCTCTCTGGCACCGGCAAGTCGACGCTCGCGCGGCTGATCGGCGCGCGGCTCGGCCGGCTACCCGGCGCACGCGTGCTGCGCAGCGACGTGCTGCGCAAGCGGCTCGCCGGCGTCGGACCGGAGACACGCCTGCCGCCACGCCACTATACGCTGCGCAACGATGCCGAGACCTATGAGGCGCTGTTCGAATCGGCCTATGAGCACCTCAGCTGCGGGTCGAGCGTGATCCTCGACGCGGTGTTCATGAGCCGCAGCGAGCGCGACGTCGTCGAGGCACTGGCGGCGCGGCTGCGCGTGCCCTTCTCGGGCATCTGGCTCGACGCGCCCGAGCGCGATCGGATCGCGCGCGTGAACGAGCGGCTCAACGACGCGTCGGACGCGACCGCCGAGGTGGTGCGCGAACAGTCGCGCCGCTCGGTGGGCGAGCTGGCGCATTGGCACCGCATCCGGGTCAACCGCCCGATCGAGCTGATCGTCGCCGCGGCGCGCGGCTTCCTCGAGCGCGACCTGCGCTGAGCCCGTGACCTTGATCGCGACGCTCACGCTCAACCCGGCGCTCGACGTGTCGACTGCGGTCGAGCGGGTCGACCACACCCACAAGCTGCGCTGCGAGGCGCCGCGCTACGAGGCCGGCGGCGGCGGGATCAACGTCGCGCGGGTGGTGCACACGCTGGGCGGCGAGACGCTCGCGCTGTTTCCGAGCGGTGGGCCCAACGGCGCGCGGATCGAGGCGCTGCTTCGCGAGGCCGAGGTGCCGGTGCGCGCCGTGCCGATCGCGGGCGTGACGCGCGAGAGCTTCACCGTCGACGAGCATGCGACCGGGCTGCAATATCGCTTCGTCCTCCCAGGCCCGGTGCTGAGCGACGACGAGCTCGAAGCGCTGCTCGGCGCGATCGAGGCGCTCACGCCCGCCTATGTCGTCGCAAGCGGCAGCCTGCCGCCCGATTGCGATCCGGCGGTGCTCAAGCGGCTTGCCGAGGATTGCCGACGGATCGGCGCGCGGCTGGTGATCGACACCTCGGGGCCCGCGCTCGCCGCCTGCGAAGGCGCGCACGCCTGGCTGCTCAAGCCGAGCGAGCGCGAGCTCGAGGAGCTCGCCGGCCGCGCGATCCCCGAGGCCGAGGAAGCCGGCGCCTGCCAAGACCTCGTCGCGCGCGGCTTCGCCGAGACCATCGTGCTCTCGCTCGGCGAGCGCGGCGCGCTGCTGGTGGCCGACGGCGTCGAGCGGCGGTTCCCGGCGATCCCGGTCGAGCCGCTGAGCACCGTCGGCGCAGGCGACACCATGGTCGCCGCGCTCGTGGTCGCGCTCGCCGACGGCAAGCCGATCGAGGATGCGGTGCGCTACGGCATGGCCGCCGCTGCGGCGACGCTCACCACGCCCGCGAGCGAACTCGCCCGGCGCGAGGACGTCGAGCGCTTCTACGCCGGTTGAGGGGTCAGAGTTCGTTGGATGCGCCTCACGGCGCATGGCGGTACCGGCCCGCTTCCCCTCCCGACCACCCATAGAATACACTGGCGTTGGGTGGTCGGGAGGGGGAGCGGGCCGGTACCGCCTGGAAACTCGCTCTTCTGCGAGTTTCCAAACGGACTCTCAGGCGTCGGCGGGCTCGGGCGCGCGCGCGAAGATGTCGTGCAGCACCGAAAGCACGCGCCGGGCATCATCGCTCGCGATCGAATAGAAGATCGTCTGCCCCTGGCGGCGCGCCTCGACGATGCCGCGGCGGCGAAGCACCGCAAGCTGCTGCGACACCGCTGTGTCGCGGACCCCGGCGAGACGAGCGAGCTCGCCCACCGACTTTTCACCGTCCCAGAGGTGGCAGAGGAGCAGGAGCCGGCTCTCGCCGGAGAGCGCCTTGAGGAAGACCGAGGCGCGTTCGGCCACAACAATCATGGTATCAGTCACGCGTGCACAGCTATGCGGGAGTTGCGCCGGTTGCAACCGCTATCGTGCGGAGATCACAGGAAAAACATTCCGTGCGCATAACATGTGCATGTGACCGGACGGTCGGTTTTTCATCGCGCGCTGAACTGGGCGACGAGTGCCCCCGCTTCGCCCGGGAAAAGCTGGCGCGCCCAGGTGACCCCCTGTCCGCCGCGCCAGGTGCGGCGTTCCAGGGCGAGACAGGCGGTGCCGAGCGCGAGGTCCAGCGCTTCGGCAACTGCCGCATCGGCGGAAACCGCCGTGATCCGGTGCTCGGCCTCGGTCCAGGGAACGTGTTCGAGCAGCCAGGAGCCGGGCGGCTCGTGCGCGAAATCCGCGTCGGCGGCCTCGGGGACCACGTCCAGGTTGATCAGCCGCGTCTCCAGCGCATGCGGCGCGCCGTCGGCGGTGTGGAGGCATTCGAGCGCGAGGACGCGCGGGGCACCGCGGAGGAGCGCCGCATCGGCGCGCCCCGCCTTGCGCACCTCCTGGCGGCGGAGGAGGAGGCCATAGGTCCGGCCCTTGTCGATCACTTCGCGGCGGATATCGGGGATCGCCAACGCGGCGCGATCGACGCTCGGCGCGGCGACGAAGCTGCCCGCACGCTTGCGGCGCTCGATCAATCCGGCCTGGACGAGCGCGCTCACCGCGCGGTTCACCGTCATCCGCGCGCAGCCATATTGCGCCATCAGCTCGTGCTCATAGGGGATGCGGTGGCCCGGCCGCCACTCCCCCGAGAGGATGCGCCGCTCGATGTCGCGGCGGATCAGGCTGTGGAGCGCGGGACTCATTCGAGCAGCTCGGCGAGCAGCGCGCGGTAGCGCGGCTCGATCGCGTCGCGCAGGCGATGGCGACCGTCCGCGACCTGCTGCTGGCCATGCACCCAGACCGAGTCGACCATGCCGCTGCGGCTGGCGAAGACCCAGGCGTCGAGCAGCGTATCGCCTTTGTGCGGCTGGCCAGGGGCGAAGGCGACGATGTCGGCCGGCGCGCCTTGGGCGAGCGGCGTCGCGGGCACGCCGAGCGCCGCACCGCCGCCGCGCAGCGCCGCGGCGTAAAGGCTGGCGCCGGTCGACGCTCCCTCGCCCGCCGCGAGCACGTTGCGCGCGCGCTTGGCGAGGCGTTGGCTGTATTCGAGCATCCGTAGCTCCTGCGCTGCGTCGATGAGCACGTTGGAATCGCTGCCGATCCCGATCAGCCCGCCGGCGGGGAGATAATCGTCGGCAGGGAAGATGCCGTCGCCGAGATTGGCCTCGGTGATCGGGCAGAGCCCCGCCACCGCGCCGCTGCGCGCGAGCGACAGCGTCTCTTCGGGGGTCATATGGGTGGCATGGACCAGGCACCAGCCGGGGCCGGCGCCGTGATCGAGCAGCCACTCGACCGGCCGCGCGCCCGACCAGGCGAGGCAGGACTCGACTTCGGCGAGTTGCTCGGCGGCGTGGATGTGGATCGGCCCGCCTCGGGCGAGCGCGACGACGGCCTCCAGTTCCTCGGGCGTGACTGCGCGCAGGCTGTGCGGGGCGACGCCGATGTTCGCGCGCGGGAGGCCCGCGATCGCCGCCGCCGACGCATCCCAGAGACGGGCATAGGCATCGAGGCCGTTGACGAAGCGGCGTTGGCCTGAGGTTGCGGGGACACCGCCGAAATCGGCGTGGTTGTAGAAGACCGGGAGCAGCGTCACGGCGATGCCGGTCTCGTTCGCGGCTTCGGCAATCGCCTGGGCCGTGGCGGCAGGCGCTTCGTACGGCGCGCCGTCGGGAGCGTGGTGGAGATAGTGGAACTCGCCGACGCGCGTGAAGCCGCCCTCGAGCATCTCGGCATAGGCGAGCGCAGCGACGTCGCGGAGGCCATCCGGGTCGAGCCGGTCGACGAAGCGGTACATCGCCTCGCGCCACGTCCAGAAGCTGTCGGCCGAGGGGCCGCGGACTTCGGTGAGCCCCGCCATCGCGCGCTGGAAGGCGTGGCTGTGGAGGTTGGGCAGGCCGGCGAGCGCGGGACCGTGGCGCGCGTCGCCCGGGCCGATCGCCGCGCCGGTCTCGAGGCTCGCGATCCGGCCGTCGGCGATCGTGACGCGGACGGCGTCGGCCCAGCCGGTGTCGAGCAGCGCGGATTCGAACCAGAGCGGCATGGTGCTCTCCGTTACGTCTGACCGTCATCCCGGCGAAAGCCGGGACCCAGGGCCACGAGCGATGACCTTTGCTGCCCTGGATCCCGGCTTTCGCCGGGATGACCGTTGGGACACGCTGGACAAGCCCGTCACGCTCCAATTATGTATAGACATTGCGACGGAGTCGCCACCCCTTTCCGGAGTGACCATGCAGCGCTGCGACACGCTCTGGACCCACGCGCGGCTCGCGACGATGCGCGCCGACGCGGCCGGGCTGGGCGTGATCGAACAGGGCGCGGTGGGCGTCGTCGGCGATCGTATCGTCTTCGTGGGATCGGCGAACGACGCGCCGGAAGCGGGCCGGACCATCGACTGCGTGGGCCGCTGGATCACCCCGGGGCTGATCGACTGCCACACCCACCTCGTCCACGCCGGCAGCCGCGCGAACGAGTTCGAGGCGCGGCTCGAAGGCGCGACCTATGAGGAAATCGCGCGCGCGGGCGGCGGCATCCTCTCCACCGTCACTGCGACGCGTGCGGCGAGCGAGGCCGAGCTGGTCGCGAGCGCGCTCCCCCGCCTCCGCCAGCTGATCGGCGAAGGGGTCACCACGGTCGAAGTGAAGTCGGGTTATGGCCTGACGCTCGACGACGAGCTCAAGATGCTCCGCGCGGCGAAGGCGCTGGAAGATCTCGGCGTGCGCACGGTCCGCTCGCTGCTCGCCGCGCACGCGGTCCCACCCGAGCACAAGGCCGATCCCGACGCCTATGTCGACCTGATCTGCGAGCAGATCATCCCCGCCGCGCAAGGCCTCGCCCATGCCGTCGACGCCTATTGCGAGACGATCGGCTTCAGCCCCGCGCAGGTCGACCGGATCTTCGCCGCGGCGAAGGCGCATGGCCTGGCGGTGCGGCTCCACGCCGAGCAGCTTTCCAACCAGCAGGGCGCGGCACTCGCGGCAAAGCACGGCGCGCTGTCCGCCGACCACCTCGAATGGCTCGACGAGGCGGGCGTCGCGGCGATGGCGGAGGCGGGAACCGTCGCGGTGCTGCTCCCCGGCGCCTTCTACTTCACGCGCGAGACCAGGCTGCCGCCGGTCGCAGCCCTTCGTGCCGCGAGCGTGCCGATCGCGATCGCGACCGACTGCAACCCGGGCACCTCGCCGATGGCCTCGATCCTGCTCGCGATGAACATGGGCGCGACCTTGTTCCGGCTGACCGTCGAGGAATGCCTGCTCGGCGTGACGCGCAACGCCGCCTGCGCGCTCGGCCTTGCCGACAGCATCGGCACGATCGAGCCCGGCAAGCGCGCCGACCTCGCGATCTGGGATGTCGGGACGCTCGCCGAGCTCGTCTACCGGATCGGCGCCAATCCGCTCCACGCCCGCATCTTCGGAGGCCGATGACCCCCCTTCCCCTCCTCCCCGGCCGCGCCACCCTCGCCGACTGGCGCGCGATCTACCGCGGCGCGACCGCGGTGCTCGATCCCGGCTGCGCCGAGGCAGTCGCCGCCAGCGCTGCCGCGGTGGAGGCGATCCTCGCGCGGCACGAACCGGTCTATGGGATCAACACCGGCTTCGGGAAACTCGCGAGCGTCAAGATCGGCGACGCCGACCTCGAGACGCTTCAGCGCAACATCGTGCTGAGCCATGCCGCGGGCGTCGGCGAGCCGGTGCCGGTGCCGGTGGTGCGGCTGATGGTCGGGCTCAAGCTCGCGAGCCTCGCGCAGGGGGCCTCGGGCGTGCGCCCCGCGACGATCGCGATGCTGCAGGACATGCTGGCGCGCGACGTGATTCCGGTGATCCCGTCGCAGGGCTCGGTCGGCGCTTCGGGCGACCTCGCGCCGCTTGCGCACATGGCCGCGGCGATGATCGGCGTCGGCGAGGTGATCGTCGGCGGCGAGCGGCGACCCGCGGCGAATCTGCTCGAGCCGCTGACGCTCGGGCCCAAGGAAGGCCTGGCGCTGCTCAACGGCACCCAGTTCAGCACCGCGCACGCGCTCGCCGGGCTGTTCGAGGCCGAGGCGCTGTTCCGCGCTGCGCTCGTCACCGGCGCGTTGTCGACCGAGGCGGCCAAGGGCTCGGACACGCCCTTCGACCATCGCATTCACGTGCTGCGCGGCCACAAGAGCCAGATCGACGTCGCCGATGCGCTGCGCGAGCTGATGGCCGGCTCGGCGATCCGCGCCTCGCACCGCGACAATGACGAGCGCGTGCAGGACCCCTATTGCCTGCGCTGCCAGCCCCAGGTGATGGGCGCCTGCCTCGACCTGCTGCGCCAGGCGGGCGCGACGCTGGAGACCGAGGCGAACGGCGTCACCGACAATCCGCTGATCTTCGCAGAGACGGGCGAGGCGTTGTCGGGCGGCAACTTCCACGCCGAGCCCGTCGCCTTCGCCGCCGACATGATCGCGCTGGCGCTCTGCGAGATCGGCAGCCTCGCCGAGCGGCGCGTGGCGATGCTGGTCGATCCCGCACTCTCGGGCCTGCCGGCGTTCCTCACGCCGCGGCCGGGGCTCAATTCGGGCTTCATGATCCCGCAGGTGACCGCCGCCGCGCTCGTCTCCGAGAACAAGCAGCGCGCCTATCCGGCGAGCGTCGATTCGATCCCCACCTCGGCGAACCAGGAGGATCACGTCTCGATGGCGGCGCATGGCGCCCGGCGGCTGCTGGCGATGGCGGACAATCTCGCCGCCGTCCTCGGCATCGAATATCTCGCCGCCGCGCAGGGCTGCGACTTCCACGCGCCGCTCGCCTCGAGCGAAGCGCTGGAACGCGCGCGGGTAACGTTGCGCGCGCAGGTGCCGCACCTCGACGAGGATCGCCATTTCGCGCCCGACATGGCGCTGGCGACCGGTCTGGTGCGCGGGCTCGGTGATGGATTCGAGCTGCCGGGGGTTTCGGGTTGAACGCTCCCCTCCACCGTCATCCCGGCGAAAGCCGCGACCCAGGGCCACGAGCGATTTCGCCTGCTGCCCTGGGTCCCGGCTTTCGCCGGGATGACGGAAACGAGGGTGCGGGGGAGAAAGAGACATGATCCGCATCGAGCGCGGCGATGCGCCGCTGATCGTGAGCATTCCGCACGCGGGAACCGACATCCCCCCGCAGATCGCGCAGCAGCTGATCTCCGCCGAGCGCGGGCGGTTCGATGCCGACTATCACGTCGAGCGGCTCTATGCCTTCGCCGGCGCGCTGGGCGCGACGATCGTGCGCACCGAGACCTCGCGCACCGTGATCGACGTCAACCGCGATCCCAGCGGCAAGTCGCTCTATCCCGGCCAGGCGACCACCGGTCTCTGCCCGGTCGAGACCTTCGACGGGGAGCCGCTGTACCGCGCCGGCGCCGAGCCCGACGCCGCCGAGATCGGCTTCCGCCGCGCGACCTGGTTCGATCCGTATCACGCGACGCTCGCAGAAGAGATCGCCCGGTTGCGCGCGCGCCACCCCCGCGTGGTGCTCTACGACGCGCATTCGATCCGTAGCCGCGTGCCGCGGATGTTCGAGGGCGAGTTGCCGATGTTCAACATCGGCACCAACGGCGGGCAGAGCTGCGCGCCCGAACTCGCCGACGCGGTTGCGCGGATATGCCGGGCGAGCGGCGCCAGCCATGTCGTCGACGGGCGGTTCAAGGGCGGCTGGATCACCCGCCATTACGGCTGCCCGGGCGACGGCGTCCACGCGATCCAGATGGAGCTGGCGATGCGCGGCTATTGCGACGAGGGCCTGACCGTCGACTGGCCGCCGCACTGGGACGAGGCCCGCGCCGAACCCTGCCGCGAAGTGCTGCGCCACATCCTCGCCGCCGCGGTCGACTTTGCCGAGCGCTGAGGTGGCCAGACACCGCCGCTCCCCCCCAACCGTCATCCCGGCGAAAGCCGGGACCCAGGGTCACGAGCGACATCGCCTGCTGCCCTGGGTCCCGGCTTTCGCCGGGATGACGCAATTCGGAAGCTTCAGATGACCCGCATCGACAACAGCCGCCGCATCGCCGCGCCGCACGGCACCGAGCTTTCGGCGAAGAGCTGGCTCACCGAAGCGCCGCTGCGCATGCTGATGAACAACCTCGATCCGCAAGTGGCCGAGGCGCCCGAGAGCCTGGTGGTCTACGGCGGCATCGGCCGCGCCGCGCGCGACTGGGAAAGCTACGACCGGATCGTCGAGGCGCTGCGGCGGCTCGAGGGCGACCAGACGCTGCTGGTCCAGTCGGGCAAGCCCGTGGGCGTCTTCCGCACCCATGCCGATGCCCCGCGCGTGCTGCTCGCCAATTCGAACCTCGTGCCGAAGTGGGCGACCTGGGAGCATTTCCACGAGCTCGATCGCAAGGGGCTGATGATGTACGGCCAGATGACGGCCGGCAGCTGGATCTACATCGGCAGCCAGGGGATCGTGCAGGGGACCTACGAGACCTTCGTCGAGATGGGCCGCCAGCATTACGGCGGCGACCTTTCGGGCAAGTGGATCCTCACCGCCGGCCTCGGCGGGATGGGCGGCGCGCAGCCGCTCGCGGCGGTGATGGCGGGCGCCTCGTGCCTCGCGGTCGAATGCCAGCCGAGCCGGATCGAGATGCGGCTGAAGACCGGCTATCTCGACCGCCGGGCAGCGACCATCGACGAAGCGCTGGCGATCATCCAGGGCTCGGACACGCCGGTCTCGGTGGGGCTGCTCGGCAATGCGGCGGAGGTGTTCCCCGAGCTGGTGCGCCGCGGCGTGCGTCCCGATGCGGTGACCGACCAGACCTCGGCGCACGACCCGGTGAACGGCTATCTCCCGCTCGGCTGGACGCTCGACGAGTGGTTCTCGAAACGCGAGACCGCGCCGCACGAAGTCGAGGCCGCCGCGCGCAAGTCGATGGCGGTGCAGGTCGAGGCGATGCTCGCCTTCCACGCGCGGGGCGTGCCGACGGTCGATTACGGCAACAACATCCGCCAGATGGCCAAGGACGAAGGCGTCGAGAACGCCTTCGCCTTTCCCGGCTTCGTGCCGGCGTACATCCGGCCCCTGTTCTGCCGCGGCGTCGGGCCGTTCCGCTGGGCGGCGCTCTCGGGCAATCCCGAGGACATCTGGAAGACCGACGCCAGGGTGAAGGCGCTCACCCCCGGCAATGTCCACCTCCACCGCTGGCTCGACATGGCGCGCGAGCGGATTCACTTCCAGGGGCTGCCCGCGCGGATCTGCTGGGTCGGGCTCGGCGACCGCCACCGGCTGGGGCTGGCGTTCAACGAGATGGTCGCGAACGGCGAACTCGAGGCGCCGGTGGTGATCGGGCGCGACCACCTCGACAGCGGCTCGGTCGCGAGCCCCAACCGCGAGACCGAAGCGATGCGCGACGGATCGGACGCAGTGTCGGACTGGCCGCTGCTCAACGCACTGCTCAACACCGCGAGCGGCGCGACCTGGGTGTCGCTCCATCATGGCGGCGGCGTCGGCATGGGCTATTCGCAGCACGCCGGGATGGTGATCGTGGCCGACGGCACTCCCGAAGCGGCGGCGCGGCTCGAGCGCGTGCTGTGGAACGACCCCGCAACGGGCGTGATGCGCCATGCCGACGCGGGCTACCCGCAAGCGCTGGATTGCGCGCGCGAGCAGGGGCTTGATCTACCGGGGATTCTCTAGCCCCAAAAACCGTTATCGCGGCGGAAGCCGGGACCCAGGGCCAGCAGGACACCGCTCGTGAGCCAGGGCCCCGGCTTCCGTCAGGATGACGACCGAAAAGAGAAAGGCTTGATTGATATTGCGTTTAGCAATATCAATCCCGAATGACCCTGCACGATCCACCCCGACCGTTGCAGGCCCTCGCCCCGGGCCATCGCCTCCGCTGGCCCGGGGGCGAGGCGCAGCTGGGCCGGGCCGAGATGCTCGCCGCGCACCCCCCCGCCGCCAACCGCGCCTTCGTCGCCGCCTTCGCGATGCGCGACGCGCGGCTCAAGTGGAGCGCGGCGCCGGCGAACCGGCGGCTGGTCGGGGCGGGGCTCGAATCGCCACCGCTGCTGCCGCTGCCGGCCTCGGCCGAAGTGCTCCTCGTCTCGCTCGACCTCGCCTTCCTGCTCGATGCCGCGGGGCGCAGCTGGCACCCCAACCTCGCCTTTCGCCGCCTCGCCGACGGGGGCGACGACGTCGCCTGGCTGATCGGTGCGGCGCTGCGCGAGGAATGCCGCGAGGGCGGGCTGCACGGGCCCGACTATGCCGCGCGGCTGGGCGGCGCGCTGGCGGTGCGGCTGGCCGAGCGGCACGTGAGGCTCGACACGGTGCAACCCCTGCGCGGCGGGCTCGCGGGGCACCGGCTGCGCGCGTGCATCGACCATATCGAGCGCAACTTGCACCGCGACATCGCGCTGGCCGAGCTCGCCGAGCTGGCGGGGCTGAGCACGACGCATTTCGCGCGCGCCTTCCGCCGCTCGCTCGGCGAGCCGCCATACCGCTATTTCCGCCGCAAGCGGATCGAGCGCGCGATGGCGCTGCTCGCCGAGACCGACCAGGAGATCGCCGGGATCGCGCGCGACTGCGGCTATGCGGCACAGTCGCACTTCACCTCGGCGTTCAAGCTGCAGACGATGACCACGCCGGCGGCGTACCGACGGAGCCGGCGGGAGGCGGTTTAGGCGGAGCTCGCCCTTCTCCCCTTTAGCCCTCTCCCGCGAAAGCGGGAGAGCGCCAAGAACGGCGATGGTCGAGGCCGAACTCAAAGCGCCGCGATGCGCCCTTCGCTTCGTGCCGGCATCCCCAGCGGGAAGCCCTGCGCGACCCAGGCTGCGATGCCGCCGGTCAGCAGCTTCACCGGAAAGCCCAGCTCGGCGATCGCATGCGCGCAACGGACCGCGTCGAGCCGCGTGGCATCGGCGCCATAGACCACGACATAGGGTGCCGCCGGCAGCGCCATCAGCGCGCAACGCGTGACTTGCTCGGCGGTCAGGTGCACCGAGCCGGGGATATGCCCCGCACGCCAGGCGCGGAGGATGCGCGCGTCGATCACCGGCGGGGCGGCCTCGCGCAGCTGGGCGTCGAACAGCTCGCAGGCGTCGATCTCCAGCTCGATCCGGTGCGCGAGCAGCAGCGCCGCGATCCCCGCGGGCAGCGCAGCGACGGCGGGCGACGCGCCCACGCTCCGCCGCTCGGGCCGCGGCAGCTCGGCCGGCAGCCCGGCCAGCCCGACGAACTCGGCTTCACCTCCCTGACCGACCACGTCCATGACGCTAATCCTCCACCCAACCATTTGAATTTGGCCATGGACGGGGTTCGCGTCTCAAGTCTGAAGTGACGAGACGGGGATGCCCGGGGACGAAGCGGGACCGAAACGGACCGAACTGGCTCCGCTTGTTACGCCGGGCGCGCCAGCCGCGACAGAAAGTTGCCGAAACCTAGTCCGCCGTCGCCGCGAGCCGGGTCCGCGCCGCCAGCCGCGCGGTGAGCGCGAGGCTGCGCTGGAGCTCGCCCGCGGTCTCGAGGATCTGCTCCTCGGCCCGCGTCGGCTCCGCCTCGGCGAGTTCGGCCGCTTCGCGCAATTCGCGCGCCAGCCCGCGCGGATCGAAATGGACGCGCGCCGCTTCCAGGTCGGCGGCGAGCGCCTCGCGCTCGAGCCGCGCCGCCTCCGCCGCTTCCTCCTGCGCGTCGCGCGCGAGCAGCCGCGCCGTCACGATCCCCGCGACCAGCCAGTAGAACAGCGTGTAGTAGAAGCTGCGCCCCTGCAGCTCGTAGAGATAGGCGCTACCATAGGTCATCGGCTTCATCCCGTCGAAGCCGTAATAGGTGAACACCATCGTGATCCCCGCGATCGGCACCGACCAGATCGCCGTCGCCGCAGTGCCCACGAGCAAATGGACCAGGATATTCCATTGCGGCCGCCCGCGGCGGAACATGGGCAGCTTGCGCGCGGCAAGGACGATCAGCGGCGTCAACAGCAGCCAGATCGTCCAGTCGATCACGGCGTCGAGGAAGACCACGCCTGCGCTCTCGAGCGTGAATTTGGGAATGATGATCCACTGTTGGACCGTGATCATCATCGCGACCGCAAGCACCGCACCCACGCCGATTCCGGCGTTCCGCAACCAATTCCGCATCCTTGCGCCCCGACGAAAGCGCGATCATAATACGAATAGCAATGCAGACGCCACTTCTTTGTTGCCGCGCCCGGCGCTGCGGATTGGAGCGCCGATGAAGGCGCTCGCCCTCCACCCGCCCGGCGCCGAGGCCGCGCCCGAGGAACCTTCGGCGATCCGGATCATGGCCGGCACGATCGCGATCGGCTCCTTCGCGGCGGGGCTCTACATCACCAACGCGCTGCTCGCGGTCGCGCGCTACCATATCCCGCATCCGGCGATCGAGATCGTCACGCGGCTGTTCGCGATGTTCTGGCTGTGGGCACCGCTCGCACCGATCGCGTGGTGGGCGGCGCAGCGCTGGCCGCTCGCCGCAGGCCGACTGGCACCGCGGCTGGCGATCCACCTCGCGATCGGCCTCGCGCTATGGCTCGCCCATGCGCTGCTCTTCTGGGGCGCGCTCAACCTGCGCGAGGCGCTCGACATCGCGCCGGTCACGCTCGGGGTGCGCTGGCCGCCCGCGAAGATCAGCCAGCTGGTGGTGCTGGTCGACACCGACCTTGCGATCTACGGCATGATCGTCGCCGCTTCGATCACCTGGCGCAACCACGCCCGCGCCGTCGCATCGCGCACCTGGCGCGATCGCGTCGACAGCCGCCGCTCGACCGCGCTGCTCGAAGCGCTGCGCCGCCAGCTCCGCCCGCACTTCGTGCTCAACGCGCTCAACATGGCGCTGAGCGAGCTCGCGACGCGGCCCAGGCGCGCCAAGGCCGTGCTCGGCGACCTCGCCGAGCTGCTCGAGAGCACCGAGCGGCTGGAGGGCCATCTCGTCAGCCTCGACGCCGAGCTCGACATCGTCCGCGCGCACGCCGCGATCGAGCAGGCACGGTTCAGCGACCGGCTCGAGCTGCAATGGGACATCGCCGTGCCGCGCGACAGCGTGAAGGTGCCGCCCTTCTCGATCCAGACGCTGTTCGAGAACGCCGTGCGCCACGGGCTCGAGCAGAGCCCCGGCCGGTTCACCATCGCGATCGAAGCCGATTCGACGCCGCAGGGCGTGCGCATCCGCGTGCGGGACAGCGGCGGACGGATCGAGCCGGGCGAGACGCGCGGCTCGGGGATCGCGCTCGACAATCTCCGCACGCGTCTCGCGCTGCTGTTCGGTGAAGGCGCCTCGGTGACCTTGTTCGTCCAGGGCAGCTGGACCGTGGCGCAGCTCATCGTGCCGGCGGCCCGGCCGTGAGCGCGCGCGCGATCATCGTCGACGACGAGCCGCCCGCGCGCGAGCGGCTGGCGCGGATGCTCGCCGAAGTGGGCGGGCTGACGATCGTCGGCGAAGCGGCGGACGGCGCGGCCGCGCTCGAGCTGCTCGAAGCGACGCGGCCCGACATCGCCTTCGTCGACATCAACATGCCCGGGGTGAACGGGCTCGACATGATCCGCGCCGCGCCCCCCGATTCGCGGCCCGCGGTGGTGCTGGTGACGGCGCATATCAACTTCGCGGTCGAGGCGCTCGACCTCGACGTCGCCGACTATGTCGTGAAGCCCTATACGCTCGAGCGGCTCCGCCAGGCCTGCCGCCGCGCGCAGCTGCTCGGCCGCCCGGCGCCGCCGGAGATCAGCTGGGTCGCCGCGCGCGATGCCGGCGACCTGGTCACGCTGCTCCCCCAGGACGTGATGGCCGTGCTCGCCGAGGGCAATTACGTGCGCATCCTCACCCAGAACGCCGGCTATATGGTCCGCTCGACGCTCAAGCAGATGCAGGAGCGGCTCGCGGGGCACGGCTTCGTGCCGATCAGCCGCTCGGCGATCGCTTCGGTGCGCTGGATCGAGCGGCTGAGCCGCGACCGGCATGGTGACGGGACGCTGACGTTGCGCACCGGCGAATCGCTCCGGGTGTCGCGCTCGTTCCGCCGCGAGGTGGAGGACGCGCTCCAGGGACATTGATCCCACCATTCCGGACACATCCCAGCCATGTCCCCGCAAGATCACGGCGGCAATCCGGTGTGGGCTGCCAGATTTTGGTACTTCCGCGCCGCAATATGGGACATTAAACCGGTATCCTGCGAATTGCATTATCGCGTTTGGGGAAATAGCGAGTGGCAATGAATTCGGCGATGCTCCGCGAGCCTGGCTCGACACCGGATGACGAACCCGCCGTCGCGCTCACCGAGCTGGAAGCGCATGTGCTGGCGCAGGTCGCCGTCAACCAGCCGATCTCGGCGTATGACGTGATGAAGGCGCTTTCGCGCTCGCCCGTCAGCTCGCTGTCGGGTTCGACCGGCGCGATCTATCCGATCGTCAAGCGGCTGCGCGAGCGCGGGTTGCTCACGGCGGCGCCGGTCAAGGGATCGCCACGGCGGACCGAGGTCCTCTCCTGTTCGCCTGCCGGCCGTGCCGCCGCCGCACGCTGGGTGGGCAGCGTCTCGGACGTCGACCTGCTCCCGCACGATCCGCTGCGCAGCAAGATCCTGTTCTTCAGCCTGCTCACCAAGCCCGAGCAGATGCGCTTCCTGCTCGAGGCGAGCCGCGCGCTCGAAGCGAAGCTGGAAGAGCTCGAGCAATATGCCAAGGCGCACGAGGGGCTGAACCTCGAGCTTGCGAGCCAGGGCGCCGCGGTCGCCACCAAGGCGCGGCGCCGCTGGCTGCAGGACGTGCTGCTCGAGATCTCGCAGAGCTAAAAGCCCGTTTTAGGCGGTGCCGGCACCGCCAGGCCGTGAGGCGCATCTTCGCACGACGCACCAACTCGTCCCTCCAGCCGCGCGCTTCGCGCAGCGGTTTCCGCTTTCGCTGGCGCTTATATTGCGAATAGCAATATTGTCTCCTTTCGTGAGGCAAGCATGTATCTCTATGACCTGGTGGCGCAGAGCGGGGACGAATCGCTGGTCGAGGATCGCCGCGGGCGAATCCATCGCGTCCCCTGCCCCGCCGAACGTGCGCGCGAAGTGCGCGACTGCCCGACGCGCTACGTGCTCGACGCCGCTGTGCGCGACCTTTGCCTCGAACTCTTGTGCCTGCGCACCGAGGTGATCCGTCTCGAGGACGCCTGCTATCGCTTGCCGCACGGCCGGATGTGGATCGAATGGATCGCGCGCGGCGATCCGCTGGCCGGCACGCCACCCCAGCGCGCGGGGATGCTGGTCACGGCGTCGGACGACGGGCGGAGCGGCACGATGCAAGGCTTCAGCCAGGACGGCGCCGGGGAGCCCTGGGCGCTGCAGCTGTTCTTCGAGTTCGACTTCGACCGCCCGATCGCGGGCAACGCGCCGCTGCTCGGCATGGGGTTCGACGATGCGCGCGACGCCGCGGCGGCCGAGCGGCTGTTCCGCCACGCCGTGCCGCGCATCGACCATCGCTGGCTCGCCTATTTCCGCACCGAGGGGGGGCTTCCCCGCGCCGGGCTCGAGCAGATGCTGCGCGCGGCAGCGCCCGACTTCGGGCTGCTCTGCGCCTTCCTGCTGCTCCTCAGTCTCGACTGCACCGCCGCCGAACCGCGCCAGGGGATCGACCGGATCAATCGCGCGCGCCTGCGGTCGGGCAAGCCGGCGCTGCTCGATCATGTCGAGCTGCGGCTGAACCTGGGCGGGCACGGTGCGGGTAGCAGCGGCGGCGCCGGCCTGCGCGGCGCGCCGCGGCTCCACGCGGTGCGCGGCCATGTCGTGCGGCGCGCGGGCAAGACCTTCTGGCGCACCCACCATCTGCGCGGCGACGCCGCCAAGGGCGTGGTCGCGAGCCGCACGGTGCGCGTCACCGGCGATCGCGAGATGCTGGCGCGCGAGCTGGCCTAGCGCTTCGGCACCAGCTGCCAGGCCTTGGGCATGCCGGTCGGCCGGGGCGTGCCGTCGAGCCGTTTCGCGCCGAGGATCGTCACCGGCTTGAGGATCATCTGGTCCTTCATGTCGTCGCGCCCGCCGCCCGTCGGCATGGCGAGCATCCGGCGCACGACGTCCATCCCCGCGATCACGCGCCCGAACGCCGCGAAGCCCTTCGAATTGCCGCGCGCGTCGAGCCCCGGATTGGCGCCGACCATGATCGAGAAATTGCCCGTTGCCGAATTGGGATCGGGGCCGTGCGCCATCGAGAGCGTCGCGTCGAGGTGCCTGAGCCCG
Source organism: Sphingomonas sp. (assembly GCF_017745215.1). Taxonomy (GTDB): domain Bacteria; phylum Pseudomonadota; class Alphaproteobacteria; order Sphingomonadales; family Sphingomonadaceae; genus Sphingomonas. The sequence goes on from NZ_JAGHZV010000009.1 coordinate 37,315, forward strand.
GTGACATTGGTCGGCTCGATCGGAATCCAGCCGAGCGTACGGCGCTGGTCGGTGCCGATCCCGCCCTGGACGAAGCCGAACTGCGGCGCGCCCTTGCGCCGCGCGGCGCGGTAGAAGGTCGTGCCTTCGAACCGGCCGTCGTCGACATAGGCGAGGAAGTTGGCGGTGGTCCGGGGCGCATGTTTCGCGTCGAGCGCGACCACGATCGCGCCGGCGCTCGTCTCGATCCGCACGCGCACCATGCCGGGGATCGGCCCGCCCTGCGGCAGGGACGGCGCAGCGTTGGAGGCGAGCAGCAGCGCGAACAGCGCTAGGAGGATCGGACGCATGGCGCGCAGATATCGCGGGTCGCGCCGAAATGGAATTGTCCAGGCGACGGATCAGGCTGTCGGGATCACCTGCACCACCGCGTCGATCAGTTCGTCCGCCGAGAACGGCTTCTCCAGGATCGCGGCGATGCCGAGCAGAGCGGCCTCGTCACGGATCGCCTGGTCGCAATGGCCGGTGAACAGGATGATCGGGATCGCGAGTCCCCGGCCGCGCAGGCCGCGGGTCAGTTCGAAGCCGTTCATCTTCGGCATGCGCAGGTCGATCAGCGCGCAGGTCTGGGCACCGTCCTCTGCGACGGACAGGAACTCCGCCGCCTCGGCCCAGGTCCGCACGGTATAGCCGAGCATGCCGAGCAGCAGCGCGGTGGAATCGCGCATCGCCGCATCGTCGTCGACGAGCTCCACATGCCCGCGCGTCACGCCGCGGCCTCCTCCCGCGCGCTCGGCAGCGCGAGATGGAAGATCGCACCGCTCCCCGGCGGCGATTCCGCCCAGAGCCGCCCGCCATGCGCCTCGACGATGGTGCGGCAGATCGACAGGCCCAGCCCCAGGCCATTCTCCTTCGACGAGCGGAACGGCTCGAACACATGGCCGAGCACCTCGGGCGGGATGCCAGGGCCGGTGTCGGCAACGCAGAGCAGCACGTCATGGGGGCGCCGGCGAGCGCTGACCGTGATGTGCGGATCCTCGCAGCCCTGCATCGCTTCGATCGCATTGCGCAGCAGATTGGCCAGCACTTGCTCGATCTGGATCCGCTCGACCATCACCTCTCCCACCCCGGGGTCCACGTCCGTGATGATTGTAACGCCTGCGGCACGGCTGCGTTCCTCGATGGCCGTGCAGGCATTGGCGACCAGTGCCTCGACGTCCTCGCGCTCGGGCTCGATCTCGCCGCTGACGGTGAAGCTGCGCATCTTGCGGATGATGTCCCCGGCGCGCAACGCCTGGGCAACGGTCTGGTCGAGCATCTCGAGCAGCTTCGCGTCGGCGGGATCGCGGCGCATGCGCAGCATCGCGCGTGCGACTTCGGCATAGTTGGTCGCGGCGGCAAGCGGCTGATTGAGTTCGTGCGCGAGCGTCGAGGCCATCGCGCCCATCGAGCTCAGCCGCGAGACGCCGAGCAGCTTCTCGTGCGCTGCGATCAGTTCGGTCTGCGATTCATGGAACGCCGTCACGTCGACCGACACGCCGATCAGCCGGCCGCGGCCGCCGTCCTCGTCCGGCTCGTGGCGGCCGATCGCGCGAACCCAGCGGGTGATCCCGTCCGGCGGATTGAGGCGATAGGTCGAGTCGTAGCTCGAACCCTGGATGGCGTCGGCCAGGTTCGCCGCGACCTCGGCCGAGAGTTCGGGGCCGAAATGCGCCTCCAGCTCCCTGCGGGTGTAGACGCCGTCGGCGCGCTCGGGGAGCACGTTCATCCGCTGGCTGACCGGCGAGTGGATCGCGACGTCGCGGTCGAGGTCGATCTCCCACACGCCGACGCCCGCGGCTTCCTGCGCGAGACGGAAGCGCGCCTCGCTTTCGCGCAGCGCCGCCTCGGCGCGCTTGCGGTCGGTGATGTCCTCGTAGACGCCGATGAAATGGTCGGGCCGGCCGGCGTCGTCGCGGACCAGCATCGAGGCGACCATCACCCAGACGACGCTGCCGTCGGGGCGGACGATGCGCTTCTCGTTGAGGTAGTTGCGGCGTTCGCCCGACACCATTTCGCGCACCGCTGCGCTGTCGGTCGCGACGTGCTCGCTGTGCGTGAACTCCTTGAAACTGTGCCCGACGATCGCTTCGCGCGGTGCGCCGAGGATCGCGCAGAACCGGTCGTTGACTTCCAGGTAGATGCCTTCCTGCGTCGCGCGGACCATGCCGACCATCGAATGCTCGAACACCGCGCGGTAGCGCGCCTCGGCGGCGATCAGCTGCGCGCGGGCCTGGCGCAGCGGCGGTCCCTCGCGCCGCGCGACGACGGCAGCAACCACGGCGAAGAACAGCGCGAGTGCCGCGGCGGTCGCCCAATGGCCGATCGCCACCGCCGCCAGGCACAGCAGGGCGACTGCGCCGAACCGCGCCGCCTCGCTCGCCAAAAGCCGCGAGAGACCCTGCCGTATCGTCGAAATCGTCTTCGCTCCTATCGCCGCAGGCTGATTTTTTTCGGGGAGATTTCCCATTTAGGATGAATACGTAAGCGGACAAAACCGATCCGATTGTCCGCGTCGGGATAAAACCATTTCGGACTGAATCCGGTCGGCACCTGCGGCCCTCCCTATAAGGACAATATCGGAGTGCTGCTGAGGGGCAGTGCGACGGCCCGGAGGGACACCCGTGTTGCGCAGTTGGTCCAAGTCCAAACCGAGCCTGGATTGAAAGGTCGCAACATGAATTGGTACGTCGCGAATGCGCCGATCCGTCAGAAGACGCTGATTGCGTTCGGCATGCTCACCGGCTTCATCGCGCTGAGCGCGCTGATCGAGCTGGCGATGGGCTCCTATGTTTCCGCCGCGATCACCGCGGGCACGACTGTATTGAGCGCGATCGCCGGCGCCTGGTTCCGCAAGGCGATCTGCGACCCCTACGTCACAACGGTCGTGCGCATGGAAGGCCTCGCCGCGGGCGACCTGACCAGCCCGATCCAGTTCACCGACTATACCGACTGCGTCGGCCGCCTGACCCGCGCGATGTTCACCTTCCGCGACGCCGCCGTGGCGCAGCAGAAGAGCGCCGCCGAGCAGGACGATGTCGTGCGCGAGTTCGCCGCCAAGCTCGAGCAGCTTCGCCAGGGCGACCTGACCGCGGCGATCCACAGCGACTTCCCGCCGGCCTATGGCGCGCTCAAGGGCAACTACAACCAGGCTCTCGACGCGCTGTGCGAGCTGATCGGCTCGGTGATGGAATCGGCGACGACGATCCGCACCGGCTCGGGCGAGATCGCCGCGGCGAGCGAGGATCTCGCGCGCCGCACCGAGAGCAATGCCGCGAGCCTCGAGGAGACCTCGGCCGCGATCTCGCAGATGGAACAGCGCCTCAAGGCGACCGCGGGCGCGGCGAGCCGCACCGTCGAGCGCGCCGACGGCGCGATCGCGACCGTCTCGGGCGGCCGCGGCATCGCCGACGACGCCGTGCAGGCGATGACTCGCGTCAGCGAGAGCGCCAAGGGCATCGACTCGGTCATCGAAGGGCTCGACAAGATCGCCTTCCAGACCCGGGTTCTCGCGATGAACGCCGCGGTGGAAGCTGGCCGCGCCGGTGAGGCGGGTCGCGGCTTCGCGGTCGTCGCCGACCTCGTCTCCGCCCTGGCGATGCGCGCCGAAGAGGAAGCGGGCCGCGCCCGCGACCAGCTGACCGCCACCCAGGCCGATATCGTCACCGCGGTGGAGATGGTCCAGAAGGTCGACGGCGCACTCGCCAATATCTCGGGCGACGTCGGCGAAGTCCACAAGCTGCTCGCCGACATGGCGTCGGACAATGCCGCGCAGAGCTCGGCGATCGTCCAGATCAGTGCCGCGATCGGCACGATGGACCAGGCCACGCAGCAGAATGCCGCGATGGTGGAAGAGACCTCGGCCGCGGCGCGCAACCTGTCGAGCGAAGTCACCGAACTCGCCGACAAGGCCGCGCAGTTCAACACCGGCGCATCGCATGCGCAGCCCCGGCGCGCAGCCAGCCCGGTGCCGGCGATGCCCGCCAAGCCGCGCCTCGCGCGCAACAGCGCCGCCTATGTCTCCCCGGTGAAGGCCCTGCCCGCCGCCGCGATGGCGAATGCGTCGACCGGCGGGGACGACTGGGCGAGCTTCTGACGTCTTTCGATCTCGGGTCGCAACCGATGGGGAGGCGCTGCCGCGAGGCGGCGCCTCCTTTCGTCCGCGCTTGGGAATTGTCCATACCCGCTGCCGTAACGAACGCATTTTAATTTCATTATGCCAACAACTTAAACACGCTTCGCAACAACACTCCCCGTCCGCAATTTGCGGAACATAACGAAGCCGCCCGCCCGAGGCGCTCTATAGAGTCCATGCAAGCATCCGGCCGCCCGGCCCCCGATGCAAAGGGACACACCATGGCTTCGCTGCTTTCGCGCCTCAAGATTTCGACCAAGATCCTCGCCTTGCTGCTGATGCTCGGCGTCGTCACCGTCACGCTGGCACTGCTCGCGTCGCAGCGGCTCAACGACATCGACGCGCGCTATTCGGTGCTCGTCACCAAGTCGCTGCCAGATTCGACGCGGCTCGCGCGGGTGAGCCGGATCACCACGGCGATGGGTTATTCGGGCTATCGCACGCTTGCCTATGAGGGCAGCAGCAAGGAAGCGCGCGACGCCGACGCCGACGAGCAGGCCGGCTATGCGTCCGCGATCAAGCTGCTCGACCAGGTCAAGACGAACGAACCCGATAAGGCCGCCATCGTCGACGAGGCGCGCGAGCGGCTCGATCGCATCCACAAGCTGGTGCGCGTTGCGATCGCGCGCGGACTCGCCGACCGTAACGACGAGGCACGCGCCGCGCTCATCTCGGTCGACAGGGAAATCGACACGCTGACCGACCGGATGATGAAGACGAACAACGCCAACATCGAGGGCGCCGAGAAGGTCGCCGAAACGCTCGCGGCCGACGCCGATTACGGCTCGATGTTCGGGATCGTGCTCGGCGTGCTCGCGTCGATCGTGGCGGTCGTCGTCGGGCTGCTGGTGTCGCGCGCCGGGATCGTCGGTCCGCTCGCGCGGCTCCAGGCGACGATGCGCGAGCTCGCCCAGGGCGACAACCGCGTCGAAGTACCCGGCATCGAGCGCCGCGACGAAGTCGGCGCGATGGCGCAGGCGGTGCTGGTGTTCCGCGACGCGGCGCAGGCGCAGGAGATCACCCAGGCCGAAAAGGCCCGCGCCGACGCCGAGCAGAAGCTGGTGGTGGATTCGCTCGAAAAAGGCCTCGCCAGCATGGCCGAAGGCGATTTGACTGCATCGATCACCGCCGATTTCTCGGCGAGCTATGTCACGGTGAAGACCAATTTCAACCAGGCGATCGAGAGCCTGCGCGGGCTGATCGGATCGGTGATGACTTCGGCCGAGACCATCCGCACCGGCTCGGGCGAGATCGCCGCGGCGAGCGAAGACCTCGCGCGCCGCACCGAGAGCAATGCCGCGAGCCTCGAGGAGACCTCGGCCGCGATCTCGCAGATGGAGACGCGCCTCAAGGCGACTGCCGCCGCTGCGGGCCGCACGGTCGAGCGCGCCGACGGGGCGATCTCGACGGTCTCGGGCGGCCGCGGCATCGCCGACGAGGCGATGGGTGCGATGAACCGCGTGTCTGAGAGTGCCAAGGGCATCGACAGCGTGATCGAAGGGCTCGACAAGATCGCCTTCCAGACTCGCGTGCTCGCGATGAACGCCGCGGTCGAGGCCGGTCGCGCCGGTGAGGCGGGTCGCGGTTTCGCGGTCGTGGCGGACCTTGTCTCGGCGCTGGCGATGCGTGCGGAGGAAGAGGCCGGCCGCGCGCGCGACCAGCTCACTGCGACGCAGACCGACATCGTCGCGGCGGTGGAGATGGTGCAGAAGGTGGACGGCGCGCTGGCGAACATCTCGGGCGATGTCGACGAAGTCCACAAGCTGCTCGCCGAAATGGCCAGCGACAATGCCGCGCAGAGCTCGGCGATCGTCCAGATCAGTGCCGCGATCGGCACGATGGACCAGTCGACCCAGCAGAATGCCGCGATGGTCGAGGAGACGTCGGCTGCGGCGCGAAACCTGTCGAGCGAAGTCACCGAGCTCGCCGACAAGGCCTCGCACTTCAACACCGGCGATGCCGGCGCACGTGCGACGCGCTCGACGCCGCTCCCCGCCAAGCCGCGCGCGGCGCGCTCGACCGGCTATGTCTCGCCGGTCCAGCCGCTGCCCGTCGCGGCGATGACGACCAGTGCCGGCGGGGACGACTGGACCAGCTTCTGATCGCGTAAAGCGCAGGATCGAGGGCGTCGGAACTCCGGTTCCGGCGCCCTTTTCTTTGGGCGGCGTACCCGCCTTTGCCACCGTCATCCCGGCGAAAGCCGGGATCCAGGGCCACGAGCGACGTCCTCTGCAACCCTCGATTCCGGCTTTCGCCGGGATGACGATTTGGGGGCGGGGTCGGGCGAAGCCCAAAAGGAAAAAGGCGCCGGAACCGAGTTCCAGCGCCCTTTTCCAGGATCCGCGAGGAAAGCCTCAGGCGGCGGCGAGACGCTCGCCGCGCAGGCCTTCCATGATCGTGCGGTTGAGCGAGATCAGCTCGCCGATCGCTTCGCGGCCCGCGATCACGTCGCTGGTGAAGCGATCGACCCACAGGCCGAGCGAAATGATCTGGGCGCGCAGCTCGGGCGGCAAGCGGTTGCCCGTCGCGCCGCAGTCGCTGACGAAGGCCGACCACATCTCGCGGTTGCGGTGCAGCGGCGGCATCAGCAGCGCGCCGCGCGCACCCGCGCTTTCGGCCGCCATCATCTCTCCGGTAATCTCACTCATCAGCCGATATTCGGCCGATCGCGGCGTTTCCGCCCGAGCGCGGGCGGCCTGATAGGCGCTAAGGGTCATGGTTGCTCCTGTCCTGACACCTCTATTCTAGACAGTTTGCGCCGGGCGTGTGGCGTTCTTCCTATAAGATTGGTGCGCGCCCTGAAGATGCGGCGCCTTTGCGAGGGAGCCCCGATGGCTGACGTTATTCTGCCGCACCAGATGCCGGCTGCGCTCGATCGCGCGCCGGAGGTCCGGCTGCTTTCGCTCGACTGTTTCGACACGCTGCTGTGGCGCGATACGCACGCGCCGCGCGACGTGTTCGCCGCGATGCCGGGCGTCAACATCCCGCAGCGCCAATGGGCCGAGAGCCGCGCGCGCGGCGCCGCCGCGATTCGGGATCGCCGCAACGAAGTCGCAATCAACGAAATCTACGCCGAGCTGCTGCCCAACGCGGGCGCGGACGAACACGCAGCCGCCGCCGCGCGCGAGATCGCGGCCGAGGTCGGCCATTGCTTCGGCTTCACCCCCACCGTCGAGCTGATGCGCGAAGCGCAGCGCCGCGGCATCGAGACGATCATCGTCTCCGATACCTATCTCGACAAGGACCAGCTGCGCGCGCTGATCGCCGCGACCGCGGGCGAAGACGTCGCCGCGCTGATCGGCCGGATCTTCTGCTCGTCGACCTATGGCCGGTCGAAGCACGAGGGGCTCTATGAGCTCGTGCTCCCCGAGCTCGGCGTGCCGGCGGACCAGATCCTCCACATCGGCGACAACAAGAAGGCCGACGTCGACGGCGTCGCGCCCTTCGGCGTGCGCACGCTGCATCTGAAGCAGTTCACCGAAGCGACCGAGCAGCGGCTGCGGCTCGAATGTTCGGTGGGCGGGATCCTCCACCCGGGCAACGCCGACAATCTCGGCTGCTACCAGCCGCACCGCGCGCCGATCGCCTTCGCCGAACCGAACATCGCCGATCCGGTCGAGTCCTTCGGCTTCACTGCGCTCGGCCCGGTCTTCCACGGCTTCCAGCGCTGGCTCGAGGACGAGGCACAGGCGCTCAAGGCCGCGCACGGCGGCAAGGTCCATTGGCTGTTCCTGATGCGCGACGGCCATCTGCCGATGCTCGTCCACCAGGCGAGCGGCCATCAAGCGCCCGCACATGCGATCGAGATCAGCCGCTTCACCTCGGTCGCCTCGTCGTTCGTCGACGCCGCCGCGGTGGACAGCTACCTCCGCAACGAGCTGGGCGGCACGCATCTGGACGTCGTCGCGCGCCAGCTGCTGCTCGGCGCGGCCGAAGCGACGCAGATGCTCAAGGGCCTCAAGCCCGGCCAGTCGCGCCCCGCCGCCTTCCTGCGCGGCGTGCACGAGCCGCAGCGCATGCGCCGCATCCTCAAGAATTCTGCCGGCTTCGCCGAGCGGATGGTCGCGCACGTCCGTAGCCTGGTGAACCCCGCGCGGGGCGACACGCTGATGCTCGTCGACCTGGGCTACAACGGCTCGGTGCAGAACGACATCGAGCCGGTGCTGCGCAAGGCGTTCGGCTGCCACGTCGCCGGTCGCTACCTGCTGCTGCGCGAACAGTCGCTCACCGGCTATGACAAGCGCGGCTTCATCGGCCACGACCACTACGACTCCTTCTCGCTCGAGGCGCTGTGCGGCAACGTCGCGATCTTCGAGCAGCTCTGCACCGCGGCGCAGGGCTCGGTGGTCGACTACAAGGCCGACGGCACGCCGATCCGCAAGGGCAACAGCATCAAGGCGCGCCAGAGCGAGGTCCGCGACCGCGTCCAGGCCGGCTGCCTGCGCTTCGGCGCCGCGGTCGAGGCCTCGATGGTCCGCGCCCGCGCCGCCGAGCGCACCGACATGTGGCGCCTCGGCGCCGCGGCGGTGATGGGCCGGCTGATGTTCCTGCCGGTGCCCAAGGAGCTTGAGGTCGTCGCCGAGTTCGAGCACGACATCAACCTGGGCGTCGACAACACCGTCGCGCTGTTCGATCCCGAGATCGCGCGCAAGGGACTGCGCCAGCGCGGCCTCTTCTACATGAAGGGCTCGGAGCGCATGTACCTGCCCGCCGAGCTCAACGGCGAGGGCCTGTCGATCAAGCTCAGCCTGCTCGCGCAGCGCCGCTTCGGCATGCCGCTGAAATATGCCGATTTCGTCGACCAGAGCATCTCGCTGCCGGTGATCGTCGCGGACGGCCAGAACGTCACAACGGGCAACGTCACCGCGACGCCCACGCACGACGGCTATTATCTCGCTCCGATCCCGATCGGCGACTGCCGCTATTCGGTGGGCGTCCAGTTCGGCCAGCTGTTCGACTGGGTTCAGGTGGAGAGCGCGAGCTTCATGCCGGTCAAGCGCTTCCTCAGCGACAAGCAGCGCGCCGGCGCCGACGAGACCGGCGCCTCGCCCTCGCTCGAGGGGATGGAGCAGGTCGCGCCGCACCTGTTCCGTTGTGTCGACGAATACAGCTTCATGATGGTGCCGCCGCCCGCGCGCCACGGCGACGAGCCGATGATGCTCGCGATCGTCTTTCGCCCGATCGCCGAGCGCCAGAAGGCCGTTGCCGCCGCACCCTCGGCTACCGCTGTCCTCCAGTCGAAGGCCGCCTGATGAGCAACCTGCTGATCCATTCGATGACCGAATTCTCGGACATCATCCTCGCCAGCCTCCAGGCCGCGGGCGTGCGCAACATCGTCGAGATCGGCGCCGAGTTCGGCGGCGCCTCGCAGATGCTCGCGGCCTATTGCGAAGTCCAGGGCGGCACGCTGACCAGCATCGACCCGGCGCCGCGCGCCGAGTTCACCGGCTGGGCGGCGACGCGCCCCAACGTGCGCCACGTCGCGGCCGCGAGCCTCGACGTGATCCACGAGATGACCGACGTCGACGCCTGGGTGATCGACGGCGACCATAATTACTACACCGTGATCAACGAGCTGCGCGGCGCCAACCAGGTGGCGCAGGCCGAGGGCAAGCCGCTGCTCGCCTTCCTCCACGACGTGAGCTGGCCCACCGGCCGCCGCGACATGTATTATGCGCCCGACCGGATTCCGGCCGAGCATCGCCACGAATACAGCTATGAGGGCGGCGCGAAGATCGGCGATCGCCGGCTGTTCGAGCAGCGCGGCTTCCGCGGCATGGGCCAGTTCGCGCTGGCGACGCACGAGGGCGGCCCGCGCAACGGCGTGCTCACCGCGGTCGAGGACTTCCTCGCCGAGACGCGCAGCGACGCGCGGCCGATGGCCTTCGCGAACATCCCCGCGGTGTTCGGGCTGGGCATCCTGTTCGACAGCAATGCGCCCTGGGCGCCGTCGATTGCCCAGATCGTGCATCCCTACCACGACAATCCGCTCCTCGCCTCGCTCGAGCTCAACCGCCTGAGGAACTGGCTGGAAGTGATCGAGTGGCAGGATCGCGCCGCGGCCTGAGCTAAATCGCGCTCCGCACCCGTGAGGGGCGGAATTCCGTCCTATAATTCTGGAAAATACCAGGGAAAGAAATCGCCCCGCCATGCTGAACGGTGTCGGATTCCTCATCATTCTCGGCTGCGTCTTCGGAAGTTTCATCATTTCCGGCGGCAAGTTCGAGATCATCGCGCACGCGCTGCCGCACGAGCTCATGGCGATCGGCGGCGCGTCGATCGGCGCGTTCATCGTGTCCAACTCGATGTCGACGGTGAAGAAGGCCGGCTCGGGGCTCATGCGCTCGTTCAAGGGGCCGATGTGGAAGCCGGGCGACTACAAGGACCTGCTGACGATGCTGTTCCAGCTCCTCACCACCTTCAAGAAAGGTGGCGCGACGGGCCTGGAGCCGCACCTCGACAGGCCCGAGGAGAGCCCGATCTTCTCGCCCTACCCGCGCATCCTGAAGGACCACCACCTCGTCGAGTTCATCTGCGACTACCTCCGCATGATGACGGTGAACTTCGAGGATCCGCACCAGATCGAAGCGGCGATGGAAGCCGATATCGAGAAGCATCACCATGAGGAGGCTGGTCCGCAGCACGCGCTGCAGATCATGGCCGACGGCCTGCCCGCGATCGGCATCGTCGCCGCGGTGCTCGGCGTCATCAAGACCATGGGCTCGATCGACCAGCCGACCGAGATCCTCGGCGCGATGATCGGCGGCGCGCTCGTCGGCACCTTCATGGGCGTGCTCCTGAGCTACTGCGTGGTGGGTCCGCTCGCCAGCAAGCTGGCCGAGACGATCGACTCCGACTGCAAGCCCTTCGCGATCGTGAAGACCGCGATCGTCGCCTATGCCCAGAACCAGCCCGTGCAGGTGGCGATCGAGATCGCCCGCCGCATGACGCCCTCGGCTTATGCGCCGAGCTTCCAGCAACTCGAAACCGCACTCGACGAGGCAAAGAATGGACTCTCCCCTGCCGCTGCCTGATGCGCAGGAGGGCCCGCTGCGGCTCCCCGTGCACGGCACCACCGTCACTGCCGAAGACCTTCGCGTGCGCCTGGTCATGGCCGCGGACGCCGATGGCGATTTCGAAGTCGATGCATCCGAAGTGGAGAGCGTCGGCCAGGCGGTCCTCCAGCTGCTCGTCGCCGCGCGCGCCGAGGCGGAGGCCAATGGCCAGCCCTTCCGTATCCTCAACCCCAGCGCAGCCTTCGTCGATCGTGTGACCCGCTGCCAGCTCGCAGAGGCAATCGGCCTCCAAGCAGGAGACAAGTCGTGAGCAAGTTGATCCTGACCGTGGACGATTCGCCCAGCATGCGCATGCTGCTCAAGGCGACGCTGACTGCCCAGGGCTATCGCATCGAATCCGCCAACGACGGCGAGCATGGCCTGGAGCGCATGCACGAAGTGCAGCCCGACCTGCTGATCACCGACATCAACATGCCGAAGATGGACGGCTTCCAGCTGATCGAGGCCGTGCGCGCCGAGGCGGGTTTCCGCGGCACGCCGATCCTGGTGCTTTCGACCGAATTCTCGGACGAGAAGAAGGCGCGCGCGCGTGACGCCGGCGCCACCGGCTGGATCACCAAGCCCTTCGAGGCCGCGAAACTGGGGGCGGCGATCCGCCGCGTCTGCCCGTGAGCGATGATTTCGACGATATCCAGGCGATCTTCTTCGAAGAGTGCACCGAAGGGCTGGTGACGGCCGAAGCGGGCCTGTCCGCGATGCAGAACGGCGATGTCTCGGCCGAGACGATCGCCGGCGTGTTCCGCGCGGTCCACTCGATCAAGGGCGGCGCCGGCGCGTTCGGCCACGCCGACCTGACCGCCTTCGCGCACCGCTTCGAGAACGTCCTGGACGAGATCCGCGCGAACAAGATCGCCCCCACGCCCGGCGTGGTGCGCGTGATGCTCGGCGCGTTCGATATCCTCTCGGATCACGTCGAGGCGTCGAAGGGCAATTGCCCGCGCCCCGCCGACGAGGCGATGCTCGCGCAGCTCGACGAAGTGCTGGCCAACAAGGGCGTGCCGGGTGACGGCGCGCCTGCCGCTGCCGCCGCGCCCACGCCGACGCCGGCGGTCGAAGCGCCTGCCCCGGCGCCCGCGCCGATCGACGACGACCCCTTCGGCTTCCAGCCGGTGGCGTTCGACCTCGACGATTTCGACAGCCCCGCGGCCGACGGCCCGGCGCCCTGGACGATCGTCTTCGCGCCGTCTCGCGCCGCCATGGCGAACGCCGGCGAGCCGCTGCTCGTGATCCGCGAGCTCGAGGCGCTCGGCGCGCGCGTGGAGTCGGTCGATGCAGTGGTCCCGCCGCTGCGCGAGCTCGATCCCGAGAACGCCTATTTCACCTGGACGCTCAGCATGCCCGGCGAAGTGAGCGACGGCGACATCGCCGACTGCTTCGACTTCGTCGCGCCGGACTCGAAGATCGAATACCGCCGCAGCGCCGAGGCCGCGCCCGCGCCGGCCGCTGCCGCGCCGGTCGCGGCGCCGGCCTTCGAGCCGATCGAAGCCAAGCTCGAGGAAGAGATCGCGTTCGAGCCCGTCACCGCGACGGTCGAGGATCTCGCCGCGAACATGCAGAAAATGGTCGAGGCGATCGCCGCGGCCTCGCCGACGCCGACCGAAGTCGCGACCGCGGCTGCCAAGCCCGTCGCGAGCGAAGCCGCCGCGCAGACGATCCGCGTCGACCTGCTCAAGCTGGACATGCTGCTCAACCTCGTGGGCGAGCTGGTGATCCGCAACTCGATCCTCGCCGACCGGCTGTCGCCTGCCGACCGCCAGCGCGTCGAGCTGCCCGAGCTCGCGCGCCTGACGCGCCAGATCCAGGACAATGTGATGTCGCTGCGCGCGCAGCCCATCCGCCAGGCTTTCAGCCGGGTGCCGCGCATGCTGCGCGACCTCTCGGTCGAGACCGGCAAGCAGGTCCAGCTCGAGACCTTCGGCGAGACGACCGAAGTCGACAAGGGCGTGATCGAGAAGATCGGCGATCCGCTGACCCACATGATCCGCAACGCCGTCGACCACGGCATCGAGGGGCCCGAGGAACGCAAGGCCAAGGGCAAGCCCGAGCAGGGCACGATCAAGCTCTCGGCCGAGCAGCGCGGCGCGCGCATCCTGGTGCGCGTGCAGGACGACGGCCGCGGCATCAACCGCGAGCGGGTCAAGGCCAAGGCGATCGAGAAGGGGATCATCCCCGCCGACGCGCAGCTCACCAACGACGAGATCGACCAGCTGATCTGCGCGCCGGGCTTCTCGACCGCGGAGACCATCTCGAACATCTCGGGCCGCGGCGTGGGCATGGACGTGGTCCGCTCGAACGTCGAGGCGCTCGGCGGCCGCATCGACATCCACTCGGTGCCCGGCGAAGGCACCAGCTTCACGATGATCCTGCCGCTGACGCTCGCCATCCTCGACGGGATGATCGTGCGTCTCGCCGGCCAGCGCTTCGTGCTGCCGCTCAGCCACGTGCTCGAGACGATCCAGCCCGAGCCCGGCCAGGTGAAGCGCACCTCGCCCGACACCGAAGTGATCGAGATGCGCGGCCAGTACCTGCCCGTGAAGCGCGCGACCGAGATCTTCGGCCTCAACGACGACCGCCCGATCGAGGACTCGCTCGTGGTGATCGTCGAGAGCGAGACCGCGGGTAGCGTCGGCCTGGTCGTCGACACGATCGACGACCGCCGCGAAGTGGTGATCAAGAGCCTCGACCAGAACCTCCACCCGATCCGCGGCCTCGGCGGCGCGACCATCCTGGGCGACGGCTCGATCGCGCTCATCCTCGACATCGAAGCGCTGGTCTCGGCGCCCCCCTCGACCCGTTTCGCTCCGAAAGGAATCGCAGCATGAGCACTGACAAGGACACCGCGACCGATCGCAAGATCGTGACGTTTTCGCTGGGCAAGCAGACCTTCGGGATCGACATGAGCGCGCTCATCGAGATCCGCGAGTGGGAAGAGCCGACCCCCCTCCCCAACGTGCCGACCTTCATCAAGGGCGTCACCAACCTGCGCGGCAACGTGATCCCCGTCGTCGGCCTCGCCGAGCGGCTGGGCTGGGAGCCGAGCGCGATCCACCCACGCTCGTGCGTGCTGGTGGTGAACATCACCGGCAAGCAGGCGGGCTTCCTCGTCGACGAAGTCAACGACATCGTCGCAATCGGCTCGAGCGAAGTGCAGCCGGCGCCCGAAGTCGAGACGATCGAGCAGAGCGTGATCTGCGGTCTCGTCCGCATCACCACGCGCGCCAAGGACGGCACGCGCGAGGACAAGGGCACGATGGTGCTCCTGCTCGACCTCGACGCGCTGAGCCTCACCAAGCACCTGGACCTCGCTGCATGACCTACATGGACAGCGCCGCCTCGGCTCGAGCTGGGGGCGGCACGGCCCTCGGCCCGAGCCACAGCGCGGAGCTGACCCGCAACGACTTCGCCGCGATCGCCGCGATCATGATGTCGGACGCGCGCATCGCGCTGAGCGAGGCCAAGACCACGCTGGTCCAGTCGCGCCTCGCCCGCCGGCTGCGCGAGCATGGGCTTTCGAGCTACCGCGACTATGTCGCGCTGGTCGAGAGCGATCCGGTGGAGCGCTCGGCGATGGTGGTGTCGCTCACCACCAACCATACCCACTTCTTCCGCGAGCCGCACCATTTCGACCATTTCCGCGAGACGGTGATGCCCGAGCTGAAGCGCCGCGCCAGCGCGGGCCAGCCGATCCGCATCTGGTCGGCCGGCTGCTCCTCGGGCGAGGAAGTCTACACGATCGCGATGTGCCTGCTGGGCCCCGACCGGACCTCGTCGATGTGGCTGCGGGGCGCCGACGTGCGGCTGCTCGCCACCGACATCGCGCCGCATGTGGTCGAATCGGTGCGCCGGGGCTTCTACGCCGCGAATACCGCCGAAGGTGTGCCCGAGGAATACCGCCGCACCTGGATGCGCCCCGAGCGCGACGGGTTCCTGATGGCCGAGGAAGCGCGCTCGATGGTCACCGCCAAGGTGCTCAACCTGTTCGAGCCCTGGCCGCTCAAGGCCGCCTATGACGTGATCTTCTGCCGCAACGTCATGATCTATTTCAACGACGATGCGAAGGAGGAGCTCGAGCAGCGCTTCGTCGCCCAGCTCGCGCCGTCGGCCTTCCTCTACATCGGCCATTCCGAACGGATGGTCGGCCGCGCGGCGCAGGCGATGCGCTCGTGCGGGCACACGATCTACCAGAAGCGGGGTGACGCATGAACATGCATGCCAATCGACCCGTCCGCACCCTGATCGTCGACGATAGCGCGTCGATGCGCGCGACGCTGAAGCGCATGCTTTCGGCGGACCCGGGCATCGAAGTGATCGGCGCCGCGCCCGACCCGTTCGAGGCGCGCGAGATGATCAAGGCGCTCAACCCGGACGTGCTGACGCTCGACGTCGAGATGCCGGGGATGGACGGGCTTTCGTTCCTCGAGCGGATCATGCGGCTCAGGCCCATGCCGGTCGTGATGTGCTCGACGCTGACCGCGCGCGGCGCGGCGGTGACGATCGAGGCGCTCCGCCTCGGCGCGGTGGACTATGTCACCAAGCCGAGCGGCACGCCCGAGGACATCGAGCGCGACGCGAACCTGCTCTGCGAGAAGGTCAAGACCGCCGCTCGCTCGGCCGCGCGCGCGGGCCCCGTGCGCATCGCGCCGCAGCCCGCGGTGGGCGGCGGCGGCGGCGAGGGCCGGCTGATCGCGATCGGTGCATCCACCGGCGGGGTCGAAGCGTTGTTCTCGCTGCTCCCCGCGCTGCCCGCGGATTGCCCGCCGGTGCTCATCGTCCAGCACATGCCGGCGGCGTTCACCAAGAGCTTCGCGGAGCGGCTGAACGGCGAATGCCGCGTCCAGGTCGTGGAAGCGCAGGACGGCACGCCGGTTACGCCGGGAACCGTCTATATTGCTCCTGGGGGCGAACGTCACATGGAGCTGTCGGGCGGTGTTTCCGACGGCCGCATTCGCCTTCGGGCAGGAGACATGATCACCGGGCATCGCCCGTCGGTCGATGTCCTGTTCAGGTCCCTCGTCCCGGTCGCCTCTTCGGTGATCGCGGCGATCCTGACGGGAATGGGTCGCGACGGTGCCGATGGGATGCTCGCGCTGCGCAATGCAGGCGCGCACACCCTCGGCCAGTCGCAGGATAGTTGCGTCGTCTGGGGCATGCCCCGCGCCGCGAAGGAAGTTGGCGGGGTGGAGCGCGAGGTCGGCCTTCTGGGCATGCCCGAAGCGATTCTGAGTGCCTGCCGCGCGAGAAAGCTTGGGAGCGTCTGATGCCTGCCGCCGCGCAAATCAAAGTGATGGTCGTCGATGACCAGGCCTCCATGCGAGCGATGATCCGTCGCGCGCTGCAGGACCTGGGCTTCAAGGACATCCGGGACAAACCGACCGCGCCCGAGGCGCTGAGCTCGGTCAGGACCGATCGTGTCCACCTGATCATCTCGGACTTCAACATGCCCGAGATGGACGGGCTCCAGTTCCTCGAGCAGGTCCGCGCCGATCCGGTGATCGGCAAGACCGTGTTCATCATGCTCACCGGCTCGAGCGATCGCGAGATCGTGCAGAAGGCGGCGGCGCTGGGCGTCAACAACTATGTCGTGAAGCCCTTCGCGCCCGCGGCGCTGAAGGAGAAGATCGAACGCGTGTTCGGCGAGCTCACCTGATGCGCCGGGTGCCCATCGTCCAGGGAGAATTCGCGGCGATCGCAGAGCCGGACGTGATGATCACGACGCTGCTGGGCAGCTGCGTGGCCGCGTGCTTCTACGATCCCGTCGCCAGGATCGGGGGAATGAACCATTTCCTCCTCGGCGAACCGGATTCCTCGGCGAAACTTTCGGGCACCGATCTGCAACGCTACGGCGTGCATGCCATGGAGCTGCTCATCAATGCGATGATGGGCAAGGGCGCGGTCCGCAGCCGGCTGCGCGCCCACCTCTATGGCGGCGCCAACATCGTCTCGGGCCTCGGCGCCATCGGCTCCTCCAACGCGGCGTTCGCGAGGCGCTTCATGGAGACCGAAGGCATCGCGATCGGCCATTGCGACCTGGGCGGGACCAGCGCGCGCAAGGTGGAGTTCCTCCCCCATGAGGGGCGGAGCCGCTGCACGCACGTCACCGATCGCGTGGCCGAGAAGCCGATCATCCCGATCATCCCCGCCAGCGTACCGGGCGGCGAACTGGAGCTGTTCTGATGTCGTGCCTGCCCATCCCCTCCCAGCCCGTGTCCGCTGAGCCGCTTCCGGGGTACGACCCGTTCGCGTCGATGCTCCACACGGTCATCGCGGGCGAGATCCGCGAGATGCGCGACAAGCTGGAAGTGCTGTCGATGGTGCTGGTGTGCGACGAGCATTTCGCCGCGAGCTACATCGAGCAACTGCAGACCTTCGACTATCTGATCCAGCACGCCGAGGAGTGCGTGAACCTGCTTGAGCGCATCGCCGGCGGCGAGGATTCGCTGAGCGCGATCGGCCATGTCCGCCTGGGCGCGGTGCAGGATCGCCTCCGCCTGGCACTGAAGGGCAGCTGACATGTCGATGGGGGGAGGGAACAGCGAACGCCCGATCGTCATCAAGCGCGTCAAGAAGGTAGCCGCCGGCCACCACGGCGGTGCGTGGAAGGTGGCCTATGCCGACTTCGTGACCGCGATGATGGCATTCTTCATGCTGCTCTGGCTGATCGCCAATCCGGACAAGCAGCGGCTGAAGGGCCTTGCGCAATATTTCTCGCCGACCGTGCAGAGCGGCACCGGCGCCGAAGGCACGCAGGCGGGCACCGATTCGGGCATGGGCCATTCGCGCCGCGAACATGCCGACGACAAGCGCACCACCGGCCAGCCCGCGCTCGAGGCCGCCACCCAGGGCACTTCGCGCGGCGGCACCGCGAACATCCCCGATGCCTCGCAGCGCGTGATGGCCTCCGAGCTCCAGGTCGTGCTCGACAGCGCCGCGCCCGACCAGACGTCGCGCAACTATGACGTGAAGCCGGCGCGCGACGGCCTGCGCATCACGCTGATGGACACCGACCAGCAGGCGATGTTCAAGAGCGGCACCGCCGAGCTCAATCCCTATGCGCGGGCGCTGCTCGCCAAGATCGCCACCAAGCTCGCCAAGTCGGGCGCGCCGCTCTCGATCGAGGGGCATGTCGACAGCCTCGGCAGCAACGGCGACGCCAATTGGCGCCTGTCGGGCGAGCGCGCGATGGCCGCGCGCACCGCGCTGATCGGCGACGGCCTTCCCGAGAGCCGCTTCGCCGAGACGGTGGCGCTGGGCGCGACCCAGCCGGTCTATCCCGACCAGCCGGCACGTCCCGAGAACCGCCGCATCACGATCGTGCTCAAGGCCGAGGCGCCGTCGCTGCCGACGGACTCGAGCTTCCAATTCTGACGCAGGACCGTAGCCCGTGAAGAAGATGTTCATGCTCGTCATCGTGCTGCTCGCGGGGCTCGGCCTCGGCGGCGGCGCGGGCTGCGCGGCGATCCTGCTGCTCGGCGCCAAGCCCGCCGCGGCCGCCGAAGCGCCCAAGCCGCCGCCCGAGCCCAAGTTCGTGCCGGTGGGCAGCGTGCTCGCGCCGCTGGTCGGCGCCGACGGCCGCCTCTCGGGCTACGTCAAGGTCGACGTCCAGCTCCAGGTGGACGAGGACAAGATGGACTATGTGAAGGCGCGCATCCCGATGCTGCTCCACGCGGTCAACATGCGCACCTTCGCCACCCCGCTCGCCAGCGGTCCCGACGGGATGCTGCCCAACCTCGACGGCTTCCGCCGCGTGGTCGAAGCATCGTCTTCGGAAGCGTTCGGCGCCGGCATGGTGAAGCGTGTCGCGCTCACCGCCGCCGTCCCGTCCTGAGCCACTCCGCATCTATACGGAGGCGCGTCTCGGCGCCTCGGTAAGGATCGATCTCCGATAACATACGTTATCGGCGAACCGACCAGTAAACGAGGCGTAGCGATGGAACACTGGGCCCCACGTACCGAAACGATCGAGCAGGTGCCGCCCCGTGCCGAACGCACGGTGACGACGCTGCTGCTCGGCCGTCTGGTTCGCCCCGGCCATGTCGACACGCCTTGCCGGATCCGCAACATGTCGGCGACCGGCATGCTGATCGAGGTCCGCACCGCGCTGCGGGAGAACGATCGCATCACCGTCGAGGTGCGCGGCGCCTGCCCGCTCAACGGCCGCATCGCCTGGACGAACGACGGCCGCGCCGGCGTCCAGTTCGACGACATGATCGACGTCGAGGGGCTGCTCCACAGCATCTCGAGCGGCGGCGGCGTGAACGACGCCGGCTCGGCGCGTGCGCCCCGCTTCGATGCCGATTCGGAAGCGATGGTGGGCGTGCTCGGCCGGCTGTTCCCGGCGACGCTCGAGAATATCTCGCAGGGCGGCGCGCGCGTCGTCTGCGACCAGCAGCTCGAGCCGGGCCGTCACGTCTCGCTGGCGGTGCCCCAGCTCGGCAAGCGCCCCTGCGTCGTCCGCTGGACCGACGGCGAGAGCATCGGCCTCTCCTTCCTCGACAAGCTCACCTTCGGCGACCTCTCCGCCTGGCTCGACGGCCACGGCAAGCGCCGGCGCTGAGGCCGGCCGCAAACCACTGAAAACACGTCATCCCGGCGAAAGCCGGGACCCAGGGCAGCAGGCGATGTCGCTCGTGACCCTGGGTCCCGGCTTTCGCCGGGATGACGGTTTGTGAGGATGGAAAGGGAACGGGCCTCAGCCCGTCCCGAAGCTCTTGACCAGCGAGCCCGCGACCAGCGCCCAGCCGTCGACCAGCACGAAGAAGATGATCTTCATCGGCAGCGATATCGTCGGTGGCGGCAGCATCATCATGCCCATCGCCATCAGGATCGCCGACACCGCCAGGTCGATCACCAGGAACGGCAGCAGCAGCAGGAAGCCGATCTCGAACGCGCGGCGCAGCTCGGAGATCATGAACGCCGGGGTCAGCGTCGAGAGCGGCGTCTCGGCGCGGCTCGGGATCTTCTTGCCGGCGAGATCGGCGAACAGCTTGAGGTCGCTGTCGCGCACCTGCCGCAGCATGAAGTCGCGGAACGGGCCGGCGGTCAGGTCGAACGCCTTGGTCTCGGTGATCTTGCCCTGGGTATAGGGCTCGATCCCCTGGTGCCACGCCTTCTCGAAGGTGGGCGCCATCACGAAGAAGCTCAGGAACAGCGCGAGGCTGATGATCACCGGATTGGGCGGCACGCCCTGCGCGCCGATGCCGGTGCGCAGCAGCGAGAGCGCCACCACGATGCGCGTGAAGCTGGTCACCGCCATCAGGATGCCCGGCGCGAGGCTGAGCACCGTGAGCATGAGCACCAGCTGGATCGCGCGCGCCGAGAGCGGACCCTCGCCGAGGTTGATCGTCGTGCCGCCCTGGGCAGCAGCGCCGGCAGCAGGATGTGCGGCATGGGCGGCATGCGCGGCGCCGGGGATCAGCAGGATCGCTGTCCCCACCACCGCGGCCAGCCCCAGGGCCAGCACGGTCGGCTTAGCCATTGAGGACCTCGCGCAGCGCGGCACGGTTCCAGCGTCCGCTGTAGCCATGGCCGCGGGGCCCCTGGTTGCTGCGCGGCTTGCGCGGCGCGGCGGGCTTCTTGAGAGCGGCCGCCGCGGGCTCGGGCTCGACGGCGGGAACCACCGTCAGCACCGGCTCGGCGACCGGCGGGGCCGGCGGCTGGGTGTCGTTGTCGGCGGCAGCCGGCGCGGCCTGGGCGGTCGAGACGCGCTCGACCAGCTTGCCGAAGGCGCTCTTGAGCGCGGCGGCATCGGCGACGAAATTGGCGGCGGGCGCAGTCTCCGCTTCGGGCGGGGGCGGCGGCGCCTCGATGCCGGTCTCGAGCACGGCATGGCCGTCCGGACCCATCAGCACGAGGTGCTCGCAACCGTCGCGGCGGATCAGCGCGACCGAGCGCTTGGCGTCGACCGACAGCCGCTCGACCAGCTCGATGCGCCGGCGGCGGCTGCCCCCGGTGACGCGGCCCGGCAGGCGGAGGTCATAGCGCTTCACGACCCACAGCGCCGAGGCGAGCATGCCCAGCACCAGGCCCAGCGCACCCAGCGTGCGAAGCAGTCCGAGGATGTCCATCAGGCGCGACGCTTCTTGAGGAGGTCGGTGATCTCGATCGACATGTTCTCGCCGTCGACGAGCACGCGACCGGTCGCGACCGCCTCGCCGTTTACGTAGACGAGCGTGGGATCGTCGTGGCTGCTGTCGAGCTGGATCATCGCTCCGCGGCTCATCTGCAGGATCTGGCGGATCGGCACCTGGGCGGAACCGATCACGAAGGTCATATCGACCATGACACCTTCAAGCACGGACATGCGGACGAATTCCTTTCTTCCCGACTTATAGGAACCTTTTTTCCGCATCCGCGCCGCGACCCGGCAAATATTGCCTATAAGTCGAGAAGAACGGTTGCTCTGGATCAACGGCGGCCGACCGGAAGGACCCAAATGGACTTCAAGAGCTCGATCGACGTCTCCGCCTCCGGCCTGCGCGCCCAGTCGCTGCGCATGCGCGTGATCGCGGAGAATCTGGCCAACCAGGATTCGGTCGCGACCACGCCGGGCGGCACGCCTTATCGGCGCAAGGTCGCGAGCTTCGCCGCCGCGGTCGACCGCGACAGTGGCGCGACCGAAGTGAAGCTCCAGTCGATCACCACCGACAAGTCCGACTTCACGCGCGTCTACATGCCCGGCCACCCGGCTGCGGACAAGGACGGCTATGTCATGAAGCCCAACGTCAACGGCCTCATCGAAGCCGCCGACATGAAGTCGGCGCAGCGCAGCTACGAAGCCAATCTGAACGCCATCGAAGCTGCCCGCAGCCTGACGATGCGCACCATCGACCTGCTCAAATAAGCACTTAGCCCGCTTTTCTCAGGAGACCACTCCATGTCCATCGGCGCACTCGATGCGGCCTCTGCATACGGCCGCGTGCTCAACGTCGGCGGCGGCACCAAGCCGTTCGCCCCCTCCTCGACCGACGGCGCCGAAGGCGGCAGCTTCGGCTCGATGGTCGAAGGCATGGTGACCAACACCGGCGACGCGCTCCGCACCGCCGAGAAGGCGTCGGCCGCGCAGGTCGCCGGCAAGGGCGACCTGATCGACGTCGTCACTGCGATCGGCGCCGCCGAGACCGCGCTCGACACGATGGTTGCGGTGCGCGACCGCGTGGTCAGCGCCTACACCGACATCATGCGGATGCAGATCTAGTCCTCGATGCCGCCTGCAACGGTCCTCGCGCTCGCGCAATCCGCGCTGATGCTGGTGCTCACGGTCGCGGGGCCGCTGCTGCTCACGTCGCTCGTGGTCGGCCTGGTGATCGGCCTGTTCCAGGCGCTCACCCAGATCCAGGAAACCACCCTCACCTTCGTGCCCAAGCTGCTCGCGATGGGCGCGGTGCTCCTGCTGATGCTGCCCACGATCGGCCAGTCGATGGCCGATTTCATGGCCAAGATCAGCGACCTGATCATCACCGGATGACCGTTCCCCCCGATCTCGAGCTGCAGATCGCGGCCTTCTTCCTCGTCTTCGCGCGCGTGGGTGCCGTGCTCATGCTGCTGCCGGTGTTCGGCGAGGATTCGGTCCCCGGCCGCGTGCGGCTGATGATCGCCTTCGGCCTGTCCTTCGCCTTCTACGGCCTCGTCGGCGCGCCCGCGCGCGCGGCGCTGGAGAACGGCGGCGTGCTCGCCGCGCTGCTGATCGCCGAGCTGATGACCGGCCTGGCGATGGGCATGATCATGCGCATCCTCTTCTTCGCGGTCTCGATGGCGGGGTCGCTGATCAGCATGCAGTCGGGCTTTTCCTCGGCGGTGGTGTTCGACCCCGCCCAGGCCGGCTCGGCGCCCATCCTCTCCAAGTTCGCCGCGATCGCCGCAGCGCTGGTGTGCATGGGCATGCAGGTCCACCACCTCTGGCTCGGCACGATCGTCCACAGCTATTCGACCTTCCCCGTCGGCGGGCTCCCGCCCGCGGCCGACTTCGCCCAGCTCGCGATCCAGGCGGTCACCCGCTCGATGATGCTCGGCGTCGGCCTCGCCGCGCCGCTGATGGTCTATGGCATCGTGTTCAACGTCGCGCTCGGCCTCGCCGCGCGCGTCGCGCCGGCGATCCAGGTCTTCTTCATCGCCCAGCCGCTCAACCTGATCCTGGGCCTCGCCATCGCCGCCGCGACCTTCGGCACGATGCTCACCATGTTCGCGCAGGAAATGGGCGCGGCGCTGCAAGGGGCCTGGTGACATGGCCGGCGGCGGCGACAGCGACGACGAGAGCAAGACACAGGATCCAACCGACAAGAAGCTCGACGACGCCCGAAAGCGCGGCGACGTGCCGATGGCGCCCGAGATGCGCCATGCGGCGATGTTCGTCGGCGCGCTGATCGTCACCGGCGGGCTCGGCATCCAGGCGATGCAGTCGATCCTCGCGATCTGCGTGCGGCTGTGGGGCAGCGCCGACGATTTCCGCATGGAGCCCGAGGGCGCCCAGGCCTTCACCACCGGCGTGGCGAGCGCCTTCGCGATGGCGCTGATGCCCGTGCTCGCCGCGCTGATGGGCTTCGCGCTGATCGGGGGCATCCTCCAGGGCCGGCCGATGGTCTCGTGGAGCCGCGTCAAGCCCAAATGGTCGAAGCTCAATCCGATGAGCGGCGCCAAGCGCATGTTCGGCAAGCAGGCGATGGTCTCCTTCGGCCAGACGCTCGCCAAGCTCATCCTCGTCGGCGGTATCGCCGCGATGCTCGCCTGGCCGCACGTCGCCGGGCTCGACCGGCTGGTCGGCGCCGACCCCGGCCAGATCGGCGCGGAGAGCTATGGCATCGTCATCGCGATGCTCCGCCCGATCGCGATGATCGCCGGCGCGCTCGCGCTGTTCGACTTCGTCTGGCAGCGCCTCTCCTACATCAAGCGCATGCGCATGAGCCTTCAGGAAGTGAAGGACGAGATGAAGGACAGCGAGGGCGATCCCAAGATCAAGGCGAAGATCCGCGGCCTGCAGATGCAGCGCGCCAAGAGCCGGATGATGCAGAAAGTCCCCAAGGCGAGCGTGGTGATCACCAACCCGACGCACTATGCGGTCGCGCTGCAGTACGATCACGGCGTGATGGCGGCGCCGGTGGTGGTGGCGAAGGGCGTCGACGCGATGGCGCTCAAGATCCGCGAGATCGCGACGGCGAACAACGTGCCGCTGGTCGAGAACCGCCCCCTCGCCCGCGCGCTCTATGCCTCGGCCGAGATCGACCGGCCGATCCCGGTGGAGCATTATGCCGCGGTGGCGGAGATCATCTCCTACGTGCTCCGGATCGCCAAGCGGCGAAGCTGATGGAGGCCCCGACGGTCAGGCGCTAGAAGGGCGCCGTGCCCGTCCTCTCGTCCCAGGCCCTGGTCTATCTGCTGGTCGTCGGCGCCGTCGGCGGCTGGCTGATGACGCGCGGGATCAAGGTGCGCGGCGCCGCGAGCTGGATCGTCGTCACCGCGCCGGTGACCGCAGTGCTCTTCGGCCTGCCGACCGCGGCGGTCTTCGCGCTCGCCGAAGCGCCGGCGACGGCAGCGATCCTCGGATGGGCCGGACCCGTCCGCGCGCTCGTGCCCGCCGCGCTCGCCGGCGCCGCCCTGCCCCACCTACTCGCCATCCGCCGGCGCACCGCCGCGCGCCGCGATCTGCCGGCGATCCTGGTGCTCAAGTCGCTGGTCGGCGCGGCGGCCTGCTCCATGCCCGCATTGGTCTGGATCGCGAGCGCCTGGCTCGCGGGCTGACCTCAGGCCTGGATGTCGTACTTCGCCAGCTCGACCCGCACGCGCAGGTCGATGTCCGACATGAGCTGGGCGAGCTGCGGATCGTCGGTGAGCTCGAAGTTCGCCGACCATTCGGCGATCTCGCGCAGCCGCTCCACCGGCGCGGTGCCGGTGAGCAGCTCGGTGTGGAGCTTCTCGAGTGCGTCGACGCCGCGTTCGGCCTGCTTCATCACCCGCCGGCGCTGCTCGACCGCGGGGTCCGCGGCCGCAAGCGTCACGAGCATCTGCACCGAAGTGGCGGGACCGGCCTGCGACACCGCCTGGGGGCCGTTGGGATGCGCGGCAGCGGCCGCCGCCTCGGTGGCGGCAGTCTGCATTTTCCCGAAGCTGTCCAGCACCTTGGGCAGCGCGCCCATCAGGGTGCGAGCCATCATCGGTGTGATGTTGTCTACACGCACTAAAACGGCCTCTCCGCGACGCGGTGGTCCCTAATCATTCTATAAGAGAGGAAAGGCGCCTTTTCCACTTTGCGAGGGGAATTATGTTGCGATCGTGGGCCTTGGTGCTGCTGGCCATGCTGGGTGCGATGAGCGCGCCCGCGGCCGCGCAGACCACGCGGATCAAGGATATCGTCGACGTCGAGAACGTCCGCGAGAACCAGCTCGTCGGCTACGGCCTCGTCGTCGGCCTCGCCGGCACGGGCGACCGCATCCGCAACGTCCCCTTCACCGAGGAATCGATGCAGGCGATGCTCGAGCGCATGGGCGTCAACACGCGCGGCACCCAGATGAAGACGCAGAACGTCGCCGCCGTCTCGATCACTGCGACGATGCCGGCCTTCGCCCGCTCGGGCTCGAAGATCGACGTCCAGGTCTCCGCCCTCGGCGACGCGACCAGCCTCCAGGGCGGCACGCTGATCGCGTCGTCGCTGCGCGCGATGGACGGCGAGATCTACGCCGTGGCGCAGGGCCCGGTCGCCGTCTCGGGCTTCAAGGGCCAGGGCCAGGCCGCCAGCGTGAGCCGCGGCGTCACCACATCGGCGCGCATCGCCGGCGGCGCGATCATCGAGCGCGAGGTTCCCTTCGCGCTCGGCCAGTCGACCAGCCTGAAGCTCGCGCTGCGCAACCCCGATTTCGCCACCGCCGACCGGATTGCGCGCGTGATCAACGGCAAATTCCCCGGCGCTGCCGAGATGCTCGATCCCGCGACCGTGCAGCTCCGGGTCCCCAACGGCCTGCAGACCTCGATCATCGACCTGGTGACCAAGGTCGAGACCCTCGAAGTCTCGGTCGACCAGGCGGCGCGCGTCGTCGTCAACGAAGCCTCGGGCACCGTGGTGATGAACAGCGAGGTCCGCATCTCGCCCGTCGCCATCGCCCAGGGCGGCCTCACCATCACCGTCTCCGAGAGCCCGCAGGTCTCGCAGCCCAACGCGCTGTCGAACGGCACGACCCAGGTGGTGCCGCGCACCCAGGTGGGCGTGGACGACGGCGGCGGCGCTTCGCTCGCGATCGTCAACGGTGCCTCGCTCAAGGACCTGGTGAGCGGGCTCAACACGCTGGGCGTCTCGCCGCGCGACCTCATCACCATCCTCCAGGCGATGAAGACCGCGGGCGCGCTCCAGGCCGAGATCGAGGTGCAGTGATGGCCGATAGCAGCCCCCTTTCCTCGCTCCCCGTGTCGGTGACCGCGCCGGCGCCGAAGATGCCGAAGGTCGATCCCAAGTCGGCCGACACCGCCAAGCAGTTCGAGGCCGTGTTCCTCACCCAGATGACCCAGCTGATGCTCGAAAGCGTGCAGCAGGACGGCGATTTCGGCGGCGGCCACGGCGAGGAGATGTTCCGCGGCGTGCTCGCGGAAAAGCTCGGCACCGAAATGTCGAAGCGCGGCGGCGTCGGCCTCGCGCCGATCGTCATGGACCAGATTCTCAAGCTCCAGCAGGCAGGCAAATGATCGACAAGCTGATCGACGCGATGGTCTCTCTCACCGATCTGATGGACGAGGAGACCGCCAAGCTCTCGCGCGGACCCTGGTTCCCCGAGCTGCCCGAGATCGCCGAGGCCAAGCTGCGCCTCACCGGCCGGATCGACGCCGAAGTCGCGCGCCTGCGCCGCGAGTCCGAGACCTGGTCCGAGGAGCTGACCGACGAGCAGCGCGAGCAGCTCACCGAGGCGAGCCGCGCGCTGCGCGACGCCTCGACGCTGAACGCCGACATCCTGGCGCGCCAGATCGAGATCTCGGTCGACATGATGGCCGCGATCGCCGCCGAGGCGCAGCGCCTCACCGGCAAGCGCAACAAGGTCTACGGCTCGACCGGCATGGTCGCCGGCCGCGAGGACCCCGCGCCGATCTCGGTCAACGCGCGGCTTTGAAGGGTTGGACCTGGGCTGGACGGCGTAGGCTCTTCCCCGTCCCCATCAACCGTCATCCCGGCGAAAGCCGGGACCCAGGGCAGCGAGCGACTCGCTTGTAACCCTGGATCCCGGCCTTCGCCGGGCGTGACGGTTTTTGGAGTGCTTTCGCGCGATCTCGCCGAGGACTTTGGCTTCCCGCCGCTGCCGCCGTCCCAAAAGCCGTCATCCCGGCGAAAGCCGGGACCCAGGGCCAAGCAGGACATCGCCCGCGACCCTGGGTCCCGGCCTTCGCCGGGATGACGATTCAGTGTTTGCGAGAGCGAAGTCGCTTAATTCCCGCCCTTGCCCACTGCCGTCTTCAGCAGGTTCATCTGCTTGCGGTACAGACTCGTCATCGCAGTGAAGTCCGCCTGGACCTGGCCCATCTTGAGCAGCTGGTCTTCGATCGTGACGTTGTTGCCGTCGGGCTTGGTCTCGGTGATGTCCTTGTCGAGGATCACGCTGCCACCCACCAGCGGCTGGCGGGCGCCGAGCGCCTTCATCCGGTCGGTCAGCACCACCTGCGGCGCCGCGACCTTGCCGCTGCCGCCAGCGCCGTTGACCATGCCCGCGAAGCTCGGCTCGGCCATGTCGCGGGCCTTGTAGCCCGGCGTCTCGCTGTTCGCGATGTTCTGCGCGATCACGCGCTGGCGGTCGGCGAGGTTCCGCATGCGGAGCGCGATGCCGTTCATGAGCGGGAGCTGGTCCATGCGTCAGAATCCAGTGAGGGTGCTGGTGGAGGAATTCAGACGGTTGAGCGCCGCCTGATAGTTCGAGAGCTGGCTCGAGAGGTACGGGCTCACCGTGCCGCTGGTCGTGGCGCTCTTGCTGCCGCCGTC
Organism: Sphingomonas sp.; assembly: GCF_017745215.1. GTDB lineage: Bacteria > Pseudomonadota > Alphaproteobacteria > Sphingomonadales > Sphingomonadaceae > Sphingomonas. Next base: position 65,486 of record NZ_JAGHZV010000009.1, read on the forward strand.
GACCAGCTTGGCCTTGAGGTCGTCCCAATAGAGCGAGCGATAGGCCGTCTGGCTCATCGAGATCGCGTCCTTGATCGTGCCGAGCGCATATTTGGCATTGTCGAGGTTCGTCAGGTTGAGCGATTCCGAGAGGTTGAGGCCGAAGTCGCCGCCCGGGCGGACCTTGGGGGCGCTGTCCGAGACCGTCGCGGGCACCGAGATGCGCTGCGGCTCGATGCCCAGCTTCGCGAGTGCGTCGCTGCCCGAGGGGCCCGAGATCAGCTCGATCGAATGGCCGGCCTTGGGCTCGATGCGCAGCGACCGGCCCTGATCGTTGAGCGACGTCGATACCTTGTAGCGCGAGGTGCCGAGCATCGAGGCGAGCCGGTCGTTGAGCGTCTGGATCGTGTCGTCCGCCGTGATCGTCACGGTGCGGATCGCGCCATTGTCGGCCTGGAGCTTGAAGCTGTCGCCCGCGCGCAGGCCGAACGCCGTGGTGAGCTTCGCCGACATCTCGGGGTTGATCGTGCCGCGGCCGAAGCCGAGCGCGCCGATCGCATTGTCGCCGCCCGGATCGCCGGCGATGCGCACCGGCTCGGTGCGCAGCAGCGACTGGCCGAACTGGCTGATCTTGCCGATCGCGCCGGTGCCGTTGTCGACCTCTGCGACGAAGCCGTCGGTCGGGCCGCGGCGCGTCGCGCCCAGGTCGCCGGTGGTGCGGCCGCCCGCGTAGAGCTTGCCGCCGACGAAGGCGACGCTGTCGACCTGATCGTCGGCACCGGTGCCGAGATAGGTGACGTTGGAACCGCTGAGGTTCGCGTCGATCCGCGCGACGAACCCATCGCGTCCGCCATTGTAGCTGTTGGTCTGCGTGCCCGAAATCGCGGCATCGGCCGCGCCGCCGATGGCGATGGTGCCGTCGCCGTTGACCGCGATCGCGCGCGCATCGGCCTTGCCGAGGCTCACCGTGCCGAGCTCGGTCGCGAGCGAATTGGCCTGGAGCTTGTGGAGCTCGGCGACGCCGTTGTTCGAGACGAGCGCGAGGACGTTGCCGTCGCCGGCGATCGCCAGGCCGGTCACGCTCTCGCTGCCGCCCATGTCGAAGGTCTTGCGCTCGGCGATCTTGCCGCTGGTGTCGATCCGCGCGACGAAGCCGTCGCCGGTGCCCGTCGCCGCCTTGCCGCCGACGAAGATCGAGCCGTCGGCGCCGACCGCGACCGCCTTGGCGGTGTCGCTGCCGACCGAGCGCACGATCGTGGTGAATTTCTCGTCGCCCATCGCGCTGTACTTGGCGACGATCATGTCGCCGTCCGAATTGGCGGTGTCGAAGCTGCCCGAGACCGTGCCCGCGACGACGATGCTGCCGTCGGGCGCGAGGCTCACCGCCGCGCCGCTCGAGGTGCCCGCGGCGCCGAGCGCGCGCTGCCATACGACGTTGCCGGCGCCGTCCATCTTGGTGAGGAACAACCCGTCGTTGCCGTTCGACTCGTTCGAGCCGAGTTCGCCCTTGGTGGTGCCGACGACATAGGTATTGCCCTGCGCGTCGGTGACGATTCCCGCGGCGTCGGTGTTGGCGTAGACGTTGCTGGTCGTGTCGGTCTTGGTCTGGACCTTGCCGTCCATGTCGACCGTGGTGGTGGTCGTCTTGGTCGTCTTGCCCTGCATGACGTTGAGCTCGGTGGCGTCGCCGTCGAGTGCGGAGATGGTGGTCATCGCCTTGCGCGTCGCGTCGCCCGAGGGATCGTCGATGCGGAAGACGGTGGTCGCGGTCGGCGCGTCGAGCGCGGTCGCGCCGGTGGCGACGACCAGCGAGTCCCCTGCGCCGACCTGATCGATCGAGACGTGCTCGACGCCGGTCGAGCTGTCGAGCTTGAAGCCCCATTTGTCGCCGGTCTTCGCCGCGACGAAATGCGTCTGCCAGCGCGGGATCTGGTTGCCGTCCTTGTCGAGCAGCGGCGTGCCGTTGCTGTCCTTGAGCGGGATCGCCTGGATCGCGGCGTTGATCTGCGCGGTGACCGAATCGATCGTCGGCGGCTGCGCGCCCTGCGACAGGTCGACGGTGACGACGTCGCTGATCCCCGGCTTGTTGAGCGTGATCTTGAACTGCTCGCCGCCGGTGAGGCCCGGGATGGCGTCGGTGCGGTTCTTCACCAGCCCCTGGCCCATCGTCTCATATTGGTCGCCCTGCGGCACGCCGTTGGTGCTGGCGCTGCGCAGCGGCTTGCCGAAGGCGATGTTCATCTGGCTGGTCGGCGCCTGGCCGAGATAGGACTGGAGGTCGGCGAGACCCTTGGCAAAGGCCTTCTGGAGCTGCGCGCGCTGGGCGTTGGAAGACGTGTCCGCGCTCGCGGCCTCGGCGAGCGAGCGGAGGCGGTCGAGCGCCTTGTAGGTGGTGAAGGCAGTCTGGACGTCGTCGGAGAGCAGCCCGCTGGTGCTCTTGTCGATGATCGACTTCATCGCGGTGACGGTCGCGACCTGGCTCGACAGCGGCTGGACGGGCGTGTCTTCCTTCCACGGCGGCGTGGTCGGCGCCATGGTGAACTGCGCCTTGGCCAGCTTCACGGCCTTGCTCTCGAACGTCGGCAGCGCGCCGACGCTCGAGAAGGCGTTGCTCCCCGTAAGAATGCTTAGCCCCATCAGGCTGCTGGACAAATTGGTGGTCATCGCGCCGTCTTCGCTCCTCCAATTCTATAATAGAGGAGACGCACCTCACACGTACGTACGCGGGTGCAATTTTCTGCGAGGGGAAACAGCAGATGTCGATGATGGCGCCGGTGATCGAACCGGCCGAGCTGAAGAAGTACAGCGGGGCGCAGCGCGCCGCGGCGCTGATGCTGGTGCTCGGCAAGGAACATGGCAAGCCGATCTGGGACCAGCTCTCGATCGAGGAAGTGAAGGAACTCTCCTCGACGATCGCATCGCTGGGCCGCGTGCCTTCGGAGATCGTCGATCATCTGCTCGTCCAGTTCAGCAGCGAAGTCTCGAGCATGGCGTCGATGCACGGCAGCTACGAGAGCGCAGAGCGGCTGCTCCACGGCATGCTGCCCGAGGGCAAGGTCCGCGAGATCATGGAAGACATCCGCGGCCCCTCCGGCCGCACGATGTGGGACAAGCTCTCGAACGTCTCCGAGACCGTGCTCGCCGGCGCGCTCAAGCAGGAATATCCGCAGACCGTCGCGGTGATCCTCTCCAAGCTCCGCTCGGACCATGCCGCGCGCGTGCTCTCCGAGCTGCCGCGCGACTTCGCGACCGACGTCATCCTGCGCATGCTCCGCATGGACACCGTCCAGAAGGACGTGATCAACCAGGTCGAGCAGACGCTGCGCACCGAGTTCATGACCAACCTCTCGCGCTCGCAGAAGCGCGATCCGCATGAATCGATGGCGGAGATGTTCAACGCGCTCGACCGCGCGACCGAGGAGGCGATGCTCGCCGCACTCGACACCAAGGCGCCCGAGAGCGCCGAGCGCATCCGCGCGCTGATGTTCACCTTCGAGGACCTCGCCAACCTGCTGCCGGCCGCCGTCGCGGTGATCGTCCGCAACGCCGACAAGCGCCAGATGGCGCTGGCGCTCAAGGGCGCGCCGGAAGGCCTCAAGCAGCTGTTCTTCGGCGCGATGACCGAGCGCGCGGCCAAGCTGATGCGCGAGGACATGTCGGCGATGGGCCCGATCCGCGCGCGCGATTGCGAGGAGGCGCAGTCGGGCCTCGTGCGGCTCGCCAAGGTCCTGGCGGACCGCGGCGAGATCCTGCTCGTCGATCCCAAGAGCGACGATGCGATGATCCTCTGAGCGGGACGGACCGACCATGCAGCACATTCAGCGTTTCGCCTTCGACCGCATCTTCACCGCTCCGCCGCCGGGGATGCCCAAGGATCTCAACGAGGACGCGCTCCTCGAACTCGCAGCGCTGCGCGCCGAGATCGCCGCGCTGCGTGCCGACAGCGAGACCCAGCTCGCCATGGCGCGCGCCGAGGCGTTCGAGGCCGGGCTCGCCCAGGCCCGCGCCGAGCGCCAGACCGCGCTGCTGAACGCTGTCGACGCGCTTCAGGCGGGGATCGAAGTGATCGACGCACAGTTCACCGAAGTGCAGGATCGCCTCTCGGGCGAAGCCACCGAGGCCGCGGTCGCGGCGGCGGACCTGCTGGCGGCGCGCGCGCTCGAGCTGGCGCCCACCGCGGCGATCGACGATGCGATCGGCCGCGCGCTCAGCCAGGTCGCGCGCGGCACCGAGCTGCAGGTCCGCGTCCACCCCGACATCGCCGAGGACGTCGAGGCGTGCATCGCCGCGCGCCAGGCGATGGACCGGCGCCGGCTCAACCTCACCGTCCAGCCCGACGCGACGCTCGCGGTCGGCGACGCGCGGATCTGCTGGGAAGCCGGCGGCTTGGCGCTCGACGCCGCGGCCCGCCGGGCGGCCGTGGTTTCCGAGCTGGAGTCGCTGCTGCCGAAGGCGGGCTGAGGTTCGGAATTCAGAATTGCCCCAAGGAAGCCGGGCGGGTCGCGGGACCTGCCCGGCTTTTTCGTTTTGCCCTTCCCCACACCAAAGTCGAAGTGACGGCCCGCCAAGAGAACGGCCGCAGCTAAGGGAAAACCGAACCCGCCCCCAGCTAGGCAATATTTTCCCACCCGGCAGAAGCTGCCGCCCACCCCCGTCCTATAATGCACTCAAAGGGGCGATTTCCGCTCCCGCAGCTTAACGGACGAGACGCACTTGGAAGCGATCCGCAACTTCGCCACCCAGCTGGGTACCAAGCGGCTGATGATGATGGGAGGCGTGGCGCTCGCCCTGCTTGCCGCGCTCGCCTTCGTGGCGACGCGCGCCTCGAACCCGCAGATGGGCTTCCTCTTCACCGATCTCGATCCGGCCGCCGCACAGGCGATCACCGAGAAGCTGAAGGCGCAGAACATCGACTATCAGCTCTCGGCCGACGGCAGCTCGGTGCTCGCCCCGCAGGACAAGCTCGCCGAGCTCCGCATGGAGCTGGCGAACGACAAGCTCGGCGGCAAGATCGGCTATGACGTGCTCGACCAGGAGCAGCCCTTCGGCGTCTCCGCCAGCCGCGCCAAGATGAACGAGACGCGCGCCATCGAAGGCGAGCTCGCCAAGTCGGTCCAGACCATCCAGAACGTCAGCACCGCGCGCGTCCACATCGTGATGCCCGAGCGGGCGATGTTCGACAACGAGACCCGCAAGGCCACCGCCGCCGTCACGGTCAAGACCAAGGGCCGCCTCCCTGCAGAGTCGGTCGCGGCGATCCGCTACCTCGTCTCCTCCTCGGTGCCCGACCTCTCGCCCGAAGCCGTCTCGGTGATCGACCAGACCGGCGCGCTGCTGGCGCGGGCGGGCGATCCCGGCGAGGCCGGCGCGAGCGACGCCGACGAGCGCCAGGTGCAGATCGAAAGCCGCCTGCGCGACCAGGTCGAGGCGCTGCTCGCGCCGATCGTCGGCGAAGGCAAGGTCCGCGCCGAAGTCTCGGCGCAGATCGACCGCGACCAGACGCGCGAGGAAGCCAACACCTTCGATCCCGACAAGCAGGTCATCTCGCACCAGGTCACCGTCGAATCGGGCGACCAGAACGACGAGACCGATCCCTCGACCCCGAGCACCTCGGTCTCGAACCAGCTGCCCGACGCGCAGGGTTCGTCGAGCACCCCGGGCGGCACGCGCAAGACCGCGAGCACGCAGAATTCCGAAGACACGACCTACGACAACAGCTCGACCCACACGGTGACGCTGCGCGCGCCGGGCAAGGTCACGCGCCTCTCGGTCGCGGTGATGGTCGACGGCGGCCCCAAGGGCCTGTCGCAGCCCAAGATCGAGCAGCTCCAGCGCCTCGTCGAGAATGCCGTGGGCATCGACACGCAGCGCGGTGACTCGGTCGTGGTCGAGAGCATGCCCTTCGCCCCCGCCGACGCCGGCGCGGATGCGAGCAGCGGCTTCCTGTCGCAGCTGCCGATGGACAAGGTCTGGGGTCTCCTCCAGCTCGTCGTGATCGGCGTGGTCGGCCTGGTGGCGCTGCGCATGCTCAAGCCCAAGCCCTCGCCCGACGCGCACGTCGAGCATGTGATGCTCGCCGACGGCGGCACGATCAGCGCCGAGATGAAGGCGCTCGTCGAGCGCGCTGCCGACGGCGATCCCGAGGCCCAGGCCCAGCTCGAGGCGCAGCGCGCCGAGGACGGCCAGGCGCCCCAGCTCGATCACGAGATCGCGCTCGCCCAGGTCGACGGCAAGATCAAACTCTCCGCCCTTCGCCGCATCGGCGATGCGGTCGCCGCGAGCCCGCCCGAGGCGGCTTCGGTGATCCGCCAATGGATGAACGCTTAATCCCCGATTGGAGTCCCCATGGAAATCGATCCCCACGGCATCGTTCCCGCTGAATCCGACCAGAATGGTCCGGTCCTCGAGGACTTCGACGCCGATCCCTTCAACCTCGGTGGCGCGACCACCCAGGTCGACGGACTGGATGCAGTCCACGACGTTCCGGTGAAGGTGCAGGCCGTGCTCGGCCGCGCGCGGATGCCGGTCGGCCAGCTGCTCCAGCTCGGCACCGGCACCGTGGTCGAGCTCGATCGCCGCGTCGGCGAGCCGGTCGACATCTTCGTCAACGATCGCCTCATCGCCCGCGGCGAAGTGGTGCTGATCGACAATGCGCTCGGTGTGACGCTCACCGAGATCGTGCGGCAGGACGCCTGATGGCTGGAACGATTCGAATGCTGCTGGTCGGGGGCCCCGGAAGCGCCTTTCGCGAGGCTGCCGAGCTCGCCCGCGACGCTGGCGCCGAGGCCGCGATGGCCAACGACATCGAGGAAGCGATGAGCCTGCTGCGCGAGCGCGGCGGCGACCTCGCGATGATCGACGTCGAGTGCGACGTGCCGGCCTTCATGGCGAGCCTGAACGCCGAGCGTTTCACCCTGCCCGTGCTCGCCTGCGGCGTCGGCGCGACCGCCGAACAGGCCGTCGGCGCGATCCGCGCGGGTGCCCGCGACTACGTCCCCTTGCCGCCCGAGCGCGAGCTGATCGCCGCGGCGATCGCGTCGGTGATCGCGCACCGTGCGCCCGCCCGCATCGGCGACGCACCGTCCTTCGCTCGCGCGATCTCGCTCGCCGAGGCCGTCGCACCGAGCGGCGCGCCCGTGCTGATCTCGGGCGAGCCGGGCTGCGGCAAGGAAAGCGTCGCGCGCCGCATCCATGACGCTTCGCGCCGCACCGGCCCGATGGTCACCGCCGAATGTTCGGGCGTCGCCTCCGAAGTCCTCGAATCCGAGCTGTTCGGCCATGAGGCCGGCGCCTTCCCCGGCGCCGCCGCGCGCCGCATCGGCCGGCTCGAAAAGGCCCGCGCGGGCACGATCGTGCTGCGCGAGGTCTGCTCGCTCTCGCCCGCGCTCCAGTCGCGGCTGCTCTCGGTGCTCGACGATCGCCGCTTCAAGCGTGTCGGCGGCGACGAGCCGCTCGCCTTTCAGGCGCGGCTGATCGCCACCACCACCAGCGACCTCGAGAGCCGCGTGCGCGAAGGCACCTTCCGCGCCGACCTGCTCGCCAAGCTCGGGCTGGTCCGCATCGAAGTTCCGCCGCTGCGCGCCCGCGCCGAGGACATCGCGCTGCTCTCGACTCATTTCGTCAAGCGCATCGCCGAGAACGACGGCGTCCACGAACGCCCGATCGGCGAAGCCGCGCAGGCGTTGCTCGCCCGCTATCCCTGGCCGGGCAACGTCCGCGAGCTGGAGGACACGATCCACCGCGCGATGCTGCTCGCCCGCGGCCGCGAGATCGCGCCTGGCGACCTGATCCGCAGCGACGGCACCTCGCTCGCCGACGCGATCCAGGCCGCGACCCCGCGCTTCGAGGTCGAGAGCCTCGTCGGCCACACGGTCGAGGAAGTCGAGCGCGAGCTGATCCTGCAGACGCTCGAGCGCTGCCACGGCAACCGCACCTCGGCCTCGAACATCCTCGGCATCTCGGTGCGCACGATGCGCAACAAGCTGCGCAGCTTCATGGAAGCGGGCATCCCCGTCTCGCCCGCGGCATGACGCAGGAGACGACGCCCCCCGACCAACCGGCCTCGCGCCCGGTGCGCCCGATGCGCATCCCGGGCGTGAGCCGCACCCTGCTCACCCCGGAGACCGGCCCGCGCCCACGCGCGGGGATCGGCTTTCCCCGGATCGTGATCGACCCCAGCAAGACTGAAGGCGACGATTGATGCCCCCGGCCGTGCTCAATTTCCTGCAGAAGATCGGCGCCAACCGCGACCTCGCGCTCGCCGGCGGCGTGATCGCGATCATCGCGATGCTGATCCTGCCGATCCCGCCGTTCATGCTCGACCTGGGGCTGGCGCTGTCGATCACCATCTCGGTGATGATCCTGATGACCGCGCTGTTCATCGAGAAGCCGCTCGAGCTCTCGGCCTTCCCGACGATCCTGCTCGTCTCGACGATGCTGCGGCTCGGCCTCAACCTGGCCTCGACGCGCCTGATCCTCGGCCATGGCCATGAGGGTCCCGACGCCGCCGGCGGCGTGATCGGCGCGTTCGGGGAGTTCCTGATGGGCGGCGAGACCGTCATCGGCCTCACCATCTTCCTCATCCTGATCATCATCAACTTCGTCGTCATCACCAAGGGCGCGGGGCGCATCGCCGAAGTCGCGGCGCGCTTCAGCCTCGACGCGATGCCCGGCAAGCAGATGGCGATCGACGCCGACCTCTCGGCCGGCATGATCGACGAGACCCAGGCGCGCGAGCGCCGCGCCGAGATCGAGGCCGAGAGCGGCTTCTACGGCGCGATGGACGGCGCCTCGAAGTTCGTGAAGGGCGACGCGATCGCGGCGCTGATCATCACCGCGGTCAACATCGTCGTGGGCCTCGGCCTCGGCGTGATCGAGCATGGCGTCCCGCTGGCCGAGGCGTTCCGCACCTACACCGTGCTGACCGCCGGCGACGGCCTCGTCAGCCAGATCCCCGCGCTGATCGTCTCGACCGCGGCGGGCCTGCTCGTCTCGAAGGGCGGCGTGAAGGGCAAGACCGGCTCGGCGCTCGGCGAGCAGCTCGGCCGCTATCCCAAGGCGTTCGGCATGGTCTCGTTCCTGATGGGCGCGCTCGCGCTCATGCCGGGGCTGCCGTTCGTGCCGTTCGCCGCCTTCTCGGCCGCGTCGGGCTATGCCGCCTGGTACATGAGCAAGAAGGCCGCCCAGCGCCAGCGCCTCCAGGCGACGCTGGAAGCGCAGGAGAACGCCAAGGCCGCCACCGTCGAGCAGCCGATCAGCCAGACGCTCGCGATCGACGCGGTGCGCATCGAGATCGGCTATGCGCTGCTGCCGATGGTCAACGACGAGCAGCGCGAGCCGCGCCTCGACGACCAGGTCCGCGCGCTCCGCCGCCAGATGGCGACCGATTACGGCTTCGTTCTCCCCTCGGTCCGGATCATCGACAACATGGGCCTCAAGCCCAGCGAATATGTCATCACGATCAAGGAGACCGAGGCGGCGCGCGGCGAGATCCGGCTCGACAAGCTGCTGCTGATCAATCCCGGCGGCGGCCCGGCGGGCCTGCCCGGCGACGTCACGCGCGAGCCGGTGTTCGGCCTGCCCGCGCTGTGGATCGACCGCGAGCTGCGCGACGAGGCGAACTTCCGCGGGCTCACCGTGGTCGATTGCGGCACGATCATCACCACGCACCTCACCGAGCTGGTGAAGGAGAACATCGCCGACATGCTCTCCTACACGGAGACGCAGAAGCTGCTCACCGAAGTCCACAAGGAATCGGAGAAGCTGGTGGCGGACATCGTGCCCTCGAAGGTCTCGATCTCGAGCGTGCAGCGCATCCTCCAGAACCTGCTCTCCGAAGGCATTTCGATCCGCGACATCCCGACGATCCTCGAAGGCATCGCCGAAGCCGCGCCGCACACGACGAGCCTGACGCAGATGACCGAGCACGTCCGCGGCCGCCTCGCCCGCCAGATCAGCGCCAGCCAGACGCGCGGCGAAGCGATCCCGGTGGTGACGCTCTCGGCCGAATGGGACGCGGAGTTCGGGGAGTCGATCGTCGGCATGGGCGACGACCGCCAGCTCGCGATGGCGCCCTCGGCGCTCCAGCGCTTCATCGCCCAGGTCCGCGAGACCTACGACCGGCTGGCGCAGGACGGCGAGATCCCGTGCCTGCTCACCAGCCCGTCGCTGCGCCCCTTCGTCCGCTCGATCGTCGAGCGCGTGCGGCCCGCCACCGTGGTGCTCTCGCAGAACGAGATCCACGCCCGCGCCCGCATCCGCGCGCTCGGTTCGATCGGCTGAGGGAAAGCGCCTGCAAAAAACGGGTTCGAAACGACCGCCGGGGCGCATGAGCGCTCTATAATGGAAGGGAAGCGGCCCCACGGGCCGAGCTAGAGATGCCTGCATGAACATTTCAGCGATCGGCCTTCCCCTGGATTTCGCTGCCAACGGCGCGCCCAATTCGGGCACGCTGCTTCCCGGCTTCGCGACCGCACTCGACGCGGCGATGACCACGCCGGGCACCCCTCCCCTCGCCTCGACGCAGGCGCCCCAGGCCGGGATGCTGGGCCAGGGCCCGATCCAGGCCCAGGTCCAGACCCAGGTCCAGGCCCAGGTTCAGTCGATGCCGGGCCTGCCGCTGCTCGCTACTGCGACGACCACCGGCGCGGCCCAGCAGCAGCAGCCGACGCCCCCCACCGCGATCGCCGCGGTGACGCAGGTCCCCGCCGCGATCGCCGCGCAGGCCGACGCCGTCGTCGCCGTGCCGGCTGAGCCGCGGCCCGCCGCCCCAGCCCTTTCCTCCACCGCAGCCCAGCCGGCGTCGACCGCCCCGGCCGCTGCCGTCGCGACCCCGCCGGCCGCCGACGCGGTGGAGGCACCCGCCCAGCCGGTCGCCCAGCCCGTCGCCGACGAGACCGTCGCGACGCCGGCGATCGTCCAGGCCGAGCCCGCGCCGCTCGCGCAGGTGCCGGCCAAGCCTCTCCCTGCCCCTCCGCAGGCGCAAACGGCCGCCAAGCCCCAGGCGACGCCGGCCGATCCCGCCGCGCCCGTCGTCGAGACCGTCGAGCAGGTCGCCCAGGCCCCGGCCAAGCCCGCCGTCGAACAGCCGACTGCCAAGCCCGCTCGCGGCCAGGCCCGCGCCGAGCGCGAGACCAGGCAGGACTCCGCCCCGGTCGCGACCGCGCAGGCCGGCACCGTCATCCTGCCCCAGCCGTTCCAGGCGCCCGAAGCCGCCGCGCCCGCGCGCACGATCGATCCGCAGCAGCAGGGCGCCAAGCCCGGCGCCGCCGCGACCCAGCCGGCCGTGACCGTTGCCGCCGCGGCGCAGGCCACGCCTGCCGCGCCCGCCCGCACCGTCGCCCAGGCTCGCGCGAACGTCGCAGCCGCCGAAGGCGATGCCGACAAGCCGGCGGAGAAGAACGACTTCGCCGCGGCGCTCGCCGAGACGCCGGTCGCCGCCGCCCAGCCGCGCGCCGCTTCGCCACTGCCGAGCCACGCCGGCCAGAACCAGCAGCAGCCCGCCCCGCTCCAGGCCCAGGCCGCCGGCGCGCAGTCGCAGCAGGCCGCGGCCGCGCAACACGCCGCCGATCCCACGATCAACGCCCAGCCCGGCCATGTCGGCAAGGCGCTCGGCGCCGAGATCGCGCGGAAGATCGAGAACGGCGAGGATTCGCTCAACGTCCGCCTGAACCCGGTCGAGCTCGGCCGCGTCGACGTCAAGATCGCCTTCGACGACAATGGCACGCTTCGTGCCACCGTCCGCACCGAGAGCGACGGCGCGCTCGCGCTGCTCAAGGGCGACGGCGGCGACCTCAGCCGCTCGCTCGACCAGGCCAGCGTCCGCACCGACGCGCAGAGCCTGCGCTTCGAGATGCGCAGCGGCAGCGACGGCAGCCAGGCCGGCGGCCAGCGCCAGCCCCAGCAGTCCAACGGCTATCGCGCCATGGGCGCCGAGGCCGACACGTCCATCCCCGACCCCGTCTATCGCCCGCTTCGCGGCGATAGCCAGGTCGACCTGATCGCCTGAGGAACATCCCCATGACGTCCGTGACCAGCACGCCCACGACTGCGCCGACCAGCAACACCTCGCAGGCGGGCGCCGCCAGCACTGCGCTCGACGCGAACTTCGACATGTTCCTGAAGCTGCTGACCGCGCAGATGCAGAACCAGGATCCGCTCGATCCGATGGACACTGCGCAGTACACCCAGCAGCTGGTGCAATATTCGCAGGTCGAGCAGTCGATCGCGTCGAACAAGAACCTCGAATCGATCCTCGGCGCGATGGGCGCGCAGGACCTCGCGCAGGCGACCTCGCTGATCGGCCACAAGGTTACCGTCGACTCCGCCATGTCGGGCCTCGGCGACGAGCCCGCGCAGTGGAACTGGGCGGCGCAGCGCGGCACGACCCAGCTCGTCGCGACGATCAGCGACATCAACGGCAACGTCGTCGACAAGCGCACGATCGACAGCAGCGGCGCCAAGGGCACCTTCGAGTGGGACGGCAAGCTGAGCGACGGCACCACCGCCGATCCGGGCGCCTATACGCTGGCGCTGACCGCGACCGATGCGAGCGGCGCCGACGTGCCGATCGACTATGCGGCGGTTGGCACCGCGACCGCTGTCGAGCGGATCAACGGCGTGGTGAACGTCATCATCAACGGCGTCGGCACGCCGCTTTCGATGGTCCATTCGGTCAAGGATTGATCGGATCCGGGTGCGGTTTTTGCGGGCCTCGCCCCGCGGCCGGCCCTCTGATCCTCTATAATGAAATCAAGGAAGCGCGTCGCACGATCCCCCTCGCAAGCGCGCTATCCCTTGACGGCAGCCGGCCTCCGGCCCGCTCGTCCGCTACGGCAGGCCGGAATTCCCTCCCGGCCTGCCGTTTGCGTTTCTGGGGGGATCGATCGCTACACCGTCATCCCGGCGAAAGCCGGAGCCCAGGGCAGCAGGCGATATCGCTCGTGGCCCTGGGCTCCGGCTTTCGCCGGGATGACGCTTGAGGGCACAAGAAAACGGCCACGGCGAAGCTCGCCGTGGCCGTCCTTCAACCCCGCTTCGAAACCCCTGAAACCCTCAGCCCACCGCCGTCCGCTGCGCCTGGGCGAGCTGCACCACCGTGCCGCCGCTGCGCGCGACGCCGTTCGCCTCGCGAACCTCGAACCGCTCGGGCATGCAGCCCGGGATCTGCGCCGGCGCGGCGAGCACCGAGATGCACTCGGCGATCGCCGGATCCTCGACCGTGCCGATCGTCTCCTCGACGTCTTCCTCGGTGAGGCCCGGCGTGCGGCGCAGGCGATCCGCGGCAGCCGCCCAGAGCAGCCTCGCGTCGTGTACGGTGAGCGTGAATGTTACGTCGAACGCCGTGGACGAGCCACCCGATGTGTTACGAACATCACCCACAACCATCATTGTCGGCTCTCCCATCGAGTCCACGGCGCGATCCCCAAATGCCCGATCGTCATCGTCGCACGCCATTCGGGAACAGCCCCCTAGGGGTTTTCCCTGAGTCTCGCCTGGGCTGGCCGGCGATCGGCCCAAGCTCAGTGGACCCGTTCTTCGGCGCGCCGCGCCAGCTCGCGGCCATGCGCGGCGACAAGGTTCAGCTCGGCGTAGAGGCGGTCCCAGAACGGCGCCGGAATCTCCAGCGGCTGGCGGCCCGGCTGCGCGAGCTGCAGTGCCGCGCAAGGCTCGAGCTTCAAACTGATGCAGGTGCCGAAATTTCCGTCGACATGCTCGTCCGGCAGCGGATGCGGCACGGCAAGCCGTGCCGACATGATGTAGGCGGCAAGGACGTCGGCGCCATAGGCGTCGAGCAGCGCGCGCTCGCGCGTGGGCGCGTCGGGGCGCTCGAGCACCACCAGAGCCCCGTCGGGATGACGATCGACGCTCACGCGTAGCCGCGAGCCGAATGCGTCGGTGATTTCTCTGATGCGGGGAAACACCCGGTCCTCCTCCATTACATTATAGCGGAGCCGTGATGACGGGACCGCGACAAGGGCCAAAAAGGCCCCCGCGCAAAAACGTCCGAACTGGTCATAAAGGCGCAAAAAAAGAGGCCGGGATGGTTTCCCATCCCGGCCCCCGTCACGGCCCGCCTCCAGGGAGCAGAGGCCGGCCTTGTCCTTAACGGAACAGCGACGTGATCGTCTGCGGCGCCTGGTTGGCGATCGACAGAGCCTGAACGCCAAGCTGCTGCTTGACCTGCAGGGCCTGCAGACGCGCCGACTCCTTCGCGAGGTCGGCGTCGACGAGGTTGCCGATGCCGCTCTCGATGACGTCCGACAGCTTGCCGGTGAAGGTCTGCTGCGCGTCGATCTTGCGACCCGCCGCACCCAGCGTGCTGAGGCTCGTCTTCAGGTTGTTCTGCGTGGTGGTGATCGTGTCGATCATCGCCTGCGCATTCGCCTGCGAGCTGATGTCGCCCGAAGCCGAGATCGTGACAACCGAACCACCGAGGTCGAGGCCCTGGTTGGCCACGCTCAGCGAGTCCGGGTTCCACGTCGTCGCCGACGAGGTGTCCGAGTCCTGCAGCGACTGGAGAGCAGTCACGGTGCCGCCCGAGGCCTTCAGCAGGTTGGTGCCGTTGAAGTCCGACGAGTTGACGATCGTGGTGATCTGGTCACGCAGAGCAACGAAGTCGTTGTTCAGCGCCGTGCGGGTCGAGGAGTCGATGCCAGCGTCGGCCGACTGGTAAGCCTTGGCCTTCATCTGGTTGACGACGTCCGAGATCTGCTCGGCACCGGCGGTGGCAACGTCCACAACGCTCTTGGCGCGCGACAGCGAGCTGCTGACGGCCTTGAGGCCGCCCATGTCGCCGCGAAGGCCCTGAGCGATGGTGTAGGACGCCGAATCGTCCTTGGTCGACGACACAGACAGGCCGGTGTTGATGCGGCTCTGGACCTGCGACATGTCCTTGTTGGTCGAGTTCAGGCTCTGGAGAGCCGCCATCGCGCCGACATTGGTGTTGACGGAGAAACCCATGATACTTTCCTTCTAGGATGGATGACCGCTTCTGCGGCCTGGACTGGATGCGCCGGCCCGCGGCAGTCGGAAGTCCGCCTGCCTACTCATTGTGGAAAGGAATCCGGGGCGGCCAAAATTATCGTGGGAATTTTGATGGTTAGCAGCCAGTTAACGTTGAATACGCGTTTCCCCCATGCGCAAACGGGCGGGAAGGCAAAGCCCTCCCGCCGTTGCGGTTTTCTGGTGATTTCTTTCGAACTTTCCTGAGCCGTCACCCCGGCGAAAGCCGGGGCCCAGGGTCAAGCAGGACGTCGCTCGTGGCCCTGGGTCCCGGCTTTCGCCGGGATGACGGCCAGGTTCCTCAGAACGGGAACAGCGCGTCGTAGATCTGCTGGCCCCAGCGCGCCTGCTGCGCGTCGGTCAGCTGCCCCTTGCCGCCGTAGATCACGCGCGCCTCGGCGATCTTGCTGTGCTCGATCGAATTGTCGCGCTCGATGTCCTCGGGGCGGATGATGCCGGTGATGATCAGCTCGCGCATCTCGAAGTTCACGCGGACTTCCTGGCGGCCGCGGATCAGCAGGTTGCCGTTGGGCATCACCTGGGTGACGATCGCCGCCATCGTCATGTTGATCGTCTCGGAGCGCGTGGTCTGCCCGCCGCCCGAATATTTCGAGCCCGAGTTGGTCTCGAGCGCGGCGCTGGCATTGGCGCCGAGGATCTTCTCGACCGG
This sequence comes from Sphingomonas sp., assembly GCF_017745215.1. GTDB lineage: Bacteria > Pseudomonadota > Alphaproteobacteria > Sphingomonadales > Sphingomonadaceae > Sphingomonas. The sequence goes on from NZ_JAGHZV010000009.1 coordinate 81,138, forward strand.
CTTGATGCCCAGCAGCCCGCCCAGGCCGCCGCTCTCGCTGCCGCCGCGCGTGCGCGTGGTGTTGTTGCCGAAATCGGCCTTGTCGGCGATGTTGATCTTGATCGTCAGGATGTCGCCGACCTTGCTCGCGCGCTGGTCGCGGAACAGCGCGCCGGCGCCGGTGCGGAACAGCGACGCGGTAGGCGCCGCCTGCTGCGCGGTGGTCGGGCGGGGACGACCCTCGCGATCGGCGGGCGCGGCGAGCGACGGCTCGAGCTCGGGCGCGTCGACCGGCTGGATCTCGGACAGCTGCGGCGCCTTGCCGACGGCCTTGAGCCGACCGACCGCGCCGCAACCCGACAGCATCGCGCCGAGCGCGATCACAGTGACAATCTTCTTCATACGCTTAACTCCTGCTCCCTAGGAGGCGAATAGTTCGGCAGCGTCGGCCCCTCAGGGGATGCGGACGCGCACGGTTCCCGCAGCCTCGGCGACGCCGTCGAGCGTCCGGCTGGTGGTATCGGTGACGACGCGGACCGGCGCGCCGGCCGCGGCATCGTTGAGCGCCCGCCCGGCAGCGGTGATCACCATCGTGCCGCGGACGACGCGGATGGTAACCGGATCGCCGCGGTGGACGAGGCGCGGCGTCACCACATCGGTACGCCGCACGACCGAGCCGGCCATCAGCGCACGCGAGGCTTCCATGCCGCCGGCCTGGTTGGGGTCGAGCGCGCCGCGCGCCTGGGCGGGCTCGCGCGCTTCGAAGGTGAAGTCGCCTGCCTCGATGCGGTCGCCGCGCGCCACCGGATGGGCGAGCACGGCGACCTGCACGCCCTCGCCTTCCGGCGCGGCGGCGGCGAGCAGCGCGAGCGCGAGGACGACCGACATCAGCGCAGCTGGCTGGTCGTCGCCAGCATCTCGTCGGCGGTCTTCACCACGCGGCTGTTCATCTCATAGGCGCGCTGCGCCGTGATCAGCGCGGTGATTTCGGCCACCGGGTTGACGTTCGAGGCTTCGACGAAGCCCTGCTGCAGCGTGCCGAGGCCCGGCTCGCCGGGGTTGGCGACGGTCGGCTGGCCCGACGCGGACGTCTCGAGATAATAATTGTCGCCCTGCGCCTCGAGGCCCGACTCGTTCATGAAGGTGGCGAGCTGGAGCTGGCCGACCGTCTGCGGGTTGGGATCGCCGGCGATCTTGACCTGGACTTCGCCGGTCTTCGAGATCGTCACGTCGGTCGCGCCCTGGGGAATCGTGATCCCCGGCTGCACCGGATAGCCCTCGGCGGTGACGAGTTCGCCCTGGTCGGACGGCTGGAAGGCGCCGTCGCGGGTATAGGCGGTCTCGCCCGACGGCAGGGTGATCTGGAAATAGCCCTTGCCCTGGATCGCGACGTCGAGCGGATTGTCGGTCTGGTGCAGCGCGCCCTGCTCGAGGATGCGATACACCGCGCCGGTCTTCACGCCGGTACCGATCTGGATGCCCGAGGGCGCCTTGGTGTCGGGGCCGGTCGCGCCGCCGGGGCGCTGGACCTGTTGGTACAGCAGGTCATGGAACTCGGCGCGCTGGCGCTTGAACGCGGTCGTGTTCATGTTGGCGATGTTGTTCGAGATGACGTCGACGTTGGTCTGCTGCGCGAGCATGCCGGTCGCGGCGATCGAGAGGGTACGCATGATTTCGTTCCTTCCTCAGGGAATGGTTCAGCCGAACTTGCCGAGCTGTTCGATCGCGCGCTTGCGCAGGTCGGACATCGAGTTGGAAAGCTGCTGGCTCATCTGATAGGCGCGCAGGATCTCCACCATGTCGGTGGTTTCGACGATCGGATTGACGTTGGAGCCTTCGATGCCGCCCGACTTGATCTTGGTCTTGTCGGCGGGAAGCTCGGTGCCGGCCTGGCCCGAATAGAGGCCGTCGCCGCGCGGATCGACCGAGCCTTCGTCGCCGAAGACCGTCACCGCGATGCGGCCGAGCGGGCCGCTCTTGCCCGAGACGGTGCCGTCCCCGCCGATGCTGAGGTTGCCGGCTTCTTCCGGCGGGACGCTGATCGGCTTGCCGCCCTCGCCGAGGATCTTCTGGCCGCCCGCGGTGACGAGGTCACCGGCGTCGTTGACCTTCAGATAGCCCGCGCGCGTATAGGCGGTGCCGCCGCCCGGCGCCTCGACCGCGAAATAGCCGGGCCCGTCGATCATCACGTCGAGCGGGTTCTGGGTCACCTCGAACGAGCCCTGCGACGCATCGTGGACCGCGCCGTAATCGAGCACGAACGAGGTCTTCTTCGCCGGCTCGACCGCGGATGCGGTATTTTCCACATATTCGCGGAACACGGGCGCCTCGCGCTTGAATCCCGCCGTGCTCATGTTGGCGAGATTGTTCGCGGAAACGTCCATGCGCCGCCTCAACGCCGTCTCCTGGCTCAGCAGAACATAGGATGCGATGTCCAAGGCGAGTGCCCTCTTCAATTTTGCGGCACTAGGCAGAAATTGCCGAGTACCATCCTATAATAGAGGAAAATCCGCGGCGGGCGTTTCCGGCGCGCGAATATCGAAAGGCACCGGATGTCGCCCGAGATCGTCGAAGAAGCTGAACTGCCCGCGCTCGCGCCTGGCGCGCCCGCGCCCGCGAAGAGCAAGAAGAAGCTGATCATCATCGGCGCGGCCGCGGCGGTAGTGCTGCTCGGCGGCGGCGGCGCCGGCTATATGGTCATGGCCGGCGGCGCGCCGACCGACGCCAAGGCCGAGGCCGCGCACGCCAAGAAGGAAAGCAAGGGCCATGGCGAAGGCGACGGCAAGGAAGGCGAGGCCGCCTATATCGACGTGCCGCCGATGGTGGTGAACCTGCGCTCGCCCGACGGCGGCTCGCACTTCCTCAAGCTGCACTTCAACTTCGTGCCCGGCCCCGCCGGCGACGAGGCGACGATCAAGGACAAGCTGCCGCTGGTGCTCGACAGCTACCAGCCCTTCCTGCGCGAGCTGCGCCCCGAGGACCTTTCGGGCTCGGCGGCGGTTTTCCGCGTCAAGGAAGAGCTGATGCGCCGCACCACTGCCGCGCTCGGCCCCGACGTCGTCAGCGACATCCTGATCCAGGACCTGGTGCAGCAATGAGCGACGATTTCGAAGATTTCGACCTGCCGAACCCGCCCGCGCCGGCGGCGGCGCCGGCCGGCGACCCGCTGATCGACGATTTCGACGATTTCGCGCTGCCCGAACCGCCGATGGCCCCGCTCGGCGGCGGCGACGGCCGCTTCGACCAGTCGGACATCGACGCGCTGTTCGGCGACTTCGGCCCTGTCGCCAAGAAGTCGGGCCTGCGCGCGATGATCGAATCGCGCGTCATCAGCCACGAGCGCCTGCCGATGCTCGAAGTGGTGTGCGACCGCGTGGTCCGCGCCTTCGCCGGCTCGATGCGCAACCTCACCTCGGACGCGATCGACGTCAGCCTCGAGGAAGTGACCTCGACGCGCTTCGGCGAGTTCGTGAACCGCATCGCGCTGCCCGCGATGATCGGCGTGTTCAAGGTCAAGGAGTGGGAAAGCTACGGCATCGTCACGGTCGACTCCGGCCTGATCTACGCCGTGGTCGACGCGCTGCTCGGCGGCCGCGGTGGCGGCCAGCCGATGGTGATCGACGGCCGCGCCTTCACCACGATCGAGACGCGCCTGGTGGCGCGCATGCTCGAGCTCGCGCTCAACGATTTCGCCAGGGCCTTCGAGCCGATCGAGCCGATCACCATCGCGCTCGAGCGCATCGAGACCAACCCGCGCTTCGCCGCGATCGCCGGCACCTCGAACATCTGCGCGACCGCGGGCTTCCGCGTCGACATGGACGATCGCGGCGGCAGCTTCCAGCTGCTCCTGCCCTACGCCACGCTCGAGCCGGTGCGCGACAAGCTGCTCCAGCGCTTCATGGGCGAGAAGAGCGGCCGCGACAGCATCTGGGAGGCGCACATGGTCTCCGAAGTCCGCAAGACCAACGTCGACGTCGACGTGGTCCTCGGCGAGAAGGCGATGCCGCTGGCGGCGCTGCGCTCGCTGGAAGTGGGCCAGACGATCGCGCTCGACCGCGGTCCCGACGATGCGCTCGACCTCGCCTGCGGGGGCGTCCGCCTCGCGCGCGCGCAGATCGGCCAGCGTTCGGGGCGCGTCGCGGTGCGGCTTGTCTCGCCAGTCTCGAAGGAAGCCAAGGAAGCCAAGGGAGCCCGGGCATGAGCATTTCCATCACGGCCAACATCCTGACGATGATCTTCTGCGCCGCGGTGCTCGTGCAGAGCATGCGGATGATGCGCAACCTTCGCACCGTGAAGGACGGCGCGCTGACCCAGGTGGTCACCGCGCTCGAGAAGGCGACCACCGAGGCGCGCAGCGTGCTGTTCGACCTCAAGACGACGCTCAGCAGCGACTGCATGGTCAACGCCAAGCTGGTCGAGGAAGCCCGCTCGCTCCGCGACGAGCTGCAGACGATCGTCAGCCTCGCCGACGGCACCGCCGAACGGCTGATCGCCGCGGTCGGCGCTGCCAACGAGGCGCATGGCGCCCAGGGCGAAGGCGACATCCTCCCCGAGACCCACGACGAAACCAAGACCGACCAGGTGACCGCATGATCGCCAAGCCTTCGCTCCTGATGATGACTGCGCTCGTCGCGGGCGTCGCCGCCGTCGCCAATGGCGTGGCCGCGGCGACCCCCACCGAGCAGCAGGACAGCAGCGGCTCGAACACGCGCCTCGGCAACGAGATCGCGCAGGACCTGAGCGCCCGCGACCAGGCCGCGGCGCAGCGCAAGCGCTCGCTCGACATGCGCGAGCAGGCCGCGGCGGCTGCCGAGGCGCGGCTCAAGGCGGAGGCCGACGCGCGCGCCAAGGCGCCCGGCGGCGCCAACGGCCCCTCGCCCGAGGATGCGCAATACGACGATCTCGCGCGCATCTACCAGGCGATGAAGCCGGCGAAGGCCGCGATCGTCTTCGAGCAGCTGTCGATGGAAGTGCAGATGAAGGTCGCCAAGCGGATGCGCGCGAACTCGACCGCGGCGATCCTGGGCGCGATGACGCCGAAGGGCGCGGCTGCGCTGAGCATGGCGCTCGCCCGCGGCAGCGTCCCCCCGCCCCAGCCCGCTGCGGCGCCGGCGGCCGGGCGTACGGCGCGGCGATAATAACTCTCGAACGTACTCCGCTTCCCAAACACCCCACCGTCATCCCGGCGAAAGCCGGGACCCAGGGCCACGAGCGACATCGCCTGCTGCCCTGGGTCCCGGCTTTCGCCGGGATGACGGTTGTAGTGGGGAAGCCGGCGTGGGTTGAGCCCGCTCCGATAGCCTCAGCGCCGAACGCCTCCCACCGCCGCGCAGTACGCCCGGCGGCCGGCGCCGCAGTGGGCGGGGACGCTGCCGCGAGCGTGGAAGATTGAGCTGATCGAGCGGGATAATCCGCAGTGGCGGGATCTCGCCGAAGACTATGGATTCCCGCCGCTCCCCAATCCCGAACCCTCATCAACCAATCCCCCAACCGTCATCCCGGCGAAAGCCGGGACCCAGGGCCACGAGCGACACAGCTTGCTGCCCTGGGTCCCGGCTTTCGCCGGGATGACGGCTTTTTTTGGTTATTGCGACCAAGAGAACATTGTGAGAACTTCCTGGTATGGACAAGCTTCCAGCCGTCTATATCGTCGCGAGCCGACCTAACGGTACGCTCTATACCGGCGTGACCTCAGACTTGCTTGGACGCATCCATCAGCATCGCGAAAAGACGTTCCGCGGATTCACCGCGGAGCACGACGTCAATCGGCTGGTATGGTTCGAAATTCATCATGAGATGGAGCCCGCCATCATCCGCGAGAAGCGGATCAAGGAGTGGCGACGGGCGTGGAAGATTGAGCTGATCGAGCGGGATAATCCGCAATGGCGGGATCTCGCCGAGGATTATGGCTTCCCGCCGCTCCCAAAGCCCAAAAAACCGTCATCCCGGCGAAAGCCGGGACCCAGGGCAGCAGGCGATGTCGCTCGTAGCCCTGGGTCCCGGCTTTCGCCGGGATGACGATGTAGGAGTTGGACGTCAAAGAGGCTATTTGGAAATGCGCCATTCAGCGCATTGCGGCACCAGCCCGCTCCCCCACCCGGCCTTCCAACGGCAGTATTCTATGGGAGGCCGGGTGGGGGGCGGGCTGGTGCCGTCTCGAAATGCGCTCTTCCGCGCATTTCCAAACGGGCTCTAAGTGGTGACCGCCCCTCAGCGGTGCGCCGAGACCTCGACCACCAGCACGCGCGACACGCCCGGGTCCAGCTTGTGGAGCGTCTGCGTCATCGCTGCGTCGAGCGCCTTGGCGTCGACCGCGCGCAGTGCCGACACTTCCAGCCGCGCGAACTCGATGCCCGCCGCGACCGCGCTCGCGCGCAGCGCCGGCATCGTGCCCTCGATCCGCTTGGCGGCCTCGGGGTTGGCCGCCTGGAGCACCAGCTTGAAGTGCAGCACGCCCGAGACCAGGCCGCTGTCGACCACCGGCACGTCGACCTCGGTCATCGGCACGAGGTTGAGGCCCGCCGCAGCGTCGCCGCCGCCGCTTCCCCCGCCCGAGGCATAGGCGCCATTGCCCGGCAGCAATACGGCCGAGGCAAGGAGCACGGCCGCCAGATGCAGTCGCACAATCTGTCTCCACTTGTCCCTTGGGCCGGCCCGGCGCCGTCCCTTCCTTCTATAATAGAAGGAGTGAGGGCCAGGAGGATCATTTGAGCCACGATCAACGCCCCGCGCGGATGCGCGTGGTCGGCAATCAGGCGCAGCAGCAACAGCAGCAGCGCCGCAGCGACGATCCCAACGCACCCGGCCAGGCAGGCGCGGGGCAAGCCGGCGCGCCCGGAAAGGCCGGTGCCGCGGGGGCCGTCGCCAGGGGGGCCGCCGCCGGCAAGGGCGGCGCGGTCGCGGGCAAGGCCGGTGCCAAGGGCCAGGCCGCCGCTGCCGCCGCCTCGGGCGTGCCGCTGCTCGCGGTCGGCCTGTTCCTGCTCGCCTGCGCGGCGGGCGGGTTCGGCGCGCTCTACCTCCTTCGCATGCTCGGCGTCGCCTGATGCGCATGCTCCTGCTCGCCAGCGCCGCCGCCACCGCAGCGCATGCCGCCGCGCCCGCTCCGCAGCCGGCGTCCACGCCGGCGCCCGTCGTCTCGCCCACCCCGGGTCCGACGCCCTCGCCCGGCGCCAATTCCGAGGCTGCGGCGGACGACCAGCCGCACCTCCCGACCCTCCCGCCCTTCGCCGCGACGCTCGCGCAGATGGCGCCGATCGCCGGGCCCGGCGGCTGGCAGGGCACCACCGGTACCCAGGCGTGGCACGCGCTCGCCACCGTCGCGCCCGACCAGCGCCAGGCGACCCGCTGGCGCTATGCCCTCGGCCTGATCGGCGGCGGCTTCGCGTCCGAAGCCTTGGGCGTGCTCGACGTGATGCTCGCCGACGAGGCCGACCTCGCGCTGGTGCCGAGCTTCCAGCTCGCGCGCGCCGCGACGCTGACGATGCTCGGCCGCGGCCGCGACGCCGCGCCGGTCCTCGCCGCCGACGGCCTTGCCGACAATCCCGAGGCCTGCGCCTGGCTGATCCGCGCCTTCATGGCCGCCGGCGCCGCGCAGGACGCGATGAACACGGTCAAATGCGCCCTGCCCGCGATCAACGCGCGCCAGGGCGCGGCCCGCAAGCCTTTCCTGATGGCCGCGATCAAGGCCGCGCTCGGCGCCGGCCAGAACAAGCAGGCGATCGCCTGGCTCGCGCTGGTGCCCGACCGCGACGGCGACGCGAACGTGCTGCGCGGCAAGGCGCTGCTCGCCAATGGCGACAAGGCCGCGGCGCGGCTGCGCTTCGAGCGCGCGGCGAAGGACAAGGATCCCGAGGTCCAGGCCGGCGGCCGGCTCGGCCTGGTCGAGACTGCGCTCGCCGCGAACCTGATCAAGCCCGAGGACGCGATCAACCAGCTCGAGGCGATCCGCTTCAGCTGGCGCGGCGGCGATGTCGAGGCGCAGGCGCTGCGCGACGAGCTCCGCCTCGCCACCGCGGCGAACGACTTGCCGGGCGAGCTCCGCGCGGGTTCGATCCTGTTCCGCTATTTTCCCGCGGGCCCCGACACCGGGCCGATGATGGCGCAGCTTCAGCAGGCGCTGGTCGGCGCGCTCGCGCCCGGCAGCAAGGTGCCGCTCACCGACGCGGCCGGCCTCTATTGGGAATATCGCGACCTGGGCCCGAGCGGCGCCGAGGGCGACGCGCTGGTGCTCCGCCTCGCCGATCAGCTCCAGCAGGCCGGGCTCTACGCCCGCGCCGCCGAGCTGCTCGGCTATCAGCTCGAGCAGCGCGCGAAGGACGTGGCGCAGGGCCCGCTCTCGGTGAAGGTCGCTGCGTTGGAGATCATGGCCGGACGGCCCGAGCGCGCGATCGACGCGCTGCGCACCACCGAGCAGCCGAGCTACACCGATCAGATGCGCTGGGACCGCAAGCGGATGGAAGCCGTCGCGCTCGCGCAGCTCGGCCGCACCGATGCGGCGCGCGCCGCGCTCGACGGGGTGCCCGATGCCGCCGCGGTGCGGGCGGAGATCTCGTGGCGCGCCAAGGACTGGAACGGCTTCGTCGCCGACAGCGAGGGCGCGTTGCCCGGCAAGGCGGTGAACGACGCGCAGCGCGCGATGGTGATCCGCCACGCGATCGCGCTGGCGATGCTCGGCCGCGAGGACAAGCTGCGCGTGCTCGGCGCGCGCTACGGCGGGGCGTTCGCTGGCCAGCAGGGCGAGGAAGCGTTCAAGATGCTCACCGCCGGCATGGGCGCGGTCGACCCGGGCAAGCTCGGTGCCGCGCTCGCGGCGCTGCCGGCGGCCAACCCGCCGGCCTCGATCGGCGACCTGCTCGACGCGGGGACCTGAGGGTCCCCGCTGACTCACACTTTCAGCGAACCAGAAACGTCATCCCGGCGAAAGCCGGGACCCAGGGCCAAGCAAGACGTCGCTTGTGGCCCTGGGTCCCGGCTTTCGCCGGGATGACGACTTGTAGGATCGAGCGTCGGCTTCCCGCGCCTCAGCGCAGGAAGTTCACCAGGCTCAGGCTGCTCAGCTGCGAGAACACCGAATAGCTCGCCTCGAGCACGGTCTTCTGCTGCGCGAGGTCGATCGCGACCTGGCCCAGGTCGGCATCCTCATTGTCCTGGATCACCTGGTTGAGCAGCGTGGTGCGCTTGTCGCCGCGCTCGGTGAGCGTCTCGATCTGCGACTGGTTGTGGCCGTTGCTGGCGTTGGCGGTGGCGATGTCCGCGATGCCCGGGTCGAGCTGCGCGACGGCCTGCTTGAGCGCGTCGAGCTGCGCCGCCGTCGGCTGCGCCCCGATCGCCCCGCCCTGCGCGAGCGTCTGGAACGCCGAATAGAGGTTCTTGCCGAGATCGCTCGCCCCGATTCCATACGTCATGTCGGTGTGCTCGGCGACACGCGCAGTCGAGCGGATGTTGTCGTCGCTGAAGGCTGACGACGCAGGCATGGTCGCGGCGTCGGCGAGCTTGGTCGGCGCGAACGGCGGGTTGCTCTGCGAGCCGCTGAACAGAGGCACGCCGCCTTCCGACGCGTTGAGCGTGGTGCGCAGCTGCTGGAACGCGCCCTCGATCGTCTCCTGCAGGCCGGAGCTGTCGCCGGTGCCGATCACGGTCATGATCCGCTGCTTCAGGTCGGTGATCGAGTCCTGGAGGCCCTCGATATTGCCCTGGTAGAGGTCGAGCGTGGTGCCCACGCGCTTGCTCACCGCCGAATTGGCTTCCTGGCGCGCGAGCATCGTGTGCGCCGAAAGGTTGCGCACCGCCTCGGTGCCGAGATCGGCGAAGTCCGACGCCTTCTTGCCGGTATCGAGCTGCGCCTGGGTGTTGGCGAGGTTGGTCTGCGCGCGCGAAATGGCCTGGGCCATCGTACGCTGGAGCGGAATGGTTGCGACGCGATCGAACATGTCTTGCTCCCTCAATTCACCATCGCCAGCAGCGAATCGTACATTTGCGTGGCGGTCGAGATCACCCGCGCCGCCGCGGAATAGCTGTTCTGGAGCACGACCATCTGGGCGAGCTCCTCGTCGATGTTGACGCCCGAGAAGCTGTCGCGCCGGTTCACGGCGTCGTCGAGCCGCGCCGAGCTGTCGCTCTTGCTGTCCTTCGCCTGGCTCGCCTCGAGTCCGGTCTTGCCGAGCAGGCCGGCAGTGAAGCGCTCGACCGTGGTGACGCCGTCCTTGCCGAGATCGACCGTGGCGGCGAGCTTGTCGACGAAGCCGGTAGCGCCGCGCGTGTCGTTCGCGCCGACCGCCTTGGTGCCGATCGCGGCACTGTCCTGGAACTGTGCCAGCGGCAGCTTCGAGGAGTCGCCGTTGATGTCCTGGCGCACCTGCGCGCTGTCGAGCCCGCTCGACGCGCCGGTGAGCCCCATCAGGTCGGAAAGCGACCGGCCGGTGCTGCTGCGCTCGGTCGAATCGACCGGTGTCGAGAGCACGGCACCGCTGACGCTCGCCGCCGGCGTGAAACGCATCCGCCCGCTGGTATCGAGCGAGAAGCTGCCGAAGCTGCCGAGCGGGCTGCCGTTCAGGCTGTTGACGATGTCGCCGAAGGTGCCGCCGGTCGTCGGCTGCAGCGTGTAGCTGCCGAGCTTGCGCCCGGTCGAATCGCGCAGCACGAATTGGGTGGTCTCGCCGGTGGTGAAGCCGTGCGGATCGCTGGTGTTGAAGCCCGAGGGCACCAGCGTGCTGGTGTCGCTGCGCACCACGTCGTTGAGCCCGAAATATTGCGAGACGCCCGCGCCGGCGCGCGCGCTGGGCGCATTGGCATCCTGTGCGACGACGACGCCGTTGCCGCTGCTGGCGGCCGAGATGCTCAGCGTCCCGTTGGTGAAGCTCGCGGTCGCCGTACCGCCCAGGCCGGCGTTGATCGCATTGACCATGTCGTCCACCGTCGCGGTCGGGCCGAGCGCATCGAAGTCGACGCTGGTCTTGGCAACGAGCGTGCCGTCGGCCTGGGTGACCGCGAAGGTCGCCTTGCCGGTGAAGCCCAGCCGGTCGCTGCCGGTCAGACCGGTCGAGCGGCCGGTGAGCGTGTTGGGGGGCGGCGCGGTGGTGTTGGCGTTCGACGCCGCGTTGAGCGACTCGGCGAGCGCGGTGAAGGCGACGCCCAGCTGCTCGCTGAACTGCGGCAGCGCGCGGTCGCGCAAGTCGAGCAGCCCGCCCAGCTTGCCGCCCACCGCGGCGGAATCGATCTTGTCGCCCGTCGCAGCGCCCGGCGAACCGTCGGCGTTGGCGAAGCGGATATCGATGTCGGGATAGGTCGCCTGGTCGACGCCCTGGCCCGGCGGCGTGTAGGAGAGCTGGCGCAGCCGTTTGTCGAGCAGCACCTGCCCGTTCGCGCTGTCGATCGTCACGCGGCCGTCCGACTGGTCGCGCACGGTGACTGCCATCAGCCCGCTGAGTTCCTGGATCGCGCTCATTCGCTGGCCGATCGCGCCATTGGCGCTGGCATTGCCGCCACCCGACTTGACGATCGTGTTGTTGAGGTCGTTGATCCGCTGGAGCAGGCTGTTGACCTTGTCGACGGTGAAGCCGACTTCGGATTCGACGTCGCTGCGCAGCGAGCTGACGTCGCCCTTGAGCTGCTGGAGCGAGTTGATGCCGTCCTGCACGTCGGCGGTGAACTGCGCGACGGTCTGGGCGTTGCCGCCCGCGCCGGTCATCGCAGTGGCCGAAGCCGTGATCGCGTCGAGCCGCGCCGGCAGTCCGGTCTTGGAGCCGGGCTCGCCGAGCAGCGCCTGGAGGCGGTCGAGATAGGAGGACTGGACGTCGGCGCGCCCCGAATCCCCGGCGCGGCGGTAGACCGTCGCTTCGAGGAACCGGTCGGCCACGCGGGTCGGCTCGCCCACGACCACGCCGTTCACCTGCCCCCCGGTCACCGAGGTCGAGAGACTGACGCGCTCGCGGGCGTAACCCGCCGTGTTGACGTTCGCGATGTTGTTCGAGACCGAGCGGAGCCCTGCCTGCGCGGCGGCCAGTCCGCTGACCGCCGACGAGAGGATGTCGTTGAGCGCCATAACCCGGTCCCGTACCCCTTGCTTCCGTTCTTACGCCGTCATCGTCGAGATCAGCGCTTCAGATCGCTGACTTCGCGCAGCATGTCGTCCACCGTGGTGATGATCTTCGACGAGGCGCTGTAGGCGCGCTGGAAGCGGATCATGTTGGTGAACTCGCCGGCGAGGTCGACCGTCGACGCCTCGAGCGAATTGGCGGCGATGCTGCCCGCACCCAGCGCGCCCGGCGGGTTCAGCGTCATGCTGCCCGAGGACTGGCTGGACGAGTAGCTGTTGCCGGAGAGGCGGGTAAGGCCGTCGGGGTTCTGGCAAGTCGCGATCGGCAGCTGGTAGACCGCGCGAGTCGAACCGTCGTCGAAGATCGCGTTGACGCGGCCGGTCTTGGTGATCTCGACCGACGAGAGGTTGCCGAGCATGCCGCCGTCGACGTTCGACGAGATCAGCGCGCTCTCGCTGCCGAACTGGGTGACGCCGTCGATGCCGTCGTCCGAGCCCATGGCGAGGTTGATCGGAACCGACGCCGCGTTGTTCGTCCACGCCGGGGTCAGCGGGTTGAACAGCGCCGCGGTCGAGCCGGCCTTGTCGAGGCTGCCGTCGGGGTTGAACTTGAGCGTGCCGCTGGCGAGCAGGCCGCCGGTGGCGGTCACGTCGCTGGCGGGAGTCGCGTAGATTTCGGTCGACCAGCTGTTCGCACCCGTCTTGAGGTACGACATGGTGATCCGGTGCGAGCTGCCCTGCGCGTCATAGACGTCGAACGAGCGGCTGAAGTTCGGATCCACCGCGCCCGAGGCCATGTCGCCGGCCGTGTAGGCGGGCGTGCCGCTGTAGGTCGTTTCCGACGACTTGAGGTTGGCGCGCACCTGGATGCGCGTCGTGGGCGAGGCCGTGCCGGTCAGGTCGCTCAGGCGCACGGGCTCGAGCTGGTTGAGGTTGCCGGTGTTGGTGTAGTTGCCCGAATTGTCGAGGCGCCAGCCGTAGAGGTAGAGGCCCGCGGCGTTGCGCAGATAGCCTTCCTGGTCGGGCTTGAAATTGCCCGCGCGGGTGTAGGCGACGTCACCGTTGCCGCCCGGGAGGGTGCGAGTCACGAAGAAGCCGCCGCCGTCGATCGCGAGGTCGGTGTTCGAGGACGAAGCCTGGAGCAGGCCCTGGCGCGCGATCTGCGACACCGAGACGGCGCGCACGCCGCCGGCCGAATAGGAGCCGCCGGCGTTGCCGTCGGTCACGAGGGTGGCGAACTGGGCCTCGGTGCCCTTGTAGCCGACCGTGTTGATGTTGGTGATGTTGTCGGCGACCGTCGCCATTGCGCTCGCATGCGCGTTCAGACCGGACACGCCGGCATAGAGAGCGGAATAAAGGCTCAAGGCTGCTACTCCAAAGGGGCCCCGCGGCGATCCGCGAAGCTATCCCTTGCATTGTAGGAGGCGCGCCAACCCGGCCCAACTTGGATCAGGAAAACTACGGGGCCGGAATTAGTTTGGCGTGATTCCCGTGCCTTCCCAAACCCCAGCCGTGGTGTGAGCAGCGACGAACCCGGCAATTTTTGCCCAGTCGGCACATTCTGCCCGTGCGGCCTTCTATAATGCGTGAAAGTGCAACGAAAGGTTCGTTCCATGCTCCGCATTACCCTTCGCGACGGCGAGAAGGCGATCGTCAACGGTGCCGTGCTCCGCGCCGTCGGCCGCACGCAGATCCTCGTCGAGAACAAGGTCTCGATCCTGCGCGGGCGCGAGATCATGCGCCCCGAAGAGGCCACCTCGCCTGCGCGCCAGCTCTATTTCTCGACCATGCTCGCCTATATCGATCCGGCCGGCCGCGATGCGCACCAGGAGCGCGTCGTCGCGCTGCTCGGAGCGCTCGTTGGGGGTCTTGCCGACCCCGAGGCGAAGGCGAGCTGCATCCAGTTCGCGACGAACATCGCGCACGGCGACTATTACCGCGCCCTCGCGGACGCGCGCGCGATCATCGCGCAGGAAGAAGCCGCCGGCGAAGTCCAGGCGGCCTGAGGGAGCAGCTCCCGTGCAGACGCTCGAGAGCGCCGCGCGTGCGATCCGCACGATGCCCGCCGACCGCCGCTTCGGTCGTGTCGTCGCCGTCCGCGGCGGCGTGATCGAAGTCGAGGGGCTGATGGGCGCCGCGCAGATCGGCAGCCGCGTCGACATCGTCACCGGCGACAATCGCGTGCTCTGCGAAGTCGCGGCGCTCGACCGCGAAGTCGCGCTCTGCCTGCCGCTCACCGACCCCTATGGCATCGGCCTCGGCGCGACCGCCGAGCTGGGCGCCGGCGCGCTCGTCGTGCGCCCCAGCCAGGCGTGGCTCGGCCGGATGGTCGACGGCCTGGGCAATCCGATCGACGGGCTCGGCCCGCTTCCCAACGGCGCGAGCCACTGCCTGATCAAGGCGCCCCCGCCCGCCGCCGCCAACCGCGCGCGCGTCGCCGAGCGCGTCGAGACCAGCGTGCGCACGCTCGACCTGTTCGTGCCGCTGTGCCGCGGCCAGCGGCTCGGCCTGTTCGCCGGCTCGGGCGTCGGCAAGTCCGTCCTGCTCTCGATGCTCGCGCGCTGGACCGACTGCGACGTCGCAGTGATCGGCCTGATCGGCGAGCGCGGCCGCGAGGTCCAGGAATTCATCGAGGACGACCTGGGGCCCGAGGGCATGGCGCGCTCGGTCGTGGTCGTCGCCACATCGGACGAGCCTGCGCTGATGCGCCGCCAGGCCGCCTGGACCACCATGGCGATCGCCGAGCATTTCCGCGACCAGGGGCTCAACGTCCTCTGCCTGATGGACTCGGTCACGCGCTTCGCGATGGCGCAGCGCGAGATCGGCCTCGCCGCGGGCGAACCGCCGGCGACCAAGGGCTATACCCCCACCGTCTTCGCCGAGCTGCCCCGGCTGCTCGAGCGCGCCGGACCCGGCCTGCCCGGCCAGGGCATGATCACCGGCCTCTTCACCGTGCTTGTCGACGGCGACGACCACAATGAGCCCGTCGCCGACGCGGTGCGCGGCATCCTCGACGGCCACGTCGTGATGCGCCGCGCTATCGCCGAGCGCGGCCGCTATCCCGCGATCGACATCCTGAAGTCGGTCTCGCGGACGCTGCCGCATTGCATGGACGACGAACAGAACCGGATCCGCCTCGCCGCGCGCAAGCTGCTCGCGACCTATGCGGACATGGAGGAGATGGTCCGTCTCGGCGCCTACAAGGCCGGGTCGAACCCGGAAGTCGATCGCGCGGTGGCACTCGCGCCGCAGATCGAGCTTCTGCTGAACCAAGGGAAGGACGACCGCGGGAGTGCTGACGCAGCCTTCGCCGCGCTCGCCGAAATCGTGGAGACAGTTGAATGACGACGACGCCTTACGACACCGCGCTGCGCATCGAACGCCGTGAGCTCGATGCGATCAAGCTGTCGATCAGCGTCGAAGTCGAGCTGCTCCGCCAGTTCGAGGACACGCATGCCACGCTGCTCGATTCGATGAAGCGCGAGCGCGCCGTCGCGTCGGCCACCGGGCTTCCCGGCGACGGCTGGGCGACGCGGATGCGCTCGCGCCGCGGCGAGCTCGAGGCGGCTGCGCGGATGAGCCGCGACCGGCTCGCGGCGCTGCGCGAGAACGCGACCGAGGCCTATGGCAAGGTCCGCGCGATCGAGACCGCCGCCGAAACCTGGCAGGAAGAGGCCGAACGCGCCGCCTCGGTCGCCGAACAGGCGCAGATCGACGACATCTCGGGCGCGCGCATCATCGCCAAGCGCCGGCGTGAACCGGAGCGGACTGCGTGATCGACCGCCAGACCCTCGCGACCGGCCTCGCCCACCTCACGCCGCAGAAGCGCGCCGAGCTCATCTATGCGCAAGCGCGCAGCGAGCTCAACACGCGCCTGTGGCGCGCCGCGCTCGGCGATGTCGACGGCGGCGACAAGGAGCGTTCGCCGCTCGGCCAGGGGGGCCTGTCGACCGAATCGCTGCTCAGCCTGATCTCGGGCCAGGGCGGCGTCGGCGCGGCCGCCTGCCCGTGCGGCTGCGGGGCCGACTGCCCGTGCCATCGCGGCGCACACGTCGCGGGCGACGTCGATGCCTTCGATCCGGTCGGCGCCGTCGCCGGCACGTCTTCAGGCGATGACCCGGTCCTCAACGCGGCGCGCAGCATCGCGGGGCTCAGCACGGCGACCGCCGACGGCACCGACACGACCGCTGGCGATGCCGCCGGGCTCGCGCTCGGAGTCAACTCGCGCTTCTCGGGCGTGCTCGCCCAGGCAGGCGAGCGCTCGGGCATTCCCTCGAACGTCATCGCCGCGATCGTCGACGCCGAGGCCGGGAAGCATGGCGACGGCAGCTGGAACATGACCTCGCGCAACCCACGCTCGAGCGCCGCCGGGCTCGGCCAGTTCCTCAGCGGCACCTGGGTCGACATGGCCCAGCGCGACGGCACCTGGCTCAACGACGTCGCCAAGGCCAAGGGCTGGCTCGACGCCAGCGGCCGCGTCACCTCGGCGGCGCGCACCGACCTGCTCGCGCTGCGCTATGACGCGCGCGCTTCGATCGAGACCGTGGCGGACTATGCCAAGGGCAACCTCGACCGGCTCGAGCGCGCTGGCTTCAGCGTCCGTTCGAACCCCGAGACGCTCGCCAAGGCCGCCTATCTCAGCCACCACCTCGGCCTGGGCGACACCCAGCGTTTCCTGGGCGGCGGCATCGACGCGGGCCGCGCGCGCACGCTGCTGGTCGCGCAGATCGGCTCGTCGGCAGCGAATGAACGAATCGCCCAGGCCGGAAATGCGACCCGGGCGCACCGCGAATGGTTAATCGGCTACATCAACCGGCGCATCCAGCCGGGACAATTTAACGGCTGATTCCGAGAGAGAATCATAATTCCCTCCAACATTCGTGGTTAAACTACGCGTCCGGGTTTGCCCTGAGCGCTCACCTATCCTATTATGCTCACAAGGCATTTCCCTCAGGCGATTCCCCCTCCGCCAGGCCCGAAATGTTATAGGATAGGTAATTATACCTATATCCAGGATTAGCTTTCGTTAGAGCCCCCCGCCCTACTTCGAGGGCGTCCGAGGCGCGGTTGTCCCGCGCTTCCGAATGCAGGGGGAATTGCATGTCGAAGATCACCGCCGCTCTCGAAACCGCCGTCGCCACGGTGATCGAGAACAGCCCCAAGGACCGCGCGCAGACCAATCGGGAGCGCGTCTACGTCGACCGCGCCTTCGCGCAGATCCTCAAGCTGATCGCCCCGCGCATCCGCCACTTCATCCGCCAGTACGGCCTCACGGGTCATTGGGAAGACGCCGAGCAGTGCTGCGGCATCGCCGTCCACCGCGCCATCCAGGCCTATGAGCCCGCCAAGGCGCAGTTCACCACCTTCGTGAACTGGCAGATCCGCGGAGAGCTGCAGAGCCTCCGCTTCCGCCTGATGACCGATCAGCGCCCCTCGGCGAAGAAGGTCGAGGCGACCACCGTTTCGCTCTCGGGCCTCTCGGTCAACATCGACGGCGAGGACATCTCGCCCGAGCTGCTGATCGCCGACGAGGACGCCGTCGAGCGCACCGAGGCCGCGGCTTCGGATTATCTCGCCGAGGGCGCGATCGAGCAGCTGATCGACGCCTATGTCGACCACCTCCGCAAGGTCGGCATCGAGCAGATCAAGCGCCGCCCCCGCCCGAAGCGCGAAGAGGCCAAGCTGCGCCGCGAGGCCGCGCGCCTCAACATCGCCACCCACGGCATCGACCCCGCCGAACTCGAGAAGCTCGAGGCCAAGCTGTCGCGCGACCGCGAGATCGTCGCCCGCCGCGTGTTCCAGACCGCCACGCTCGACGACCTGTCGCTCGAGACCTCGGTCACCAAGGAGCGTGTCCGCCAGATCACCAAGCGCGCCGCCAAGACGATCGCCGAGATCACCGCCGCCGATCCGCGCTTTGCGGTGATGGCCGAGACCCTGCGCGAAGCCGCGCCGCGCAAGCCGATGATCGCCGAGCTGCCGGCCGCTACCGCGACCACCGCGCTGCTCCCCGATCCCAGCCTGCCGCATAATCGCCTGTCGACCGTTACGCGCGTCGCCCCGGAGCGAAAGCCGATCGAGGCGCCGGCCCAGGTCAAGATGCCCGAATTCGGCCTCGAAGCGCTGATGCTCCCCGTCGCCGCCCCGGCGCGCGACAGCCGCATCCACTGAGCCCATTTCGCGAGGGACCAGGCCCATGCGCAGCGAACATGCGACACCCCCGGGCGGCTCGCTTCCCGCGCCCCGCCCCAACCGCCGGCTGACCGCGCTCGCCAAAGCCGTCGCCGAGCGCTCGCGCCCGCTGCTACCTGCCCGCGCCGGGCTGATCCTCGGGATCGAAGCCGGCCCGGGCGACCAGATCGAGCTGATCTGGTGGCGCCGCGACTTCCGCGAAGCCGCGCGCATCTCGGCCTTCCCCGAAGGCTTCTGCGACGCCGAGACCGACGAGGGCGCGCTCCAGCGCGCCGGGTCGGAGCTGCTCGCCTATCTCGGCTGGCGCTGGCCGGCACCGCCTTCCCGGCTGGGCGTGGTGACCGACGGCACCGGCGTGGTCTTCGCCCCCGATCATCCCGCACCGAGCGCCGCCAACTGGCTGCTCCGCCACGCGGGCGGCTCCGGGCGGCTCTACGCGATCCTCCCGCTCAATCCGGTCGGCACCTGCGCAGTCTTGCAGGCCGGGAGCTCGACTTCGCTCCATTAACTCAAGTCAATACTGGCTCGGGGAGCGGTTCTTCCCCCTCCTGCTCCCCAATCCCCACCGCCCGCGGCCTGAACCATCAGGTCCGCGGGCGGACCAGTTTGCGCCATCTTCAAAACAAAATGCCGGTGCAGACCAGCGATTGATCGGATGGAAGTGCAGGGCGACCGGTTACTCAAGCGCGTGTTAGCGGACTTAATAAATGATTTACGCCGCACCCACGATTATCCTATAAGAATTGTTAACCAATTACTGTTCAGGATTGGCGCATGGGCGTACGTAAGGCAGGCAAGGCCGGAAGCAGCGCGAGCATGCTTGCGCGCCCGATTACTGCCGATCCGTTTCGCAGCATCGTTTTCCCCAATCGTCTTCGTGAGTTACGCCGCCGCCAGGGCTTTTCGAAGCTCTTGCCCTTCGCCTCGGCGGTCCCCGATATTCCTTACATCCGTCTGTCGAAGATCGAGCGCGGCGAAGTTGTGGCGCGGCCCGAGGAAATAAGGCGCATCGCCGCGGCGCTCGGCCTGCCGCCGGCCTCGCTGCTTGTCGACATCGATGCGCCGGGCTTCGACCTGGCGCATTGGGCCGAACCGTTCCTCGACGGCAGCGCGGTCAATCCCGAGGAGGAGCGGTTCGCGGTGCTGCTCGGCGCGGCGCTGCGCGCGCGGCGGACCGAGAATGCCGCGCTCACCATCTCGGCGATCGAGCGCGACTATGGCCTGGCGCCGGTCAATCTCTCGCGCGTCGAGAATGCGCTCAAGCCGTTCGGCCGCTGGAGCACCCCCACCCAGCGCGCGCTCTTCGCGCTGTTCGGCGTGCCCGACGAAGCGGCACTGCGCCGCCAGGTCGAGGCCGCGCTCGCCGCGGGCGCGCTCGACGCCTATCTGCCGCAGATCGCCAACCCCGAGCACCGCCACGAGCGGACCCGCGCGCGGATCGCCGAGCTCGCCGCCGCGCTCGAGGGTGCGGTGCCGCTCGCCGCGCCCGACGCGCCGCCACCGCCGGTGGGCCCGGTCCGCATGGTACCGGTGATCGGCGCACCGCTCCCCGGCGGACTCATCGCCGAGACGCCCGCGACCGAACTGGTCGAGGCGCCCGCGCACGCCGGCCCCGCCGCCTTCGGCCTCCGCGTCTCGCGCGCTACCCTGGGCGGCGGCTTGCCCGCGCAATCGACGGTGATCTGCGACCCCGCGCGCTTCCCGGCACCCGGCGGCCTCGCGGTGTTGCGCGAGCCGGGCGGCTTCCGCCTGCTCGCCATCGCCTCGGGCCGCGACGGGCGGATGATCGGCTATTCGACCAACCCCGAGCATGAAGTGATGCTCGACGATTGCGACCCGAGCGCCGTCGCGGCGGTGGTCGCGGCAGTGTTCGTCTGAGGCGGTTTGGCCGATTGACTCAGTAACCGTCACCCCGGCGAAGTCGGGATTCAGAGTCAGGAGCGGGACGGCTTGCTGCCTTGGGTCCCGGCTTTCGCCGGGAGGACGATCTTTCGGTGGCGGTGGATCATCGCACGCAGCCATCCAGCCCGTCGCCCCGCACCGTGCCGATCCGCGCGGCGATGTTGTTGCCGTAGCGCGCGGTGAAGCCCTTGGGATCGATCCCGGCGCGCTTCTTGGGCAACGGCAGCACCGCGGCGATCTGCGCCGCCTCCCGGTTGCTCAGCCTCGACGCGTCATGCCCGAAATAGCGCTGCGAGCCCGCGTTGACGCCATAGGTGCCGATCCCCGTCTCTGCGACGTTGAGGTACATCTCCATGATCCGCCGCTTGCCCCAGATCGTCTCGATCAGCACGGTGAACCAGGCCTCGAGACCTTTTCGGAAATAGCCGCCGCCCTGCCAAAGGAAGACGTTCTTCGCGGTCTGCTGGCTGATCGTCGAGCCCCCGCGGATCTTCTTCCTGCCGGTCGAATTCCGCTCATAAGCCTGCTCGATCGCCTTGTAGTCGAAGCCCGAATGCGAGCAGAAGCGCGCGTCTTCGGCGGCGATCACGGCGCGGACCATCGAGGGATTGATCCGGTCGATCCCCATCCATTGCTTGGTGATGCTGTGGCCGCCGATCGCGTCGCCGATCATCGTGAAGGTCACCGGCGGGGCGACGAAGCGGTAGAGCGTCACCCAGAGCACCGAGCCGATCACGAAGACCAGCACCGCCTTGCCGGCCCAGATCGCGATGCGCAGCGGCCAGCCGCGGCGCTTCCTCGGAAGCGGCGGGGGCGCGGCGACGGGCGGCGGTGGCGGTGCGGGCCGCGGCGGCGGGGCGAAGCGGGGGCCGGTCTCGGCTGCGGGGCCGGTCGGCCAGCCCTCGGGCGCCGTGCGCTGGATCGGGGGAGCCGGGGGCGGGGGCGCCGCCTCGGGGTCGGGCGCGGGCCACATGAAGTCGGGCTCGAGCAGTTCCTGCGGCAGTTCAGGCGTTTCGGCGGGTGGCGGCACCTGCGGCGCTTCGACCGCTGGCGGCGGAGGCGGCTGAGGGTGTCCAGGCTCGCCGGGCGCCTTGTCATCGTCTTCGGGTCCGTCGCTCATGGCGAGACGGTTGCCGCAAGCCGCGCCGCCGGGCAATCCTCAGCGTGCAGTGCAGCGTATCATTCCGGGGCCGGCGGTGGGTCCGCCAACGGTTCGGGGGGCGCGATCGCATCGGCGAGCGACTTGCGCACCGCGGCGTCGCGCCCCTGGAGCACAAGGATCGCCATCACCGCGGCGAGCGCGAGCATCGCCAGCGTCAGCCAGAAGCCGAAATGCCAGTCGATGCGGATCACGCTGGCGTCGATCGTGTCGCTCTGGCCGCTGTGCCGCGCCTGGGCGATCAGCGCGTCGCGGCCGTAGCGCCAGGTCCCGGTCCAGATCAGCGCGAGCGCCGAGAGCGACGTGATCAGCACGCCGGCGACCGCGATCCGTGCCCGCGGCAGGCACGCGATCACCAGCCCGACGACCATCGCGGCGAGTGCGGCGATCAGCCAGATATTGATCTCGGCGCCCTCGCCGGCGCGCGAGGCGCTGGGCCCGAGCCGCGGCACGACGGCCTTGAAGCGCCCGAAGGCGAGGCCCCAGCCGCTCGCCTCGACCAGCGGCGTCGAACCGCAGGAGACCGTCATCCACGGCAGGCAGAAGGCGATCAGCGCCACGGCCTTGGGAAGCTTGATCCACGCCCACATCGGTGTGTCTCCCTCGCCGGAGAGCCTAGCGAGCGCGCTGCCGAGTGTCCAACCCAACCCACCTATTGGCCTCTCCCGCTTCCGCGGGGGAGGGTTGGGTGAGAGTTCTTCTTTTTTCAAATCACGCGGAGGCGCGAAGGCGCGGAGATTGATAACCTCCGCGTCTCCGCGCCTCCGCGTGAATCAAAAAGGGAGCCTCTCGGCCCCCAAGAAGAACAAGAAGAAGCCCCTCACCCAACCCTCTCCCGCGAAAGCGGGAGAGGGCTAAGTAAGAGCGAGAAGGTTCAATGCTGGACCAGCAGCCGCTTCTCGCCTGCCAGCCGCATCATTGCCTTCTGCAGCTTCTCGAACGCGCGCACCTCGATCTGGCGGACGCGCTCGCGCGACACGCCATAGACCTGGCTCAACTCCTCGAGCGTCTTCGGGTCATCCGTCAGGCGGCGCTCGGTGAGGATGTGCTTCTCGCGCTCGTTGAGATCGTCCATCGCCGAGACGAGCATGTCGTGGCGGACGTCGGCTTCCTGTGCCTCGGCCACTGCCTCGTCCTGCAGCGGACCGTCGTCCTGCAGCCAATCCTGCCACTGGCCCTCGCCGTCCTCGCGGAGCGGCACGTTGAGCGAAGTGTCGCCGCCCAGCGCCATGCGCCGGTTCATGCTCACCACTTCGTCCTCGGTCACGCCCAGGTCGGTCGCGATCTTCTGGACGTGCTCGGGCGACAGGTCGCCGTCCTCGAACGCGTCGAGCTTGGCCTTCATCCGGCGCAGGTTGAAGAACAGCTTCTTCTGCGCCGCGGTGGTGCCCATCTTCACGAGCGACCAGCTGCGCAGGATGAATTCCTGGATCGAGGCGCGGATCCACCACATCGCATAGGTCGCGAGCCGGAAGCCGCGATCGGCCTCGAACTTCTTCACGCCCTGCATGAGGCCGATATTGCCTTCCGAGATCAGCTCCGAGACGGGCAGGCCATAGCCGCGATAGCCCATCGCGATCTTGGCGACGAGGCGGAGGTGCGACGTGACCAGCTGCGCGGCCGCCTCGGTGTCGCCATGCTCCTGAAAGCGCTTGGCGAGCATATATTCCTGCTCGGGGCTGAGGATCGGGAACTTCTTGATCTCGGACAGATAGCGATTCAGGCTCGCCTCACCGCCGAGGGCGGGGATCGTCGCGGGGACGTTGCTGCGGCTAGCCATGATCATTTCTCCCTTTCACACGGGCAGTCCCAGGCCCCCTGCATAGGCGAGCCGGCACGTGCACCCAATTCATACGATGAGTCTATTGAACAGTTCCTGCATGTCGGCAGGCATTTCGCTATCGAACGCCAAAGCGTTACTATTCACGGGGTGAATGAACCCCAGCCGCGCTGCGTGCAAGGCTTGGCGTTTGAAATTCAAGGTTTCCAAAATCTGTCGATGCACACTGCGCGCTCGCCCATAGACCGGGTCGCCGAGCAATGGATGCCCGATCGAGGCCATGTGGACGCGCACCTGGTGCGTGCGCCCGGTCTCGAGCCTGCATTCCGCCAGCGCCGCCTCGCGAAGCTCGCCGATCCGGGTCTTGCGCGTCCAGTGAGTGACCGCGCGCTTGCCCTTGCCTTCGCCCACGATCGCGATCTTCTTGCGGTTCGACGAGGAGCGCGCGAGCGGGGCATCGATCGTGCCCGCGGCTTCCCGCGGCGACCCCGCGACGATCGCCAGATAGCGGCGGTCGATCGAGTGATCCTTGAACTGCTTCGCCAGCCCCTCGTGCGCCTTGTCGCTCTTGGCGGCGACGATCAGCCCCGAGGTATCCTTGTCGATCCGGTGGACGATCCCCGGCCGCGCCACGCCGCCGATCCCGGACAGCTGCCCTGCGCAATGGTGGAGCAGCGCGTTGACCAGCGTTCCGTCGAGGTTGCCCGCGGCGGGGTGGACGACCAGCCCGGCGGGCTTGTCGACCACGATCAGATGCTCGTCCTCGAACACCACGTCGAGCGCGATGTCCTGCGCCTCGTTCTCCGCCGGCGCCGCTTCGGGCACGGTGACGGTGAACAGTGCGCCGGCCTGGACCTTGCGCGCCGGATCGCGCGCCGGGCCTTCGGGTCCGGAGACCTGGCCGGCGGTCATCAGCGCCTTCAGCCGCTCGCGCGACAAGGCCGGAACGGCGTCCGCAAGGGCCTTGTCGAGCCGCCAGCCATCGGCGCCCTCCGCGATCCTTGCTTCGATGATGGAAACCCCCCGGCTCATTCTGTACCGATAGATAGGTATGGGGTACGCAGTTTCAAGGATCGCGCTCGAAACGATCGAGGCGGAAGCGCGCCTGGCCGCGCCGCGCGAGGCGTGTGGGCTGCTGCTCGGCACGGGCGATATGATCGAAGTGGCTGAAGTTGCGCGGAATGTCGCTCCGGACCCGCTGCGGCACTTCGAGATCGACCCCGCCGCCTTGTTCGCCGCCCTGCGCGCAGAACGGGCGGGCGGGCGCCGGCTGATCGGCTATTGGCACTCGCATCCGAGCGGCGATGCCGAGCCGTCGGACACCGACCGCGCGATGGCCGCGCCAGACGGGAAGCTGTGGCTGATCCTGGGTGGCGGGCGAATTACGGGGTGGCGGGTGGAGGCTGCGGGGTTCGTGGCGGTGGCGTTGACGGTCGCCGACGAAGCTTGAACGCCGCCCCATACCCTCCAGCGGGGGAGAGGGCGGGTACCCGATTTCGAATGATTCCCCCTCTCAATCCAAGAGTTTGTTCCGGATTGGCTTGATCCATATTGGAGAGAGTTGACGCCGGCCCCAAGCGGATGCCAAACAGGTTTTGCGAGGGGTGAATCGCAAAATAACCGAGGCTCCACCGTCGCCGGCGAGACACCGGCGACGATCGCTAATTATTGGGTCGCATATGGACATTTTGCCAGCGCGAGGCGGCGCAGGCGTATCCCTATGCGGTTCGCAGAGAGGGGTGCGCGTCGACGTGGTTCGGGGGACGATAAAGGCTGTTTCCGGGCGCTCGAGGGGGTGTCGATCCGGTTCGTTCAGAGGCAGCGGATCATGCCGCTGCGGTTCACCCGGCGCTCGGCGCTGACTCGGCCGGCCGTGCGGATCCTCGCTCCAGCATCGCCCTTCTCACCAACCCATTTCGTTCGCGGGCGCGCCGGCGCTCCGCCCGGGGCCCGGCCTTGATCCCGCCCGGAGTCATCCGCCGGCTGCTCCTCGTCGAGGACAATCCCGGCGATGCCGAGCTGATCGCCGACGTCCTCGCCGCGGCGGGCAGCGGCATGCAGGTCACGCATGTGCCTCGGCTCGCCGATGCGCGTGCCGCGCTCCACGGCGGCCAGTTCGATGCGGTGCTGCTTGACCTCCACTTGCCCGATGGTGAAGGCGTCGAGTCCGTCAAGCGCCTGCGCGTCGACCGCCCCGACGTGCCGATCCTGGTGATGACCGGCGCCGACAATGAAGCGCTCGCGCTCGACTGCATCGCCGCGGGCGCGCAGACCTATATCGCCAAGGCCGAGATGGGCGGGGGCCAGCTCCGCCGCGCGATCGATTTCAGCGTCGTGCGTGCGCGCGAGGCCTCGGCCCAGCGTCGCGCCGACGCGCTGATGGTGCGGCTGCGCCATTCGCAGCGCTTCGACACGCTCGGTGCGCTTTCGGCGGGCATCGCGCACGACCTCAACAACACGCTCCAGCCGGTGTTCAACATCGTCCCCTGGCTCGAGACGATGGTGCACGACGAGCAGAGCCTGAAAGGGCTCGAGATGATCCGCTCGGCGGCGATGCGCGCCAAGGAGCTGGTCAAGGAGATCGTCGAGTTCAGCCGCGATGTGCCCCAGACACCCGAGCCGGTCCAGCTCGACGAACTGGTCGATGCCGTGCTGCCGATGCTTGGCGCCGGGCTGCCGATCGCGATCAAGCTGCACATCGAGACGGAGCCGGTGCCGCCGGTGCTCGCGAGCCGTAGCCAGCTCTATCAGGTGGTGCTCAACCTCGTGACCAACGCCGCGCGCGCGATCGGCAGCCGGCCGGGCGCGATCACCGTGCGCGTCGCGTTCGAGCGCGGCGACGTGATGCTCAGCGTCGAGGACGACGGCGAGGGGATCGACGAAGCGGTGAAGGCACGAATCTTCGAGCCTTTCTTCACCACGCACCCCAGCGGCGGCGGCACTGGGCTGGGGCTGGCGATCGTCAAGAGCATCGTCGAGGAATCGGGCGGCTGGATCGAAGTGTCGAGCCGCAAGGGCGAAGGCGCGCGGTTCGTGGTGCATTTGCCGGGCATGGCGGGGCAGGGTTGAACCCTTCATTCCCCAGCCGTCATCCCGACTCTCGCCAGGATGACGGTCGAATGGATCGGAGATTGGCGACCGAGCCTATTTCTTGTCGTCGCCCGTCACGGCATCGCCCGCCTTTTCGGCGGCCCTACCGACCTTGTCGGCACCCTTCTCCACGCTCTTGGCAGCGCTGCTGATCGCGTCGGTCTTGATCGCTTCGTTGCGGTTCTGGTTGAGCAGATAGACCCCGCCCAGCACCAGCGCGGCGAGCAGGATCAGCCCGATGAACAACATGCCGATTCCGCCGCCGCCGCCACGACGCTCGATGACAGTGGTATGCGGCTCGCCGCTCGTGACAACTTCGTCTGCCATGGAAACCTCCTCCTTTGGCCTCGGCGGCATCAACGGAGGAAAGGAGACGGTCGTTCCCATATTCCCGAATTCGTCATCCCGGCGAAAGCCGGAACCCCGGGGTTACGAAGGGCTTTCCTTGCGACCCCGGGGTCCCGGCGTTCGCCGGGACGACGACTGAATTGGTGGACGATGCCCTCAGAACGGCAGCTTGAACCCCGGCGGCAACGGGATGCCCGCGGTCATCTTGCCCATCGCTTCCTGCGAGGCCGCATCTGCCTTGCCCCGCGCATCGTTGAACGCAGCGACCAGCAGGTCCTCGAGCATCGGTTTCTCGCTCGCGCTCAGCAGCGAATCGTCGATGTCGAGCCCCAGGATCCGGCCCTTGGCAGTCGCGCGGACCTTGACCAGCCCGCCGCCCGACACGCCTTCGACTTCGACCGTGTCGAGGTTCGCCTGCGCCTTCTGCAACTCGGCCTGGACGTTTTGCGCCATGGCCATGATCTCTTCGAGGCTCTTCACGCCTGATTGCTCCTGTTCTGGGTCCAGCCGATCAGCTCGGCCTCGGGAAAGGCTTCCATCGCCGCGGCGACCACGGGCGAGCGCAGCACCGCCTCGCGCTCCGCACTGGCGCGGTCGGCCTCGTCCTCGCGCACCGTCTTGCCGCCGCTATCCGATCCGGCGATGAGCTTCCAGCCCTTGCCGGTGATCTCCTTGAGCGCCGCGGCCAGCTCGCGGACGAAATCGTGCGGCAGCGGCCGCGCCGCGGCATATTCGACCTCGGGCGGCTCGAAGCGGATCGGCCGCAGGAACATCCGCACCTGCTCGGCGAGCTGGAAGCGGCGATTGGCCTCAAGCAGCCGGGCGAGCTCGGCGAGGTCGCGCGGCAAGGAAGGCTCGGCTGGGGCCGAAGGCGCCGCGGCCGGCGCAGGCGCGCTCAGCGTGCCGTCGACGAGCCGCCGCGCCAGCTCGCCCGGATCGGGGAGCTGCGAAGCATGGACGATGCGCAGCAGCGCCATCTCGCCCGCCTCGATCGGCAGCGCCGCACGCGCGACTTCCTCATGCCCCTTGAGCAGCAGTTGCCACAGCCGGTGCAGCGCCGGGAAGCTCAGCGACCCCGCCCAGCCCTCGAGCGCGGCGCGCTCCTCGGCCGATTGGCCGGCGGTCGGCTCGGTGCCGAGCTTGGTGAGCGTCACGCCATGGACGGTCTCGAGCAGCGTGCGCAGCACCGCGAGCGGATCGACGCCGAGGTCATACTGCCCGCGCAGCCCCGCGAGCGCGCCCGGCGCGTCGGCGGAGAGCAGCTTGCCGAACAGCTCGCGGATCGCGCCGCGGTCCGACAGGCCGAGCATCGCGCGCACGGACTCGGCCTTGACTCCCTCGCCTTCCATCCCGGCATGCGCGATCGCCTGGTCGAGGATCGAGAGCCCATCGCGCGCGCTTCCCTCGGCGGCGCGGGCGATCAGCGCAAGTGCCTCGGTCTCGGCCTCGACGCCCTCGGCCGCGCAGACGCGCGCGAAATGCTGGGCGAGCAGCTCGGCGGGGATGCGGCGCAGGTCGAAACGCTGGCAGCGCGAGAGCACGGTGACCGGCACCTTGTTCACCTCGGTGGTCGCGAACAGGAACTTCACATGCGCCGGCGGCTCCTCGAGCGTCTTGAGCAGGCCGTTGAACGCGGCCTTGGACAGCATGTGGACTTCGTCGATGATGTAGATCTTGAAGCGCGCCGACACCGCCGAATAGCGCGATGCCTCGATGATCTCGCGGATGTCGTCGATGCCGGTGTGGCTGGCGGCGTCCATCTCGATCACGTCGATATGCCGGCCCTCGGCGATCGCGCGGCAGGGCTCGCAGATGCCGCAGGGATCGATCGTCGGCCCGCCGGTGCCGTCGGGCCCGATGCAGTTGAGCGCCTTGGCGATAAGCCGCGCGGTCGTGGTCTTGCCCACGCCGCGGACGCCGGTGAGCAGGAAGGCATGCGCGAGCCGGTCGCGCCGGATCGCATTGCCCAGCGTCGTCACCATCGCATCCTGGCCGATCAGCTCGGCGAAGGTCTGCGGGCGATATTTTCGCGCGAGCACGCGATAGGCCCCAGAATCATTGGGGGGCCGGTGCGGCTGCGGGGGTTCGTCGAGGCCAAGCAGGGAATCGGACATCGCCGCCAATCTAGGGAGCGCAAGCGGCTTTGTCGAAGCAGGAAGGTGGGAGCCGGAACGACCCGCAACGAAATCGTTGTGGCTGCTTCCTTCCGGACCTGACCAGGTTGGCGACGGCTACGTCCGCCCGACTCCCGCGGCGCATATGGGGGAAGCCGCGCGGCTGCGCAAGCCACGCGGATTCCCCCAAGCGCCTACGTCAGCGCCATGCACGGACGCGGTGGCAGATGCGCTCGCGGTGGTGGTGCACCCACTTGGTGCGGCATTCGTTCCGCCAATAGGCGCGGCGGTGGTGGTGGCGACGGTGCTGGTCGCCGACGACCACGCGGACTTGCGGCTCGGCGGCTGCGGCCGGCGCCGCGGTGGCGATCGGCATGACGGGAAGCGTGAGCGCGGCGACCGCCGCGATGGCGAGGATTCGCATCGATTCTCTCTCCTGGTTGGGGTTGGGACCCTGCCGGCAACAAGCGTCGGAGCGGCGCGCTGGTTCCGTAACGAGCGTCAGCCGGCGTCGATTTCGCGCAGCCGCCCGTCGAGGTCGATGCCGTCGCCGCGCCGCCGCGTATCGGGCGACGCGGTGCGCACCCGGCCGATCTCGGCCTGGACGAGCGTGACGAAGCGCCGCGCCACCGCGTCTGCGAGGATGCCGAGCTTCGCGCGCGTCTCCGGTGGCGCCTCCGGCCAGGCGCAGGCGATCTGGTGCGCGAGGACGAGCTGGTCGAGGATCTCGGGACGCTTGCCGCGATAAGCGCGCTGCTTGCCGCTGCCATGGCCCGAGCGGGCATTGCGGAAGAACAACCGCCCGCGCTCGACGAGCACCGAGGTGTCGAAGATCAGCTGGACGAGGCGGACGCGCTCTTCGTCGGGTGTGAGCTTCATCCGCGTGCTGCCGGTGATCAGCCAGACGCTCTGGAGCGCGGCGATCGATTCGTCGGCCCAGCGCTGGACTTCGTCGCGCCGCAGCTCGGCCTTGCGCCAGCTCCGCCAGCTCGCGAACAGCGCGACCGCAGTGAGCACCGCCGTGACGACGGCGGCGAGCGTGTCGAGATTGTCGAGCAACAGCTGCGGCACCTGGCTCCCCCCGGATCGTGCTTGGGCCGGTTCTAGCGTGTGGAAGCGCTGATGTCGCCGGAGTCAGCGCGGATGGAGCGTGCCCAAATGGGGGCGTGGGCTTCATCCCCCTCAGCCGTCATCCCGGCGAAAGCCGGGACCCAGGGCAGCGAGCGATGTCCTCCGTAACCCTGGGTCCCGGCTTTCGCCGGGATGACGGCTGAGGGGTGTCCAATCCATCCAACAAATAATGGTCCGCATCCACGAGCTCAACGCCCCTGCATATCCCGATGCTCGGCCGGCATCCTCACCGTCAGCCCGTCCAGCTCGGCCGTCAGCAGGATCTGGCACGCCAGTCGGCTGTAGCGCGTCGCGCCGGCGGCGAGGTCGAGCATGTCCTCTTCCTCCTCGCTCGCGCGCGGGAGCCTGGCGAAGTCCTCGGGCGCGACCAGCACGTGGCAGGTCGAGCAGGCCATCTGGCCTTCGCACGTGCCCTCGAGCGGCTGGCCGTCGGCCTGGGCGACTTCGAGCAGCGGCAGGCCTTCCGCCGCCTCGACCTCGCGGACGCGCTCGCCGTCGGCGCTCTGGAAGCGGACGCGGATCATGCCGCCACCCGCTGCGCGCGCGCCGCGGTGTCGATCCGCTCGAGCGCGGCCATCAGTTCCTCCTCGGTCGTGTAGCGGCCGAAGCCGAGGCGGATGCTCGACCGCGCCTCGGCGTCGCTCAGCCCGATCGCGCGGAGCACATGGCTGGGGCGCCCCGAACCGCTCGCGCAGGCCGAGCCCGCCGAAAAGGCGATGTCGCGCAGCTCGGAGATCAGGCGAGCCGCGTCGAGCCCTTCGCGCCGCAGGTTGAGGTTGCCGTGGTAGCGCTCGCCCGCCGAGCCGTTGAGCAGCCAGCCCGCATTGCCCATCCGCGCGAACGCCTCGCGGAACAGTTGGCCGGCGTGCGCATGATCGGCGCCGAAACGCTGCTTGGCGATCCTCGCGGCCGCGCCGAACCCCGCGCAGAGCGCAGGCGAGAGCGTGCCCGAGCGGCCAGGCTCCTGCCCGCCGCCGTGGAGCAGCGGCTCGATCGCCACGCCGCTCCGGATCCACAGCGCGCCGACGCCCTTGGGACCGTGGACCTTGTGCGCCGAGATCGCGACCAGGTCGCATTCGTCGGGAATCAGCTCGCGGCCATAACCCTGGACCGCGTCGCACAGCATCAGCGCGCCTGCGGCATGCGCGAGGCCGGCGAGCTGCCCGATTGGCTGCTTCACGCCGATCTCGTTGTTGACGAGCATCGCCGCGACCAGCCCGACCCCCGGCCTGATCGCCTCGCGCGCCGCGGCGAAATCGGCGAACCCCTCGCGGTCGACCGGCAGCACCGTCACCTGCCGCCCTTTGCGCGCTTCGGCCTCGACCGTGTCGAGCACCGCGGCATGCTCGGTCGCGATGGTGACGATCCCCCCGGAAGTGCCCTGGATCGCCCAGTTGAGCGCTTCAGTCGCCCCGCCGGTGAAGCTCACGCCGCCGCCCGGCGGCAGCAGCCCCGCCACCTCCTCGCGCGCCGCCTCCACCGCCGCCCTGGCCGCGCGGCCTGGGGCATGCGCCGAATGCGGATTGGCGAAATTGTCCTTCAGCCACGGCAGCATCGCCTCAAACGCCTCGGGCGCGAGCGGCGTGGTCGCCTGATAGTCGAGATAGGTCATGCGACCTTCTTCGCAGCTGCGGCAATTTCGAGCCAGGCATTTCGGAAGGCGTCAATCTCGTCGGCGGTGGTGTTCCAGCCGAAGCTCACGCGGATCGTCCGCGCCGCCACCTCGGGGTCGACCCCGAACGAAGCGAGCACGCGGCTGGGCTTGAGCGTGCCCGAGGAGCAGGCGCTCCCCGCCGAGACCGCGAAGCTCGCCATGTCGAAGCGCATCAGCTGCGCCGCCGCGCTCATCCCGGGCATGGCGATCGCCTTGATCCAGGCGCTCAAGGTTCCATAGCCCATCACCGGCGTGCCGCCCGCCGGCCCGATCGCGCGGTGCAGCCGCTGCACTGCGGCGCCAAGCTCGGTCTCGAGGTTGACCGCGGGCCACGGCGCCTCGACCGCCGCGGCGAAGCCCAGCGCCGCGGGCAGGTTCTCGGTCCCCGCGCGATAGCCATATTCCTGCCCGCCCAAGGGCTCCAGCAGCCCGAAGTCGCGAAGCAGCAGTGCCCCGATCCCCGGCGGCCCGCCGAGCTTGTGCGCCGAGACGACGACCATGTCGGCCCGCGGCAGCGGATATTTCCCCGTCGATTGCGCACAGTCGCTGAGCAGCACGCCGCCGGCCTCGCGCACGATCGCCGCCGCGGTCATCAGGTCCTGAGCCTGGCCGGTCTCCGAATTGACGCTCTGGATCGCCACCACCGGCCGCTCGCCCGACGCCAGCGCCTCGCTCAACCAATCGCCGTCGAAATTGCCGCTGCGGTCGACCGGCAGCACCTCCGCGCCCGGCGCGGCGCGGAACACCGCGTCATGCTCCACCGCCGAGACGATCCGCCGGCCGGCCTTCGCTCGCCCCAGCCCGATCGCCAGCGCTTCGCTCGCGCCCGAGGTGAAGATCAGCTCGCCGTCCCAATCCAGGGCAGCCTTGATCCGCGCCCGCGCCTCCTCCAGCGCCGCGCGCGCCCCGCGTCCCTCGGCATGCGGCGAGGAAGGGTTGGCCCAGCGGCGCATTCCCTCCTTCACGGCGGCGATCGCTTCGGGGCGCATCGGTGTGGTCGCGGCGTGATCCAGGTAGATGCGGGCGGCCAAGGCTCGTTCCAATTGCGTAAGAGGGTCGGCTGCCTATATAGCCCCCAACGCATTGCGCTCCATGGGCGCGCCCAGAATTACAGGTCCGAACCTTGCCCGAAGTCATTTTCCCCGGTCCCGAAGGCCGCCTCGAAGGCCGTTTCTCCCCTGCGCCGCGCCCGCGCGCGCCGGTCGCGATGATCCTCCATCCGCACCCCACCGCGGGCGGCACGATGAACAACCGCATCGTCCAGGAACTCTACAAGACCTTCCAGCGCCGCGGCTTCGCGACGCTTCGCTTCAACTTCCGCGGCGTCGGCAAGAGCCAGGGCACGTTCGACAACGGCATCGGCGAACTGAGCGACGCCGCGAGCGCGCTCGACTGGGTGCAGAGCTTCCACCCCGAGGCCTCGACCACCTGGATCGCGGGCGTGAGCTTCGGCGCGTGGATCGGCATGCAGCTGCTGATGCGCCGCCCGGAGATCCGCGGCTTCATCTCGATCGCGCCGCCGGCGAACATGTACGACTTCACCTTCCTCGCGCCCTGCCCTTCATCGGGCATCATCATCCAGGGCGAGGCGGACGAAGTGGTGACGCCGAGCGCGACGCAGAAGCTCGTCGACAAGCTTCGCACCCAGAAGCACATCACCATTCATCACGACACCATCCCTGGCGCGAACCATTTCTTCGAGCATGAGATGGGCCAGCTGATGGGCAGCGTGGACAAGTATCTCGACATGCGGCTCGATCCGAACTCGCCGATCCGGTGATGGCGAGCGGAGACTCCGTCCTGGCGTCTCCGCCCGAAACCGAACGCGCGTTGGAGCTCTGGCTGCAGCATGCCGCCGGCTTCATCCTGCTCGAGGATGTTCGCGGCTATGCCCGCGGCAGGATCGATCCTGCGCTCGACCCGGTGGCACGCGCTGCGGCCGAGAAGGCGATCGACGATGCGGTCTTCGGGCTGATGGAAGTCATCGACGGCTTCCCGGCGCCCTTGCAGAACGATCGCTATCGCGCGGCCCTGCGAATGGCCGTCGACCTCGTCGATCGCGAAGCCGACAGGACTCGCGTTCAGATCAACCTCGCCGGGGGCGACGGCATGGCCATGGGCTATCACGGCTGGCTGGCGGGGGATTTCGGCGAGACCCCGATCGTCGCCGGCGGGCAGCCTTAGGGCGGCAAGCCCCCTCCTGCCCCTCCCTGGCAGGGAGCGGCGTCAGGGGCTGAATGCAAATTCAGCCTAACGTAGCAGCGCGTCCACCCAGCGATCGACGATCGCGGTGCCGGGGTAGCTCGTTTCGCCCAGCTGGCGGTTGATCGCCATATGGCCCATCAGCCCGCGCCCCTCGAGCGCGTCGAGCTCCACCCGCGAGCCCGCCTTGCGCAGCGCCGCGGCAAGCGCCTCGGACTGGCGCGTGCCGTCCTCGCGGTCGACGTGGAGCACCAGGAAGGCGCCGACATTGGGCGCGGCGGCCTGCCAATAGGGCGAGAGCGCCTTCTGCCGCGCCGGGTCGCCGCCGAACGCCTGTCGGTAGGTGCCCTGCATCACTCGCGGGCCGTCGCTCAGCTGGGCGGGCACGTCATAGGCGGCACCGTCGAGCAGCACCGTGCCCCTAATCGCGTCGAACCCCAGCCCGGCGGCGCGCAGCCATTGCGGATCGGTCGAGACGAGCGCGGCCAGATGCGCGCCCGCGCTGTGCCCCATCAGCACGATCCGGGCGGGGTC
Organism: Sphingomonas sp.; assembly: GCF_017745215.1. Classification (GTDB taxonomy): domain Bacteria; phylum Pseudomonadota; class Alphaproteobacteria; order Sphingomonadales; family Sphingomonadaceae; genus Sphingomonas. Next base: position 115,257 of record NZ_JAGHZV010000009.1, read on the forward strand.
GATCCCGAGCTGCCTGGCCTGGCCGACCACCCAGGCGAGCGCGCTCGCCACGTCCGCCGCCTGGTCCTCCACCCTGGCGCCGGGCACCAGCCGATAGTCGACCGAGACGAAGGCATAGCCCTTGCCGGTGAAATGCTCGATCTTGGACGCGCCGGTCGCATTGTCCTTGTCGCCGCGCTTCCAGCCACCGCCGTGGATGAAGACGATCAGCGGCGCCGGGCCGGCTCGTCCCTTGGCGGGGTAGAAGTCGAGCTGCTGGAGCGGGTCGGCGCCATAGGCATATTCATGCGCTACCCCGGGCTGCACCGTCGCCGCGGTCAAGGGCTCGAGAAGCGCGCCCGCGACCGGCATCGCGAGCAGGAGCGGCAGGAGCAGCAGGGCGGGACGCATCGGGACCTCCTCGGAAAGGCCCCGCCAATCTAGGCCGCGCAGCCGGGAGGGTCGAACGAACAAGTGTAACCAATTGTCTCGGGCCTCCCCATTCTGCTTAACTCGTCATCCCGGCGAAAGCCGGGACCCAGGAGTCACAAGCGACGTCCTCCGCAACCCCGGGGTCCCACCCCGGGGTCCCGGCTTTCGCTGGGATGACGGCTGAGAGTGCCGGTCTTTCTCAGGCCAGCCAGATCGCCAGATTGCCCAGGATCACCAGCGCGCACACGATCATCAGCACGCCCTTGGTCCGGTCGCCCCGGCGGATCGTGGCGACGCCGCCCGCGGCAAGCGCAATCACCGCGAGCATCACCAGCGACGCGAGCGTGGCAGGCGCGATTCCGCCCATCAGTCGCTGCCCGCGAGTACCGCGGCATAGGCCTCGGGATCGGCATTGCCGCCCGAGAGGATCACCAGCGTGCCCGGCCTGGGCTCCACGCGCCGCGCCAGCACCGCGGCGAGCGCCACCGCGCCGCCGGGCTCGAGCACCAGCTTGAGCGCGCGCGCCGCCCAGCGCTGCGCCTCGCGCACCTCGGCCTCGCTCACTGCCACGCCCAGCGTCCCGCGCCGCGACAGCACGTCGAAGGTCAGCGGCGACACCTGCCGCGTCTGCAGCGCGTCGCAGGCGGTCGGCGGCGCGTCGTCGGCCACGCTCTCGATCCAGCCCGAATCGAGGCTGCGGCGCATGTCGTCCCAGCCCTCGGGCTCGACCGTGACGATCTCCGACTCGGGCAGCGCCAGCGCGAGCCCTGCCGAGAGCCCGCCCCCGCCGCAGGGCACGATCACGCGCTCGGGATCGGGGAGCTTCATCTCGACCATCTGCGTCATCGATTCGATGCCGACGCTCCCCTGCCCCTCGATCACCCAGGCATCGTCGAAGCTCGGCACCAGCGTGGCGCCCCGGGCATGCGCGAGGTGCGCGGCGATCTTCTCGCGATTCTCGGTCGCGCGGTCGTAGGAGACGACCTCGGCGCCCAGCGCCAGCGTCGCGTCGCGCTTCACCCGCGGCGCGTCCGAGGGCATCACGATCACCGCCGGGATGCCGAGTCGCTTCGCCGCCCAGGCGACTCCCTGCGCATGGTTGCCCGAGGAGAAGGCGACGACCCCCTTCTCGCGCGCGGCATCCTCCAGCGCCGTAAGCCGATGCCAGGCGCCGCGCACCTTGAACGAGCCGATCGGCTGCAAGGATTCGGCCTTGAAGGCCACCTGAATTCCGCGGATTTCCGCTGTCAAAAGAGGGGTTTGCGGCAAGATCGCTGCGATCTTCGCCGCAGCGTCTCTTACCCCCGCCCGGGTCGGTTGCCGCACAATCGTCACGAGTCACCCCCTACGCACAATTCCCAGTCCTATAATCACTTTACACGCGGGCATGGCGACCCTATGTGCGCCCTCCGCTGCCCCATGGGACTTCCAACCGCAAGGCAGCTTTTTTCACCGTATGCCGAAAGGCAATTGGAGGTCCCTTGAGTTGCACAAGCATCATAGCGCGCTGGGGTTAGCGACCACCCTTCGTCCGGTTCAACCGGTCACGCTCATTCGCCCGCACGCCGCATCGCGTGCCGCCCGGTTCTTCGTCGAGAAGTTTCCGGGGCTCACGATGTATGCCGTGAAGGCCAATCCCTCCCCCGATCTGCTTCGGGTGCTGTGGGACAGTGGAATCACGCATTATGACGTCGCCTCGATCGCCGAGGTGCGCCTGGTCGCGCGGACGCTGCCCGGGGCAAAGCTCTGCTTCATGCACCCGGTGAAGGCCGAGGAGGCGATCGAAGAGGCTTATTTCAAGCACGGCGTCCGCGTGTTCAGCCTCGATAGCCTCGAAGAGCTGTCGAAGATCCTGCGCGCGACTCGCTACGCCACGGATCTCACGCTCTGCGTGCGCATCCGCGTCTCCTCCGACCTGTCGAAGCTCAGCCTGGCGTCGAAGTTCGGCGTGGGCCCGGGCGAGACGAAGCAGCTGCTGTTCGCGGCCCGCCAGGCGGCCGACACGCTCGGCGTCTGTTTCCACGTGGGCAGCCAGGCGATGTCGCCCGAGGCCTATGCCCAGGCGATGGAGCGCGTGCGCATCGCGATCGTCGAGGCGAAGGTGACCGTGGACGTCGTCGACGTCGGCGGCGGCTTTCCGTCGGTCTATCCGGGCATGGAGCCACCGGCGCTCGAGCGCTACTTCGAGACGATCCACCGCGCGTTCGAGAGCCTGCCGATCTCCTATTCGGCCGAACTCTGGGCCGAGCCGGGTCGTGCGCTGTGCGCCGAATACAGCTCGCTGATCGTGCGCGTCGAGCGGCGCCGCGGTACCGAGCTGTACATCAACGACGGCGCCTATGGCGCGTTGTTCGATGCGGCGCACATCGGCTGGCGCTTCCCGGTCAACCTGCTGCGCGAGAAGGACTCGCAGGCGGAGACCGAGGCGTTCAGCTTCTACGGGCCGACCTGCGACGACCTCGATCACATGGCCGGGCCGTTCCTGCTGCCCGCCGACGTGCGCGAGGGCGACTATCTCGAGATCGGCATGCTCGGCGCCTATGGCTCGGCGATGCGGACCGCGTTCAACGGCTTCGACGCCGTGGAGACCGCCATCGTCACCGACGATCCGATGGCGACGCTCTACGACGGCATGGTCGTGCTGCCGGCGAGCAACGTCGTCCGCCTCGACGAGGTCCGTCGCCGCGCGATGCGCTGACGGCATTGGATTCTCCCGGCCCGCAGGCTAGACGCCGGCGGGCCGGGAAGGACCGATGACTCAACTCACGCTCGACATCACCGACAGCGGCGAAGGCCCGGTCTTCGATCGCTTCTTCGCCGGCTACGACCGCGCCTTCGTCCTGCCCGACGAGAAGGAGGACCGCGACGGGCTGGTCGAATGCCTCGCGCTCAACCATGGCGAGGCCTATCGCGCGCTCGAGCGCCGCTACGGCCGCTTCCGCGAGCTCTGCCTGATCGCGCGCGACGAGACCGGCGCGGTGGTCGGCGGCGCCAACCTGATCGCGCTCCGCCTCGAGCTTCCCGGCGCCGAGCCGGTGGTGAGCGCCAACCTCAACTATCTCTACGTCGAGCCCGAGGCGCGCGGCCGCGGCCATCTGCGCCGTCTGGTCGAGACGATCTCGGCGACGATCGCCGAAATGGCCGAATCGCCGGCGCGGCCCCTGATCTTCATCGAGCAGAACGATCCCTTCGCGATGAGCGCCGAGGCCTATGCCCGCGACTCCGAGTTCACCGGGCTCGACCAGCTCGACCGGCTGCGGATCTGGGCGAGGATGGGCGCGCGGATCGTCGACATCGACTATATCCAGCCGCCGCTCTCGCCCGGCCAGCAGCCCGACGACGGGCTGGTCTATGCCGTGCTGGGCGCGAGCGGCGAGAGCCTGCCCGCCTGCGTCGTCGCCGCGCATCTGAGGATGTTCTTCGGCATCTCGGTGCTCAAGGGCGCCCCGCTCGACGCGGACCCCACCGCCAGCCGCCTGCTCGGCGCGCTCGACGCGGCCTGTCACTCGGGCGGCTCGATCTCCCTGATCGATCCCTCTTCGCTGCTCTCGGCGCTGACCAGCCGAGACTCCGCTTCGGACCTGCTCGATTCGACACCGTCGAGCCTGCGCGGCGCGCTCTCGCTCTGGTCCGCCGCCTCGTCGCCGAACGCCGCGTAATAGTCGGCGATGTGGAAGGGCAGCGAGCACGCGCTGTGCGGATGCTGGTGCGCCTGCTTCTTGTAATAGTCGAAGCGGATGATCCGCGCCCGCCGCAGCTTGCCGAGCATGCCGCCCGGCGGCGCATCCTTCAGCCGCTTCTCGATCAGCTCGCGGATCGTCGTCCCGCCGCGCAGATGGGGGAAGAGCGGCTCCGCGCCGCAGTTTGAATCGTCGATCGCCGAGGCATAGGCGAAGCGCAGCGGGAATCCCTCGAGGTCCTTCCAATTGGCCGTGAACTGCACGATCGCGCTCAGCACCTTGTCGGCGAGCACCTGCTTGGCGAACTCGCACGATTCGCCGTCGGCGATGTTGCCGTGTTCGAAGAATGGGATCGTCGTCTGCCAGGGCGAGGTCGCTTCCATCGGGTTCGCGCCCGGATCGGCGTCGATCGGCAGCGGCCGCTCGGTGCCGTCGTTGCGCAGCACCACGAACATCGCCCACAGATAGGCCGAATAATAGCGCGACGCGCCCTCGCGGCGACGGCCGCGCATCTCGGGCTGGATCGCGCCCACGGTCGCGCTGCCCACCTTGCGGCTGCCGGTCAGCGCGTCGCCTTCCTGCTGCTCGGACAGGAAAAGCACCGGCCGGGCATCCTGCTCGCCGCCCCAGGACGCATCGATCAGCGGCGGGATCAGCGAGGGATTGCGCCGCACCATCGTGCTGTACTGGAGCACGCCGGTGACCGAGGCGGGAAAGGCCATGCCGCCGAGATCGGGGAAATAGCTGCTCACCATCCCGTTGACGGCATCGACCAGCATCTTGCGGTCGCCGACCAGCTCGATCGAGTTGTTCTCGTCGCCATAGCCATATTGGATCGAGAGGTAGCTGCCCGCCCAATTGCCGCATTTGGGCAGGCAGATCGGCACGCTCGGGCCCCAGAGCAGCCAGCAATGGTAGATGAACGACTGGATCTGGCGGAAATCCTGCGCCGTCATCCGGCCGGTGCCGTCGTCCGCCTCGATCAGCGGAATGTCGCCCCAGCGGCTGGTCTGGCGCTGGAACTCCTCGATGATCCCGTCCCATTTCTCATTGTACTGGGCGAGCAGGCCGGTGAGCAGGTGGAGCGGCGCCACGAACCCCTGCTCGATCTCGAGCGCGCACAGGAAGCTCAGCTCGTCGCGGTCGGCGAAGCGCAACGACCGGATCGTCTCGAAATAGCGCTGGATCTCGCCGAGCTTCCCGTTGAGGTCCCCCGCGGTCTCGACCCGGATGCTCTGGAGCCGGCCGATCCGCATCATCCGGACATGCCAGCGCCCACGCTCGGCGAGGAAGCGGCCGAACTCGCGCCAATAGCCCGGCGTGCTGCGGCTGTCGGTCCCCGCAACCGGCCATTCCCATTCGGGCCGCGGATCGAAGACCTCATGCTCGACGCGCATCCGCATCCGCACGAAGATGTTCCACGCCGGCGAGAAGAAGGCGAGCGGATGCCGCAGCACGATCTCGACCAGCGTCAGCAGTGCGGCCAGCGCCGATCCGCGGCTCGCGCCCGGGTTCATCCGCTTGACGAGCAGGAAGGCGTTCGCGGTGCGGATCAGGTTGAACGCGAAGGTGAGCAGGATCACCGTGAGCGCTGCGAGCCCCACCAGGTCCTTGTAGCTGTGAATCCCGTCATGGAGCCCGAAGAAGCAGAGCGTCGTCTCGGCGACGCTCGTCCCGCATTGTTCAGCCGCCATGCCCACCCCTGCCGCTCGATGCCGCGGTCAGGATAGCCGGTCGCGAAACGTCTCCCAACCGAATTCGCGGATCACCTCGAGGCTGTCGTCGCGGCTGTCCCACAGCGCGATCGCGGGCAGCGGCACGCCGTTGAAGGTCGTGGTCTTGACCATCGAATAATGCGCCTGGTCGAGGAAGGCGAAGCGCTGGCCGGGCTCGGGGCGCGCGGCGAAGCGATAGTCGCCGATGATGTCGCCCGCCAGGCACGAAGGGCCGCCGAGCCGCACCACCGTCTCCCCGCCCTCGCCGAGCATCGCCGGGCGATAGGGCGCCTCGATCACATCGGGCATGTGGCAGGTCGCCGAGATGTCGACCACGCCGATCGGCATGCCGTTGTCGAACACATCGACGAACTCGCCGACGAGGATGCCGGTATCGAGCGCGATCGCTTCGCCGGGCTCGAGATAGACTTCCAGCCCCGTCTCCTCGCGAACCGTTCGCAGGAAGGCGATGAGGTCGTCGCGCTGATAGTCGGCGCGCGTGATGTGGTGGCCGCCGCCGAAGTTCAGCCACTTCAGCTGGCCGAAGTACGGCGCGATCCGGGGCTTGAGCGCTTCCCAGGTGCGGCGCAGCGGCGGGAAGTCCTGCTCGCACAGCGAATGGACGTGGAGCCCGTCGATCCCTTCGAGGTGCTCGGGGCGGAGCTGGTCGGCGGGGAAGCCGAGCCGCGAATGCGGCTGGGCGGGGTCGTACTTCGGGACCTCGCCTTCGCTGTGCATCGGGTTGAGCCGCAAGCCGAGGTGGAAGCGCTCGCCGCGCGCCCGCGCCGCTTCGATCTCGCCCCTGAGCCGCGCCGCCTGGAAGGGCGTGTTGAGGATCACATGGTCCGACAGCCGGCAGACCTCGGCCATGTCGGCGGCCTTGTAGCCCGAGCAATAGGTCGCGATCTCGCCCTTGTAGTGCGCGCCGGCGAGCTGCGCTTCCCACAGGCCCGACGTCGCGACGCCGTCGAGATACACGCCGACGAGGTCGCCGAGCGACCACATCGAAAAGGCCTTGAGCGCGAGGAGGATCTTCACGCCCGCGCGGTCGCGGACCTCGGCCAGCGTCCGGAGGTTGCGCTCGACCGCGGCCTTGTCGACCACGAAACAGGGCGACGGCACGCGCGACAGGTCGAAGCGCGCGAAGGCGCCGGGGTCGCCGGCCCTGGTGGTCATCGAAGGCGCCGTGGCGCGGGTATCGGTGGTCATCTGTTCCTCGCCGTCGACCACTACCCCGTCATCCCGGCGAAAGCCGGGACCCAGGAGTCACAAGCGACGTCCTCCGCAGCCCTGGGTCCCGGCTTTCGCCGGGATGACGCGAGAAGCGGCGGCGCCGATCAAAACTTCAGCGGCTCTTCCAGAGTGTGGACCTGCCAGGGCAGGCCATGCTGGTTGAGCATGTCCATGAACGGATCGGGATCGAACTGCTCGATGTTGAACACGCCCTTCCCCGCCCAGCGGCCGTCGAGCATCAGCGCGGTACCGATCATCGCCGGCACGCCGGTGGTGTAGCTCACTGCCTGGTTGCCGGTCTCCGCGAAGGCGTCCTCATGGTCGCAGACGTTGTAGACATAGACCGTCTTCTCGGCGCCGTCCTTGGTGCCGGTGGCGATGTCGCCGATGTTGGTCTTGCCCTTGGTCGTGGTGCCCAGCGTCGAGGGTTCGGGCAGCACCGCCTTGAGGAACTGCAGCGGGATGATCTCGCGGCCCTCGAACATCACCGGCTCGATCGAGGTTAGGCCGACGTTCTGGAGCACGCGCAGGTGCGTCAGATACTGGTCGCCGAAGGTCATCCAGAAGCGCGCGCGGCGGATCTCGGGGAAGAACTTCGCGAGGCTCTCGAGCTCCTCATGGTACATGAGGTACATGTTCTTGGTGCCGACCTGGTCGAACTGGAACACCTGGCGCGTGCTCAGCGCCGGCGTCTCGACCCATTCCCCATTCTCCCAGTGCCGCGCGGGCGCAGTGATCTCGCGGATGTTGATCTCGGGATTGAAGTTGGTCGCGAAATGCTGGCCGTGGTCGCCGCCGTTGCAATCGAGGATGTCGAGCGTCTCGATCGTGTCGAGCAGGTGCTTCTTGATATAGCCCGCGAACACCGAGGTGACGCCCGGATCGAAGCCCGAGCCGAGCAGCGCCATCAGCCCGGAGTCCTTGAAGCGGTCGTGATACTCCCACTGCCAGCTGTACTGGAAGCGCGCCTCGTCGCGCGGCTCGTAGTTGGCGGTGTCGAGATAGTCGGCGCCGGCCTTGAGGCAGGCGTCCATGATCGGCAGGTCCTGGTAGGGCAGCGCAAGGTTGACGACGACCTTGGGCTTCACCTGGTCGATCAGCCGCGCCGTCGCGTCGACGTCGTCGGCATCGACTTCGGCGGTGGCGATCTCGGTGCCGAATCGCGCCTTCACCGAGGCGGCGATCGCGTCGCACTTGAACTTGCGCCGGCTGGCGAGCGTGACCTTGCCGAACAGCTCGGGGTTCTTCCCCATCTTGTGCACGGCAACCGAGGAAACGCCGCCCGCGCCGATAACCAGGACATCCTTCACGAGGGTCTCTCCGAATGCGAAATCAGGGAACGGCGCGCCCTTAGCGGACCCCCGCGGGCGATGCAAAATCTCATTGGGCGCGGCAATGGTTACCGGCGGCTACCGGACGCCCCCGCACAACTGCTGATCGCAAAAACTCTGAATGGCACGCGGGACACGGGCATGGTTGATCGTGCGCTGGAGGTTCTCGCCATGCTCGATGTTCGCACTGCCCGCATGCTCGTCGTCGACGATTCGCGCACTACGCGCCGGATCGTGACCAGCATGATCCACGGCTTCGGCATCTGGCAGGTCGACGAGGCTTGCGACGGCGCCGAGGCGCTCGATCTGCTCGACCGGCGGCATTACAGCCTTCTGATCTCGGACTGGCGGATGGCGCCGATGAGCGGCTTCGAACTGCTCATTGCGGTCCGCGCCAACCCCAAGACGCGCGGCCTGCCCTTCCTGATGATCACCGCCGAGAACGACTATGGCGAGATCATCAACGCCAAGAGCGCTGGCGCGACGAGCTATCTGATGAAGCCGTTCACGATGGAAACGCTGAACGCGAAGCTGAGCCGCTTCGTCGAGGCGCGGCCGGCGGCTTAAAGGCCCAACCCTTCCCGAATAGCAAACCGTCATCCCGGCGAAAGCCTGTACCCAGGGTCGCGAGCGACGTCCTGCTTGCCCTGGGTCCCGGCTCTCGCCGGGATGACGGTTTAGGGGTTAGTTGCAAACCGTTCGCAATATTACTGAGAGCTACTCGCAATAAGATCCTGCCCTGCTGCTCGCAGGAACTCGCGCACCGTCGCCCCGGCGTCGCCCTCGCCCTTCACCCCGGACACCAGCACCGCCGCCGCGCGCTGGTCGCCGCCCAGCAGCCGGGCCTTCAGCGTCTCGAGCTTCACGCGCTCCTCGCTCGCCGTCACCACGCCGCCGACGCGGTACCAGGTGACGGTGGTGCGCTCGACATCGCCCGGCCCGGTCATGCGCAGCGCCGCACCGCCATCGACGGGCGGCAGGTCCTCGATCCGCACCCAGCGGTCGTTGGGCCGGATCGCGCCGATGCCATAGCCGACGAGCTCCTTGCCCTCCTGCTGGCTCGCATAGAGCGCCACCGCCACATCGACCGTGCGGCCCCTCGCATCGACATAGCGCGCCATCGCGAAGCGATCCGCGCCCGGATAGTTCGGCACCCAGGGCGCATCCGAACCCAGAGCGGTCCGCGTCCAGCCCGGCACCTCGGGCAGCCGCACGTCCGCCGGCAGCGTTCCAGCCCGGGCCGCGATCGCGCTGCTCCAGCCGAGGAACAGGCTCGCGACCGCCAGTACGAGCAGCGAGGCGACCGGCGCATCGACGCGCGCGCGCGGCACCGCCTGGAGCTTCGCCGGATCGAACCACGCCGCATCGGGATCGCGATCGAACCAGCGCCAGCCGATCGCGAGCACCGCCGCCATCACCAGCCCGAAGAACACCCAGCCGTAGACGATATGGTCGAGCCCCGTCGCCGTCTCCACCGAGGTCCACCAGGCGGCATAGATCGTGCCATAGGCGCGCAACCCGTTCGCGATCACCGGCACCACCAGCGCCACGACCATGAACACCGCTCGCCGCCGCCACGAGACGAAGCAGACGTTCGCGACCAGCACGCCATAGGCGATCATCGCGATCAGGAACTTCGCGCCCGAGCACGCCTCGGCGACTTCGAAATAGCCGTTCGAGGTGGTGATCAGCACGCCGTCGACGCTCGCCGGCACGCCGCTCAGGTGGAGCAGCGGCATGATCATCGCGACGGTCAGGTCCTGGAGCGGCGCCTCGAAGACGTCGCCGAAGGGCACGAGGAAGCCCATATAGGCGAGCGGGAACAGCAGCGCGCGCGCCACATTGGGCCCGAGCACGCTCACCGCCCCCCCCTGCAGCATCGCCACCAGCCCGACATGCCGGAGCAGCGCCACCCCCGCCGCGTCGCCGAGCAGCCAGACGAAGCCCCCTGCCGCCACGATCGACAGCCCGGGCCACCAGCCCTGCGGCGCAACCTCCGCCAGCCCCGCGCGGCGCTGCCACACCAGCCAGCCGATCACCGGCGCGATGAACAGGCAATGCCCGAAGGTGGTGTTGGTCCAGTAGATCGTCGCAAGGTCGGCGGTGTCGCGGTGGAACAGCGCGAGCAGCGCCGCCCAGACGCCCCCGAGCATCGCCGCATGCCGCCGCCAGCGAAGGTCGAACGGCCGCGCCTCGGCGAAGGCTCCGCGGGGGAGCATCGCAGTCATCAGTCGGTCCGCTTCGGCCTCGGCCGGCGTTCGAGCAGCGGATCGAGCGCCGCGAGCCGCGCGTCCCAGCTGTAGCGCTCCTGCACGCGCTTGCGCGCGCTCTCGCCCAGCTCGGCGGCCTTGCGCGGATCGGAGAGCAGCTGCGTCACGGCCTCGGCGATCTCGCCGACGGTCGCGCCGACCCGGACCGTGCCGGCATGGTCGATCCCCTGCGCCGCGGCGGCGGAAGCGACCACGGGCCGCGCCATCGCCATGCCTTCCAGCACCTTGTTCTGGATCCCGCGCGCGAGCTTGAGCGGCGCGACCACCACCGAAGCCGCCGCCAGCCAGCCGCGCACGTCGGCGACTTCGCCGGTCACCATCACGCCGGGCTGGCGCGCGAGCGCCTTCACCGCGTCGGTCGGGCTGCGGCCGACGATCGCGAAGCGGACGTCGGGGTGGACGATGCGGATGTGCGGCAGGATCGTCTCGACGAACCAGGTCACTGCCTCGATATTCGGGCGATAGTCCATCTGCCCGGTGAAGACGAGCAGCCGTCCGGTCGAATCGACGCGCTTGAAAGTGGCCGCGGGGTCGAACACATCGGTGTCGATGCCGTTCTCGACCACCACGACGCGCTCGGCGCCGGTGCGCTCGCGGAACAGCGCGGCCTCGGCTTCGCTCACGAAGATGCTCGCGTCGGCGCGCGCCGCCACCGACTTCTCATATTGGCCGAGCATCCGCGCCTCGCGCGCGAACATCCAGGCCCGGGGGCCCTTGGACGCCTTGGCATAGGCAGCGAACTTGGCCGAATCCATGTCGACGAAGTCCATGATCACGCGCTGGCGCGGCCGCGGCGGCAGGTACTGCGCCATCTGGCTCGAATAGACGTAGATCGTGTCGATCGCGTGCCGCGCGAGGATGTTCTCCACCGCGTCGCGCAGCGGGGCGCTGTCGAACGCGGTGAGCGACAGCGGCCGGTGCGAGGCGAGCGCCTGGAGCCCGGCGGCGAAATTGCCCTTCGAGCGCCAGATCACCGAGCGGTTGCCGGTGAAGCGCGCCAGCGCGCCCTTGCGCTTGAGGTCGGCGGGGTCGTCGGCGAAGGCGATCAGGTGGACGCGCTTCTTCGTCGAGAGATATTTGAGGATGTGGAAGCCGCGGATCTTGTCCCCCCGGTCGGGTGGATAGGGGATGCGGTGCGCGAGGAACAGGATGTCGCCCATCAGCCGAGCCCCCGCGCGATCAGCGGACCCATCTGGTTCGCGAGCCACAGCGGCAACTTCTGCCAGACCGCCACTTGCAGGCGGTATTTCGGATTCAGCGGATTGGCGTCGCGCGGGGCATGACCCTCGGCAGCGCGATCCCAATAGGTGAGCGGACGCGGCTCGAACCCCCAGTTCCTCTTGAACGCCGCAGGCCCGGTGCCGGTCTTGGACCGGCCGAAATCGAAGCGCGTGCAGCTGCGGGTGCGGGCATGGCCCATCAGCGCGAAATAGAGGCGGTCGTTGGCGCGCAACGCTCGCGCAGCGGCGGTACCGCCGCCCCAATACGGATAGACGGTGCCTTTCCAGTACAGACTCAATACGCTCGACACAGGCGCTCCACGGTGACGGACTATAAGCACGTCAGCCGAATTGCCAAATTCGCGCAGGACCTCGGTGAACAGCGTCCGCGGGAACACCGGCGTACCGAGGTTGCGCACCGACTCGGCATAGACCGAATAATGCGCCGCTGCGTCGGAAGCGTTACAACCGATTGAAACCTCTAGGTCATTGCCGAGCGAGCGGCGTACCTCGGCGCGCTGCTTGCGCGGGATGGCGAGCAGTTCGGCCTCGTCGTCGGCTGCGAGATCGCGGACGAAGCCGAGGTAGGTCGTCTCGTCTGCGTCCCATTCCGGGCCAGGCCGCGGCCCGCCGCGCACTTCCATCGTCGGGCAGTTGAGCCGCTTGGCCAATTCCCACGCCGCTTCTGCGAGCGGCGCGATCGCGGCAGGCGTCGCCGCGAGGATGCCCCCGCCCACGCCGAACCCCGCCGAAACGAGCACGCGCCCGAACAGCGGCGAATGGATCTCGGTGAGCGGCATCACGCCCGCCAGCTCGCCATTGGCACGCTCGGCGACGAGGTAGTGCGCCTTCTGCCGGCAGCCGCGCGCGACCGCGACGCTCCAGCCCGGCAGATGGAAGGGCGTACCCTCGGGATGATCGTGGACGAACGCGCCGATCCGCGCGCGCTCGATCGTGTCGCCCAGATCGGCGAGGCGCAGCGCGAGCGGGGCGTGGAGCAGCGGCGCGTTCATGCTGCCGCCGCCTCCAGCTCGCGCTCGAGCCGCTCGGCCTCGCGCGCGGCGACCTGGTCGGTGCGGCCCCAGGCGTGGCCGGCGATCAGCGTGTCGAGCTTGCCCGCCATTGCGCCCAGCCGGCTGTAATGGCGCAGCTTCGACTTGAGCGGCGCCTCGGCGACGCGCGGCTGGCCGGGGTCGACTTCCCAGGGGTGGAAATAGAAGACCGCCGGCCGGCCCTCGCGATTGGCCATGCGCACGGCCTTGCCGATCACGCTCCCCGGCAGCAGCCGGAAGAAGCCCCCACCCGCCGTCACTTCGCGGCCGAGCACCTTGGCCACCGTCACCGGCAGCTCGATCAGCGACGCGCCGGCGATCGGGCGATAGGCGCCGCGAGGCGCTTCGGGGAAGCCGTAGTGGTCGTGCCGCAGCGGCGCGATGCTCGACGAATAGCGATAGCCTTCCTCGGCGAGGATGGTGTGCGCCCAGGGCGTGCGCGCATCGATCGAGAAGCTCGGCGCGCGATAGCCGGTGACGCGCTGGCCGCTCGCCTGCTCGATCGCGGCGCGCGCGCGGGCGAGGTCGGCGCGGAACGCTTCGGGCTCGAGCGTGAAGACGCGGGCATGGTCCCAGCCGTGGCTCGCGAGCTCATGGCCGGCCTCGGCGATGCGGCGCATCAGCGCGGGGTAGCGCTCGGCCACCCATCCGAGCGTGAAGAAGGTCGCCTTCGCCTCGCGTGCGGCGAAGATCTCGAGCACACGGGTCGTGTTCGCCTCGACGCGATGCTCGAGCGAATCCCAGCTGTCGCGCGCGATCACGGTCTCGAACGCGCCGACCTGGAACCAGTCCTCGACATCCACCGAGAGCGCGTTGACGACCATCCGCCGCCTCAGGCCGCGTTGCCGCGCACGGCGGAGAGGTTCGGCTTGGCGCCGTCGTTCTCCACCCAGTCGACCAGCAGCGTGAGCACGCGGCGCAGCGCCTCGTCCTGGTGGCGGAGATGCTCCTCGAGCTCGCCGATCCGCTTGACCAGCGCGGCGTTCGCATCCTCGGGCACTTCGACCGGCTGCGGCCGCGAGGACGGCGTCGGCGAGCCCATCGCCATCGGCACGACGTCGCTGAGCTCATAGGGCTCCGGCGCCGCCGCCGGGCGCGGCTGGGGCGCGGGCTGGCGGAACGCCACTTCCTCGGGCGTATCGCGGTCGAGGTCGGCGATCACCGCCGCGAGGTCCTGCGCGCCGAAGCTCTCGACCCGCTCGATCGCACCGTAGAGGAGCACCCGGCTCGCGAGCTGGTTCAGCCGCCGCGGGATGCCGTGCGACCAGCGGTACATCGCGGCGATCGCATCGTTGGTGAAGCGCGGCTTGCCGCGCCAGCCGACGCACGACAGGCGATGGATCAGGTAAGGCTCGACTTCGTCCGCATCCATGGGCTCGAGATGGTGCATCGCAATCACGCGCTGGCGCAACTGGTCGAGCCGCGCATCCTGCAGCTTCAGCCGGAACTCTGGCTGGCCGAGCAGGAAGATCTGGAGCAGCGCATAGCCGCCCGCCTGGAAGTTCGAGAGCAGTCGCAGCTCCTCGAGCGTCTCGATCGGCAGCGCCTGCGCTTCGTCGACGATCAGCAGCGTGCGCTTGCCGGTGCGCGCCACGCCGTGGAGCCCGCGCTCGATCTCCCGCAGCATCTCGGCCTTGGAGAGCGGCTCGCCGTCGAAGCCCAGCCCCGCGCACACCGTGCGCAGCAGGTCGTCGGGCCGAAGCTGGGTCGAGACGATCGTGATGACGTTCATCCGCTCGCGATCGATCTCGCCGAGCAGATGCCCCATCAGGGTGGTCTTGCCCGTCCCCGGCTCGCCGGTGATCGCGACGAAGCCTTCGCCCTGGCTGAGGCCATAGCCGAGATACGCCATCGCCTTGCGGTGCGTGGCGGTGTCGAACCAGAAGGTGGGATCGGGGGTCAGCTGGAAGGGCCGGCCGCTCAATCCGTAATGGTCGTCGTACATGATGCGCCCCGACCGCTAGAAGCCATAGCGCAGGCTGACTTGCCCCTGCGCCACCGTGTCACTGTTGTCGCCCTGGCCGTTATAGCCATAGATGCCCACCGCCGCGCTCGCGCTCAGATGCCCGAAGCGCCGCGTGAAGATCGAATTGCCGCCCCAGGCGAAGACCGGGTCGGTGCCGGCCAGCGTCGTCTTCGAATAGCTCGCATAGGCGTCGAAGCCGATCGAGGCGTTGCGGTCGAAGTCGTGGCTGGCGAAGAACTGGCCGTAGAACAGCTCGTCCGAGCTGCCGTTCAGCTGGAGCCCGGTGTTGCCCGGCACGTCGGGCGCGAGATAGTTGCGCCGCGCGTAGCCCGCGCCGAAGCCGATGTGGTTGGGCCCACGGCTCATCACCAGCACCGCGGTGACGCCGCGCGCACGGTAGTTGTCGGTGGTGAGCGAGGCGAGCGCATTGTTCATGCACGTCCCCGCCGATCCGCCCGAGGTGCCGAACACGCAGCCGCTGTAGCTGCTGCCGAACGGGTCATAGCCCGAACCGGTCACGAAGCCGCCGGGCAGCGAGGCCAGCGTGCCACCGAGCTGGCGGCCGAAGCTGTCGACCGAATCATAGACGCCGATCTGGATGCCGCTCTCCGGCCCCATCTTGTAGCTGAACGAGCCGGTGTAGCTCATCGAGCCGTAGCGCTTGCCGACGCGCGCCTCGAGGAAGGTGCGCGGGCTCGGGCGCCAGACGACGCCCGCGTCCCAGAACAGCCCGTCGAAGTCATAGGCCAGGCGGCGGCCGGAATTGGGATCGACCTGCTGGCGGCCGGCGGAGTCGACCACCGGCTTGCCGGTGCCGTCGAGCAGCGGATCGCGCGCGCTGATCCTGATGCTCTCGTAACCGGCGCCGCCCTCGATCGCGACCCCGCGGGCAATGGGGAGGACCAGGTCGCCGCGGCCGTATTTGCCTTCGAAGCGCTGGTCGAGCTGGCCGGCGTCCTCGCGCGTGTAGCTGCCCGAGACGGTGACGCCGACGGGCAGCAGCGTGCCCGACTTGGTGCCGATGCTCGCGGTGGCGACGTGCACCTTCGAATCGTCGTAGCTGTTGAGCGGCTGGGTGCCCGCGGGCAGGCCGGTGCCGCCGGTCGCGTTCTCGGCGCGGGTATAGCCGAAGCGATAGGCCGCGTTGACCGCGATCGGGCCGACGTGCTCCGAAAGGTTGGGGCCGACATAGCCCGAATAGACCTGGCTCATGTTGCGGACGTTGCCCGCGCCGGTGCCCGCCGCGCCGCGGATGTCCGAGCGGACGCGGGTCGCGATGCCGCCGGCTTCCATCGTGAGGCCGGGCGTCACGCGCGCGCGGACCGTGGCGAGGCCGGCGTGGATGTCGCCGTCGTCGACATGGTTCTGATAGTCGAAGCGCCGCTCGTAGCGATAGTCGAGCTGGACCTCGACGCGGCGCGTGTGGATCGAGGCGTCCACGCCCAGCGCGAGCGTCGAATAGGTCAGCACGTCGCCGCCGTCGCCCAGGTCGGCGGTCACCACCTGGCCGGCCTCGATATAGGGCGTGATGTGCCCGCGGCTGCGCTCCTGCGCGGCGGCGGGGGTGGCCAGGACAGCGAGAGCCGCCGCGCCAGCCATTGCCGCGCCGCGCACACCCACCCCGTCATCCCGGCGAAAGCCGGGACCCAGGGCCACGAGCGATGCCCTCCGCAACCCTGGGTCCCGGCTTTCGCCGGGATGACGGGGTGGGTGTGCGCGGCGCGGCAATGGCTGGCGCGGCGGCTCTCGC